>NZ_JAXSQW010000007.1:0-37950 GCF_043421595.1 Leptothoe sp. ISB3NOV94-8A | reverse complement strand
GGGCAACAGACTTTATAAGGCACCCTGCCGTAACAACAACAATGTGCAATGCAACAACTAGAGCTAACGCCCAAGCCTGAAATACTCAACGCCTGCCCGTGGGCACGCCCACACCGTGACGGTGTCGCCTGCGGCGTAGTGCTCGCTGTACCCGCACCGCTGCCCTACGGGCTGGCGACGTGGCTACGCGCGGAGGGGTGGCAATGTAAAGCGGTGGCCAGCGACCGGGGGCAGTATGCGGCACTGCTGGTGGGTGGCTGCGCTGTAGAGCTGCTGGGGTGGGTGCCCAGACCGGAGAGCCACGGAAGTCTAACAGCGGGGAATTATTTGCCCTGGTAGCCGCTAGAGGTGGGAGAGGCCACAGCCGAGACCCGCCCGAGCACCGAGCGCCACGCAGCCACATGGAACCGCACCAGCGTGGGGACCCGTTGTCAAGGGCGTAGCGGATGCGGAGAGCGCAGCGTCCCTTGATCAATGGGCGCGGTGCGGTAGCCTATTCGGCAGTGGCGTAGGAGGGTCGCAGGGCGGCAAATAAAAAAGAGCCCAACGACACTAATGGTGCGGAGAGCGGAGCGGACGCACAGACAAACAGGGGGGCAACCACTCAATGTCTTGGCCGTGGCCCACTAGCGAGGGACGAGCGAAACTGAGACGTGCCGGTGTGAGTACACCGGCACAACAGCTTTTTTATAAGCCGTTAAACAAAGACGATGTAGTAGCCCGTGGAGTACCACCGGCTACGGTTTTGGGGTGTTGGTTATGCTTTCAAAGCTAATTCTGTTTGAACGATTTCACGGTAACTATTTTTTGCCGACCTGCTATCAGGATTCTGTCTTCGTTAAAGTTCAGTCACCTACAAAGTCTATATCTCTCCATCTACCTGTAAATCAAGTTGTGTGTCAATCTCATCGAAACCGTATTGAACTCCTTCTAAAGGATTAGGAATATCTTCGAGAATCTGCACCCTGTCACAATGCTTGAGAAAAAAATACAGTGAAGAATCTATTACTTTCAGTATTTTACCGCCTCTATCATAATCAACAAAAGGTGGTTGAATGCGTTTAGTTATCTGATGACGGGTTATGCCGTGTAAAAATTGGCCAAGATCACTTGACCGCACATCACTAGGCCTGTGATGAATCTTTCTGATTTCTTCTAAAAGTTTGACTCGAGATAAACCATTATGTATTTCATCAAAATCATGGCTTAAAAGAAGCTTTATGAAATAGTAAGGATATGCGAGAGATGGCTTTCCGCTTTGAGTACTTATTCTAACCCTGACATCCACAAAAGATTCGAAGTTACGAATGTGCCTTACACCATATTCTTGTGCTTTCTTCTGTGTTGCAGCGTCCACATGTTGATTAGTAATCGAGATAGAGGCCTCTGATGTAATTTCTAATCCAGCCTCAAGGCAGCACAGCTTACAAATTTCCTGTACCACACCAACGCTATCAAATGACTCATCTATAATCTTGTGTTTAACACCTGAAAAGTCAGCATTAAGAAGATTCTCACCTTTCTCAATAACCCTCAAAAAATCATCCTGAGACCATGGTTCAACAGGTACTTCAGTAACTCGATCCAATAAGTCACCGTTGAACTGAACTAATCGGTTAGCCTCACGCCAGATGCCTAAAATGACGAATATGAAGCCGTAATCCTGAAATATTCTTAAATCGTACGCCAAGGTTTCTTGGACGCTATTAGGAAGATAGTGAAAGTTTTCTAGGACAATGAATTTATTAAATTTTTCTGCGTTCAATAACTCCGAAACATCTTGAGCCAATTCAAGATTATACTCAACATAATTTATATTCTGTCCCCTGGTTTGTTCAGTTTGACTAGATATTTCAGGTTCAATCCCTGTCTCACCAATGAAGGGAACCTTTACTTTAAAGCTTCCACCAACTTTCAAGCTTTTCTCAGTACTTGACTCAACTGTTGCCGACTCAATGAAGGAAACGCCTAATTGTCGGATCACAGACTTGTATATATCAACCGCTGTTGTTTGAGGCGAACACTCAACCTTGACATACTGGTTTTCTTCAAGATGTCTTAAGATAAGCGATGTCTTCCCCTGTTTAGATGAGCCATAAATAATTACTTCATTGCCACTTAAAAGTGCAGCTTTGAATTTTTTATCTACTGCCTCTCGCTCTATGTAAGATTTTATAAGGGTGCTCTTCACTCCAAACACATCACTCGTCTTATGGTGCATTGAAATAATCCTCTGATTTTCTGAAAGCCAATAGAACAGTGATATTTAGGCATGAAGCAGACCTAGACAAATATTAACTAAGGAAGCTCTTCATGCCTAGAGGGTCGTACTTCAAACAATGAGTATCTCATAAGCGGTTTAGTAAAAAACTGGATAAGACACTACACCACACAACTAACACGCACCACCACATCCCGCAACGCAATAAACCGCAGCGCCAGCCCTGGCCACCGCGCCGCCAGCAAACGCCGCTCATCCACCGTCAAAACCTCATACCGTTGCTCAGGCTGCTGACGGTGGCCGACGAGGTCGCCTGGGCATAGCACCAAATGACGACACTGCGATCGCAACTTTCTATGCAGCAGTCAGACCTGATTCTGGGCAGCATGACTGAATAACTCTGACAGACCACTTATTTCAAAGCAAACGACGATGCCAATTAACCCATATGAGCCAGAACTCGCGAAGCGGAGAACGATCCTGACCATTGCAGATCGTCAACTAAAGCAAGCAACGTCGGCCTTCTCAAATATGACCAAAGACAATTCACAGGACAAATTAAATGCAGTGTTGATTGCACTCAAAGACTATCAGGATGCTGCCAAAGGCTTAGCGGAGTGGGTCCAGCAAAAACCTACTAAGCAATAACAGAACAGCTAGCCGTGTCACCCATAGACGTACCTCACTGCTCGACAGCAACAACAGTGACAAATAACAACGTTACCGTTTGTATCAGGGAAGAGATTTTAAAGCACTACAGGAATATGCTGTACACATGAGTTGAAAAGCTCATAGCCGCTATACAAGGAGGTCTAACGATAGATATTTCGATAGAATCATCCGATAGTTCAAAAACAGCACCCAAACACATCACTGATATTTCTTCTTACTTGTACTAGAGAGCCCTGTTTATAGTAGGTTCGCCTGATATACAACAACTCTGAGCAGTCTTGTTTATCTTAGAAGAGTCCCTCAGTCGATTGTTCTGGGTGCTGTTGTAGTTTAAAGCTGTGATCGCAGACACACGCCAAGCAAACTTGATGATTGTATGAGGAGGCGATGGGATTGTCTGGCAAAGGCTCCTACATGAATCTCTTCGGCTTAGAGTGGACTCATAGAAGAACGATTTATTGAATACCACTCTATTCTAAACCGAAGCCTCCATGGACCTCAGCGTCCGTGGGGGCTTCTTATTGGCCTCTCTGTTGACCTGGCAAGGGAAGCACAACATCTAGGTTTTCCAGCACCCACCGGGCAGCAATAGCAATCTGCTCAGGGCTAAAGTAATCGCTCTCATAGGCGGCGTTCATTTCCCCATCGCTGAACAGATTGCCATCATCGGCGTATTTTCCCAAGTGATAGACCAACTGAAATAATTCATCAGGGGTAGGATTAGCCAGATAATCACGAATATATGACCGCCAGTAGCGTGCTTCTTCCTCCGCCCGCTGCGCGGCAATTTTATCGGCCATCATCGCTACATAATCCGTATCCAACATATCGAGCCGCTCAATTTTTGGACTATTCAACTCAATCCGTTCACCCCTGGGCAGGTCAGGATTATCGATCCACTCAGCATCGCTAAATACATCTGGGATAGGATCGCGTTGCCGAAACACACAATTGCCGTCACTGCAGTAAGCCATTGTTTTACCACCCTCACGGACATCAAGGCTCCGATTTAGCACGATCACGGTGGGGGTGCCATGGATGGAGTCAACGTAGTGGTTTAGCACCTCGCCTTCTTGGAGAAAGTAATAAAACGGGTGATCGTTTGGCCGTCGGTCTTGCGGCGGCTTGAGAGCGGATTGAACGATGTAAACCTCATCCCCGATGTCAAATTCTTTAATCTTCGACATTGCGATTACGCCTGCTGCCACCCAACACCCCTTAGCTTAAAAGAATTGCGTTGCTTGGTTGCATAGAGTTGCGATCGCAACTTCCTAATCACTCAAGCCGATGGAATTCAGAGATTGCGACGAATAGCGCTTCTAACAATCCCAGAAACGTACACCGCAGCTTCAGAGGATTCAGATATCACGATTGGCTCATGATCTTCATTTTCTGATTTGAGCGTAATCACTTCATCTGCCTGGTGATAACACTTGACCATAACTTCGTCATTCACAGAGACAATCACAATATCGCCATTCTGCGGCGGCTGCAGAGAAGAATCAATCTCTTCCACAATCAACCAATCTCCCGGATGAAGTCCAATGCCGGTCATAGAATCTCCTATAACGGACACGATAAAAGTCTTCTCAGGATTGTCAATCAATGCCTCGTGAAGATTGATTTGGTTATGCGCGATACCTCCGGACGATGGTGACGTTCCACCTAGCTCTGATGGGGCACTTGCGCCCGCTGAAACAGGATAATCATAGTGGTTTACTCTATTTTCCCTGCAGTTGTAGAGAGCATCAATGATGTCTTGTCCATCCTCTCCTGGGACCCAAACATCGTGCAATGCTGCGACAAGAGCATTCCCGAGTGATCTGGGGACACCCACCTTCATTGATTTCTCTCCCCACTTCAGTTTTTTGCCGGAGTTTTCTCTGTAACCACCACTAGGCATGACTTACTCACCGCTAAACATCTGCTCTACTGACTGTTCCATAGCAGCCTCAACGGGTTCAGACACAGGCAAGTCATAGAACTGAGCCCCAAGAATACATAGGACCACAATTGTACGTAAAAAAGAGCCTAGAGCCTGCTCAGACAAGCAAAGCTTCAAACCATGATCGGGCAGCTGATTATTTTTATTACTCATTTGAGTACCCTCAAGAACGTCACTCTTCAAAAATAGTATTTATGTACTAATAAATCTAGAGCTGTATGAAAAAGGTCCTCATATCAAAAGAGAATGTATCTGCGATCGCAATCAAGCTGTCACGCTACAAATCACATTCAAACCCTTATTCCAACGTCCCGATCGCAACCCCACAACCATCCCTTGTGACCCCCATCACCAAACTTCCTCAGCCAATCTCAGAAACCCCTTAAGCAACGTTCAGTTACCCGTCAGACAGCGTTCAGCTACCCCCGGCATTCTTGTAATCAATGAAGCAAGTAAACACACTTCACGAATTCACAAGGAGCTTTAACCATGAAACGCACACTGCTTTCCGCCTTAACTGTTCTCGTTGCTTCCGCTGCGATCGCACCCGTTGCATCCGCCGTCGAGCCCGCTAGCTTCAATATCCAGTCCGCTCGCCTAGAAGAACTCGACAGCCGCAGTAAGAACACTGTCCACAAACTACGCCTTGAGCACCTCAACAATCAGACCAAGGCCATCGAAGATATCCAAGCTGCTCGGCTAGACGAACTTGATGCCCGTACTAAGGCTATCGACAACATTCAGGAAGCTCGCTTAGACGCCCTAGACGCTCGTACCAAAGCCGTTGAAAACATCCAAGAGACTCGCCTAGACGCATTGGATGCCCGCACTAAGAACAGCGTTCACAAGCTACGTCTTGAGCACCTAAATAACCAAACTAAAGCCGTTGAGGACATTCAAGCTGCTCGTTTGGAAGCGTTGGATGCACGTAGTAAAGCAGTCAATAACATCCAGGAAGCTCGTCTGGATGCTCTAGATGCTCGTACTAAGTCCGTAGTCCGCTGAAAGAGCGGGTCCGCTAACAGCGGGGCGTAGTCAGGCTAACCAAGTTTGGGTGCCGAGTGCGTCTCCGTACATCCGTGAAGCTTCATTACCTTTCATGAGGCACCCTTCTCTCTTCTGATTCTCTCTACACACACACTTCAAGCCTCTGCCAATACGGTGGGGGCTTTTTTTTAGGACAAAGCACGCACAATTGTATAAAAGAGAATAGTCAATACTCTTTCTAGCCAAGTGCAGCCCCAACGTCCACAACTTTCAGTAACTGCGAGGATTAGTAAATAGTGCATTGGCTTTGCCCAAGTCAATATCCTTTACTACAGCTCAAAGTCTTGGTATCAGAAGTATTCTCGGATTGTAAGAGCCTTGCGTACTCTTATCCTCAAAAAAAGGGGCCGAAGCCCCACGCTGCTAGTCAGCAGACGGCGGATGAACCACCACCCGAACACGCCCACCCCGCTGGCCGCCAGACAACCGAATGGAACCCTGAGGCACAGTGACCGGAACCGAAACCATAAAGCGGCTAGGCCCACTGGACACTGACCGAACCAGAACCGAGTAACCCACAACCGCCGCCCAACGCTGAGCGAAAAAGCTAGGCAAAAAGCCAAACCAGCACTCGGCCACGTAGCCGGTAAACGAGCGCTCAGACTCGCGCCAGCAGCACTCGACCGCGCCAAACTCAGCGGCTAAACCAGACACAAACTCAAACGGAACAGAACGCATAACGCTAAACCAACGCAACGCGCTCCATTCACCCAATGCTTTGCATTGCGATCGCTGACTCATGTCAAGCGCACTGACAGACGGAGTACGATTGCGATCGCAACGTTCCAACGCCTTGTTAACGGAGGCTGGCAGCTTGGCTTGAACAGCGCGATGACGGGTAACCTGGAGCGGCTGTGGTGGTGGTAAATCTGTTGGGTGAGCGCAGGCCTGAGAATGAGGGCAACCAGCAAAAAGCCCCAGCGATGGCCAGGGCCAAGTTGGTACTATCCATTCAGCCTAAAGTATTCCCTTCAACTGTAATAGTTAAGTAGACCACTGCTTAACCAATTAATCGCTTAATCGGCTAACTAGTTAAGCGATTACCAAGGCAACCACTTACGGGTCTGCTTAGACTGTTCGCGCACCACAGCATTAATTTGATCGTTCACCTCATCCTGAGACTCACCGCCAATGGTGCCTTCCATGCGCTCCAGCTCATAGGCCGATAGCGTTTCATTCACCATGTATGCCTGCTGAACCTCATGAGGAAGTGTTTCCCGTCGATTTGGCCTACTCCCGGTTTCCTTATAAAGCTCGCCAACGGTACAGCCAAACAGCTCGCTCGTTTCTGTCACCACTGCTCGCACGTAGGCTTCATCGTCACCGCCATTTGCTTGGATGGTGTCAGTAAATCGCCTAAAAACCGTCGCTCCATTAACCCGCTTACGCTGCGGCGCTAACTCCTGGGATTGCTCCCACAAGTCCAGTTGTGACTCCGATGGTTCGATCCGCTCCTTCTCGTTCTTCCAGAAGTCTAAAAAACCCATCTGCACCTGCTCTCTCTTGAACGTCAAAGTCCTTATTGAATATGTCTTCCAGGCCAGTTTTAATAATCTCAACAGCCTCGGGATACATTAGGAACTCATCAAAGATTTGATGACGATATTCATAATCCCAACGCTCAGGCCGAAAGGCGAAGGTCTTAGTGAGTAACATCCAAGAATCTAAGCAGCCTGCATAGGCAAACATGGCTTGAAACTTGCACAGTGCTTTGATCCAGGTTTTCTTATACCGGCGATCGCCAAAGGTCTTCATTTCCTGGTCAAACTGCTCAGGTAGAAGGACAACGCCATTCCACTCATTGAGAATATTCCAGGTACGTCTGACCCGCTTTTTTAGCTCTGGCAGTTTCATCGTGATCGATGCTGTGGTGTTACCCATAGATTACCTCGCTCTTAGCTTCCTGAGGTAGTGAATTGGCGGCATTCGTTGGGAGTTGTAACCTGCTCGGCTAGACAACTCCCAACTTTTTTTACTGGCCACCGCCCATACGTCGCTCTCTGAGCATGTTGGTAGTTTGCAATTCTGCCTGTAACTCCGCCTGATGCAGCACAATCGCTCGCTTCTGACCTCGGGCCGTCGCTGCTCGCAACTCCGTCTCGGATAGATTGACCTCTGCCGTATTCACCTGATCGATCATGGCTTCCAGATTGGCTAGCTGCTCCGCAACGGATAGTTCTAATGCGGTGGTCTGGGTTTGTCGTAGGGCAAGAACGCTACCAACCTCCTCGGGAACTAGCTCGCCTTCAATCACGCCAGCGCTGCCCCATTCGTGAGAGTAGCGTTCTTTGGCATCAGTTACCCAGGATTTGCGATCGCAAAGTTTCACCTCAGCGAATTCGTTAAACAGCGTTCGGGCCAGCTCGGTATAGCCACCCCCATCCTTTAGTAATTCAGCCGGAGCCACCTTAACCAACCACTCAAACCAACGCGTCCGCACAGTTGACTCAGCCACATTGTGCGTTTGTGCGACTTCCTGTGCGGAATAACGTGCTGCAGCGTGCGCCTGCATGTCCGCCAGGGTGCGCGAATCTGTGCTATTCATAAGTTAAATCCTTTGATTACAAGGGTTTCAGAGTGTGAGCCAACTGCACGCCTACTGTGCTTGACCGTGCGAATAGGTGTGCGGCTCACGCACAAATAGTACATCAATATTGCTTAATCAATTATCCACTTAACTGATTAAGCGCTTAATCAAAAAACAAAACCCTTTGAATTCAAAGGGTTTTAAGCTTTTATATATTTGAAAATACTTTCTGCTTAATCGGTTAATCGCTTAAGCAACAGGTTCAAATTAAGGTTTGATAGCTCTGACAGTCTGTGCGATCGCATGCACGATTCCCCTACGCAGATGTGCAGCCACCTGAACGCATCGGCCTCGTAATATATAGCTTCTTTCCGCTTAACTGCTTAAGCGGATACTCACATAAAGCCCTTGCAGCTACTGAAATAGTTAATCAGAAACCCGTTATTTGATTAAGCGATTAAGCAATTAATCGGCTACCCATTTTTCTAATAGCTCAGTAATCAAGTCGCTGAAGTCGCCTTCATGTCTGACCAACTTGATCTTGACATCCTCATTCAAGGTTTTAGGAATATAGGCCCCCACCTGAATGTAATTAGGGTCTGAACGCTTGCCCGTCTTCTTACGTTTCCGCTGGGCCGGAGGTTCTTCAACTTTTTTCGTCTCTGGCTCCTGGTCTAACGAATCAGCCAGGTTGCTAAACATATCGAACGTGTCTTTCTTCTTAGTCTTCGCCATAGGTCTCCTCCAGCTCTTTAGCTAGTGCTTGATATTCACCCCAGGCAATGCGACCAAATCGATCACCCGATTCATAGACGGGCACTCCTTGCAAAGCAGCTTTTTCATAGGCAGTTAACCGCCTGATTTGCTGCTTAGCTACAGGTACCTTCAAACGCTCAAGCGTAGCCCTAGCCGCATCTGCCGTAGCCTTTTTGCGGCTATCTACCATCGTAAGCAGCACTGCATAATCGCTTAACTGCTTAAGCATTTTAACGGTTCCTAGCAAAGCTTCAAGGGCCAGGGCATCCGGAGTGGTGGGCAATAGCAGCAGGTCACAGCCAGATGCTAACTCCTCAAGCTGACTGTGATCGGGGTGAGCTTCGGTATCAATAATGATGTGCTCTTTCTTCCGGGACGCTTTGGCGGCCCCCATCAAATCACAAACAGCAAACGGTAAATTTCCTCGCTTACTCCAGTTAAGACTTGAGCGGTTGGGGTCGCCATCGACGAGTAAGGTATTTGGCGACATCTGAGCAAAGTAACAGGCTAGATGAACGGCAGTGGTGGTTTTTCCCACCCCACCCTTAAATCCAGCAATGGTAATGATCATCTGCGTATTGATTAACTGCTTAAGCGATTAGTCAATGGAACGATAGCAGACAACGTTGATATATGAGTGTTTTTTGAATGCGGGGTCGCTGATGGGGTGGAGTTGCGATCGCAAAATCAGAATAGTACTCTCACATAACCGAATTAAACCGTATCCACGGTACTAGGACCAGCGGGGGCATCCACGCAGAAAGTTGCGGTTTTGAATGTCTGGACATGAATTGGATTAAATCGCTCGCTGGTTATGGTTTGAAACCCTTGATTTTTGGTTCAGTAGTTACTGTGAAGCTCTCTCAAACTGTAGGATTAGTTGCTCTACACAGCAAACCATCATGAAAATAGGATGTGTTGAAACCTATGCTATGAAAGCATTTCAAGTAAAACCGTATAATCCTGTTCAAATGCCTCCGCTGGTCCTACTATCACTATGCTGTTGTAGATAATGACGCAATCGCTGAGAATAAATGCTTTTCATAGGGGCGCTTCTGGCTGTTTTCAATTCTGAAAATGCCGACTCAAACAGTCGCGCATCAACAAAGGCCTCGACAGACCTAAATAAATTACTCAAATATTCTGAATCGGATGACAACTCTGTCAGATTCTGACCATGCAAACGAGACAAGAGAACATCTAAAAATCGCTGTATGCTTTGAGCGCGGACTTCCTTAACAAGAATATTTAAGCGAGTTATACGGCTTAATCTCGCTTGAGTAATACCTAAATCACTAGCAATTTGCCGTTGAGGTAAATCATCATGATAAACCATCTTCAAAATAGAAGGTATCTTTGATGCAAATTCAGCATACTTACCTCCTTGCATTTTAAGGACACGGTCATGAATCGCTCTTTCTATTCCCCAATCCAGACACTCAACCAACTGCTGCTCGAAAAACTCAACTAACTCCTGCTGCTCTATTTTTTCAAGCGCATTGATTGAATTTGGATCAGAAAACTCTCTTTGAATACCTGAATTCTGATCAGTTAAAGATTCTGCCTGAGGCATGCCACTATTACGCCAGATGGCATACTGGCGTAATACCTGAGCTAATCGCTTGAGTTCTGTGTTCAGTTGCTCCGGTAAGTCAACGTTGATGCCCATGCCCTGCAAATATTGTTGCATCTCTTGGAGCTGCGCTATGGAAGGGGCAGGACTACTTCGTAAATGAGTCTGTTGTTGCTGGCGTCGATCTCGACGGTAGACAGCGTGAAACGCTCTCATCAGGTCGCGCTCGCGTGGGGCAAGGTTTTCCAGTTGACTGGATCCAGCACGATTCAGAAGAGCCCAATCGCTGAGTTTATAATATCCTTGCTTTACCAAAAAGTCCTGCAGATCTGGATTTTGACGGACTAGGAGATGTACCCAATTATCTAAACTGGATACCCGTTTCCCTTGTGGATTGAACTTGCGTAATACTTCAACGGTGAACAGTTTATAAGTAGATGGCTCAAGCTCACCATTGTGATTGACGATTAATTGTTTTTTCCGGTCAGCGTCTAGAACGATTTGCAGCTCACCGTCATCATTGAGCACGTAGGGGAGTAAATCTCGATAGGTAAATTGCCCGGAAAAAGAAAACTTACTTGCTAATATTTTGCAAGCCCTCAAGATGTTGTAAGTAATATAAGATCGAAGACATAGCCCCGCTCTGATACTAGTCCCAACATCTCCATTCAGGAACTTTAAATGAAGCGTAGTTTGAACGTCACGATGCTTCTGAAATGAGAGCTGAGGTTGCTTAGGCAAATCAATGAGTTCAGAGAATTCCGCATAAAAGAATTCTGATGCCAGAGGTAAAAACTGTTTTTTGTAACCGAGTCCTTCATCACCAGGATCAATCCTCAGTATTTCCCAATATTTTGATAGAGGTCCCATGGCTACCTCGTAGCTAAATTTTCAGCAACGAGACACAACCAAACTCCATGGAGCCCTGTGATTTCAGCATCCACAATACCTAAAGAGAGGCTTAAGATCGCCCACGTACCAAGATTAGAAATATCAGACCAGTCGATCTCAAGCCCCCCCCTTAAGACATGTGGAAAATGATTATCCCCCTGCAATCAGTAGTTAATCTACACAAGACTTGTTAACTGAGGCTTCGGACTGTCTCTCAACAGACTTGCAGGAACATAACTGTCTGACTGTGGAGAAGATGTTTTCTGTTGCTGATTATGTCTACCAACCAAGAGTCCCATGAAAGAGAAAAACAAAGTCAACAGGGCAATGAATGCTTTTTCAGAAAAACGAAAATTCACATCAAAATCTGCCCCAGGTTGAGGCTTGTCATACTCGGATGACTTCACATTTTGCTTGTAATCTGCCATAATGCTATTAGACGAAAAAACAATTTGTCGTGTCCTGACTGCAACTCAGAATGCGACGTAAGGTCAAGTTAATGTGGCCTCCAAAAGGGCTAAGCGAGCTGGTTACTCGCTTAGCCCTTTTAGTATGTTCAGATTCTAACAGAATTTTTTTGTATGGCAAATGCCTTTGGAAGAATTATCCCCCAAAGGTATCACGAACCCCTGACAAGGGCTCCAAAATTATTTACTTAGCTGAGCTCGATATTACCTATGGCAACCTTGGTACACATACCCGAAAATGACTCCTATACCCAAATTCCAAGTAGGTAACGTTCATAGGCAGCTACCTCGTACACGTAGCAATCTGTACTAGCTTCACAATGTTCTAGAAAATCGAACATTTAAGCAAATACGAAAAAGACACATAGAACCTGGTAACCGCTCAATCCATATATAGGTGCACGCAGCTTGAGGTGATTCAGTTTATCCAAACCATCGACCAAAGAAAAAAGTCTAATGTCATTGAATATTCGAAACCACATCAAATTTGCAATACACGCATGCATTTTATATATAGGTGTACAGAACTTGAGGTGATTCAGTTATATGGTCTTACTGCTATCCATAGAAAAGCCAGGAGCCCAGAGCGCCAAGCCCTATCACCCTGCAAAGAAATTTAACAACGCATTCTCCGCCGCCCGCTGCTCCAGATTCAGATAACAGGTCAACGACGCCAAACTCGCATGGCCCGTAATCTCCATAATCTGTCGCAGGGGAATCTGCGCATCATATAAATGAGTCGCCAACGACCGCCGAAACGTATGGGTACTCACCCCCTGAATGCCCAGGCCATCACAGGCTTTGCGTAACGCTTTATCCACCGCCCGAGCACTAGTATGCTGCCGTGGAGGCAGTTCACCCACTAAGTCAAAGTGCTGACCACCGGTTTGATGTCGTTGAATGCAATAGCGCTTGACCGTCGCACGAGTCCACTTTGCTGCTGGGAAAAGATAGCCGGTGGGGGGTGGGGTTTGAGTAGTAATGGAACAGAAACGCACGCTAAGGCTGAAACCATTGTTGAACGAGAGGTTATGCAGACAACCCAAATATCTCTTTTAGTTTGCAATAAGTAAAGCTATTACTATCGACTATAAGTAGTTTGGCTGTCATCAAAACCACCAACTCCAGCTTTTGAAAAGTCATTGATAACTAGCTTCGGATGGGTTTCTGAACCAGGCGCAATACCAATGACATAATTTTGATCTGCTTTGAGATCAAAAGACTGACCATTGAAAACATACTTGGTCGTCGGGCTATTGCCATATCGAACAATTTCGCCTGGCTTTAATGTGACTACATCCCTACCTGGATTATCGATGGTGACATTGATGTCAGTGGAGTTTTTGAACTTGTTAGCGTCAGCCATTTTAGAGATTCCTTAAAATTTAAGAGTGCTTGGACAAAAGCATAGGATGGCTCTCATCAAAGAAACTCAGTATAAATCAGTATTTTTTAGAATCTCTCCTTTTTAAGTTGTTATCCCTAAAATATTCGAGATTGCATCTTTCACCTGAGCCGGTGACACTCCCAAATACTTGTGAAGCAATCCTAAGTTAGCGTAGCCTGATATCTCTTGAATGACTCGCAAAGGCACACTTGCATTGCTGAGCCAAGCTTTCAGTAGCCCTAAGGCTTCGCAACCTCAGGCAAGCGACACCTTTATCAGGCCTATATTGGTTCTTGCCGATTAAGTGGACAACGGCGTCCGCTTCCACAACTTCCCAACCGCAGCAGCCACCTTACTCTGCGCCTCCAGGCGAGGAATATCTATATACAGAGTAAGACTATCCAGCGACTTATGCCCCGTCACCTGACGAATACTCTCTAAATCCACACCGGCTCGATAAAGATGCGTCGCCATCGACCGCCGAAAGCTGTGGGACGAGGCCCCCTTAATCCCCAGATAATCACAGGTCTTATCGAGCTGCTTTTGAAACGCCCGTAATGTGATGTGCGTTTTACCACTCCGACCGGGAAAGTAGTAGGCCCCCTTCTGCGGAACCAGCTGCTTCACCACGTCACTCAGCTCTGGATACAAATTAATTTCCTTTGTCGCCTTCGTCTTCGTTTGCTTGATCGAAATCGCCTCGTGAGAGATCGCAGTCACGGGTAGCGCCACAACTTCACCTGCACGAGAAGCGGTTAAGTAACACAGCCGTGAGATCGCACTGTGGGGATAGTCCAGGTTTACGAACACCGCTTGTAACTGGTCCTGCGATAGTACAAGTGCTTTACCGGCGCGATTGGACTTAGCCACAAGTTCGTCTTATCTAAAAACACGAACTCAAGTGTACCCAGTTTTCAAGGGTTTGGGCTGAAACGGCCCAAACTCGTCATTTCTTATTGAGAATCACCATAGTCAAAAATCAACTGTCACATAGGGCTTAGCTCAATGTTCGTAAGCGTTGACATGGTTAACGCTGTTTACAGCTTTTGGGCATAACAAAGAAGCCGATGGTCTATCTGCCATGGGTTAACGCTGTTTACACTGTTTACAACCATGAGCAAGCCCATCGCCGCCGCCCGCATTCCCCATAGTTGGGACGAGCAAATACGTGCGATCGCAACCGAAATGGGTCGTACTCCCAGCGAGGTGGTTAAAGAAGCCATCGGCCAGTACCTAGGAAAAACAACGCCCACAAGCTGTGCCAGTACTAACCGCAGACTCAATAAACTGGAACTTCAGCTCGCCCGACTACAGCGAATGGTATTAGCCAGCGACGTCCGACCCATGGACTAAAGACATTTGGCAAAGGGGTGAGAGTCTACAAAATGTATCGATGATCAAGACTCAAACCCAATAAGTTCAGATAATGCAATGCCGACAACATAACGACCAGCAACCTGAAACGACCGATCACTAAGCCCATACTCCAGGCTTGCTAACAGGCAAGGTGCAAAATGCATACCACTCGAATGTAGCAAGACCCGGTGATTTCAAAGATAAAAGGGAACCTGAGAGGTTTACCTTAGACGGCTACGCTTGGGTGATAGGTGTGGGATGCGATCGCAAAATCCATATTATCCGTGTCTTCCAAGGATCACGAAGAGGGATGGCAAAATCTATGTCCAATGCACCTAGCGCAGTTTCACTGAAACCTAAGGCAAAAACCCCTGAAGCATTTCTCAACCTCAATAAAGCCGTTTGGTTAATCAACCATAGTTTTCAGTATCCACTACAAACGTTAGTCACATATTAGTCATCTCGCTCAATCTCCAAATCAGGTAATTCATCACTATCAACATGCTCCGACGATGCCTGGTGAGGGGGCTTCGGAGCATGGACAGATAAATTTTGCCAGGTAATGGCTAAAACCTCTGCGCTAAAGGCAACCAGGCGTAGCATCGTAATCAACAGGATCCGACGAGGCGGCCCCCCTTGATCTTGAAGCTCTTGCTGGCGCTCTAAAAAGTCCCCCATCATTGCTTCGAGATAATCACGGCTGGGTAAAACTGGACCAAAGGGACAGCGCTGGCGCGCTAATGCATTTTCCTCTTCCGAAGAAGGAAGGACTTCTTCATAATCACGAGAGAACCAACGTTCTACCGCTTTGACTGTTTTACCCAGCAGAAACTCGGCAATGAAGTTGATGATAACTTCCATATATATGTATGCCGTGTGCTAGAGAAACTCGAAAATCGACCGTAATAAAGTCAATTTGCTCAATACGAATTTACCGTACCTTACATACATGATACTTATAAAGCATCAATTAAGCAAGAATGCCTATTTTCCTATAGGCACATCAAACCTTGATAAAAAGGCCTTGATGTTGAACTTCACATCCTTTAAACTGGCAAAAGTCTTACATAGTTGATATCATACTTGTAAGACATCTATATCCAACACTTTGGTGTGAGCGAAGTCCTGGTGGGTATTGTCTATGACAACACCATCAGGTAGATGTTGTTTGGAGAATGTAATGATTAAACGAGAGGACGCTGCAGAACTAGCAGCAGCTGAACAACAAGAACATCCACAGGATGATGTAATCCCCCCCATTTCTGCATTAGAGGAAGATATCCTGACCCTGCTTTTGGGTCAGCCCCTCTATGGATTGCAAATTTGCAAAGCGATTGAAGAAGCTAGTGAAGGAAAACAAACTTTGAAAATTGGTTCACTTTATCCATCTTTGCACCGTTTGGAATCCAAGGGTTTAGTCTTCTCTTATATGCAAAATGAAGACTCAAAAACACGCAAAGGAAACCGACGAAAGTACTACCGAATCAGCGGTAAAGGCTCACGGGCCTTAAATCAAAAGCAAATGACCCGAATGAATCTATCCAAGTGGAGGCCTGCACCTGCTTAACCAGGTACACCTCTGCAAAATTCAATCTCACTTTAGAGGCTGACACCATGCACGAATTACGCAATAACACTCCTGTTTTATGCGAATGTCCAAAATGCGGACGCAAAGCACTCGCACAGATCAGCAGTGAACGTTATGAATGTCTGTGGTGTGATTTTCATAGAGATTTATCGCGTCGCCATAGTATGACATCGACAGGACGTATTGATGGCGGCGCATTTTTCTTTATTTTGATATCTGTCATTGTTGGACTCTTGATTGTTGGTGGGTAAGCGATTTATCGCTTGATCGTCTACTTTCGATGCTCCCATGGTTTCACAGCGTCTGACTTAGCCCCCCATACTCCCACTGACCGCCCCCGCGCGATATTCTCAGCACGGACTAAAATCTCCGGCTGGGGGCAGCTGCCCGAATATCTCTCATAGTGATAGGCCATCCCATCCATTACCATTTGAGAGTTCACATGGATCTCTTCTTCCCCACCAACAGGAACAAACAAATCCGCCACCGTTCGCCCATAGCGGTCCTTCTCAATCGGCACTACAATGATCTGTCCACCTTCACCTTGATCGACCAACACCCGTAAGTGATCACGCGATGTAACGCCCATAGGCTGACCGATTTCAGGAGCGTCAACGCCGCAGAGGCGCAGCTTAATTTCTGCCGTACCATCGGTTACTCGCAGCGTATCGCCATCGTAGATGCTGCCAGGGACTAACCATAAATGCTGACTCAGATGCTTCTCTCTTAGAACGGCATTGGCAAGAACTAACTCAACGGCTTTTACGGTAGCCTCTGGCAAATAATGGGCCACAACACCTAGACCACCAAATCTCAGTACCGCCACTATTGGCATGACTCCCCGCTGCTGCCAAATCCTTAGCCGTTATCCCATGTCCTACTCTCTGATTGCTGTCGTTTCTAGAGATCACAGACAACGGCTAAAGCGACTATATCAAAAGGTTTATAGCCCATAGAAAACAACAATAAAAACAGATTTATACCGCCACTGGTGAACCAGTATCCACCTGGACCATCTGCAATACGCCCTGGGCCATTCCCTGGGCTGCCTTATCCGCTAAAGCTTGCCGGTCTTCCTGGGTTAACAGCGCTGACAGCATAGGAATTACCTGGGCTCTCAATGGTCGCTCCGACTTGGGCAAATTCTGATCATCCTCTGCAATCAATGCCGCAATCCACTCAGTCTGCTCTGGAGTAGGTTGCTTTAGGTGCTCATAGATCCGTCGCCACGCTGCCGTGTAGACGGCGTCATAGCTGCGACCCAGTTCCCAGGTCTGCAGCCATCCCTTCAGCTCTGGCAACAATATAGAAAACAGTCGCATATATCGACGCTGCCGCTTTAAAGCTTCCGGTGACGCTGCCTTAAGTGCATCCAAATAGGGCTGCGCCATAGAGCCCGCTTCGACCGGGCCATCCCAGTCATCGCCCTCCCACCAGTTATCTTCGGTGAGCAGGTCTAATAAGTTGCCCGTTTTTTTGAGTTGCTGGGTCAGAAGCTGATCATCCATAGGGGTCACATTAGGATTGCAACGCTGGGTACTCGAAGTATACCAATCCATCTTTATCCGGGTCAGGGCCATAGTCTGGCATCTTCATGTGATGGTAAAAGCCCTCTACTTCAGGCAGTGAGTGCAGTCCCACACGGCCCTGATAGCCCAGTTCGACACTTCGCTGCCGTGCTACCGCCAGGAGCGTCCGCCCCACCTGACGCAAATAGGGTGGATCTTCAATCAAACGTCGATTCCATGGGGCCGAGGCGACATACTCTACATAGACCAGGGGAAACCGCTGGGGTAACCAGGAGCGGTGGCCCTGGATATCGAGCAGTGTCACACCTTGCAGCAGTCCATCGAACTCAAGGCCATAGGTTTCGTAACGGCTATCCCCCAGGGCTAAGCGCAGTTTATAGCCCCAGTCCCAACCAATATCGACCTGGTCTGCCTCTAGAAGAATGTCTCGCCAGATGACGTCAATCTGCTCTACATGGTCCTGGGTTAGTGAACAGATGGTGGCCGTAATCCGCCCATTGGGAAATTTTGGAAGCTGGACAAAGCGATTCATGGAGACGGCAGCGGCACAGATGCCCCATAGCCTACCAACTGACTCAGCTCGGCTTCAATCTGTTGAAGGTTGTTTCTATTTATGCGCTATCTCTCGTCGCCCTGGGAATAGTCGATGTGTCGCCATGACCGCAGACACCAATAAGCGCGGGATAGATCTGCGTCTCAGCGTCGGCACCCGTCAAAATTTCCAACTCGCGTCGGTCCTGGGCTTGCCCGATTCGTTTCTCGTCACACCGTGCTTTTAGATTGTCAGTGCGCTGCCACATGGTCAACATGCGGTTAGTGCTGCCCTGACCAGTGCGGTACTGGGCTTCCATTATTTGCGCTTGCATCAGATGGGTTCTTAGCCGTGAATCAAGCAGGTCATACTCTCGGTCTAATTTCTCGTAGTTGAGCACCAGGCTCACCACCTCATCAGCGATATGTTGAGCCTGGTTTTCTCGCTGGCGGATCAGGTTGGCTGCGTCGAGTTCGAGGGATGCGATCGCAATCCGATCCCGCTGCACATCCCCACCACCCAAAACGTTCTGCACCAGCCTGATTGGGTCCAGAGTCAGATAGTTCGTCCACTGCCGCGCTTCTGCATAATCCTGCCGTTCCGCCGTCAGGGCCAGCTGCTCATTGATCGCCTCAATCTCCGACGATTGCGCTATCGCCTGCTGCGTCAGCACCTCCAGGCATTCCGTCGAACTGTTCAGACACGGCAGCGCCAGCGCTGGTGCGGACCATGAGAGTAATCCAAACGCTGAGAAAATTGATAGCAGTCCTCGAAAAACACACCAATTACACCAAAATTGATTCATTTAGATGACCCAATATTTTCAACGGGAACATTAACGCCAGCAAAGAAGATGGGCTCACCGCGCGAACTTCTATTCTTTGCATAACAAAAGCAACAACAGGAATCTGATGAAAGTACTGAGAAAAAATAATGTACAGAAAATACTACAGATATTAGGGGTGAACACATTTATAGCATCCACACTAATTTACGGCAGCGCAAAAGCAGCCCTAGGACAAATAACTCTCCCTTTTGAAGTTGGTAAGACTTGGTACGTTTGCCAAGGCTACCAAGGTACAGTCAGTCATCAAAATAATTTTGCCCTGGATTTATCCATAGGTCAGGATTTTGGAGCTACCGCCTGTTCAAGTAACGATGTTAATCGTTCTGCAGGACAACAAATTCTCTCCCCAGCAACTGGAACAATTGCCTATGTAGGGTCAGATCTAGTCTGCCTTATGATAGATGGGAACCGGAGTCTGCTGATTGGCCACATTAATCGTTCCATAGCCAATGGAGCACAAGTTAATCGAGATACTGTCTTAGGAACAGTATCGAATGCAGCACCCGCAAACGGAAACTTCGCCCATATTCACATTGAAGCCCGGAAAAGCCGTAACTGCGTACCAAATACATCAGTACCGCTGACAGCAACCTATGGTTTTCAGTTAGAAGGAATTGGTGATTTACCAGATACATCTGAAAGAAATGACCACTTTCGAACGGCATTAACTCGTAGAGCAACGGGCGGCAAAATTTTCCAACGCGTCAATGATGGCTGGTTATTACGTCCTGGTATAGGTAATGATATTGCCAGCAACAACGGGCATCAATGGCTCGTGGGTGCAAACTCTGTTTATGGTGGCTATGGCATTTATCAGTGGAATGGTAATGACTGGAATGCCATCGACGGAGGAGCTGTTGGCATAGCTGTCAGTCCCTCAGGTAATCCTTGGATTATTAATAACGAAGACTATATTTATCGTCGAGAAAACAATATTTGGCAACTACTGCCTGGTCGAGCTAAAGATATCGACATCGGTAAAAATGGCCAGGTTTGGATTGTTGGTGCTAACGAAGTAAATGGCGGTCATCCCATTTGGTACTGGCATGGCACTGACTGGACTCCCATCGACGGTGGGGCCATACGTATAGCAGTTGATCCTGCTGGTAATCCCTGGATTGTCAATAATGAAGGCTATATTTACCGCAGAGTCAACGATGCATGGCAACTCTTGCCTGGTCGGGCCAAAGATATCGACATCGGTGACAATGGCCAGGTTTGGATTGTTGGCACCAACGAAGTCACTGGTGGCTATGGCATTTACCAGTGGAATGGCAGTAACTGGGATGTTAAAGATGGTGGTGCCGTACGCATCGCGGTCGATAAAGACGGCAATCCCTGGGTTGTCAATAATGGAGAATAAATCAAAACTATCTGCCTCCATTAAGAGTTAGACCGTCAATGCAATGCTTAATGTCAGTGTTCTTCAGGTAAGAAAGCCTCATTGCCTGAATCAGCACTGGCGCGGACCATGAGACTAATCTCAGCAGACAGCAACCCGCTGCTATCCTGCCCCAGCCAATTGATACGCCGAATCCTTCCCGCATAGGGGCTACGGACCACGGATAGAGTTGCGATCGCATTTTCCACCTCGTCCACCCTGAGCTGCGTTTGGGCCAGTTGAAAGTCTCGGTCTCGCAAACGCTGTTCATAGTTAGCCCACTGCTGTTGGTAACTGAGCATGGCATGGGTGCGGCTACTGACATCGGCGGCCATCGTTACCGAGTGCTCATACTCCGCCGTCGAACGTTTACCCAGCGCCAGCTGATACTCACGCACAGCGGCAGTGTGGTTGCGTTGTAGCTCCGCTAGCTTTGCCTGCTCATGCTCCATTACCAGCGGTTCGAGGTGGGGCAGCTGGCCCAGATAGTCGATTTCTTGATGCTTCGCCGTTATCAGCGCTTCGGCCTGGTCTACGTCGGCCTTAGCGCGGGCGATAGCGGCGGTTTCTTCGAGGTAAGTGGGCGTTGCAATCGGTGGCGGCGTAGCCGGTGGTAGCGGTGGGGTGATGGTGGAATGCTCCAGGCGTTGCAACGTGAGGTCTAGCTGGCGGGCCTGGGCTTCGAGGCGGTTGCGATCGCGGGTGCGATCGGCGATGAGTTGGCCTACGGAGATGCGATCGCCTTCGGTGACCTTGAGATCGTCAGGGTCGGAGACGGAGACGTTGATGGTGAGGCGGCGAGGAGCTTCGTTAGGTTGGTCGGGTTGTTCTGGGGGAGAGGTGGGCGTGACGAAGCTAGGCTGTTGGGCGATGGCTACACCTGCCACGGCTATCGTTGTGATCGCATAGGGAATTAAAGCTCGCACAGACGATAAACATAAGCACCGTCTGAAGAATGCCCAACCACGAATTAAGAGCATCTTACTGATAATCTCTTAAATCCATACCCATAATTAACTAACACTCGGTATCCTTTTGGGGTTGTGATTAGCCATGGCATAAATCCTGATGTAAAGAACTAGCGAGTGAATTCACACAGAAATTTACGGTTCTAATTTTCTGGAAATGAAGTAGACCTATGGCCACGAGCTTGAAGCCTTCTATGTTAGAAAATTCGTCTCAGCATTTTCTTCCGGTGGTTCAACCCGTGTACCAGCTTTGACTAACTTAGTCATATATCCTTGATTTTTGGAAAATCGTTCAACTTCCCATCTATTTATACTTTCTACACTGAGACCCTTGAGATCTTTTTGAGACAATAGGTCGTTATAGCTATTGGCATCATCAAAATTTTCAAACATAAGGATAGTGTTTTGCCCATCTGCTTGAAGCGTTGCGTAAATGCCCTCATTGCTAGAATGAGAGTTCATCAACAAAACAAAAACTTGCCCCGGATGTGTAAAGCTCAATATTGGTGGATTGAAAACAAGTGACCATATAAAAGGAAGCCACACATAAGTACGGTAACCTCTTGTTAGCTTAGATCCTTCTCTTACTGCACGGATTGGAATCTTAAGCTGATCATTTGCAATATTTGCGGAAATTTGGAAGAGAGAAGGAAGATCGGAGAAATACAAGCTTGCCACAACAGCGATTAAAAAGAGGCCAAAAAGATGTTCTTTTCCCGCCAAATAATCTTGTAGGCTTTCCGGCAGCCATGGAGAGACAACTGCATACCCGGGTAATCCTGGCAAAGGAATTGATAGCAGAAGAAACAGAAATATTAAATAACCTACCATAATGGCCAATATAGGCCAAAGGAAATTAATTTGCCACTGGGTGAATGGATCTAAGGCCCTCCATTCAAGCGACTCAAATTTCATCATTGCTTCTTCAAGATCTGTTTTTCCAATAAACTTAGCTCCGATCTCCCAATTGTCTGCAAGACCTAACCAAAATGGGCTGGAGATAGCCAAAATAAACAAGGCGATAATCACCAAGCGTGAAAGAGGAATAATGCTACACCATACACGACTGCGAATACGGATGATGTCAATCTCTGGGGAACGCCCTAATGCAAATCTAAGATTTGAAGGGAAAGCAAAGTAGCCCTTCTCACTAGCTAGGTTATCCCCCGCCAAATAGGCTAAACATGCTTGAGTTAATCCAGATACATAGAATACTGTTGGGAGAAGAAGTATAAAAGATATGATTAATAGTATGGAAGCTATATTTAACATCTTAAAATTTTGTAGTGTGTATCTCTTTAATTACTTTATCTAACTGCAGTATGACGTCCGACTGAGAGCGCTGTTTGTATATGGGATGAATTACTACAAGAGGAACATGCAATAATGCCATAGATTTAATAGATCAAACATCATCCAACAGAAGGGAATTATCTGACACCTAGATATCTGTCAGGCCATGTTTGATTGTTAACACTCTTTTCTCCGTATTTATCTAATTGTTTTTCCTTGGCTAGATTAAGGATGCCTAGAAGTTCTTGACGATCTTGTCTTGGCTATTCATTGTGACACTCCTAATTCAGTGTGAGTTTATAGGATGTGTCAGATAAGGTCTTAACTATTACAAATAGTACTTTCTTGGTAATACAAACCTTGCTTAAATGAAATACATTTTCACTGAAGAATCAGAGCCGCCATACCCCCAGCTGCCCACTGATCGCCCAGTAACGCGATCGCAACTTCCAAATCACAATACTGCAACTCCACCGACTCACCCATCACCGTCACCGCTGACAACTGCCTCGGCAGCACCGTAGGCGTTACCTCTTCAGGAAAATCCACCGTAATCGAACCACTCAGATAGATCCGCGCTGACGGGTTCGCCATCCGCAGCGCCTGCAACCGCGATACTACATCCTCATCATTCAACGTAAGCGTCTGCGTCGTCCGTATCAGCGTCGCACCAGTCGCCGTCGTCAGCTTCTCCACCAGCAGCTGCTTACCCGTCTGGTAAACACCCTGACCATCGGTAACGATGAACTCACGGCCCACCGCATCCAAAATCAGATAGCGCCCATCCGCCCGTGTCCGGTCATCGGCCCATACGCCCGTTATCTCTGCGTACACCTCAGCGCTGGCCGCATGGGTGTTATACGTCGCTAACGCCCCATCCCGCAGCCCCAGACCTTGACTGACCTGAGTCTGCACACCACCCGCACCAGCTAACCAGATACCCACCAGCAACAACGCCACGGCCACCGACAACACCCAATACTCCGCCGGTCCCCCCGTCCGTATCCGTCGCTTGGGGTTAGACACACTGATCGCCCAGGCTGGGTCAGGCCAAAACAACTGAACACCCTGGCGCGTAAAACAATCAGCAAAGCAGCTGAGCATATGCCCCAAGGGCACCGCTGCCGCCGTCTTGATATCACCCAGCGCTGCCCCGATGCTCAAGGATACCGTTGCAATGGCCACCGTCGCCACCAGCGAATGGGTGACGCTGCGATGGGGAAAGCGGTCTTCTATCCATGAGCTGATGGGGTAAAAGACCTGGCCGATGATGCTAGTCGTTGTGTCGATATCTGGTAGCTGGCTACCCAGGACGGCGAGCGCTAACGGGAGTGGTTGGGCGGTGCCGAGTAATAAGGATGCGCCTGCGGTTGCAATGCAAGCGTGGGTAATTGCCATCATCCGACAAAACCCTGCCGCCGATAACGATACATCCAAACACCCGCCAGCAGCACCACCACCAGGCCACACCACAGCACCCACACCACATTTGACTCAGCCTGAGGGCTACACCCTAGATACTCACCAATCGCAGCCCGTACAGCGCTTTCCCCCTCTTCCTTACTCATAAATTGCCGTCCCTGAAAACGCCGTTCTAGCTGGTGCATCAACGCCCGCTGCTCCTGATGGCTCAACTCTCCAGGGTCTTTGCAAAGGCTATTCGTTGGCTTATCCATCCCTTCTGGCTCTGCTCCACTGCCCTAAGTTGCCCAGGGATAAGGGTTAGGTTGGGATTTGTGGGGTTGCGAGCTTTTGAGGCAGCGTTAATAGGTAATGATGGTCAGCTCAGTAGCTAAAAATACTCCTTTTGGGTACTACAAAAAAGTCTCTTATTGAGTTAAAGAATCATGTTTCCCCTAATATCCATTTAACAAAGTGTCATAGGGTAAGATAAAACCCAAAAACAACATTCTTAAGATAGTCGACAACAAACAAATGCATCTCCAAAGGCCCCATGGAACCTTTCCCAAAGCCCCTTAAGTTAGAGTTTGTAGACAACCCTAAAGAATATCGTCGTCGATTCAAACTAACTCAAAAATTTGAATATCACTTCAATACAAAAGATAGCCATGAATGTATTACGGTACCCATAGACTATCCCACTGATTTTGCTAGTGTTCCTCGCCCCTTGTGGCCAATCTTTCCACCCGTTGGTCGCTACGGAAAAGCAACTGTCATTCACGACTATTTATGCGATCACCCCGAGGAAAAACCTAGACAGGAAGCCGATCTGATCTTCCGTCAGGCCATGAAAGACCTTAGCGTTGCTAGCTGGAAAATCTTCTTCATGTATGGAGCCGTTTCATGTTGGACAACACTGCTCACGGTTAAGCGGTGGCTATTCAAAAAGATCAACATCCACTAGAGAGCAAAGAGACGAGCACTATAAACGCTTAGGGCTGTGACCTCAACCTCACTGTCCAATTACTTCAGGGAGATATCAACAAAATTGGTTGTAATTTTTCAGGAGCAAAGGCCTTACCATCTCAACGTAGATAAGTACTATTATCCATCAACGAGCTGAAAATGCTCATTTTGATTACGCTGGCGTGCCTTAATTAGAAGTTTGTTATGTACAGATTGCCAAAACCCACTCTCAAAGATCGGTTTCCAGGATGCGTATCGGTAAAACTGCATTTTTCTAAAGCAAACATATCATCTTCTTTCATTTGTTCTGAAATGAAAGAAGACAGTACCGATATTAATATTAGCTTGACCGTAATCTTCAACAAAGTTCAAGAGATACCAATTCCTGCAGGTAAGAGATTAGGGTTCAAAGAAGGCAAAGCAGTTTTTGGAATTAAACGTGGTACTTTAAAACTTTTCCTAAATAACTGCATAATGCCGTTAGAAAAAATCAAGCTAGCGACATTTCTTGACAAGACAGTTGAAGTAGAAAATACAACTTCAAGAGAAGCTAGTACCTCTGCTGGTGTAAGTGAAACAGGCTTCAATAGCAGTATGACAGGGAAGATGACGATCTCAAAAACATGGAAATCAGATGAGCCACAAATTACATTTGCCGGCCCAGAAACCTCACCTACCTGGATCTTTGAAGTGCAGGGCCAGGAGGATGATCTACTCGTAGATGACAAACAAAAAGAACCGCTCGGAATTCTGGAAACACTCTCATTACCATGCAAGTTAAAAGCTACTTTTAATGTCAAAAGCGAAGATGTTCATATGGTGGACGGCAGTCTTTTTGGTGCAAAAGAAATCATAAGAAACAAATTCGCAATTATTGAAAGACTTTTAGCCAAACGATATATTAAGCCCGAAATTGAGTCCGCCCCGTTTAGTGAAATAACTTGGGATTATGATTGAACCTATTGCATTCGAAGAGCTAGAAAACAAAATCGAGCAAATTTTAGATGCAGAATCGACAGATTTTTTCGAGCTTGCAGCCTTAGCTGAACTCGATCCATTAGTAGATTTTGCAGGAGCCGACCTCAGCAGTATTAATATCAGCAAAGCTGACTTTAGTAGAGCAGATCTCAGCGGAGCAAACTTCAACGAAGCTAATTTCAGTAACGCAAATCTCCATCGCAGTATTCTCAGCAATGCTGATTTCAAAAACGCAATCCTTCTGAAAACAAATCTTAGAAATACAAATCTTCAAGGTGCCAATCTTCAAGGTGCCAATCTTCAAGGTGCCAATCTTCAAGGTGCCAATCTAGTAAAAGTCAACTTCAGCAATGCGATTCTCCTGAAATCCAACCTCACAGAAGCAAATCTTCGACAGGCAAACTTTGCCAATGCTCAAGTCAGACAAGCACAATTTGGTAAAGGTATTGGACTTACAACATCACAAAAAAGTAATCTCAAAAGCAGAGGAGCAATTTTTGATGATTCTCCAAGGCGTGGTACACGTACTTCTATAACGTACTGATTCACTGCCCCAACCGCTTCCGCGCCCCGCGTACCTGCCCCAACTGCTTCATCGTCATCCCAGCAACCAGCGCTGTACCACCAAATATATATAGGCTCTTGTTACGCGTTCCCATCCCAATAAACCGCACAATGCCAAACGCCATCAAACAGGCAACAACAATTGGCATCACCACCACATACTGCGTATGCTGCGGACTCGCTGACCGATTCAGCCCCAGCCGCTCATTCCTAACCACCTTCCGCGCCAGCATCGGATTCCGTCCCGCCAACGGTTGCAACTCCGCCAACCGCGACTTACTCAGCTGCAGTCCTTGAGCCTGAGCCTCGCGCTGCATCACCGTACGTATATCCCGGTCGCTGGGCAGCTTCAGCTCAATCTCCAACAGATTTAAAAACACATCCTTCAACGGATTCGCAGCAGCAAAGCAACACAGCCGCACTCCCGCCGCCATCGCATCCTCTAGCCAATAGCGCATACCCGTGGTCAGACGCTTCGCTTCGGGTAGTATCAGCAGCGTCTGCGGTCCAACGTTTTCTAAAATCTCATCCTTCAAAGCGTCCATGGTCATAGGCTTATCGCCCACCACCTCGCCGTTGCGGTCGTACCTCGGCTCCACGGTGGGGATATCCAACTGCTCAGCCAATGCTACAAAGAACCGTTTGCCAGAGCCTTTGTAGGTGGCAGTTGCAACACTAAATTCCCCAGCCAGCCGCTTCGCCACCAGCCCCGGAAAATCATCAACCATCCCCAACTCCGCCAACACCAGTACGCTACTACCCGCCTGGATAGCAGCGCACACATGCTCAAAGCCTTGGGGGTCTATGCAGTTTGTAGCTCCTGTCGTTTCTGTCGCCACTGGCTGAGCAGGTCGCTGGCCATGGTCGCCAGGTTCTGAGACTTTGGGTTAGTCGCCTGCCTCACCGAGTCCACCTTTACCTTTACCTCGTCTGGCAAATCCTCATAGGTCATCTGGTCCGCCATCTGTAGCATCAACTGATGCGCCACCGTCATCCGATGCCCTGCCAACTCCGCCGCCCCACGGACCAGCTCATTCATATCAAGGTCCTGCGCTGGGTTCGCTTCCGGCATCTGTTCCGCTGCATCCATCTCACCTGCCTCAGCCTTTACCAGCGCTGCCGGGTCGCTATTACTAACCTCAAAGTCCTCAATTTTTCCACCACCAACGACATGGGCACGCAGCTCACGTACCAAATTTGCCTGCGCCTTCGTCAGATAAACCTTACCTTTTGAATCCTTCTCTGCTTTGATTCCTAAATGCTTTAGGTAGGTATAGTAAGCCTGCTTTTTAATATCAAGCTCCGCCATCAGTTCATCTGGCCGTAGCTGGTGTTCAACGGTGGAATTCCGGTCAGTCATGTCCCGCACAATTTTATTTGCTACCCCATATAGTGGAATGCCAAATAAAAAACGGTTTCCGGAGTTCCACCGGAATTCCGGTGAAGATTCCATGGAAACGGAAAAACGCCCTTACGTACATGGGACGATCTACTGGGCTATTTTTCGGATAGATGCCCTCAGAATCGATAGGGTTTGAGTTGAAAGGCAGCAAAAAATTAGAGCATCAGTCTAGGACTTTTCCTAGTAGCTAATGCTCTATTAAATAGGTGGTTAGTGATAGTTAGCTGATGGTTGCTGCAGCAACTTACGGAGTGCCAGACGGCGGCAGCTGCACTTGCTCGATAGGAATCCCCAGCTGCTCCGTTAGCTCGATAACGTTGCCGGTAAACGTGGAAACGTCGCCCGAGACAGCGGCGGCTCCGCTGGCAAGCGTGCCGATGGCAGCGCCCAGGGCAACCAGCCTCTTTAAACGGCGACCGATGCGGCCTTGGTCGGGCTGCTCTTCTGCGAGGTCGCGCTCTAGGTCGTCGAGAACGTCGTTAGCGTCGTCTTTTTGCTCGGTGGGGAAATCTTGGGCCTGGTCGCGGAGGGCGGTGAGTAGACACGTGATGTCTTCGGCATTGGAGCCGTAGTTGTTGATGATGCCGCCATACTGGTTGCCTTCGACGTTTCCTGCGACGTAGCCACCGCCGAACTGGGCACCACGTAGATCGTACTTTGGACCTTGCTGACTATTGGCCATAGTTGTCATCACTCCCATTAGTGTTGCTTTCTCTCGACGCTCTATTGCAATCGTCTGACGCGCATCCTCAAGATGCTGCCCCTGCAATCGCAAACGCTCTTCATACTGAGTTTCCAAAGCTTTGATTTCAGAAACATAGAGTTCTTTTGCACAACTCTCAACAGCAGCCTTATCAGACCCTGGAGACATCGCTAAACGAATAACAAATGCCTCTCCCTGTTTCCTCTCAATGGCCTGAATAGACAGATTATCGTCAGCGTACTGACTGCGGAGGTTCTGGAAGGATTGGAAAAATGCTTGCCAGTCGATACCGTCTTTGAAGATAAGATCTAAAGTATCTACGACCTGCTGGAAAAGGGCCGCAAACTCGCCGGGGTTGAATATATCTTTACTGTTCCTAGGACGGCGCTCTGTACCGTCAGATTTGAAATAGATATAGTCGCAGGACACATCATCAAACACTGTTTCGCCATTGATGTTCCAATCTTGTAGAAAAGCTCCCGTAAGAACTGATTGCTTAAAACTGGTATTGAGAACTGAGGAGTAACTAAGGTCAGCGTTAGTAAGGTCAGCCTTATTCAGATTTGTTCCTAGCAAGTTAGCCCAATGCAAGTTCGCTCCATGCAGATTACAGCTACTCAGATCAGCTTCACTTAAGTCAGCATCATGGAGAAACGCACCGCTTAGGTTAGCACCGCTTAGATTAGCTAGACGCAAATCGGCATTATAAAGCCAGGTACCACATAGGTCAGCGCCACTTAGATCAACATCAAATAGCTCGGTATCACTCAAATCAGCTTCACTCAGATCAATTTGACTCAGGTTAGTGCTATTTAGGCTAGTACTACTCAGGTCAGGCTTTATCTCGGGGGCATTCTCTCTCCAAGCATTCCATGCCTCAACCCCTTCCTGAAGCCGCTTTACATGCTCCTTATTAGCCACGTCACCCTCACTTCAGCAACTAATCAAACACCCTACCCATTCGGATTCTGCCACCCCTCAACCAACGCCTTTAGCATCGCCCCATACGGTACCTCTTCGATCGCAGCCCCACTAGCCGCTTTCAACGCCCCAATAAACCGCTCCCGCCGCGTCGGCGGAATCATCACGTTGAGAAACGCCGTTTGGTCTGCTTCGGTCGCAGCGGGATTAGACGCCTCTAGCTGCTTAAGCAGGTTTTGAATTTCGGCTGCAGCCTCAGCGAGGGAAGGCGTTTCGGCAGCTGCGTTGTTGATAGTGCCGCCGATTTGGTTACCTTGGACGGTTTCGGCGAAGCCTCCTGCGAATTGGGCACCGCTAAGGTCGTACTTCGGTCCTTGCTGAGTACTGGCCATAGTAGACACTAACGCCATTAGTGACGCCTTGTCTCGGCGCTCTACTTCAATCGTTTGACGTGCATCCTCAAGATGTTCTCCTTGCAATCGTAAACGTTCTTCGTACTGAGCTTCTAACGCGTTAACCTCAGATGCATAGAGTTCTTTTGCACGACTCTCAACAACAGTTTTGTCAACCTCTGGTGGAACTTCCACACGAACAACAAATGCGCCGCCACGTTTCTTCTCAATAGCTTGGATGGAGAAGTCTTGGTCAGCATATTGGCAACGGAGCTCTTGAAAAGATTGGCAAAAGGCTTGCCAGTCGATACCGTCTTTGAAGATCAGGTCTACGGTGTCTACGGCTTGCTGAAATAGCGCTGCAAACTCGCCGGGCTTAAAGTTGCCTTCTCTAGGGCGGCGTTCTTGTTGATTGACTTTGAGGTAAACATACTCACAGATTGCATTCTCAAAGCTTGTTGAGCTGTTTATATTCCAGTCTTCTAGACAGGCTCCTGTAAATACCGATTTATCAAAACTAGCTCCCAAAGCTTGAGCACAACTCAGGTCAGTATCACGCAAATTGGCTCTATACAGGTTAGCTTCCTGAAGATTGATTCCACGTAACTCAGCTTCACGCAAATTGGCTTCACGCAAGTTAGCTCTACTTAAATTGAATCCGATCAAGTTAGTTCCACTCAAGTCAACTCTATTTAGATTGATTCCAATCAGGTCGGCTTTATGCAAGTTAGCTCCACGTAAGCTGGCTTCACTCAGGTTAGCTCCACTCAGATTAGCTTTATGTAGGATAGCTTCATTCAAATTAGCTCCACGTAGGTCAGCTCCACGTAAGTCAGCCCCACGTAGAGTGGCTCCATTCAGGTTGACTTTATTCAGATTGGCTGAACTAAGATTGATACCACTTAGATCGGTTTCACTCAGTTCGACTTCACGCAGGTAGGCTAAGTGAGCCCCACGAAGGTTAGCCAATCTCAGGTTGACTAGACGTAGATCAGCTTTACTCAGATCAGGCTGAATCTCAGAATTATGTTCTCTCCATTGATTCCATTCCTCTACCCCCTGATTAAAATGCTCTAGATGCTCCGCATTCGCCACCCCTCAACCCTCACTCTCAACAACCAACCATCCTATCCATTCGGATTCTGCCACCCCTCAACCAACGCCTTCAGCACCGTCCCATACGGCACCTCCTCTATCGCAGCTCCGCTAGCCGCCTTCAACGCCCCAATAAACCGCTCTCGCCGCGTCGGCGGAATCATCGCACTCAGATACGCTGTCTGCTCAACCTCCGTCGTAGCGGGATTAGATACTTCTAGCTGCTTGAGAAGGTTTTGAATTTCGGCGGCGGCCTCGGCAAGGGATGGGGTTTCGGCGGCTTGGTTGTTGATGGTGCCGCCGATTTGATCGCCTTGGACGGTTTCGGCGAAGCCTCCAGCGAATTGGGCACCGCGCATATCGTACTTGGGAGTATCAGACATAGGGGGCCTCGCTGCTTGCAACTTGATAATCTCCATCAAGTTTGCACTCTGCTCCCGATAGGCGACGATTTCACCGTCTTTAGCTTGTAGCTCGGCTCGGTAGCGTTGTTCTAAAAGGGTCAGCTTAGTTGCATAGAGTTCTTTTGCTCTGCTCTCAATCGCTGTCTTATCAGCACCTTCGGCTACTTCTACACGAACAACAAAGGCACCGCCCTGTTTCTTTTCGATAGCCTGGATAGAAAGGTCTTGATCGGCGTATTGACTGCGGAGGTCTTGGAAGGATTGAAAGAAGGCTTGCCAGTCGATACCATCTTTGAAGATAAGATCTACAGTGTCTACGGCTTGTTGAAATAAAGCCGCAAATTCACCAGGCTGAAAGCTCCCTTCCCGAGGGCGACGCTCTTGAAATCCATCACCGAAACCATGTTTCAGATAGACGTAATCACAGATGGTTCCCTCAAAGTTCGTAGCATTGTTGATGTTCCAATCTTCTAAGCAAGCGCCCGTAAATACAGCTTTTTCAAAGTTAGTTTCCAAAACTGTCGCTCTACTCAGGTCGGATTCACGTAGATCGGATTCACGTAGATCGGATTCATGTAGGTCGGCTAAAGTTAGGTCGGCTCCACTCAGGTCAGCTCCACTCAAATTAGATTCACCCAGATTGGCTGCCTTCAGGTTGGCTCCACTCAGATTGGCTCCACTCAGGTCGGCTAAAGTCAGATCGGAGCTAAACAGTTGAGCTGCCTTCAGATTGGCTCCCTTCAGATTGGCTCCAAGTAGTTCAGCTCCCTCCAAATTAGCTCCACTCAAGTTGGCTCCACTTAGGTCCGGGGTAACAAACCCCAAATTCTGTCTCCACTGATTCCATTTGCCTACCCCCTGTCTCAGAATCTGTAAATGCTCTGCATTCGCCACTCAATCATCCTCACTTCAACAACTCCGCCGACACACCCGAAATCTTTCTCTTGCCTTTAACAACAACCCGCAAAATTTCCAACGCAGGCCGCTCCGCCTCAATCAACCTCGCCACCCGCGTCACCTGACTCGCGCGTATATACTCACTCACCCGGCCCTTATGGCTATCCCACCGATAGTAATAACTCACACTAGGATTCGCCCGCTTCCGGTTCCCCGTCCGCTCTTCAATCCAGCCAGAGGCATTACCTTTCTCCCGATGCTTCCGCCGACTTTCCACCGCAGGGCCACGCTTTCTCCATACAGCCACCTTTCCCCCAGAACAGGGATTAACGATGGGATAGGGCGATACGTCGGGCAATAAGGCCAGCTGCGTCCCGTTTAATACGTCGTCGATGCGTAGCTGCCCATGGCGTTCTGCTTTGAGTACACGCTTACGGCCCATTTGCTTCAGGTCATACGACCCGTGACAGGGAGCACAGAGCGCTTTTAGGTTGTTGCGATCGCAATTCTGCGGCTGATGGTCCAAATGCGCCACCGTCAACGTAAATCGCCCCAGCTTAGACACCACCGCATCCGTACCGCTCGGCTCCCACAGCTCTGCTACCGTAGGATGCTCCGTCAACGTTAGCCGAAAGATAGCCGCTTCTCGCGTTTCGCCAGGGCGGCGGCAGGGCCGCCCGCATTCGGTACAGCACCAGTTCGCCTCGGTTTTAATCGCTAACGCTAGCTCATCCCAGTGGTCAGGATAGAGACGTCGATCCATTGGCATGCCGTCAGTCCTCCTCTATACCGACTCGCCACAGATAGAAACAGTGAGCGCACTGCCAAGAATGCCGCCATCCTATCCAGTCAAAGCGTGAACGACGACAACGGGGACAACAGCCATGCTTTTTAAGAAAAGCTCGACGTTGTTTAGCAGTGGGGTTGGTCTGAAGAAATGCCTGTAACGGTGTTATTTCTCCATGACCTGGGCCATCACGATCAGAAGATTCTACGTCAGGAAGCTGTTTCACATTGTCTGGAGACAGGTTCATAACACTCACCCCGCTTGCCGCATGTGGTCGTCAGCGTTGCCCGGTGGGCTGGCAGCTAAGTCCCATTCTGCCTGGAGTTTCAGGATATCGATATGGCAGCGTTCAGCGTCGGCCTGCAGCTGCGGGGTGATCGGCGACTGCGTTGCGATGGCGTTTTTAATGCGATGTAACACCGCAGCTGCTTCCGGTTCTGGCTCAGTAGGTTGGTCTGAACTGTGTTCTGGGGGAATCGGTCGCCAGCGGGGACCGTCGGGGCCGATGTCAATGTTCCATTCGGGGTGGGTTGCGATCGCATTTTGCATTCCTTTACGCATGGGCACTACAGCCCACTGACGCTGATAGCGTGCTAGCCGCGCGGCGATGCTTTCGTCTTCCGACTCAGACTGCTCTGGGGAACGCGGCGGCGGAAGGGGATCTACTTGCTGCTGTACCGATTGCCATGCATCATATTCACGCAAGTTGGCAGGATTTACGCTCTGTTTTTCTAGCCACAGTTCCCGTAGTGTGGGCTGCTCTGGTAAGCGGCTGGCTTTAGCAAGCAACCAATCCCTGTAATCCGGTTTTATCTCAAAAATAGAAATTTGGGTTTCTCTCTCTCTTAATGGATCATTCTGATCTTTATTGAGATCTAGTGAAGGATATTGAAGAGACTCAGAAGTCTTGATATCAGAAGGTTTTAGAGATCGATTTTCCGAAATTTCGGAATTGAGTCCGATTTTTCGGACAGCAGTTTGATTTTTCGGAATTGAGTCCGATTTTTCGGACAGCAGTTTGATTTTTCGGACTACTTTCTGGTCAGAGTATTTTTCGGGTGCTTTACAGCCTTCCCGGTTTCTCACACGTAGGGATACATCCTCAAACTCAAATAATTCTTCACGTTCTAACGCTGCTAGGGCATCGTAATAGGTTGACCGACTAATCCCCAGGCGTTGTCTGGCTATCTGGCCCCCGGTCTCTACAAACCGATTACCAAAGGGGTCCACTAGCGAAAAGTAGAGCACTGCACGGTACTGAGCTGCGGTTAACTTTGCATCAATTAAACGGTTAACCGTCGCTTCGTCTAAATGCACGTAGCGCGATTTTTCTTCCAGGGGGCTGGAAAAAGCATGGGTATTTGTCATATAATGTGACCAAGTTATTTTTAATTTGCTTGCAAGCAGTAATGCAAACAAGCTTTCGACCCGCCTCCTGCCAGGGGTGGGTTTTTAACTTTTTAACCAGTTCCTTGACAAATGAGGGGACTCATTAGACAAAGGTGGCATAATGAAGGCATAAATTACCGTTGACGGTAATTTTATATAGCCCACATCAAAGTTGATTGTAATCATACACCAAGCGATTACTTTTTAAAGTAACAGCATGAATTTTTCCGAAGCGTTTGACCTCACTCTCAAGGAATTTGGCTTAACCGGTAAGTCCCTGGCCATCAGCACAGGACTGCGCGAAGCCACAGTTAGCAACTTCCGTAATGGCAGTGACATCCGCTCAGACAACCTGGAAAAGCTACTCAGTGCCCTACCACCAGAGGCTAAACAGTTCTTATTTCTTAAAGTTTTTGTTGACGATTTAAATCCCGATGGCATCGCCACCATGCTGGGGTTATTAGCTGGTCGCCTTAAGGAAACCCAGAGTAGCCCAGAATACATTGAAAAATCCGTAATCCCTCAATCGCCTGTGTCCGTATAAGGCTACATAGTGTTCCTTAATCAGGTGTGAGCATCAAAATTTTTATGGATGAATTGAATAACCAGAGCATTGAGGTCGTTATTAGCGCACACGACAAAAGTCTGGTTACAGATATCTATCAAAGAATTGAGCAGTTATCGTTACCGGCAAAAGCTGCCCTGGCTCAGCATCTAATTAGCACAAACGAGTTAACGGTTGTGGTTAGCAGTCGAACAACGGTGGGCAATGCCATTGGGCAGATGGACCGCACCGAGCTGGGTAATACGCTGGAGTCCATCGCGGAGCAGATAAGGCGGTTGAATCCATGAAATACCACTGGCCCGGCTCCCCTACCATGGAAGCCGCTTTCTGGTCTTCTTAGACTCTTCCTTAACCACAGCATTACTGAAACCGCCTGGAAAGTGGAAAAGCTAGACGCTTAACTGCCTACCATTTTGATTCCATTAATTACTTCAAGTGTTCTGTACTTCAAGATTAGAACCCATGCATAGCAAAGGGGCAAAACTCTTTTTGGCTCAAGACTCCTGACATCTATAAAAGGGGTGTGTAATTATGCGTATAGTTACTTTTGATCACTTTTGATCACTTTTTAGTTAATATCTGAACTAAAAACTAGCAAAATCCCTGATAGATAAGGCTTCCATCCATAGCATTCCTGCTTTGAGTCACAGCAGATTCAATCAGGCTGCCATGGGGTTTGGGTAATCCGTTCTTATCCAATTCAAGAAGGGCTCAGTCCTAGAGATGCCTCACCGTCGACGTCAGTCAGTTTCACCCCAAGGACATAAGGACTAAGCCAATGAAACTAGGATTTACCGTCAATCACATCGCCATCATTGCTGTGGCGAGTGTAGGTATTGTTATCTTGAGTGCTGTATTTTCCAAATATCCAGGTCTGATTGAACTGCAATGCAATTCGGATGGATGCCATGTCGTTATCGATGGCCGGTCACCAGAAAATGCCTCATCAGACATTCAATATATTCATCAGATCGAGGAAGGAGAGAACGAAGGGTAAGGGTATCTGATGTCGCAGCCCTGAGTCATTGTCAAGGCTGCGAACGCTTCTTAAAACTCCGACTCCTCCTTACGCCGCTGCATAAACAACGTGCTCGAAAACGCTCGTATCGTTGTTTCCTGCGCCTCCGGCAACGCACCTTGCAGCTCTTTGAAAATGCTCACGATTTCCGCTACATCATGACTCGTTGGCTGCTTTACTGGCGTTGCCTGCGGTGGGCTTGGTATTGCTGCTAAATTAGGCGGCGCTGTGGGGCGTGGATCGCTAGCCGGTGGCATAAACTCGTTTCGCTCATGGGGTGCAACCGTGCGACTCTCTAGCGTCTGCATTAGCTCCGGTGCTTGCTCCTTCGCGACTCTCCATTTCCCAGTTCGGTAATGACATAAAATCACATCCCCCTTTCTGAGTCGGGAAAATATCCCAGGGTTAAAGTAGATGCGCTGTTCTCCGCCGTTCTCAAAGACAACTAACACGGAGTGCTGTGCCTGCCATTCTGGGTTATTGGTTTTGGGCTCAGTGGGATTAAACTTCAGCGTGACCCATTGCCAGACGCTTTGCTGCGATGCGTTTTTTAGAGGTGAATTATTCATTGGTTGTCGATGTGTCGAGTTAATAACTGAGCGGGGCACTACTCCCGCATCGGTGCAACGGCATCTAAAACGGCGTATCCGGCTCATAGAAACTGCATTTCGCGGCGTAGTGCTGCGGCATCTGCGCCAGGTCGCTGGCCGCTCGTAGCTCACATAGCCCCAGGCTCATATAGGTGCTGCCATTGGATAGCTCGATAGGTCGCGGCGGTCGCCAGTTCACGCACTGGGCGCATAGCGGTTGATATTGCATCGGTGGGGTGTCTGGCAACTTGGCTAGTTCAGTTGCGATCGCAACCTTTCCCCATCGCTTCACCAGCTCTGCCAGCTCCAGCATGGCAAAGCCCCATTCCTCATTTTTTTCCAAGTCCTGTCGTTCCTGCGCTTCCTGGCAGATACTAAAATCTAACTCGTACATCTTGTTTCCTTTTGGTTAATTGGTAGGCAAGATGTGCACGGAGTGATTTGGGTGCAACCAGATCACTCCACTTTTATGCACAACCTTACTTAAAAGAGAGTTTAAATAAAATCTTCTAAAATCCAGAAAAGCATTGAAATATATTGATTCTAGAGATCACAAAAACTCTCTTTTTACTTCTTTATTGTACCATTTTTTAGTGCTAAAAAATGGTACAATAGTATTAAGCGCAGGGGGCTTAGAAGACCGCGTGAGACTCGGGGCGCTAAACAGAAACGTAGCCTGTAAAGGTGGACCTAAACAGAAACCGGCGAGCTAGGGCGGATACCCTACGAAGACGGAGCGGCGAGAACTAAGCACAGAAAACCCAGGAAACCGACCGGAGAAACGGCCAGAGCCTTGCTAGCAGGCAGTAACCAAACAACGGCAGCAGACGCAACGGGAAACGGCAAACCCACCCTGGCCAAAGGCCACGACCAGGGGCGCAACAACAAATCAACGGCA
>NZ_JAXSQW010000006.1:0-54646 GCF_043421595.1 Leptothoe sp. ISB3NOV94-8A | reverse complement strand
ACTTCGGGCTCTTGGCGACTTTTGGTGATCGCGCTACCCTAGCCTGAACCATCGCCCCAGAAGACTATCTGTTTGTTAAAATTAGTCGCTTAGCCAATAGGTCTAGCTCTGCCCGTCCAAACATTTGTCGTTTCAGCATTTTTAATCGATTATTTTGGCCTTCAACGGGGCCATTGCTAACCTCTAATGTAACGCCAGCTTTGACCGCATCATAGTCTTCGTCCAATCCTTTGGCAAAGCTCTGAAATGCTTTCACTGTAGTATTCTTAGCTTTTTCTAACCAGTTATCTAACTGCGCAGGAAGTCGCTGTCGGACAAGGATGATAAAGTCCTGAGTGAGCCTTATGATCTCCAATAGTTCAGATCGTTGACTAAGGCGTTCCAAGAGCGTTTTTTGTTTATCTGTCAACGTGTCCGGTTTCTGGAGAACTAACCAAGCCGCTCGCCGAGCACTTAACGGTTTCTGGGACTTGATGGTGACCTTTGGGGCCGGACCTCGACCAGGCAAATCCTTTAATGAGTCAGGGTTGGGGCTTAGCTGAGCTTGAGCTGACCGTAGCGTATGGGTATAGCGTGCAAGAGTTTCGTAGGTCCCTGAATAGCCCTTTTCTTGAATTGCCTTAAAGAGCTGTTTGGTGTGCTGACGTCCTTGGTTCCATTGATCGATGAGATATGACTTGTAGGGGTCTAAAATACTCCTGCGTTTTCGGCTGGATGGCTGCCATTCCGGAAACGTCTCATGCGATAGATAGGTATACACCGTACGCTCACCCATCCCTAGATGATAGGCAATATCTTTGACCTTGTATCCTTGCTTCCGTAAGCTGTGGACCTGCTCATAGTTTTCGAGGCGTTCAGCTCGCTTTTGGGCCGTTTTCTGTTGTTGGGCTGTTTGGGGAGTTGAATTCTGTGATGTCGAAACTTCAGACACCGTAGCTCCTTCGGATTGAAGCTGTTCTTGTTCAATCTGTTTGAGGATTTTTGAGTGACTCTTCAGAGCCTTTTCTAGAGTCTCTTCAAGATTGTGTAACAGATGAAAGCGATCTGCCACCTGAATGGCATCGGGAGCTCCCTGAGTCATCCCACGCTTGTACGTCTTGGAACGGTCCCGTGACAAGATTTCAATACCAGGGTGCTCTTCTAACCATGCGGCTAAGGTTTCTGCTGTCCGGTCTGGTAACAAAGCAATGGGATGGTGTGTTTCGAGATCCACCAAGATAGTTCCATAGTGATGACCTTTACGGAACGCAAAATCATCTACGCCCAGAATCCTAGGGGTAATCACCTCGGGTAGCGGCAAGCTGGAGAGAAGGCGCAGAAAGGTATTTCGGCTATAGGCGTAGCCTACTCTGTAACTTAATCTAGCGGCGGCTGACCCAGCCAATTCTAATCCTATGGCGATTAGATGGTCTGTGTAACGAGTCGTACGCCTAGCCCAAGGGGCGACAACACTGGGTATGCGCTCAGTAAAGATCCGTCGCTGACAGGTGTCATTGAGACAGAAAAACTTACACACCTCTAACAAGAGAGTCAGGCTGAACTGAACCAAGGGTAAATCCCTGAGCGTTCGTTGATAACGACTATGAACCCGTCCAGTGGGAGCTTGGCACAATGGGCAATGGGCAATCACCTGAGTGGATTCTACTGTAACGATGAACCGATGGGTTTGGGTATCTAAATCCCAGTGTTTCAGGGCTAAGGCTGATGAGTCAGGGAGTAGATGCTGTAGAAAGTCCATGATGGGATGCACGTGAAGGCCAATCCCTATTTACGGTTTGCCATCCCATTCGGATCACCAAAAGTCGCCAAGAGCCCGAAGTTGTGTGAATCAGCAAATCAGTAAAAATCGCTGAAACGACGTATCTTCGTTAGAGCCACATAATTCTTAAAGGCCTTGCAGAGAAAGGCTTTTAAGAATTATGTGGCGGCCTATAACAGCTTCGCTAGGTTTAAGCCTAAAAGAGCGGCTAGTTCCATCGGTACGACTTTTCATACTACTGCGCACAGTTTATCCCCACATTTCTCGGATCGCCCAAAGCTTTAGGTTCAGTCAATGGGTGAGCCCTTGGACCCGATTGTGTCAGTTGTCCGATTTCACTGGACCAGTTTTGGACTTTCGAATTGCAATCAGGTATGTGCCAGTTGCCCAAATCCCTTATCTCACCGTTCACCCTCAAAATCCTGGACTAATCGCTAGAACTCTTATCAGAATTGAGATGTAGACGAAATCAAAGGGTTGCCTAGTTGCCGTCTTGAGCAACGGTTCTAGATTCTACCGCTCCATATCCACACCCACATGCCGTTGTTGTTGACGCGTATGCATTTTCTGTTGCATGACTGCGTTTACCTGTTGCCTGACATAATCCACAGCAGCAGTCCGACTCTCTTGCTGTCGTAGCTGTCGGGCCAACGGTCCCTGAAACAAAATACGAGCAGCCTGCCGCAGCTGCACCTGGGTGGGTTGACCTTGAGATCCACATTGCTCCTGGAGATACTGGTGAGCAATCATCTGGTCTTGATGATATGTCTGTGCCGGTGGTTGTTGCGCAGCATAATGCTCATACCATTGCCAGTCTTGCTGGGTTAAGACCAATTGCTGTCGTCGGTGGCGAAGGGCAGCTGCAAACTTTCGAGTAAGCTCTGGAACTGTTGGGTCTGCCGACTGTCGAGTTGTTGAAGCAGCGTGATTACCTGGGTCAAAGCTTGCTGTGAGGCGTTCTGTGCTTCGAGTGAGGCGGCTAGTTGGGTTTTCAGCTCGGCTATCTCGACGTATAGCGGTTGTAAGCTGGCAAGCAAGGCGCTCTCCAATGCGCCTTCCGTCATCTCGACGGTCAGGGGCTGTGGTTGGGACTTGCGGGGTCTGGCCATGGGTGGTTACCTGGTAGAGGGGTAAATAGTCGCTGGCGTTTTGGTTCGCTCGGCTGCGTTGGGCGGTGCGGAGTAGATCGTCTTTGTTGAGGGTGTAAATGGTCAGGTGGCGTTTGGATCGGGAAACGGCGACATAAAAGGCTTCCTGGGTGAGGGTGCTATCGGCGGCCACCAGGACGCGCTCAGCGGTTTTGCCCTGGCTGCTGTAGGTAGTGCTCACCAGGCCATAGTCAATATATTGGTGGCCTCTGAGATTGAGGCTGCGGGTATTGCCATGTGCGGTGAGAATCTGGGCTTGGCCCTGGTCATTGAGGGCGGTGATAGTAAAGTGCTGGCCGTTGCGGATACCCAGATCGCGATCATTGCGAGTCCACCGCAGTTGATCGCCTACGGCAATAGGAAGCTGTTGGATGCGGTAGCTGGTTTTCCTGGAACAGTGAACAGGGTTGAAGGTGAGGGTTTGGCCATTGGGGGCTTGGAGAATCAGATGATTATGGGTGGAGTCAATGGCAGTGACGGTATAGCGATGGTGACGCTCCAGACCATGGCGCGGGTAGTTTCTCACGGGGACAATTACATCACCGATGGCATAGTGGCTGACATAGCGGGCCTGGGCCTGGGTGAGATCTTTGGGGCGTAGGGATTGCAGGGTAAAGCGATCGCACTCTAATCGACCTTCTTGTTGCAGGGCATGACGTAGTTTTTGGGTAATGGCCAGGCGGTCATCGTTGGTACCGCTAAGAATCAGTGTTTTCTTGCGCTGGGCAGGGGTGAGGCTGAGGTAGTCCTGGGCCAGGGCGCTAACCCGATCATCCAGGGACACAGTTTGGATAAATCCAGCTTCGTCTAACTGCTGGATGCCGGTGGGAATGTCGCCCTGGGCAATGTGGTAAACGGCAGTCTTGAGGATCTCCGTTTGTTGGCGGCGGGATTGGTTGAGAATAGCCGTTTGAATGCCGCCTTCTTGGAGAGATTTGAAAGGGTTTCCAGCTTCAACGGCAGACAGTTGCCGAGTGTCTCCCACGAGAACAACACGGGCCTGGTGGATCTCTGCTTTTTGTAGCAGGGCATGGGCATCTTTGGCGCTCAATAGTCCGGCTTCGTCCACGATCCAAATGGGGGATTTTCTGGACGAGCGGTTGCGTTTAGACAGTTCTGGATCTGGGGTGTGGAGTAGGTGGGCCACGGTATCGGTAGGGATACCAGTGTCCTGGTGGAGGACATTGGCGGCCTGGGCGCTGGGGGCATAGCCGGTGACATCATGCCCCTGCTCCTGGGCGATGCGGGCATAGAGATTGAGGCTATGGGTTTTACCAGAACCGGCGACACCTTGCCAGGCAATGATGCGATCGCACGTAGTCGCCGACAGCAAAATAGCCTCACGCTGACCAGGAGTCAGACTTAAAGCATCACTCAGTCGCTGGTTAACCTCCTCCGATGTGGCAATCGGTCCCACCTGCCCCTGGCCGCCCACCATCATCTGAATCGTTTCTCGTTCTCGGTCCAGAGCGGTGTAAGTAGTGAGTCGTTGGTCATCAATAACAATGCGGTTGGGATGCTGCTGCAAGGCCTGGTGGAGATCGGCAAAACGTTGCTGACCGAGACCATGTTCCAGAGCAAATCGTTCGGCTTTGGCCTGCTTAAAAACGCTCTCCCGTTCGGCAGCATGATCCAGACCAAGTGTGGCGGCGGCATGGGCAGCCGTTTGACTGGTTTGACTCAGGTCACTGTCCTGGGTGGGCACTTCCGGTAGGGTCAATCCTTGGGCCTGGATCGTTTCGGCCCAGCCGGTGAGTAAAACGGAACGGGGCACGGTGGTTTTACGACGGCGGGTGTCGAGGGTGGCCTGTTTTTGTTGACTGCGGTGGAGGGGGGCACCACCGTTTTCGGTCAGCTTCTGTTCCCACTTTTCCAGGTACGTTTTGATCTGCTGGGTGCGGGTGGAAAAGGTATTGAGTAGCTCAGAACCATAGCCGGTTAATTCAAACTGACCGGTGGCCGTCGGGGTGATGTCATACCCATGCTGACGCAGTTGATAGGCCAGCTCATTTTGGTAGATTTCCCCCAGCAGTTTTTGGTGGGCCACAATCGCTTCGTTACTCAGGCTACGCCACTGGCCATTGTCTAACTGGGTGGCATTAATCAGCACACAATGACTATGGAGTTGAGGGTCCTGTTCGCGACTGGTTTCGTGACGAAAAATAGCAGCAACCACATTACCAGTGGTCACCCGTTCCCGTTCTCCTTGGGGCCGACGAATGCGGGTTTGGGCATAGCGAGTTTCAAGAATCGATAGGGCCGTTCTGACCGCCTGATCATGGGCCGCAAGCACACGAGTATCGCCTTGAATTAAGGCAGCAATAGAGACACTTTTGGGTGCAGAAAAAGTGCAGTCGGTGGCCGCCCGGTGATGGTCTGGATCGATCTTGCGAGCATGCAGGGATTCCCCATTCGGGCCTTCACCATGGAGCAATTGTTGGAAGGTGGATTGGTTAAAGTCGTCGGTTAACCCGAGGGCGATTGCGCCTTTTCCATACCAGGTGGCGCTGGGGGTGCCGGTATCGGCATCGCCCAAATCTCGGGTGTAATAGTCGTCAGCTTCGTAGTAATTTTCGGCCTGGGCCGCTGACACATTGGCAATGGACAGCATGGCGCGGTAGATGGAAAAACGACAGAAATAGGGGTCTGAGAGATTTTCAGGTTTTGAATCGTTAAAGCGCTTAACCTACAGGGATTTGATGGGGTTTTCTCCGTTTGGGCCTGCCCAGCCTGGGCGTAATGTCTGAACCGCGTAGCCCCGTCCATCGTTAATTCAGCGTGAATCCTACACTGCCCTGGACGGGGCGCAGCTCCCATGGCTTCCTACTGATCCCATAGAAACCATCAGGAGGTTTCAACAGAGTCGCTACATTCGTTTACACCACAACAGATTTAGACGAGAAACGTTACACCCGCCGTAAATCCTGGCGTGAATAGCATTCTCCCTACGCTCAGGCATTTATGTGAATCCTATGAATCGTGTGAATCATCGTGAATCCTATGAATCATGTGAATGCCATGAATTCGTGTGAATTCACGTGAATAGATACTAACTACGAACATTCTCACACTAGGCCTCAAGCCTCATCAATAAACGGCTATCCAAGGATCCTGATAGTTAATCCATGGTTTATCAGCGCAGCCATCAACACGAATCCCTACAGAGAGTTTTCAACAGTGCTGTCTCGAAAACAATTCAGGAAACACCTACGTTAATCATTGGGAAATAGCTTCGTTAACAGTTTAGTGAATAAATGAGAAACGCTCTGGAAACAACAATGGGAACGCTACAAGCTACCAAGTTCTAGAGAACAAATATCGTGGCAACTAAAGTTAATTCAATAATTAAGGGATTCCGTACTTTTACACAGCAATCTGGGAATGCCGCTCAACCTGGGAAAAGCTCTGGTTATCTCCCGCCATGTCCGATACTGTTTACTCTGCTGACACCATTGCGGATTGCCAACAGGAACTTGCAGCCCTTGCCAAAGAACCTCGCACCCACTTCAACAAGCGTGAAGCGGTGGCAGTGCTCTTTGAGGATATTGAGGCTGCCCTGGTAAACCACACCTACAGTGAAGTGGCAGAACGGTTAGGGAAATCGGGTATCGATATCTCAGCGGGTAGCTTGAAGCAATACATGCTCAAGCTCAAGCGGGAACGCCAGGGGTCTACCAAAAAAACGTCAGGGTCATCTAAACGAAACCGTAGGAATAGCCAACCCAAACCTGCGGTGGAGAAATCCTCTAGCAATACACCACCGTCTCAGACGGTAACTAAAAAACGGGTATTGCCAGAACCATTTGATGAGGTGAAAACCGCATACTAGGGGGATGACGATGACTGTCACCACACGTAAACGTACTAAATCATCAACTAATACATCTGCCGATAACGCCAACGGAGATAGTGAGGGTAACGATAGCGTTAATTCAACTGTGAACGCTGAGGTGAATCCCAGCGTGAATCGTCGGGTTAATCATCGGATTCATTTTGCCGATGGAAATAAGGGAGGCGTGGGTAAAAGTGTTCTCTGCCGCACCCTCTATCAGTGGTTCCTAGATCGGCAGCAGCCGGTAATCGGGGTGGAAGCGGATGTGAATAGCCCAGACTTTAAGGGCATTTACTCTGATGTCATGGTGGCCCAGTTCTCTGAGGATGAAACCCTGGGGGCCAGGGCCAACTCCATTGTGAATGCCGTCGTCGATGCCCAGAAGTCTGCCGTCGTGAATCTACCGGCCACGGTCTATGAAGCCTTTCGACTATGGCTGCGGGATTACGACATTCTTACCCTGGCCGCCGACAATCACATCGAGCTGGTGAAGTGGTTTGTAGTCACTGGCGAATTTGACAGCCTCAAGAGTTTAGAAATTTCCCTGTCCTCCTTTGACCGGCGCATTCCCCATGTGGTGGTGAAAAACCTCAAGTATGGCGATTGGACTTTCTTTGAGGAGTCCGATGACCTCCAGGCATTGATTCGTGAAACCCAAACGCCCGTGATTGAGCTACCCAAGCTACCGGTGCGGGTGGCCAGTACGGTCCTGCAGCAGCGGCTTACCTATGCCGACAGTTTGCGTCATCGAGGCAAAGGCTTTGGCGTGGTGGAGCAGGCTGCAGTGAAAAGCTATCTGCGCTCTGCCTATGCCGCCTTTGAATCCACTGGATATTTGCCCTGCATTTAGGGAGGCATGACACCATGAATACCATTACCGACGAGCAGCGACGCTTAGCCGGGGCCATGGGTGTGGACCCCGATGATCCGTTGATTACTGTACTCAAGCCCGTGGCCGACCTGGCCGAGGAGATGAAGGCATGGAAAGACATCGACATCGAACTTCTGAAGTTTCTCCGCTCCACCAGTCAGGGGGTGGAACAGACGGCCTCCAATTACGCCAAGCTCGCCAATTACTACAGGACATTGGTCGAGCTATCCAAGGAATCTTCGACGCAAATGCAAGCGGAGACCGGGAAATTAGTCATGCTGATGCAGGACTCGATCAGACAAATGCAGTCCGATCTACCCAGCAAACAAGAACTGAAGTCCGATCTCAGCTATCTCAAGACCGAAATTCAGCAGACCAAGGCCTTGAGCGCTGATCGCCCCTTAGTGCAATGGGTAACACTGGTGATAGCGCTTCTCTACAGTGGCGGAATGGCCTGCTTGGGCTGGTCTATAGGACGGTTAAATGGCTTGGAAAAGGGAAAACTTCAAAATATAAGTCTCTTCGGGGGGCAAAGCAATATGATTTACTGGTCACATCTGCGACAACAGAATAAAGATGAGATCACGAGTTGTCGAGAACAAAAACAGAAGACATGCGTGATTAACTTGCCATAGAGGATAGCTTCACTTTGGTTGGGAAACTCATGCTACAATCACTGCGCCCTCAGGCGCAGCAGTCCTAATGAAAATTACTCTACGCATTTTGGACAGTTGGATGCGTTTGGGTGAGGTGGGTGCGATCGCAAAGTTTAGAAGGGCCTGCATCGCTGCGCTCAGGAGCAACTAGTCAACGTAATTGCAAGGAGTATTCACCCTGCGAAGCAACCAGTCAAATCAAATCATAAGGTTGACAATCACTAGATGCAAAAAAGTCTTCGTAATATACTGAGAACTTAACTTTTAACGGCTATTGCGCTTAAAAACTATGCACAGCAACCTCTTTAGACATCCCAATGCACTGAATCAGAGCCCTCTATTTCGTTAGAGAACTTATCTAAACTCTCTTTTAATAACGGAGGATTCAGAGCCGCACCTTCATCACCCTCCCTAAACCCACGTATAAGCAGCGAAGGAAAAGTAATCGGGTACAAAAAAAACACGTCAAAGAAAGTTCGAACATTTAGGCGATCTCCTTCACCCATTCTCTCCAAGCCATAATCTATCGGTTTCCGAGCATCACTAAGCGCTTGCATTATAATTCTGTTGTCATCTCCTAGAAACTTGTGACACATTGCCATCAAGCAACAGACTTCCATGTCCTTCTTAGCAGCATAATACACACGGACAGGTAACACAGCAGATGAAATCGGTGAATTCCAAATACGGTAGAAAGCTACATGTGCTGCCTCGAGATGGGTAAGAACTCTATTAACAGCTTCTCTCGGATTAGCAGAAAAATCGATCTTTCGCATTACATCTTTCGCAGCGGAGGCGTGAACACCACTAACAGCGTCCAGAGCAGCTCCAAAGCTCCCTCCTGAGAAAAAGGTGACGATTTTTGCGGAGGTGCCGACAAAAGGAACTAAATCATCGATTAGCGACATTGAATTTCTACCTCACCTAAACATACGGATTCTAATTTTCCTCTCTGAACAATGAAGCAACCGTTAAGCCTTATAGCCAAAATGAGGTCCAATAGCAAAACCATCAGACTATACAGTACATTTCAGACTAGCCTATAAATCTGTTCTAGCTAGCTCCGATGCCATGTTCAGAAGCAAATATTAATATCCTGACAGGCTGCAATGGCCGCAGCCATTCAATCACCCATAGACAGACTCAAATCATTACCAGGAAATAACTTCAGCCTATCAAAAAGACTTTAGCAAGCCTGTAAGGACACACAGCAGCAACAAGCCTTGGGGCAACTGGCACACTTCCATACAGTCCGCTTTTAGGCCAAAAATAAGACCCACTGTCACAGGGCACATTACAGACACCCTGTCGGTGGCTTACGTAGGCAAACATCGCTAAACGAAGCAACGCAGCGCTCAACGACCGTCTACGGCGTAGCGATGTGCGGTGTGGCTGGTTTTGGTGGTGGATGGGTTGAGATCCCATAGCCAACTCATTGGCGAGCAACGAAAATATTATGCTAGCTTTTCGAATAAGATATCAGAAAAGCAAAGCCAAACAAATATTATCTTCCTAGAGTTCAAATTTCTAAGATGGTTGTCAACCGCTTTTTAATTCACTGCGCTACTTGTCAGCAGAATCATACATTAAGGATCACAGTAGGGACAGACAAATATCAAGAGCATTCCTTCCCTTGTGTAAATTGTGGTGAGGATATATCTGTCCGTTTAGATGTTGACTTCGAAATTCGAAAGCAAGTAAGCACTATACCTGGATTAAGTATTCCAAGCACTAAATTATCAACTCTTAAAAATTGCGATTTCTCTGAAAAAGAAGGAACAATAGTAAACTTATCTCCTAATTTTTTAATCTCAGAAGAATTACGACATGATGCAACCTATTTTCCTTCAATATTTCAATCTATGGAGCTAATAAAAAAACTAACATAAATAATGAAATTCAGATCTATTACTCAGATAAGATCGATGGGATGAAGGTTATAGATCCTACACCATTAATGGGGGGTATTAGAAACCTAAGAGATAAAATCGAGCTCCTTACTAAATCATGGTCCCTTAGCAACAAGGGACAAGAAGAGCTTTCTAAAAGTTATTTAAATCAGCTTGCAAATAATTTCTTTGACAAACCTTATGCGCTGCATGAGTCAACTTTGATGTTTATTTATCTATTCCATGGTGAACAAATTACTGAAGAGATAAAGAAAATGTTAGATGAGTTTAGAGCGGCTAAGAAAAACTACCCTGCAGAGTATCTCAGATTCCGATCTTATTATATTTCAGAAAAGTCAGAAAGCTTTTTAGAAAATAGATTAGATGATTTAAAAGACTATCTCAATAATTACGATGACTTAGTCAATGTCTATTTATATGTCAAGAACAAGAAAGAAATACCTGAAAATATATCACCGTCATCTAAAAGATTTAGACAATTAAAAATGTTTTATGGAAACATCTATGAAAGTATTACTTCAGATCTTTTTGTTTTGGCTTGTATAAATAACATACTCAATGGTAGACAATTTGATATTTTCAATAAAATGGATTTAAAGAAGTATATGACTATTAACAAGGCTAATAGAGCAAATGCATTTAAAGATAGACTCACTTTTAATCCTATAGTTCAACATTTAGATAGCAAATTAAGGAATGCTTCACATCATGGTGCGATGAAGCTCCGGAACAACACGATAAAATATCGTTCCGGCGGCACTGGAGCTTCACACACTATCAGCTATATAAAATACCTAGAGAAATGTAACCATCTAATGTTTGCTTCCTGCATACTCTTCGCATTCGGATTGTTGCTTTTGAATGATGGGATATAGCGTATCTTTAATGAACTTCACCTCAACCCCCAACTGCCTTCCTAAAACGGCACCACGACATCCCTCAACGCAATAAAACGCAGCGCCGCTCCCGACCACAGCACCGCCAGCAAACGCTGCTCATCCACCATCAGAACCTCATACTGCTGCCCAGGCTGCTGACGATGGCCAACGAGGTCGCCTGGGCGTAGCGATTGGATTACTTGGTTACCTACCACTCCATCAACCTCGGATCATAATCACTACTATCCACCGCTTCCGCCGGACCACCCACATCGCTCGCATCCTGCATCCACGCCTCAAACCGCGCCGCCTGACTCAACGCCACATAGTAAGGCAATGGTCGAAAATACTTCAGCTTGCCAGTAGCTGGCTGCGATCTAGGCAACGGGGCGACTACCTGGCTGGCAATTAGCTGTTTCGGTCGGCGCATCAGTGCTTATCCTACGATTAAACAGCTTGATTCTAAACGGATGACATTACCGCTCGCGGTGACATCAACCACAACACTCCATAGAGTCATCTCACTGATAGGCAGAAACAGCAGTGACAAATAACAACATTAACGTTTGTATCAGAGAAGAGATTTTGAAGCACTACAGGAATATGCTGTACACATGCGTTGAAAAGCTCATGGTCGCTACATAAGGAGGTCTAACGATAGATATTTCGATAGCATCATCCGACAGTTCAAAAACAGCACCCAAACACATCACTGATATTTCTTCTTACTTGCACTAGAGAGCCCTGTTTATAGTAGGTTCGCCTGATATATAAAAACTCTGAGAAGTCTTGTTTAATGTAGAAGAGTCCCTCAGTTGATTGTTATGGGTGCTGTTGTGTTTAAAGCTTCACGAACTCAATCGCCCAACGCTACAACTCACTGGGCAACAGCAAAAGGCAGCCCAAGAATCCTTCAGTGAATATCAAAACAACTCATTACGCTGTGATCACACACCCAACCTAAGCAAAAATGATGGTTGTGTAAGCAGACGGTAGGCTTATTCTGCCGAGGAGGTGGTCTGCCACATATCGGCATACAGTGGATTCACGGACAAAGCAAACTATTGCATAACTTCCTATCTCGAACCCTATATCGCCTAAATGAATTTAGGTGAGTAAACAGCACACTGTATTGCTTACCTAAATTTAGATACCTCTAAATTTAGGCACCCTCTATATCTAAATCGAGCCCCCCATGAACCTTAGCGTCCATGGGGGCTTCTTATATTGAATTGATCTTGGCTGGTTGCGAACTGGCCAGTCGGTGCTGGCGCGTTGGTGAAGCCACTCCAGAGGAGTATCGCAACCGCCTCCCCTCTCCTTGTGACCTCTATCACCTCAATCCCTCAGCCAATTTCAGAAACCCCTTAAGCAACCTTCAGTTACCCGTCAGATAGCGTTCAGGTACCCCTGGCATTCTGTAGTCAATGAAGTTCATTCACTGATTCCCAAGGAGCTTTAACCATGAAACGCACTATCCTTTCCGCTTTGACTGTTCTCGTTGCTTCCGCTGCGATCGCACCCGTCGCCGCCGCCGTTGAGCCCGCTAACTTCAACATTCAAGAAGCCCGCCTCGAAGCCCTCGACCGCCGCACCAAGAACTCCGTCCACAAACTACGCCTTGAGCACCTCAACAATCAGACCAAGGCCATCGAAGATATCCAAACTGCTCGGCTAGAAGCACTCGATGCCCGTACTAAAGCTATCGACAACATCCAGGAAGCTCGCTTAGATGCCCTCGATGCTCGTACCAAAGCCGTTGATAACATCCAAGAGACTCGCTTAAACGCATTGGATGCTCGCACTAAGAACACCGTTCACAAACTGCGTCTGGAGCACCTTAACAACCAAACTAAAGCCGTTGAGGACATTCAAGCCGCTCGTTTGGAAGCGTTGGACGCTCGTACCAAAGCTATCGATAACATCCAGGAAGCTCGCTTAGATGCCCTCGATGCTCGTACTAAGTCCGTAGTCCGCTAACAGATTGCTGAGCTGTTGCGGTACTCAAGCTAAGCAAATGACGGATGCATTCGTTATTTGCGCGTTAGGTGAGCTGTTGTCGCTCAATGCTTAAGGGATATCTATCGCCTTAACGAACCTGACAGAAGTTGAAGCACAAGCTTGGGTGCCCGGTGCAGACTCCGTAATCTGTGAAGCTTCATTCTCAGGGCACCCTTTTCCTACTCAGACTCTCCCTACACACACTCTCTCTAGAGTCCTCACCAATTGGTGGGGGCTTTTTTTGTTGGACAAAATCATTAATCCGTCGGTCAGTCCTCACCATTCTCATAATCTTCATCTGGATCTGGGGCCAGATCCGTCAAAGTTTGGATCGTCTTTTCAATTTCTATCTAGGGCCTCACGAATCGTAAATATCTGATCATCCAAGTCAAACGCCAGATCAAACAATTCCGGCCCTTTACTCGTAACACCATTATTCACAAACTCCATCGCCAGTTGATGTAACCGCAGCAGGTCTTGACGAATCTGAGGTGGGCGAAAATCCTCGTCATCCCCCAACAATTGCCTCAACTGATCCACATGATCCACCGCACTCAGCAACCGAGTTGTTTCAAACCCTTCATAGACCTTTTGGCGATACTCCTGAGTGTACTGAGGCATCTGGCAAGCTCCCAATGGCGGTGGCGACCTGACAGTAGCATCGTTGAGGGTAGGGGCTCAAGTCAGGCGGAGATTACAGGAGGCTTCTGGCTTCTACATGCTGTCTCCTAACCACACTGTCGTATCCTAACGGAAACACGGCGGGATAACCTGAACCTTACCACTCTCGGCATGCAGAAATAGACAAATGACCATCACCTACACCAACCGCAGTTTACAGATCTACTATCTGCATCAGGGCACCACAAAAACCGGCAAACCCAAGTACTTTTTCTCAAAGAAATCCGAGGGAAACCTGGTCGAGCAAATTCCTGATGGGTTTGAAATTTACGAAAATCCTAATGCCCAGGTCTTTTTACGTAGGATTCCAAAGAAGATTATTACAGATGCCGAAGTGCAAGTCGTCAAGCAGGCTATGGAGAACTTTTCTAAAGTCAAACCTTTTATAATCGATGTCAAAAAAGAGATTATTTATATTTTCACCTCCAGTAACAACACTGACCAATTATCAGAAATGGTCAAAGCTACCGCAGTTCAGTTTAATCGAGATGCCGATACGATAGAACAGCTTATCCAGCAGTCAATTCGATATACATCTGACCTACGTTTTACCCTGATTGATAAGCAAAAGCGACGCTTTCAAACAGAACGATATTGCTACCTTGGCAGCATTGATGATTGGATCCACATTGGCTATGAAGACTCTCTAGACGTGCTGGTCAAGACCTACTTACCGCATCTGGGGCAAGAGTCATTTTTTGAACTGCATTAGCGATAGCTGTAGAGTTGCGTGTAGCCCAAAGGACATGTCTAACGCTTTTCTTATAGGCTCTGAAACTTGTGAACTGCCCACGGATAGATCATCTAGAATATCGTTAAACCAACCAATAGGGTCGTGGAACTCGGTCACCAGTTTAAACTAGTCATTATCAATAGCGACATTTTCGTCGGTAGTCAATTCAATGCTCAGCAATCTGAGCGATGGTTGCGGCATGAAATGAATGGGTACCCAGATAAACCATTCGTCATTGTCACCTCTGCCCATGAGCTATCAGTTCTATCGGCCATGATTGCGCTAGTCAATCGTTTTGACCCAGCACGGATTACTTTGGCAGTGTCCGGCAATGAATCAGTCACCTTTAGAGGACCCTCATTGACTGAAATCGAAGATAATATCTGGGCAGCTCTTAAACAACACTATGGCTTGCTCGATACCGATGTCATTCGAGTAACCAATTGGACCGGTTTGAGGATGTCACAGGACGCCTCGCTATCTACATACCTTGCTAACGGTTGGTTGAAACCAGAACAAAATCAAGGGTTTGCTCCCATCGCCCAGATTCTCACTGATAGGGATTCTCAAAATCCTCATTGATGACAACCAGGGCAAAGGCAACGCCATTGGTCGTCACATGAGTATTAGTAAACCCTCGGCTTCCCAGTTCTGCTCTAAATCCGGTTGCTTGCTGTGGCGTTTCAAACTCTACCTGATAGTAATCCCCTGGCATCGATGGTAAATCTTGGCTGACCAATGGATTTTCCATGCTCAGCTGGTTCAGTTCAGTGAAATTGATTTTACGCGTAGTTTGATATCCTGCACAGGATTGAGCGATTTCAAGCAGTAATGCTTCGGTTAATGGATTCATAGATAATGCTCTTGGCGTATTTCGTGGAAGCTATAGAGTAACTTTTGACTTCTTTGCGATCGCAACATTTATAGATTCTACCGCCCCATACCTACACCTCCATGAAATTGTTGTTGCAAAAATAATGTCAACTTTTTTCTTAACCGATCAACCCTTGTTGCCACAGCTTTAGAGATTATTGCACAAATCCCACAGCCCTTATCTCATAAGGATTTAGCCCTTGCCTCTTGTAGAAAACTGCATCTATACTCACATCACCTGGATAGCAGCCAGCAAGGAGCACCCCATGAACCCAAAAACTAAACAACTCCCCAAACGACGTCCTAGACGACAACGACGCTACCGCCTCATCACCAGTGGCCTACTCATGCTACTCAGCTTTAGCCTTGGCTTCGGCCTCCGCTTCCAAGCCAAAGCTGCTTCCGCCAAGAAAGACGTCTGCCAGGACATAATATCCAGCCAGGCCGTTCTCTCACGACAACAACTTACCCAGCTACTCACCGTCCCTGAACGAGAAAACCGCCAGGCCATCGAAGCCATTGCAGAAGAGCCCTACTGCACCCTGACCGCCATCGAAGTGCGAGCTGGAGTCACCGCCGAACGCGCTGCCTATCCCCTGGCCTTTGATCCCAATACCTGGCTAGTGGTGCTGTACGAAGATGAGGAGTATGCGGGCTATGGCTTTAAGCTTCAAAACTAGGCATATATTGCAGGTAGCTGGTGGGGCACTGCTCACCCTGCTGGCCGCCTGCCAGTCAGGACCACCAGCACCGCGCACCATCACCATTCAACAAACCTGGGATCTACAGGTCGGTAACCAGGTAAGCAACTACCGCATTAGCAGCGGTCTGGGCGATATCACCCTGGAGCTGGGCGGTGACCCGGTGCGGATGCCCTTTGATGGCAAACTCCAACCCATGGATGAACACTGCATTGCCCTCACCAGTCCAGAGGTCCCCGCCTACCTGTTTCGCCTCTGTGGCATCAACCGTCCCAACCTGGGTCAACGCTCCCAAGGTCATACCATTGGTCGTGCAGAGAGACTAGTTTTTGCTGCTTTTCGCAAAGAACCCGATGGCACCTGGGCACTGATCGAACCCGCCACTGAGCTAATTGAACAATTTCTAACAGAGTAAACCCCATGCACCGGTCGCTTCCCTGGTCGATACCCATCGGCCTCATTTTCCTATGGGCCACTCCGGCTCCGGCCAAGGACATCGCCCTTACCTTTGATTCACCACCAGCTAAGACCGCAAAGGTACCCGCCCGCGCAGTTAGCCTCAGCTTTGCCCCCAAACCCACACAGGCCTCCCCCACACCCATTACCCAAGTCGTCCGCCATGCCTTAGAAACCCTATTTCACGGTGGTAGCAACTCCCTTGTTACTCGCGCTGTGGGCAGTGCCGAGGGTACCCGCACACCCGATGGTGGCTATACCGCTGCCTACTATGGTCATGTGGACCCCGGCAACCACAAGTGGAACCTGGGCAGCTTTTCCTATCAGCATGGAGCCAAGTCTCCCGCCGATGCCGACACCAAACAGCTCAAGCGACTGTACAAACAGGCCCTTGCCCTACGGCAACAGGCCAGCCAACACCAGGTCACCCTTTCCCTAGCCGAAGAATTGAACGGCATCGACCTGGCGAATCAAGCACCGCTGGCCGCCCTGGACCGGGGTTATATTGACTGGCTTGCCATTGCCCGACAGCAACCCATGGGCGAAGCTGACCGAATTATCTGGGCCAGAACCCGCGCTTTTCTCGATCCTGATAGCGGTCGTTGGAATGCCCCTGGTCTCGGCAATACCCTAAACTCCATCCGCTGGGACCAGGCCAGACGGCAACAAGCTGTGCAACAGGCCATTGAAATGAACTGAAGCAGGTGAGCAACACCACAACAAAAGCACACGAAGATCACAAAAACCACTTTGGAATACACCAGGAACAGACTGAATCCCTATACAGAGAAATAAACGGTGAGAAATCCCTGGGGAGGCATCCCCCACTCTCCTATCTCTCAAATCCTCTAAACAGCACAGTCCATATCCCCTTGGCAGCCATGTCAGGGGATTTTTTATCCGTAACTTACTGTGAATTCTGAAGCGACTCTAGAGTGAGCGAGCACCTTACTAGATAAGTTTTTCCAATTTAAAATTTCTCAGATTTAGTGTGTGCAGATGTCGCATCCTACATTAGTATGTTGACCATCAATCACTGACGTGCGACGTCGCACGTCAGCCCTCCACCTCATCCCCCATACCTAAACATGGCGACAGTAGTAGCTTTCTTTAATATGTCCGGGGGAGTTGGCAAAACTACGCTGACAATGAACATCTCCCATTTACTTGGGGAGCAGCATGTCAACACCCTTGCGATCGACATGGATCCGCAAGCCTCACTGACCACTTTTTTTGGCCTCGATGCCTACGGTTTAGAAGCAACCATCTTTGACAGCTTAATGAACCGAGCACCCTTGCCCATTGATTCCACCCACTGGTGCGATCTCATTCCTGCCAATCTTCAGCTTGCCCAGGCAGAATTACTGCTAGCTGGCGAACTACGTCGAGAGTATCGCCTCAGGGATACCCTTGAGAAAGTAGACAAAAAATACGATGTCATCGTCATTGATGGCCCTCCCAGCTTAGGCTTACTTTCCATCAATTGCCTGGTGGCGGCCGATTTCTTATTGGTCCCCCTCAGCACCAATTACAAAGCAGTCGAGGCAACAATGGGGCTCCTCCGAGTCAGCATCGAGCTTGCCCAAAAAGTAAATCCTGACTTGAGAGTCCTGGGTCTTATTCCAACCATGTACGACAAACGTACCTCTGGTTCACGCAGGGCCAATGATGCCATTCATGAGATTGCAGCACAGCTACAGCTGCCCATGTTTGACAGCATGAATGTATTTGATCCTATGCCAGTGCGCACTGCAGTGAGTGACGCCCAGGAAGCGCATCAACCCCTTGCTCAATTCGATCCCAAAAATGACTGTCTTAAAGTCATGCGAGCAATTTCTAAAGCCATTGCACAGCAAGTTGAGGTAACCGTATGAGTTCAGCAACCAAACTACGCTCTACCTCAATGGTAGGCAACATTTTAGGAAATTTAACCTCTGAGGATACGGCCCAAAACATAGCGTCCGTTGAGAATCCAACAGTAGATAAATCTTTCGTTGAACTGCCAATTGCCGAAATATGGCGACCCAAACAGCAACGTCTTTTCTTTGATCACAATGAGATCGAAAAGCTAAAGATCGCTATTCAAGAAGAAGGATTTCGCGGAGCAGTCTTAGTCACTCCCCTCCCTCCAAACAGTGAGGCCCTGGCCGAAGGTTATAAATATGAGTTGGTCTTTGGTGCCAGTCGCGTCACCGCTTGCGAAGAACTGGACCACGAAGTCATTCGTGCTGAAATTCAAGAATTAACCCCACAGCAAGTCAGACGCATCCGCTTCGATGAAAACATGGTGCGCAAAAACCTCAATGCCTTTGAGGTACTTTTGGGCTACCTGGAATTAATGGCCGATGAAGCGGGCGTCACCCCAGATGCGGTTGAGCAAGAGCTAAACCAGATGAGCAATTCTGCCAAACGTGGCAATGGCATATCAGAAGATATCAAAACTCGTCTGGAAACATATCAGACGATCCTTGACCGATATAACGGTGGCAAACTTACCAGCTTTCGCACAAAACTAATTAAGTTTAGAAGCTTACCCGATGATGTCAGGCAGGCATTAGACGCAGGCCAGATTGACGCATCGAAAGCCCTTGAGATAGGCAGCGTCAAAGACGATGAAGATCGTGACGATTTACTATCGTGGATTATTGACGTAAATCCACCGGTCAAGGAAATCCGTCAAGCCAAGCGTCAACAAGCAGAATCCAAGAATATTGCCAAAGAGAAGAAGCCATCTCCAAATATGAAACGGGCCACAACAGCCGTTGATGGGCTGAGCCTGCTATTAAAGGGCGATGTCTTGAGAAAGAAGAATAAACAGGTCGGTACTATCCTTGATCAGATCAATGAATTAGTTGCCCAACTTCATGAGCTAACCTGACGTGCGACGTCGCACGTCAGGTTAAGAATTAGGTCTGATTTGGTAGTAATCCAATGGTTGCAGAAGCAACTTATGGGACGTTGGACAGTGGAAGCTGGTCGGGCTGGACCCGCCCTTGCCTGGACTTGAGGCAGAGGAACATTTAATGTCTCGGCTGGCTAAGTCAGTAGCAAAACCTGTCGTGCCGATAGTGATGGCCGTTGCGATCTCAGCCAGCCTTTTCAAACGACAACCAATGCCCCCGCTGGTCCTGCATGGCTTTTGTGTATAGTTGGAGAAAAAATGGCCGCTAAAGCGAAAAGCCATTCTCTACAAAGGTTTTTGGGGGATTATTCATGCTTAGTTCTGAGGAATCTTAGCGCAGGTTGCAGTCTGAAAACACTGGAATCTCGTTCAAGTTGAGGAGCAGATCTGCCTTAACGATCACAATTCTCTATGCATAAACATAGGTCAGGTCACGTCTCAATTTGACGTCATGCAATATTTTTGTAATAAATAGCTTCGATATCCTCACAAAATCCTCATTATTCTTGCAAAGAATATATCTAGTAGGAGTGAAGATAAATGGGTAATTCAAATTAGGGCAATCTCGCCACCCCATAAAAACCAGAATAAAGTCTTCAGCCTTTCAGTAGCTCCTCAGTAGGGTCTTCTACGTACTTGCTCCTGTAATCCTCCTACTAAAAAATTCGGACTAAGCGTCAAGTCGACTCCCAGTTACCAGATTGACAGGAGAAGCGTCATGAGTAAAGTTGTTGGTATTGACTTAGGCACAACCAATTCATGCATTGCAGTAATGGAAGGCGGCAAGCCTACCATCATCCCCAATTCAGAGGGATTTCGCATTACCCCCTCTGTGGTAGCTTATGACAAGAATGGAGCTCGCCTTGTAGGCCAGCTCGCTCAGCATCAGGCTGTGATGCATCCTGAGGATACTTTTTACTCTTTTAAGCGCTTCATTGGCTGTCGCTATGATGAAGTCGCTGAGGACGCAAAGGAAGCTACCTACAAAGTCCTGAATGTAGGTAGCAGAGTGAAACTAGATTGCCCACAAGTAAAGCGGCAATTTTCTCCTGAAGAAATTGCCGCTCGGGTCTTGCAGAAGCTAGTCAACGATGCCAGCAAGTATATCGGCGAACCAATAACCCAAGCAGTGATTACCGTTCCCGCCTACTTTAATGACGCTCAGCGGCTTGCTATCAAGGATTCTGGCAAGATTGCAGGTCTGGAAATTCTAAGAATTATCAACGAACCAACGGCAGCCTCTTTGACTTATGGTCTGGACAAAAAGAGTGATGAGACCATCGTAATGTTCGACCTAGGGGGTGGCAATCTAAGTATCTCCATCGTAAAGGTGGGCAACGGTGCATTTGAAGTATGGGCCACTTCTGGGAGTACCCACTTGGGCGGTGACGACTTCGACAAAAGAATTGTCGATTACCTTGCCGTAGAGTTTCAAAAGATAGAGGGTATTAACCTACGCGAGGATAAGCAGGTGCTCCAGCGGTTAACTAAAGCCGCTGAAGAGGCCAAAATCGAACTCTCCAGTGTGACTCAGGCAGAGATTCATCTCCCCTGCATTGTTGCTACCAAAGACGGACCTAAGCATCTAAAAGTGAATCTGACTCGGGCGAAGTTCGAAGAGCTATGCACAGATCTGCTCGATCGCTGCCGCATACTTATATATCAGGTCCTTAAAGATAGTAAGCTCAGGGAAATCGACATTGATGAAATCGTACTAATGGGGGGCTCCACTCGAATCCCAGCAATTAAGAACCTCATGAAGCGCACCTTCAGGAAAGAACCTAACGAAACCATAAATCCTGACGAAGCCGTGGCCATTGGGGCAGCTATTCAAGGTGGTGTTTTGGCCGGAGAAGTAAAGGACATATTGCTGCTGGATGTGACGCCATTGAATTTAGGGATTGAAACTCTAGGAGGTGTGATGACCACGATGATTCCTCGCAACACCACCATCCCCACTAAAAAGTCTGAGGTCTTCTCAACAGCAGTGGATGGCCAGACAAGCGTCGAAATCCATATTCTGCAAGGGAACCATGAGATGTCACACGACAACTTGAACTTAGGTGTTCTCCGGCTCGATGGCATCCCTCCTGCATCACGAGGTGTTTCTCAGATTGAGGTGATGTTTGATATTGATGCTAACGGACTTCTCAACGTCACCGCTAAAGATAAATGCAGTGGAAAAAAGGAGACCATGAGTATTTCTGGTACATCCACAATACAAAATATAGAATTAGACAAGCAGCATCAGTGTGTCAGTCTGAGCAATCAGATAGAGCCCCCGACTCATTGGACACCAAAACATATGAGTGACTTTAACGCTAATGTTGTCTATCAGCCAGTAAAAACAACCCTTCCTAACGTTAGCCTCAATGGCCAGCAGTATCAAAGTCTAGAGCAACAGATGAATGAACTGAAGGCTCAGATGAAGGAATTGAAAATGCAGTATCAGAGAATTCAGATTCTTCTGGAAAAAATTGAGCTAGAGCAAACCGATGTCAGAAGGCCATAAGCTTTAAGAGACCTATGTTTAGACATGGAGCATTGTGGTCGTTAAAGCAGATCTGCTCCTCAACTTGGTGAAGTGAACCCCCTAATTTTGAACAGTAAAATCAGGCCACATTGGGTCTAAGTGGACGGACCTTAACCAATCCAAAGGTGCTCCGTCTCATAAAATTCTCCACGCTGCTCCAATCTAAAGTCACCCAGGAGTGCCGCCATCCACACCTCCACCAATGGCATCTTCACTTGTCGCTGTAGATCAATGAGTCGTTGAGGAGCACCAGTCCGTTTCATAGACAAGTTCTCGATCCAAACCGATACATTCTCTGAATGCGCCACGGCCAGCGCTTGCTCCTTAACCGCTTCCTCAGTTAACGCATCCACTAACGCCAGAACAGAGGCTTTATCTACTTCCCCTGCAACAGACTCATCATCGGCCACCGGCTCAAGCAGATCGCGTTGGGAGAGACTTGAATGCTGTACCAGGTCTGAAAAATCCAATTCTTGGGTCTGTCGAGTGATTCCATTAAGCCAGTCGCCATCTAACACAGGCCCCTCCACATTATGGGCATCTTGCCAGTCGTCCCAGAGGATTTCAGACTTAGCCTCACAAATATCAGCCAGCTGGGCCAGTACTTCCCCACCGAGTCGCAGCTGCTCGCGCCAAGGTAGCTCCATCATCACCCCCTCAAATTGCTGCCACAGCTCTAAAATATTTGCTTCTTCCGGTACATCGGCAGCATCCTCAAAGGCATCCCCCAGGTCTAACTCCAGCTGACGAACACTAACCATCGCCCCCTCCACGATGCTCAAAGCATCCCTTTAAGGGGCATTCAGGAATAGGACACTCAATGGGTTCTAACCGAATCTCATTGAAAAAGTGGGTGATCCCATAGCGTTCGGTGAGATAGGGCAACATCTTTTGAGAGACATAGCGCTCTAACTGTCGTCGCCGATATCCGGCACAGTGAATCGGCTTAACTTCCAAAACCTTCTGGCCGTTGTGAATCACCGTCGCACCGATGGCATGGACCGGGGCATCCTTACGCTTTTCTCGCCAGATATAGAGGTTGGCATAGGGCATTGAGGATTCTGCCACGTCTAGAGAAACGGTCTCTACCTCATCGTCAGCCTTGGTAGCCATGACCTGCTGCTGGTAGATAGCCCGTCGCTTTTCATTTGAGTCCCGTCGATTACGGTAGTGCGATCGCTTCCGGTGACAGCGCTTTTCATCCCAGCAGCCATCTCCATCAGGCCCATGCTGCTGCCGGGCCTGGGCTGCGCTCAACTGAGCACACGCGACACACTTTTGATTAATCCGCCGTGGCATCCGTCCTTAGAAATCGAGCGATCGCTGAACTGCTTGAAATTCAAGGTCTAGGGTAGCGTACTTTAGCAGGTTTATTTTTAGTGTAATTTTTAGTGAAGTCAATATAAAAAAGCTTATTTAGGGTAAAATTCACTCCATAGGGAGGGGGCTACGGTAAATTGGGCATTTCGCCCTTCGATTTATTTCAAATAGCGGGAATTATTATGGCTCGCGATATTCCTGAGCCTACTTTTATTGAATTTGGGCAGGTGGCCAAGGCACCGGTGCGGGTAGCCGAGGATTTGAGCTGGCAGCGGGTGGTGGAGTTTTTGAGATCGCGCGAGCTATCCGCCAATACCCTTAAAGCCTACGAACGGCAGCTTCAACTCTTCTATGCATGGACTCAGAACAGACATTGGCATGATATCACCCACCGAGATGTTGATCGCTACAAGCAGCATCTCAAGAACCAGCCTAGTAAACGAGGGGGAAGGCTGGCCCCAACCACGACTAATCAAGCATTGGCCACCTTGAAGAGTTTCTTCAAGTGGCTCACCGTCAAGGACTATATCACCCGTAATCCCACACTCACTATTGAATTTCTCAAAGAACCTGCTAAGCCTCCTCGGGATTTAGCAGATGCTCAAGTCGATCAGCTATTTGAAGTATTAGCTTACCGAGGGGATTCCGAGGTGCGAGACCGGGCAATCCTCCAGGTGCTAAATCATGGCTTGCGAGCCAGGGAAGTCTGCGGTCTGGATATCAGTGACTATGATGGGCGGCGATTAAGAGTGCGTGAGGCTAAGTGGGGCAGTGATGGCTTGGTGCCTCTGAAGCCGAATGCGATCTCCGCCTTGGATAGCTATTTGGGATGGTTAGTATGCAATGGGTTTACCGTCAGCCACGAGTCTCCCTTGTTTGTCAGTTTGTCGAACAACAGCCGAGGGCAACGTTTGGGCTACAGCGGCATCTATGAACTGGTCAAGGATTTAGCGGAAGCCAGCGAGTTAGAGAACATTCACCCTCACCGTATGAGACATACATTTGTTACATCACTCGTGGCCGCTGGCATGAATCCACTATTGGCGAAGCGGGCTGTCCGCATTCGTTCTGACAAGATCTTTGCCAGGTATAGCGATCGAGCTCTAGATTTCAAAATGGAGGAAGCGTTTGAGGAGCTCTATAGAAAGCCAAAAGAGTCGTGATTTACTGATTTCGCGTAAGCAATTGTGCATTTCAAATAGTGGACAATTATCGGAGATAAATTTCTCTCAGTCTGAGTATTCATCGAAAAATGAGGCACTTACAACAAGCCTGCGATATAAGCCAAAGTTAGTCACAGTACTCTATTATTGAAGGCTGCGGCAAATGCTCCCGCTGATACCAGAACATAGTCCCTTTAGCCACTTCTGCGCCTGCTTGCGGTTCGAGCTTCTAGCCGCTGATACCAGTCCCGACCACGGTTGCCGCATTTGTCACGAATAGTGAGCTTCAAAGTCCGAGTATTTGCATTGAAGTCTTTCACTCGATTATTAAAGTGGTTTCTCTGTGCTTTCAATTCATCTTTATCGGGAAAAAGTTTCTCACGCAGATCGATAAGAGCAGAAATTTCTTGCTCTATCTGAGTTCTTTCATGAGCATTATGAGTAGCTCTTTTTTCCGCAATTAACCGATTTTTTTCTATTCCAGCAGTTTTAATAGCCTCTCCAATTGCATCGAGGGCTGTTCGTGCATCCTTGAGAAGTCGATAGGCATGGTTAGCTACTTTCATTGACTCAAAATGCAGTTGAGTTAACTGCTCAAAATTGGCTCTAGACTGGGCTTTTCGAATTTTATCCTGTATTTTCTTTTCGTAATTGAGTATCTCCTTCTCTACTTTCTTATGTTCGTTCTCCCATCGCTTTCGTTCTTTAAATGCCTTTTTTTTCAGGTTTTTTAGAATTCTATCGGCAATTCCAAGTACACCGAATAAGCCTAGAGTAAATAACCACCACATTCTTATAGATCCTTGAGTTTGAGTAAATTGAAATGAAATCAGTTAAGAAGACGGAAGAATTCCCGCTACAGCAGAAAGATCCTGTCGAGTATTTTGAACGAGAATACCCAATGTTGTAGTGCCATTATTTTGAGAGGCAACTAGATCTTTTGATAGAGATTGAATTGCTTCATATGCGAGCTTCTTTTCTTCGAATGGAACATCCCTCCTAAAAGCCAATTCCCGCATATTCTGGAGAGTTCTAACAATTTGATTTCCATAGATATGATGTTGCCTCATTTCTTTTTCGGCGTGACTGAAGAACTGCTCCATAGCAAAGCGTCTATTATCTAAAGATTCCAGAGCTATTGCTAGCGTTGCATCTATTTTTTTTGAAGTTATTTCATAGTCATACTTGCTTTGCTTTGCCTTAAGTTCATAGGCTCTTTTGGCCTCGTTCGCTTCATTCTGAAGTCTTTTAATATCAACACGACACGCAACAACTTTAGCAACAACTTTAGCAAGATTACCAAGTGGATTAAGCGCATCCATAAAGGACACAAATTCTGACGCAAGAACTATACCGGTGCTGTCAACAGTCGTTAAATTACAAGATTCAGAAGACATAATCTATTGACCCTTAAAGGACAGTGAAAGCTAAATTGTTAGACCAATCTCTCAAATAAAGTACGACCTACCTTAATCACATATCTTTTCTAAGCAGGACTGTCGTACTTGAAATTATTGATGCACAAAATTCTAGATCGCAGGAAAAGCTTGTTTGGCAGACCTACCACAGATGTTTACAAAAGCTCCATCAACAGCACCACCTACAACCCCTCCAACAAAAGGTACTACTCTGATAAGCCTAACAGCTGCCTTTTCATTTACCTTGGCTACTAATTTAAAGCCAACTAGCTTGTTAATTCTTCCTAACAACGACTTGGGAATTTTATGCATGACAACGTGGCGAGCCGCTTGTCTCCCAACAGCGATGCCAGCAGTCTTAAGAATTTCTTCCCCCAAGTCTCCAACCAAGCACATCAAGACTGCTGTTCTAACTTGATCAGAATAGACCTCATATCCTCTGAGATGTGCAATAGCTGCAGCTTGATTGGCTGCAATCGCATAGCTGGCAGCTAGTCCTACTGTCAAAGTAACTGGAAGAGTTGCGAGACCTCCAAACCCTGTCACAAAACCTGAACCACCTGCATAGGCAGTCTTCCATTTAATCACAGACTCTACCGCTTTTTCTACATCACCATTGCACCTTTTCAAATGCTCTTCTGCAACGTCTTGAGCAGAGGGTAAAGTGTCCCCAAGTCCACTGATCCCTACATCCATAATCCAATTAATGGTCTTATCAATTGCACTACTGTTTTGGTCATTACGATCTTCGTTATCTTCTTGGTTCACAGGAACTATAGACGTCATAGGTAGGCCTACAAAATGAGTTTTAGACAACATCACACTAAACCAAGCCTATTACGGAAAATTGTAATCAAGTAGTCAATACGTGCAAATTTTAGAGAAAGAAGAAATTTTTATAAACTCAGCAGGTTGTGGAATATTGCAAATAAACTTTCTAGGTGAAGATACGTACAAACCTTGGAATCTTCCTAGAGTCACTACTCTGTAAGGAATTTAAGACTTTTCAAAATACATCCAATTGAGGACCCAGGTTAACTGATCTACATCGCACCGCTTGCAGTACCCTTTATTCAATGAGGCGCTTGCTATTACGGCGGGAGAATTGATCACACAAACAAAACCCCTCGGATTATCGCTTGGTGATCGCTCATGCCTTGCCTTTGGTATCGCCAAGAAGCTACCGATATTAACGGGTAAAAATTGATTGGCCAGTGGAAGTCAGATTGATTCGATAGGCAACTTTGCCTCTATGGCTTCTGAAAGGTTGTCGTAAACTCCCTGTGTAATTTTAAGAACAGTGCCTAAGCTTCAAACATCAAGTGTTTGCCAAGGGCTGCGTGCTTGTGATCCATTACCACGGCGGGCCATGGCTAGAAGAAAATCACTTGTGCCAACAAAAAGTGTGTAAATAATATCAATCCTATAGTCTTCCTCTCCTGCACTGCCGGAGGATAAAGAAATTGAGTTTGTTTCATTGAAGACATCAAAGCGATAAACTGGCCCAGATAAAGCACGGCTTGTTTCATTCTGAGCCTGAATCAGGTTTGCATTCCCTGATTCAGCTTTCTGAAATGAAAGGATATGCAACGATCGCTTTGTTCCAACCTGCTCAAGGGCGCGATACATGCGTAAGGTGCTTAAAATCCGACTCGTGTATTCCTGAAAGTCGATATTCCTCGTGTTAGCAATAGAAAACCGTCCTTCCAAGGCGTTTAGGGTATAGTCAGCATATTCATAAATAGGATAGCGAACAGTTGTTCCGCTACTGTCTTCTGTGATGACCCTAGGACCTCGCAATCCATCCCAGGAAATACTCCCCTGTGCAGCGCCATTTTCTTCATCAGTCAGTGGACAAACCGTTCCAGTTCCCTGAGGACTACTCGATTGATCACCATAGAAAGTACGTTCCGTATCTGGAGCAACAGCTGGCCAGAAGGTACTTAGTGCTGCACATAGCTTTGCATCTTCCGGAAATGGACTGCCCAAACCATAGGAGGAAAGATGTGTCCCGCCGCCAGGAATACGATCACCACTGGTATCCCAGCCAGGTGCAAATACCCCAGCCGCTGCATCTGGAAGTGTAGCATGGCGCTTCGTTGTGGGCGCAGCTAGCTTAGAACGCAGTAAATTTATGCGTTCCAGAGAAGTCACAATAGCTGTGATCGTATCATCGTTTTCTTGGAATCCGGCCTCAGAGAGCGTAATGTTAGGTGCAGATCGTTCGTCGGACAACGGAATTGGCTCAGCCCGCCAGAAATCCCAATAACCACCTAACACAAGCTGACGAAGCCATGCAGGCTGGTTCGATAATGCACTTTGGTTGCGGCTCTCTCTCCACCATTCATACACTTCTCGTTGGTCAACCGCTGGAAAGAAATCAGGTGCAGCGACCATTGAATAGGCGGGAATTGACTCAAGGGTATTGAGAGTGGGAATAGAGGCCTTAATCCAACCATCACCAGTAAAGTCAGAAATATTTAAAGCTCGATATCCACCATCCGTAGCTTTGTTAACCGCATCGGAGCGATCACCAAAATAGCTCGTGTTGCCATTCTCAACCTCAAATCGAACATGTGCATACTCTGGCCATGGACGCACAGGAGGCCCCTCAGGCTGATTAAAGCTGAGAGTGGGAGAGAAGGCATCATAAAACGCTCCCTGCATTGGGGGCGACTGAAATGTAAGGGGAGCATTATTAAAGTTAGCTCGTGCTGCTAGCGGCTGAGGCTGTGGACTCAAAAGACAGGCACCACCTCGAAAAATAGACAATCGCTCTATTAAACTCTGTTGATCAATAAAGGGGGGTTGCTGCCTCTCTGTTGCACTGAATCCAGATGTAAAACCAGTATCCTCTAACCTTTGATGTAGGCGTTCTAACTTCTTATTCTGATGCTGAGTGGACAAAGAAATCTCAAGAGATTCCCCTTGAAGACATTCATCACCATTGAACAGTTTATGAACAGGCACCCAAAAGCTGCGATTTTCATCCCCTGAGCGGATGCGAGCAGGGCCAAAACGACTTTCTTGCGCTGAAGAGCGTACAGCTAACCAAGTACTGTAATGACAAGGCAAAACACGGATTGTATTGGGGCCATCCTCTTCTCGAAAGGGTATGTACCCACGAAGTTTACCATCATAGATGGCACTTGTTGTTCCCACACGAGCCGTTCCAGTGCGCGAATGACACAAATCCGCATAACGCTGGTGAGGAGTTTCAGGGGCAGGTCGATACTCTGAGGCGAAAACAGCGATAGATAACTCAACTGCATCACTATCAATCTCTAAGAGTTCTGCCGCATATTGACGAACATCGACGAGGCTACGATTGGCCCTAGCGTATATGTAATTAGCAATTGTGTCTAGTTCCTCAAGGGTAGGAAACTCAGTAATCATCTGACTCAAAGAGGCCAATGCTGTGTCTTGCTGCGGGGCCATACTGACATTCGGTGAGGCCAAGGCATGATACAGCAAGCTTGCAGCTGGGTTTCCAGGTTCGATCCCCCTGGCCTGACTGGCGACAAAATCCTCAAATCCAGAAATGCTAAGGTCCACATCGACTTGCAAAGCTAAAACACTTGCGAGGGCTTCGTCGCTTACTTGCTTGATATCGATACCATGTTTAAGCATTAGTGCTTGCCAGCCAGCATCAGCCAGACGGTCGCAAATTCGTTTCACATCCGTAATTAATGCCATTGGTAATTACATCTCCTGTATAAGTCGTGAATGGGCTAGATTGAGAAGAATGTGGGAGAAGTACTTAGGATAGGGCCGGTTCTCTACTTTTTCCCGAATAGAGTTCGCGTAGGCGGGTAATATCATGGTAAAACCATTCCCGGAGCCATCGTGAGTAAAGGCCAGCTGCGCCAGCTTTTGAGATGTTTCCTCGAAAAGTAGACGTGATCAAGTGGGCAACTTGCATTCCAGACATAAGTGCCCGAAGCACCCCGTGAGAAGATGCAGGATCAAGAACAACAGCTGCATCTCCCATTAGAAACCAACTCTCTGTCGCTAAAGTTTCACTGATTCGCCAAGTCATGTTCTCTCCTTTACTGGGACAAAATTCAACCCAATCTTTCAGCTGTGGCGGTCGCCAGTTGCGACCTGGATCGATACCGTCAAACTGCATACGCACCCAAGCGCACCGCTCCTGGCGCACCCGTGCCAACCACGTCCAGCCAGTAATGTCGCGTTGCATAAGGGGAATATCAAATATGCTCGGTCCCTGGAAACAATGCACGTAACCGTAGCGAACTATGAGTTGTGGAGAGTACTTTAAAGTGTTCAAACCCAGTTTACGCAAGAGCCATTGCGACCTACCAGACGCATCTAAGACATAACGGGTTTGAATGTTACCCCAATCTGTATCCAAGCCGATCAGTTGATTGCCATTAAAAATGGGTGCTCGTGCTTGACATGGCTGCCAAACAGTAACACCTTGGGCTTGAGCTTGTTGCAGTAAAATCTGGTCCAATTCTGGACGCCAAGCCTGGTACCCTTTCCATTCTCCTTGGTCATCACTACCAAATCGCTCTAGCTGTTCAGGAGCGTTTAGTGACCAAACAATACGATGGCCAATATGACGCACAAACCCAGCAGTTTTGACAGCTGAGGCAATCCCAAGAGCTGCAAATATCGGTTCAACACCAGGATGTAAGGATTCTCCAGGACGATGCCTCGGGAATGCAGAAGTTTCCAGCAATAAAGCATTCAATCCAGAGCGAGCTAATATGATCGCTGCGGCACATCCAGCTGGGCCTGCACCAATAATAATCGCGTCGTAAACCATGACAGCGAACAAACTAGTGGTTTATGTTACAAAAGCTTAGTGGCATAAGAAAGTGATTTACTCCCTGCGTCTTACGTTAATCCAGCCTTTTTGGGAGGACTAAAAGTAAATTTGTCAAAGCTTCAGCTATTTTTTCAGATTATCCACAGTGACTCAGTTTCACATTGATTTTGGTGTAATAAAGCGCTGTCGGCCCCTCAAACCCTGAGTCTGTTCCGACGACCAACCATAAGTTTCCATTGGCATCAGCTGTAACAGGAGTTGGATGTTGGTAAACGAGTGTTACTAAAGCATATTCTGTTGGTTCCTCTGGATTGCGACCATTGGCAACATTCCCGGCAACACCCACATCTCGCCCTCCCTGTGACTGATTCCCTTTATCAATGTTGATGGATATCTGACCCGCAACATCGATCAGTGCTATCGGCTGAACAGAGCTTGCCCCAGCCTTTACAAACACTGCTTCACCTGGTGCACCGCCAATTCCAATAGCTCCTGAAGGGGCGTCTGAAGCAAATTGAATTTCGTATTCCAAGCGGTAGGTGGTATTGGGCTTAATTTGGTTTTCGGGTGTTAATCTTCGTGCCAGGAACATGAATAGATCATCGGAGCTATTTCTTCCCTGGATGTAGTAACCAGTGCTGTTCAACCCTAGATTTTCTGGCATCGGCCGAATCCCGGATGACAGGCCGAGATCAGCTAAAGTCAGAGCATAGTCCGTGAAGCCTGCTGACCAGCCTTCGGCCCCATTCGCAAAATCTGAGCTTAGGTCAATAGTCATTTTCTGACTCCTTGTATTTGAATATTTTGCGTTGTGCTGTTGGGTATCTGTATCTACCAGAATCTTCTGAAGCTGAAAAGAACAGGGTTAAATATAGTGGTTGTCAAACCTGCTCAAGCTGATGATGCACACAAAACGATGGATTTAGCCTCAACGATGAAAGTGTATAAGGAGCAACCATTTAACGGCAATACTCCCTAAGGGTACTTTTTAATATGTTGGTGTATCCTAGACAACTTGAAAGGAGTTTATCGTTGCTCAGAAAGGTGAAGTGCTCCCTTGGCTGACTTGGTGCATGAGTTCATTCAAGCCAAAGGTTTTTGTTCTACAAAAGGGCACCTCGATTAATCCAAAAATAGAGTCTCAATGTGAGATCATAGTCAGGGTTTAGGGTTAGCAGGACTTGGTCGCATGGGACAACAAGGCTTTTGGGATTTTGAGACGCGATTCCTCAAAAAATCAATAAATCGAGGTGTCCAAAAGATACAGCTATCATTGGCTGTAATCAGCTCACCCACATTCTTGCTGCAATCTCACGCTCTTCATCACCAAGGGCATTAGCATAGATGGCTGTGGTCTTCATATCAGGATGGCCCATCCATTTTTGTAGCATGTTGAGCTGGATGCCAGATTTCATGGCCCCAATCCCAAAAGCATGCCGTAAGCCTTTTCCAAGGCCAGAGCCGCTGGTTGAGGCTTTCGGGATCATTCAGTCTTTGAATCCCACGAATGCCATAAATTTGATCAAGCTGATCGATGTGGGCCGGGGGCAATAGACTATGCAATCCTAATTCATTAGCTAAACGGATCTTTAAACAGTCACATCCCAATTTATTTCAAACCGTATTAGACCAGATGCCTGAGTTACCGGTGCCTCGGAAACGAGATAAGGTGCTACCTCACAAATTCCTGTCAGGCTGACTGTCCCGACTTAAGTGGGTAGCCGCTAAAGTTAGCATTTACACCAATCCGACACCGAGTGAAGCATCGATTCTGTCTTAGTGTGAGTTCTTGCATGGCTCATCGCTTAACTCCGCCAAGGCTATGACCCGACCTTGACAAAACTGGATCATTTTGTCTAAGTGTTATTTTATACCTCAAAAACTTCTAGGCACACTCAAGACAGTTCTGGGTGAAAATGGATACTTTGTAGTATATGGATTTATTGCCCATTTGTGTTGAACTGCCATTTTGCCCTAATTGCGAGGTTTGTTGAATTGCATGAGTAAGGAGCATGGCGTTGCGTTAAAGATATCGATGCCGGACTCGTTAAGAGCACAGTTCAAAGCAGCTTGTGCATTACAGAAGATGAGCATGAATGAAGCTGTTCTAAACCTTATTAAAGCTTGGTTAGAAGAGTCAAAGATCACTAAACCTCATCTCGATGAGCTATAGGCATCTGTTTACAGGTTTCTGAAATGTCAGATCAGCTGAGTCTAGGATTTCTACTTGTCTTTACAAGTTTCTGTATTATCTATATCGGTCTATTTACAGATAGAGATATTTTTTTAGATCTCGACTTAAGCTGGTTCAAGGCTAAATTTGGAATTGGCCCAGGCAATAGAGGAAATCAATCGCCTGGTCAACCATCCTCTAAGTTGAATTTAAACCCAAAGCCAAAAAGGCGTCCGAGTCCTAAAAGAAATACAAAGAAAAGGCGAACAAGAAGCAACAAAAGAAATATTCGCAATAAGAATACTGGTAGTAAGACCGATAATGCAGCTCCCTTAGAGAACCAGCCTACTCCTTTTTACGGCACTGATAACAAGAGTAAACCCCGCTCGAAAAAGGACGGGGATATGCCTTTTTAACTGCATCTACTGGCACTGGTTAAATTAGAAGAATAATTTGATGAGGACTAATTTGCATGTCCAATTTGGCTCATCCAAGTAAGCGGCCAAGAGAAAGTCGTATACTCGTATTTGATACACGTGCTTTGTTGTCTGCTTATGATAGGAATCCGGACAAGGTTTGGAGGAATAATCAAGAACTTGGTCTATGCTATATTCCGGGTGCAACCTTCTTTGAGCTTGATAAAATAGCCAAATCTAGGAAGGATAAAGACAGATTCAAAGCAAAAAAATGTATAAGCTTTATTAAAGATCATCCGAGCTACCATGTATCGGGTATCGAAGATAATCCAGGAATTCCTATACCGAGAGAGATAGATAGGCAAATTCTAAATTCTGCCATCGAGCTAGCAGGAAAAAATAGGGATCGTGTAGTTGCTCTCGTAACCTACGATTTAACAAAAATGGCCTTAGTTGCTCAATCGCAGCGGTTTCTGCCAAATTTCTGCATGATCGAAGCCAAAGAAATTGCTAAATGGTGTCGAGAAGGCTGTAATAAGACTAGGTTGCCGCAAGCTATCAACGTGGCTTATCAAGGCATCGCTCAAACATCTGGAAAACTTCCCGGTGGTAATTCTAAAAACATAACTCATTCTAGAGATAACACTATTGATGTTGAGGTTCTTCCCTCAACCAATCAGTCCAGAAAAAAAGGTAGGCAAGGTAAGAACAAAAGTTTGCCTCCATCAAAAACTCCTATAAATAGGAGAGATAACAATGCAAACGCTCGAAACAATAATTTTATTGCTTCAAGCGTAGTTCTAATTATTCTTCTAGTATTGGGTTTTCTCGGTCTTTATTCACTAAATCGGCAGCAAGCAACCTCAGAAATCGATCCAGACACAGGCATTGTGGTTCTTCAGGAACCTAATATACCTATTTCTGAACCCACACCGCCGACACCTCCCGAATTACTAGCTTTAGCCGATAACGGAATCCTAGATTTTCGAAGAACTGAGAACTCAGAAGCACTACTAAGACCAATTAACGAGTTACAAAAGCTAAAGAATCTTCAAGGCGGAAAGCTTAGCTCTAATGGGGAAGAAAAGCTAAGCAAACTAAAGCACAAGTATGCCATTGAGGTTCTAGCCTCACGCAGTCAAGTAAAGAAAGCCGTTGAGCTATTAGGAGAGATACCGATTACATACACAGATTATCCATCTGTGGAAGCTTGGTTAGCTCAGCAATGATTTAGATCTATCTGTTGGAACAAGAGCGACTTTCGGGTGCTATCAAGAATCTAAACACATTAAAGCACAGTAATCTTTGTCCTAGTCATTATTATTGTCTAAAAATCATGGTTTTAACTGTTTATGATGCGAACAACCAACCACGTAGGTTAGGGAATGAAATTGGTAGTGGCGGACAAGGAGATGTTTTTGCCCTTAATGAAAACCCTAATATTGTAGTTAAGATTTTCCATCCTGATAAGCTAAGAGAACAAGGACACGAGCTTCGTGAAAAAATAAGCGCTCAGACCAAGATGACAGATCTCATTAGAGAGCCTTTTCTTTCATGGCCACAAATAGAGGTCTTCAATGACAAGAATGAGTGGATTGGATATGCAATGAAAAGAGCCCATGGGGAGCCGTTAAGCACGCTTGGACATGCCATGCTTTACTTAAATAGCTTTCCTGGCCTCAACAGGATGCAAATAGTAACAATCTTAATCAATCTTTTGGATACACTCAAAAAATTGCACCGTAAAAAGATTTACATTGGTGACATTAACTTAGGCAACTTCTTAGCAGATCCAAAAACCTCAAAAGTATATTTTATTGATACTGATAGCTACCAAATAACCAGTGGATCGAGCATATTCCCTTGCCCAGTTGGAAAACCAGAAATGACCCCTGTTGAGCACCATGGGCAAGACTTCCAGAATGTGATACGAACTGTTGAAAGCGATCTCTTTTCACTGGCTATCTTGATGTTTCAGTGTTTAATGCTAGGTCTGCACCCTTATAGTCGAGTAGGGGGAGGGAATCCGGTCGATAATCTCAGACAAGGTATTTTTCCGTATGGAAAAGGCAATGCTCGTCCGGGAGAAGAGAATGCTTTACCTCCTGGACCTTGGTTTACTATCTGGAGTCACTTGACGTATGAGGTCAAAGGTCTTTTCATTCGGACGCTACAACATGGTGTAAACGACCCTTCTAATCGTGCATCTATCGTGGAATGGGAAAAAGCATTAGGAAACTACTACTGGACAATGGAAAAGGGACATAGCAAAAAAGAAATTCGCCCTTCTCATCCCAAGATTAGTAAATATCGGGGAAGTCGGTCTAAATCTATAGCCAACTAATAAGTACTCCAATAAGAAAAATAACGAGGAACGAAATATGCCTTCCAACAATGATGATCTAATCATAAATCCGACTCCACGCTGTGCCTGTATGCTTCTTCTGGACTCTAGTTACAGTATGCACGGTAAGCCAATTGAAGAGCTTAACCAAGGTGTTAATCAGTTCATAGAAGAAGTTTGCCAGGATAAATTTGCATCTTTTGCTGTTGAACTTGGAGTTCTTACTTTTGATACTACTGTAACCGAAGTTGTTCCTATTCAGTCTATATCGCAGGTAAATACACCCGTCTTTACGGCCCAAGGAGCCACTTCAATGGGATCCGCAATCCTTCGAGCGATTAAACTTCTAGATGCTCGTAAAGAAGAATATAAGAAGAAAGGTGTTGCATACTACCAACCTTGGATTGTAATCATGACTGATGGTGAGCCTACAGATGAAGATGTTTATCCACAGGCAGCCGCACAGCTCAGACGTAGTGGCGAAAACAACAAATATCTAGTTTTCGGTATCGGTATCGGTGACTACTGTAATCTGAATAAGCTTGCGTTGGCATGCCCAGCTAATCGACCTCCTAAAAAGCTTTCTGGATACAGGTTTCGGGATTTCTTTAAGTGGCTTTCTGCAAGCATGGCTCAAGTTAGCGTATCCACTCCAGGTACTAGTATCGATATACCTTCAACAAAAGGGTGGGAAGACATTCGAATATAGAAGCTGTAGAGCTATCAAAATCTCATAGTTTTACAATAGAATGCCTCATAACTTTGATTGCTGCATTGCTAATACTTGTACCCAATTTTTTAGATTTGCGGTCGATATCATGAGCACAAACACCAGTAGAACAAAACCAATCCCATTCAGCGATGAGGAGTTTAGTGGCCTCCTGCATAAACATTCATCTAATCCACTGGCTTTACAAGCAATAATTTTTGCCAACACCTCTAGAAAACAAAAACTAGGGAAATACTATCTCAGTTTTGATAAATTAGTCGAGTTCAAGGGTAGTCTGAAGCATGAAGAGGATTTGAATAGCGTCATTCAAGATATAGAAATTCAGCGCGGTTTTCTTGAAGATCAAGAAAGGGAACGAATTAAGTCACCTCTAAGTAGATATTTTGTAAGCAATCTTAAATTTTTACAACCTGAACATCAGGATGACGATGATGAAATTGATGATGGAATTGATGATGAACAAGATATCCAGAATAGCGGTACAATAACATCAGACTTGGATTCTGGCGAAGAACATAAAGGCGAAGATGAAGAGAAAGTTGTAGCTTCGAACGATAGTTCTGACAGTATAGACAATCAAAAGAAAACAAAAGAACTAGATAGCATCGAAGAACAAATAGAGAGTTCAGATGAATTTCAAGAGGAAAAAGACTCTGAGACGCTAAGTTCATTGGAAAATGACACCAATAGAGATCTGGATAATTCAAATGCGTCATTAACAGTCTTATCCGAGCACAACGAACCACTCAATTGGAAAGGTGCTTATGCTAAAACAGTAGGACACTCCCATTTAAGAGTAGATCCTCCTATTCCTTGCCAGGATGCAGCTATTTCTATAACTTCTCCGAGACCGGCTCTTTTTGTTGCAGATGGTGCCGGTAGCGCTGCTAACTCACACTTCGGTGCCAATGAAGTTATTCGTGGTCTAAGCAGCTCTCTTAGCTCTGAAAACTTGGAGGCTATTAACAGAGAGATTTTAGATAAGGAAGAATTTGCTGAGTCTGAAACGACCGAGGCTTATGCCTACGGATTCATTAAAGCTGCTGTTTCCTCTTTAGAAAGGCTATCAGAAGAGAAAGGCTATGACATCGCTTCGCTAAAATGTACCTTGATTGCTGTTTTGCTAGGTAAGCATCGGTTGTTTTGGTTGAAATTCGGAGATGGATGTATCGTCGTAGAAGCTAATGGAGAGCTTAAATTAGTTGGATCAATTGGCAAAGGAGAGTTTGCAAATGCCACTAGTTTCATTACTGAAGCTCCTACAAGTAAGAATTTTCAATACGGCTTTTTACCTTGTCAAAATATAACTGGTGCAGCAGCCTTCACAGATGGAGCAAGCGAGAAACTAGTCAGTTTTGATGGGAAAAAAATTGCAGGTCGAATTAGCACATTTTTCAAAGAGGTTCGAGAAGGCGAACTTACCAACAATAAATTAACTGATTTTTTGGAAGACTCTGAAATTTGGTCGTTACCGTTTGGTAACGACGACAGGAGTATTGCACTCTTATCAGGCGTAGTGCAAGCGTAGCTGCTATAAAGTGCCATAAACTCTAAAACAGCACTGCTATATGGCCTAATGCAAGCGTTCCTGCAACGAAGTGTAATCAGCCTGAAACCTTTGTGTGATAATCTTTTCAGGATAGCTATTTTGTAGTGTATTTTTGAGGCGGATTGAGATTTTTTCTGATCTCTTAACGAATTTGCGTTGTTTCGGACGACGCAGTGGCCCTTATTGCACTTCGTTGCAGCTATGCTGTCACCACGCCATGAACGAACTGCTACAGATTAGTAGCAATTCGTTCACAAAAAACGCCCAAACCGAAGGCCAGGGCGTTTCTAAAATATTTTGTCAAGTTAGTACCAGACTCTAATGATACCGGGATACCAATCTACTCAGCTGTAAAAGCAGATGAGATCGCACCCTCCAACTGAGCAATCGTCCTCGCCCTATTCGTATCGGCAATGGCCCTGGCCGACTCAGCCAGCAGCACCGCCAACGTAGGGGGCTTCTTCGCAATACTTGCCATGTAGCCCAATGCTTTACAAAACGGATCATCAAGGTTCGTGGCCGCTGCCACTCTTACACCATCGGCACTGCCGGCCTTAAATGCTGAGAGTGCTTGATCCTGGGCATCAGTCCACGGTGCGCCAAGTTGCTCAAGAAATGTGGCTATCAGCGTATCGGTATCCACTTCAGCCACTGGCTTTAACGCAGGTTTTATCGGGGTAGCAACCATTGAAAATGTCTCCTACTCTTGAGGTTTACTAAACATACGACGGAACGATTTAGCCTCCGCTGCACGAATCTGCGGGACGTATAGCTTTTCCCAGTAGCGATCAAAGTGCCACCTGAGCACCCGACTGACTACAACCGTCAGACTAGCGCGATCCACTACAGAGACCATGCGGAGTAAGGCCCCATTGGCCCGACCAATCCGAATCGTTCTCACACGTCTTCGATAAGCGCTACTGGACTCACAATCAATAATGGAATCCAGCGGTGACGGTTTAAATGTGGGCCGCTCCTTAATATATGGAGTCAGCTCAGCCTCAAAATTGCAGCATTCATCAAAGAAGTCTTGCACTGACAGCCCCCGAGCTTTAGCATCTAGCTCGGCGCAATCAGCGTAGTACTCCCAATGAAGGGCAATAAACGAGTTAATCAGCTGAGATACCAACGTCGTGCGTAGCCACATCAGGTGCTTGCACGCTAGCTCATACTTCTCCCAATACACATCATCGGCGTAGAGGTATTTAAGGGATACCTCCAGACCGCCGTCTTCCAAGTCTTCAAATAGTGGTGTGCCTTGTGTGGCCATGGGTTTACCACAATGGTGTCACGGAATACCTACAGGTGTCACGATAGCACTTTTAGGTAATGGAGCTTATTACCAGAAAGAAAATTAATTTACCATTTTGGTAACAAATGACCGAAATGGGATAGGATTGGTCCAACGTGGTTCCATAGGGTCCTAAACCACGTCAAAACAGCACCAAAATTTACGACCAGCTATGGACTCGTCAATTCTTAACTGCAGGTATTTTCTAAGCTTTCCTTTTTTGATCGGAGGGTGCCAAAACCGGCTGCTTGGGGTCCCTCCGAGTTCCCCAAACCCCCATGGCTAGGGCCGGGAGGCCGCCCTAGAACCCAGCCTACTGGGTTGTCCTCAATGGCATTAAATAGGGGTTACGGCGGGGGCGATTAATCAGGTTATCGTCTTGCATTCACGTACTTATTCGTCATCTGCCTCTTGCTCTTGTTGGTCCCGGAGTGTGGCGTATTCTTCCGGGGTTAAGTGCTCGGCAGTACCTGCCAAGATTTGGTCGATTAAGGCTTCTGCAGATATGCCGCGCTTTCGGGCCAGACGCTCAATGATTGCATTTCTAGTCGCTTCGCGCTCCGTAAGGGCAGAACACAGCATGTTTTGGGCTTCGGTGGGTGCCGATCGATCTTTCAGCCACGCTTCTATAGCAAGCAGGTCGTTATAGTACTCGCCTAAAAAAGGCATTTGAAAGCGCTTAGCCATAAATCGTTGGCATCCGTGTTCGATTACTCATGTTTTAACAGTATTTCTGCCACCAAAACTGATTCATTTTTGATTCAGAGATCAATCGGAACATATGCACGACAAGCCTTTTAGGAAAATGATTATTTTTAAGTGTTTTTTATATTGTTTTTGATCTATTTTTAATATATTTTTCTGTTATATTTAGTCCAACTGGTTGACTTTTTCGTCCACATTCCCCAATCCGTCATCGATATGGCAAAAGTTTCCATCCGCGATCGCGTCTACAGCGACTTGTTAACCAGATACCCGGATCGGAATCTATCCGAGGCCGTTAGTTCTGCCTTAGCAGAGCTGCAGACCTTGGAGCGTCTGCTAAGGGAGCTTCAATTCGTTCCTGTAAATAGCTGCGATCGTTCACAAAATCTGTCCTAGCAGCCCCCAAATCCACCACTAGCTATGCTTCGCTTCCTTCCTTATTTGCTAATTGCCATTCTTTCGGGCGCTCCCTGTCTCTGGCTTGGCTGGAAAGCTCGGGCACACACCGATCCACTTATGGATGCTAAAGCGTGCGCTGATATCGTCACCACCTCAGTTATCGATACCCTCCAGTTTTGGAAATAACGGCCACACTCACCCCTGAGGTCAAACCCATGACTTCCTCTAACTCTCAAAACCCTGATCGCATCTCGCAGCTGGCTACAAGCATTCGCCGGATTCAACGGCGAATACAGCCAGATGAGGAGGAGCTAAAAAGCAACATCGTCTCTCATCCAGCGCTGGGGACACAGGCGGCCAATGGCGATCCTCTCGCTGCAATAGCCCTGCTCCAGGGGCAACAGCGAGACCTTCACATCGATCTGCAAACTACAAATCGGGTAACCCACCGAATGTACAGCGATGTGCTCGGGCGTCTTGTCGAGCTAGAACAGCTCCTGCCTGAAATAGATAGTGATCTCAAACGCAATCATCACAACATTCATCTGTTGGTCAGCCAGATTGAACAGATTCTCGCTGAAAACCAGGGACTACGCGCTGAAGTTGATCTTCTCACCCAGAAGCAAGAGATAACGTCAGAGGAAGTCGAGAAAACGAGCGCCACACTCAAACGCCTAGAGCAAAAGCGACTCACCATTTCTCAGCTGATCGGTATTACTGGAGCCTCCCTCGTGCTGGTGCTGCTTGGTGTGGGGCAGTTCAGACAGGGTGGCCTCGTAAAACAGCTCAACACTATACAAAACGATATTCAAGTTCTCTATGGGAACGACAACATCCTAAGAAACGAACTCTATGGGAGGTGATGCAGCACTCCTCAAAACTCTCTTTGTCCTCTACTCCGCATATCTATGGCATTTGGACTTACAGAAGATATCCGCTCCAGCCTCTCTGCCAAAGACGGGCTCGCCGATGGCACCGTCAACCCAGCAAACCTTGAACGGATAGGCTTTCAACCGGGTATTACCATTCCCGATAATCTCCTGGTCTACAAAGACCAGGCAGCTGCCGATGCAGCAATTGACAAAATCACAGAACAAGCCACACTCTATGCCCAAAGCACCAGGGTTGTGGAAGAGTACACCCACCTCGTTGAAGCCGCCGAGAAATACCACAAGGCAACTCGCAAACTGCGAACGAAGGTCGCTTCGCTTGAAATCACTATCGAGCAGGCCTTCAGCGAGTGGCAAACTCTCAAGCACGAAGTTAATACGGCCAAACGTCAAAGTGGTCTCCTTCATGCTTCTAAGGTCGAAGAAGCAAATATCGGCTTTGCCAAGTTCCAACGGGGTCTCACCATGAAGCTTCGTGGCATGACCGATGAGTCACGTAGTGGCACGGAAGCGGGCTCTGTCAAACGTGGGCACCTGCGGCTTGTGTCCTAGCTTGTGTTCTAGCTGTTGTTCCATCAGCGGGGCCACGGTGCCCCGCAAACCACGCTCCCTATGGTATTCACCCATCGTTCTATCGCTAAGCTCTCCCGCTATCTGCTGCTCTCTCTTCTCAGCAGTAGCCTTGTGCAACTAACCGCTATGTGGCGACCCGTTGTGTGGTGTCTTGTTGCCATCGGTTGTGTAGGGCTGCTTATCCTGCTCATGCTCGGTGTCCAGTACTACGGTCTGTTTACCGGAAGGGCATGGGCAAAAGACTTTGAGATCCACAGGCTCAACCAGGGCCTAATTCAATTCATTGTTGTTCTTCTTTTTGCCGTTATCGGTGGGGTGCCAACATGGTACGCATTCTTCAGCTAAACATGCTCGATAACGAAGATCGTCGATGGCTGGGTGGACAAACTGCACAGCTATTTCTCGCACTTTTTCGAGCAGCTCCTAAACGAGCCATCATCCTCTACGGTGGAACGCTGATAGCGCTGTTTCTCTGGCTTGTCCCCATTCGCTACAAGGTACGGCCCACACTCACAATGTCTCTCACCCTCACCGCAGCTGGCATCCTTGCTGCTACCCAAAGTGAGTTAGAGCGGTGGCAAAAACAGATAGAGGCAGCTGAGGCCGATGCCGACTACCAGACAGCACTCCACAGACAAGCAACCGAGGCAGTTCTGACCACACAGCAGTACGCAAACGTTACCGCCGCACGGCTTAATGCCTCCCAAGTTCTGCCTGAGTATCTAATAGAACCAGACCTCCAAGACCCAAAGCTTACCCAGGCAGCTGAGTTTGAAGAGTTCAAACGCATGATCGGAGCTTCTGACTCAGAAGACTCTTCTGGACAACCAACAGTTCTGCTAAAAGGTGATACCGATGGCGACGGCGTTGTCGATATGCAGCAGGGCAAGTACCGCTTTTACACCCGCAGGAATCCTCAAACAGGGCAGAAAGAACGCTGTGTGGACCTGACGGGGCATACCCACTACGCAGGGCTTCCCATCGTAGATTTAGCCTCAGAGATGGCCCGGGAGTCCCGTGGATGTCTGGGTGTTGGTCCCACCGGCACTGGTAAATCACAACTGCTTAAACAGGCGATCGCAGCTCAGCACCGTTGCGATCGCACCACCGATTTCACCGTCTTTGCCCACAAGTCAGCCAACACTGCTCGGGGTGAAACGCTTGATTACTGTGGATTAGAGGAGTCAGATGACCTCTACTTACTCACGGCCTCGATGAGCGGTGGAGTCCTCGAAGATGCAGCCTACAGGCTCTACTGTCGGCTAAGAGCACTCCAGGGCATCATGGAGCGGGGCTCGAAGGTGCCCAATGTGGTCGTTATCGACCAAATCAATCAGGGGCTGGTTGCAGCAAACAAGGCTGAGCGGTACGCCCTTAGAGACGACGATGGAGAAATACTTTTTCCGTACCTGGAACAAACCTATAAAGATGACCTGGCCACCCTCCTGGTCGATGGCCGTGAAAAATGCGTTAAAGCCTGGGTGTTTGGTCACGCCAACACAAACGAAGCGCTCGGGCTCTCCCATCAAATCAAAGAGAATGTCTTCTATGTGGGCCTTGGCCGTGACGGTATCTATAGCGCTGTAACCAACCCCCTCAAAGATGATCGGTTCATCGCCGTCCCCTCTGTTCGTAAGGCGCTGGTAGAAAAACTGCAAGCCTACCTCCAAGCCCATGAGGAATATGGCAACCCGGTGAACGTTGTACTGGCCATCACAAACTGTGGCAGCCAAGGGTGGAGACTGGTTATTCTGCCACAACTTCCTGACCCTGACCCCATAGAACTGGGTTTCACCAATCCTCCCGCCACCACTCCCAAGGCAAAGCCAGCACCAAAACCACCGCCAGAAATTGAGTCGGTACGCGACCAGCTCGAAGTACAACTTGGTTCTGACCTGGGCCAGCACTACACTGCCGCACAAAAAGAGACCGCAACTGCATTTATCCGCTGGGTAAAACAGCGACGCCACGACTTCATCGACGCTCAGGGTCTGCTCGATCCAGAGACAGTTTCCTATGGCTTTGATGGGGTAAAAAGCGTTGAAGAGATGGAACTGATCCTTCAACTCATCACTGAACTGGGCTACGGTTCCTTTGAGGAACACCCACATACAGGGCTGATAGCTTGGCGACTCAAAGGAGCCACACCCATCGGTTCCTACCAATGGCTCATCAAAGAACCTACAGCTAAGACGCCTCCTGAAAAGCCACAGGCAGGGGAAGGGACACCAGAATTAGCCCCCTTACCCAGTGGGATAACACCCGAAATCTTCAAAACTATTCTCTTTTATTTAGATCAAAAACAGCCTGGAATCCTGCTTACTCCCAATGGCTTTCTAACAGGTTCCTACAAACTTATAGACAAAGACAGCCCAGAAAAAATCAACACAGCCCAGATGCGAAAAGCGCTCAAATATCTTGACTCCCTTGGCGTTGTATCTTTTCCCAATCTCGAAGATAAACAGTTTAGATTCCTCGGTTTCCCTGAAAAGCCTCATACAAACAACCTTCCAGAGGATATCCCCTAAATAGGTACAAATGATGTCCCCCAGAACCTCATATCCATCTATGAGCTTTCGCTATGAGCTATACCCCAAAAGCGATACACGCCATGAGATTCGCATGATCCGCAGAACACGTATGAGGTATTTCTCATACGCTTATGAGCCAACTATGAGAAGCAGAGAAAACAAACTCAAGTGATACCAAAAAACACAGTTAGCACTCCCAAAAACAACTCGATAGCAACTCAAAAACTAATGCCCAAATCTCTTTTCCCGTAGCATCCAACCCTAAAAATTCAGTCATCAGAGCCGTTCAGATAACTCGTAGACTATCCTCTCATCAAAACAGTGAAGAAACCATCTGACTTCTTGTTGCCTTATTTATGCCTCACAGAGAGACCGCCTTAAGGATGCCTCATCTCTGCCTTAACGCCTTTTGCAACATTCATGTACCCTACCGAATCTACTGCAATGACTTCCTTTCGACGCAACAACATCCAGGGCATCATTGACCTTGGCAACGCTGACATCAAGTTTCTCTACCGCATCGGTGATGACTCAGACGACTGGCACAGACATAAATTTGAATCTGTTGTCTCCACCAGCCCCCTGGTCAATAACCATCCAGCACGAGTACTCCTGGGTGAACAGTCGTATCTTATTGGTGAAGAAGCAACCGCTGTACAGTGCGATCGCACCGGCAACACTGACAGCGGCAAGGTCTTAAATGCACTTCCATTGACCATCCAAGCCCTGATCAAAGCAGCTGGCATGGGTAAACCTCTCTCAGCAGACCTGATATTTACGTGCCCAAGCGTGAAGGCCTACGGAGCGGACATCCAGGCAAAGCTGGTGGGTGAACACAAAGTCACCCTGCCTCCCGACGAGGCTGCCCTCATCGATGAACAAAAACAGACCATCCGCATCGACTCAGCCATACCGCAGCTGGAAGGCTATCAAGCCTACAGACTGGTCAAGTCCGAGTGCCCAAACGGAGCAGTCATGGTGGACATCGGCAGCCGCACCATCCTGGTCACCGTCGTTGACGCCCAGGGCCGCATCCTCAACCGCTTTGCCAAAGATGATTGTGGCTGTCACCGCATTGCCGAGCGAGTCTATCAGTCAGAATGTCTCATTGGTCTGAAGGGCATGAACCAACGCCTCCCCAATGCAGAACAGGTAATGGCATTTCTGCTCGATACCACAACGAAAAAATCCCTCCGCAAGCAGCAAGCAACATACATAGAACCCCACATTCTGGCCTGTGTGCAAGACGCTCAAACCTTTGTCAGACAATACGGAGATAAGCCGGTCTACCTGATGGGTGGCGGCTCCATGCTGCCAGGAATGGTAGACGCCTTTAGCGACAGCCAGCAAAAAGCCCAGACCATGCCAGAAGCCACCTGGGCCACCCTGATTGGGCTATCAACCCTCGCTGACAGGCTTTTTACACAGAACTGACGTATGAGCGATCGCAAGCAAATCCGAGTGTATGTCGATGCAGACCAATGGACTACGCTCAAGCCTGACACCCCAGAAAACGACACCGACACACTCAAACGACTCCTGACTGAGCTGGAGCAGCTGCGGAGTTTAGTCGGTCAGTTAGCCGATCAAGACGTGGAGCAACTCAGCACCATGGTGGCCACACTCTCGGATATTCATTCCAACCCGCTAATCGCCCTTGGCATGTGTCTTGAAAGGTACCGACAAACCGAGTTCCAGCCAGTGCTCCAGTCCAGTGACCACAAATCCCGCTCCGCTATAGCAACCCCTGACAACTTTTTCGATAACTCAGAGGAGTTCTAATCAAACAGCCATGTCCAGAGAATATGCAGGGATCGACAATTACGTTTTGTGTCAATTCCGCACACCTCACAGCAAATCGCTGGGAATTTCCCCCTCAAATCAGCGATCTCAGGCGAGGCGTTGTAAGATCTTGGGCATCACGAAAGGAGGAGTATCTATGAACTAACAATGTACAAACACTAAAAAACCTTCTGAACTTGGCGGGAACGAAGGCTTTCTAGTTATTTAATTTATCCACTGGACACGACGTCATTAACGACAGGCCGAAAACCAAGTTAAGACGTTGACAGGATTTCTATGTGCAATTTTAGCGGGCATTAGACATTCCTGCAACTCATTGCCCAATCCCTTTCTGTCTGGTGGTTTTGCCCCCTTACTAACCACCAAACCAATGGCAGTTGCATCCACTTTGCAGCGGCCCACATTCGTTCAGGAATTCGACAACAAGTTCCTAGCACTGTGGCCGCACCGTTTCGATTTTCTCTACGCCCCCCACCCCGACCCTGGCACCAAACCCCAGTGGCAAACGGAAACAAGACATCCGCTCTCAGACAGACTGATCAACCAGGGCACCTATCTCTACGGCATAAGGTTTGGCTCTGTCACCCAGTACGCCATGCTCGATATCGACTCGGGCAGCCCCTACCATCCAAGACAGGATGCCCTGGCTCTCTCACGCATCAGCGAAGCTCTTGAACCGTTGGGACTCCTGCAACATCTGATACTGACCAGCTCAGACAGCAGAGGTCTCCACATATATTTTCCATTTGAAACACCGCTTCCTTCCTGGAAAGTAGGCCTTGCAATTACCACACTGCTTGAGAACAAAGGATTCAAAGTGATGCCTGGATGGTTAGAAGCCTTCCCCAATGCCAAAGCCTACAATCCAGCCGGAGATAGTCTCTACAACGGGCACAGGCTACCGCTTCAGCAGGGAAGTTATCTACTCAATGCTGACCTGGACCCCATAGAGAGTAGTGGCTTCCATTTCCTCAACAACTGGGAAACGGCCACAGCCCACAACGACATCACCAGCGAAACTCTAGAACTTGTTATTGAGCAGGCTCAGCGAAAAATCTACCGGGTCTCCCACAAAGCCGAAAAATTCCTCAATGACTTAAATGCTGAAATTGCCGTTGGTTGGACCGGCCACGGCCAAACCAACAGGCTCCTGGGACGCATCACCATGCGAGCTTATATCTTTGGTCACATCCTTGGAGCCCCAGGCCCCCTTACAGGTGATGCACTCATAGGACATGTCATGCAAACAGCTCAGAGCCTACCTGGGTTCACCCTCTGGTGTCGTCATCAAAACGATCTCGAAACCAAGGTGAAAGAGTGGGCAAAGTGTATTGAAGCCAGCCACTATTTTCCATATGGCTCAGACAAACTCCCGATAGACACGGCACCAGTAGGACCATCATGGAATGAGAGACAGCAAACAGAGGCAAGAGAACGAATCACAAAAGCAGTTACAGACCTGCAGTCCAAAGGTAACTGGCCAGATGGAATTACAACACGATTCGATAAGCTTACTAATCAGGGAATTAGTGGAAGTTCACTTTACAAACATAAGGATCTCTGGCACCCACGCTTTATAGTGGCCGCAGATGCGGAAACCGGAACCGACATCCCCCCAGACCCCCCTGCTTCACAAAGGGAGACGTTGGGGAAAGAAACCCCAACGCACTCCTCACAAGCTTATTGGGGAAATGGGTGTAACCCGTTACAAGGCAATCGTTTAACTGCGATAGAAATAGATAAAAAAAATGGTGCAGGGTGTAATAATTCATCGGCACCTGTAAGCCCTGTCCCACCACAGGTAAGGCAACACATACAACAAGCAATAGTAGCTGCTCAAACGGAAAGAAAAGCACAGCAGCGCTCATACATTGACGACTATCTCGACCAGCTTCAGCTCAACTTTGAGACTGAAACCGCTCGATGGGCAAATTCTGAAGATCCGATCTTCGAAGCGGAGGCGAAATTACGACAAAAGCCAAAGGACGATGAACCCTGACGAGATATTTGGGAAGGTGATACGGTTACGGCTATGACAAATCAACCTACATGTTGGATTATCGCCGGTCCCAATGGAGCTAGTAAAACTACCTTTGCCCTAGAGTACCTACCCGAAGTGGCCAACTGTCGGCACTTTATCAATGCGGACTTAATAGCCGCAGGGTTAGCCCCCCTGGCTCCTGAGTCTCAGCTGCTAGCGGCCAGTCGCATCTTTCTATCTGAAATCAAGGCACGGGTAGCTGCTCGGCAGAACTTTGCTTTTGAAACTACTCTGGCAGGACGCACATATCTGAGGCTTATTCAGCAGCTGCGTTCGGATGGATGGCGTGGGGGGTTAATCTATCTGGCTCTACCTAATGTGGCGATGTCACGAATGCGAGTAGCTGAGCGGGTAGCTCACGGTGGGCATGATATTCCCCCCGAAGATATTGAACGGCGGTTTCCGCGCAGCTTACGTAACTTGCTCACTGAGTTTGGAAGCATCACCAATCGAACTCGATGCTTTATGAATTCCGGAGAAGTCCCCGAGCTAGTCTTTGTTCAGCAAGGTAGTGAGCGCACAATTATAGATGCTGGGTTGTTTAATGTATTGAGACAGGGAGCAGGACTATGACGATAGTTTCAGACGATACGCTGCAAATTTTGGAAACGCTCAAAAAGGTTGCGACCAAAACGCTTGAGAAGAAGCAGCGGCTCGGCCAGTATGCAGTGATATGGCGCGATGGCAAAGCTATTGCCGTAGGAGAGGACGCGCCGCAGGAATCTGACACTGGCCATTCCTACAATTAACCCCTTGGACCAGCAAGGGTATCGATGCGAAAACCTGATGTAGTGAATGAGAATTGCTGCCCCAGCCAGGTCGCCGCGATCGCCATCGATGGCATAAGATAATCTCGGTTTTGAGCGCGGGTGCCATGACCCGCGAAAAAGCACCACAGGTTATCGCCCTCGCGTAAAAACGGTTGATCAAATCACTTACGGAAAACCGTTTCAGAGTGGTGCAGGAGGGATGGGCATCCAGGTCAGGGCCATAGTCCTGAGGAATAAGCTCAGCATCCTCAGCAAAGTGATAGACATGCTCAAACTTAAGCTCATCGCTAAAAAACTGGCGAATTGATTCTGCATCCCGCTTAGCGTAGTTCAGCCGTTGCAGGTAGCGATAGCCATTAATACCAATCGTGATCGCCCAGTTTCTGGCCATAGCCAAGGGTTAGAAGTCAGTTAAGGATTACGATATCCGAAGTTCGAATTCCTCAAACAGGCTTGCTGCTATGAGCTAACTGCTTTTTTCATCTGGACGAACAAACTTCAGGGTAATGCCACCAGTATTGCCGAGCTTGCCGCCATTTCCGACTAGACTAAGCTGACCTTCGGCATTGATCTCAACCGACAGCTCCACTTCGTTAAGCTGCAAGCCGGTATTAGTAGTGGCCTGGTCAAACAGGTCATTGACAACAACTAGCATCCCCTGCATTTGGGTTTTCAGCGCCTGGGCATCCAGGGGCACCCGCTTACGTGTAAATTTCTGGGTAATAGTTTCGATCGGCCCCTTTTTAGGCTCTTCTCCCCAACCGCCACCGGTATCGGTGCTGCTACGCTCACCTTCAATCGGTAGAGTCTCTCCTGTTTCTTCGACTTCAGCAATAATATACAACTGTGGTGCATCAGACATAGGTTCAAGGCTCCTCACAACAGGTGTTAAAGGGGGTGCAGATGGATTATACGAGGTTTTTCGACACGTACCATTTGATCAGGTCGTAGGTTTTCTGAATAATGGGCAGGTCTTCATAGATCAAAAAATTTTCGAGCACTTCGCACAGAACAAAGCACGAAAGTACAAAGAATTAGAGAGTCCACGAAGAGGCGCAAACAACTCGAAAACCGTAGTAGATGTAACTGTCGACGCTCGCAAGCCAGTGGCGCTTGGCCGAGCGGCAGAGATCTGGATCGTTGAGCCAGGAACCGCCCCGCAGCACTCGACGAGAGGAGTCACCGCCTTTAGTCCAGGCGCTGGCATCGGTTGGAGCTCTCTCATAACTTTCATGCCAATGGTCTAGGCACCATTCATACACATTGCCATGCATATCATGGAACCCCCAAGCATTAGCCGCATAACGCCCTACATCCGTAGTCTCACTTTCTTGGTAATTGGCCTGAACCGATGTCAAGGTATCGCCAAAATAATACGGAGTTGTGGTCCCGGCCCGGCAAGCATACTCCCATTCAGCCTCACTGGGTAGGCGACAATCTCGCCCTGTTATCTTGGACAGCCGTTTACAGAACTCCACCGCATCATCCCAAGACACACACTCGACCGGACGGTTATCGCCTTTAAGGTCAGAAAGATCTGGATCTAGATCCCGTTCAACCTTGGGCAACGCTGCAACTGCTTTCCACTGGGCTTGCGTTACCGGGTACTTGCCCATCAGAAACGGTTGTACAGTGACCTCATGTCGAGGCTTTTCATCGTCACAGCCTTCTCCATCAGGCGACCCCATCAGAAAACTTCCACCCGGAACAGATACTAGCTCCAGAATGACTCCATTACCCAGCGCTAGCTGGACATCTCCCTGGTCACGCGTATCACCTGAGGCCTCAACGGTTGCCGATACGGTCAGCTCAGCAGACGCCTCCAGGGTGTCAGTTGGTTCCTCGCATAAAAGTGGATCTGGCTCAGCAGGCACCTCGGAATCAGGAGGAGCAATACCACGACTCCCGTCTCTCGTTGGTCGGGATGTGGGACCACTAGCCACCTGCTGGCTTTGCTTAATAGCGATACGACGAATAGCAGCAACAGCATCCTGGTCCGCTGGCGAAGCCTCCAGACACCGTATCCATAGCTGCTGCGCAAAACTGAGATTACCTTCCATCTCAGTTTTATAGGCCGCATTCTTGAGGGCAACCACATCGGTCGGCATTGCTTGACCTGGCAGCAAAATTAAATGGTTTTTACTGAGGGGCTCAATCACCCCGTAGGGCGTTTGGGTAACCCGCTTATACTTCTGGGTGAGCTGGGGCACATAATAGCGAAGGCGCTGATACAGCCGCTCTACGGTGGCGCAGTTGTCCTCTCCCTGCAGCCGCAGGCTGTCTATCAAAACATGGGTAAAGGCTCCATGCTCCAGCTCCTGGATTTCGTAGGATGACTCCTCAGGGCTACAGGAAAATAAGGTGATGACCCCTTGCTGCTTTTCTTCTCCGATACCCACAGCACCCCGACGCCCTTCATAGCTCCGGCAGGCATCAATCAGCAGGATGACATTATCCGCACCGCTGCGGCGCAGACGCTCACTAATGTAGTGAATGGGAATCGCTGACCCAGCTAGGTCGCCGCGATCGCCATCGATAGGCATAAGATAATCCCGGTTTTGATCGCGGATGCCATGACCTGCGAAAAAGCACCACAGGTTATCGCCCTCGCGTAAAAACGGTTGATCAAATCGCTTACGGAAGAACCGTTTCAGAGTGATATAAGAGGGATGGGCATCCATATCAGGGCCATAGTCCTGAGGGATAGGCTCAGCGCCTTCAGCAAAGTGATAGACACGCTCAAACTTAAGCTCGTCGTTAAAAAACTGACGAATTGATTCCGCATCCCGCTTCGCATACTTCAGCCGTTGTAGGTAGCAATAGCCATTAATACCAATCGTGATTGCCCAGTTTCTGGCCATAACCAAGGGTTAGAAGTCAGTTAAGGATACGATATCCGAATTTCGAATCCTCATTTCAAATTCCTCAAACAGGCTTGATGGTGACCTTACATTGTTTGTTCTCTATGAGCTACTGAGATCGGCTGAGGAACCTAAGCTGCCGAACTACGTAGAAGCCATGCCAAATTATGGGGCGAGTCCCCTCAGTCACCTGGCCAACGTGGTCAGTGCGACAGCGAACCAAGAAGAACGCCGCCGCCTAGGCTGATTTAAGTGCTCTGGAGGCAATGCTATGGTGCTACGGCTAGCGACCCTGGTGGAGCGACAAAGTTCGCCCTTGACCCTATCGAGACTTATTCACTGGCACCTAGCGAAATATTGGGACAAAATCTACGCGCCACAGATTGCAAACGACTTTAACAGCACACTTTAGTAAGAGGATGTTTCTACGACTGTAGCCACCGCCAGCCACCCCATGACTACCTGGGACGGCAAAGAATCTGTACGCAGCTCACATCGCCAAACTACCTGCTACGACCACAGAGGCCCAGAAACAGGCAAAGGAAGCCCTAGAAACCGGCAATTACGACCTATGTAAGGTATTGCCGCTTGCCATTTGGATGATGCCTATGTGAAAGCCTGTGGCTATATGTCGTCCATCCCTGGAATTGTGGCGAAGGGAATTCCCACCTTGCCCACGTTGTTCGGTGAAGCGAGTCGTGCAATCTCAGATAGCTGGCACCAGTGGCCCCGAAGCGCTGGGCAATTCCTCGACGAAGCAAACGCAAAAAGAGCCTCTGGACTAGCTGACCTCAGCACGTTTAACCAAGCCGTGTTTGCCAAAGCCCTTAAGTAATTAGCACTGAACAGTCCAATATTGAGATATCCAAGTATTGGACTGTTCGAAAACACGGCTTTAAAATCTGTGACTAATTTCGGACCAGTATTACGACTAAATCGATAATATAGGCTGCCATCAAGGGTCTCACATAAGAAAAAACCCGTTTTAATGCGCTCAATACAGAATCAGTTTGATAAAACTACTACAAGAAATAGCGACTGAATTACAGTCGCATGAAGCTAACACATAGCCAATGCATCAAACATCTTGAGGCGAGCAGATGGGGTAAGACTCCTATTTGTCCCTACTGCACATCCAAGGCAGCTACCCCTATTCCTAAGGAAAATCGCTACCACTGTACCTACTGCTATACTTCCTACAGCGTCAAAGTAGGGACGCTATTCCACAATTCCCATATATCTCTAGAAAAATGGTACAAGGCAATTTTTCTAATCAAAACTATAGAAGAACTATCAATTCGCCAATTAGCAAAGGAGATTTCGGTAAGCAATAAAACCGCGTCTTCAATGATCAAAAAAATAAAAGAAGCGAACAAGGACAGCCCAAAGCTATTAATTAAAATAAAAGACTTCTATCTGAAGCAAACAAGGAATAATCAAGAATGAATCTAAAGAAGAACATTCCTACAATTTTAGCTGCCGTCTCATTATCAGTTCCGTTAGTTGGTGACAAATTACTAGACGCTGTAGTTTCTGCCTTCACTGAAGATGGACTCACTCAAAGTGATTTTCTGCTTCTGCTTTGGTGGTTAACGTTTGGAGCCTTCATCGTATGGGTATTGCAAAATGGCCTTAAAAAGCTAGCTACTAGATTTTCACGAAGACAGATAGTTACAGATGGCACGGCTGACAAGAGGCAAACACTCAAAGCTTTTCGCAAAGAGATGAAAAGTAGCTTGAACGCCTTCAAATCTAAAAAGGTAAATTTTGATAGGGGCATTATATCTGTGGCCAATCAAGTGCGAGCACTAAATGCTCGTGACAAAGCCTTTAGCGCTCAGAAAGAGAAGGCTGCCAGTACAGTTATTTCCCTCAAGAGCAGTTATGACGAAAGTTTTGAAGATCTCGAAAGACGCATCAATAAGCTCGACAGCAATTTAGCCGAAGCTGGAAACATACTAGATGAGGTAGATGAATGGGCTAAAAAAGCAGCTGCAAAGCATTTTACCCCTCCTAGTTGAGCTAGTTGATCAATCTTTGATCTCAAACTAGGTACCTACAGGAATTTGACTTTCAATTAATCTCAACTCATCAATTAATTGCTGTAGATACAGCTTTTCTCCATCTGAAGTTGAAGCCACACGCTTTTCATCAAAAGCTGATATGTATGCTTCCATATTATGGTGAGAAGCCAGTATGCGCGGATTTTCTCTAATTTTAAAGATCGCATACATATCTAAAATTTTAGAGCTTTCTAAAACAATGCAGTGAGCCACCATTTCACCTAAAATTTTTAGCTCTTCTTCGAAATCCTCAACAGTTGCAGGCCTGTGCCTCTCGAAGGGTTTTTCCTCCTCGTACATCTGATGAACTACGTTTTCATACTCAATTCTGCTCTGCATCATGCGCTTCTCGATTTCGAACAATAGTGTGCGATAACCTGGCGGCCCACCATCAGAGGATGACATAACTTTCACTTTATAAACGTCTAGTCTAAAAGTTCATGTTATGAACTACTGGATGAGCTGTCTTACCGTAAAGTAATACAGTACATTTGATCTACACATCCAGAATATTAGTTCTTTTGTACTATTATTGCAACCCCCAAAATATGCTGCCAATGTTGGCAGTCAAGGAATGAAATCAGCTATCAAGTAAGGAGCTTTTCCTGGCTGCTTCACCATAAATCAACTATTAGATATTTGAATATCTCACTCATATCGACCATATCCAATCCCCATCATCCTTAAACGCCTCACGCTTCAAGGCTTTGTGCAAATGTTCAGGGATGTACACCAGTAGCTTTTTACAGTCCGTCCACTTATTCTTAGCGACCTGTTTTGGGCAAAGCTAACGAAAGTGTCACCAGCCGCCAGATAATCGCTGAAACGCTTTTATATCAAGCAGTTTAAAGAAAAAAGAAAATCATGCAAAATCACACTA
>NZ_JAXSQW010000005.1:0-56417 GCF_043421595.1 Leptothoe sp. ISB3NOV94-8A | reverse complement strand
AGGTGGGCCAAACAACAATGCGATAACCTGATTAATCGACCCCGCCGTAACCCCTACTTTAATGCAATTGAGGACAACTCAGTAGGCTGGGTCCTAGGGCGGCCTCCCGGCCCTAGCCATGGGGGTTTGGGGAACTCGGAGGGACCCCAAGCAACCGGTTTTGGTTCCCTCCGATCATATCTCGATTCAGTATGAACAAAGTAATAAGCCTTACAGATTTTCTCTGGTGAACACGAAACGACCCTGCCCTCGGTAAGGGAGGAAGCTCCGGTCCTCCCCCTTGGTAAGGGGAAGTTAGAGGGGGTAAAGCGACCGCAAGCACTAGTCTCCAGAACTTGTGTACACACAGTAGCAACCAGATATTGCCAAGCCTCAAAACGATTTCTTCTTTTCTCACACATCCCTAACACCAACGGACTTTTACCCCTGCCAATGCACGACTTTTGATGCAATCGCCCTGAGTAAAAAGTCCGATATCACCCCAAAAAAGCCAATCATCAAAATGCCAACAAACAGCGCTTCTACATTAAAGAAAACGCTGGCATCTTGAATGATGTAGCCAATGCCTATATCCCCTGCCAACAGCTCAGCGGCGACCAAAATACCAAAATCCACAGACAGAGCTACCCGCATACCGGTAAAGATACTGGGTAATGCCGCAGGCAGAATCACATATAGAAAAATAGCTAGATCGTTTGCCCCCAGGGTGCGGGCGGCTAAAATCTTATCCTTGGGACAAGACTGCACACCTGCCATCGTATTGAGCATAACAATCAAGGCCCCGGCATAGAGGATGATTAAAATTTTAGAGACTTCACCAATGCCAAACCAAAGAATAAACAGGGTGATAAATGCCAAAGGCGGAATCGGTCGCAGGATCTCAGTGACGATATAAAAGGCCGCCCGAACATACTTGTAGTAACCCATGAGTAGGCCTAGAAGTAACCCGACGACGGTACCAATGCCAAAGGCCGTGAATACCCGCCGCAAACTGCCTAGAACATGACTCAGGACAGGAGTACCCGCATACCCTTTGCGGGTCATGGCTAAGAACTCGGTGACAATACCAGACAAACTGGGGAGGAAGAGTTCGTCGATCCAACCCATGCGGGTGGTGGTTTCCCAGAGGATGAGGATCAGAGTGGGAATTGCGATCGCAACGCAAAACAACACCCCTTTCTCACGCAATGCCTGGGTTTGCAGATCCTGCCCTTTAAAAGCAGGCACCCCGCCTTGTTTAGACACCTTCAACTGCATCAGGTTATTTCCCCTCTGACGTATAAACCCATGGAACGTTTCTCCACTGCACAGATGTTCCATGGACCATCTCTTCACCTTTAACTAATCGCCTTCATTTTCAAATAGAGATCCGTTCGATACTGATTAAACGCCTCCGACACCCGATTCATCGCCGTATAACGGGGTTCAGGCAGGTGAATCTCAATATTGTGGGCGATACCGCCTAAGTTGCGATCTAAAATCACAATGCGATCGCTTAGAAAAACAGCCTCCTCAATACTGTGGGTAACAAATAAAATTGCCCCAGCTACTTGCTCATGAAGCTTTAACAACTCCTCCTGTAACCCTTCACGGGTCTGAACGTCCACTGCCGCAAAAGGTTCATCCATCAGTAAAATCTCCGGCTGCACCACCATGGACCGAGCCACCGCCACCCGTTGCCGCATTCCCCCCGAAAGCTGATAGGGGTACTTACGCTCATTACCCCGTAACCCCACCAGGTTAATAATAGTTGCCACTCGATGTCGCTTTTCGTATTTTGAAAGCGATTGAAACCGAAAGCCAAACCCAATATTTTGCTCAACCGTCATCCAGTCAAAGAGGGCATTGCTTTGAAAGACCACACCTCGCCTGGCGGATGGCCCCTTGACCTCCTCCCCACCGTGGGAAACAGTACCCGCTAATGGTTTGTAAAATCCAGCAATCAGATTGAGGATGGTCGATTTTCCACATCCCGATGGCCCCAACAACGTTAAAAACTCTCCTTGCTGGATACCCAAGTTTAGGTCTTGCAGCACCAAGCGCTTGCGACTATACCCGAAAGAGACGGCATCTAGCGCAACAATCTCAGCTTGAGTTCCCTCAAGTTGACCATGCTGCTCACGGGAGCTAACCGTTGCGTGGACAGGAGATTGAGACATGCTGACAAAAATGAGACAGGTCTTTAAATGGGCATGGATGGAAAGTTAGAAGATTATTTCGACTCCAGGTATTCCGCCACGTAGGAAGAATTAATCAATGGCGTCAAATCTTCTGGCGCACTATCCAATCGACCCTGATCCACGAGGAACACAGCATATTCCTCATAAGCCTTATACAGATTAGTGGACTCAGGCTGTCCAGGGGTACCCAGCCACTGGTCAGTCAGCTGATCTGCCATTAACACCACTGTTGATCCTTGCCGATCAACCATGGCTCCAAACTCTTCAGGCGTCAGATTTAGACGTTCGGCTTCCCATTTTTGCCCAGATTTTAGATCGGCCAGATAATCTTGCTGGGCCATGTCCCAGGCTTCCATAAACTTGACCATCACCTCAGGGTTGGCCTCTGCAAACTCTTTACGAGCGGCCCATAGGGCAACCGCATAGGCTCCCACTGATTTTGCTGTGGCGATGTCCTTACCCCCCAGCTCATTGAGCTTACCAGCCGCCGGTTCCCAGGTCCAAGCTGCATCAATCTTCTTCGCAGAGAAGGCCGCCGCCATTTCAGACGGTTTTAGATTTACCATGTTGATGTCGTCTTGGCTCAACCCCGCTTGATCCAGGGCAACCAGGAGAGAATGGTGACCTGAGGTACCAATGGTCACTCCAACGTTTTTACCCTTGAGGCTAGGCACATCTGCTGCCAATTCATTCGCAATCAAGCGTTCTGCCGTTAGGGGAGCATGGTCTAAAAGCACTACCTCAATATCAATACCCGTGGCAAACGCTGTCAGTGAGGGGAAAGGAAAGAACCAGGTAATATCCACTTCACCCGCTGCCAGGGCAGGCACCATCGCTCCACCGGAAGAGTAGGGACTCATTTCCACATCCAGGCCCACTTTCTCAAAGTATCCCTCGTTATAAGCAACCATGGTGATGTTATTGATATCACCGGTCTGAAACCCTACCCGCACCTTGGGTAAATCTGATGTCGGTGATGCAGCAACAGCAGCTGTTTCTGCTGTCTCTTCAACGGTTTGATTAACGTCCGCTGTTGGTGAACAGGCTATTGCCAGGGTTAAGGAACAGACTGTTAAACTGCTGAGTGCAAAAAACCTACGCCGGTTAAAAAAGCGTGTAACTGATCGCTGCATGGTCGCCTCCAATCCTCATGATTGCTGATAGCTTGCTGTCAATACCTCGCACGTTAGAAGACACTTTGACAGCTGTAGAAATTTGAGCCGTATCGTTTACTACAAATCTTTATGTACGGTCATCCCTATCAATCAATAAAATTTATGGATCGATAAATTTTCTTCTACAAATCCATCAAAGTCCCCAAACCCTGTTTCCCCTTGTCAGAAAACAGCGTTGTCTCTATACTGCTGTTCCCATAGCTCGCCCTATTGCGTTTTATGCCAAGTAAGACCTTGGCCATGCATATGCCGTAAAGAAAGCAATTATGACTCAGCACACCGATATAGACATTCTCCTAACGATCTCTTCTCTCCAAGAAAGTTATACCCAGGGAAGACTCACGCCTGTCCAGGTGATTAAAACCATTATCACCAAGCTAAAACAGCGTGGAGATGATGGCATTTGGATCTACACGCTATCGGAAGAAACACTAATTAAACAAGCGATGGCTCTGACTAACATGTCCGCAAGCCAGCGATCGCAACTCCCTCTGTGGGGCATTCCCTTCAGTGTCAAAGACTGTATTGATGTGGCAGGCATCCCCACATCGGCGGCCTGCCCGGCCTTTGCCTACAACGCCACCCACACTAATCCAGCCGTTCAAAAACTCCTCGATGCTGGGGCCATACTCATCGGCAAAACCAATCTGGACCAGTTTGCCACAGGACTCGTAGGGATTCGCACTGGATATACAGCTCCCCATAACGCTTTTTCAGAAGACCATATTCCGGGTGGATCCAGTTCGGGGGCAGCCTTATCTGTTGCCCATGGGTTAGTAGCGTTTGCCATTGGCACAGACACAGGGGGCTCTGGACGGGTCCCGGCTGGATTTAACAACATTGTTGGACTTAAGCCCACGCGAGGCTTATTGAGTACTCGCCATACGGTTGAAGCATGTAGAACATTGGACTGTCTTTCAATTTTTTCGCTGACGGCAACAGATGCCCAGACCATACTAGAAATTGCCCAAGGATATGATCCAGACAGTCCATTCTCTCGACCAGCCAATATTCCTCCAGCATCTTTAAGCTCTGATCAGCCCCAGCAAGCATTTCGATTTGGGGTGCCCAGCCAGCGAGAGTTTTTTGGCAATACGGATGTAGAAGCCTGCTACGACAAAGCTATCAAAACCCTGACAGGCTTAGGTGGGCTCTGTATTGAAATTGACTACGAACCGTTCTTGCAGGCTAACAACTTGTTGTTTAATGGCCCCTGGGTGGCCGAGCGCTATGCCTCGGTGGGGGCATTTGTTGAAGCCAATCTGGATAGCGTGTTTTTCACCACCCGTGAGATTATTCTCAAAGCCAAAGATATCAGCGCATCTCAAGCCTTTGAAGGGATATATGCAATGGAAACATTGAAGCAAAAAATTCAGCCCCTTTGGCAAGAGATTGATTGTTTGGTGGTGCCAACAACAGGAACAGTTTATCGTATTGAAGAGATTGAAAAGGAGCCTTTGGGACTAAATTCTAACTTGGGGTATTATACAAACTTTGTAAATTTGCTAGATTTAAGTGCGATCGCAATCCCCAATGGCTTCCAATCCAATGGCATTCCCACCGGCATTACATTTATAGCCCCCCCCTACAGTGAAAGCTATCTGGTAGATCTGGGGTCAAGCTTTCACCAGGTTTTCAACAACAAATTAGGAGCAACAGCTTTTAACCTGGAAATCGCTCCATCTTTAGCACAAAAATAGAATCGCTGAGTAACTCTCAACCCCGCCATCTCTCGACAAATCCTCTTTCCTTAAGGTGTTCAACTTGAGCCAGTCCACAGCACTAAAAACTGGGGATGGAGAGACTTTTGTGCCTTGGAAATCGAGCAGTAGTATCCACGTAAGTTACTGCCAACCAGATGTAGTTATTTCAGGTTTCCCATTGATTCCAGTGGGTAACTGTTTGTTGTGCCAGCGTTATTGTTATGGCTAATCTATTTACGTCCTCTGGTGGGTTTAATGTAAAGTCCATCATAGAAGGCGTTGCAATTTGGTCAGAAAATTGGCTGGCCAGTTTAAGGATGAATCTGATTGAGGATCATCCGCAGTCGATCATAATCATCCTTGAGCAAAGTCCCAACCGTTCGACCAGCCAGCACCAACCAATCGCGTTCAAACTGCCGTAGCTGATAAATCTCACGAATCGCTGCTGCCACCAAACTCTCATTCGGTACCGCACTCACCTGCAACAGCGTCCGCAAAAAATCCAACTCTTCCGTAAAGCCGATGACCTCATCCGGGTCGCATCGATAGACTGCCTGATGCACCTGTGGTGGTCGCGGTGGCAAATGCTGATAGTAGCGCTCACTGGGCGTCTCAAATCCGACAATCGCCACCCGAAATTCAGTTTTCAACATCGCAAAGATCTGCGGCTGCTGCTGACGTAAATCCTCCAGCGACATCCCTAATGCCCGCGCCCGATGCACCGAATCAATTGGGCTAGTGGTCGCATGGTAAACCACCCCATAAATCTGATTGCCCGCTTCCTCATCAAAAGACTTCACCCAACTACCAAAGGGTGGCATTGCCGGAAAACTCAAATCTTCCGGCTCCAAACATTGAGCCAAAAACTCAGTCGTTGCCGTTTCAATTACCTCTGCAATGTGGGTCGGATGACGCTCACGCTCAGCCAGCTGTGGTAAAGGAAGACGCATAGTTTACATAGTACAAACGTCTTCAGTACATTAGCACCCTGTCCAGAAAAAGACATCCCGTAGGGGCTCCCCTTGTGGGTGCCCTGACCAGGCTTGCCTTCTTTCTGCTTGTTTGATTAGTGGAAATGAGGCTTTATTTATGATGGGCATGCACAAGGCAAGCCCCTACTTCTTCTTACCGCGCTTAGGCTTAACCACCTCAAGTTCAGACATTCTGAAGGTCACTAGCTTATCCCAGTTGCCCCCCTCAAACAGCACAGCCACCTTACCATCCGTAATCCGCTGTACTAATCCTTGAAACCCATAGTATGTATCGTTTACATTCATCACCTTCACAGGAGAGCCAGGCAAAATTATCATTGGTGTCGCTTCACTAGAGTTTCAATAAATAGTTTAACGGTAGGTTGGGTTGCCACAACGCCAAAACCTTTGCTGCTATCTCAAAAGTTGGTGATGTTGGGTTAATAAGAGCCTTTGAAAAATGCCAGAAATATGAGTGTGGGGTAACCCTACCTACCTGGGTGTTGAACTCGGTGGGCCAGAGTTTCACAACCGATGCCTTAAAACTTCAACCGATGATGAAAATTCGCTACCGACTCCACAATGCCGATGCCAATAAAATTCGTCAGCAATGACGATCGCCCATAGCTCATCCATGGCAGCGGAATCCCCGTAATCGGAGCCAAACCAATGGTCATCCCAATATTCACCACCACCTGGAATACAATCATTGACAGCACACCGATGGCCAATAGTGAGCCAAAATTGTCCTTTGCATGCTGAGCAATAATAATCAGCCGCAGGCAAATAAACCAAAAGACTAACACCATGACCAGGGCACCCATAAATCCGAGTTCTTCACCCAGGGCCGAGAAAATAAAATCCGTATGCTGCTCAGGAATAAAACTCAGCTGAGTCTGGGTCCCATGGAATAAGCCTCGACCCCACAGTTGACCTGAGCCGATGGCAATCCTTGATTGAATTAAGTGATATCCACCTCCTAAAGGATCCTGTTCAGGATTCAAAAATAAAGTCAGACGATCCCTTTGATAATCTTGAAGTAGTCCCCAAAGCAACTCGCCAATCTTACCGGCAATGGAATTGACGACAACGGTGATCAACGTGCTATACCATCGCAGCGGTAACGTCATCCAGGCAATGACTCCGGCCAGCACTACCCAGCCAATCCATACAGGAATCGACAGAGTAAAGATAATGGCAGCAACCAGGGGCGACACCAAAATCACCAGCCAGCCTGGATTCATATTGCTCCAGTAGAGCATCCCTAAAACGATGGCACCCAGTACAAGCGAAGTGCCAAGGTCTGGTTGTAAAAAAATCAGAGCCCAAGGGACTCCCGTAATGGCCAGAGCCTTTATCAAGCCGACTAATGTGGTGGATTCTCGGTCTTTTAGGGTGGCCGCTAACGTAATGATGATGCCGATTTTAGCAAATTCCGACGGCTGAATATTAAAGCCACCAATGCTGAGCCAGCTCTGGGCACCGTTACCCACCGTACCCACCAGCATCACAGCCACTAAGGAGACATTGGTAATTAAGTAGATAACCCAACGCCATTCCAGTAAAGACTCATAGCGACTACGGGCGATCCACATACACATAACTACGCCAACCACGCACATAATCACGTGGTTCCAGGCCAGGTCGGTCTCACCGGTATATAACCTGGTGCTGGCAATCAACAGACTCGAAAAGAGCGTGATGCCTACAGGAAACAATAACAACAACCAGTCAATCCCACGCCAGGGATGCAACCAACGGTGAAACCATTTGCCTAGAAGTGCGGTTTGAGCCATAAACACAAAACCAATTGTAATTTTTTTATTTTGTGGAGACGTTCCATGGAACGTCTCCACAAAATAAATGAATACCTACGTTAACGCTGCGACCGAAACCTTAGCTGCTACCTGCTGAGAAATTTTAGTTAAGGCGACCGCTGAAGCTGACTCAGGCTGGGCCAAGACAATTGGCTTACCTGCATCGCCACCTTCTCGTACTGGCATTTCTAAGGGTACACAGCCTAGCAAGGGCACCCCTAATGCTTCCGCAGCTTTTTCACCACCTCCGGAGCCAAAAATATCGTAGGTCTTTTCGGGCATATCGGGGGGAACAAAGTAGCTCATGTTTTCCACAATGCCTAACACGCGCACGTTTAGCTGTTGGAACATTTTTAAGCCGCGACGAGCGTCGGATAGGGCTACATCCTGGGGCGTAGTCACAATTACCACACCCGCCATGGGAACGGCTTGGGCCATGGTGAGTTGGGCATCACCGGTACCAGGGGGCATATCTACAATCAGATAATCTAATTCACCCCACTGTACCTGATACAAAAACTGACGGATAATGCCGTTTAACATGGGCCCGCGCCAGACGACGGGCTGGTCAGGATCGATCAAAAAGCCCATAGAGACTAATTTGACGCCATGGTTGAAGGCGGGCTCCAGTTCCTGCTGACCGTCAGATCCGTCTCTAACAACGACGTTACCTTCTTTCACACCCATCATGATGGGTGCGTTGGGGCCATAAATGTCGGCATCGAGTAGGCCGACTTTGGCTCCAGCTTTGGCAAGAGAAACAGCGATATTGACGGCTACAGTGCTTTTACCAACGCCACCTTTACCGCTGGAAACAGCCAAAATATTTTTGACCTTATCAATGCCTTGTTGGTCGGGAAGGGATGACTTCTGTTGAGGGGTCTCAGCCGTGACTTCTACATCTACAGAAGCTACACCTGGCAAGGTTTTAACTGCTTTTTCACAGTCTTCAACAATAAATTCTTTAAGCGGACAAGCCGGGGTTGTTAATACAAGGGTGAAACTCACCTGGCCATCATCGACAGCCACATTACGGATCATATTGAGCTCTACCAAGCTTTTCTGTAGCTCAGGGTCTTGGACGGGGCGCAGTACGTCCAGAATTGCCTCAGTTGTCGGCATCATTTTGGTGAAAGACAGATGTGAACGGATAGGATTCTTAAAAGAATATTTACAGTCCATTCTAGGACGTCATGTCCGATGCGTTTGAAACGTTGTATGCAATGTCTTTATAGCCTTAATAGGCAAATGGCAAATATAAAGACGTTCGATGCCATGATCCATCCTGTTGCTTGTTAGCTAAAGATATCGCGATATTTATTGGCCACTATGCCAGACGGAGTGGCCTGTTCAGCGGCTTGAGCTAAGGCGTCGGCCACCCTGGCTGCATAGGGACGTAGAAATGACCAAGCGACTGGTGATAACCAGCCCTTGAGTTCTATGGAATAAGAAATACGGGTGCCGCACAGGGCTGACTCTAGACGATAAATTGCTCTTTCTTCTAATCCTGGTACTGGAAAAATTCGCAGGCTGATGTATTCACCAGGGAGTACGTTCTCTACAAAAATTTTGATGGGTACCGGTACCCAATGGGCAAACACTCGATAAATCAATCCTGGCTTGGCTTCCTGGCCAGTCGGGGCATTGGTGGAGGTGATCAGTGGATGCCAGGATGCCAGATCTGCTAAATCATTGATCTTTTGCCACAACACCTCGATCGAAGCCGTGCTGCTAACTTGATAGTGCTTTTCTAACGTTCTTTGATTTCTCTGGTTCAGAGCGAGTTGTCCGCTTGCCTGGGGCTTGTGGCGACGGAAATGCTGTTGGAGTGATTTAAACCAGCGTTGAAGCATAATTAAAGGCTGTGGCCTACCAAATTTAGTTGTTGTAGCCCTAGGCGATGATTTCTGCTCCACTATTGTTGAAATGTTGAAACAGAAATACTGATTGTTAAGGGACTCACTAATCAAGACTTGACCACGTAAGTTTTTATATTGAAAGGCATTTTAACCTTGGGTTAACAGTTCAACTATTTGCTGATCTAAGGACAGGGGCGGAAACGAAGGTGTCACACAGCTTTAGGCTTTTGTCAAGGATTGTCACACTGTGTGTCAACTTGGTTTAAAACGTCTCAAATCATGATTCATTATCATTATTAGCTGCATCCCTAAGTCTTTGACCTCACTGGGCTTCCAACAATGGCAAGCAGCATTAGCCTTAATTAAATTTGTTTTTTAGTTCAAGATCGCCATGGTCATCGCTTCTACGCAGAAGGTATCTAGTCCGGTTGCTCCTCCTAGTGATTCACGCGAGCGTGTAAGCCAAGGGTTTAAAGGGCTGCAAGATCGCATATGTCAGAAGCTGGCTGAGGTTGATGGTGTCGGTCAGTTTATGGAAGACCAGTGGACCCGCCCCGATGGTGGTGGTGGTCGTTCACGGGTGATGAAGCAGGGCGATGTCTTTGAACAAGGCGGTGTGAACTTCTCTGAGGTGTGGGGTGATCGGTTGCCTCCCTCCATCTTGATGCAGCGACCTGAAGCTGAAGGTCATGGCTTTTATGCGACAGGCACTTCAATGGTGTTGCATCCTCGCAATCCCTATGTGCCTACGGTTCACCTCAACTACCGCTATTTTGAAGCTGGCCCAGTTTGGTGGTTTGGTGGTGGTATTGATCTGACTCCCTACTATCCCTTTGAGGAAGATGTGGTGCAGTTCCACCGCACGCTTAAGGAAGCATGCGATCGCAACCATCCTGAGTACTACAATACGTTCAAGCTGTGGTGCGACGAGTATTTCTACCTTAAGCATCGTCAGGAGACTCGCGGTGTTGGCGGTGTGTTCTTTGACTATCAGGACGGCACTGGTGAGCTTTATCGTGGGCCAAAGCCAGAAGGACCTGCTGCCCAGCACAGCAAGCAAGTAGGACAGCCAGCACAGCGCAATTGGGAAGATTTATTCAAGTTTGCCATTGACTGTGGCGATGCATTTTTACCCTCCTACATTCCAATTGTTGAAAAACGTCGCAATACGGAGTATGGAGAGCATCAGCGTAACTTCCAGCTTTATCGCCGTGGTCGTTATGTTGAGTTCAATCTCGTCTATGACCGTGGCACCATTTTTGGCTTACAAACCAACGGTCGTACTGAATCGATTCTGATGTCGTTACCTCCCATGGTGCGCTGGGAATATAGCTATGCACCTGAATCAGGAACTCCTGAAGCAAAGCTTTACGATACGTTTCTGAAGCCTCAAGACTGGGTTAATTGGGACGCTTAGAAAAGAGACCAAGTCTTTAACATATGACTCCTTCTGAGGATGAGCCAATCTGTGAGTTCTTTGTGAGATACATTGCTCTCAGGTTGGCTTATCTTATTTTTGGGTTTTGTTAACTTTCTGCCATCGCTTTTGGGAATGTTTGGAACTACATGCCCCCTTTACGCATCAATAGATATACAGGGTAAGGTGGGTCATCTTACCTCAAGATTAGGTGTGATTGAGTGCGTAAATATCCTGATGTGGTCTGCATTTTTATGCATACTTGTATGCACGTTATTCTGATCACGCTGTACTTCAATACAGTCAGGCATACTGATATGTCAATAAAAACCCGCAATTTGTCGTAAGCATTTGACATTTCAGTCCTTTCTCCTGATTGTACGGGCATCATGGTACGTATGAGCGCAATTTTCAGTGTGCACGTCAGACATTAGACATTTAGATATGAAGGGCCGGTGACTATGGAGCAAAGAATCGTCAACCCTCCTGAAGGCAATCACAGTATCGTTGTATTTTCACCCCAGGGGCGACTAGACATTACTACAGCTTGGCAATTTCGCTTGAAGCTCCAGGAATGTATTGTCAATACCACTCCCCATATCATCGTTAATCTCGGTCAAGTTAATTTTATTGACAGCTCTGGGTTAACTTCCCTGGTAGCAGGTATGCGCGATGCTGATAAGCTACAAGGGAGCTTTAAGCTGTGTAATGTTCATCCAGAATCGAAGCTGGTCTTTGAAGTGACTATGATGGATTCTGTGTTCGCCATCTACGACAGTGAAGAAGAAGCCATTAAGGCAGCACCTGAACCCATGATTTTTTAAGTGGGTCTTGAGTCGAGTCTAAAGCTCGCGCCCCATAGGTTTCCTGTTCGTTCTGCGCTAAAGTGCAGGCACTTATAGTTCTGATCGTTTTTTCAGAATTGAATCTAAAACGAACATAGGCGTCTCAGCGCCAGTTGATTGAAGCCACACATTAGCAATGATTGCTCGACTTGTCTGTGAGATAAGCCGTTAATTTCGTTAAGGTGGTATAGGCATCCATCACGCAAAATACTATTTCGCCTAGATCATAGGATTCTTGGCAAAAGGTCGTCCGCAGTAGAAAATGATGTCTAACGTTTTATTACCCCCACCTGTGACTAATCTCCGTACGGTTTCCGATACCAAGCGAGCCTTTTACAATTACCACTCTCGTCCAATCAATTCTCTGTATCGGAGAGTGATTGAAGAGCTGATGGTGGAGATGCATCTGCTTTCGGTAAATGTTGATTTTGTTTATAACCCCCTCTATGCACTGGGTGTGATAACTAGTTTTGATCGGTTCATGGTGGGGTATGAGCCTGAACAGGATAAGGAGTCCATTCTTTCGGCCATCTGTCAGGCAGTGGAGGGTGATCCCCAGCAGTATCGCCAGGATGCTGAGGCCTTGAAATCTGATCTTGCCAACCTATCGCTGGGCGATCTCAATACTCAGCTCGCCAGTGCCAAAACTACGGATGGTAATGGTTTGCAAAACAAGCTTCACGTGGTGGCTACCCAGGCTAGTGCAAAGTACACGCGCTTGATGGCCGTGGGTCTTTACACCCTATTTGAGACCGTTGATCTGTCTGCCCTAGAAGATAAGGACAGCCGTGAGGAGATGCTAAAAACCGCTGCCGAAATGCTGGCATTGCCAGCTGAAAAGGTAGATAAGGATCTGGAGCTCTATCGGAGCAACTTGGACAAAATGGCCCAGGCTCAGGAAGTGATGAAAGATATTTTAGAAGCTGAGCGTAAAAAGCGTGAGCAGCGTGCCCAGGCTAAAGCAGACTCTCCAACGGCAGAGACGGTCGCTCCTCCTGATGTGACCGATACGCCTGATGCGCCTGAGACTGAAGAAGCTTAGGGTTTCCCTTCCTTAATTGTTTGCTGAAGTTACCCAATAAAGATAGTACTCTTCGTTTTGCCAGGCCTTTGTGAATTGCTCGATGGGTTCAATTGTTAGGCCTGGTGCCGGTTCTTCTAGTTTTTTGGTAAGCACCAGCAGAATTTTGGGGTGTTCAAGTATGAGCTGCTTCACCTGTCGAATCACTTCTGGATGATCAACCTCGTTGCGAACGCCCTTGAAAAATAGGGTATAGCTACCGATGGCCTGACGTTCTGGAAAATAAAATGATCGACCAAAATAACCGCTTAAAGATGCCATTTGAGCATCTCGGCTAGCCACGATAAATTCATCTTGGAGATTGGCCTGACGCATGTAGGCAGCCGCAGCTCGACTCGCTGAATAGGGGATAGTGAAATCCATCACAAACATGAAAATACCGCCTAGCAACTGAGCTGTCAAAACAGTGGCAAACATGCGGTTAAACCAGCGTTTAGATGTTTGCTGTTGCTTTTCAAGGCTTGGTAAATATTGGGTGATAGCCGTGGTTGGCGGGTAGTAATGAGCTAACCATAAAGCAGCTATTAGGATGAGATAGAAGTTGCCAAAATGCCGAATAGAGTTGGGCATAAACTTGGCGTAGGTAAAGCCTAAAATAATGCCGTTACCAAGCAAATAAAACGCCAGTGGATAGGGCTTTTTCACAAGCTTGAGACACACCAGCCAGCAAGAACCAAGGGCAAGGACGCCACAGACTAATAGATCTAGATACTGCCGACCGTTGGGGATAATCACATAGTAGCCGCCAAAGATACGGCCAATGGCTCGCAGTAAATGACGGATGTCTAACCCAGTGACATAGCCCTCTAATGCTTGATTAGCGACATAACTGGGGGGCAAGATGAAATGCAGAGCCATGGCGTAACCCGCTATAATCAACCCGCCGCTGAATAGGATATCTAGCCAGTTACGGCGAAGTTTAGCGTCAAAGACAAGTTCTAGCCCCAGGGTAAGGGCAAGTGCGATCGCAATCAAAAACGCATATACATTAGTATTAGCCAATAGCACCAGCAAGCCTGCCAGGGGCCAATAAGCCCGCTGTCGCTGCGGCCAAAGGGCACAAATAGCGAATAACAGTAGCATGGCCACAGCGTAGTTGCGGGCAATCAGCAGGTGCTCATAGAACGGCAAATAGCCAAAGGTAAACAGCCATTTCTGCCATTGAGTAAAGGGGCTGCATCGCCAAATCAGCAGCACTGAGCCCATGGCCAGCAGCCAATGAAAGACCTGCATGGAGACGGGATGGCCAAACAGGTGATAAAGCATCGCCACCAGCAGGTGCCAAAGACCAGGGTGGGCTCGGTCATAGCGAATATTCTCAACAAAGGCTCCCCAGGATGGACTGTCCCGCGCGATTAGCCAAACGTTCATCTCATCACGCCACATGCTGTGGTTGAGTGTGCCGATTAGACCCAACACAGCAATAATGATGACGGCTGTCCAGGGTGATTTATAGAGGCTGACCAGCTGGCGTGGCAAACGAAGCGTCATGGAGATTATGAGACTTGGGAGCGCCATCAATCATACTGCTAACTGTCGCTGCTATTGTGCTGTTGCTGTCACCTGTTGCTCCAGCACACAGCTGTTGCTCTAGCACACAGGCATTGTTGACTAGCCAAAAGCGCTCTGTCTCTACCACTGTGCAAGACTCAATGCGGGTCCGTAACACACTGGTATTACTATTACTGACCTGTTGCACAACCTTAGCCGTTAATGGCTGATAGTTATTGGCCCAATATTGATGATGGTCTAAATAGTCAGCAGAAAAAGCACCTTTGTTCACCAGCCAAAAATCTATGCCATAGCGATTGCTAAATGTGGTCAGCTCAGTTTTATCACTGGTGTAGTGGGCCTTTAATAAATCAGCCGCTCGCTGTCGGATTTGACGGTAATAGCCCAGATGAAAAGGCGTGGCATATTCAGGGGCGATCAGGGTGGAGCGTCTAGCAAAGGCAGGAATATTATCGGCTTCGTAATCGATGGAGGCGATCAAGGTGTCTTGAGGTTGGGTTTGTAGATATTCATAAATCGGTATTTCTTGGCCAGCCATGTAGAGGGTTTTGGGAAACTTTTTCAGCAATAGCGGGTAGTAGAAAAATAAGGGCACGACCACGAGCAATATGGCAATTGGGGCCACCAACTTTAGCTGGCGGCGGCGTTTACAAATGGCTGCTAAGATGACGGTCCAGGCGATGGCGGCCAAGATGGGGATAGCTAGCATGATGGAGTGGCTGGTGTAGCGCCCAGGCATATGGAGCTTAAAAGCCTGAGCATAGGCGGCTATAAACCAGACCAAGCTAACCAAAGTCAGCTTAGTAAACACGTGAATGGCGGGACTTATGGCGCTTAATCCTGATGGTGAAAATCTCTTACTCCATCGCATCGGGATTAAAAATAGGGCTGCGACCAGGGTGACTGGCGTAAAAATTGTGCGCTTGAGAATGGCTCCATGGCCCCCAAACAAAACCAACCAGTAGCGGGAGATGCCTTCTCTAAAAAAGGAGTGACGGCCTGTTGGCTGAAATTCTGGTATGGTGTGTGCCTCAGCCATGGTCACCACTGGCCCAAATGCATGATTGGCCAGTGCATAGGTGGGCAATATGCACAGCGCGGCGAGGATGAATGCTGCGATCGCAATCCTCAGCCGGCCACGATGGACCATTACCCAAGGTTGAGACCACTTGGCAGGCAGGGTTGCCCAATCGACGGCGTGGGCTGCGTACAGCGTTGTTGCAACCACAGCAACCGGCGGATAGAAAAGGGTCAATAAGCCTAAAAAGGCTAAACTCACCAACCACCGTCGTCGCACAAAATAAAACAACAGTGGAATTAACAGCGGATAAATAAACGCTCGCGGCGATGCTGATACGACATCGTCAGTACACCAAATATGCTGACTTAGCATCACCGATGCCATCACTCCAGTGGCGGGAACTGGGAAAATAGCCAGGGTTAAACCGTAGTAATAACCCGCCGCAACCATACCCAGGAACATAGGTATCACCTTGGCAAACCACTCAGGCTGTAAATGTAGGCTGCTAGCAATGCGATAAAACAGCTTATAGCCCACGGGGGTAATAGACTGGAGATAATCAGCAATTAAATCATTGGGAAAAGCATCAGCATCCCGCCAGCGTTCCATCCAAAACAGATAATGTCGGGCGTCATCTTGGATCACGTAATGGGCCGCAAACCCCTTCTGCATAGCTAAATAGCCATAGAAAAAGGCAAAAAAAAGGCTGAACGCCAGCCCAAACCACCACTGTATATCCTTTTGAGGATGCTGCTGCGGACTCAATAATCTAGCCAGCATAGATCAACCGATTGAAGAATAAATAAAACATCGCGTTTGTCCCAAAAAATGCAAAACCCATTACGTCTATGCGGCACCTAGAAAGCAAAAAGCGCAAATGAAATCAATGCGCTCCAACTATCAAGAGCATGCTAATGTCCTGAAGTCTGGTCGCCTATCAATATTTCCCTGAGCTTTGTTGTAAATCCTTAAGCTTTTACAGAGAAAATACGGATCATTACTGAGCAAGAATACGGATTAAGTGCGTTCGCTCAATTTTTCCTAAAGAGTCATAGGGTTTCGTGAGTGTAGGCAATTCATTATCTTCAATCCAGATATAGTCATTGGGACCAATTGCTTCCAGGGTGTCTAATTTTTCCCCTGGGTTGGGGGTATAAAACCTGAGCAGGGTACTGCGTTTGCTGTTGAGTCCAGGGGAAAAACCGACGGCTTCAGTTTGTAAAACAGGTTGAATATCATCCCGAATTAACAGGGCCTTCATGTCAGGATTAATGTTGCCTAAGTCGGCTGTTCCCCAGGCGATTGTTAACCCTAACCAATGCCCTAACAGCAGTAGCACAAGCCAGCTGAGTAATATGGGTTGATTCTGAGACGTGCGAAACCACAGCATGCCAGCAGCCAGCCAGCCAAGCCCCAGGCCGAGAGCAATCGGTGCATAGGGGCGAATGTCATCGGCGCTAGGCAGAATGTCTGTGACAAGTGCCAGACCACCGGCAGCTATCAGTACTGTCCCCAATAGCACCAGTAGACCATTGACAGTTGTCAGCAGGCGTTTGATGGTGATGCTAAGAGAGGGGGTGAGCAATCTCTCCATGGTGTATCCAGTCAGCAGAGCCAGAAATGGATATGTGGGAATGGCATAGTGGGGCAATTTAGTAGACGCAAAGCTCAGTAAACCCAGGTACAGCAGTGGATAAAGTAGCAATAGGGAAATTTGCGGCTGACACACATAGGTAACTTTTGTATGGGTGCGTAAAAACCGTAAACTGAGTAAACCGACTGCTGCCAGGGCAAAAAAGATCCAAAGAAAATCATTGACTAACAGATTGAACAGATAAAACAGTGGCGATTTGGCTCGATCGGTGGTCAACCCCTGACTGACTGGAAAGTTAACAATGGCCTCAATAACGGCCATGTCATAGCGCCGCCAACAGAGCCATAGCCAGGTTGCCGTGGGTAGCAGACCGATCAGCCCCCCTAAATAGAGACTCCATTGCCTTAAGTGGTGTTTGCCCGATAGCAGCATATAGGGTAGCAAACAGGCCATGGGAACAGCGGCCAATGCACTGCGGATGAGAACGGTTATGCCCAGGGTGATGCCTGCTCCGAGGTAACACCAATGCTTGGAGGATGACTGTTGCCTTTCTGCCGCTAGCATGAGCCAGATCGCCAGCAAAATGAGTCCTGTAAACAGAACGTCTGGGGTGGCTAAACGACTGTACTGTAGCCATAGGGGAGCCACACCCAGAGAAAGTGCCCCCAGTAGGGCAGCGGTTGGGTTCAACAGACGGCGGCCAATGCTGTATGTGAGCCAAAGGCAGCCAATGCTGGCCAAGACGCTGGGTAGACGTACAGCGACTTCGTGCCGCCCTAACAGCTGAATAAATAAAGCCACAACCCAATAGGGACCAGGGGTTTTATGGTGTGGCGTGGCCCAAGGATGAATCCAATCTCCCGAATCGACAATGACCCTGGCGCGACGGGCGTATAGTCCTTCGTCGTGCGCCATCAGACTCTGGTGATCAAGGTCAAAAAAACCGGCTAATAACAAGGGCACTATCCACACCAAAAGAACGAGCCAGTGCCAGTGCTCTGCTTTAATCAGGGCGTGTAATTTTGGAGTGAGCCAACCAGGTCCCAATTGCCAGCGGGTCATGGGGAGAGGAATATGATAGGGCGTAGTTATTGTGCCACTGTATAGGTTGAATTGTCGTGATTGATCAGTGGCTACTGTGCCACTGTATAGGTTGAATTGTCGTGATTGATTCAGTGGCTACTGTGCCACTGTATAGGTTGAATTGTCGTGATTGATCAGGTAAACGCATCCCGTCAGTTAAACCGTTCTACTGCTGTCGGTGCCCTATCTCGAATAGTAAGTCTAGATGGGGTTTGGCTTACCCTAGCGGCTGTTTTACTGTACTGGTGGCGATTAGGCATGCTGCCCCTACGGGACTGGGATGAGGGCACCATTGCCGCTGTTGCCCGAAGTATGGCGGTCAGCGGTGATTGGATTTATCCCACACTCTATGGCGATGCCTATTTGAATAAGCCGCCTCTGGTGGAGTGGTTAATGGCCACGGGGTATCTGGGGGGCGTTTCAGAATGGACATCGCGGTTGTTGCCAGCTCTGGTGAGTGCCCTAGCTATACCGCTGCTGTATTGGGTGGGACGAGAAGTATTCCAGCAGCGGCGACCGGCACTGCTGTCAGCTGGTGTGTTCTTGACGCTTCTACCCGTAGTCCGTCATGGTCGCCTGGCCATGCGAGATGGGGTGGCGGTGACGCTATTTTTGCTGTTACTGCTGTGGGGGTTAAAGGCGCGCAAGCGACCGGCATATGCCCTGGGTGTTGGTGTTTGTCTGGGGCTAATTGCACTAACCAAGGGGATTTTAGTGATTCTGCTGGGCGTAATCGCCCTGGTGTTTTTTGCTATACAGTTTTTTGCTATACAGACTGTGGGGTTGGGGCGACAATCTGCCAGCCACTGGTTGCTACGTAATCCTTATTTATGGCTAGGTCTAGGTTTAGGCAGTTTGCCAGTTTTACTGTGGTATGGTGCTCAGCTGCTACGCTACGGCAATGTTTACTGGCAAGGGCACTTTGTTTCTCAGTCCTTTGAACGAGTGACCTCGGCAATTGAAGATCACCAGCAGCAGCCCTGGTATTACCTATTAGAAATGCTGAAATATGGCTTTCCCTGGCTGATGTTTTGGCCTGGCGGTGTGTGCTTAGCCTGGCGACAGCGTAATCGCCCTTGGGGACAGCTGGTTTTGGTGGGCACTGCGATATATCTGGGGGCTATCTCTCTAATGGGTACCAAGCTACCCTGGTACATCATGCCGCTATATCCGTTTGTGGCTCTAGCCATTGGTGCCTATTTGCATCATGCCTGGGAAAAATCGCCCCGTTGGGCGATTGGTCTTTTGGCCTTAATTAGTGTGGTTGCCCTGGGTGGTGGTGTTTACTTGGGCGTGGCCGATCAGCAACCAACGCTGATCGCCATTGGTATTGTCTTAGGGATGAGTGCGGGTTGGACAGGTTTGCAGCTATGGCGACGACGGGCACGGTGGTGCTTGACCCTGATGGCAGGCCTATACCTGACGCTGTTGCTATTGATGGGGTCTGATTTTTGGCTGTGGGAGCTAAATGAGGCCTATGCAGTTAAGCCAGTGGCAGCGATGGTGAAACAGCATGTTCCGCCTGAAGCTGAGGTGGTAACGACGTTTAGCTATGGGCGACCGAGTCTAAATTTTTATTGCGATCGCAACATCCCTACCCTATCGGGTCAACCTTTGCTTGAGCGCTGGCAGGATAATCTTTACGTTCTTGCTGAAGTCCATCATTTAGATACACTGCCCCCGTACCACGAAATTGGCCGTACCGACGACATGGTACTTGTGCAACCAATGATCCAGTAACCTTTAGAATATACGCCGATATCTGAAGCCATTGGTATGATCATTAGATGTATAGGCATCTGTCAACTGCCCTAATCAGAGGACCTTCCGTTGGTTGATGAACCTAACGAACAAAAGCAAGACTTTATTATGCCCCGTGCTTCTTACCATGGGGAGTTTTCGCCTGAACGGATGGTATTCAATGCTAATTTGCAAGAGTTTGCCACCCGAATTTCACTGATTTGCAATCTAGAAACAGGGGGCAAAATCTCGTCTGAAGAGGCCTACCAGCAGATTAAAAGACTGTGGAAAGAATTAAAGTCATCTAAAAAGAGTTTGTTAGATGAAGCCCAGAAACGTGGGGAAGGCTCCTAGTTTTTAGCGGTTGAAATAAGCCAATACTGCTTGGACGATGCGTTCTGATGCCTTACCATCTCCAAATGGGTTAATGGCTCGGGCCATGGCATCGTAAGCCGCTGGCTCCCTTAGTAACTTTGCTGCTTCGCCAGTAATCATCTCTGGGTCGGTGCCTACGAGTTTGGCTGTGCCCGCTTCCGCCGCTTCAGGTCGCTCCGTTGTTTCCCGCAAGACAAGAACAGGTTTCCCAAGGCCAGGGGCTTCTTCCTGTAATCCACCAGAATCCGTCATCAGTAGATAACACCGTTGCATGGCTCCTACGAGCTGGCCATAGTCCAGCGGCTCCACCAAAAATGTGCGAGGGTGGTGATCGAGGGCCGCCTTTAAGGGCTCTCTTACCGTTGGGTTGCGGTGCAACGGCAGTAGCAACGCCGTATCCTCGAATTTGTCTAATACTTGTAGAAATCCCCTGGCAATATCCTGTAGCGGCTCCCCCCAGTTCTCTCGACGATGTACGGTGGCTAGAATGACGCGATGGGCTGTCCAATCTAGCCCAGGGACATCACAGGCAGGAGCCTTAGAGGCCACGGTCTGTAGGGCATCAATAACGGTATTGCCAGTCTTAAGAACAGTACCGCTGACGCCCGAGGCTGCTAGATTGGCCACCGATTTGTCAGTCGGTGGAAAATGCAACGTTGTGATCTGGGAGACCAAGCGACGATTGGCCTCTTCAGGAAACGGATTAAGAATATTGTCAGTGCGTAGTCCGGCCTCCACATGCCCCACGGGAATCTTCTGATAGAACGCAGCGAGAGCGGCGGCAAAAGCAGTGGTTGTATCCCCCTGCACCAGCACGATGTGAGGCTGTAGTTCTTTAAAAAGTGTTTGTAAGCCTTGCAAACTGCGACAGGTAATGTCTGACAGGGTTTGCTTAGGCTGCATGATATTCAGATCCCGATCAGCCTGAAGCCCAAATAGCTGCATGACCTGGTCCACCATCTCCCGATGTTGCCCCGTGAGTACAACCTGAGTGTCAAAATCTGGTGTTTTCTGAAACTGTTGAATCACTGGGGCCAGTTTAATTGCCTCAGGGCGTGTTCCCAGGGTGATACAGACGCGAATAGGAGATGTGGTCATCGGCATAAAAACATATATATCGTGCAGTATGGTCTGGAAACGGAGGTCGTAGTCAAGACCCGGCTGACCCCCTAGTAAAGTCTTCCACAGCAAGGCACACTGTAATCTGTTTCATCTGCTTCACTGTTTTATCCCCCACCATGCCCCAATCCATTGTTATCGATGCTGCGCACCTTCAGACTTTGGACCTGACAGTGGCCCAAAGTACCTTGAGTCAAGTTGACTGGAAAACCGACTTTAAACTGAGTTTTGCTATCGATTATCCCCGCGAGGCCAATGACCCCCGCGAGCTGTCTGAGCTTCCTGAAGTACGGCTATGGTTTATTCGGCTCGATAGTCAATATCCCTGGTTACCCCTATTTCTAGATGTTGAGTCGGGTGAGTTGGGCCGGTATGCAGCCATGCTAGTGCCCCATCAGTTCAGCCCCTTAGATGGCATTCGCTATAACCCAGAAGCTCTAGAGATTTTTGTGATGGGCAAAGTGTTTACCATTGCCCAATGGCTCAAGGATAACCAAATTGATGGCATCGAAAAACTCAAACTGATGGTACGTACTCTTGGGTATGAGCTGGATGATGGCCTATTTGAGCTATTGCAGTAGATGTGTTGAGTCGCGTCATCCTGGCCCAGGAAATCGATATATTCCTGAAGTAGTTTTTCGATAATAGGTCGATACTTGGCTGCTAAGGAATCCACTGCAAGACTTGCTCCTGGTTAGCATCGAACCCTAGGTCAACGTATAGGCGTTTGCGGGTCAAACGAATGACCAATGGGTCGTGGGTAATGGCCCAGCCATCGTTGATCAAAGACTGTTTAGCATTGTCATGGTAGAAGTCTTTAGCTGGCATTTGGGGATATTTCCCTAGAATGGCTCACCATTGGCTATTTTGGGGCAGTGGAACAGTTACAGCTGAGATTTGTTCGATATTATCGTTCAGCTTTCGTGCAAAAGCATCGTGATAGATAATGCGAATAAAAAAACGGTCGGTTTCAAGAGTGCATTCGTAAAATTCCTGACCAATGCGTAATGCCCACTCTTTTGCTAACGTTGATGGCTCAATAATTGTCAGGCCTGGATAAGCATTCGACCAGTTTGTGCCCCAAACATAGCCGTCAGGCTGACCCGATGCATTCCAGCTTATGCTATCGATGAATTCGTCTCCCCACGATTGCGACCAGACTTGATCGTTGACCCTGGTTTCACAATCAGCACGAACACAATGTGTAAAGCACAATTCGTATTCACCTGGATTATTGCCCAAACAATCTTGAATGTGAAATAAGTAATCACGTCCGTGGGAAGCCCATCCATGGCCAATTAAGGCAAAATCAATTGGTGAAAATATCTGTAAAAGCTTATTGACTGGATTCATCATGTGAAAAAGATTGGCTAGGTTAATGACTCAGCTCCAATGAGTACTTTGAATGCTATTCAGTTATTTAGCCAATTGCTTCAGACCCGAGAGTACGATACAAATCTTACGGATGTATAAAGTAAATCCTAAGTTGGGTTTATGGCTGCACCACTCATAATAGATAGCCATGGTTATGGCAGAGGAGCAACCCACTAATGGCAGGCATTTTGGGCACGCTGGCGATATTGCTAGTCTTGGCAGTTTGGTTACTGATTGAACGGCAGTATCAGAGTCGCCCTGGCAATCAGTTAGAGCTGGAATCTGGCAAGTGGACAATTACTACGCGAGAGCCTCAGCACTATGTCATTGAGGGTGAACCTTCGCTGATTAATCTGACGCGCACCTTAGAAATTATGGTGCCGGAGATTTCCATCGAGACAGAGCTACTGTCAGGAGCCAGCTTGGATGGCATCACGGTCAAAGCAAAGCTGGTATCGGATCACGAAGATGCTCCTGCTAGGCCCGATAACTATTGGTTTGCCTACATTGTCAAAACCGCTAAATCCACAGGGTTGAAGATTAAAATAGATATCCAGGGGCCTGATTTGTCTAAACTTAAGGCCCTGTGGATCAAGGTGCACTATCTCACCTATGGCCCCGAAGGTCGGATTCCCAAAATGGGCAATGTGGTGGTGCCCCTGAAATACCCTGACCCCGATGCTCCTCAAAACTGGCGGTCTACACCAAAAGCAGACGTGTTGCCGATTCCCACCCATTTGCTGGGTCCCCTGGACAGCCCTATTGATACGGTTAAGCGTTATGTTGAGCCCTTTGCTAAGCCTGGGGACATTGTCACCATCGGTGAAACACCTGTGGCGATTATGCAAGGGCGTTGGCGGCATCCCAGTGACATCAAACCGGGCTGGGTAGCGAAGCGGATTTGCTATTTCTTTATGCCCACGTCGAGTCTGGCGACGGCCTGTGGTATGCAAACCCTGGTAGATCTGGTGGGACCATGGCGAGTGGTGTATGCCTTTGTGGTGGGTGCGATCGCAAAGAAGTTCTTAGGTCGTGCTGGCATGTTTTACGTACTTGCAGGTGAGCAGGCCCGCTTGATTGATGATGTCACCGGCACCTTACCCCCCTATGACCAGTTCATTGTGCTGGGTCCAGACAACCCTGAAAAAATTGTTCAAGATATTTATGACGTAACTGGCCTGAAAGCGGCCATTGTCGATGTCAATGATTTGAAAGCGGTTAAGATATTAGCAGCAACACCTGGCACTGACGTAGACTTGATAACGAGTGCTCTGCTCGATAATCCGGCTGGTAACGCTGATGAACAGACTCCTGTAGTCTTAATTCATCCCAAATCCTAGGGATTTTGTCCATATTTTGGTCCTATGACACCCGTTAACTCCTCTGACTCCATTGCGGTTCGTCCCGTACATTTTCGTGACTCAGAAAAGCTGATGCCCAATGGTGGCTCAGAGGTGGTTACCTGTGGCGCATTTACCAAAAATCAGCCTGTACTCGACTCAGGACATGTATTTGGCAAAGAGGCTTGGCAGCGTTTATCTCGTCTGGTAAATCCTCTACAGCCCAAGACCATTACCTTTGCTGCTGGCTGTAAACATACTACCCAGGGTGTGATTCAGGTTTCGCCATTTAACTCTACACGCAGCACCTGGCGGATTGACCAGGTGATGGTGAAAGCGTCCTCTGACGAGGTACTAACCCTGAACTTAGACTTGGCCAGTTTGCTGCTGCGCCACTGCTTTGAAACCATTGTTGAGGCCCACACCTGGATCAGTGAAACCAGTATCCAAGATAAGTTCGGGCTAGCCCTCTATCGCCAAAATGGGTTCCAGCCCCTGGCCTATGTCACCTACTGGTCCATAGACGCAGAGCAAATTACCAGTCTGGCGGAAAATGAGCCAGATTTACCCAATCTATTGCCGGTCAGCAACGCTGATGCCCAGCTGATTTACCACCTGGAAACAGCGTCGATGCCACCTCAGTTGCGTCAGGTGTTTGATCACCAGATTCAGGACTTTCGGACGCGCTCCATTGCTGGTGTGAGAGCCCAAGTGCAGCGTTGGCTAGGTCAGTCTGAGTCAGTTTCAGCCTACGTATTTGAACCCCAGCGTAAGGCGGCCATTGGCTACTTTAGTCTGCGTCTCTCCCAGGATACTGAGCAACCGAATCGGGCAAAACTCACCGTCCATCCCGCCTACACTTGGCTATATCCAGAGCTCATGGCTCAAATGGCTCAAGTGTTGCAAGGGGCATCCAACCAAACCCTACAGCTGGCCTCTTTGGACTATCAGCCTGAGCGCGAAAGTTATTTGCGGGAAATTGAGGCCACAGAAGTAGGTCACACAGTGATGATGTCCCGTTCTGTATGGCATAAGGTACGTGAGTCAAAGGCTGTTTCCATTGAGGGTTTACAGGATGTTTTGCAGGGGTTACAGCCCTCTGGTAAAGCGATTCCAAGTCGCTTTTTTTGGGATGCCGCTAATCCTGGTTTGAGACGCCCAGCCAGGGATGACTCTTCGGGTGGGACAGCGGGTTAACGCATGATTTCTGTCTTGGGATTAGATATTGGTAGCAGGCGGATTGGTGTAGCTGGTTGCGATCGCACAGGCCTAATTGCTACGGGGTTAACCACCATTGAAAACAAGTCTTTTGTCTATGTGACTGAACAACTCAGGCAACTTGTTCGTCAGCGTGAGGCCACCCTGCTAGTGGTGGGATTGCCCTACACCTTGGATGGGACAAAGGGAGCCCAGGCTAAGCGGGTACAAAAATTCACTAAGCGTTTAGCTAAGGCTTTGAGTTTGCCCGTGGCTTATGTAGATGAGCGGCTTACGTCAGTGGAAGCAGAGCAGCAGCTGCAAGCAGAGCGCCGCCCCATTGAAAAAAATAAGGGCCTAATAGACCGTCGAGCGGCTGCTATTATTTTGCAGCAGTGGCTAGACAGCTCTCGGGCTGATCGCCCTTCTTAGTTAGGGCCTCTGCCCAATGATCCACAACCACGCATGGCAAATTTGAATCACAACTCCAATCAAAATTCTGACCCGTCTCCTGATTTCCAACAGGGAGGCCAGCCCATCGTGACCCTCACTGATGAGGGCGGTCATACCCTCGCTTGTTACGTTGAAAAATCCATTACCCTCAGTAATTCTGGCCAAGAGTATTTACTGCTGCTCCCTGTTTCTGCCCCGATCGAGATTTTTAGCTGGCAGGATAACGATGATACCTTGGCGGATATTGAGGATGAGGAGATTGATCCGCTCTTTCCCAGTGCCCGTGCAGTTTTAGCTGAGTTAGACTTGACCTTGCAGCGTAGTGCTTATACGCTGACAGCCGTAGGTAATATCCCTGATGCAGAAGACGAAAGTTGTTTCGCATTAGAGGTCGATGATGGGGGGGCAACGGACAATTTTCAAATGCTGGCGCAGTTTTATCATCGCGATCAGCGTTATGTGACCTGTACACCTCTAGAGCCCTTACTTTTCTTTGCCTACCGCACTGATGCTGATACGGTGATGTTGCTATCCCCTGAAGAGTTTCAGCGGTTGCAACCCCAAATTGAAGATCAGCTTTTTGAGGGCTTAGATTAGGCATCTACAGTTGAACGTACCAAACAATTCTGAACCTGGTCCATGGCCTGTCTAAACGAATTATGGGTTGTTTAAAACGACTATTTTATGTTGGCATTTTCCCGGTTGCCTTAGGTTTGGCCGCTTGGCAAGGGTGGTCATGGTGGAGCTGGGCCAATAGCCCTGTATTGGCGAGAGACGATGAACAGTCAATACAGTTGCAGATTCCATCGGGCACTGCCGCTCAGCAAATTGGCCAAGACTTAGAAGCAGCTGGCTTAATCCGCTCTACCACTGCCTGGAAAGTCTGGAATCGTCTTCAGGAATTTCAAAATCGCGAAGGAGGTCTACAGGCGGGGACCTATTCGCTATCTCCCACCCAATCCATGTCGGAGATTGCCGACCAAATCTGGACTGGTGATGTGGTACAAACCAGCTTTACAATTCCGGAAGGCTGGAATCGTACTCAGATGGCGCAAGCTTTAGAGGCACAAGGTCTGGTCAGTGCTGATGACTTTTTGCGGTCTACTGAAGAAATTCCCTATGCCCAGTTTCCCTGGCTGCCTCAGGGGTTGCCCCATCTGGAAGGGTATCTCTATCCAGATACCTATCAGCTACCCAGCGAGCAAATGGATGCTGATAGCATTGTTGATGTGATGCTGCTGCGCTTTGAACAGGTCGCTCTGCCTGTGTATCAGCAAGGAACCAGCCCCTATTCTCTGGATGAGTGGGTAAACTTAGCTAGCATCGTTGAAAAAGAATCTGTGGTGCCTGAGGAACGGGATACGATTGCCGGAGTATTTGCTCGACGGCTGCGAGAAGGTATCAGTCTGGGATCTGATCCAACGGTGGAATATGGTCTGGGGGTGACTCAAACACCAGAAAGACCACTAACCTTGACCCAAGTCAATACCCCCAACCCTTACAATACCTATCGTAACTTAGGACTTCCTCCAACTCCGATCGCCAGCCCTGGCATTGCCAGTTTAGAAGCTGCCTTAAATCCGCCGGATACGGAGTTTCTCTACTTTGTTGCTCGCTATGACGGTACCCATGTGTTTAGCCGTTCTTTAGCAGAACATGAGCGGGCCCAGGGTGAGATTCGCGATCGCGTTGATGCCCAGTTAGGGGATGATCTTTAAGCACTATTAACCAGGGCAGGCACAAGACCTGCCCCTACCTAACCATGACGCCTTGGGGTCGCCTCCTACAACCTGACCTTGCCCTTGATGCTTCTGTCCTGGGCCTTACTCCTGAGCTGATTCAGCAGCATCAACTCAAAGGACTGATTCTTGATGTAGATGAAACCTTGGTGCCGTTTCAGCAAAGTCAGCCTCTAGAAGAGGTACGTCAGTGGCTGCAACAGATGCAAACGTTAGTGCCAGTGGTGCTGGTCAGTAATAATTTGAGCCATAGCCGCATTAGACGGATTGCGGAAACCTTGGAAGTGCCATTTTATACGAGTGCAGGTAAGCCGTCCCGACGTAAGCTGCGTCAAGCCGCAGAGCTAATGAAACTGCCTCACCATGAAATTGCCATGGTGGGCGATCGGTTATTCACCGATGTCTTAGGGGGCAATCGCCTAGGTTTGTTTACGGTTTTGGTAGAACCCATGGTGGACCCCATGGCGGCAAATTCCCCAAAACAATGTCTGCGTAATGCTGAGATTTGGCTATCTAAGCGTCTTGGTGTGGTGCTGGCTGACCGCACTTAATTTCTCGTTTGAGATCTAAAAAAAATATTAGGTCAGCCAGATTGTCAGAGGTTGATTGTGACGGCCTTGCATTGGAATTTTGTATGACAATAGGCTCTGTTACTAGTTCCCACCTTCATCGATTTCTGTGACTATATCGCCTTCTGCTAACGCTCAGACTTCTCAAACCATTGTGGTCAAGATTGGTACGTCTAGCCTCACTTCGGCCAATGGTCAGCTAGCCCTATCGGTGCTTGCTCGTTTAGTAGAAACACTCTGTCAACTAAATCGCCAAGGTCATCGAGTCATTCTGGTTTCTTCTGGAGCTGTGGGTGTAGGGTGTGCGCGACTGGGGCTGACAGAGCGACCTAAATCCATTGAGCAGAAGCAGGCGGTGGCTGCCGTGGGTCAGGGGCGGTTGATGCGAGTGTATGACGACCTATTTACCGTGTTAGATCAGCCCATTGCCCAGGTGTTGCTGACCCGCAGTGATTTAATGCAGCGGGCGCGCTATGTGAATAGTTATCACACCTTTCGCCAGCTGTTTAACTTAAATGTCATTCCCATTGTGAATGAAAACGACACGGTGGCCGTGGACGAACTGAAATTTGGCGATAATGATACGCTGTCAGCTCTAGTGGCGAGTTTGGTGGGAGCCCAGTGGTTATTTTTACTAACGGATGTGGACCGGCTATATTCTGCTGACCCACGGGCCAATCCTGATGCTGAACCGATTACCTGGGTACAGCATTTAGGGGATTTAGATATTGACGTCGGTGATCGTGGCTCTGCGTGGGGAACTGGGGGCATGATTACTAAATTGGAAGCGGCTCGCATCGCCACCAGTGCCGGTATTCGCATGGCCATCACCAATGGTCAGACCCCGGAAAACATTCTCAAAATTTTGGCCGGTGCTCCCCTGGGAACTCAGTTTGCCCCTAAGCCGAATCCTTCAAATGCTCGCAAACGTTGGATTGCCAATGGACTACGTCCCAGCGGTCTGCTTTATTTAGACGCTGGGGCAGTTCGGGCGATTAGTAAAGATGGAAAATCATTGCTTTCTGCCGGAATTGTCGAAATTGAAGGTGATTTTCAGGCCCAGGATGCGGTCGTGCTTTGCGATCGCAACGGTCAAGAGATTGCCCGTGGTCTTGTGAACTATAATCACCATGACCTTCAGCAGATTCGCGGACGTCGTTCTAGTGAAATTTCTATGATCTTGGGCTATGACGGTGCTGAGACAGTTGTGCATCGGGATAACTTAGTGCTCAATCCTGATGCTGTGGGATCTGATATGAAACCTATGGTAGAAGGTGAATATTCCCATTAAATTGGGCTCTATCTATTAACTCTAGGGGCAGCTGGAGGGTCTCTCTCTCTCCAGGTCGTTTGGCTATTTTCATGGTTATACCTATCTAACTTTACGAATTCCTCATATGAGTAGCACAAACACCTCAACTCCAACGATATTGGTAACCGGTGGTGCCGGTTATATTGGCTCCCACGCCGTGCTTGCCCTAGAGCAGGCTGGTTATCAGGTTGTTATTTTAGATAGCCTTGAATATGGTCACCAAGAGCTAGTTGAGCAGCATCTCAATGCCAAGCTAATAAAAGGGAATACAACCGATCGAGCATTACTGGATCAGGTATTTACGCAATACAAGTTTGCGGCTGTCATGCACTTTGCTGCTTATATCGCAGTGGGTGAATCGGTGACAGCGCCAGCCGACTACTATCGCAACAATGTCTATGGCACCCTAAATCTGCTACAGGCTATGGAAGCGGCTGGGGTGAAACGATTTGTCTTTTCGTCCACCTGTGCCATTTACGGTCCTCCTAAGACGGTGCCTATTCCAGAAGACCATCCGAAAAATCCCATTAGCCCCTATGCCAGTAGCAAGCTCATGGTGGAGATGATGCTAAAGGATTTCCAAAAGGCCTATGGCTTACAATCCGTATGTTTTCGCTATTTCAATGCTGCTGGCGCAGATCCCCAAGGTCGTCTGGGCGAAGATCATAATCCTGAAACTCATTTAATCCCGTTGGTACTGCAAACGGCTTTGGGTAAACGTGATCATATTTCGATTTATGGCACCGACTATCCGACCCGTGACGGTACCTGTATTCGCGATTATATCCACGTTGCTGATCTGGCGAATGCCCATGTGAAAGGGGTGCAGTATCTTATAGACGGCGGCGAAACAACCTTTATTAATTTGGGTAACGGCAGTGGGTTTACCGTCAGAGAAGTGATTGAAGCAGCTCGCCAGGTGACTGGGCATCCGATTCCTGCTGTGGAATGTGAGCGCCGCCCTGGGGACCCTCCCAGTCTGATTGGTAGTAGTGATCATGCCCGTGAACGCCTGGGTTGGGTACCCCAGTACGCTGATCTAGAAATAATTATTGGCCATGCTTGGCAATGGCATCAGAAGCGCCATGGTTAACTATGAAATGCTAACCTGGGTTGTCTCTTTAACCTTTCCGGAATAAATTTACACAGGCTGTACTGATAAAAAGTATTCTGATCGGTAGTTGGGCTGACAGTTCTAGACTTGATCAGGATGCTTTACCGGGTAGCAGCCTTAAAGGAAAATACACTAATAGGGAAAAGTGATTGTATCCGGATAAATCGAGGGATTGAGTGCACTAGAATGAGCAAATCATTCATCAATCCTTTCCCGTGGCATTTTGCTTGGGGTTTCTCTAATCAGCAGCAGGCGCACGCATGGCAGTGGCAACTACAATCGTAAATCAATGGCAGCAACGGATTCAGTCCGATTTGCCCGATCAAAGCCACGATACCCATATAGCAATTACCCAGTGGCTCTGCGGTGAAGACACTGATCGATTTGAGGCGCTTTCTCACAAGGATCTATCCATTGCCACTCAGGCAATGGATTATCGCTATCGTATTTTTTATAAAACCTACTGGGGATTACCCCCTGATCGAGCTTATCAAACCCTGATGCGGAAGCTGGGTGGCTTGTTTTTAGTCCGTAGCAAAATCCGTACCTGGATTGCCCTCAGTCGTGATCGACAGCGTCAGGTTAAGGACGTTCTGCAAGAAATTATTCAGGAGATGTTGCAAAGCGATCGTCATCTTCAACAGCAGATGAGGTGGATCGGTGAGTGTACAAAGCGGCCTCAGCTTCGTAATTTGCTGACCATGGCAACAATTGAGGAGTATTGTCTGCGGCCAATTCGTAACCAGCCTCTAATTGTTTATCGCTTTGTTAACTATCTGAGACGTTCCCAGCGCGGGGGAATGACCCAAGTTCCTGGAGCGCAGCTAATTCAGCTAATTTCAGAGGAAATTGGGACAGATGATACTGAAAGTACTATCAGCCTGTTTGATGTGCAAGCTGTGAGTACCTATGAGCAGCAACAGGACTTTGAAGCAACCCAGCGGGCACGCCAGTCAGTTAAAGATAGCTTTACAGACTATCTGCAAGAAACCTTGGGAGATACGGCGACCCAATGGCTAGAGCTGCATTTGCAGGGGTATACCCAAGACAACATTGCTAAGCAGCTAAAAATGTCGATCAATCAGGTGTATCGACTACGGGAAAAAATTAGTTATCACGCGATCCGTATTTTTACCCTGAAAGAACAGCCAGAATTGGTGCTGGGATGGTTAAAAACCACATTGTCTGAGCATGACTTAGGTTTAACCTCTAGTCAATGGCAAACCTATTGGCAAACGTTAGAACCTTCTCAGCAGCAGCTACTGGCCGAACTGAAGCAGGGCAGTGATATCGATGCGATCGCACAAAAGCTAGGGTGCAGACCTAAACAAGTCATGAGTGAATGGGCTAAGCTTTACCTAGCTGCCCAAGATTTACGAACCTAGCCAATCCCAGGCTCTTTGAAGGTTGTCTTTGGGCAACAGGCGTGGGTGTCTCATGGGCAGGTTATCTCATTCACATGATTACACCTGTACCCTTGTCTTCGTTATTTCCTTTTTGGCAGCCATCATGTCAACTTTCCCTGAAAACCATGCGTTGTCACCGCCCTCAAGCCATATTCATCAGCCTAATGTAAAGACAAACCTAGAGCAAATGTTCCTGTTAATCGAAGGAATTTTGCCCTTTGAAGCCTGTCTCTATTATCAGGTTCTGCCGCTTTCAATTGAGGGTAGTAGCCTAAACCTGGGCATGGTAAACCCTGACGATACTAAAGCTGCTGACTATGTCAGACGTCAGGTCTCTTATATTAATTGCTCCATTGTCTCAAGGCCCATATCGTCTGACTGGCATCGGGAAATTCTATCAAAGTTTTTGAGCCACTCAGCCAAAAACCGCCAGGCTTCTCAACCCTCACAATCTAAGGCTAACGCTACGTCCAGTCCATTTCAGGATCAGCCTACGCTGGTGGTAGGAGCTCCAACTGAGATTATTGAACACCCCCATGGGGTTATTGCTGAGCAAACGACAGCGCCTCAGCAGTCTGCCTCGCCGCCGCCCGTGAGAGCAGGGAAGGAGGATAAAACAAATAGTGCAGATATGCCACCAGCTCCCTTGAGTATTGAGTTAGAAGAGTCGGTAACTGACCTAGAAGAATTGCCATCTGAGGAATCATTATCTGCGGCAGAACCAGCGCTATCTGAGCACGAGTCGCTCGTACTCGAGCCACCAGAACCTGCCAACGAGCCATCAGTACCAGCGGCTGAAGAGCCCTTGTCACCACCCACCGATGAGCCGTCGGCGACCGCCGTTAAAGAACCCACAGCAGAACCTAGCCCGGAGGTAACCTTTGATCCCAACCGATTGAATCCCAAAGAACTTACCCAGATCTTATTGAAACGGCTGATTACTCAAGAAGGGATTGGACGACTTTATCTAGAACGTCAAAGCACCACCTGTCGAATTCTTTGGAGTAAAGATGGTGTTGTGCAATCAGTTGTCAGCGATATTTCCCCTCAACTTTTCCAAGGTATCATCAATGAACTCAAACGTATGATGAGTCTTTCCTTGATTCCCGTCCGTAAACCTAAGCAAATCGAAATCGAACGCATCCATAACCAGAAGCGAATTTTGCTACGCTTCCGAGTCATGCCCGGTGACCATGGAGAAGAGGCCACCCTACAAATACTACGGGGAGCAGCTCTGAAGTTTTATCAGCAGCAGCAAATGGATAACTTGGGCCGTGATGCGCTAGGCATAGCTCAAGATTTGCAACAACGCATCGACGATCTGCGAGCTCAAGCACAGCGAAATCTTGAGGTTCAAGACGACACAAAACAAAAAACGCTACCAGCGATTATGACAATGCTCAAACAAATGGAGCAACAGCTTCACGACATCCTTGAGGCATCGGATTAAATGTCAGCATGACTGCGCTATGGCCAGATTATCATTCAGAAGCCGAGGGTTGCTTCGACTTGCGCCAACCTTGAATTAAGCGGCGAAAGTTGATAGAAAATTCAGCAATTCCCAGTAGACTGCCTGCTTCATCCTCTTGCCAGGATGCAGACAACACACCATAGCTGAGGCCAATGGTTCCCAACCCAAAAAAGCCCAGGGAAACGATGAGGACAACGACATTGGGAAATTCAACAATGTGCTGAGTCAGCAGAACATAGGCAATCACAAACGAAGACATACCTAAAGCGGTAGGCACCCCAGCAAATACTGCCATTCGTCGAATCATACGACGACTGACCACTTCTGGGATACCCATTTCTTCCTTTTGGGTCTGCTTACTTCGTTTGCTCGCTTGCTTGTCTGACTTCTTAATGCCTGAGCCTGATTTTTGAGGCTGTGATGCTTGGCTAGATGGAGCAGCTTTATCACTTTGCCGCCTATTTGACTTAGGCTCAAAGGGCAGCGACTCACGCTGAGATTCAGAAGGCATAAACCAGTTGATCCTAGACTGCGTGTTTGAAGGTGATGAATATCACCACCTTGTATCTTAGCCGCGGATACCCAGCTTTTTAATCAACTCCTGATACCGACTAGAATCCTGCTTGACCAAGTAGGCTAGCAAGCGCTTACGACGACCGATCATACGCAATAGACCTCGTCTAGAGGAATGATCTTTTTTATTAGCCTGCAGATGCTTACTCAGCCGATTGATCTTTTCAGTGAGCATGGCTACCTGCACATCTACAGAGCCAGTGTCTGTTTCATGTACCTGATAGTCAGAAATAATTGATTGCTTTTGTTCTTGCAGGAGCGCCATAGAGCTTACCGATTACAGTCTGTGGAAACGAATAAAGTTGAACCTGTGAGCATGCACAATTCAACGCAGGATTTTGTATTGTACTACAGCAATGCTGGTCAGATGCCATAACTCTAGAACTTGTTCCGTCCTAAGTTTTTCCATACCGCTATGTAGGTACGGCACGGTATATCATGCAAGCGTGGCTATCTTCTAGCAAAGCAGCATGGTCATATCTACATCGTAGGCAGAAACTTTACAGAACAAGGTAGGAAAACTAGACCTTATTTTCTGGGAAATCTTCTAGCAGATGTAAGGAGAAATAGGGTTCATTTTTATGCGTCCTGCCCTAAGAACGTATCTTTGTCACTACTTCAATAAATTGCCCGCTACTGGGGTTTATTAGCCTTGTGGTCGCGGTTTTAAAAAATAGATTACTTTCTCAATGTTTTAGTTGAGGTTACTCGATTTTGCTGTTTAAAACGGCCAAATCATCCCCGATAATAATGACCTCTTTGGGTTTAATTCTTTGAGAAACGGTTTAAAGCTTTTTTGAAACCTGAGTTCCATACAGTGTTCGGCATTGTCTTTGTTTTGTTGCGTCAGTATTCTTGCTTCGTCTGATAAGCCTGCTCATGTTCCATTCTCTATTTTCTACGTCCTATGCATTGGCCGTTTTGCTAGGAGGTATTGCTCTGGCGACCCCAGGATTTGCTCAATCATCGCCTTTACCAAAGACCGATAACGAGGCTGTGGAGTTAGAGTCGTCTTTGGTAGAGGCGGAGCATGGTCAACTGGTCCTAAATGCCATGGATCCAGCCGATAGTATTGAACCTCCTGGTTTAGATGTGCGGCCTGGCAATGGCGTGATTAGCCCGTTCTTAGAGCTGGCCATGCAGCAAGAGCTTCATAACTTGATGGGGCGCTTTGAAGGTGCTTTGCTGCATGGCTATGCTAGTGGTCAACCAGCAGAGTTAGCATTGACCTCCATGCGCACTGACGGTAGCCTCAGCGCGAGTTTGGGCGGCGCGAGTTTGCCGACTCCCCTGTCCCATCCTGCGTTGGAAACGGCACAGCAAACTCTGGATGATTGGCAAAATCTGATCGCTCAAAGAGACTATGGCACTGCTCGCCAGCGATGGCTTGAGTCTCGTCAGGCTCTCTGGAATGCGTTTCCAGTTGAGCAATCTTTGGCCCACGCGGAAGTTCGTGCCATGTGGTTAGACCGCGGCACGATTGTGCGTGCTGGATCGGAAGCAAAGTTAGCAGATGTTTTTGACCGTCTTGCTGCTGCCGGTATCAATACGGTCTTTTTTGAGTCCATGAATGCCGGCTATCCTATTTACCCTAGTCGCATTGCTCCTCAGCAGAATCCCCTAACCCGTCATTGGGATCCGTTGGCCTCAGCTATAAAACTGGGCAAAGAGCGAGGCATAGAAGTTCATGCCTGGATTTGGTTATTCGCAGCTGGGAATCGTCGCCACAATGCGCTGTTAAATTTACCAGCCAGTTACCCAGGTCCCCTCATTAACGCTAACCCTGGCTGGACTGGCTATGACCGCCAGGGCCGTATGGTGCCTTTGGGCCAGGACAAGCCGTTTCTGGATCCTGCGAATCCGGAAGTGCGTAGCTATCTGATGCGTATACTGCAGGAGCTGGTCGAGAACTATGATATCGACGGTGTGCAGTTTGATTATGTCCGCTATCCCTTCCAAGATCCTGGTGCTAATCGCACCTATGGATATGGAACAGCGGCACGGTTACGATTTCGAGATATGACTGGGGTGGATCCAGCGGCGCTCTCTCCCCGTGATAATCCAGCCCTGACTACCCATGAGCAGCGACGTCAGCGCAGGCTCTGGCAGCAATGGACTGAGTTTCGTGTGCAACAAGTGAGTTCGTTTGTGGCTGAGGCTTCTCAGATGCTGCGCCAGCGACGTCCGGGCATCACTGTGTCGGCGGCGGTGTTTGCTAAACCGACCCATGAGCGTGTCCAAAAAATTCAGCAAGACTGGGAAACTTGGGCAGAACGTGGAGATGTAGATTGGATCGTATTGATGAGCTATGCCATGGATACCAATCGATTTGAAGAGCTGATTCATCCCTGGATTTTAGACGGTAATTATGGCTCGACGCTGATTATTCCAGGTATTCGATTACTGAATTTGCCTGAAATGGCAGCATTAGACCAAATCCAAACACTACGGGATCTACCGGTGAGTGGCTATGCGCTGTTTGCAGCTGACAATCTTCAACAAGGGATTCAGACGCTGCTGAATAACACTCAGGGCGATACGTCTATGCCGCATTCCTTACCGCAAAGACAACCATTTAATACGGCAGCTGAACGCTATCAGTCGTTACAGCGAGAGTGGGGATGGTTGTTGAGTAATGGTCAGCTATTAATGCGCGAACAGCGAATGGCGCAGTGGGTTGATGATGTCAATAAGTTGGGTGACCAGCTGGCGGATTTAGCAGAGGATCCGTCTCATCGGAAATTAGAGGAGGTGAGATCGCACCTCGATCAGCTCAATCAAGTGATCGATTCTGAGCTGACAGTAAAGTCCCAGCAAAATCGCTACCGACTGCAAACTTGGGAATACCGTCTTGCCACTATCGAGCATCTGTTAGCCTATGGTGAAAAACGCTTCCTATAGCTAGTTGAGGCCACTAGACCATAGCGGTCTCTAGAAGTGATGCTAGTGGTCATTGACAGCTTTATCAGTCTTGGAGCAAGAGAATGATATGCATCAGCTGAGCAATCTCGAGCTACGCTACTCCGGAAAAGCTCACTTGCACTAGTCTTTACCAATGTTTTGGGATTACTGATGTGTTAAAAGCGAGACTTAAAGCCGAATTATCAATGTCATTTATTGAATGATGATTGCGCTGCGTTATGTGTAACTACTGCTTATGTCGTACGGGCTATTTCATACCTATTTGACTGCCGTATAAGTCTGGGAGGAACCTTGTAGATCCTTAAAAAGGCAAGCTAGCATTATGAATATCCATGCCAAAAATAGCTTTATCGCAAATCACATCTACAAACGCGATAAAGCTTTTAAGGCAGTTATAGTTTTATACGACCGTGGGTGCCCAATCTTTTACCATCAATGGGATTTGGATTCTTGTAGAGAAAACAGTTCGGTTAATAGTGGCACTCATATCAAGTATCTGGTTAGCCAGATACTTGCAACCTTCTCAGTATGGTGCTTTGAGCTATGCAATTGTATTTGTTAGCTTGTTCACCAATCTAACCTCTCTCGGCCTTCGTGATGTTGTAATTCGAGAATACATAAATGCCAAAAATAGTCCTGATGAAGAAGGTCTATTAACTGATGTTGTCTTAAACACCGCAATTGTATTGCGGTGTTTAGCAGGGATATTAGTGATATTTTTCATCGTTTTATATATCTTCTTTGGGGTCAACGATCAGCTCACAAAACAAATTATATTAATTATCTCGGTTGGCTTAATTTTTAAGGTTTCAGAGGTTTTTGAATATCCTTTTGAAGCGAATATAGATACTAAATCTACAAATATAGCTAAGGCTATTGTATGGACCTCAAAGATGGCTGTTTTAGGTATATTAATCTATTACAAACAACCAATATATGTGCTGGCTAGTTTAATTCCTGTCGAAGCTCTGATTTCGTTAATTTTTCTGTTTTTTATATATAGAAATAAAAAATATAGATTTCAGCCCTTGCAACTTTTCTCTAGACAAAAAGCGGTCGATTTACTGCAAGATAGCTGGCCATTAATGATCTCAGGATTAGCAGTAATCATATATATGCGTGCTGACCAAGTTATGTTGAAGTCAATGGTGGGAAATTATGAGGTAGGCATTTATTCGGCTGCAGCACAATTGATTGAAGCCATTTATGTATTTCCTGTTGCTATCATAAATTCAATTTTGCCTAAGCTTATTCAGGCAAAATCCCAAGAAGATACTATTTTTATGGCACAACAACAACGCCTATATGATGCTACGTCTCTAGTCAGCTACGGACTTATTAGTTGTACATTTATCTTATCAAGAACTTTGGTTATCTATATATATGGGGAATCATATGCTAAGGCTGGTGTAATATTAGCTCTTCTTGCATGGAGTATATTACCAGTTACATTAGGAGTAGCTCGCAATAGCTTTTTTATTACTGAAAACTGTCCTGGTATTAAGCTGCAAATTGTTTTAGTTTCATGTCTGTTAAATGTAGGATTGAACTTTTGGTTAATACCAATTCTATCTAGTATCGGTGCAGCTATCGCTACGTTGATTTCGTATTATTTCGCAGTATTTGTAACTTGTTTTTTATGGCGGAGACTTCGACCAACTGGTTACATGCTATTGCAAGGGTTATGGCCTGTAAGATTATTTGATTCTAGTAATCCCTAATTTAAGACCTTTCAATAACAGACAGTATGAAATGTTTATTTGGCAGACTATTAATAGAACTCAAGAAAAAAATTAAACAAAAACAGCCTGCTCTTGATGCTCTGGGACCAGAATTAGAAAAGTACCTTAACTATTCTGGTGGTTTTTTTATTGAGGTTGGTGCTAATGATGGTTATTCTCAAAGTAATACTTATTTTCTGGAAAAAGAAAGAGGTTGGTGTGGAATTTTAATTGAAGCAATTCCTGATTTGTATAAAGAATGTAGACAATTAAGATCTAACTCTACAACCTATAACTGTGCTTTAGTGTCGTCTAATTACTCAGATTGTTATATTACTATGCATTATGCCGGTTTAATGTCTTTAGTAGATGGAGCTTTGAAACTAAGGTCAGCAGAGAAAAAGCACATTTCCCGAGGGCTGAAAGTTCAGTATATTCAAAACTCATATACGGTAAAGGTCCCTGCCAGGACACTCACCTCTATTCTTAATGAATATAGCGATGTGCCTGAGATAGACTTTTTTTCCTTGGATGTTGAAGGTTATGAAGAGCAGGTATTACAAGGGTTAGATTTCAAGAAGTATTCTCCAAAGTATATTTTAGTGGAAGCAAGGTTCTTTGATGCGGTTCATAACTGTCTTAAGGGGCGTTATAACCTTTTAAAGAAAATTAATAAATTTGACTGTCTTTATCAACGAAAAGATCTTAGTGATTAAGTGTTGATTTGATCGTTTTCGCTAGTATAAAACCTGTTGATAAAGTGTTTTTGCGTTCTTTTGAATGGTCTAATTCCTTGTCGTTAGCTTTTGAAAAGCTATACCTGATTTTGCGAGCGAATATAGATGAATACTGTGCCAGTAGCTATAGTTGTTTTCAATCGACCTGACCTCACAATTCGTGTTCTTGAACGGTTAGCATTAGTCAAACCTAAGCAGCTGTACATTATTGCAGACGGCCCAAGGGTTGATGTGGCGAACGAAGTTCAGAAATGTCAGCAAGTTCGCGATCTTTTTCTAGAGCTCGAATGGGATTGTCAGGTTTATAAAAATTTCTCTGAGGGCAACTTGGGTTGTCGTCGTCGGGTAGCTAGCGGCCTCAATTGGGTTTTTTCGCAAGTAGAAGCTGCCATCATCTTAGAAGATGACTGTTTGCCGGAGATATCGTTTTTTTGCTTTTGCACTGAGTTGCTAAATCGTTACAAAGCAGATAAGCGCATTATGGCTATCTCGGGGAATAACTTTCAATTTGGAAAACAGCGTACTTCAGATAGCTATTATTTTTCCCGATATCCCCACTGTTGGGGGTGGGCAACTTGGAAAAGGGCTTGGCAAAATTACGATGCTGATATGACTTATTGGCCAAGCATTAATAGTAGTGGATGGCTCAGCGATATTTTAGGAGATCGATTTGCTAAACAATATTGGCAGCATAAGTTTCAGCAAACCTATGAAGGCAAAATCAATAGTTGGGCTTTTGTGTGGACATTCTCGTGTTGGTTGCAAAGTGGATTGTGTATCTTACCCAATGTAAACTTAGTCTCTAATATTGGTTTTGGCGAGTTAGGCACTAATCATACCTATTGGTCTTCTCCATTCGCCAGGATGGCAACCTCTCCTATGGAATTTCCTCTAAAGCATCCTTCTATGGTTGTCCGTGACGCTCAGGCTGATGCATTTACACAACGTCATCAGTTTGGTCGTTGGGCTCGTGGTCACCGTAAAATTCGTGCCTGGTTGCAGCGTTGAAGGATAACTTTTTCAAATATCAACGCGATTATGGTGGTGTCTTAATGTCTTCTTTCAACTGCGCTGTTTGTCATTGTAATAATCATAAACTTTTGCATTCTCTAGAATATGGAACCCTGCTGTCTTGCCAGTGTTGTGGTGTTGTGGCTTTTTCTCCACGACCAACAGATGAAGAGTTACAAGCTTTTTACAACAGCGGTTATCATGATGACTTTAGTAAAAGTGCGATGGCGGATACTCTCTTTGCACAAAACCGCTATCAAGCTTTAGAAAAGGTTTTGAGGCGTTATGCCCCAGATCTGGTTGCCACGCCAAGGCAAACATTATTAGATGTAGGGTGTGGAACAGGCGATTTTTTGATGGCTGCCCAACAAGCCGACTGGTCTGTTACGGGTACAGACCTTGCGACGGCGGCTGTTGAGCGGGCGAATCAGAAGATAGGTGGCAAGGTATTTCAAGGTGATATCACAGTGCTTGACTTGCCTTCTTGTGCCTATGATTTGATCACCAGTTACCATGTGATTGAGCATTTACTGGAGCCAGTTACTCAATTAAGACGCTGTTATGAGCTGCTAACTACAGGTGGGGTGTTGTTTTTGGAGACACCAAATATTGGAAGCCTAGGTGCTAGGTTACGTGGCAAACAATGGTCCCACATTATTCCACCAGAGCACATTATCTATTTTTCCCCCTTTTCTCTGAAATATGCGCTCAACCAGGCTGGCTTTGAACGAGTTATTGTTTATACAACTGCGCCTCAAGTGGTTGAGCGTACTGCTCATTGGCCTTTCCCGCTTAAAAAAATGGCAGATTTTATTTATCAGATTGTTCCCCACATTGGTTTAGGCGCAGCTGTTCAAGCAATAGCATTTAAGCCTTAGAGACAGATTATGGTTGCCAATACCCATTACCCATTGAAGTTGTTATATACCCTAACAACCTATCCTCCTAGTGTTGGTGGTGCACAAATTCATCAGCATTGCCTAGCGCAGGCATTGACGAATTGTCAAATCCAGGTCGTGAGTCATTGGGAGAAAAATCGCACCGATTGGTTGCTGGGGACAACTCTTAATGCTCCTGCAAAATCTCATAGCTATGAGATACAGGGTATTCCTGTGCATCGTTTAGATACCAGTTTAAGTAACAGATTAAAAATGTTGCCTCACGTATTGATGTACTATCCCCGGATGAAACCATCCGTTCAAAAACTTTCTGATATTAGACTTCCCCAGCTAGAGCCGTTTGTTGCTGATGCTGATTTGGTTCACAATGTCCGTATTGGCAGAGAGGTGCTAAGTTTTGCTTCGCTACAGTTAGCTCGGAAACATGATATCCCTTTTGTTCTAACGCCAGTGCATCATCCCCGCTGGGTGGGTTGGCGATATCGTGTTTATCTTGATATCTATCGTAGGGCTGATGGCGTATTTACTCTGACTAATACAGAAAAACAAATTTTGACTAATTTAGGGGTGGCAGCAGATAAGATCTTTGTGATTGGTCATGGGCCAATTGTTAGTAATAATAGCTATCCCCAGAAGTTTCAAGATGTTTATGGAGTAAGGGGGCCTATGATCCTATTCTTAGGACAGCACTATGCTTATAAGGGGTATCGGCAGTTGCTTGCGTCTTGTCGACGTGTTTGGCAGAGTTATCCCGATGTGCAATTTGTGTTTATTGGACCTGCGGTAAAAAAATCAGAGCAGGTATTTCAAGAATATGTAGATCCTCGTATCCATCGTTTAGGGGTTGTTGATTTAGCAACAAAAACCGATGCTTTAGCTGCTTGCGATATTTTATGTGTTCCTTCCTCTCAAGAGAGCTTTGGCGGTGTTTATACAGAGGCATGGTTGTTTCACAAACCTGTGATTGGGTGCAATATTCCGGCAGTAGCAGATGTGATTACAGATGGTGTTGACGGTTTTTTGGTAGAACAGACTGCTGAATCGATTGCGGGTCGACTGTTAGAGCTATTGGGGCAACCCAAAGTTGCTAATGCTATGGGGGAGGCAGGCTATCAAAAAGTGCAACAAAAGTTTGCTTGGTCAGCTATTGCAACAAAAGTTGATAAGGCGTATCGCAAAATTCTAGCTAGATAATGCAAAGTAGAAAGTATAGCTGAGAAGGTACCGCGACCTGGGTGCTGTAAATGTTTAGGCGAATTTTAGGGATACGAATTGATGGAACTAGTTATCAGGAGGCATGCGATCGCATCTCCCTCTGGGTCCACACCAAACGATCCTGCTACATCATTGCGGCCAATGTCCACGTAGTCATGACTGCCTATTGGAACCGAGCCTATCGTCGGGTACTCAACCATGCGGCCCTGGTCACCCCCGATGGTATGCCGTTGGTCTGGGGGCTACGCCGTTTGGGAATTGCTCGCCAGCCACGGGTGTATGGTCCCGATTTGATGCTGGCCTGGTGCGATCGCGCCACCCAAGAACAACTACCTATTTACCTCTATGGCGGCACCGATGCGATGTTGCAGTGTCTGGTGCAAAATCTACAGCAACAGTTTCCAGATCTGATAATTGCAGGCACCCACGCCCCACCTTTTCGCCCCCTGACCTCAGCGGAAGAAGCAACCGATATTAAACGCATTCATGAATCTGGAGCCGCTGTCGTGTTTGTCGGGCTAGGCTGCCCGAAGCAAGAAGAATGGATGGCACGTCAGCAAGGTAAACTAAACGCCGTGATGATGGGTGTTGGAGCCGCCTTTAGTTTTCATAGCGGCGAAGTTTCCCAGGCTCCCCGGTGGATGATGGCTTGGGGGTTGGAGTGGGTCTATCGCCTTTACCAAGAGCCTCGCCGTTTATGGCGGCGATACGTACTGAACAATACGGCATTTCTACTATTATTTGGACTGCAGTTAATGAACCATGCAATGCGGTCTATCCTAAGGCCAGAGCATTCGTCAAGTTGACATTTGCTCAAAGGGCGCTAGTTTCCCAAGCTGTTTAATGAAAGAGCCATCTTTTCTCAAGCCAAGCCGCAAGCAAAATTTTGGTATTGGTATTGGTACAGATGATATTCGTGATGCTCACGGGAGTCATCCTCTCCGGCGTTTAGATTGGAGTAATGCCAGGGTTTTGACTTTGGTTCTGAGTGATATTTTGGCCCTGGGGCTGGCATGGCAGCTAGCACGTTTTTTGAATCAATTTTATTCTCCAATTCCTGAGCCCTTGGTGTGGTGGGTGTGGTTGGGGCTGCCCAGTTTGTTTTGGCTTTTTGCAGGGGTGACCTTACTACTATTTACTCACTTTGGTTTGTATGGCGCTACGGTCAGGGCAAGGGATTATTTGCGAGCCTCACAGCTAGTGAGTTGTGTTTACTTTTTATCGTTGGTACTGGCTTATTTTTATGATCCAAAACTGGATGCTCCCCGGTCACTTTTTTTTAGTGCTTGGGTGAGTAGCATTGTATTGGTTATGATTAGCCGTTTATTTACGACTGGGTTACTGACACATCTTCAAGGGGCTCGATCCCCCTTACGAGTATTTCTAATTACTAAGCCAAGCCGTATGCATCGCTTGTCCAAAACCTTAGAACAGCGCTCGAACTATCGCGTTGTTGGGGCTGCCATGGTGGCAACGGCCAATACAGACATAACATTTCGGCAGATTTTAGCGGCCCAACCGGATGAGGTGCTGGCTGAAGATGTTCCTGATGTGGAGCTTGCCTCAGGCCTGTATTGGCGATTGCGCAGTGCTAAGATTCCCTTGCGACTGCTACCATCAAGTCGAGAAATGCTGTATCGACGCGGAATCCCTGAAATTGTAGCTGGGTTGCCCACGTTAATGATTGAAACGTCTATTTTTCAAAGTGTTGACTATCGCCTGAAGCGTTGGTTGGATTATGGGTTGGCTGTTTTAGCGGTTTTAGTGCTGAGCCCGGTGTTTATTGGGATTGCGATCGCTATTCGCTGCACATCTCCCGGACCTGTCTTTTTTCGACAAGATCGCATGGGTTTAAAAGGCAAAATCTTTAAGGTGTGGAAATTTCGCACCATGGCGGTGGATGCTCCCCTGCGCCAGGCTCAGCTAGAGCACCAAAACCAAACGGCGGATGGCATTATGTTTAAGCTCCAGCAGGATCCACGCATTACCCCCGTTGGTAAGTTTCTACGCCGCACAAGTTTGGATGAGCTGCCCCAACTGTTTAATGTGTTGCTGGGGCAGATGAGTTTAGTGGGGCCACGCCCCCTACCGCTCCGCGATGTGGCTCACTTTGAGCCTTGGCACCATATTCGTCATCAGGTATTACCTGGGATTACTGGCCTATGGCAAGTATCAGGTCGGTCTGACATTGAAACGTTTGACGATGCTGCCCGGTTAGATTTGCACTACATCGATAACTGGTCTCTCAATCTGGACTTAGAGATTATGGTAGCCACACTACGCATTGTGCTAACAGGCCTGGGTGCCTATTAAACGGTGCCAATAAAAATAGTAGGGTGCCATTAAAAGCATGCTGATCACAATATGACTATGGGCAGTACCTTAATTTTTTGCCTGCTTGTACGGTAATGGAATTATTTAAGCGATTAACCACCTATGACAGTTTGTTAGGGGTAAGCCTGTTAGGGTTTGCGACGTTTGCATGGTTGCCTGACAGCTACTTTCGCATGGTGAGTTGGCCCTGGGTGTTGGTTTGGCAAGGCGCTTTTTTACTAGTATTTGGTATTTGTATTGGGCGTTTGCGACGCTTGCAGCAACCCTTTTATCTTTTAGGATTTGGGTTTGACTGGCTGATCTTAGGTCTATTTCTATGTCTTATTGTTAGCAGTTTGATTGCGCCTTTTCCGTTGCTAGCTCTGCAAAATAGCCTATTGGTGAGCTGCTATGTGATTTTGATCTATGGATTATGTAACAGTCGATTTAGCGCTCTACAGCTATGCCAGGGTGTGGTTTGGGTAGGTGCGATCGCAGCTATTATCAGTCTGGCATTATGGCGACCCACGCCAGCAATGTGGTTATCGAGTAATTTCTATGACGCAATTCGTAACCGTTTTCCCCTAGGTCATCACAATTTTACGGGTGGTTATTTTGTGTTGCTATTGCCAACAGCAGTGGGGATAGCGTGGTTGCAATTGGGCTGGAAACGTTGGGTATATGGCCTATTGGCGGCAGTAATTACGATTGCCCTCTATGCCTCTGGATCACGGGGCGCATGGCTGGGGGGAGTGTTGCTGCTGCTCCTTACCCTGACGATGGGCATTGTTCGCAGTCGAGGTAAGGCTCGTTTAGGTGTGCTGCTGCTAGCACTACTGACGATTTGTCTAGTCATGGGAGTGCTAATGAGCAATCCACGTATTCGCTCGTTAGTTCCCATCGATATCGGCTCTGCGCCACAGACAACAACGTTAAGGCCGGTGACTGATGGCCCTACGTCAGATCGGTTCTTTATGGCTCAAGCTGCCATTAACATCTTGCAAGATCGGCCGTTAGGTTTAGGTCCGGGTAATTTAGGGCGAGTTTATGAGCGCTATCGCCCCTTAGAAGTCGGTACTGGACTCAACCAGGTGCAACAGTTACACAATTTGCCTCTGCAAATAGCAGCTGAGTTGGGGGTAGGTGGCCTCGCGTTGTATGGGGGAGCTGTGATTTGCCTGGTCCGATTACACCGACAGTTCAAACATCTGGCCTCCCCCCAGCATCGGCAGCTGAGCTTAATGGCGACCCTAGGTTTTTTGGGGTATGGCGTTTCTAGTTTGACTGATTATCAACTAGAAAATATTCCCATTGCCGTTACTTTGAGTGTGTTGTTGGTGTCTCTCCTTAAACTAGGGCAAGAGTTGACGTTTTCTACCTTTTCTAAGTCCACTGGGCGGGTGGGAAGCTTGCTTCTTCTGATCACGGTCGTACTGATAGTACAAGTCTGGCTGCGTGCGGATCTTGCTTTGTGGATGACGCATCAAGGCGTATCACTGACTGGTCAGGGCAACTTGAGTCAAGCTAACTCGAAATTTTACAAAGCGTCTACCCTAGCTCCATGGGACCCCATACCTGCCGCCCTAGGGGCGCAGCAACTCAGTAGCCTAGCTGAAACGGCTAGCGACGAGAACCAAAAAATATTGCGAGAAGAAGCTATTCAGCTATATCAGCAAACGCTGCATGTTGCTCCCAATGATATTTGGTTTAATCAAAATTTAGCGGTTTTAGCATGGCAATTGGGCCATGTTGAACAAGCCCACCAGGCGATTACTAAGGTTGTGCAACTCAGTCCCAGAAGTAAAAACCACAGCTATTATTTGCTAGGGCTAACCTACCAGGCAATGGGTAACACTGAGTCTGCGATCGCAGCACTCGCGCTGGAATGTTTAATTAATCCCCAGGTACTCACCTTCCAAAGCTGGCAACAGGAGTTATCTCCCTTACGAGCAGCTGTGTTTACCCGAGTATTGCAACACTATCAAACAGTTCTATCAGCACTAGAACCCAATCACCCCTTGCATAGTCCTTTAGCAGCCCACATTACGACTCTGAAATGGTGGGCTAATGCCACATTTCAGGTTCAAAATTCCGACGATGGTCGCCTTCTCCATCAGGCTTTGTTCACCATAGAGAAAAATCCTGAACAAGCGGCTATCTTGCTAGATCGCTGTATTGTTGAAGCAACCGATGATGTATCAGGATGTCGTTTACTCAAAGCGTGGCTACAGACCAGTTATCTGCCAGATTATTTGGAGGCTGTTGCTCTCAATTCCCTAGAAAAAGAGAAAGTGCGATCTCATATCCTCACTGAACGCACCCTGAAAGATTGGCTCTGGTCTACTACACAACCCGTTTTTAATAATCAACGGGTGGGTCTGGCTTTGCTGTACCGCAGTTACTATGCAAAACGTGTTTCATCTATTTTGTTGCCTGAAAACCTGCGTCAGTTTTCCATACCTGTCTCACTCAATCTCTTTTCCCTATCATGGCCTCGAGAATTTCCCCCCTTAGATCACCTGGTTGAATCTCTGCGAACTGAGGCTTTTGGATTACCCCACCCCACTCGCAATAACTTTAAGTTTTCCCACTTCCAAAACTCTGACGTTTCTTAACCCCATTGTGCATGTCTACTTCACCACCAGAATCCCATACCCCATCTAAAATTGTCTCACTGCGGACAGAAGATGGCAGCCTGATTGGACTACTGACGGTCAGTCTTTATATCTTATTTACCTTATTACCCAGCAGTCATTCTTTGATGGTGTCCTGGCCTTGGGTCGCTGTGTGGCAGGTGGCATTGTTGTTGCCCATTGTCTGGTTGTTGTGGCAACTGTGGTTTAAGCCCATAGACCAGTTTAAGTTGGGGGCAGGGTTGGATTGGCCCGTAGCGCTGCTAGTTGTCGGGTTAGGGGTTTCTACCATCTTTGCTGAATTTCCAAACCAGGCCCGTTGGTACACATGGGCGGCACTAGGCGGAATTGCTGCACTCTATGCATTATCTGGTTGGCTAAAGACACCGCAACAGGCGATCCGGTTACTTAAGTTTCAGGCGAGTCTGGGGATTGCGTTTATCTTAGTCAGTCTCTATCTTTGGTTATTTCAGACTTACTTTCCAGAACTTGAAAGGTTGGCTGCGTTAGAACCCTATGGTGTTGCCCAGCAGTTTAATTTTGGTGTGACTAGCTTGCGTAACTGGTATCCCTTGGGGCATCAAAACTATGTGGCCGGGTACCTGGTTTTGATTTTGCCCTTGTTGTTTGGCTTAGCTATTCATGATCGTGGTTGGCAGCGTTGGTTATGGGGCATTGGCTGTTGTTTGGGGTTAGCAGATCTATATACGGCCAGCTCTCGGGGTGGGTTGTTGGCTCTGGTGTTGACGGTTGCGATCGCCCTTGTCGTTGTGCTGTTTCGAAGTCAGATTCCCCGCCACTTAACGCTACCGGCTGGAGGTCTATTGCTGTGTCTCTTAATTGCGACCACCCTGGGCAATAGTCGAGTTCGGCGACCCCTATTAGCTCTTTTACAAGGCAGAACCAACAACAGTGAGCTAGGGTATCGAGCCATCACTAATGTAATTGGCTGGCGCATAGGTTCAGATTACGCGTTAACTGGAGCTGGTCCTGGCAGCGTATTACAGCTTTTTCAGAAATATCGGCCTTACTGGGCTGGACGTGAAGCCGAGCTACATTTTCAGCTACATAGTACCCCTGCCCAGCTGTGGGCAGAACTAGGTTTTTGGGGGATAGCAGCTCTCATCAGCTTCTTGGGAGTGTTGAGTCGGTTGACTTGGTGTTGGATGAAACGATCAAACTCTTTTTTAGCACCCCATCTAGTCTGGGGTCTTATCGCAGGTCTATTTGCCTATGGGCTCATGAGCTTGACTGATTATCAAATTGATACACTGGCTATTAGTGGGGTTTTGATAATTTATACCGTGGTCCTTGCCAAGGTTTATGATGCAGACAAAGGTTTGATTTCTTTCCCTAACTCTCAGAAATTGAAATTTTCTAGATTGTTGACTGGGTTAGGTCTGGGATGTGTTGTAGTTGTAAACTTGTGGTTAATTCCTATTCATCACGCTTGGGCTATATCTAAACAAGGATTTGATCAGCTCAACCTTGGTAACTTTGATCGTTTTGAACAAGCGCTCATTCAATCACATCATTTAGCTTCCTGGGAACCCTATTATCCTTCTCTGTTGGCCTGGGCCTTGGGGGATTTTAGTTTTCAGGTTAATGGAGAATCTCGTGAGGCTCTCAGAACTGAAGCAATCCGATGGTTTGAATCTGCAAATGCTGTTGCTCCGTATCAAGAATTTGGCCAATCTAACCTGGGCTGGCTATTAACCCAAGTAGCACCTAGCAAGGCTGTTGCAGCGTTTGCTAAATCTGCTGAACTTGTACCCGTCAAGCGTGGAATTTTCTTAGGGTTAGGGGTTGCTTTGTTGCGAAATAATCAACTTGCTCTGGCCACTGATGCATTGACGTTAGAGTTACTACGCTTTCCATTACAGCTGACTAGCTCCATCTGGAATTTGGGAGAATTAGCTCAGGTAAAAGAGTCTGTTTTTACCGAGCTTGAAACACAATACGCTGAATTAGGTGCAGTTCCTGATATTGGGATTGAGCTCAAAGCATATCTGCAACGCCAACAAGGGGCATTACAGTGGTGGCGCGGGGACTACATGTCAGCTGCTCAAAGTTGGTCTGATTTTCCGATGGGGCAGGTATTATTACAATTAACGCTAGAGGATAGTGTTTCTACAGATGCACTACCTAAAGAGATGCTTGGTAGACAAATCATTCTAGCTTGGTTGTTGCCTAAGCAACGGCGCATTTTGTTGGAGAAAGCCTTAATAAAGCCACGCAATGATCTGCCGCAATTTAATAAGGCATTGCCTACAGCGGAACAAGTGGACCAGTTTGTCATAACAATGAATGAAGCCAACAGTTTTGACGACTGGTTAAAAAATAGCGGTTTGATAGAACAGCCGCGCAGCCAACGAGTTGGGTTTGGTACCCTTAGCCGCCATATCGATGGCCCTTTTCCAGTAGACTATGCTCCTCACATGGTAAATCAACCAATTTCCAACACGTTTGGAGATCTATTTTCTGCACCGAGCTTTTCCCCAGAACTCGACAGCAGATTACAGATAGAACGAGAATCCCTTCTCTCTCAAATAAAAGCTAATCAAGACTAATGCCCATAGCTACCTGACTCGCTATCTTTTTTATAACGGACTGTAACCTGGCCATTGTTATTTACTAAAATCGTGCCGCCTAATGCTTGAATGTTATCAATAGCTTTTTGTCGAATATTGTCATCTGTCGCCCTTGCTAAAACATCTGACCATGCACCAATTTGTGCTGGTCTACTGCTTGGATCTGTCTCTAAAAATCTTATCGTTTTACGCGATAAGGCAGCGACAAAAGCTCCTTCTTCATCGGGAGATTTCTCTGCCCAATCAGCTGCTATCTCATGAGAGCTTTTGGCTGCTCTCGTATCTCCGAGAAACAGTAGCTCATCTGTTGCCTTATGTCGCCAGATAAAAAAGGAGCGTGGTGGCAGACTGGGACTCATAGATTTTAAACCTTTTTCCATAAGCCTTATGGACTCTTCTGGTGCACCAAGATACATTGAAAGAGTATTGACTAAGAAAAGATAAGCACCCTCAAATAGAGGATCATTATCGACAATACTTTCAAAATAGTAAGTACTCAGACTGTAGCCTGATTCTCTACGAAGTTTAGAGTCACCAAAGTACTGTAAAAATCTTAAAAATTTCCAGCCAGCATAGAAATTCTCATATCCAAATTTTGGTAAAGAATTTGAGAGAACAAGCTGCTGCTCAAAAAGCTCTTCATTCCATTCAGCGACAATTGCAGTATTATAACCATCATTCTTAAATCTTTGAAAAGATGAGAATTGTATTGTTGCAATACTGAAAATTGATAACAATGCGAAGACTGAAGATTTCATATGAGACATGTGCATACACAGCTTAGTAGCTATCTACATAGTTTCAGCAGCATAATCAAAAATACAAGGTATTCAGACCTCAAATACCTCTGAATACCTTGATTAAAGAAATTGGTATTGCTGAGCCTCGAGATGACTTTAGTTGTGAGACACCGTCAAATAGCAATGACTCTAGACTGGTTCATCTCCTTAAATCAGCAATCGCAAGAAATCAGAACTTATTGCTCTGTAGCCAATGCACCACAATCACTTGCTATCACTAAACCATTTGCGTCAGCAGTAAGTAAAGGTTCATCCTGAGGCACTGCACCTGCTTGATCCTCCTCACAGAGAAGTGTGGTAGAGGTTACCTCATTAGTACCTGTTTCAGTCAACAGATAGGTTGAACCAGCATAGCCTCTCAGCTGAATTTCCCTACCATCTGCAGGAGCGGCAAAAACGGTCGCACCAGTCTCATATTGCGCATCATCTCCAGCAGCTAAACCATCGTTCCATGCACCAGCACCACCAGCATTACTCACACCTAGAATATTTCCTATAGTTGTTGCGGCCTCAGTTGCACCATCACCAAAGAGGTAGTTATCTGACTGTACTCGGATACCAATACCTAAACCAGCAATGTACCTAGAGAAAACAGCTGCATCAAGAACGTAAGCTTGTTGGCCACGATTAATGGCACCGACGTTAGTGACAGCTTCAGTTTGGCGGGCGCGGTTGGCCTGGTTAAGGAATGAGGGTAAAGCAATGGCAGCCAGAATACCGATGATGATGATTACTACTAAGAGCTCAATCAAGGTAAAACCTTCGTTGGCTTTTTTCTTGCTGACTAGGTGCTGTAGTAGCTTTGCACGTAAAGTGGTCTTCATTATGAAATATGTCTCCTTGAGGTTTGGGATGTAGCTTCTCGCTCACAGATTTAAAGCTACCCATGGCGTTCAGATCTCTTATCACTTTGGTTGAAAAGCTGAAAAGCCCTGAAGTAACTTGATTAGCGCTACCTTTATAACCTACCCGCCCATTGAAGTAGACCTATCAGCCAATGTACAGAATTCGCTTAAATGGTATTAAGGCGTTCTACGTGAAATTACTGGGGTGCTTAGCCAGTTAATGTTTGATTTTATGCGCCTCCAAGCCTAAAACCGTTCGATATTATCGAATTTAGCTGTCTGGGCCATGGCTGCTTCTCCGCAGGTTTTGGGTGTCGGAAAGAGCTTGGTGGGATTGGCTAACCCCCGAGTGTTAATGGCTTGCCGAACCCATTGCATGGTTTCCAGGTCAGCAGTGGCAAACATTTGGGGCATATAGCAGCGTTTATCAGCGCCAATGCCGTGCTCACCCGAAATGCTACCGCCAGCTTCAACGCAGAGCTTAAGGATTTCGCCACCTAAGGTTTCAACGGTTTCTAGCTGACCGGGTACAGCATTGTTATACAAAATTAAGGGATGTAGGTTGCCGTCGCCGGCATGGAAAACATTGGCGATGCGGTAGCCATATTTTTGGCTGAGGGCTTCGATTTCATTGAGCACATGGGGGAGCTGAGCCCTGGGGATAACACCGTCTTGGACATAGTAATCAGGGCTAAGTTTGCCCATGGCCGCAAAGGCGGCTTTACGCCCTTTCCATAGCCGCAGACGTTCGTCAGGGGTGGTTGCGATCGCAACATTCCTGGCTCCATTTTCTTGAACAATTTCGCTAACCTTTTGGGCACTGGCGGCCACATCCGCAGGCGAGCCGTCGACTTCGACAATCAAAATGGCCGTAGCGTCACGGGGATAGCAATCTAGAGCGACCACTTCTTCCACAGCGTTGATGCTGAAGTTATCCATCATTTCCATGCCAGCTGGAATGATGCCTGCGCTGATAATTTCAGAGACACTCTTACCGGCCGCTTCCACATTATTAAAATCAGCTAGCAGAGTTTGAGCGCTTTCCGGTGATTTCAGGATACGGAGGGTGATCTCGGTGGCGATCCCCAGGGTGCCTTCAGACCCTACAAAAATACCGGTCAGATCATACCCTGGGGGTTCTGGCATATCACCCACATCAACAATGTCGCCGTTGGGTAAGACCAGCTTGAGCCCCAACACATGGTTCGTGGTCACGCCATATTTGAGGCAGTGAACCCCGCCGGAATTCTCGGCGATGTTGCCACCAATGGAACAGACGGACTGACTAGATGGGTCTGGCGCATAATAGAAGCCAGCACCACTGACGGCTTGGGTGACCCAATTATTGATTACACCCGGTTGCACAACAATGCGCTGGTTATCGTAGTCAATATCTAAAATTTGCCGCATGCAGGCGGTGACAATCAGGACGCTGTCTGACAGAGGGAGGGCCCCGCCGGATAGCCCCGTGCCAGCACCACGGGTGACGAAGGGGATATTGTTGCGATCACACACCTTAACGGCTGCTGCCACTTCTTCGGTGGTTTTGGGCAGCACCACAACGGCAGGCCGTTGACGGTAGCTGGTTAGCCCATCACACTCATACACCAGCAGCTCCTCCTTGCGACGCACAACCTGATCATCGCTGAGGACGTTAACAAATTCCTGAACAATGGGCGTCCAATCGCGTTGTTCAGCTGCTGAGTCTTGTAGTGCTACCTCAGAAGTCATTGATTACTGCCAATAAGTTAGGTCTGTGTATTGATCCTAACGCAGCAAGCTGACTAGTAGACTGGCCTATTTCTAATAGGGACCATGGGAAAATCCCGACAATAAAAAAGCCAACTTAGACAAGCTTTTCCCCATGGAGCATCTTATTGGCGGCATCCAGTAGTGCCTCCTCTAAGTAGGGCTTTGTAAAATAACCACTGGCACCTAGATCGACCGCCATCTGTCGATGACGATCGGCTCCACGAGATGTGAGCATGGCAATGGGAATTTGCTGTAAGCCATCGTCTTTTTGTAGACGAGATAGTAGCTCTAAACCATCCATTCTTGGCATTTCGATATCGCAGAATACAAGGTCACAGGGCAAGCCAGAACGCAGTTTTTCCCAAGCCTCTTGGCCATCGCGAGCCTGTTCAACCCGGTAGCCAACCTTGTTAAAGCTCATGGATAACAGCTCACGAACCGTAATCGAGTCATCCACAATCAACACCGTGGGTTCAGACTTGACTTTTGCAGGCTCTTCAGGCGGAGTGTCCTCTGATTGAGCCCATAACGCTGCATTGGGTTCACGGCGTACGCGCCCCATGGCTAAATCAATTAGCTCTAACACATCGGCAATGGGCATCACTCGACCATCCCCTAAAACGGTGGCACCAGCAATGCCAGTAGGTTTGGGGACCGGACCTTCTAGCTGTTTAATGACAATTTCTTGCTCGCCCATTACCTGGTCAACTTCCAAGGCAATAAAGCTATTGGCACTGCGCAATACCACGATGGAAATCATATTCTCATCTTGATTACCGCCGTATACTCGCCCTCGACCCAGGGTGCGATTAAATGACAGTAAATCTGATAGATTCTGGAACGGTAGCAGTGTGTCACGCCAAAGTATGCAATCTTCCCCTTGATCATTTTTCTGAATACGCTCTCGAGACACATCAAACATGTCTTCGACACCGTCCATGGGGAAGGCTATCCGTGCTTGATTGCTAATACAGCTGAGAGCTTTAGAAATACTGAGGGTTAGGGGTAAACGAATGGTGAAATTTGTGCCGTGCCCTGGTTCAGAATCAATGGTGATATTACCGCGAATGTCTGCCAACGAGGTACGTACCACATCCATCCCAAACCCTCGCCCAGCAAAATCATCGGCCTGGTCCCGTGTACTAAATCCGGGGTGGAACAGTAGGTCGTAGACGTCTAACACAGTCATTGTGTGGGCATCTGACTGAGAAATTAATCCTTTCTGTAGTGCTTTTTGTTTGACAATATCGGGATCAATGCCAGCACCGTCGTCACCGACCGAGATAACAGTCTGGTTACCTTGATAAAACGCACGAACGGTAATCAGGCCTTCCGATGATTTTCCTGCTTGGTGGCGCTCCTCAGGTGTTTCTATCCCATGGGTGATGGCATTGTTCACCAAGTGAGTCATGGGATCATAGAGCTGCTCTAGAATCATCTTGTCAATGAGAATATCTCGGCCTTCTACGACAAGACGTGCCTCTTTTCCACACTTGAGAGAGATATCACGCACAGCCCGAGGTAATCGAGAAGCTGTTTGAGCAAAGGGCACCATCCGGGCCTTATTTAACCCTTCCTGGAGTTGATTGGTGACCTGTCTAAATTGACGAGTAACTTGATCCGATGATTCAACGGTATAGGCAATATCTGATGCAGACTCACGGACCCGCACGATCAGCTCAATCATTTCTTGAGATAACGTGTGAAAACCAGTAAAACGGTCCATCTCTAAGGCATCAAAGGATTCGCCAGTGGCATGATCCTCGATATCTGAATTTTCTACAGAAAAACTAGCAGAGGTCATATGGTATGACTGACGGCTAGATATCAGAGAGCTTTCTAGCAGTGAGCGCTCATAGAGATCACGCATGCGTTGCCCAACGTCATTTAACTGTTGCACTTGGAATAATAAGTTGTCCAAAAACTGACGAAGGCGGTCTTGGTCTTGCTCTAAGGTATTGCGATTAACGACAAGTTCACCTACCAGGTTACTGAGATTATCTAGGTGGCTAACCGATACCCGCATGGTTTGATCCGTCACCATGCGCCGTGCCGATAGCCGATTAGATGTGGGTCTGGGTCTGTAAGTACTTGTGCCACTAGCTGCTGCGGGAGCTAGTGTTTTATCCGTATCTTGTAATAATGCTTCTAAATCGCCAAATTCATCGTCTAAGTCTGTGGTTGATGGTGATTCAGAGCTGGGTTCAGGCAAGTTATCTGGGCTTTCGAGTAGCGCTTCAAGCTCACCAAACTCATTACTGCTGTCTGTTGTGGCTGTGGATGCAGAAAATTCATCAATTTCTTCAGGCAGTTCTGATAGTAAGGAATCTAAGGATTCGAGTCCTGGCTCATCTGATGAGGGCTCAAATATTTCGAGGTTATCGATTGTGTCAGTTTCAATGGGTTTTTCAAGACTCTCAGGCTTTTCATCCTCATTGACAAAACCGGTAACGATACCATCGTCCTCGATATCGAGTAAGTCAAAGTCAAACGTGCTGACAGGAGGCTCGTTCAGCAATTCTGATTCTGTGCTGCTGGCGTCGTTTAGGTCACTGCCTAATTCCAGGGATAGATCAACGTCTGACAGATTTGTCTCTGGCTCATCCAGTTCCTCGTTCAGCAATTCTGATGCTGTGCTACTGACGTCGTTTAGGTTACTGCCTAATTCCAGGGATAGATCAACGTCTGACAGATTTGTCTCTGGCTCATCCAGTTCCAGGTTGTCTAGATCCAGATCGGTTAACAACTCATCAGCATTGTTTTCAACAGTGGAGTCTAAGGCGATATCTGCATCACCCAAGAGATTATCTAAAGCATTATCTGATGTAGTTGCATCAGCACTCGTGACATCACCACCATTGCCAAATAGATCGTCTAGATCGCCTAAGCCAGTATCTAGCGCATCATCGGGTGTAATCTGTTCTAAGGCAGTGTTGTC
>NZ_JAXSQW010000004.1:0-382020 GCF_043421595.1 Leptothoe sp. ISB3NOV94-8A | reverse complement strand
TGTAATAGATCAAACTTCATCTGACAGAAGGGGGTTATCTGACACTTAGAGACTTGTCAGGTTGTGTTTGATTTTTTACACTCTTTTCTCCGTATTGATCTAATTGTTTTTCGTTTGCTAAATGCGCACTATCGAGAAAGGTTTGTATGGGCGTCTTGCCGTAACAATATCGACCTGAATGGGGTCGTTCCCAATTGTAATACTCTATCCATTCATCCACATCGTTTTGTAGGTCTTCAAGGCTTTGATAGACTTTTTTACGAAACGCAATTTGATAAAACTCCTCCAAAATGGTGCGATGAAAGCGTTCACAAATCCCATTGGTTTGGGGTGATCTGGCTTTCGTTCGCGTATGGTCAATGTCTTCAATGGCCAGGTAGAGTTGATATTCATGGTGTTCGACATTGCCACAATATTCGGTGCCTCGGTCCGTCAAAATCCTCAGTAATGGAATGCTCTGTTCCTCATAGAATGGGATTACTCGGTCATTGAGCGTATCAGCGGCCACCAGCGCATTCTTACGGTCATACAGCTTCACCTGAGCCACCCGAGTGTAGGTATCAATGAAGGTTTGCTGATAAATCCGTCCGATGCCTTTGATGTGACCCACATAGAAGGTGTCTTGAGAGCCTAGATACCCCGGATGATGGGTTTCTATTTCCCCATGGGCTTCCTTTTGTTCCTTCGCCTTTTCGAGGGCTTTTACCTGCGCTTCGGTGAGGATTAGGTTGTCTTGAGCCGCTTTCGCTTCCAGTGCTTTGAGCCGGAGCTTAAACGTTTGAAGGTCATGCCGTAGCCAAATAGAGCGAACACCGCCTGGAGAGACAAAGAGGCCGTGTTTCTTCAGTTCATTCGAGACACGCACCTGGCCGTAGGCCGGTTGGTCTGTGGCAAACGCAACGACGGCGGCTTCTACCTCTGGGTCGACTCGGTTCTTGACGCAGGGCTTTTTACGGTCAATGTCGCGTAGAGCCGCTTCTCCACCGGTCTCGTAGAGTTCTTTATAGCGATAGAACGAATCTCGCGATACGCCCATCACTTTGCATGCCTTGGAGACGTTGCCGAGGGTTTTGGCTAGATTTAAGATGCCTAAGCGATTCTTGACGATCTTGTCTTGGGTATTCATTGTGACACTCCTGATTCAGTGTGAGTTTACAGGTTGTGTCAGATAAAGTCTTAACTATTACAGTTACAGGAACGTCGTAACGTATCTTAGTTCTGTTTTAGGGTCGGAGGTAAACTGGTATAACTATCTGGGGTACCAGGTTTATGATTGCTGGGTTTGCGTTATTGTCGTTTAACTTTGTATTCCTGCCCCATGTCCAAACTGTTTTATGGTCTGGCATGTAAACCCAATGCTGCAATAAGTTGTATGGGATTAGGTTCTTGACCTTTGCCGATTTATAGTGCTTGGTGGTGTCGTATGTATTATTAGTTATGTGGTAAGGCGAATATACTCCAACATAACAGGGAAATTTGATTGACTGCCATTGAACCGGATCTGCCTTAGGGTGGGGCCTAACAGCAGCTAGATTATTAGTGTATATTTCCTTTAATGTTCTTTTATCATGGCCCTTTATTTCTTTTTGGATCTTGGCTTTGACTTTATTCTCATCGACCAGTTTAACTGGGGCCTGTATATTGGCGACTTCATAGTCTCGTAGTGGATATCCTGTGCCAATGTCCATTAAATCGCTCAGTAGGCGAAGAGCTCTGACAGTTAACGCTAAATCACCTGTCTTGGGGTCAGGGCCGGCACTTTTCTGCTGCATGTTCTTTAACTTCGTCTGGGGGCGTAATGTAAACTCATGGGCGGTATTAAAATCTTCCAGAGCTAACCACTCATGCGGTGCCGTAGCTTTCAAATGATCTTTGAAGAACAGAAGGACTGAGATAATGAGGATATAGTCGCCAACATTTGAACTATTTTTGAGGTCTATTATGGTATTACTTTGGCCTTTTTGCTTTCCATATTGGTCGAACCTCTTGTTAAGTCTATTCCAGATAATTGACTTACTAGCTGTGGCTGGGTTAGTTTGGCTGGTTGCTGTCATATGCTTGTACGTTGAACGCCACATAGACTGTTGGGAGATTTTTTCATATGTGTGGATTGCATAGATCAGCTTGTTTATCTCTTCCCTCTTTGCATCCTTTTTCTCCGAGCTACTCTGCTTATTGACACTGACAAGGTGGAGTAACGCCATTATCGCTGATGTGATGCCACAATTGCCCTCGTCATTCTGATTTAATACTCCGGGATCGGTGATAATGGCGTCTAAACGGTTTGCATAATCCACATTGTCTTTTTTCGCTGCATTTTCCACATCTGACCAGCTTTGGTATGCCTGTCCCATGCTGTAGGTGGCATGGTGATGTGACGGATGTGGTTGCATCGGAATTGACCGATATGGTCTAATTATTCTGTTTTTTTGTGTGTTCTGCTGGGATTGTACAGATACTGACTGTCTTGCATTGAGGGCTTGTTGAAGTTCTATTAACCGATTCATGGCTTCTTCTCGTTGTGGTTAGGTAATGGTGATCAATCGAAGTACTTTCTCTTCTTCTGCTCAAATGATCAGAGGTTTCACTCAGATAAAATCTATTTGATTTTCTGGTTGAACGACTTTCTCTATCCTCTCTTTGTTGTGCTCTAGATAAATCTCTTAGCAACGCCATACTAGCTAAATGCCGCCAATATTTCGTCCATAATTATCTTCACAATGTTGATTAAAATCCATAGATATTGGACATCATGTCATCCGAAGGTCGTGGTGCATCAAGCGAAAGGTAGTTTGATGATGCAGGAAAAAACCTTTGGCTAAGCAGTTTTTAACGGCTAGCGAAAGTTTCATGTGGTTGATCTTTTTCCTACACGTTTTCTATTACTTCATTGGACTCTCTAGTCTCAGTTTCTTGAGGCATTTCAGCTTCATGCTCTTGTTGTTCTTTTTCACTCATCTCAACTCTCCCCTCTGCCTCACTTAACGACTGCATCTGGGCTAGATCCGCTGCTAACGCTGCCTCATCTAATGTCAATGACGCACTGTGATCTGAGGATATTGGGCGGTTTCCAGTTCGTGCCTTATGGGGCTGATTTTGTTTCTCTGTTGTCTGTTGTAACTCCTGATCAAACTCATCAAACCGCTGTTCTAGGGAAATGGTGCCTAAGTTAAACGAGGTTGCATGGCTCATATTATGTCCCATGCGGTCAAACACATCATGGGCTCGTGACCCAGTCATATCTTCCTTAACCTCAACCGGTTGACTACTCACCGGTATTACCGGCGTATCATCCATTTGATTGTGGGGCATATGGGACGACATTTGATCAAACACATCGTGGGGATCAGCCACCGCTTCTCGGATGTCATCGGGTAATGCTGAGGTTGTCTCTGTTGATGCAGCTGTCGATAACTGGTGAGCATCTTTGTTGGCCTTAACCCTGTCACTGCGACCTTGGTCATAGGTTTTCTTGCCACTGAGAATCGCCTGAAGGTCTGCAGCAAAGGCACGATCGCTCATCGCCTGGTCACTCTGGGCCTTCTCTGATGCCGTATCGAGATCGCTAAAGTCCAAATCCTCTGCCAACGTATCCTCGTCAAGATCAGCGACTGAAAATGGCTGCCCAAATGACTGCCCAATAGTCCCTTGCTGATCATCTTGCTCGCCATCCTCTAAGTCAAAGGACTCGACTTCAAAGGCTGAAGTCCTTCTATTATCATTCCACTTAAAGGAACTGGCTGCATGGTCATCCTCGTCATAGTCGTCGTCTATGCCAAAGGTGCTAACACTGTAGGCACCCTCATCGTCCTTATCCTCACGCCACTCAAAGGTGGTGGCCACATGGTCATCCTCGTCATAACCGTCGTCCATGCTGAAGGCATTGGCTGCACGGTCATCCTCGCCATAATCTTCGTCCCCATAGGCAGCTGCATAGGCTGTGTTAGCTATGTAGGAATTACTCTCGCTGTTATAGGTCAGCTCAATGGGCTCATCCCAGTCAAAGGATTGTGCCTGAGTGTAAACCTGGTGCGACTGTTGTTTAGGTGGGCCATGGTATCGTTTTCTTCGATATTTTTTTGGTTTGTCAGAAGAGCTACAGAGGTTATGTTCTAACGTGAGGAGTCGATTTTTCATAGGAGGCAGAGGAAAGAAAAAAGTAACGAATTACAAGTAAAAAGTAGAGATTGACTATGAAGTCATGATGCTTTTGGAGAGGACTGAGTTGTGTTTTGTGCGCTTGGCGTAGACTGTTTATTGGACTGTTTTCGTCTATGGCGTTTGCGTTGTAGCTGTGCCATATGGTTTACCAATTGGGGCGGACAGGCTAGCTGATAGGTCAACAGCAATACGTTGTTACGTAGTCCTTCTATATCAAAGGTTGATGGGAGTGTACTATCAACACTGGTATCGTCAGTGTCAACTATTGGCACTACATCAATCGTAGCTGCCGAAGCTGGGATATCTTTGGTCGGAGTCTCTTTAGAGAATATAGCCTTCTCTGATGACTGCATTTGACTACCAGAGAAGACTTTGACGACTTGGCTCTCAAGCGACGGAACATTTGATTGTGCTTCCCGCTCGTAGTTAGGGTTAACCTTGGGATAGTTCTCTAATTGCAAATCTCCGTCAGCGATTTGCAAATTATCTGTTAATCTTATCTGCTCCCGTGCAATAGGTGGCTGTGCAATCTCCACTTCTGTAACATCTTGTTGTATAACGCCGGTTGACTCAACTGATGAGGCATCAGCGTCTGTCGTACAAACCTCGTCAACGGCTCCATTGGTTGCAGGTGGATAGAACGTAGTAGCAACAGTTGCTGGCTCTGGAAGATCGGAAGAGAGACCAAGTCTGGCCTGGCGAATGGTGGTGGCCAGGGATTTATAGCTGGTTAGGGGGGCAGTTGGTTGTGGGTTAGAGGTTTGGGTAGAGCGAGATGCAGGAGGAGCAGATGGGGTAGGCTTTGACGGATGCTTAGCCCAAGGAGGTGCAGAAGAAGATTCTAGGAGGGAATTAAGGGTTTGTCGGCGTTGTTTTTTGGCAATGGTGTCTGGTGTGGGAGTGACCGAAAATGTTTCGACAATATTGGGATTAATGGGGGTGGGAACGGTGGGAAGATCGACATTAGGTGTACGAGTTTTTGGGAAGCTATGATATCGTTGGCCCAGCTGGGCAGCCAGCTGACGATAGGCTCCGGCAGACTGCTGAGTTGGCTGTGGTTGCGGGTTTTGTAGGGCTGGATTAGGGGCGACTGACGCTGGCGCATGTTGGGGCTGTTTTAATCGGGGAGTAGGAGGCTCACCTAGCCGTTGCATCAGTGCCTTATAGTCCATAGATGGGGGTGCTTCCTGTTTTTTCATGGATGCCTGCTGTGTTTCTTTTGCCCGTCGTCTTCGTCGCACTGGTTGCTGCAACGGTTGCTGACGTACAGACCTGACCCGAGGCTGATGCCCTCGGATATGGTGCTCCAGGGCTAATAGACGATTGTGGCTAAGTGGCGTGTAAGCAGACATGGTGAGTTCAAAGGTGAAAATTCAAAGTTCAAAGTTTAAGTAACAAGATTCTCGTAAGGTGACTAATTTAATTCCCTTAAATCCCCTCTCGGGAGGGGCACCTGAAAGGCGAGGTGGGTTAACCACTAACGCTACTAACCGATTCCCCAATTCGCTCCCTATGGCGGCTTCGTCTAAGATTCCAAATTCATCGTAAATACGGCATAGGGATCCAACGCTACCTTAAGCTGATTGTCGTGGCCTGTTAGGTGAGTTTGATTAACCTTGATCTTGAGCTGTTTGTTATTTGCGGAAAGAATCTCCACTGGCTGATCGTTGATCACCGCTGCCGGAAACTGATCCAACGACTGGGCACTGGCTAAGTTGTTACCTTCCAAGGTTAAAACCGTATCGCCCTGGGCTTTAGAAAGGCTGGCCTTGGCCACACTGGGTGGATGCTCCTGACGGCGGGCCTGGTTAATAAGATTGGCCAGGCTGCTATAGCTCACTTTCTTTTTGGTCACCTTACCCAGGTCCACATTGCGATCTTCGACGGTGCGACGTAAATCTTCGGTGGATTGAATACCAAGTTTTTTTAGCTCCTTACGTTCGTGGTCAGGTATGTCCACCTCATCAATGGACGTTTCCCCATGCTGAATTGGCGGGCGAGTCACTTCTCGAATTTGGCTGTCGCTAATGGACCCGAGCTGGAAGGAGATTTTGGACGCACCCTTTTCCCCTGGCTTGGCCGTGGTAAAGCGTACGTTGTCACCATCAAACTCTGGAAACAACTGGAGTTCTAGATTCATATCCTGCACCATGTAGGTCAATCGGCGGTTTAAACCTTTGACCGACAATGTGTCTTGGGCCTTGTCTAACTCAAGGATCAAGGAGTCAAGAAAGGATTCTAAATTCCAAGATTTGTTTCCTTTAGTGACCATAGCGAGCCTCCACAATGCGCATCTGCATTTGATGGAACATTGGCAATACGGTGGTGGCCGTCCGCTGGGTGGGCGGGGCTCCCTTGAGGGTAACCTGACCCGCTTCATCCACTATTATCCGCAGTTCAACGGGCATATCCAGCTTGATTTCTTCCACCGTTAAGACCTGCCCTGTGTCCGGATCCACTCGCTGTTTTTCGTAGTCCGCCAGGGTAGGTATCAGGTCCGCTAGGGGGAGCAGCGGATCTAGCTCTTCAAACTGTTCACTGCTGGTGGCAGCTGTGACAATAGGGTCTGGAGAGGTAACTTCTAACTCGATCATCTCTGACGGTGTGACGTCACTCCTGCCAGGCAGCGGTGGGACTGGCTGGCTGGGATTAGGAGAATTTGTAGGAGGTTCTGTATGGTTATTCATCGCTAACGCCTATAAAGTGGGCTTTCGTGGGCATGGGGAAATATACTGGCGCTTCGCTTAGCTCTGTCACATGGCCGTTTTCATCAATGTCTGAGACTCGCTTGAGCAGGATACGCTGCAGTTTGAACTCTGGATATACCCATAGGGCCACCGTGCTACCTCTGCGGCCCCTAAATTTGACTGAACTGCGGGCCAGGGCATTAAACAAATCAATATTGTCGCGATTAAATAGGGCGTTTAACTGTTCATCGTTGAGGGGGGTATGGTGAGAGATTTGTCCCAGCAGCTCATTGAGCCGCTCGGGATTAAGCATCATGCCGGCCTTGAGTTTGCCTTCCTGGTGACTATGGCTGGTTTGCTCAATCCGGGTAAGGGTTTCCATGCGCGCCAGAGTGGTGCGATCGCGTTCCAACGAGTAGTAGTACTTGCAGTCCAGGGTCAACTGACGTCGCTGCTTCGACAGTTGACCCTGCCACAACTTGTGCCAGTAAGACCGGTAGCGATCCACATCGTTAAGCGCCACCGTCTCCCCCTGACCTTCAATGCGGTCAAAGCAATAGTCCCGCACCAGGGTAATCATCTGGGTCATACTGGTCCCCATGCGCTTTTTCCCCTTGGTCCGTTGGGAGCGCCCGCCCCAGGCAAGCACCGCCATCACCAAATAATCCTCGTTGGGTTCGAGCATAGCCAACTGCTCTTGGGACAGCGTTGGCACGACAGTCAAAGGACCATGGGTGAGATCCTCCACCCGATATGTCTTCTCAATTAAAACTTCCAAGGTTTCCGGATTTTTTACCAGGATCTGGAGAATCCCCCTGGCAATCGGTCGCGGAGTATCTAACTTAAGAGGAAAGGCAATATCATGCCCCTGATGGTAGAGCACCCGAGTACGACCGTGGAGCATTAGGGGAGTGACCTGCATAAAGTCCAGCCGTACCCGAGCCACCCGTCGATAGTCAATTTCCTGAGGCGACCAGGTCAGAGCATTGACCATTGCCGAGCTATAGGCCCACTTCTCCATAGCCGTATCATCTACATTCTCTATCAGTTTCTCAATGTGCTGCTGATCTTGTTTTTTATCCTCCATACTGACCTTAGCCACCTGGGTAACACTGTCGGTGACCGCCCCCAACAGTTTGGTGGGGGATATATTTTGCAGCATCATCTGTACAGTTTCTGGGGTCAGCACCTGCTGTAGCAACGGCATCAGGGAGGTCATCAACCCGCTGAGATTGGCCGCCCCGCCAGCTGACCCTAACAAGGACGACGCCCCGCCAGCCGCTCCGGCAGCCGCCCCACCCTCTCCCAGCAAGGCTGCCAGGGCTGGCAGAAACAGTGTTTGGGAATAGCCGCTAGCAGATGCGGCGGTTGAAAAGCCGTTTATACTGCCATGGGAGCGGCCAGCGGCCCCCGCCATAGCAGGCTGAGTCGCAGCCAGTTTAGCGCCAGTTGCCGATGCCCCCGCCACCGTGCCACTTTGAGCAAGAAAATTCATCAATAGTTGCATCAAGGCCTGGTTATTCAAAGCCTGTTGGCCTTGTCCGCCCTTAGGGGACAGCAGAGCCGTGCCTGCATTCATCAGCAGTTGCTGATTCTGAGGATTTTGCAGAAAGGTACCCGCCTGTTTAAGGGCAGTCTGGGCCTGGGGATTGGTAACAACAGCCGTGGCCACTTTCTTGGCAGCCGGAATCAGCTTGCTAATAAAGGAGGAGAATCCTCCCATAGCCAGCGCCATATCCAGCGGGGGTGTTTCTTTATACGCAAAGGCAACCACCTCAACCGGCGGCTGGGCGATTGGTTGTGATGGCATAGGGACCTCCAAACTTAGGGAAACGGAAGAACGCGGGTTAGGGTGAACACCCCCTTGGGAAGAATGATGCTCACGGGGCAACCCGATAATGGGAAGCTCAACAATCTCAGAGAGGGCGAGGCCTTCTTGTTGAGCTGAACGAAAACTAAAGAGTTGAATATGACGATGGTTGCGACCAAACTGTTCTTTGGGAATAGCTAGGGTCTTACGACCTAAACTTTCCGGCGGCAACGGTCCCATCAAGGGTGACACAACGTTTGGACCCTCTAGCTGTTTGAGACCGTTAACCCGATAGATGTCCCCATCGCCGATGTGATAGCGGTAGTACCGATTGGTAATGCCAATATCAATATCAAAATGGGCATAATTATCATCAGTGTCTTGCCATCTTAAAATTGCCAGGGCCATGGTGTTTGCTCGATGTTGTCAAAAACCAAACGAGAGTCTGGACGCTAACCATTGATTATCCCCCTGGCAACTGTCCTGGTTGTTGCGGTTGAGCCCCTGCCTGGTTTTGTGGTGCTTCGCCACCATACATGGAAGCAAAGTTGTCTAGCTTAAAGTAATCTGACTTAAATACTAGCTCCACCGATCCCGTGATCTGGGCTGCTAAATCTGTTGTCGCCGTACTCTTAGCAGAAGACACACTAATTTTGCTGCGCTTTCTAGCACGGGAACTGCGTCGACCAATAAAGCCAAAGAGTCCCCCTCCATGGGTACCACCGGTCTTCGTGGTCGTTGTTTGAGCCGCCTTGTCAGTCTTGTTAATCTTTTCAGTAGCCTTGACATCAAAAACAACGGCTGCTTTTACCGTACCTCGTTCGACCACCAGTCGAGAGATACCCATTAAAATAGTCTCTCGCAATAAGGCCCGTTGTTCCTTTGCCAATGCCAGTTTGGCATCCATGATTTTAGCTTTCACTTGGTTGTCACCAAGATCCAGCTGTTGCCCACTGGCATTCCCTAGAGTGGGTTCACCCTGTTCATCTTCCATAAAGCTGAACTGGTCACCCATATTATCCGCCAGGTAACCAAAGGCATCTTCGTCACTGACATTTTTGACAAAGTGGCTCAGGGATTTAGTAGCAGACTTCAGCAGTTGCTGATATTCCTGCATCTGGGTAACAGTGACGTTCAGGTTGGCGTCAAAAACCCCCGTCAGCAGATCTTCTACAAATTCAGGAAAATCCACATCACTAATAAAGTCAGAGGCCATATCACCTGTTTCCGAGCCAATTCGCTCATTCAGGTGACGCTTGTCATTGATTTGATCACTGGCTGCCAGTCCAGTTGATAGGCCTCTTTGCGCCGCTAACTGACCACCATTGCCCTCAGCTAAATCATTGTATTGATTCTGCACCATGTCTTTATACATGGCCATCTGTTCATCTCGATTCATGTTGCGGAATGTAGGTGATTCCTGCAACAACTCCCGTGCCCGCTGTCGAGCTCTATGCATTCGATCATCGTGTACTAATTGTGACATGGTACGTCAGCCTCTATATGCCCAACAAAACTATCAACAAAACCCAAATGTACAGACGTTGCACGCAACATCTCTCTCCTCTGCCTAATCCCAATCATCAAAATCATCATCCATACCGTCCATGTCATCCATACCATCGCCGTCTCTTCCAAAAGAGCCATCATCTTCCTCCATGGAGGCTTGGGCAATAATCCAGGCTTCTGCCGACGAGAGAAAACTTTGGAATGAACTGTCTTGAACAGATCCTTCGTTAAAGTTTGAAATCCACTGAAAGACTTTGTTCCCTTCTACCGCAGAAGTGCGAATAGGGGCGCTGGAGACCATTATCCCCAAGTCTTCTTTTGCAACCTGTTCAACCACTGTCCAAATACTTTCACGTCGCCCACCATAGGATGTGAGTACATAGTCAGCCTTGATAATGTCTAATGCCTCTTGTAAATGGGCATAGTCTTCAGTTACCTGCAGGTGAGCCATACCGGTCATGGTTTCACTCAGGTTGTACTGTAGGTTCTTAGTAGCTTGATAAATCGGAGCCTTGGAGACCCAACTCTCGGCTGAGTAGCTGCCCTCTGCTTTGCGGATATACTCGGCTACTTCAGACATAAGCTGGTGCCACAGTCGAGGAAAGTCTTCATTGGCCACCATATTGGAGAGTAGCTGCCCTCCACCTCGATTTAATACACGACGATACAGCATAGCCCGCTCTTGGGGAGTGGAGCGCTCACTGCGCAGTTTATGGTAGCGGTAAAGGGCGGCAGCCGTTGTGCCATCGGGGACATCGAGAACGCCTCCGGCCCAGCGTAGTACCAGGGCATTGGCCACATCAAATACATGCATCCGTTCACCAATGCAGTAGATGTAGTCTAGGGCCCCTGCTGCTAAAATGTTGTCCGGACTAACGCCCTGCTCTTCGATACTCTCAAAGGTATCAACGGAAAAGTCCCAGGTGGTTTCTCCTCCTTTGATACGGGCCGTATCAATCGGATCCTCAGCAACGTTGGCGATTTTTAGCGCTTCATTATAGGCCAGGAAGAAGTATTCGTTGTAGACACCATTTGTAAAATCGCTTTCGGACGTAATTTGAACACCCAGTTTGACCAAATAATCGGTCATCCCCTGCTTAATTGCGGTGGTAAAAACAGAGCTGGGAAGAATTGTGCTCTCTCCGTTTGCCTCTTTCGTTTCTAGATTTTCAACAAACTGTTCTACATAATGGGGAATATCTCCCTCAGTATAGATGGTTGAGAGTAGCTCATTAACTGCAGGCTCAACCTTACCAACAGTAATGGGCAGCTCCTGTTCTAAGAGTAAATCCTCTAACTGCTCCCAACGTTTGTCACCGGCTTGGACCTGAATATGCTTATCGTCCAGGACCAAGGCAATCATCCGGGCTAAAAAATATCGTTTGGGGATATCGCTCACATGGCGCAATACCGAATTATATATACCTTCAGTATCGTCTTTATCTATGCCATCACCGCTACTTACTGTACTATCATAATAAGTAATATCTCCAACATAAATAGATTTCCTGAGCAGCGTTGCGTAGATTATTGGCTCAGAGAGCAATAATCGTAAAACATTATCTAACCCAGACTTATTTAACCGTTCAGTTATGACGGAGATAGTACCTAGCATCCCTTCGGTGGCAAGATAGGTTTTAGCCTGATCGCTACTTGCCAGGTTATCGTCTTTATCTTGGTAATAGAGTCTAGTTTTTTCTAATGCAGTTGTAGCGTAGGAATCTAAAGTAACAGATGGCTCAGTAATTTGTAGTACTAGATCTACGGTATCAGTCATGATAATTCTCCCAAAAAATCAATAGAATGAACAGGTTGAAACGACGTCTTGAAGACTTTGGTCAGGGTATATCGGGTTGGTCTTTATTCTGTCTATTCCCGATATTTCCTGTTGGGTAAATGTTGAAAATAATCCATGAGAGCCTTTCTAATTTAGGTTGGCGGAGATAGACCGGAACTTTCAGTAATGTCATAGTTGGAGTGGTAGAGATAGAGATAGATTGAAACCCTTAATAGAGTCATATTGCAAAGGTTGTAAGGATTGAGTTATTAAGTTGAACTAGTAAACAGGCTCCAAACCAGATCCCAATTGTCGATATCGCTGACAACAGTTTCCTCTTCCCCTTCCTCTCCTATTATTTGAGCTATTATGTCGGCCAACGATGTTGTATTGAGAGATGAGGAGCTAATAGCTGCGTTCACGGCATCTCTAATATCGTCTTCAATCAAGTAACTGTTGATAGCGTTAGTGACTGTTGTGGTTAAGCCTGCATTGGTAATCGTTGTGTTTACGGTATCTCTAATATCGTCTTCGACCGAATAACTGTTAATAGCGTTAGTGACTGTTGTGGCTAAGCCCGCATTGGTAATCGTTGTGTTTACGGTATCTCTAATATCGTCTTCAATCAAGTAACTGTTAATAGTGTCAGTGGCCGTTGTGGCTAAGCCCGCATTGGTAATCGCTGTGCTTACGGCATCTCTAATATCGTCTTCAATCAAGTAACTGTTAATAGTGTCAGTGACTGTTGTATCTAAGGAGGAACTGGTAATCGTTGTGTTTACGGTATCTCTAATATCGTCTTCGATCGAATAACTGTTGATAGTGTTAGTGACTGTTGTGGCTAAGCCCGCATTGGTAATCGTTGTGTTTACGGTATCTCTAATATCGTCTTCGATCGAATAACTGTTAATAGCGTTAGTGGCCGTTGTGGCTAAGCCCGCATTGGCAATAGCTGTGCTCACGGTATCTCTAATATCATCTTCGATCGAATAACTGTTAATAGCGTTAGTGACTGTTGTGGCTAAGCCCGCATTGGTAATCGTTGTGCTTACGGTATCTCTAATATCGTCTTCAATCAAGTAACTGTTAATAGTGTCAGTGACTGTTGTATCTAAGGAGGAACTGGTAATCGTTGTGTTTACGGTATCTCTAATATCGTCTTCGACCGAATAACTGTTGATAGTGTTAGTGACTGTTGTGGCTAAGGACGCATTGGTAATCGTTGTGTTTACGGTATCTCTAATATCGTCTTCGACCGAATAACTGTTGATAGTGTTAGTGACTGTTGTGGCTAAGCCCGCATTGGTAATCGTTGTGTTTACGGTATCTCTAATATCGTCTTCGATCGAATAACTGTTAATAGCGTTAGTGGCCGTTGTGGCTAAGCCCGCATTGGCAATAGCTGTGCTCACGGTATCTCTAATATCGTCTTCGACCGAATAATTGTTAATAGCGTTAGTGACTGTTGTGGCTAAGCCTGCATTGGCAATGGCCTCCTTCAGGTATGTACTCAGACCGTTATCAACTGAATAATTGTTAATAGCAGTATCAATAGTGATATCCAAAGACGCATTGGTAATAGTATTACTCAGGTAATTTCTAAGCTCGTCATCAACCGAATAAGTGGATACAAAATTATTAATCGTTGTATCCAAAGATTCGTTGACGATGGCATCATTCAGGTAAATACTCAGTCCGTCATCAACCGAATAATTGTTGACAGCGTTAACAATAGTTGTATCTAAGGAAATACTGTTAATAGCATCCATCAAGAAATCATTAAGCTTCTCATCAACCGGATAATTGTTGACAGCATCAGGAATAATTTTATCCAAGGAAGCACTGTTCATGGCCTCAGCCAGAAAATCATCAAGCTTCTCATCAACCGGATAATTGTTGACAGCATCAGGAATAATTTTATCCAAGGAAGCACTGTTCATGGCCTCAGCCAGAAAATCATCAAGCTTCTCATCAACCGGATAATTGTTGACAGCTGTATGAACATTTGCAGCAAAGGAAGTACTGTCAAGGGCTGTGTTCACAAAGTCAGCAATAGTCGTATTAATAATATCAGTAATAGAATCGTCAATAGCCGTTTGAACTTGGCTCATAGTAGGAGCAGCATTGGCTGTTGTTTGAGCATTGCTCGCTCTTGTTTGAGCATTGCTCGCTATCGTTTGAGCATTGCTCGCTAACAACTGAGCAGTAAGGGCTAAATTCAGAACTATCTGGGCTGCATAGGCTGTAGTAATAATCGTATCTTTTAGGGACACAAATTCACTCTTAGCCAAATAGGAATAAAGTGAGAGTACTGTTTCTGGTAAGCTATCATCACTAAACCTATCTGGGGTCCAGCGAGAGAGATCTAATCTCTGATAGAAATCTAAGCTCTCAGTCGCCAAGTCAGGTACTACCTCAGAGAGCGAAATCTCGGACTCAGTAACAAATGTTTTAACAAAGTTCTCAATACTCCATGTTGTGCCAGCTAAAACTGAAGCCGAGATAGCATTATCCACCTCACTTGATGAGGTAAGTGGGAATAATTCATAAAGTCTAGAGAAGATATCAACAGCCATCAGCTAACTCCAGAAACCAAATATTCTTTAAACCAGTTTTCAGTCACTCACCTTTATGCAACCCTATCCTTAGCCAAAGAGAGTTATCGACCAATTGCAATGGCCCTAAGCCTCGTCTTAGTAATGGAATAATACTGAAAACGAGGCGTTACCATTGCAGCATTTACGCTATCGCTCTTATGCTGTCGCGAGAGCAAACTGGGACTTAATTACTGACCAATTATCAACTTCGCCACCTGTTATGGCCTCTGTTAGGTTATCCAGTGCTGTACCCATATCACTAATTTTAATTTGAAGGGTGTCTGTAAGCGCTGCAAGGGTGATTGTGGTTGCATTTTCTGTGTTAGCTGCCGTCAAAGCACTCTCAGCATCCACAAAGAGATCATAACAAGCACCTGTCGATGTAAGACTACTACCAAAACTAGCAGATCCTTTTACTGCCTCAATTGCCGTTGACAAAGTGGTCTGTAATTGTGGCTCGATTAGCGGGTCGTCTACCAACTCAGACCCAGCCTCTGATACACGGATAGCATTGTCATAGGCTAAATAGACATCTATCAAAGCTTGGCAGGCAGCTTGCAATAAATCATTATCTATTGAGTTCGTAATTGCGTTCCCCAGTGTCCCTGTGCTAATTAGATAGTTTCTTAATGCAAGCTGTGCTCTAAGTTCAGTAATTTGTGAGTCTGCCAACGGGAAAACTGACGTTGTTGACACTTCAACAAGCTCAAGGTTGGCGCTTAGGGTGAGGGAATTATGTAGAACAAATTCATCGAAAATCATCATTAATCTCTCAAAAAAATACAACTATTACAGCGGCCTGATCTCAGTAATGTCTAGTCAGGCTGCAAACTTGTAATCTAATAAACGTAGAGCATCCAGCAAATTCAGTTTGCCAAAACCTGCCTTGGGATGTTTAAACCGTTTATCGAGCTTGTCAGCAGTGTGTTTCAGCAGGTATTTAACCTGTTGGTCGGACAAATTAGCCTTATGGTGTTGTTGCGCATAGGATTTGAGTAGAGCGATCGCACCTGCAACAAAAGGTGAAGCATGGGATGTCCCCGTGGAGAAACCATAATCATTACCAATGTAAGTACTGTAAATATCAGTGCCAGGAGCAACAAAATCTACCTGTTTACCATAGGTGGAAAAGGGTGCAACGTTACCTGATTCATCCAGCGCCCCTACCGCAATCACATGGGGCAATGCACCTGGATAATAAAGTTGTTCTTTACCATCATTACCTGAGGCGGCAACAATGGAAACTCCTTTTCGGCGGGCGTAGTTTACAACGTCTTCGTGAGGTAAACCACCACCGGTATGTTCTATCCCTAAACTCATATTAATCACATTTGCTCCATTGTCAATAGCCCATTTAATACCGGTATTAATATTGTCCACTAAGCCCGCACCAACTTTTTTAGACCCTTTTTTTAATGCGCCTAACACCCGTACTGGCAAAATCTTGCACTTAGGCACCACACCCAAAGGCATCTTTATCCCCTGACCAGCAACGATTCCAGCCACATGGGTGCCATGGCCTACTTCATCGTCTGGGTCTTCGTCATAGCCTAAATAATCACCGAGAAACTTACCGGCACCATCAATAATATCCACAAAATCTGCGCCGGGAAGTAACACATTTGTTAATTCCGGGTGATCGAGATCAACCCCCGTATCGAGAACGGCAATGGTGATTTGAGAATCTCCCTGGCTGTAATCATGGGCTTCTGGTAGGTAGATGGCTTGACGCGATCGCATATCCGTAGTGAGACTAAACCCCTTAGCAATTACCTGAGGTAGCTCAGCTGTCGCCACTCTCCCAGCCGTGACCGTTTCGACATTAGGAATAACAGCAATATCGTCAATTAACCCTGGTGGAATTTTTTTATTCTGTTGCAAAATCAGACGATATGTCCGATCAAACTTACTCTCTCTCTCATCGTGATCCCAATGAGTTTCCCTGACAGGTCTATACTCCCGCGTCACCTGAAACGAGCACCCATAGTTTTCAGCCACCCTATCCACTGTTGGCGTGAGATATATGGGTGCTGTTGCTTTACGCTGAGCAACATCCTCCCAGTAGGGAATCTGACCAGGGGCAATATCTTTAGCTAGGGTCAATAGAATATGAGGTTTCATAGCGATTCCACCGTCAGCCTGAACAGCGTTTTTTCTTCCGAACAGTTATCCATCAGATATCAGCGTGTTTTGTTGCCAAAACGGAGCGTTAGGGTTAACTCGCCCCTACCACAGCCCATTTGACCGTAATCTCGTCAGAATGATTGTTAAATATCCAATCAATACCTCCGTTTTGGCCATTGTCACTCTTTGTGAAATTCTCCTCAATATTGCCATTGGCAACGAAAAGAATTGTTTCGCCTGGCTCCAACGACCAAGCATTCTGATCTTTAAGGGGGACTAGCTCGTCTGCTCCCAGTCCTGAGTCTTCATCGCCTATTTTGATTGTTTCTCCTCGCCCGACTAGTAAGCAGCCAGCCGGTGAACCAGGTAGAAGGTATGAATCAAATGCCTCTGTATATACAGAAGTATAGCCAACATAGTCAATGGATTTACCCTCTGCAAAAATTTTCCAGGTCCCTTCAGCTGAGAAATAAAATGTTAGGGTATGCTCAAAGTTATTCTTAAACAGGTATCCCGATGCGGCCTCAACCTTAAATCTACCGTTAGTAGGAGTCTCTCTATTAACTTCAAGGAACCACCAAACAGTAATACTATCTGTAGCAGATAGATCGTACAAATCGCTACTTTGAGAATAATAATTACACAGTAAGGAGACGCTTTCTTTTGGATCCAGGCTAATGGTAGTCTGCTCTCCCACCTCTTCATAGTGCTCTGCTTGCTTAATTAATAGGGCACCCACTGGAAATGTGGGATTGAGAACATGTGAGGGAACTAGAATTGATTCGGCTGGATAAACTGTCTGGCCAAGGGAAGTGAGCGATAATGGATTTTCTAGCTCACCTGGCAATAGCGCATCTGGAACCTCGACTGACCATGTCCCTTTAAAATCAGGGACAAAGGTTACTTTCACATTAAAATCAGTAGGATTCGTAAACAGTTCACCTTCATTGGCATTGGCAACAACTGATAACTGACCATAGTTCAAAAACGAAGACAGCAAAATTGGTGTTGTATTAGTAACAGCTGGCTCTTCTACAATTGTCGATGTTGTTTCCCCATTTGCAGAATTCACTGAACTGGCCAGTCCCAATCCCTGGCTAATCGCTGTCCAATTTGCTGTTGAGCGTGATTTCTTAACCATATTCTCTAAAACAGATACTATTTACTTCGATCACGTTCAGCTACCCATTCAGATCAGACATTCTTCCCTGAATTCACTTGACATAGGTTCACAGGGTGCAGAAACTCTAATTTTCTGGATGGCTATAACAGCTCACCAAAAAACTTTTCATCTAAAACCATACAAGCAGGGAATAACGCCTAAAATCAGGCATCATGACAGCATCACGACAGACAATCAAACGTCTTCTTGGAGCATATCTTCTATCTTCAAACAAAGAGTAGTAATATTTTAGCCTCAAGAAAAGCATGCTCCCAAAAAGCTAAAACCCATACTATGGGCTCTCTTATTTTATTAGCTACAACACGCAAAGAAACATCTGTCAAACAGATCTAGTGCTACTTAGCTCAAAAAACAAAAGGCTTTTGGGTACATCACCAACTTAAGCCAGTAAACCTATCATAGACAAGGGAAGAAAATACTGCCAGACATTTCGAGATATTTCAATTTTTCTTAGCAAATGAAACAATACTTCACCAAGCAATCCATGCAACAACAATTTCATATACTACAAAATCATAATCTCGGTGTAGCGTTGCACCGAGATTGCAGGCAATATTTAAAGTAGTCTCGGTATAGCATGGCACTAGCTCCAATGGGTCTTTCGAACACAACAGAGCTGTCGCAAATGATCGTTCCCTCCACCCACATTATTCATATCTTTGACCGAGAAGGGGATATTGCTGAAGTGCTTTACAACGTTAATAAGTTGAGCCATACCGGTGTCGTAGTGTGGGCCGACACAATTATTTTTTGAAGATGATCCCAATCGATTATGGGGCAAGCTGGAAGCTCAGCCAATAGTGACGTATCATGCGGTTAATTCGTGGGTAACCATAACGCATCAAATCACAATAACCTTGGCCATTTTATGAAGTAAAGCTTGCCATTATCCAAGATGAATTCTGAAACATCTATTCCAGATCCCAATGGGCATTCTTCCCTGGAAACAGAGATCATACGCTTACGTAAATTAGTTGAAGACTTAACGCTAAAAAATAGCGAGTTAGAAACTATCGTTGAGATTATTACAGATCACTCAACAACCCTGGAAAATAATCTCAAAGAACAGAATAAAACCATGGTAGATTACATTGAACAAGTCAATACAATTACGGCGGCAGCTATTACAGTTCAAAACAATACTTTTAATCCTAATAGTCTAAAATCTATCTCTGCCCGAGCCGATGAGCTAGGCAACTTAGCCCAAGTTTTTTCAGAAACAGTACAATCCGTTAAACATCATGAGCAGCAGCTAATTGATGCCAATAAACACCTTTCCGATCTTTTAGAGGCCTACAGTCGATTTGTCCCTGAAGAATACCTGATTTTTCTCAAGCAAGATAGTATTATCAATATTCAACTGGGGGATCATGTTAGTAAAGAGATGGCCGTTATGTTTTCCGATATCCGCTCATTTACAACTCTGTCAGAACACATGACCCCCCAGGAAAACTTTAACTTCATTAATGCTTACCTACGACGGGTTAGCCCAGAAATTCGTAATCACAATGGCTTCATTGTTAAATATCTAGGGGATGGCATGATGGCAGTTTTTCCCGAAAGCGTTGATGATGCACTGCAGGCGGGCATTGCCAAAGCTAAGCGAGTGACAGAATATAATCAGCACCGTTTGTCTGCGGGGTACCAACCATTGGAAGTGGGTATTGGTATTCATGTGGGGCACATGATGGTAGGCATGGTTGGTGAAGCTAATCGTATGCAGGGCGATGCCTTCTCAGACAATGTCAACTTGACAGCTCGACTAGAAGGGTTAACCAAATACTATGGCGCGTCGCTCCTCATTTCAGAGGAAGTTTTGGGACAGTCAAGTCAGCCTGAACAGTACACTTTTCGATTGTTAGATCGCGTTATCGTCAAGGGGCGTCAAGAACCCATTACCATTTATGAGGTCTTAGAAGCTGACCTTGAAACCTCTCATTTTCTAAAAAAGAAGACTCTTGCCCTGTATCAACAGGCAAGAAAATTCTATCAAGAGGGCAACTGGGTTCAGGCACAGAGGTATTTTGAACAGGTTCTAAAGATCAACCCAATAGATAAAACAGTACAATTTTACTTAGAACGGATTCAACAATTAAGCCAACGGAGCTTTCCTAATGGTTGGCAAGGCATTTGGAGCTTTACTCAAAAATAACGGTTAATAAATTGAATTACATTTACTCATTTATAACTTTCTACTCTCATTGTCAGGGTTCAAGCTGCAGGTTCCATTATGCTCCCCAATACTTTCTCTGAAACTGTTGCCTTAACAAAACAGTTTGTATTAGCAGAATTTGATAAAACAATTCAAAATCAACAGCTTTACTATCACAATCGCTGGCATATCAAGACTGTCCAACGACGAGCCAATCAAATCTTTTCTATCGTTGCCCCCCATTGGCAAAAGTCTAATCAGGACACCCAGAAAAACCCTGATCTAAGTCGCATACACAGCCTACTTGATTTGTGTGTAGCAACCCACGATATGGTACAAATCTTCTTGCCTCAAAGTCATCCCCATATTACTCGTCGGCGAGCCAGTGGAGAGAGTGAAAAGGCAACATGTGACAAGTTGTTGACCTATATTTGCCAGCTTAATCAGAACCTGGCATTAGCTGGGAAATTTCAAGCGCAGTTTTCTGAGAAAGATATTGAGTTACTCCAATTGGCAATTCTAGGCACAATTTGCACCTATAGTCCTTTAGAAGAATCTATTTATCAACCTGCTTTATATGATTCCGAAAATCCACCCCATATTATCACTCGTATCCTTGCTCTAGCCGATATTTCATCCCTGGGGATGGATGGTGTTACAGTTTATAATCGGGAAGGGAGTCTAATCTTTTTAGAAGAGAACCCAGATATTATTCCCTACATTCAAGAACAGAAAATAGAACTGTTATCAGCAGAACATCCCGAACTTGCTGAAAGTTTTAGACAGCGCTTACTCAAGCGAGCCCGCTGGCAACTTAGCTTTGCCCGTTCCCGATTGAGCAGAACGATTCAAGAATTAATGTTTTTTTCTGATGACGTCATTGACGCCTTGGTTAGAGACGCGTTTCCCTATTTAAATGAAGAGACTCTCAGGATAGTTGAAAAAACTACACCCACAGCTGTATCAACATCTTTGCAACAATTGCTTAAGTTTTTTCAACTAGACCCAGATCTAATCAAAAATCAGCTACAAACTCCGTCAAGGCTTGAATCATAGCAACTTTATTCTGCTCCTCTACCAAATACATATGCCCTCCAGGGAACAACTTCAATTGGAATGTCTGATCGGTCTGCTCCTGCCATCGCATCAGATCTTGAGTGTTTACCCCTTTATCATTCTCCCCCCCTAACGCCAAAATGGGACAGGATAAAGGGCCTCTAGGATAATAACTATAGGTTCGATTCAGATATAAGTCTGCCCGATAAATTCGCAATAACAGTTCCATCATCTTAGTATCTTGCAAAACCACCTCCGGTGTCCCCTCATCGGCCCGTAGCTCGGCAATTAATGTTGCATCATCCTGCTGGTCATCGCGCTGAGCTGCAAAAGTATGAGGTGGCTGACGTGCCGAAACAGCCAAAGCTACAGGAGCATATCCAAAACGATCCCGCAGTTGATGGGCTACTTCAAAACTCACTAAAGCTCCGAAGCTATGGCCAAACAAAACAAATGGCTGATCACAATGGGGGGTAAGCGCCTGTACCAAGGGTTCAACTAACTTCGGCCACTGGGTCAACAGCGGCTCACGAAACCGAGTTTCACGACCTGGCAATCGTAATGCCCAAAGATTTATCCATCCAGGCATGGCTGCTGGCCAATGGCGAAAAAACACACTACCAGATCCAGCAGGAGGGAAACAAAATACATTCAGTCGAGCCTGAGATCGCTGCTCACCTAAGGGTATCAGCCAGTCAGCGCTATTCTCTGGTATATGTGTCATTCCACCTAAACCCAACATTCAGTAGCTGTTTCTTAGTACTACGACATAATAGCTACCAGCGATAACGGTATAGTTTAAACACTTCTGAACTTTTGACATCAATACGGCAGATCTACATGACTAACATAACCTACATCATAAATCGATAAAACACACCTAAAACCCCCGCAATTTATCTGAGTATACGGCTATCAATGAAATTCCCCCGCCACACAACAGAATATATAACGAGCCAATTATCGCAACCATTGCAAATGAGATACCCCAATCATAAAGTTGTCCTCCACACAACAGCCCTATATTGGTTGCCAAGTTTGCAACAGAAACCATCAGGGCATAGGTAAACCCCTCTGCTCCTTGGGGGCAGATTTGTACCACTAGCCCAAAAAGTCCTAGAGTTCTTAATGTGACCGTAAACCCGCGCACAAGGTAAACGCCATAGGCGCTGGAAACATCCTGCATAAAGGATAAGCTCAGCAGGGAAATTGCACCACTGATGATGACTAATCTTAAAAGGGGTAGTTTTGGAAAGCGTTGCGTTAGAATTCCAAAGGCAATTGCCCCCAACCCTAATCCCAAACACTCCACCGCTTTAAGATTACCGATTAGCGTGTTGCTAAAGTCCAAGATCTGCCGCTGGTAAACATAATCCACTGGAGTTGGGCTAATGTCCAGCAACAGGATCAAGCCAAGCATCAATTTTAGGTTGGGTTGCTTGGCTGCCTGCCAAAATTGTTGCCAACTTCGGCCTAGAGTAAACGTTTTATTGGGTTGTTCAGGAAAGAAACTTAGAACAGCGATAAAGCCAATTCCTGGGAAAATTGTGCTCAGTAGGAACACAGTTGAAAGAGGGGTGTGCTCGGCTAACCACCCACCTAGACCATACATTGCGATCGCAGTAAATCCTAATCCCGCCCACTGAGAAGCTTGCAGGATATTGGCGTTGCCTTGTTTCTGACCTTCTACCACCATTAATTTATCTGCTACTACATCAGAAAATGCCACACCAGTGGAAATCACCAGGCCCAAGGCAACTAAACTTATAGCTGAGGGTTCAGACCAACTTGTGATCATCACAAAGCTCACAATGATGCCGCCATAACAAATGAGTAAATAACTTTTGAAGGTATGACCAAACAGGGGCACCCCATCGACTAAAAGACCCCAAAGAGGTTTGATAAACCAAGGTAGAACGACTACTAGCTGAAAACTAGCCAGCTGAGTGGCAGAAAATCCTAGCGTATCGGTCAGATAAGTTACAAGGGGTAGAAAGGCTAGTCCTGGATTACTACAAGCCGCTTGAATGCCATAGAGCAATACCATGAAACCAATGAGCTGAATCATGCTCCCCCCTTTAGAATGTAGAGGTGTCCCATGCATGGAACACCTCTACACCTTATAGGCTCCTTATGTATTGTTTTGAATCAATCCCTTGGTTGATCTAAAACTTATCTAAACAAATCGGCTGGATCAGCATCCTTGAGTTTTACCAGGGCAATAATGCTAGCTAAAGAACAGGTAATCACAGTCAAGATAAAAATAGTGCATATTCTTGCCACACTCATATCCATAGGCAGGCGAGTTTGGTTTTGAATAAATCCGAATAAATATAGACAAATAATAACGCCAGGAATAAATCCTAGAACTGCCATCATCACACTTTCCTGAAGAACCGTATTCATTAAATACCGATTGGTATATCCAATGGCCTTGAAAGTAGCGTATACCGAAATATATTCAGAGATTTGGGTAAATAAAATCTGGTAGATAATCACCCCACCAAATAAAGAACTCATCATTGCCACAGTATTAAAAATAAAGCCAATAGGAGACCCTGTATGCCAATACTGCTTCTCACTCGCCATGGCTTCTTCTTTAGTCAAAACTGTTAAACCGTTAGGTAAGATTTCAGCAATTTTTTGTTTGACTTCCTGGGGATCACTTCCTGTTTCTAAGATAACAAGACCAATGTTGACTTGAGAGATAGGATGATTAAATAGGTGCGAAAAGTTCAGATCACTGGTCACCATGATGCCATTGGCAGATAAAATGCCGCCACCCAGAGAAAAGAGACCGGCAATCTTAATTTTCTTATCTGCCGCTTCTGTGATGAAAGATCCCTGATCTTCGAGGTTCTGAATAATTGGCCCATATCCAGACTGGGAAAGCTGATCATACAGGTAGGTATTGGCCTGGGTAATGACATTCAATTGCTGATTGATTTCAGACAAATTAAACGCAGACTGATTAGGATCAAAGGCGAATATAAGAATTACTTTTTTAGCTAGTGTCTGGGGATTTCTGAGGCCAGCAGACTTGAAATAAAGTGGACGACTTGACGCTACTCCCTGGATAGCGGAAATCTGAGACAAGACCCTTTTGGAAAAATTCTCTGCTCTGAGTGCCCAAAAGTTTTCTGCTTGATCAGATTGAATAAATAGATCCGCCTGTAATGCTTTATGAATTGTCACTGCATCTTCAAAAATACCATCCCTTAGTGCCGTAGCCACAAACATCAGGACAACAGAAAGAGTGACACTAAGCAGACTGATAAACAGGCGAGACTTTTTGTGGGTTAATTGTAGCCATGCCTCTGAGTCGAAAATATTCATCATGGATTGAGCGACTCAATTACTGATAAAGAGTGAACAACAATATAGTCACTATGGGGTTTGGATGGTAACGTCAGCCTCCATATGAATAAATTGTTCTACTTTTTGGCTATCAGATGGGTCCAAGCGAATCTTCACTTCAAAAACCCTGGCGTCAATTCCTAAGGCGGGATCATTATTAAAGATTCCTTTCTGGTCAATTTGAGGTGAAATTTGTTCCACTGTTCCTTGTAGGGCTTCCATCAGAGCACTAATTTTAACCGTTGCGGTTTGTCCAGGTTTGAGCCTGGAAATATCGGTCTCGTAAACCTCCGCCAGAACGTACATGGTTTGAGTTTGCCCTAACTCCAGGATGCCATCGTCAAATTTCACTCGCTCACCGGCCTGGGTATGGATTTTCAAGACACGTCCAGCGACTGGCGCTCGGACCCTAGCAAGCTCCACAGTGGCTTCTGCTTCTGCCACGGCGGCTGTCGCTTCCTCCAGCTCGGCTTGGGCTATGGTCACATCAACGGGGCGCACCTCGGTCAATTTGTCTAAGGTGGCGCTTTCACGGCGAATTTGTTGGGCGCGGGTGGATTGGATATTTTCTAGCTGGGCCTCGACTTCATCGAGTCGGGCTTGGGCAATTTCGAATGCTTCTTGTTTATCTTCCAGGTCAGCAATACTGATAGCTCCTTCATTGTAGAGGGTTTGAAATCGTTGATAGGAGCTTTCTGCATTTACTAACTCAGCTTGCATACGAGTAATCAGCGCCTGTTGCTCAATTACTTCGGTACGTACTTGAGCTTCTAGATTAGCAATCTGAGCCTCTTGAGCGGCTAGATCCCCCAATTTCGCGTCTCCCGCTAATATTCCCTCTAGCTGAGCCTGAGCCACAGCCATTCTCTTTTCGGCCCGAGTTAGACTGGCCTGTTGCGCATAGAAAGGGTCAAGAAGAGCTAGCACTTGCCCTTGAATGACAGTTTCCCCTTCTTGAACCTGGAGCTCAATTACTCGAACATCAGCTAACTGGCCTGCACCAGAAATGTTAATAACACCATCCTTAGGAACAATTCGTCCTAATGCGGCAATGGTGGGAGATGGAGTGTCAGGAGTTTCAAGGGTCTCCAACTCCGTTTCCTGTGCCTGAGAGGTTCGAGATATTACCTGATTATAAATAGGCCAGGCAAGTACCGTGAAAACGATTAGCACAATGGCCCATTTATATTTTCGCAATATCACCAGTGAATTAAGCTGCATGATGTCAGTTGGTCTATATCTACACGCGTCGGAAGCTACAAAATCTACGCTAGCAACTGACGGGGCTTTTAGTCCGTTATTACCGTACTTTCTTTAACGTTAATAATCTTGCATAATGGCAGAAATATATTTTTATGTCAGTTTTGAAATGATATTAATTTGACTGACGCTTAGCATCAATGGGCAATGCGACACTACGACTTTGACTGGATCAGAACGGTTGTTATTCTTAATCTTATTCCTCTCCATGTGGTCTGGTTGATGTTGTTTATCCCGGGTTTTTCACAAGTAGAGACAGCAAGTATGACAGCCTTGCTCTTGAAACTTTACATTGCCTTAGTGTCATCGTGGCATATGCCTCTTCTATTTTTGATTGCAGGCTATAGCGCAGCGGTCTCCTTAAGCAAACGATCAATTCGTGATTTTTACAGAGAACGGATTCAGCGACTTTTAATTCCCCTCGTTATATTTACGGTAACGTTGGGACCGATACAACGGTATCTTTGGCCTAACCATCTAGTCCCTCGTAATCTCACTGACTTTTTCATGCATTACTTGCCCTTGCACATGGGGACAATTTTGCTGGGGCCTTGTGGTTCACGGTTGGGGCCTCGGTGGGAACATCTGTGGTTTCTTGCCTATCTCTTGGTGATGAGTTTCTCTGTTCTAGTCGTCTTAATTCGATTGTCTAGGGCAACTATCATGGCGATGGCAAACTTGCTGTATCGCCATATTATTTGGCTACCGATGCTCGGTTTTGGTGGTGCCATGGCAACTTTAGGATATGTGTGGCCCTTGTTTGACTGCCAAACTCTGTTTCAGGACTGGGGACATTTTGTCTATAACCTATGGGCGTTTGTGATTGGCTATCTGATGTATGCAGACTCCCGTCTGGGCAAGGCTATCCAAGCCAAAGCTGGTTTGTTTTATAGTCTATTCCTGGTCAGTTTACTGGCACGCTTATTGCTGTTGAGCCAATACCAGGAAAACTTTTATGGAGATACGTCTGATCTGGGGCTATACCTACTGCGTTCTGCTATAACGGGGGTTCATACCTGGAGCGCGATCGCATCAATCCTGATTCTTACCCGCCGTCATCTGGCCACCATAACCAATCCTTTCCTGAAATACATGGGCCAGGCTTCATTACCGATTTATATCGTGCACCATCCTCTGATCGTGATTTTGGGGCTCTATATTCCTAAACTAGGACTCAGCATCTTTCCCGAATTCTTAGTGTTGACCATTTTGACTACCCTATTCACCTTCCTAACCTATGAGTTTCTAATTAAACCCTGGCCCTTAGTTCGCATGGGCTTTGGCATGAAACCATAGGGAGAACAAAATTTTCCTAAAGCCGCTGCGGTAAACTCACACCAAAAATCCAGTTACCTGGTGCTTGAACATCATTGCTATAGAGAAACTGAGCAAAGATGGTTTCAAATTCTTCCTGGCAAAGATGGCCATCCTGGTTGAGATCTAGAGTATGAAATGCTTCTTCCAATGCTTCTGTCCGAATGCCATAGGCCTGGTAGAACGTGCGCAACTCATCTATAGCCACCCGGCCATCTTGGTTAGTGTCAATGACCTGAAGAAAGAGATTGGCAAAGTCATAATCCACCTCTTGCTCCAACCAGTGTAGCCATTCAGCCCGATCAATACATTGATTGCCATCACGATCAGCCAGCTGTTGCAACATTTCACCAAACCCCACTAAGGAAGCCTGCAAAACCTCATATTCCGATGTTCCTGGGGACCAACCACGAAGTTTGGCCAAGGCCTGCCCCGCTTGTCGAAAATCTTGGAGTTCAATGGTGCCACTGTTATCAAGATCCAACAGTTCAAACAAATGTATTAACTTCTGTTGACGACGACAACGCATGATCGCCGAGAAACGGGAATGGGTAACTTGCTGCCAACAAAGAATGACCGCAACGGCAATTAAGGCTGCACCAGTCCAGTAGGGCCAATTTTCTCCCAGACTTCCAAACAAAAAACCGGCCCAAACGGATCCTAAAAAGGTAGCTAAGCCAATCACAGACTGCATCAAGCCCAGGGTCTTACCCTGTTGTTTCGCCCCAGCTAACTGACTGAGTAAACTGGCCAGCACTGGATTTCCTAATGCTTGGGCAAAAATTGTCAATAACAGCGCTGCCAGTAACTGAGGAACATTGTTTGCAAAGGGAATCAGCACAAGCCCCAGGGCGGCCATCGCAGAACTCCATAGGAGTAACTTAATCTCTCCCACCCAACGGGTGAGTCGACCGAGCAAACTCAGTTGAATGATGGCAATGGTCAAACAATAGAAAATCAGCAAATAACCAAATTCCTGGGCTCCCCAACCAAAACGCCATTCACACCACAGGGCAAAAATAGCTTGAATGCCAATGCCACCGAAAAAGGTGATAAAGGTTAACGTGATCAGCATGCCAACCAATGGACGTTGGAGAACTTGCTTAAGCTCAGGGAGCAATTGAGCCAGGGGATGCCGGTGCTGAACTGCTGGCTTGAATCTTATGGGCTTCACTTCGGGCAACGCGCCAAAGGCCGCACAAAATGTTACCCCGGAAGCAATGGTGGCGGCTAAAGCCGGTAAACGAAAATTTGGACTGGTTGAGTCACCACCGATCAAAAGTCCGGCAATCACAGGGCCAATCACAAAACCAATCCCAGCTGCAGCGCCTAGAAATCCTAATTTCTTAGTGCGCTCTTCAGATGTGGTCAGGTCTGAAACATAGGCTTGAGCAATCACCATGCTGGCACTGCTCAAGCCCCCTAGAATACGGGCCATAAACAACATCCATAGAGTGTTAGCAAAGCTAAGCCACAAAAAGGATAAAGTTGTCCCCGCAATGTTGAAAAGAAACGCCGGACGACGGCCGATGCGATCGCTCAAACTGCCCCATAAGGTGGGTGCAAAGGTCAACATCATAGGAAATAACCCCAGCAAAATGCTGATTTCCAATGGAGACGCATCCAGGGATTGGGCATAGAAAGGCAACAGGGGAAGCACGATGCCAAAGCCCAAAAAGTCCATTAAGATACTGGCCAGTAGGACTACCAAAATCTTAGTTTCGTTTCCCTTTTGAATCGTTTGAACCATTGATATGCCCATGGGTTGTCTCTAATGTTTTCCTAACAAGGATTTATCAAATGAAAAGATTTTATTATACTGTGCATACGACTCTCTCTCGACTGAGATTAACTGAGCTGGTAAATCGATATTTCGATTTATTTATAGGGGGAGACAGTCGTCCTGTTTTCTTTAATATTGATCAAACCTGCCCCGAATTAAGAATTGTAGATAATGCGCTTAATGAGATTTATGCAGAGCTTTTAGATTTGTTGCCAGATCAGAGCCAAATACCTAAATATCATGAGGTTGATCAATATCAAACCACCATCTCCCAAGGGAGTGATCCTCAAAAAAGTTGGCGGACCTTTATGTTATTCTCCTTAGGAGAAAAGCCACTGAAAAATCGACAACGATGTCCTAAAACCGTGGAAGTAATCCATCAAGTGCCGGGGCTAGTACAGGCTATGTTCTCCATTTTGGATCCAGGGAAAAGTATTCCCGCCCACGAAGGCCCTTCCCGAGGATATTTACGTTATCATCTGCCTTTAATCGTTCCCGATATAAATCCGCCAACAATTTACATCAAAGATCAGCCCCACACCTGGCAAAAGGGCAACAGTATTCTCTTCGATGATACCCATGTACATCAGGTTCATAACAATGCCTCCGAAAGCCGAATTGTTCTGATTTTGGACATTCTGCGTCCCATGCCTTGGCCTGCTCATATTGTTAACCTAGGGGTACTTGTATTTGCTAGATATACGTATGCCAAACGTCTTAAATTTTAGGCACGGATTACAGGGAAGATTCACGATTCAGACCTCATAATTAATTTGCAAGAAATTGAGCTGTGACATGGGGGTTAAAGCGAAATATAGGACTTCAGGTAATGGGTGATTGGAGTTATCTGATCGGCTTCTCTCAAGAGACTAAAGTGATCTCCAGAAATAGTAAATTGTTTGAAGTCCCCTTGGATAATTTGCTCCCAACGGATCTGTTCCCAGCTCAGACTAGCTGAATTTCGGACTCGCTCCGAGATTTTATCTGAAGCCTGTGTCACAGATTCGCCAGCACTGATGAGTAATGCTGATCCACCATAGGACTGGGGACGATATTGGTGTAGGGCCAGCACATTAGCCTGAAATACTTGCCAGAGATGCTCTAAACGGTGAAACGTCACACCGGGAGGCAGAAGCTGGTGCTGCTGGCTGAACTCAAATGCCTGGGCAAGGGACATGGGAGAAGTTTGAAGGATTTGTAATGGGGAGGGTAAGGGTTGCCCCATCTGTCCAGCCAAGTCTTTGAGTAGCTCCATCAACAACCACCCCTGATTGAATTCTGGGTGATTCATTGGGTCATTTTCCCCACCAGTGACTATATTTGGACAGTAGAGGTAACTATCAATCAAACCTAATAACGCTACCGTTTCCCCTTGCTGGCTAAGCTGCTGCGCCATTTCATAAGCAACAACGCCCCCCATGGACCAACCCGCCAGATGATAGGGGCCCTGGGGCTGAACCGTTCTAATTTCTTGGCAGTACGTTGCTGCCATGGCCTCAATGGTGGTCAACGGTTGCTGTTGCCCCATCAGCCCCAGGGATTGAAGGCCGTACAGGGGATAGTCTGCCCCTAGCTGCTGACTCAGGGCGGCATAGCAAAAAACATTTCCACCGATGGGGTGGATACAGAACAGCGGTGTTTTGTTCCCTTGGGGCTGTATGGGCACTAAAGCCGTATCTGAAACGTTATCAATCCCCCCATCCCGCTCAAGATACATGGCCAACTGTTCAATCGTGGGAGATTGGAACAGGATAGCCAAGGGCAGATCGGCCTGAAATTCTTGCTGTAGCCTGACCATCAGCTGAACTGCCAGGAGGGAGTGCCCGCCCAAATCAAAGAATGTACTCTGCACACTTATGGGGCGCATCTCCAGGATTTCTGACCAGATTTTGGCCAGCCGCAATTCAATTGGCGTGCGGGGTGCAATGTAGGTTTGGGAGGAGAGAGACTGTGCTAAAGCCCCATCAGGAGCCCTTAAGGCATGGCGATCTACTTTTCCGTTAGGGGTGAGTGGCAGGGTATCCAAGGGGACTACCAACTGAGGGACCATATAGGGGGGTAAGGACTGTTTCAGATAGTCTTTTAAGGCACTGGTCTCAATCGCTCCATTTGTTTCATTTTTTGCTTCATTGTCTGTCTCGTTACTGATAGCCTGGACAACAACATAGGCGATCAATGTCGAGTGACCCAGGGAATCAGTCTGGGTAACAACAACACATTGCTGCACCTGGGGGTGGCTATGGAGCACCGCTTCAATTTCCCCTAGCTCAATACGAAAGCCACGAATTTTTACCTGGTCATCCAGACGACCCAAATAGTCAATATTGCCATCAGGGCGATACCGCACACGATCGCCTGTTTTATAGAGTCGTCCTGTGCCAAAGGGATGGGGTATAAAGTTCTCTTTTGTTAATGCTGGCTGATTTAGATAACCTCGGGCCAGTCCGGCTCCGCCAATGTACAATTCACCAGGAATGCCCATGGGCATCGGTCGATGGTGAGCGTCCAGGACATAGGTTTGGACATGGGCCAGGGGTCGCCCTATGGGTACTTCGACTAACCGGGTTCCTTCAGAAGTCTTATTGGTGGAAAAATTGTAAGTGGTGGCCACAACGGTGGTTTCTGTGGGGCCATAGCTATTGATCAGCTGGGGAAACTGCCCGACATTTTGCTGCCAATGGTTAACCTGCCTGGGGTCTGCCCGTTCTCCTCCAATAATGACTAACCGCAGAGGCTGCAAAGATTGGGGGATAAATTGGGAAACCAGTTGATGCCAGTAGGCCGTGGGTAAATCGAGGACGGTAATTTGCCAGTTCTGGCATTGGGACCAGAATCGGTCTAAAGCCAGCATTTCCTCAGTTCTTAGCACCAGGGTGGCTCCGACGCTCAAGCAGGGATAAATTTCTTCGACAGCAGCATCAAAGCTAATGGAGGCAAACTGTAGTACCCGGTCTGTGGGGGAAAAACTATAGGTGGTGATGGCCGTTTGGGTAAAGGCTATCAAGGCCTGGTGCTCAATCAAAATGCCCTTAGGTTGGCCAGTGGAACCGGAGGTATAGATGACATAGGCCAAATTCTCAGCACCCACCTGACTGATGGGATTGGTAGAGGGGCAGGTGGCAATGGTTGACCAGTCGCTATCTAAACACACCGTTTTTGCCCCGTGGTCTGGCAATGCCGTCAGCAAATGGTGCTGGGTCAGCAGAAGAGATAGGCCAGTATCCTGTAGCATAAAGGCAAGGCGAGCTAGGGGATTGGTAGGATCGATGGGAACGTAGGCTGCGCCAGCTTTGAGGATGCCCAATAGCCCCACTACCATGTCGAGGGAGCGGTCTATACAAATGCCCACAAGGGTTTCGGGACCTATGCCCAAGTCTTGGAGATAATGTGCTAGCTGGTTAGCTCGCTGGTTTAAGGCTTGATAGCTCAGGTGTTCCGATTCCAGGCTGACGGCGATCGCATCTGGTGTGCGTTGCACCTGGGCCTCAAACAGGTGATGAATACAGTCGTAGGTCTCTCGGGTATCAACTTTAGCTGAGAAATCTTGGCTAGGGTAGAAGGCGGAAGGCGGAAGGCGGAAGGCGGAAGAAGATTGGACTCTAGGCTTTAATGACTGAACTTCATTTCCAGTAAAATTTCCTGCGTTAAATTGGCCTCCGGTCTCTCGGTTCTGAGCATCGGAGACGCCACTGGCAGACTCACCATGGGTACCACTCCATTCTATTAATAGCTGGTGTCGTTCTAGCTCCGTCAGGAGGGATAGCTCACTGATGGGGCTGGATGCACTGGTCACCATGCCCTGCAGCAGGGTGATAAATTGCTGGGCCATGCGCTCAATGCTGTCGGGGTTAAATAGGTCGCTGTTGTATTCCCAATGGGTGACCAGGGCAGGGGTGGTGTCTGTGATCGACAGGGTGAGGTCAAATTTTGCGATCGCACTATCCACAGCCAGAGGCGTCAGGGTAAGTTCCGATGGGCCAGCGGGCAACGAAGCCAGGGGAGCAAGCTCAGCATCCAGGGCAAACATCACCTGGAAAAGGGGAGAATAGGCCAGGCTACGCTCAGGCTGTAGGGCTTCCACGATTTGTTCAAATGGCACAGTTTGATGGTCGTAAGCCTCCAGGGCCATCTGTTTCACCCTGGTTAGAAAGGCAACAACCGTATCTGTTTCATCCACACCAAGGCGAAGCACCAGCGTATTTACAAAAAAGCCGATCAAAGGTTCCAGTTCAAACCGCTGACGATTTGCCACAGGGGTACCCACTGCAATATCCCGTTGCCCACTGTAGCGATGGAGCAGAAGTTGGAAGGTGCCTAGCAACAGCATAAATAGGGTGACATCCTGCTGCTGGGCAAAGGCACGCACCTGCTGGCTTAAGTCTGGCGGCAAGCTGATCCTATGGGTCCGCCCCTGAAATGTTTGGACGGCAGGACGGGGGCGATCGGTGGGCAATTCTAACAACGGTGGTAGATTGGCCAACTGTTGTTGCCAGTAGCTTAACTGGGTGGCTAAATCTTCCCCCTGTAACCACTGGCGCTGCCAGAGGGCATAGTCAGCATATTGAATTTTTAACGGCGGCAGGGTCGCAGGTTGGCCCTGGGCATAGGCTGTGTAGAGGGTGCTCAGTTCCTGAATCAGCACCTGCATGGACCAACCATCGCTAATAATGTGATGTATTGTTACCGCTAGCACCGCAGCCCCGTCATCGAGATTGACTAACGCCATCCGTAGTAAGGGACCTTGTTCCAGGTCAAAAGGTTGTTGTGCCCTTTGCAACAACCAATCCTCCAGGGGAATCTCCAACGTTGGGATAACCACTAACGGAATTTGCACTGTAGGCTTAACCACTTGCCTGGCCACACCCTCAACAACGGGAAATCGAGTACGCAGACTCTCGTGACGATGCACCAGGGTATCCAGGGCCTGTTGCAAAGCGGCGGCATTGGGTCTGCCACTGATGCGAACGGCTGCAAAAATGTTATAGATGGCCAATGGCTCCGCCTGTTGTTGTACCTGATTTTCCTGCTGCTCCAGCTGAGCCAAAAACCATAATCGTTCCTGGGCAAAGGAGAGGGGGATAGGAGAGTCATTCTGGGATCGAGGCGTAATGGGAGGGACAGACCGAGAAGGGTAGGCAGCCTTATCCAGAGCAGCATCCAGGGCATCTATAGTAGGAGATTCAAACAGGGTGCGCAGGGGTATTTCCAGATCTAATGTGCTACGAATACGAGCAACTAACTGGGCCGCAAGGAGAGAATGACCCCCCAGGTCAAAAAAGCTATCGTGGAGACCAATGGTATTAATGGGTCGGGATAACACATCAGCAAAGAGACTGGCCAGGTGTTTTTGTCGCTCTGTAATCGGGGCAATATAGGTGGCTGCGGGACTCGCTCCATCAAATACAGGCAGGGCCTGACGGTCAATCTTGCCGTTGTCAGTCAAGGGGAATGCGGTAAGAGACATGATCCCTGTTGGCACCATATAGTCAGGCAAATGCTCCTTCAAATAGGCTTTCAGAGCATAGGTATCTATATCGCCCGTCTCTGTTGCATCAGTCTCTGTTGCGCCAGAGTTTAGATCGCTATTGGGCACCATATAGGCCACCAGACAGGGATCGCTAGAGGCATTGGCCTGGGAAATAACAATACATTGTTGTACTTGCGGGTGCTGACTGAGAACCGTTTCGATTTCACCTAGCTCGATGCGAAAACCGCGAATTTTTACTTGATGGTCCAGCCGTCCCAGATACTCAAGACTGCCATCGGTGTGATACCGCACCCAGTCGCCTGTTTTATACAGTCTCCCTGCTCCAAAAGGGTTGGCAATAAATCTCTCTGCCGTTAGCTCTGGTCGATTGAGATAGCCACGAGCAAGACCAGCACCACCAATATGCAATTCCCCTGCTACACCAATGGGCACTGGCTGTAGACCATGATCCAATACATAAATTTGAAGGTCAGCTAAGGCTTTACCAATGGAATTACAAGATTGTTGTGAGTGCTCAGCCGTTAACGCTTGATGGGTAACATGGACCGTTGTTTCGGTGATGCCATACATGTTGATTAATTGGGGCTGATTCTCACCATGGCGATTAAACCAGGGTAGGAGACTTTCCACCTGTAGTGCCTCACCGCCAAAAATGATGTAGCGCAGCCCAAGGGAATCAACAGCGTGGTCTTGATCAACCTGCATCAATTGCTGAAAGGCTGAAGGGGTTTGATTAAGCACTGTGACCTGATGACGCACCAATAAATCATAAAAGTCTTGGGGAGAGCGACTCACCCAATAGGGCACAATCACCAAGCGACCACCGTGGCATAATGCCCCCCAGATTTCCCACACTGAAAAATCAAAGGCATAGGAATGGAACAGGGTCCAACAGTCTTGTTGATTAAAGTGATAAAGGTCCTGGGTAGTCCGTAATAAGCGAATAACATTGCGATGGGGAATGAGTACTCCCTTAGGGTTGCCAGTGGAGCCCGAAGTGTAGATCACATAGGCGAGATTCTCGGCAGTCCCATTTCTGGGAAGATTCTCTGCAGGATACTGGGCAATTTTCGATGTATCATCCTGCCCACAGTTATCCAAACAGACTATCTTGCCGTTATAGTCTGAGAACAACTCCAGATGCTGGTTTTGAGTCACCAGAACGTTCACCTGTGAGTCCTGAAGCATAAACTGCAGACGTTGGGACGGATAGGTGGGGTCCAGGGGAATATAGGCCCCACCCGCCTTCAAAATTGCCAACAGCCCTACCACCAGGTCCATTGAGCGCGACATACAGAGACCCACTAATGACTCAGGGCCAACTCCCAGGCTGCGGAGATAATGGGCCAGTTGATTAGCCCGATTGTTTAACTGGCGATAGCTGAGTTCTTCTCCCTCAAACACCAGTGCCGTGGCATCGGGTGTGCGGGTGACCTGGGCTTCAAATAGCTGATGAATACAGGGATAGGCTTCTATCTCTGGAGGCACAACCGCAGGCTGATTCCAGTCCACTAACAATTGATGCCGCTCCGTTTCACTAAGCATGGGCAGAGCGCTCACCGGTTGGGATATATCTGCCACCAGGCCAGTCAACAAGCGCTCAAAATGGCTGGCCATCTGTTTAATGGTGGTAGTTTCAAATAGATCACGGTTATACTCCCAGGTTGCCATTAGCCCCTGGTCTGTCTCACGGATTGAGAGAGTTAAATCAAACTTTGCGATCGCAGCATCCACAGACAACGGTGTCAGACTCACCTGATCCAAAGCCAATGTTGTTAGCGGAGTATTTTGCAACACAAACATCACCTGGCAAATGGGGGAATAGGCCAAACTGCGTTGGGGTTGCAACGCCTTCACCACCTGTTCAAAGGGCACATCCTGGTGGGCATAGGCCTCTAATGCCATTGCTTTCACCGTTTGCAACAGCTCGGCACCTGTGGCGGTCTCATCAATGGGTGTGCGCAGCACCAGGGTATTCACGAAGAACCCTAGTAACGACTCCAACTCAGGACGCTGGCGATTGGCAATGGGGGTGCCCACCAGGATATCGGACTGACCGCTGTAGCGATGGAGCAGAATTTGAAAGACTGTTAATAACAACATAAACAGGGTTACCCCCTGCTGCTGGGCCAGGTCTCTCACCTGGGCACTTAAAGCAGGAGACAGATGAACCGTGTGGGTGCACCCGTTAAATGCTTGCACTGGGGGACGGGGATAATCGGTGGGCAACTCCAACAAGGCTGGAGCCTGGGCCAGTTGTTGTTGCCAATAGTCCAAATGCTGGTTAAGCCTGTCTGTTTGTAGCCAATGGCGTTGCCAGCAGGCATAATCCACATACTGCAGGGAGAGCGGTGGCAGCTGGGGGGATTGTTCCTGGCTATGGGCGCGATACAGGTGGGCTAATTCCTGGCTAAAGCAGCCCATGGACCACCAGTCCCAAATAATATGGTGCAGATTTAACACCAACAATGCGTCGGTGGGCGATCGCTGCATCAGGCTGGCCTGCACCAGTGGCCCCGTGGCTAAATCGAAGCACCTGGCAGCTTCTTGCTGAATCCAGGTTTGCAGACCTGGGGCAAGGTCGGCAACAGAGTTTAGGGGGGCAGGCTTGTCATTCTGAAAATCTGAAGTTGTTTCCCCATGGGGCCAATGTTCCAGAGAAAGGGGCCAGAAACCGCTGTCATGGATCACCTGTCTGGGTTCACCATCAATGGATTTAAAGGTGGTGCGCAAAATCTCATGGCGCTGCACTAGCGTATTGAGTGTCTGCTGCAGTGCATCAATCTTTAATGGCCCCTTCACCTGCATCACCACCAAAAAGTTGTAGGTGGGGCTGGGACCTGCTAACTGATCCACTAACCAGAGCTGTTCCTGGGTCCAGGAGAGGGGGAAATGGTTGGTGGTGCGATCGCAGGACCAGATCGGCAAATTAGCCGGGTCAATCCCTTGCTTTTGTAGCAGCGCAAGCACAGCATCTCGCTTTTGCAGCGGCAAATTTGCGAGCCGTTTGATCAGGCTTTTGATTTTGGTTTGTTGCTGCAGCTGGCTTTGCTCTGGCATGGGTCTTTTCCTTGCGCGGCTGGTGTTCTTGGGTGTTAGGTCACCGGCTGTTAGGGTGAATGGGTGGATGGGTGATGGGGTGATGGGGTATTAGGGTTGGCTTAAGGCATTGAGTTCCTCCTCACTTAGGGTGTCTACCTGGTTCAAAATGTCTTCTAGCTGATCCAGGTCGGCGGTGGAGGAGCTAGCCATAGCAGACGGCTGCTTAGCCTTAACTACAGTGGCCAGCTGGGCAATGGTGGTGGCTTCAAACACGGTGGCAATGGATAGATCGATGGCAAAGGTTTGCCGCAGGTGGGCTAAAAACTGCATACCGATGAGAGAATCTCCCCCCATTTCAAAGAAGTTGTCGTGGATGCCAATGGTGTCGCAACCCAGCAGGGCTTGAAGAATTCCGATAATTTTATTTTCCACCGGATCATCAGACACGTTAACCATCGGAAATTTGATCGAGGGGTTAGCGCTTGGCTGATGGTGTTCTGGGCTGTCACCCATCCGCCGTTGGGTCGTCAGGCGGGCATTTAACTCTCGGGTGGAAACGATTACCTGGGGTTCCGATTGCCCCAACAACTGCTCTAGCACTTGACCACAGTCAGTGGGGAAAAGACCAAGGGCTAGCTCTGAGCGCATCTGGTTCAGCAGCCAGTGGTTGGATGGATCGCCTGCGAGACGTTCAGACAAGGTTTCCATTGCCTTTGCTGCCATGCCCACCTGTTGTAAACTCTCCCAGTTAATGGCCAGGTAACGGGTGGGGGAGTTTACATTACGAGCCTGGGCATAGGCATCGAGAAAGGCGTTGGCGGCACAGTAGTCGATTTGTCCTACGGCCCCCGTAATGGCGGTCACAGAAGAACAGAGCACCATAAAATCTAGTGGGCGATCGTTTAAGTCCTGCAATGTTTGGTCTAGAGTTAGGGTGCCTTGTAGCTTGGGTTGGAAGACGGCTATTGTCTCTGCCTGGGTGCGCAGATCGATTACCCCACCACCGGGAATACCTGCTGCGTGAATAACGCCGTGGATAGGACCAAATTGTTGAATGGCTTTGGTTATCGCTTGCTGGAGAGCTGTGCGATCGCAAACATTCGCTGTAACCACTAAAATCTCCGCTCCTGCTTCTTTTAAAGCCTGTAGGGCAATAATTTTAAGGCTAATGGGATGATCTGAGGGGTGGTTTTCTAGCCAATCTTGCCAGTCTGACTCCTGAGGAAAGAAGGACCGACGCATCAACACCAGCCTGGCTTGCCAATGTTGAGCCAGATGTTGAGCTATAGTCAGTCCTAACCCGCCTAAACCACCTGTGATCAGATAGATACCCTCTGGTCGCAACAGCGTCTCTCCCTGGTTTTCTAATTCCATCGGAAAAGACTGAAATTGTTGGACCCAGCGATAGGGACCCCGATAGGCAATTGCCTGGTTTTCGGGTTCTCCTGCTGGTGCTTCCATCTCTGTAACGAGTTGATGGATAAAGTTTGATGATGGCTCTAAATCAAGGTCAGGCTGGGATGCTGAATCAGGCAACAGGATATCCACACAGCGACAGGTTAACCCAGCGATTTCTTGAGGGATAGTCCGGATGGCTCCCCACAGGGTGGCCTGCTTGGGAAGCAGATGTTCTTCTCCAGTGACCCTCTGGAGATGCTGAGTAATCACAACGAGATCACAGGAATGGTCAAACTCCTGCTTGTTCCAAGCTTGAGCTAAGAAGAGAAGACCATAGAAGCCCAGGGCCAGAGACTGATCCGTAGATTGAACTGGTTCAGATACCTGTGGAACTAACGTCCAAAGATGGAGAATCTTATTGGGTCGTTGTTCCAATCGATTCAACGCCTGGAGTAGATGTTCATAGTCCTCTCGCTGCTGGGGATTAAGGCTGTAATGATTCTCTCCTAGAGATTGAAACGTTTCGCCAATTTGGACTTGGATAATCGTGCGATCATTTCGCCCTAGCTGCTTAATCAGGGGAGTCGCCACATTGAGATCATCAACAAAGACAAGAATCGTATCTGTAACAGTCTGGGTTTCTCGCTTAACTGGGGGAATGGGACAACGGCTCCAAGAGGGGACATAAAACCAATCTTTAAACTCTCTTCGATGTAAGCCTTGGGACTGATTTGATTGGGTAGGCAGAGAACCAGAGGTCCCCATGGGCGCATCAGACGCCTCGATCCAGTGGCGTTGATGTTCAAAGGGATAGGTGGGTAGGGCCAGACGGTGGCGACGTTCATGACCATAGACGGCAGGCCAATCAATCTCCATCCCTTGGAGCCAAAGCTTTCCCAGGGCAGATAACAACGTAGCCACATCGGATTTATCTTCCCGAGGGTGGCGCAGGGTGGCAATCACTGCCTGACCCTGACCGGCTGGATGCCTCTGGGCCAGGGAACTGAGGGCACGACTAGGGCCTACTTCCAATAGGGTATGTGGTGGGTCTGCATCCTGACAAAGCTGGGTGAGGGCTTGGGAAAATTGGACGGGTTGGCGCAGATGTTGGACCCAGTAGTTGGGATCCGTTGCTTGGGCGGTGGTGATCCAGGTGCCGGTGAGGTTGGACAGGTAGGGGCGTTGGGGAGGCTGGAAATCAACCTGCTGGCACTGCTGGCGAAACGCATCCAGGATGGGCTCCATCATGGGGGAATGGAAGGCATGGGAGGTGTGTAGACGACGACCTTCGATGTCCTGACTGGTAATGTATTGTTCAAAAGCTGATATGGCTGTCTTGGGGCCTGATACTACGCAGCGGTTGGGTTCATTGATAACTGCGATCGCAATCTCTTTAAACCTAGAATCTTTATCCAACAGAGATTGCACCGCCTCTGCTGCCAGAGGTACCGCCACCATTGCCCCTGGCGACAATTGTTGCATCAGTTGCCCCCGCTTAGCCACCAGGGCCAGTCCCGCCTCCAGGCTAAATACTCCGGCAAGGCAGGCCGCCACATATTCTCCAATGCTGTGGCCCACCATGGCCGTGGGCTGTAACCCCCAGGTTAACCAGAGTTGGGCCAGGGCATACTCCATCACAAAGAGAGCTGGCTGTGCAATCGCCGTCTGTTGCAGCTGGGCCGCCGCTGCGGCCTCCTGTTCTGGAGCTGGATAAAGAATTTGGCGCAAATCGAGTTTTAACAGGGGTTGTAACAGGTCAGCACAGTGATCCACCTGTTCCCGAAAAATGGGTTCGGTTTGATAGAGATCGCGACCCATGTTGACATGTTGGGAGCCCTGGCCTGGAAAGAGAAAGGTCAAAGATTTCCCCTCTGGGTTCCCCGCTCCAGTAACAACCTGAGGCCCGCTTGGCAAAGCTAGCATCTCCTCAGCGTTCTCTGCAACTGCCCGTAATGCCTGGATGGCCTGGTCAATGTCCTGACAAACCAGGATGCGGCGATAATTAAATGCCTGCCGTCCACAGCTCAGAGTATAAGCAATATCGGCCAGATTTAATTCAGTTGCCGATTGTTCCTGGAAGAAATCCGCCAGGTTGTTTGTTATTTTAGCTAAGGCCGATGGGGTTTTGGCCGACAGTAACAACAACTGCCAGGGACGTGCAGGACCCGATGGTTCCAATGGTGGTGCTTCTTCGAGAATCACATGGGCGTTGGTGCCACCAATGCCAAAGGAACTCACCCCCGCCCGTCGGGGCTGGAGCACATCAGCACGGGACCAGTCCTGCAGTTTGGTGTTGACGTAGAAAGGCCCCGTACCAAAATCAATATTGGGATTGGGGGTTTCAAAATTAAGGCTGGGGGGAATGGCCTGGTGCTTCAAGGCCAGGACAGTTTTGATTAGACCTGCCACACCCGCTGCCGTATCTAAATGGCCCACATTGGTCTTGAGGGAACCGATGGCGCAGGTGGGTTTCTCAGGTTGCTCGGTTTGACGACGAAATACCCGATTGAGGGCGGCAATTTCGATGGGATCTCCCAGTTCTGTGCCGGTGCCGTGGGCTTCTATATAGCCAATGGTGTCGGCGTCCACATTGGCCACTGCCAGGGCTTCATTGATCACCGCTGCTTGACCGGCGACACTGGGGGCCGTGTAGCCCACCTTCAGGGAACCGTCGTTGTTAATGGCTGAGCCACGAATTACCGCATGGCAAGGGTCGCCGTCTGCGATCGCATCTTCCAACCGTTTCAACATCACCACCCCCACCCCGCTACCGCCAACGGTTCCTTTGGCCTGGGCATCAAAGGCCCGACAATGGCCATCGGGGGCCAGAATCATGCCCTCTTGATAGAGATAGCCCGTGCCCTGGGGAATCGAAATAGACACCCCGCCCGCCAGGGCCATATCGGTGTCCCCATTCAGGAGGCTTTGGCAGGCCAGATGGACCGCTACCAGGGATGTGGAACAGGCCGTTTGCACCGCCACCGCCGCCCCGGTCAAATTGAGCTTGTAGGCCACCCGACTGGGCAAAAAGTCCTTGTCATTGGCAATAAAGAGGGGATACAGACCCACCGTCCGCAACAGGTCTTGTCGCTGGGCCAGATGATGCAACAAATACCCATTCACCCCCACCCCAGCGTAAACACCCATCAGTCCCTGATAGCGTTGAGGGTCATAGCCCGCCGCTTCAACCGCCGTCCATGCACATTCCAGAAACAACCGGTGCTGGGGATCGAGAATTTCTGCTTCCCGAGGAGAGATATCAAAAAATGGAGCGTCAAACCCAGTCACATCATCTAAAACAGCCTTGGCCTTGACATAGTTTGGGTCGGCCAATAGCGCTGGATCCACCCCTGCCTGCAACAGTTCCTGATCTGAGAATTGGGAAATGGATTCCACCCCTGCCTGCAGATTTTGCCAGAATGATGCCACATCCGGTGCTCCAGGGAACTGGCCAGCCATGGACACAATGGCAATATCCGCACTAATATCTCTGGCGTCAGGATTAAAATTGTCGTGATTCTGTTGCACCATTGTTTTCCCCTGTTCTGCTTGAATTAATCCACATATATAGAGCGTGAATGTCTAACGTTCTCGATGTCGCCGTCGGGCCTGTCGTCGTTCTCTAGTCGCTGCCCGTACCTGATCTCGCTGGTCAGAATTTAATCGTTCAGGAGGTGACAGCTGGCCCTGAGATAGATTCGTCAGATAATCCCCTAAAGCTTTAATGGTGGGATAGGCAAATAGATCCACCAGGGGAACAGAAAGCTGTAAATCTGTCTGCAGGGCATGGTATGCCTGAATCAGCAGCAGAGAATTCCCCCCCACATCAAAGAAATTGTCGTGGATGCCCACCCGTTCCACCGATAACACCGACTGCCAGATAGCCACCAGTTTTTTCTCCATCTCGCTTTCGGGCTTAACGTATTGCACATCGCTCACCTGCAGTTGCCCCGGTGCAGGCAAGGCGCGACGATCTACCTTGCCATTGGGCGTCAGGGGTAATTTTTCCAAGGGGACAAAGGTACTGGGTACCATATAGGCTGGCAGCCGCTGGTTTAGATAGGCTTTTAAGTCACTCAGGGCTAGTTCCGGTGCATCACCCACAATATAGGCCACCAGGCGCTTATCACTGGGGGTATCACCATGGACAACCACCACCGCCTGCTGCACTTGCCCATGGTGACGCAGCACCGCCTCAATCTCTCCTAACTCAATGCGGAAGCCACGCACCTTAGTCTGATGATCGAGACGTCCTAAATACTCCAAATTGCCGTCTGCACCATCATAGCGAGCCAGGTCTCCAGTTTTATAGAGACGGCCTTCACCAAAGGGATTAGAGATAAATTTCTCCGCCGTTAAATCCGGCTGATGCAAATAGCCCCGAGCCAGCCCAGCACCACCAATATGCAACTCCCCTGGCACACCGATGGGAACAGGCTGGAGATGGTTGTCCAAAATGTAAACCTGGGTGTTGCCAATGGGACGACCGATGGAGACTAGAGAGTTGCCCCCCTTAGATTTGACCTGATCAGAGTTAGGATCCTGAGCTTCATCAGCTAGGTCTGTATCATTAGCGCAATGGTCATCAGTCTTCACCTGGAAACGAGTGGACCAAATCGTCGCTTCCGTTGGGCCGTAAAGGTTCCATAGGTCTGCTCCTGATGCTGACAGCTGTTGGGCTATAGTTGTCGGCAATCCTTCACCGCCACAGAGCATGGTCATGGGTGCTGACTCCCCAGACCAGCCCGCCGCTAACAACAGTTGCCAGGTGGCTGGAGTGGCCTGCATGATGGTCACTGGTTGGTCAGATTCCTGATGTGAGGCTGGGTTTAGAGGCTGTAATTGGCGCTGTAATTGCTGACCATCCCGAGTTACCGCTGTGGGCAGAATGACCACCTCTGCGCCGATGGTCAACGGTAGGTAAAGCTCCAGGGCAGCAATATCAAAGGCCAGGGTGGTGACGGCGGCCAAGCGATCGCATTCCCTCACCCCAGGCGCATCCTGCATCGTAGTGAGGAAATTCACCACAGACTGATGTTGAATTTGCACCCCTTTAGGAGTCCCCGTGGATCCAGATGTGTAAATAACATAGGCCAAATTCTCCGCCGTCACGTCCGTGGGGCAGCTATCGACACTGGCCTGGGCGATAGTCTCCCCATCTCGGTCCAAACACACCACCTGTTCCGGCGCAATCTCTAACCCTAACGCCTTAAAACAATCGGTCTGGGTCACCAAGAGAGCAATTTGGGCATGGTCCACCATAAACTGCAGCCGCTGTTGCGGGTAGCCAGGATCCAACGGCACATAGGCTGCCCCTGCCTTCAAAATCCCCAACAGACCCACCATCATATCCAGGGAGCGTTCCACACAGAGACCAACTAAAACCTCAGGTCCCACCCCCAACGTTCTCAAATGATGGGCCAGCTGATTGGCCCTGGTATTTAATTCCCGGTAACTCAGCTGGTTATCTAAATAGGACACCGCCACCGCATCTGGCGTACGCTCCACCTGGGCCTCAAATAAGTCATGGATGCACTGGTGTTCGGGATAGGGCATCGCCGTATCGTTCCACTCCACCACCAGCTGATGCCGCTCTGCCTCACTCAGCAACGGCAGGGTGACCACCCGTTGAGACTCATCCAACACAAATCCGGTCAACAAAATCTCAAAATGGCTAGCCATTCGTTCAATCGTAGCCATCTCAAACAGATTGCTGTTGTACTCCCAATCCGTAATCAATCCTTGTTCCGTTTCTTCCACTGAAAGGGTCAAGTCAAATTTGGCCGTAACTGTTTCCGTGGCCATGGGGGTGAAGGTTAATCCAGGTATTTGGGTGGAGGCAACGGGGACATTTTGGAGAGAAAACAGCACCTGGAAAATGGGAGAATGGGCCAAACTCCGTTCAGGCTGCAGGGCTTCAACAATTTGTTCAAAGGGCACATCCTGGTGGGCATAGGCTTCTAGAGCAACCTGTCTCACCTGATGCAGTAATGTGGCCACCGTGTCTTCCGGATGAATTTGGGTACGCAGGGCCAGGGTATTGACAAAGAATCCAATCAGCGGATCTAACTCTGGCCGCTGACGGTTAGCGATGGGCGTACCCACCACGATATCGGACTGGTTACTGTAGCGAGATAACAGCAGCTGAAAGGCCGTCAATAAGACCATGAACAGGGTCACCCCTTGCTGTTGTCCTAGCTGGTTTAGCTGCTGACTTAACCCCAGGGGTAGAGTGAGGCGATGACGCTGCCCTTGGAAAGTTTGTACGGCAGGCCGAGGATAATCGGTGGGTAGCTCTAAACGGGCTGGACTCTCAGCTAACTGCCGTTTCCAGTAGCTGAGCTGAGACTGTAGCACCTCTCCCTGGAGCCATTGCCGCTGCCACAGAGCATAGTCAGCATACTGAATTGTCGGTTCGGGTAATGGTGAAGGGTGCCCCTGGTCATAAGCAGTGTAGAGCGCCGCCAACTCCTGCATCAGCACCCCCATGGACCACCCATCGCTGATCAGGTAATGGGTAGTAATAGAAAGAACTGCAGTCGGCTCAGAATTCCGCCTTCCGCCTTCCGTCTTCCGTCTTCCACCTTCCGCCTTCCCTAATCTGTTGATATCTGTTGAATCAAAACAGATTAGCTTAATCCTAAATAGGGGCCCTGCAACCCAGTCAAACGGCTGCTGGGCCTCTTTCACCAACCAATCAGATAAGGACAATTCCAGGTCATCGGCCTGAACAATTTGCAACGGTGTTGGGGGAACGGGATTAATCTGTTGTACCGCCATGCCATCTTTCCAAGGAAAGGTGGTGCGCAGGGCTTCATGCCGTCGGACGATTTCACGGATCGCCTCCGTCAGGGCAGTAAGATTTAGATTCCCCTGAATGCGCAGGGCTGTATGGGCATAGTAGGCGGTAGACAGACCCTCTAGCTGGGTGAGAAACCACAGCCGTTCTTGGGCATAGGAGAGGGGGATGGGGGCATGATCCTGTAACCTTGGAGTGATGGCAGCGATCCCATGGGTTGTCAGGTTCTGATTGAGAACAGCATCCACTCCAGCCACCGTGGGAGCTTCAAACATTGCCTGGAGGGGAAGTTCCACCTCAAAAGTTTGGCGCAGGCGGGCCACCAGCTGAGTTGCCAATAGAGAATGGCCACCCAACTCAAAGAAGCTGTCGTAAATACCAATCTTTTCCAGAGGTAAGGAGAGCACCCCAGCAAAGAGGGTGGCAATCAATGTTTGTCGCTCGGTTTGAGGGGCAACAAAGAGGGCGCATGTGGCGGACTGTTCCTGGTTTAGATCCAGGGCGAGTAAGGCCCGACGATCTATTTTGCCATTGGGGGTAAGGGGAAATTTCTCCAGGCAGGCAAAATGGCTGGGTACCATATAGGCTGGCAACTGAGCTTTTAGGAATTGCCGCAGTGCGTCAGGTGTGGTAGCGGTATCCGTTATCGCTTGTTGTTTCGGTTTCTTTGATGGGTGGGCGGGGGCGGGGGCGACATGGGATCGCGATGGATGTACCGCGTATACCATATACACCTCCAAATCAGATTCTGATTTCGTTGTTTGTAAGGTTGTTAGGGAATGACTCCCATTGTCCTCCTGGCTATTTTCATCACTGAAATAACGACCAGCCATGGGAGATTGTGCATCCGAGGAGACAATATAGTCGTCAATCTCCAGACCATAACCATGGGACTCTAGTAGTTGACAGACCTGTTGTAGCATTTCAGTCCCTTCCACCTCCAGGGTCAGTTGCTTAATCTTCGGCCAGTCTTGAGGTTGGATTCCTTCCAGCACCAACAGTTCACTCTTTTCCACATCGACCTTGAGCAAATCAATTTGGTCTACCTCATAGTGTTGAATTAGGTCTGATAAGGTGGTCAGCTGACAGGCATAGGTTTCAGACCGATATCGCTCGTCTACAAACTGACGCACGTGATCAATGTCATAGTTCATCAGTACGGCTTCAGCCACCTGTTTATCCTGGTCTGGATCCGCAAACCGCCCCGAAACACCCGACATTTCAGGGTAGAAGGTGAACTCCAGTGTCTCCGCCTGATTAGACAGACCCTGGGGGATGACAGTCACCTGATCACCATAGGGTTGCACATTGGCCTGTAGGCGCTCGAATGTGGGGGGAATTGGTTCAAAGGCATAGACTGTCGTTTCAGGGCAGGTCTGTTGAACAAATAGGGTAAACATACCAATGTTGGCCCCCACATCAAACACACAGTCCCCCGGCTGAATCGTAATGCCGTGGCGCAGGTAAATCTGTTGCTCAAAAATCTCGTCATAAATAGCGCGGGTTTGATGGGCACTAAAGTGGGCCACCGTGAGACCATTGGGCAACTGCATCCTGGGCAAGGTGGGCGATGGCACAAAATAGGCCACCAGTTGTTGTTGGGCAGCCACCATCACTACTGCTTCCTGTACACCAGGATGGTGACTGAGGGCTGTTTCAATATCTCCTAACTCCATTCGGAAACCGTTGAGCTTGACCTGATGGTCGATCCGACCCATAAACTCCAAATTGCCGTCCGGTCGCCAGCGGGCTAAGTCACCTGTTTTATAAAGACGTCCTGCCCCAAAGGGATTGTCAATAAATTTTGCTGTCGTGAGTTCCTGTCGATTCCGGTAGCCCCTGGATAAACCATCTCCACCGATGTGTAGTTCCCCTGGCAGACCCATGGGTACCGGCTGAAGATGGGTGTCTAGAATATAAATTTGGGTATTGGCAATGGGGCGACCAATGGCAGTTGCTGGGGCTGTTGAGCCAGCCTCCTGCTCAATCGCCTCAATACCAAAACTGGTGGACCAAATGGTGGTTTCAGTGGGGCCATACATATTGTTGATTTTGCCCTGCATTGCCCCTCGAATTTGCTGAGCTAATGGTGGAGGCAGGGCTTCTCCCCCCACCAACAGATGCTGCAGACCACTCAGGTGATTTAAACCATCGGGTGTTGCCATCAGCATCCGCAGCCAGGAGGGAGTACATTGTAGATGGGACACTTGATGGGTCTGGATCTGATTGAGAACGGTTTGCTCCGGTTGTCGAGATTGCTGGGCTAAGTTACTCCGATCTTTCAGGGTTTTGAGATATTCCAGGCTAGCAAGCACCGGATCCACATCCACCCCAAAATCAATCAGGCAGGCCACTTCATTCACTCCAGTCATCTGCAGCCGATCAAGCATCTCCAGGCATTTCTCTGGGGTACCCAGCAAACCACTGGTCTCAAAATAGCGATCAAAGGCAGCGGACAATAACGCATCTCGATCTGCCTCGTCAAACGAGTCAGCCTGGACCGTCACTTCAGCCTCTGGCAAAACTTTGAGCATGAGTTCCAGAGAACTGTTTAGATAGGCGCATAGGGGCTGACGCACCTGCTCCCGTACGGTGTCGAGATCCTCTCCGATAAAGGTGTGAAGCATCAGGGTGACCTGGCCAATGCCTGAATGTCCCTGCTGTCGCCAAGCCTGACGATAAATTTTAATGTTCTCGGCCAGGTCTTCAATGGTTTGGCCCAGCAGATGGGTCAAGAGATTTGTGCCCAATTCCCCGGCCAGGCGAAATGTTTCTGGATTGCCTGCTGCGGTAATCCAGAGGGGGAGTTCTGGCTGGATGGGTCGGGGATAGGTGCGAACCTGAATGGTGTCATCGGTGCCGTTGGGGCGAGGGATCGCCTCCCCTTGCCAAAGTTGTCGTAGAGTGGTGATACTCTCGGCCATAATGGCTTTGCGATCGCAATAATTCTCCGGAGCCAGCACAAAGTCATTGGGATGCCAGCCGCTAGCCACCGAAAGACCGACCCTGCCGTTGGATAGGTTATCCACAAAGGCCCACTCTTCCGCCACCCGCAACGGATCATGGAGAGGCAGCACCACGCTCCCGGCCCGGATTTGAATCTGTTGGGTGGCCGTAGCAATCGCCGCACTGGTCACCGCCGGATTAGGGTAAGTCCCGCCAAATTCATGGAAGTGGCGTTCTGGGGTCCAAATAGCGGTAAATCCATTGTTATCGGCATACTTGGCCCCTTCCAGCAACAGTCGATACTGGTCTGCAGCATTAATGGTCTGACTGTTGTTGGCAAAGTAAAACAGACTAAAGTCCAGGGGCTGGGACGGAAGACTCGGGCTAGCGGCAGCTGAGATATATTTAGAATCGGTTTGCAGGATGACCTGAAAGCCCGCCGTCAAGGTCCAGAAAATTTCTAGCACCGAAATATCGAAGGAAATGGTGGTCAATGCCAGCCAGATCTTGCGATCGCCTGACTCCACCAGATCATCCATCGCCATGAAGAAATTAATCACCTGGCGATGTTCAATCATCACTCCTTTGGGTTTCCCCGTAGAGCCTGAGGTGTAAATCACATAGGCTAAATTGTTGGCGGTTACCGGTGTTGCCTTAGACAGTTCGGAACCATGCAGGGAATTTTCTGCATCAGAATTTTCTGCATTAACCGTCGCCTGTCGAATAGTATCCCAATCTCGATCTAAGCAAATTACCTGTGTTTCAGGATTTTGCGCCCCCTGGTTGGGTAACACAGACAGCAGCCGTTCCTGGGTTAAGAGCACCGATATTTGCGCATCTTCCAGCATAAAAGCAAGGCGTTGCTGCGGATATTCAGGATCTAGCGGCACGTAAGCGCCACCCGCTTTGAGGATCCCCAGCAGCCCTACCATCATCTCCAGGGAGCGTTCTACGCAAATGCCCACCAATACCTCCGGCCCCACCCCTAACCGTTGCAGGTGATGGGCCAGTTGATCGGCGCGGGTATTTAAGTCCCGATAGCTCAGTTGTTCTGGGCCAACGACGAGTGCGATCGCATCCGGTGTACGTTCTACCTGGTCCTCAAACAGCTGATGAATGCACGTATGCTGGTCATAGTCCACCGCCGTATCATTCCACTGCACCAACAGTTGATGTTGTTCTACCTCAGTCAGTAGCGGGAGCTGGTGAATGGGCTGCTGGGGATTGGTAGCGATCGCCGCCAACATAGTTTGAAACTGTCCCAACATGCGCGTGATTGTATCTTCCTCAAACAAATCACTGTTGTACTTAAATGCCCCCGTTAACCCCGCACTGCTTTCCACCATTTCCAGGGACAAATCAAACTGTCCCTCAAATTGCGGCAGATCATAGGGAAGCACATTAATCCCGCCCCAGTTTTGGAGACTATCGCCATCCAGGGCAGCCAGCACATGTCCCTGGGGGAAATTTTGCAAGATAAAAATCGTTTGAAAAATAGGAGAATAACTAGGATCTCGCTGGGGCTGTAATCGCTCCACCATCAACGCAAACGGAAAATCTTGATGGTCTAACGCCTGCCCCAATGTGCGTTGGGTCTGGGTTAACATTTCCGTAAAACTGGCCGTTCCCTGTAGCACCGTCCGAATGGGCAACAGATTGAGAAAATAGCCAAAGATCTGCGTAAAGTCTGAACGTGTGCGCCCGGCCACTGGGGAGCCCACAATAATGTCCTCCTGCTGAGTATAGCGGTGAAGAAAGACTTGATAGGCCGTTAGCAGCAACGTATACAGGGAAACTTTTCGGGTCTCCGCCAGGGCCTTTAGCTGGCCCGTTAGTTCTGCGGACAAGTGCAATGGACATGAGCCGCCACGGTAGGTTTGCACTGGCGGTCGGGGCCGATCCAACGGCAGCTGTAGCACCGGCAGTTGCCCCTGAAGTTGAGTTTGCCAGTAGTGCCACAGTTGTTCTCCCTTAGCACTGACCAGTAGCTGTTGCTGCCACTGCACAAAGTCTTGATAGGTATGACTGGGGGGAGTTAGAGAAAGCGATTGCTGAGTTTGTTGAACTCGATAAAGAATGGGCAACTCATCGAGCAACAGACTGAGGGACCAGCCGTCATAGACAATATGGTGCATGGAGATCAGCAGAAGGATTTCCTGCTCCGCCAACTGAAAGCACCTGACTCGGAACAGAGGACCCGCCTTTAGATCAAATGGGGTGCGATGGGCGGCAGTCACCTGTTGCCGCAGCTCTAGTTGATCCCAACCCGTGGCATCCATCACCTGGAAGTCCAGGGTATTTGCATCCAGTATCTGTTGCTGGGGCTGGTCATCTAAGCTGGGAAAACAACTACGGAGAATGGCATGGCGCTCCAGAAACTGTTGAAATGCACCGCGCCAGCTGGAAATGTTATTGGCATCCATTAGCCGCACTGGAAAAGACACGTTATAGGCATAACTGTCGGGGGCCAGGTTCCAGATAAACCAGAGCGCCTGTTGATTGAAGGATAGGGGATACTGTTTCTGGGTAAGGGCATCAGATGTCAATGTCTCACCAGAGGCATCAGATCGGGTCGCAATCGCCAACTCAGGCTGTCGTCCTGCCGTATCCACATTTAAATCAAGTAAATCAAGGTCTTCCCACTGCTGACGAATAACATCTTCTAAAGTGGCCAGGTTCACCCCACCCATAAATTTAGAAACCGGAATCTCCACCCCAAGTTGTTGCTGGAGCCGATTTCTTAGCTCTACAGCCATTAATGAATCCATACCCAGTTCAAATAAATCCTGGGTAGGCTTTAGCTTTTTGCCATCCGGCAAACCCAGCACCTGGGCAATGCCCTCTGCCAAGTTTTGTTGTAGGGATTCATCGCGCTGGGCTGCAGGTAAGGCCCGTAGGTGTTGGATTAAATGTGTACGGGATTGGGGTGTACTTTGTGCAACCGGTTTCGCCACCAGCTGCTCTAGCAATTTTCGGGGTCGCCCAACTTGATATACGGCATCAAATTTCGACCAATCCACAGCGGCTACCACCCGCTGAGTGCCGCTACTGCCCAGCAATACTGATAAGGCAGCGGTCATCTGTGGCAGTGTTAAGGGGGTGACCCCTAACTGGGATAGTCGCTGGATAAGCTGGTCTTCCACATCTGTTAACATGCCTGCTCCTGCGATCGCAGACCAGTTCACCGTCAGAATCGGCAAACCCTGCACCCGACGGTAATGGGCCAACAAATTCTGAAACTCATTAGCGGCCCCATAATGGGCCTGTTGAGCTGAGCCCCACACCGAAGCAATGGAACTAAAGTTAACAAAAAAGTCCAGATCCCACTTCAAACTTAGCTGGTGCAGGTTCCAGGTACCGGCTACCTTGGGGCGCAATGTTTGCTGCAGTGTGGTGGGTTGCAGCTCAGCGATGGGATGGGCTCCGCCCCCGATACCGGCGATATGAATCACACCCTTTATTGAAGAGAACTCAGGCAGTTTCTGTAACGCTAAAGTGAGAGCCGCTTCATCTCCCACATCTGCGATAGGCGTGACAACGTTTGCCCCGGACGACTGCAACTGGGCCACTGCCACTTGTTTTTGGGGTGTATCCGCCCCCCGCCGACTCAGCAGGATCAGGTGTCGGGCACCCTGCTCTACTAACCATTGGGCAACAACAAGACCCAATCCCCCCAGTCCGCCTGTAATCAGGTAGCTACCCTCAGATGAAATTGAGAGTTGCGTCGTTTTCTCGGGGATACTCTGACTCAAACGAGCCACATAACGAGTCCCAGTGCGATAGGCAACCTGTTCTTCTGTTTGATTCCCTAAGACTTCTGAGATCAGAATATCAGCCTGCTTTGCCACAGTCATAGAACCATCCAGATCCACCATGCCCCCCCACTGTTGAGGATGCTCCAGGCCAAAAATTCGGCTCATCCCTCGCACAGGGCCTTGGGCCAATGTGGGTAATTCTGTTCCCAGAGAAACCGCATTTGGGGTAATCACCCAAAGCTTGGCATTGGATAACGCCGGTTGCTGCGTCAGGCTCTGCATTAAAAATAGCAGGGGCTGACAGAGAGAATTGATGGCCGATTCCAATGCATTAAGATTTGGGGTGTCTCCCGTTGTATCCCCAAGCCAGATAACCCCTGCAATGGGATGAGAATCTATCTGTTTCACCTGATCCCAGAGCGATTCGAAGTCAGCAGGATTCTCAGGCTGCAAGGTGTAGACTGAGTTGTTGTCCTGGTTTGCAATGGTGTGGTCTAAAACAACCCGACTACAGGTTTGACCCAAGGTTTGCAATTGCTCCACTAAGGCAGCGCTTGACTCTGTTGAATCGCTAACAATGATCCAATGACGGGGTGAGATTCCATCATTGGGCAAGTCCTGGCTATTTAAATCTTTGACAACCCACTGTAATTCATACATTAAATCCTGAACAGATTGAGCCGCCAGCTGTTGTTGATGGACCTGCACCAGGCGTTCCAAGATCCCGGTATCTGAATCTGGCTGGCCAGCCAATAGCTGAGTCAGCTGAGCCACATCGCCTTGATGCAGTAGCTCTGTTACCTGTGACGTTAGGACGGGACTAGCCTGGGGAGTTGGTTCTATAGTCTCTTCTACCCAGTAGCGTTGTCGTTGGAAAGGGTATGTGGGCAACGCCACCTTACGCCGCTGGGGATAGTCTTGATCAAACCGTTCCCAATCAATATCGACACCCCTGATATACAGATCACTCAGGCTGCTTAGCATCTGTTGCCAATCCGTTTGATTGGGTCTCAGACTAGGTAGCCACAGGTTACTTTTATGGTCGGGAAAACATTGTCGCGCCATGCCCATCAGAACCGGCTTAGGACCACATTCTAAAAAGATACCGTCTTGTTGTCGTAAGCACTGTTGATGAAGAGACTCTATCCCTGCTACAAGGTTGACAGGGGCGAGAATATGCCGACACCAATAGTCTGGTGTGGCAATTTCTTCGTTAATCACCTGCCCGGTGACATTGGAAATTAGTTTGAGTTTGGGGAGGGAGTAGGAGATTTGCTGCGCGACTTGTTTGAAGTCGGCCAGCATAGGCTGCATTAAGGGAGAATGAAAGGCATGGGAAACCTGTAACTGTTTGGTTTTGATCCCCTGGTCTTCAAGCTGTTGGGCAATGGTTTGAACGGCGGTTGCGTCACCTGAAATCACAGTGCTTTCAGGCCCATTGATGGCGGCAATGGTGACGTCGGCCTGATCTGCAATTACAGCCTTAACTTGCTTAGCTGAGGCCATCACTGACACCATAGCTCCCCCTGAAGGCAACTGCTGCATTAGCTTGCCCCGCATGGCAATAAGTTTCAGGCCATTTTCCAGGCTGAAGACTCCAGCAACACAGGCGGCGACATATTCACCGATGCTGTGGCCTATAACAATGGATGGCTTAATGCCCCAGGATTGCCAGAGTTGCGCAAGGGCGTATTCGAGGGCAAATAGGGCGGGTTGGGTGTAGGCAGTTTGGTTAAGGGGTGAGGTGTAATCAGACTGTAGGGGCTGGCCTTGTGCCTGCCCTGGATCAATGCGTAGGGGCTGGCCTTGTGCGGTTCGGCTGAGCTCACCGTCGAAGCCCTGCCCTTCTTCCGCAATATTGGGGTAGAGAATATTGAGAATATCTAGATCTAGGTAGGATCGAAGAATGTTGTTACAGTGGTCGAGGATTTGCCGGAATAGTGGTTGGGTTTCGTATAGTTCTCGGCCCATGTCTCTGTACTGTGCTCCCTGGCCGGTAAACAGAAAGACAATTTCAGACTGGTTAAGGGAATCCCTTGATTCTTCGATATCCCTAACTGTTATCCCGTTGGCTTCTAATTGATCGAGCTTTTGACTGACCTCATCAACCGACCTGCCTACAACCGCAATGCGCTCACTAAAGTGAGTGCGCCCCTGGTTAGTGGTGTGGCAAATATTGGCAATGGCTAGCTCTGGATGGTGATCTAAGAATTTTCTGTAGTGGGTGATCAGCGATCGCAACCCTCCTCTAGTTTTGGCTGACAAGGTCAGCACATGCCAGGGCCGCTCTGGCTGATTAGATGTTTGATCAGAGATGGGGACAGCCGGAGCTTCTGCCACAATCACATGGGCATTGGTGCCACTTACTCCAAAGGAACTCACCCCTGCTAGCCGAGGCTTGTCTCCCCGTACCCAGGGCGTTACTGACGTAGGAACGGTCACCGGCATTTCTTCCCAGTCAACCCGTGGATTAGGCTGCTTAAGATGGAGATGGGGAGGGATTTTCTCCTGTTGCAACGACAGAATTACTTTGATTAACCCAGCAATCCCGGCAGCTCCTTCGGTATGGCCGATATTGGTTTTAACCGAGCCAATCATCAGGGGAGAATCTTGAGGACGCTGGGAACCATAGACATTGGCTAGGGCCTCCACCTCAATCGGATCGCCCAGGGGGGTGCCGGTGCCATGGCACTCGATATAATCCACCTGGGATGCCTCTAGCTTGCCGCTGCCTAGGGCCTGACGGATAACAGATTCCTGGGCCAATCCATTGGGCACCGTCAACCCACTACTGGCCCCGTCATGGTTAACGGCTGATCCTCGGATAACAGCAAAAATTTGATCGCCATTGGCCTGGGCATCTGATAACCGCTTGAGTACTACTACACCGCATCCTTCACCCCGGCCATAGCCATCAGCCGATTGGTCAAAGGTTTTACAACGACCATCGACAGAGTTCATGCGGGTTTGGGCCTCAAACACACTGACCTGGGGCGTCAGCATCAGATTCACCCCACCCACCAGGGCCAGGTTACATTCCTGATTGCGTAAGCTCTGGCAGGCCAAATGACAGGCCACAAGAGAAGAAGAACAGGCTGTTTCCAGGGTTAACGTGGGTCCATTTAAACCTAAGGTATAGGCAATGCGTCCAGCTGCAAGGGGAGCACCGGTACCAAAGGCAGATTGCAAATCAGTAGAATGGGCCACCAGCTGTTGATAGTCATGGGTCATCATGCCGATGAATACACCGGTTTGACTTCCTTTTAACGCCAGGGGCGACAACCCTGCATACTCAAGACTCTCCCAACAGACTTCAAGCAACAGACGATGCTGGGGATCCAAGTTTTTAGCTTCCCGAGGAGAGATTCTGAAAAACTCAGGATCAAACTGATCCACATCGGTGATGAAGCTGCCATGGCGGGTATACATTTTTCCAGCCACTCCGGGCTCTGGATCATAATATTGATCAATATCCCATCGCTCCTTAGGTACCTCGGTGGCGGCATCAACACCCTGTTCAAGTAACTGCCAAAAGGCTTCTAAATTAGGAGCTTTGGGAAAACGACACCCGACACCAACAATGGCAATGGGTTCTATCCTGGCCTGCTCTGCCACCTGTAGCTTGGTTTGCATCCGTTTCAACTCAAGCAGAGAATTCTTGAGCAAGGAGCGATGGTCATTTGTCGATTGTTGTTGATTCATCCCCTATACCTCCGCTTGAATTTCGCTGAGTGTTTGGCCGAGCATGGCCGCCAGTTCGTCTTCTGAAAGATCATCCAGCGCCTCAGCATAGTTGTCTAAGTCATCTGGCCCCGCTGCAGCAGGTGGTGGATCGTCGGGTATCTCATCCTTCGCCAATACCGGTAGCTGTTGGGTCAGGTATTCGACTAAATCCTCAATAGTGTTGTAGTTAAACAGGGCTGTTGCGGACAGTCGATAGCTTAAGCCTGTCTGTAGCCATTGTCTGAGTTCGGCAATCATGAGTGAATCGATGCCTAAATCAAACAGGCCGGCCTGTGGTTCGATTTGGGTGGGATCTGATATACCGAGGACCTGGGCTAGTTGCGATCGCACCCGTTCAATCAAAAACTGACGACGCTGGGCCCGAGGCAACGCTTCCAACTGCCGAATCAACCACCCTTCCTGGAGACCTGGAGACTTAAGCGGGGCTACATCCTTAAGCACGGGCATTGTTGTTCCCACTGTTGCTCCCATTGAGGTTTGGCCGAACCATTGGGACCAGTTCACAGAGATCACCCCAACTTGAGGCTGATTCAACTGGAGGGCTATCGCCATGGCTCCCATGCCCCGATCAATATCAATGGACTGGAATCCTAAATGCTGTAAACGGTCTAGTTGAGGTTTTTCCAGATGCTGTGCCATGCCCCCCGTCGCCCAGGGTCCCCAATTCAGGCTTAAGGCAGGCAATCCTTGACCATGGCGATAATGGGCCAACCCATCCATAAAGGCATTTGCCGCTGCATAATTTCCCTGACCAGGGGCACCCAAGAGGGACGCCGCCGAAGAGAACAGAATAAAAAAGTCCAGCGGCTTATCTTGAGTTAAACAATGGAGATGCCAGCTGCCTTTCACCTTGGCCGCCATCACCTGTTCAAAACGTGACCAGGTTTGATTCTGTAGCAAGCCATCGTCCAAAACTCCAGCGGCATGAACAATACCTCGTAAAGGTGGCAGCTGTTGATCAATCTCACCCAGAATATTCGCAAGAGACTCTTTCTGAGCAATATCTCCCTGCACAATAGATACTTTAATGCCAGTTTTTTCCAAATCCTCAATCATCGCTTGAGCCATCTCCGATGGAGACCGTCGCCCCATCAGCACCAGCGACTCTGCCCCCTGCTGTGCCAACCACTGGGCCACTTGCAACCCCAGAGCTCCCAAGCCTCCTGTAATTAAGTAACTGGCTTGGGGTTGAACAATCTGAACTGCGCTGTCAGGCGATTTCGCGTTTAATTGCCTCAGTCTTGCCCCATGGCGCTGTCCCTGGTGATAGGCAATGCGGTTTTCGGAGTCAGCATTTAACAATTCCTGAATCAGCACAGACCAATTGCCTTCTTTTAACGAAGCCGTTTCTAAATTCAGCAGTCGACACTGCAACTCGGGCTGCTCTAACGCAACCACCTGTCCCAATCCCCACAGTGGAGTCTGCTGAACTTGATGGGTATTGCCCAAACTTTGAGCATTTTGAGTCACTAGCCATAGTGGGGGCGGCTCATCTATCAATTCAGATGCTAGCGCCTGCACCAGATACAGCGCACTTTCACAACTCAACTGCAGACTCGCAAATACATCTTCTGAATCCTCAAGGTTTTCTAAATCACTCTCTAAACTCCACAGGTGGACAACCCCTTTGAGATTAGGGTTAGCCTGGGCAATCGTCCTTAGTAACTGTTGAAATGACTTAGCCTGGGTTGGGCAGACCTGATAGTGGTCTGTTGCTAACTGCTGAAAATCGTCTCCTGGTGAAACACAAATACAGTGCTGTTGCTGTTGCGCCATCACAGCGGTCAACTGTTCTCCCCAGGTTCCTGCAGGCACAAACATTAGCCAGGTCCCTGACTCTTGGTCAACAGTAATCTCCTCTATCTTTGACGGTTGCCAGTCGATTTCATAGAGCCAGTCCTGAAGATTGTCTTGTAACGTCCCCAGAATCACCTCTCGGCTGGCTTGCCTCACCTCAAATCCGTTGATGCGAGCCACCACCTGCCCACTGGTATCCAACAGCTGCAAATTCCAGACCTGCTGATCAGCTGATATCTCTTTTTCCGGATCCAACTGACCATGACACCATAACCGCTCTCCCTGGGGACGGGCAAAATAGGAGAATCGCTCCATCTGAAATGGCACCCACGTTCCTTGCATAGTTTCCTCCGCACCTTCAGCGATGCCAACGGCAACCAATGCCTGGAAACAGGCATCCAGCAATCCTGGATAAAGCTCATAGCCATCATCCTGCAATCCGTCGGGGCGGACTAACTGCCCTAACACCTCACCCTGGCCTACCCAGGCTGTTTCCATCCACTGAAAACGTGTTCCCAACTGAATATGTCGTTGATCCAGGCTTTCATAGATGGCAGCCCCGGCTACCTGCTGGGTACATCGGTCCTGAATAGCCTGAATTTCAATCCAGCTAAATTCGCCATTGGTACTGGACGTCGATAAGATTCCGGTTGAATGAATCCCATGGTCATCGCCCTGTAGGGCACTGGGGCTATCGCTGGACGAAGGGTTAAAGCTAATGACTTGAAACTCCCAACCTTCCTGGTGAGGCGTCAAAACAGTTTGCACGGTGCGCGCTTGCTCCTCAGCAATGGCCAGGGCTTGGGGAAAGAGCACCTGGGTCATTTGGAATGTTCCTTGGGGAAATGTGAGGCGGGCAGCCGCTAACAGGAGTGAGAGATAACACGCCCCAGGCACAACCACTTGCTGAAATACTCTGTGGTCAGCTAGGAAAGGAATTGATTCAACACTAAAGTGCGATTCGAAGAAGATATCCTTGCTTAAGGGAGATTGGAATTTTTGAGCAATTAGCGGATGGTGTGTCCCTAAAGAAGCCGCTGATTGAGATAGTGAACTGCCATGGACAGTCGCATTTATAGCGGTCTCTACCCAGTAACGTTGTCGTTGAAATGGGTAGGTGGGTAAGGATACTTTGCGCCGTTGAGGATAGGCTTGATCAAAGCCTGCCCAATCGATGTCCCAACCTCGGACATACAATTCTCTCAGACTGGCTAGCATTTGCTGCCAATCACTTTGGCTAGATCTAAGGGATGGCAACCAAACCTTCGCACTATCGTCCGACAAGCATTGACGTGCCATCCCTAACAGGATCGGTCGAGGTCCACATTCAAGGAAAATATCAATCTCCTCTTGCCGTAAACGCTCCATGCCAGCAATAAAGTTGATGGGGGCCAGGACATGGTCACACCAGTACTCAGGGGTAGCGACGTCATCAGTAACCACCTGGCCAGTGACATTGGAAATTAGTTTAAGCTTGGGCAGCGAATAGCTGATCTGCCGGGCCACCTGCTCAAATTCAGCCAGCATCGGAGCCATTAGTGGGGAGTGGAAAGCATGGGAGACCTGTAGCTGTTTAGTCTTAATGCCCTGGGTTTCTAACTGGTGCGCAATGGCAAGAACAGCTGACTCTTCTCCTGATATCACCGTACTCTCCGGTCCATTGATGGCGGCAATGGTGACATGCTCCACCATCAGTTTATTCACCTGTTCGGGAGAGGCCATCACCGAAACCATGGCCCCACCTGAAGGCAACTGCTGCATCAACTGCCCCCGCATTGCAGTCAGCTTCAAACCATCTTCCAGGCTAAAGACACCCGCAACGCAGGCGGCCACTATCTCACCGATACTATGGCCCATCACCACAGATGGCTTAATTCCCCAAGATTGCCACAGTTGATACAGGGCATATTCAATCGCAAACAGGGCCGGTTGAGTATATGCCGTTTGATTCAGCAAATCATTGTCTTGAGCATTGTCTGGAATATTGCCCTGATCCGGATAGAGCACATTCAATAATGGTCTCTCTAAATAGGCATTAAGAATTTCACTACATTGATCAAGACTCTGTTTGAATGTCGGTTGAGTCTCATATAGCTCACGAGCCATATTGACAGACTGTGCCCCCTGGCCAGTGAACAACATGGCCAACCGTGAAGCCTTGCTATTGCCAGATTGTCCTAAACGGATATCGTCTCTCTGATTTGATTCTCTCAGCTGTTTCAGTTGATCAGACACCTCAACTAAAGACGTCCCAGCTACGGCCAGACGGTATTTGAAATGGGCTCGTCCCGTGTTCACCGTGTAACAAATGTCTGACAGCGTTAACTCTGGACGATGGTTGATATATGTCTCATATTGTCCAACCAGGTCCTGTAAGGCTTTCTCTGTTTTGGCTGCCAGGGTCAGTATATGCCAAGGGCGCTCCATGGATTCTGACACGGGCACAGTATCAGGTGCTTCTTCCACAATTACATGGACATTGGTACCACTGAGACCAAAGGAACTCACCCCTGCTAGTCTAAATTTCTCTCCACGCTGCCAGGACTGTATTGTTGTTGGTACAACAACAGGGATTTCGTCCCAGGCAATGCGTTGATTGGGTTGCTTTAGATGTAGATGGGGCGGAATCTTCTCATGCTGTAAAGAGAGAATCACTTTGATTAACCCAGCAATGCCCGCTGCCCCTTCGGTATGGCCAATATTGGTTTTAACCGAACCAATCATTATCGGAGAGAACTGGTCACGATGTTTGCCATAGGCTTTCACCAACGAATTGATTTCAATGGGATCTCCTAACGCGGTTCCGGTCCCATGGCATTCCACATAGTCGACTTGAGTGGCTTGCACATTGGCATTGATAAGGGCCTGTTCTATCAACGTTTTTTGAGCTAATCCGTTGGGTACCGTCAAACCACTGCTAGAACCATCGTGATTGACGGCAGAGCCCCGAACTAGAGCCAAAATTTGATCGCCATCCGCTTGGGCATCACTCAGGCGCTTAAGAACAACAATGCCGCAGCCTTCACCACGCCCATACCCATCGGCACTATTATCAAAGGTTTTACACCGACCATCCGGTGAATTCATCTGGGCTTGGGCTTCGAGCACACTCATCTCGGGTGTCAGCATCAGGTTAACCCCACCCACTAAGGCCAGGTTACTCTCCTGATTACGTAAACTCTGACAGGCTAGATGACAAGCCACCAGAGACGAAGAACAGGCTGTTTCGACGGTCAATGTGGGTCCATTGAGACCCAAGGTATAGGCAATCCGACCTGCTGCCAGGGGTGCACCGTTGCCAGAACCAGTATGAACGTCTACGGTCTGGGCAGCCAAGTGTCCATAGTCGTGGGTCATCATGCCAATGAATACTCCGGTTTGAGTCCCTTTCAATGAGAGCGGCGACACCCCGGCATCTTCTAGGCTTTCCCAACATACTTCCAATAGCAATCGATGTTGAGGGTCAAGACTCCTGGCTTCACGGGGAGAGATCTTGAAAAAGGCTGCATCAAATTGATCGACATCGGAGAGAAAACTGGCGTAGCGGGTATACATTTTGCCAGGTACATCCGGGTCAGGATCGTAATATTGTTCAATGTCCCAACGATCTGCAGGCACCTCAGTGACGGTATCAATTCCCCGCTCTAGCAGCTGCCAAAAGTCGGCTGGATTGGTGGCTTGTGGGAAACGACACCCCAAGCCGATGATGGCAATGGGTTCAGTGCTATAGTGTGCCGCACCATCAGATGCGGTCATATCTCTCCTGGGTTCCTCAGCCGATGTCTGACGCTGACTCTCCAGATTCTCCTCACTCCATTGCAAAACATCTTGAACGAGATAATTTACCAGGTCATCCAGGGTGTTGTAGTCAAACAGATCCGTAGCCGACAATTGACAGCCTAAGCAGGTCTGTAGTCGATTGTTCAGTTCCAGGATCATCAGGGAATCTATCCCCATGTCAAATAAGCCAGTGTGGACATCCAGGGTGGTTGAATCGGTAATACCGAGGATCTGAGCTACTTGTAACTGCACCTGGTCCATCAACAAAGCACGACGCTGTTCCATGGGAACAGTCTCTAACTGCTGACGTAACCACCCTGTCTGAGAGGATTTTGAACTGTTAGGAAGCACTGCTCTCAGCAACGGTATCTGAGTAGCCGTTGTTCCCTGGGCTGACCACTGTGACCAATTGATGGGCAGTACTCCCACTTGAGGCAGCTCAAGCTGAAGACACTGTTGCAAGATGGAGATCCCTACCTCAAAGTTCAAGGGTTGGAATCCGGCTTTCTCGAAGCGGCTTAGCTGTGAATTGTTCAGCTGAGCGGCCATGCCATCCCCTGCCCAGGGTCCCCAATTAATACTCAGGCCCGGTAATCCCTGGGCACGACGATAATGGGCTAAGCCATCCATAAAGGCATTAGCAGCAGCGTAATTCCCTTGTCCCAAGGAACCGAGTAACGAAGCGGCTGATGAGAAGCAAACAAAAAAGTCTAACGGTTTATTCTGAGTTAATTGATGGAGATGCCAACTGCCCAACACTTTGGCCGCCATCACTTGTTCAAACTGTGGCCAGTTCTGATTTTGCAGCAGGCCATCGGCCAATACCCCAGCTGCATGAACAATTCCTTTTAATGGGGGTAACTGGGTGTCAATTTCATCCAGCACCCTGGCCACATTTGCCGCATTCGCCACATCTGCCTGGACCACCGAAACAGTTACCCCGACTTGCTTGAGATCATGGATGATGGCTGCAGCCGTCTCCGAGGGCGCTCGTCTTCCCATCAGCACCAGGGAGGTGGCACCGGATTGTCCCAGCCATTGAGCAACCTGGAGACCCAGTGCGCCCAAACCTCCGGTAATTAAGTAACTGGCATCCGGTTGCACCCAATTCTCTTGATTAGAAGCAAGGGCGGTTTCTACATCAGCAGCATAGGGTTTCAATCGAGCAACATGTCGTTGGTTCTGGCTATAGGCCACCAGATTCTCTGCGTCAGCACTCAATGCTTCTTTCACCACAAGTTGCACCGCTTCCGCAATGGCAGACTCCTCATCCAAATCAAGTAAATGACAATGCAGTTCGGGATGCTCTAGCGCAATCACCCGCCCCAGACCCCACAGTGGAGTTTGCTGGATTTGAGGAATCTGTTCTCTGCTCAAACATTGACTACCCTGGGTAACCAGCCATAGGGTAGGAGATTTCTCCTGTGATATCAATGCCTGCAACAACTGTAGAGTACTGCCGCAGGTTATCTTCAGGCTGTCGGCTAAGTTCTCCATGTGGCTGGTTAAGCTCCACAAATGCACAATGCCTTGTAGCGCGATACTTTGCTCATTAAGCTGTTGAAAGAGTCGCTCAAACCCATCGTCTTGGTTGGGACAGACCTGATAGTGATGGTCATCCAACTGCTGGAACGTTGTGCCAAGGGAGACCACTACACAGGACTGACCTTTTTGAACTAGTGTTTCTTTTAGTTGTTCTGCCCACTGTGCAGTAGGTACCAACAATAACCAGGTACCCGCCTCAGATAATATTGATTGAGGTTGAAGGTCTAACGCCTGCCATTGCAATTGATAGAGCCATTGACTGGTATCCGCTTGCAAGTACTTTAAGAAACGCTCCCGTGGCGCACGCTTGAGGGTAAACCCATCAATACGACCAAAAGCCTGACCAGTCTCATCGAGCAGATGAATGTCATAGGCACGGGTTTGCAACTGTTCATTGATGCGTGTGGCCTGATTCACATAGGCATAGAAACGTTGAGGGGCAGGACGCATCAGGGTTACCTCGTCTACCTGCCAGGGAGCCCAGAACACTCCAGGCTCATGGTCAACATCAAACAGGTCTGCGGTTAGACGGGTACAGGCATCGAGCAAGACCGGATGAATCGGTTCATTGGCTAGGTGGGAAGCTAGAACCTCTGGCACCATAATTTCAGACAGGGCGATGCCATTCCCCGCCCAGGCCTGTTGAACTACCGCCAGCATCGGACCATAGGTTACAGAGATACTGCCATAGAGTTGATTTAGAGTATCCGCTGTAATCGGGGCTAATTGTTCCTGCAAATGGGCAATATCCACACGCAGAGGAGAGAACAATTGAGGGGTATCCTGCACGGTCAAACTGGCATGCTGATGCCACTGGTCTTGTTGAGTTGCATTCCGACTAAACACATCAACCCGACAAGAGTTCATTTCTTCAGGCGGTTGTATCACCAGTTCTGTTTCCCGTTCACTATTGGGAGAGGCTAGGAATAAAGGCTCAAGGAAATGAACAGATTCAATCGTGGCTGGTAGTTCAAGGGTTGCCAGGGTCATGGCAATATAGCTCACCCCTGGAATGACGGCTGTATCATAAACCCGGTGATCATTGATCCAGGGATATTGGATGAGATTAATGGTTTGATGGTAAATCGTTTGTCCGGTGGAGGCCAGCTCTAATTTGTTGCCCACCAGCGCATGATGGGGCTGACCGAGTAGACTTTGATATTTAGGTACGTCAACCCAGTAACGTTGCCGTTGGAAGGGATAAGTGGGTAAGGCAATTTTACGGCGTTGGGGATAGTCTTTATCAAAACCAATCCAATCAATCTTTACCCCACGGACATAGAGCTGACTCAAACTGGAGAGCATCTGTTGCCAATCGCTTTGACCAGATCTGAGAGATGGCAACCAGGCTTTTTTGTCATCTTCTGGTAAACATTGTCGTCCCATCCCCAACAGAATCGGCTGGGGTCCACATTCCAGGAAGATATTAATGTCCTCCTGCTGCAAGCGCTCCATGCCAGCCGCAAAGTTGACGGTCGAGAGAATGTGCCGACACCAATAGTCAGGGGTCGTGACTTCTTCAGATACTATCTGTCCGGTGACATTGGAAATTAGTTTGAGTCGGGGCGGTGAATAGCTAATCTGTCTGGCCAACTGCTCAAAATCGTCCAGCATTGATTCCATCAAGGACGAATGGAAGGCATGGGAGACTTGCAGCTGTTTGGTCTTGATGCCCTGGGTTTCAAGCTGTTGAGCAATGTCTAGCACCTTAGACTCTTGACCTGAGATAACGGTACTCTCAGGTCCATTGATAGCGGCAATGGTGACATTGTCTGTCATGAAAGCACTAAGTCTTTCAACAGAGGCCATCACCGAGACCATCGCTCCCCCCGCAGGTAATTGCTGCATCAGCTTGCCCCGTGTGGCACTGAGTTTCAAACCATCTTCTAGACTAAAGACTCCAGCAATACAAGCTGCAACAAGTTCACCAATACTGTGACCCATCACAACAGAAGGGACAATGCCCCAGGAATGCCACAGTTGATAGAGGGCATACTCAATGGCAAATAGGGCCGGTTGAGTATATGCCGTTTGATTCAATAGAGCATCGCTTACTTCTGTACTCTCATCTGGATAGAGTATTTCTAATAAAGGTCTATCCAGATAGGTATTGAGAATCTCGCTACATCGGTCTAAAGTTAGTTTAAACGTGGGCTGATTATTATAGAGTTCTCGGGCCATATTGACATATTGTGACCCTTGACCGGTGAACAGTATGGCAACTTTAGGTGTTTCAGCTGTCTTGAGAGTCCCCTTAACCAATTCCGATTCCACTTGTCCTGCAGCAAATGCGCTGAGTTGCGCTGCCGCTGCTGTTCCGGTTTCTGCTACCACAGCCAGTCGATGGGCATGGGCCAATCGTCCTGTACTAGCACTAAAACACACATCTGCCAGTAATTGCTGCGGATGACTTTCAAGATACTTACAGTAGCACTGGGCTAACTGGTCCAAACTCTCTTCAGTCTTGGCTGATATTGCTAGCACATGGGATGGCCGGTTTGTGGGTGTCTGAATTATTTCCGTTGGCACCGGTGCTTCTTCGATCACCACATGGGCATTGGTGCCCGTAAAGCCAAAGGAACTCACCCCGGCTAAACGTTGCTGTCCTGGGTTATGCCAGTGGGTCAGTTTTTGAGGCACCTGCAACCAGTCTGGCCAATCAATTTTAGGATTAGGATTGTTCAAATGCAGGTGGGCTGGGAGTTGTTGATGCTGTAATGCAAGCACCACTTTCATCAATCCTGAAATGCCAGCCGCTGCTTCCAAATGACCAATATTGGTTTTAACTGAGCCAATCCACAGGGGATGTGTCGCGTTACGATCTTCTCCTAGAACGGCCATGGCCGCATTCACTTCTATCGGGTCCCCTAGAGAGGTGCCGGTGCCATGGGCCTCCAGATAACTCACGTCTATCGGTTGCACCTTGGCCTGATCCAAGGCTTGTTGGATTAGGCGTTGCTGCGCCTGGCCATTGGGCACCGTCAATCCGCTGCTGGGGCCATCCTGATTGACAGCACTGCCGCGAATCAACGCCAAAATCGGATCGCCATCCCGTTCAGCCTCGCTCAAGCGCTTCAGCACGATCATGCCACAGCCCTCGCCTCGACCATAGCCATCGGCACTCTCATCAAAGGTCTTGCAGCGACCATCCGCCGATATCATTCTGGCTCTGGAGGTGCCAATGTAAGCGTTGGGGGTCAGATGTAATTTCACCCCACCGGCCAGGGCCATATAACATTCGCCCAGGCGTAAACTGTTGCAGGCTTGATGGACGGCGACCAGGGATGAAGAACAGGCGGTATCCAGGGTCATGGTAGGTCCGGTAAACCCCAGGGTATAGGCCAGTCGGCCTGCGGCACTGGAGATATGATTGCCGCTACCTGCGTAGGTCGCCAGGGGACTGTCGGGAGATTGTTGTAGATGCTGCTGAAGCAGTTGCTCATAGTCATGGCCATCATTGCCAACAAATACCCCCACCATTGCTGCGGAGAGACGTTCTAATTTTTGTCCGGCGCGCTCAAGGGCTTCCCAACTGACTTCTAACAGCAATCGATGTTGGGGGTCGATGGCAACGGCTTCGCGGGGAGAAATACCAAAGAAGCTGGGGTCAAATTGGTCCACACCTTCGACAAAATGGCCATAGCGGGTGAGCATCTTACCGGTGGCTTCTGGGTCTGGATCATAGTAAGCATCAATATCCCATCGCTCAGGGGGAATCTCACTGCGGGCATCCTGACCGGCTTGGAGCAGCTGCCAGAATTGCTCAGGTGAATCAATTCCACCGGGCAGACGACAGCCCATCCCTACAATCGCTATTGGTTCATCTAATGCTTGGCGCTGTGGGGGTAACGTTGTTTTCCTCTGGGATTGATCAGTGAGTTGTAGTACTTCACTGGCCAAGTAACGGCTAAGCTGTTCAATATTGGGAAAGTCAAAGGCCACCGTAGTGGGTAAGGCCACTCCTAACAATTGTGTCAGGCGGCTGCGCAGATCCACCGCCATCAGCGAATCCATTCCCAATTCGAAAAAGCCCACTTGAGGATCGGGCAGAGACGTGGAAGGAAGTCCCAATACACGGGCCACTGCTTGTTGAACGGTGTGCTTTAGACGCTCAAGTTGTTCTGCTCTTGGCAATGACAGAATTTGATCCATCCAATCCGTCTGAACCGGGGGCTCGGCTGCTAACGACTCTGGTTCAACCAACGGGTCTAATAAGCTTCGATGCCGACCGGTCTGATAAACCGCATTGAATTGTTGCCAGTCCACGGCGGCCACTACACATTGCTGCGCTGAAGTGCTGAGCAACTGTCCTAAGGTAGCTGTCATTTGGGGCAATGACAGAGGAGTAATGCCAATTTCAGAGAGTCGTTTTACCTGGGAGGCGTCAGCCTGGTTCACCATGCCACTGCCTGCGATCGCAGACCAATGTACCGTCAGACTGGGTAACCCCTGACCCTGTCGATAGTGACTTAACAAAGTTTGAAATTCATTGGCCGCACCATAATGGGCCTGATGCGCCGACCCCCAAACGGCAGCAATCGAACTGAAGTTGACGAAAAAGTCTAAATCCCAGTCCAAACTGAGTTGATGCAGATTCCAGCTGCCTTTTACCTTAGGAGCTAACGTCTTCGCCAGTGTGGACTGGTTCAATGACTCAATGGGATGTAAGTCACCATCAATCCCAGCGGCATGGATCACCCCTCGCATGGGTGGCCATGACTCGGGTAATTGGGAAAACGTTGTTTGCAATGCCATGGTGTCATTGATGTCCACTATAGGCATAACAACCTGACAACCGAGCGATCGCAACTGGGCAATGACGGCTTCTTTTTCTGGGGTATTGGCCCCCTGTCGACTTACGAGAACCAGATAACGAGCCCCTTGTTCCACCAGCCATTGGGCCACAGTCAGCCCCAAACCACCTAGCCCGCCACTGAGCAAATAGCTACTCTCTGGATCAATTGTTAATGGGGGATCTGGTTTAGGCTGAGTGCGTACCAGCCTGGCCACATAACGTTGATGATTCCTGCGATAGGCAACTTGTTCTTCAGTGTGATTGGTTAAGATTTCGGTGGTCAGCCATTGCGCCTGTTGCTCCATCGCAGCCTGACTATCCAGGTCGATGAGACCGCCCCATTGGTGGGGATGTTCCAGGCCGAAGATGCGACCCATGCCGCGCACAGGAGCCTGAACAAGAGCAGGCAGGTCTGTCCCCAAGGCCACCCCCTGCTGGGTCAATACCCACAACTTGGTTTGGGAGAGTTCAGGTTGCGTTACCATGCTTTGCATTAGCTGTAGCAATTCGGTGCATTGCTGGTTGACTGTTCTATCTAGAACATCTGCAGTAAGGTCTGTTAAATTAATCTCTTCCAGACTCCGGAGCCAAAGAATACCGGCAACTGGCAAGGTGTTGGTCTGGCTTAGGTGGGTCCATAGTCGGGCATAGGCATCAGGACTATCCGGTTGCAGAACATAGTTAACGTGGTCATTGTTCTGGGGCAGTTCCTCTGCTAAAGTCACCAACGTACTGGTTTGGCCATGGTGGCGTAATTGGGATGCGATCGCATCCCCTAGCTCCACAGATTGAGTAAAAATTAGCCAGTGGTGAGGCTGATATTCGTCTATAGCAGGAGCTGCTTGCTGCTGCCACTGGACTGCATACAGCAAATCCTGGACCGATTGAGCAGCCAGTTGTTGCTGATGGACTTTGACCAACTGTTCTATTGTCTCTGTAGCAATAGGAGAATGATTCTGGGTTGAGAGCAGCTGGTGGAGTTGAGAGATATCTCCTTGGTCTAACAGTTCAGTGACCTGGGAACTACTGTTTGAAGTAGTTTGAATCTGCTGTTTGGGAGTCTCAACCCAATAGCGTTGCCGTTGGAACGGATAGGTGGGCAGAGAGACTTTGCGACGTTGGGGATAGTCCCGGTCAAAGCCAGGCCAATCAATATCTACACCTTTACTATAAAGCTGTCCCAAACTGGAGAGTAGCTGCTGCCAGTCACTTTGACCAGCTCTAAGGGAAGGTAGCCAGGCTTTCTCCCCATCCTCTGATAAACATTGTCGGCCCATGCCCAACAGAATCGGTTGAGGCCCACATTCCAGGAAGATGTTGATCTCTTCTGACTCTAAACATCCCATGCCAGTAGTAAAGTTGACCGAGGCAAGAATGTGACGACACCAGTACTCAGGCGTTGCCACGTCATCCGTGACCACCTGGCCTGTAACATTGGAAATCAGTTTGAGTTGAGGTAATGAGTAACTAATCTGTCTGGCCACCTGCTCAAACTTATCCAATATCGGTGCCATTAAGGGGGAATGGAAGGCATGGGAGACCTGAAGCTGCTTAGTCTTGATTCCTTGGGCTGCCAACTGTTGCGCGACAGCTTGAACCGCAGATTCTTCCCCTGAGATCACCGTACTCTCAGGACCATTAATGGCGGCAATTGTCACGTCATCCTTAGCCGCCAACACAGATTTAACCTGCCCCACAGCCGCCATTACCGAAACCATGGCTCCACCAGCGGGCAACTGCTGCATCAGCTGACCTCGCATGGCACTGAGTTTCAAGCCATCTTCTAAGCTAAAGACGCCAGCGACACAGGCGGCGACATATTCACCGATGCTGTGGCCTATAACAATGGATGGCTTGATGCCCCAGGATTGCCAGAGTTGGCATAGGGCGTATTCGATGACAAATAGAGCCGGTTGGGTATAAGCGGTTTGGTTAAGGGGAGATGTGTAATCAGACTGTAGGGGCTGGCCTTGTGCCTGCCTTGGATCAATGTGTAGGGGCTGGCCTTGTGCCTTCCCTTCTTCCGATATATTCGGGTAAAGGATTTGGAGAATATCTAGATCTAGATAAGGGCGTAGACTGTTGTTACAGTGGTCGAGAATCTGCCGGAATAGTGGTTGGGTCTCATATAGTTCTCGTCCCATCTCTGCATACTGGGAACCTTGACCAGTAAACAGAAAGGCGACGTTGGGAGTCTGTTGAACGCCTGCTCTGCTTCCATTCCCTACTGTCGCTGATGCCTGGCTGTTATTTCTTAATTGCTTTACCAGCTCGGGTACAGAGACAGCGGTTAGCGCTAACCGCTGTCTAAAGTGAGATCGACCTGCATTAGCGCTAAAGCAAAGATCGGCTAAATTAATCTCTGGATGAGTGACAAGATAGTCACAGTACTTTTGGCATAGCTCTGATAACGCTTCAGGGGTAGCAGCAGATAATCCCAACAGGTGTAACGGACGGTCGATACCTGGGGAAGTGATACTAGAAGGCTTTTCCGAAACCGCTTCTAAAACAACATGGGCATTGGTCCCACTAAAGCCAAACGAACTCACTCCGGCTTTCCAAGACCCGGTCTGATGCTCCGGCCATGGTCTCGTTTGAGTCGGTACTTGTAAACCATTCCAATCGAAATGGGGTGTGGGTTGCTGTAGATGCAAATGAGCCGGAATCTGACCATGTTGCAAGGATTGCACCACCTTAATCAACCCAGCAATCCCAGCTGCCGCCTCCAGATGACCTAGATTTGTTTTCACTGACCCCACCCATAGGGGCTGCTGTTCTTGATCCGATGCTTGATCCGATGTTTGATCCGACGATTGCCCGGCAGCCATGACTGTTTGTATAGCAGTTAACTCAATGGGATCTCCCAACGCTGTTCCAGTGCCATGGGCTTCAACGTAATCAATCTCTGCGGGCATTACGCCTGCATCCAACAAGGCTGACTGGATCACCTGTTGCTGAGCTAAACCATTAGGGGCCGTTAATCCATTGCTGCGACCATCCTGGTTCACCGCTGACCCACGAATAATTGCATGAATTGGATCGCCATCCTTCAATGCATCCGACAATCGCTTCAGGAGAATCACGCCGCAACCTTCTCCGCGAACATATCCATTGGCGTCAGCATCAAAGGTTTTGCATTTACCATCAGGCGTTAACATTTGTGCCTCAGAGAGGGCAACACTGTTCTCAGCGGTCAAAATTAGATTGACACCGCCTGCCAGAGCCTGTTCACATTCTCCCAGACGCAAGCTTTGACAAGCATTATGAACGGCCACTAAGGATGAAGAACAGGCCGTGTCAATTGCTACACTAGGGCCTGTCAAGCCCAAACTATAGGACAGTCTTCCAGCAGCGGTACTAAAGGCGTTCCCGGTGCCAAAGTAGGGGCCCACTTCTCCAGCTTGTTCTAGCAGCCGGGTATAGTCATGGGTGCTAATGCCAATAAAGACACCAATCTCTCTCCCGGAGAGTCTGCTAGGAGCTTGAACAGAATCTTCAATGGCTTCCCAACTCACTTCTAGCAACAGTCGTTGCTGCGGATCTAGACTGATCGCTTCTCGGGGTGCAATACCGAAAAACGATGCATCAAATATGTCTACTTGTTCAAGAAAACCACCATAATGGGTGGTACCAGGGTAACTGTCAATCGCCCAACGGGTGGATGGTACGGTTGTGATCACATCGTCAGCCCCCTGCAACAATTGCCAGAAGTCTTCGGCATTATTGATGTTGTTGGGAAATCGACAGCCGATGCCAATAATTGCGATCTCAGATGTGAGCGTCTCCGTTGCCCCTTTACTCCCCCTAAGCTTCGTAGGAACATTGCCTTTTTCGGACGTTGGTTCACTTAGATATTCGGATAGAGCCGCAATGGTGGGATAGTCATACAACAGAGTGACCGGTAACGGTCGCTGCAACCAGTCCTGCAATTCTCCTGATACTCCCACAGCGGTTGCCGAATTGAGACCATATTCTGCCAGTGGTCTGTCTCCACTGATTTGACCAGGCTCAAGGTTCAGGTGTTGAGCTAACTGAGTAACCAACCATTGATGAATCTGTGACGCGGTGGGATGAGAATTATTGTCTTGGGTCGTTGGGGCAGACGTGTGCCACTCGGCATGGGGGGCTGCCATTGGTTGAGTCTCTTTAACATCCTCAAACTCTTCATGGGCCACCGCCGTCAAACTTCCATTTAAGAATGCGCTGCGGCAGGCGCGTCGCTGAATCTTGCCGCTTGACGTCTTTAAAATACCGTTGGGCTTGAGCAACAAAACACTTTGGACCTGCAGGTCAAAGGTTTCTGAGATGGCCCGCCGCATCGCATTGATCACCTCAGGGCCATTGAGCTGACGCAGGTAACTGCGTTTTACTTCATGGAGAACAACCAGCTGCGCCTGTTCTCCCACCTCAACAGAAAATGCCGCCCCACCACCAGGTTGCAGTGCTGGATGACTCGCTTCAGCAACTTGCTCAATATCTTGGGGATAGTAATTTTGTCCCCGAATAATGATCAGGTCTTTTAGACGTCCAGTGATAATCAGTTCACCTGCCACCAGACCACCCAAATCACCCGTTCGCAAAAAAGGCCCTTCCTCGCTCTCCTCTAGATAGGCCTGAAACGTTAGCTGAGTTGCGTCTGATTGTTGCCAATACCCCTGGGCAACACTTTCACCCGCCAGCCAAATCTCACCGATCTCTCCCTCAGCACAACGTTGCCCAGTTTGGGGATTAACAATACGCACATTCAAGTCTGAAGGAGGAATACCGCAGCTCACCAATGATTGAGTCTGAGTCTGAGGTGACCCAGTCTCGACCACTACCTCAATCTGTCCCGCAGTCAAACTTGAGGTACTGACGGTCAAAGCCTTTGGTACCTGGTCAATGGGGTGCCAACTGACCCCTAATGTCGCTTCCGCCAAACCATAACAGGGCATAAAGGCCCGTTGCTGAAACCCACAATCCTTAAAAGCAGCAGCAAACTCAGCCATGATTTGCGCTCGAATGGGTTCAGCGCCATTGTAGGCTACCGTCCAGCTACTCAAATCCAGCTCTGCCTTTTGCTCAGGTCGAATTTTTTGTACACAGAGTTGGTAGGCAAAATCCGGTGCCCCCCCATGGGTGCCCCGAAACTTACTGATTGCCTGCAGCCAGCGCACGGGCTTCTGCAAAAAGGCAGTGGGTGACATTAAGATTGACTGACAACCCACATACAGCGGCTGAAAAATACCGTTAATCAACCCCATGTCGTGATAAACAGGCAGCCAAGACACGGATCGACTGGCAGCAGAACTATGGGTAACCGCTTGAATCAGTTTGCTATTGTGGAGCACATTCCCATGGCTAACCATCACTCCTTTGGGTTGCCCGGTGGAGCCTGAGGTGTATTGCAAGAACGCCAGGGTATCGGCAGTGATGGCAGGGATTGCCAAGGAACCCAGCGATTGAGAAGGCTTGATATCTTCCGTGATTAAAACCGCTAAATGGGTAATGTGAGAATAGTCTGCACTTTGTTTTTGGAGCTGTTGCCAAATGTTGGTTGTGGTGAGTACAACTGCAGGTTGGGCATCGTTTGCGATCGCACCCAAGCGCGACCGCCGCTGCTTTCGTCGCGGCGGATTGGCAGGCACCGCAACAATACCTGCGTATAAACACCCCAAAAATGCTGTTATAAATTTTAAACTTGGAGGATATAAGAGTAAGGCGCGCGCTCCAGGTTGCGTAATTTGCAATAATTGCCTTGCGATCGCCTGAGCCTGTTGTTCTAATTCTTGATAACTGAGCTGGTCAGACTCTACTTCCCCATCCTGCAGAAACGTATATGCCGTTTGACCTGGTTGATAGGCAGCACGATAGCTTAGTAATTCAATAAGATTAGAAGAACCTGGGAGTTCCATGGGTTTATCAGAATGATCTACAACAGCGTGCCCTATCCATCGTTCTCAATCTGAGAACGAAACAACAAACTATAGAATTTCTAAAATTTTCAACTTAAAACTCAAGATTGGCCAGCGCACAGCTTGCAAATACTAAATTTTTTTAAGACTGGATCGTTCCTGTCTTAAAAACTTCAGTATGTAATTATGTAACACTGAATGAATCACACTCATCGTTCAATGTTGTGGGCGAAAAACAAATAACAACATGTGTGATGACTGTAATCAAGAGCTTTAGAACCTCACATGGATTCTAAGGTTAATTAATGGCCCAATATGCAATTTAGCATATTGGATGTCTTAATATGTTTGGTGTCGCATTAGAGATAAGCATCCATCTTTGTAATTATTATGGTTCTATTATCTTAAAGATGTCCGACAGAAAACATCCCGAAAAGTTCAGGTTTATTCAGATAAAAGTTCAGATTTATTCAGGTGTTTGGGAAAATAGTCAGACTAGCCAGATGTGACTGTTTTATCTTTGATGTTCATTTTCCTATCATGGGCTTGATCAAAGTTTTCTGGTTTAATGTGCTTTTGATGTCCACTCAATAAACTGGATACGCCGGTAGTTTCAGGGAGTGGAGCTTCCTGATTGAATGAGAAATAGTTTTCAGGTTCTTGATAAACGGTGATGTAGCCCTCGTAGTTGCGTAAGGCAACTTGATGAACCCCTTGACTCAAAAGATATTGGGGTGCAATCGGAATTTTACCGCCACCTCCTGGGGCATCCACTACATAGGTTGGAACGGCATAACCACTAGTATGTCCCCTCAGGCCTTCCATGATTTCGATGCCCTTAGCGATGGGCGTTCGAAAATGGCCTGATCCCTTTACCAGGTCACACTGGTATAGATAGTAAGGACGAATGCGATTTATCACTAACGTATGCACAAGTTCTTTTTGAATGGCTAACGAATCGTTGATCCCTGCCAGTAAGACACTTTGATTGCCAAGGGGAATACCTGCATCCACCAGTTTTGCCAGGGCATTGCTAGCCTCAGGGGTAATTTCTTTCGGATGATTAATATGCACATTCAGCCAGAGGGGGTGGTATTGCCGTAGCATGTTGCACAACTCATCGGTAATGCGCTGGGGTAAAAAGATAGGAACTCGGCTACCAATGCGAATAATTTCAATGTGGGGAACTGCCCGCAGGCGAGACAGCACATAATTTAGAAAAGTAGTAGAGAGCGTCAGTGGATCACCACCACTAATGAGAACATCTCTAACCTGAGGTGTGTTCTGTAAATACTCTATCTGAAGATCTATTCCTTGTTTGTTGACACTGGCTTTCGGATCACCCACCATCCGGCTTCGGGTACAATATCGACAGTAACTGGCACAGTGCGTGGTAACCAACATCAGAACTCGATCTGGATATCGATGCACCAGACCAGGCACAGGACTATGCTGATCTTCTTCCAGGCTATCAACCTCCATCCCTTCAAAGGCGAGAAGTTCTCTCCCTAACGGTATAACTTGTCTGCGAATCGGACAATTGGGGTTATCTGCGTCTATCAAGCTCATAAAGTAAGGGGTAATATCAACCCGAAACCTATGATCTGAATTTAGACCTGCTTTTTCCTCTGGGGTAAGTTGGAGAATTTGTAAGATTGTTTCTAAATCACTAATCCGATGCTTGAGCTGCCATTGCCAATCATTCCAATCATGGTCAGGAGTCTCAACCCATTTCTTCGGACGGGGCGTAAAGTGTTGGGTGGTGTTGGGTGGTGAAGTTGCCATGGCAGGTATTGGATTTTGGTGGTGATAGTGAGGACAATCAGATGGATGACAGAACTTAAGATATTTTGATCTGTTCGATAGATTTAAGAATTTTCTGAGCCAACATTTCGATATGGGGTTCAACCATCATGGAGGCATGGCTACCAGAAATGGTATATACGTCAATCTCTTCTGCTGCGAAGGGTTGCCATCCCATAGCCAAATTTTCGTATGATTCTGATAGGCCATACTGGGATAAACTTGCCTCTTGAGCCTGAAATAGGGTGATGGGAGTCGGAGATGTATACCTGGGACTATAATCCAGCTGAAACTGAGTCCGAAATACTTGAAACAATCCCCGGACTATTTTGCTATCCGATTGAGGGGGGAGCACTTCGGCCATTTCAAGCCGTTGTTTTAAGGTGTCGATTTGTTCTGATTCGGTGAGTAAGTGGAGTTTATCGACATCGATTTGGAGACTATCACCCAAAAGCTCCTCAATCATGCCAATTAACAGCTGCATCCACGTGGTGTGATTCCAGTCAGCATAGGTTTTCTGGCGACTTACATCTGATGATGTCGTATTAGTTGCTGAGGGTGCGATCGCATCGATCATAAAAACCCGACCAATGGACTGTCCTTGACGCTGAAGCTGCTGCGCCATCTCAAAAGCCACCTGAGCACCAAAGGAATGTCCCAAGAACACATAGGGGCCTACAGGTTGAACTGTCTGAATCGCTTGAATATATTGTTCCGCAATGCTTTCAATACTTTGGAGAGGAGGTGTTTCCCCATCCAGACCTTGAGCCTGTAGTCCATACAGGGGTTGATCGGTACCCAGGTGTCTGGCAAGGGGGTAAAAATAGAGCACATTGCCGCCAGCACCGGGGACACAAAATAATGGAATCGCTGAACCGTTAGGTTGAATCGGTACCAGGGGAGACCAATTTGGTTGAAACGAGGTAGATCCTAAAACAGCTGCGAGTTCTTCAAGGGTGGGATGCTGAAATAATGTGGCTAGGGGTAAATTGATTTGAAAATATTGTTGAATTTGAGCCATTAAACGCATGGCTTTTAGAGAATGCCCGCCTAGTTCAAAGAAATTATCTTGGATACCAATGCTCTCTTTGCATAATAAATCTTGCCAAATTTTAGCCAATGTTTGTTCTATAAAATTACGAGGGACTGTCTCAGGCTGGTTGTGGGTGCCTTGACTTTGACCTATGTCCAATAAAGAGAGTTCCTTCCGATCTATTTTTCCATTTTGGTTGAGGGGAAAATCCTCCAGGGTTACGAATGTACTTGGAATCATATAATCCGGCAGCTTTTGTTTGAGAAAATTTCGGAGGTCGGTCGGTGAATGCTCTGGAGGATAGAGAGAGGGACAGATATAGGCCACTAGTCTTTTATCCTCAGGCACCTCTTCTTCTACAGTAATTACCACTGCTTGGTTGACTTGAGGATGGCTACTCAGGACGGTTTCGATTTCACCCAGTTCTATTCTAAATCCTCGAACTTTTACCTGATAATCCACACGACCCAGATATTCAATATCGCCATCCTGGGCATATCGGGCGAGATCTCCTGTTTTATAGAGTCGTCCGGAGCCAAAGGGGGTAGGAATAAACTTCTCTGCGGTCAGTGTGGAACGGTTTAAATAACCTCTGGCCACGCCCATTCCCCCAATGTATAACTCACCAATCACTCCTTTGGGGACAGGGCATAATTCTGCATCCAGGATATAAACCTGAGTATTGGCGATGGGAGAACCAATGGGAATCGTTAATTGAGTATGAGCCTTTCCATCTAAGCTAGAGTGTGAAACGCAGAACTGGCTTGACCAGACAGTTGTTTCTGTGGGTCCATATAAGTTCCACAGATTTTTGCTACGGGGCAAGAGCTGACGGGCAATCTCAGGAGGCAGGGTTTCACCACCACATAAGATCATCATATCTGTTGAGATTGCATCCCATCCAGCTAACAACAACATTTGCCATGTGGCGGGAGTTGCCTGCATAATTGTGGGCTGGATTTCAAGCAGTTTATGCTTAAGTTGTTGTCCATCTTGTGCCACATTCTGGGGAATAAGCCATAGTTGAGCGCCCCTAATGAGGGGCAGATAAATCTCCAATGTGGCAATATCAAAGGCTATGGTTGTTACTGCAGCTAGACGGTCGGAATGATCTATTCCTAAAGTCTCCTGAAAACTGCATAGGAGATTGGCCACCGATTTGTGTTCAATTTGAACCCCCTTAGGCTGTCCTGTTGAACCCGAGGTATAGATAACATAGGCTAAATTGTGTGAAGCTGCGCTATTATCTAGATTTTCAGGCGATTGTTTGGCAATTATCGATGCCTGGTCATCCAGGCAAACAACTGAGCTTTTAAGGGAGAGAAATTGTTTGTACAATGAAGCTTGAGTCACCAGTAAAGATACCTGTGCATCAGTCAGGATACTGTGAAGCCGCTCTGAGGGATGGTTTGGGTCGAGCGGGACATAGGCCCCACCCGCTTTCAAAATCCCGAGCAACGCCACGACCATATCAATTGATCGGTTTACACATATCCCAACCAGAACCTCTGGTCCTACGCCCTGTGCTTGCAGATAATGGGCCAGCCGGTTGGCCTTTTGATTCAGCTGCCGGTAGGTGAGCTGCTCTTGCTCAAATACAATGGCTACAGCATCGGGGGTTTTAGCAACCTGTGCCTCAAATAGCCGGTGAATGCATTGTTCTTGCAAAAGGTGGCATTGGGTATCGTTCCAGGTAACTAGAGCCTGATGACGTTCAATTTCATCGAGTAAGGGCAATTTGCTAACAGAATTTTGAGGGTCCATCACTACAGCAAAAAGCAAATTACTGAAATGAGCCGCCATCTGTTGGATCGTTAAGGCATCAAACAAGTCTGTGTTGTATTCCCATTCACAGGTTAATTGGTTCTCTCTTTCAGTGATGGATAGGGTGAGATCAAACTTAGAGATTGTGTTTTCTATCGTAGACTCACTCAAGGTTATCCCTGGAAGTACCAGGTCGTCCAGCGGTACATTTTGCAATGCAAACATTACCTGAAATAGAGGAGAGTGGCTCAAACTCCGTTGGGGGTTCAAGGCCTCTACTACTCTTGCAAAAGGGACACCTTGGCGCTCATATGCCTGGAGGGCTGTTTCTCGAAAACGAGTTAATAAGGTCTCAAAACTAAGGTTGTTCTCAAAGCGAGTTCTTAAAACCAGAGTATTGACAAAGAAGCCAATTAACGGCTCTAGTCCAGGATGATTGCGATTGGCAACAGGAGACCCAATTAAGATATCGGTTTGTCCACTATAGCGGTAGAGCAATGTGGCAAATGCACTGTGCAAGATCATAAATAGGGTGACCTGCAGCTGTTGCGATAACCGCCTTAGTTGTTGAGTCAGGTCCCTATCCAGGAGAAACTGTTGACTGGCTCCCTGATAGGTTTGCACCGCTGGACGAGGGCGATCAGTTGGCAATAATAATAGGTCCGGCGCATCTGCAAGTTGATTTTGCCAGTACTGGAGTTGCGTTTTAAGGGTTTCGGATTGTATTTGCTGCTGCTGCCATACTGCGAAGTCTGTGTACTGAATCGGTAGGTCGGTCAGCGGTGAAGGGGCTCCTAAACAAAATGCCTGATATAGGGCCGAGAGTTCTTGCATCATAACCCCCATTGACCAATCATCAGAAACAATATGGTGCAGGGTAAAGAGAAGGGTATAGGATGATGTACCCAGCCGAAACACAGAACATCGCAGCAGGGGAGCGACTTCTAAATTAAATGGAGTCGCAGCCGCTTGCTGAATCTGCTGGTTTAAAGTTTTTGCTTGTTCATCACCTGTTAAAGTTTGCAAGTTAATTTGCTCAATATTTATGGTGGTTGATGCTTGTATTACTTGAACAGGGACACCATTCACGGTTTGAAAGCTGGTTCGTAAGATCTCATGTCGATTAACTATTGCTGAGAGTGCCTGTTGCAAAGTATGAAGATCCAACGATCCTTGGAGCAAAAATGCTTCAGATATATTGTAAGTTGCACTGGAGCCTTCAAGTTGATCTAAAAACCATAATCGTTCTTGAGCCCAGGATAACGGATACTGCTGTCGTGATTTGTCAGCACCAGAGAGATCAACACGAGGTATGGAGAAAGCCTGATGGTTACTGGCAGCATTTTTAAGCTGATGTATCCTTTGGTCTAGCTGGGTAACAGTCGGCGCTTCAAAAATGGTTCTAATGGAGAGATTGGCCTCAAAAGTTCGTCTGAGGCGTGACACTAACTGAATGGCCAATAAAGAATGTCCACCTAGGTTAAAGAAATTATCGTATATACCAACTTTGTCGATGTCTAACACCTCGGCAAAGGCTCTAGCGATGATTTCGCCACGAGGAGTATCGGGGGCAATGTATTGCTCTTCCGGCAGACTGTTCCTATCAGGTAGTGGCAGTGCTCGGCGATCTACTTTTCGATTGGGGGTGAGAGGAAAAACATCTAAGGCCACAAATGCGCTTGGGATCATATACTCCGGTAGCTTCTGTTGGAGAAACTCACGCAGTTGCAAAGGAGATGGAGACGGCTGAGAAGCAACAAAATAGGCAATTATTTTTGTGTGATGGGCAGCCTGACGGGTTGTAATCACCACTGCTTGTTTGACTTGAGGGTGACAATTCAAGACCGTTTCGATTTCACCCAGTTCTACCCTAAACCCTCGAACTTTGACCTGATAGTCTACACGACCCAGATATTCAATATCGCCATCCTGGGCATACCGGGCGAGATCGCCTGTTTTATAGAGCCTTCCAGGCCCAAAGGGGTTAGCAATAAACTTTTCTGTGGTTAGCTCTGGTAAATTGAGGTAGCCCCTCGCCAGGGTAATACCGCCCACATATAATTCTCCCTTCATCCCCTTAGGGACAGGTCGTAGCGATGGATCCAGAATATAGGTTTTGATATGAGCTAAGGGTTTACCAATCGAGGTTTCACTCCCTTGCCAGTTAAGAATTTGCACCTTAGAAAGGTGACAGGTTGTGGCTACCACAGTCACCTCTGTAGGACCGTAACTGTTGACAAGCTGAGGATAATCACCGCAATGATCGAGCCAGCGTCGAACTTGTTCTGGATCAGCACCTTCTCCACCAATAATCACGAGTCGAAGCGATGGATTAAGGGTGATCTGAGATTCGGAAAATTGAGAACAGATTTGATGCCAGTAAGCTGTTGGCAAGTTTAAAACAGTGATCTGCCAATCATGACACTTTTGAATAAGTGTCGCGATGTCATTCATATCCTCTGTGCGCAATACCAGAGTTGCTCCTGCGTGCCAACAGGGGTAAATTTCTTCAACAGATGTATCGAAGCTGACTGAGGCAAATTGTAGAACGCGATCCGACGACGAAAGACAATATTTTGCTGTAATAGATTGGGTGAAATTTCTCACAGTCTGATGTTCAATCATCACCCCTTTTGGCGTTCCAGTCGATCCAGATGTATAGATAATATAGGCTAAATTGTTAGGGGTAACTTGAGTGAGAGGGTTAGACTGACTCTTCTGAGAAATGACCGTGCTATCGGTATCTAAACAAATGACGACTGCCGAATGCTCAGGTAATCTGGATAACAAATGGCTGTGGGTTACTATGACTGATACCTGAGTATCGGCAACCATAAACTGGAGTCTTTCTTGAGGATAGCTAGGGTCAAAGGAGGCATAGGCTCCCCCAGCTTTCAAAATCCCCAACAGTCCAACCATCAAGTCAATGGATCGCTCTAAACACAATCCTACGAGCACTTCTGGTCCAACCCCCTGGTCTATTAGATAGTGGGCTAATTGATTAGCTTTGTCATTTAATTGCTGATAGGTTAGTTGCTGTTGCCCAAACACCAATGCGATCGCATCAGGTGTCTTTATAACTTGTGTTTCAAATAACTGATGAATACACTGATTGCACGGGTACTCCCTGGCTGTATCATCCCAACCCACATAAGAAAGATCTAAATTCTCATTTTTAGATACAGCCATATTTACCCTTTTTTGATTCTTGATTTTTTATTTAGATTTCTGTAACTTTTCTGCTAGCGACTGTAGCATTCGGCTATGTGTGTGAAGTGACTAACAATACCCTTAAGCGGAAAGGTAACAGATAGAGTGCATAAAAGCAATCAAATACAATTCAGTGAAAGTACAGTTGTAACCGTACCAGCTCTAATTAGAGTAGTTCTGTTGGTGTTAGTACTGATTATCCCCTGAAGGTAAGAATCTTTCTTTAGAAAAGTTTTTGGGTGATTCTCAAACGGTCTCGGTGTGACGTTGCACCGCGTGATCTGCATAGGCCTGTGGGGTAACCTTAATCATCTATTTCTCAAACACCTGAATAAACCTGAACTTTTATCTGAATAAATCTGAACTTTTCGGGATTTTTTCTGCCAGGGATCTCCGAGATAATAGAATTGCAACAATGAAAAGATGGATGCTTATATCTGATGCAACATCAAAATTTCGAAGACATCCAACCGGTTAAAACGGATATTGAGCCGTTTCCTCAATCGGTGTCGAAGGCTAATTTGCCTGAAATTTTCCTGTCGCATGTTCATCAATTTCCCAGTCAACGTGCCTATACTTTTCTAAATAATGGTGAAGCCGAGACGGCGAGTCTAACCTATCAGCAACTGGGCGATCGGGTACAGACGATCGCGGCTAGATTACGCTCACTTACAGCCCCTGGAGACAGAGCGCTACTGCTTTTTTCGCCTGGGTTAGAGTTTGTTATGGCATTCTTAGGATGCCTACTGGCTAACGTGATTGCGGTTCCCACATATCCTGTGCGCCGACCACAACATCTGGAGCGCCTGGCTGCGATCGCCCATGATGCAGAACCTACCCTAGTTCTAACAACTCAGGATCAGCTTGAGCAGGTGCGATCGCACTGTCAAGAACTTCAGCTCGAACAAATACGCTGCGTTGCGATTGACCAATGGGCTGACGAGACTGGAGCTGATTGGCCGCCGTTAGATATTGCACCAGAAACCCTGGCATTCGTGCAATATACCTCAGGCTCCACTGGCTCCCCCAAAGGCGTGATGATCAGCCATGCCAATTTACAGCACAATCTAACTCAGATTCAGGCTGGTTTTGGTCATACTCCCCAGAGCCAGGGTGTCATTTGGCTGCCTCCATATCACGACATGGGCTTAATCGGTGGCATTCTTCAACCCCTCTTCGTTGGTTTCCCAGTTGTGTTGATGCCAGCCACTGCATTTTTGAAAAAACCAATCCGTTGGTTGCAAGCGATCTCTGATTATCAGGCAACAACCAGCGGAGGACCGAACTTTGCGTACGATCTCTGTGTGCAACGGATAAAGCCAGAGGAGCTACATCATCTCGATTTGAGTTCTTGGGACGTTGCTTTCACAGGGGCAGAGCCAGTACGACCTGCAACAATACAACAGTTTTCGGCTAAATTTTCAGCCTGTGGCTTTCGATCAGAGGCATTTTATCCCTGCTATGGTCTAGCAGAGGCGACCTTGATGGTGACTGGAGGTAATCGGCTGCAGCCACCCAAATTTCATAAGCCTGGTACACCAGACATTGATCAAAATCTAGCCCAGAGTCTAGTCGGGTGCGGCCCAGCTAGAAATGATATGGATGTTGTGGTTGTCGATCCTCAGAGTCACGATATCTGTGCAGCAGGACAAGTTGGGGAGATTTGGGTGCGGGGTCCAAGTGTGGCCCAGGGCTACTGGCAGCAGGAAACGGCAACGGCGTTTAAGGCTTGCTTGGGTGAGACGACTCGTACAGCGATTGGTGAACACACTGAATCACCTTTTCTCAGAACCGGTGATTTAGGCTTTTGGGTAGAGCGCGAACTCTTTGTTACAGGACGCCTTAAAGATCTCATTATCATTCGAGGTCAGAACTATGCTCCTGAAGATATCGAGTATGTTGCAACCCGAAGTCACCCAGCCTTGCGCCCTCATGGTAGTGCAGCTTTTTCAGTCGACCTAGAGGGGGCTGAGGCGTTAATTGTCCTGCATGAAGTAGAGCGTACTGCGATCAAAGACCTGGATGCTGAGTCGGTAATGAATGCGATTCGTCAGGCTATTTCACGGCACTATGAGCTACAAGTATCAGAAGTCATTCTCTTGAAAGCTGGAAGTTTACCGAAAACATCCAGCGGCAAGATTCAACGCTACATCTGCCGTGATCGTTTTTTGGAGAATACCTTAAATGTTGTTGGACGATCTCACTTTCCAGTGAACTCTTTGCAGAGTACATCAACCACGCCTTGTTCAGAGGAGGAACGGCAGGTGAAAGAGAGTGCGACGGCCCAAGCACCAGTTACAAAAGCAGCGATTGAAGACTGGTTAATCCAGAATTTAGCTCGATATTTAAAGGTAGAACCAAGCACGATCGACCCACGCCTGCCATTTGCAGATTATGGATTAGATTCATCCGTAGCCCTCAACTTAACAGGAGAATTAGAAGACTGGCTGAATGATGAAATCGAACCTGATGTATTCTGGCGATATCCCAGTATTAGGAAACTAGCGGAATACTTTGTTGAGGGGGATTAGGCCGTGATCGAGTTTAATCCATTTTTACCAGAGTTTCGAGCTAACCCCTACCCCTTTTTTCAACAATTACGAGAGCAGGACCCAGTTCATCAAACCGCCAGTTTTACGGGAGCCTGGGTGCTCACTCGTTATGCTGATGTCAAGGCTATTTTGAGTGATCATCGGGTTCAAGTTGACAATTTGCCAGATCGATTGGGTCAGAAAGCGGCTTATCTAGAGTCCGGACAAAACTTTGCCCATTTGCAACAAACGATTGGGGCCTGGTTATTTTTCCAAAATCCCCCAGATCATACCCACTTTCGGAATCTGGTGAGCAATTATTTTGCTAGTGCTGCGGTTGAGCAACTTCGCACTCAGATTCAAACTATTGTGGATCAGCTAATTGCTAACGTCCTAGATCAGGGGAGAATGGATATTATGTCAGACCTGGCCGCCCCCTTACCCACATTAGTGATCTCTACAATACTTGATATCCCTTCAGAAGACCAGACTCAGCTTACGCAATGGTCGTACACTTTGTTTCGAGTTTTTGATCAGCCCATTTCTTTAAGAGGCTATGGTCGTATGGAGGAGGCTGCTCAGGCCTTTAAAGGTTACTTTCAAACCTTGATTGAACAGAGAAAAAAAAGTCCGGGTTCTGATTTATTGAGTCAGCTTTTGAGAACGCAAACCCACAGTAATGTTCTTTCTGAGGAAGATTTCTTAGGGTTCTGTTTGATGTTATTTAGTGTGGGGCAAGAAACAACGGAAAACATGATTGGGAATAGTATGCTAGCCCTTCTCAATCATCCTCAGCAGCTTAAACAGCTTAAACAGGAGCCAACACTGATCAAAAAGGGGGTAGAAGAACTACTGCGTTATGATAGCCCGGTTCAATTCCTAGCGCGCATGGCTACGAGTGATCTAGACATTGGTGGTAAGACAATCAGAGCTGGCGAAAGAATCTTTTTAGCCCTTGGCGCTGCCAATCGAGATCCACATCAATTCTCAGAACCCGATCGATTGCATTTTCTCCGTCATCAGGGCCAACCCATTCCGTTTGGATCGGGGATTCATTATTGTTTGGGTGCTGCTTTAGCCCGGATACAGGGTCAGATCGCGATTAACACAATGATTCAGAAATTACTGCATCTTAAATTGGCTCCTGAACCTTTGAAGTGGCGAAAAAACCTGGTTTTGAGGGGACTGAAGTCATTGCCTGTGACATTTGAGGCCAGCCAGTCAACGTAGTCACCGTTGAACAAGAATTTTGGACATCAGATCGGGAGTACTTGTTAAGTGAGTGTTGAGACCAGAAAAGACCCTATCGCGATCATCGGGCTTAGTTGCCGGTTTCCAGGCAGTGAAAATCCAGAAGCCTTTTGGGAGTTACTCAGGCGAGGTGGAGATGCAATTACCGAGATCCCCGACTCTCGATGGGATATTGATGCATTCTACGATCCAGATCTCGCCAAGCCTGACAAAATGAATACCCGTTGGGGTGGTTTTTTGCCCCAGGTGGATCAATTCGACCCACAATTTTTTAATATTTCTCCCCGTGAAGCCATCAACATGGACCCGCAACAGCGGCTCTTGTTGGAGGTGGCCTGGGAAGCTCTTGAAAATGCCAATATTATTCCACAACAGACGTCAGGGAAATCCGTGGGTGTTTTTACCGGAATTAGTACCCATGATTATTCTGTGTTGACCTGGGGCCATACTCAAAATGAACCCCATGCCGCCATTGGCACGGCTAATTCAATTGTGGCAAATCGCCTGTCTTATCTCTTTAATTGGACAGGTCCGAGCATGGCTATTGATACGGCTTGCTCGTCGTCGTTAGTGGCAGTTCATCTAGCCTGTCAAAGTCTCTGGAGGGGTGAATCTCCCCTAGCCATAGCTGGGGGAGCCAATATTCTGTTACTTCCCTCCAGTACGGTTAGCTTCTCGAAGGCTGGTTTTATGGCGGCAGATGGCCGGTGTAAAACGTTTGATGCCCGTGCAGATGGTTATGTCCGCAGTGAAGGGGTGGGGATTGTTGTCTTGAAGCCCTTGAGTCAGGCGCTGGCGGAGGGCGATCGCATCTATGCCGTCATTCGGGGCAGCGCCATCAACCAAGATGGCACCAGCAATGGGATTACGGCACCTAACCCTGTCTCTCAGGAGGCCGTGTTGCGGGCGGCCTATCGGGATGCAGATGTACTCCCCAGTCAAGTGCACTATGTCGAAACCCACGGTACCGGCACTAAGCTCGGCGACTATATTGAATTAAAGTCTTTGGGTAAGGTGCTAGCCGAGGGGCGGCAGCCAGGTGATATCTGTCGTGTTGGGGCGGTAAAAGCCAATATTGGTCACCTAGAAGCTGCTGCTGGCATTGCCGGTTTGATCAAGGTCGCCTTGTCGCTCAAACAACGTGAATTTCCTCCTCAGGCACTCTTCGAATCACCTAATCCCCATATCAAATTTCACAAGCTGCCGATTCGAGTGCAACAGAAATTAGAACACTTACCCGAACAAGACGGCCCTATCCTGGTAGGTATCAGTTCATTTGGATTTGGTGGAACCAATGCCCATCTCGTCTTAGAATCAGCACCGGTTCAATCTGGAAAACAGCGACCAAACTCTCTCCAGTCGCACCATCCACCAGAGCAACGGCCTCTCAATTTACTCACCCTATCGGCCAAAACAGATCAAGCCCTCAAAGCACTGGCTGTCAGCTATCAAAACTATTTAGAAACGCATCCTGAGGTGGACCTGACAGATATTTGTTACACCACCAATGTAGGGCGATCGCATTTTGATCATCGTCTGGTGGTAACGGCAAACTCAATCAGTGATTTACAACAAAAACTGCAAGATTTTTGTGCTGGAGAAACAGCTCCTGGCATTACTGAGGGTGTGCTGGCAGTCACGGCATCTCAACCCAAAGTTGCGTTTTTATTTAGTGGTCAGGGGTCTCAATATTTTCGGATGGGACAGCAACTCTATAAAACCCAACCCATCTTCCGTCAGAGTATGGAGCAGTGTGATGCGATCTTAAAGCCTCATCTAGACCGGTCCATACTAGAGATTCTTTACTCGGCTACCGATCCTGAAGCAATAAAAGCGTTGCTCAATCAAACGGCCTTTACACAACCCGCCCTCTTTGCAATTGAATATGCTCTCTGTCAACTTTGGAAATCTTGGGGTATTCAGCCTGATGTCGTCATGGGCCATAGTGTGGGGGAATATGTAGCGGCTTGTATTGCTGGGGTATTCAGCCTTGACGATGGTCTGAAGCTAATTGCAGCCCGTGGCCGTCTTATGCAAGCTCTGCCCAGGGGAGGGGGGATGGTTGCTGTTATGGCCTCTGGTACAAAGATTAACGCTATGCTGCAGGCTGAGGGGTTGGAGTCTGTTGCGATCGCAGCATTAAACAGCCCCAATAATACTGTTATTTCAGGTCCGCTAACCGATCTGCAACAGATCACAGCTGTGTGTGTAGCCCGGCAAATCAAAGTCACCCCCCTGAGGGTTTCCCATGGATTCCACTCAGTGTTAATGGAACCCATGCTGGCGGAGTTTCGCTCTGTCGCCGAGCAAATCAGTTACCAAAAACCTCGGCTACCCATGGTTGTCAATGTGACTGGTCAATACGTCACAGAACACCTGGCAACACCTGACTATTGGGTTAACCATGTGCGATCACCCGTGCGGTTTGCGGAGGGCATGGCCACCTTAGCAGGGCAGGGCCATAAAGTCTTTTTAGAAATTGGCCCTAAACCCATACTCATGGGCATGGGACAACAATGTCTACCCACTGGAGACTATCTCTGGCTACCTAGTTTATATCCAAAGCAAGGAAATGATTGGCAAATCCTCTTGCAAAGCCTGGGTAAGCTCTATGTCAAAGGAGCCAGGATCAATTGGTCTGGAGTCTATCAAGGGTATGACCCTCAAAAAGTTACTCTGCCCACCTATCCCTTCCAGCGTCAACGCTATTGGGTTGAGGTCACCAAACAACGCACACTGCCAGGCCAGGCAATGCATCCTCTCTTAGGTATCAAAACCGAAGTTGCAAGCGGAGCAACACTTTATAGCCAGCAATTCGCACCCAATCAAGGGTGGCTAGCCGATCATCAGGTGTACCAAAACACAATTATGCCTGGAGCTGCCTTTGCCGTCATGGCAATGGCCTCGCAGCAAGATCCTACTCAACTGCACGATGTGACCTTTGAGCGGCCTCTGCTGGTATCGGAACTCTGTGAACTCCAGCTACACCTGGAAACAGGAGGAGAGGGTGAACAGCAACGCTTCACCATTTATAGCCGCACATTATCCCAAGCCGGAACCTGGCAACTCCATAGCTATGGCCGTATTGGTCTCGCCTCCTCAGGTTCTGAATTCATCAATAAATACATCGATCTTGAACAACTCCAATCTCATCTCCCATCTCACTCAGTGGATCAGATGTATGAGCATTTAGGGGCCACTGGCCTCGAATTCGGCCCTGCATTTCGAGGGATTCAACAGCTATGGGGGGGAACTGGTGAATCCCTGGCTGAAGTAATGTTGCCTGAGGCACTGGTAGCTGCCGAACAAATCGAGCCGATTCATCCAGCCTTGTTAGATGCTTGTACCCAAACCCTCTTTGGTGCCATGGATGAGACTTTAGATGGTGGGCTCTATCTACCCCTGCGATATGGTCAGCTTGAGCTACAGCGCTCTGCCCCCTCCCATCTATTCTGCTATGCCCAGATCAGCGAAATTGATGCCACGGAGCAGACAATAACCTCGCATCTCACGTTTGTCGATGAGCAAGGTAACGTATTCGGCGGCATCCAAAACTTTGTTATTAAGCGAGCAGCTAGTGATAACCTGCTGCGAGAGCAAGTTCAATCAACAACGCAGTTGTTATATAAGACCCAATGGCAACCCGTCGTTCGCAATCAGACAGTCAATATTGAAACCACCATGGCACCATGGCTTATCTTGGGCGAGGTCGATGGTTGTGCCACCCTGAGTGAGCAGTTAGCGGCCCAAGAACAGTCGGTGTTGTGTGGTTTACCTGAACAATTGGCAGAGTTGCTCACTCAAGGGATAGCCCCAGACCCCACGGAGCATGCTGCCCTGACAGGCATTGTGCTGATCAGTACCGTCAATATGGACGATATGACCGCTGAGGTTGAGGAGAATGCCAATACCATTCTTCAGGTGGTTCAGACACTGCTAACTCAGGATGTGCCTCTACCCCAGGGGCTAACGCTGATAACTCAACGGGCCATAACAGTGGACGCCACAGCCGATGTAGCACCGGCTCAATCTGCACTCTGGGGCCTTGGCCGAACTATCCAGATTGAACAACCGCAACTCGGATTACGGCTACTGGATGTTGACAGCCTTGATACTGTCTCCTTGTCTGCAGGTTTAATGCACTCCATGGAGTCACAGTGTGTACTGCGGGAAGAACTGATCTTTGTGCCGAGACTCACTCGCACTCAACTCGACCGTACTCAACTCGACGTCGCTGAGTCGCTGAATATCCGAGCCGATGGCAGTTATCTCATTACTGGCGGATTAGGAGCCTTAGGTTTCCAGGCTTGCCAGTGGCTTCTGGAACAGGGAGCCCAGCATGTGGTGCTCAGCAGTCGGCGGGACGCTGATGAAGCCATTCGACAACAGCTTACTGAACTTGAACAAACCTATGACGGCACCATTGAAGTCCAAGCAGCGGATGTCACCAATCCGGAGCAAGTGAGTGAACTGATCAACGGCTTTGGCCAAAAATGGCCACATCTGGCTGGCCTGATCCATGCCGCTGGGATTCTTGATGACGGTAGCATCAGTGAACAAACACCTGAACGCTTTGCTCGGGTGCTTGCCCCCAAGGTGCAAGGTGCCTGGCATCTACACCAGGCCACGGTTCACCATGACTTAGATTTCTTTGTCCTCTATTCATCAGTAGCATCCACGTTGGGGTCTGCAGGACAGAGCAATTATGCCACCGCCAATGGATTCCTCGATGGTCTGGCCCAGCATCGTCGTGCGCTGGGGCGCTGCGGCACCAGCATAAACTGGGGACCGTGGGCCAATGTTGGCATGGCCGCTAATGCCAACGTGCGTGCCAACGTAGTCAAACGGGGACTGGTCCCCCTACAAGCTCAGGACGCCCACCAGGCAATGGCACAGTTACTGGCAACCGACACCTCCACCGGGATAGTCCTGGATGTCGACTGGAATCGCATGGGTCGCCACTTGGGGGGAGTGCGCTCTCCGATATTGAGTCAATTGATCTCCCTACCCACGCTCACTGGCCAGAGTGAGCTGGTTCAACAACTGCGAAACGCCCTCCCATCTGACCGCGCTTCCTTGTTGTTGCGTCATATTCAAGGAGAGCTACAACGGATTCTCGGCCTGGCTCAGTTGCCAAATCCAGATGAGAATTTCTTTGACCTGGGCATGGATTCACTCATGGCCGTTGAATTCCGTAACCGATTACAAGTCCAGCTACGGTTAGATATTCCGGTTACTCAATTTACGGGAAAAGCCAGTGTATTAGCGTTGGCCCAATTTGCCCATCAGCAGTTAAACCTTAAGATTTTCTCCATTGACTCTGCTAAAACGCCCATATCGCATGACAGTAATGCAGTCAGTGAGTCAGATAGTGTAGCTGATCTGCCTAAGATACCATTACCTTCTTTGGCGGAAACCTGCGATCGCTACCTGGAAATTGTCACACCGTTTTTAACAGAACCAGAACAAAGAAAGACCCAAGCAGCGGTCGAGAAATTCCTCACTGGCAGAGGCATTAAGCTACAAAAGCTCCTGGAAATTCATCATAACTCAACAACGAAGGGGTACATGTATGACTTCCGAGAACAAGAGTTTCTGTCTATCCGAAAACCCCTATCTGTTTTCCAAAATTATAATTTATTGTTTGAAGCTTCACCACAGGTCTCAGAGCTTAAGTGGTCTCGACAAATTGCATTATTAAGCAGTGGTGTCCTCCACTTTTACCTGAAAATTAAAAATGGTACCTTAGAACCCGACAAAGTAGGTGATATCCACCTCTGTATGTGTCAGTACGCCAGGCTTTTCCGCACCAATCGGATTCCTAAAATTGCCCAAGATAACCTCTATACTCCAACCCAACACCAGACTTTATCACCGTTAGCTAATGAGCATTTTATTGTTGCCTATGACAGTCAGTTCTATGTTGTCACCATCGATTTAAATAAAGCTGACACGTTAGTTCAGCAAGTGGAGAGACAGATTGATGATATTCTGAGTGCTCCCAAAGAAGAAATACCAACCGTTGGGCTATTAACAACCCTACATCGTACAGAATGGGCAGTTTTTAGGTCTGCATTGGCTTTATCTAATGCAACCGCACTGAAAGCAATAGATGCTGCCCTGTTTATCCTTTGTTTAGACCATGAAATCCCAGATACATTAGAAACATGGAGTCAGCAAACTCTGTATGGAAATGGTAGCAATCGCTGGTTTGATAAAACCTTACAATTAATTGTTACCCCTGGATGCAAATGGGGGGCAAATGTGGATCATGCCCCTGTGGATAGTTTATTAATTGCTCGATTGCTAAGAGATATAAGCAAATACATTGATACTTTTCTAGATCAACAACTGGTTGCATCAGTTTATCCTGCACAAGCACAAGATAAACTGATGCAGTCACCTACCAGGTTAGAATGGGTGCTCAGTAACGAGCTGACACAATCCATAGAACGGGCGAAATCGGAGTTTGATAAACTGTCGCAGACGTTTCAGTTTCGCAGTTTAACCATTGAAGGGTTAGGTGAGGACTTGATTGCTCGACATCAATTTAAGAATCCAGAGGCGATTGCTCAACTGATTTTGCAGCTGGCCTATGCCCGTTGCCATGGCCAGGTGGATAATATTTATCAACCCGTGTCCACTCGACATTTTCGTTATGGGCGCACAGAGGTTTTACGTCCGGTTACCCCAGAGTCATTGCACTTGATTCAATGTTTTGAACAGGGGGCTAATGCTGAAGACGGTTACGCAGCTCTTTGCCAGGCTATGGCTAAGCATGATCAGCGAAAATCTCTTTGTATGTCTGGCTACGGAGTGGATCGACATTTATTCGCCCTTCATGAACTAGCCAAACAACAAAATTTTATGCCTGAGATTTTTCAGGATAAGGCGTATACACAAATTCTGACCAAAAGTGTTGTAGCCACCACTGGGTTTATGGAGTCTTTTCTAACTAAGTTTATGGGGGCGAAAGAAGATATAGAGAGGGGGATGTATCCAGGTTCCTTTGCACCGGATACCCCTGACGGTTATGGCTTTAGTTATATTTTGATGGGTGATTGTTTTCTCTGTGTCGTTACCAGTTGGTCAGAGTCGATCAACCAATTTACGCAATGTTTACAGCAGTCTGCAGAAGACGTTAAGGCATTGCTTATTAGTCAAATGCCTACATCTAAAATATAGACCGAAGTGGCGAATTTCTCAGGGTTTGGAGGATAAATCAATTGACAACGCAATCATTACATCAGTTATTAGCGACCTGGAACAATACTGCTGTTGATTATCCTCAAGTCTGCCTACATCAGCTGTTTGAACAACAGGTAGAACGAACACCTGATGCGATCGCAATTAGTTTCGAAGGCACTCAACTAACCTATCGCCTCCTAAACCAACGTGCCAATCAACTCGCCCACTATTTACAACGTCTCACCATTACTCCAGACACCTTAGTTGGCATCTGTATTGAGCGATCTCTGGAAATGGTTGTGGGCATTTTTGGCATTCTCAAAGCCGGTGCAGCCTATGTCCCGTTCGATCCGGGCTACCCAAGCGAACGTCTGGCCTATTTACTATCCGACTCTCAAGTTTTAGTGGTGCTGACGAGTGAGGTTGCGGCTCCAGCATTGCCCACCTCTGCAGCTCGCCAGATTTATCTCGATCGGCATTGGGCCATGATAGCTCTGCAGCCCCAAACCAATCCTGCCAGTGCTGTTAATCCTGAGAATTTAGCCTATACCCTTTACACCTCAGGGTCCACTGGCAAACCCAAAGGGGCCATGAACACCCATCAAGGGATTTGTAACCGGTTGCTCTGGATGCAAGATGCCTATCAATTGCATCCAGATGATCGAGTTCTGCAAAAAACACCCTTTAGCTTTGATGTCTCCATCTGGGAAATATTCTGGCCCTTAATCACCGGAGCACGTTTGGTGGTGGCGCGACCCGGCGGACACCAAGATTCTGGTTATCTGGTCAGGACAATTGCCCAAGAGCAGATAACCACACTACATTTTGTTCCCTCAATGTTGCAGATTTTTCTAGACGAGAAAAATCTTACGCGCTGTGCCTGTCTCAAACGGGTCATTTGTAGTGGTGAAGCGTTACCCTTTGCGCTTCAGGAGCGCTTTTTTAGCTGTCTAGATGCAGACTTACATAACCTCTATGGTCCGACGGAGGCAGCCATTGATGTCACCTTTTGGTGCTGTCAACGGGGCACGTCTGACAAAATTTTACCCATTGGTTACCCGATTGCCAATACACAAATTTACATCCTTGATGGTCAGCAACAACCTGTTTCCATTGGAGAAGTCGGAGAGTTATACATTGGCGGAGTTGGCTTAGCTCGGGGCTATCTCAACCAACCAGAGCTAACCGCTAAAAAGTTTATCGCCAATCCATTTAGTCCCCATCCTCAAGCTCGACTTTATCGGACAGGAGATTTAGCTCGCTACAGAGCCGATGGTGCCATCGAATATGTAGGTCGCTTAGACCATCAGGTGAAAATCAGGGGGTTTCGCATCGAATTGGGTGAGATTGAAGCGGTTTGCTGCCAATATCCGGCGGTTAAAACAGCAGTCGTCGCTGCCCGCGAAGAGACACCTGGCGATCAGCGTTTAGTTGCTTATGTCGTTGCTAAGGACCAGGATGACCAGGCCGACTTAGATCTCCAAAATGAGCAGCTATCGCAATGGCAAACGGTCATTGATGCCACTTACCATGCCTTGGGGCAATCGTCTGACCCCACGCTCAATTTGGCAGGCTGGAATGATAGTTACACAGGACAGCCGATTCCAGCACCAGAAATGAGAGATTGGGTTGAACAAACTGTAGCCCGTATTTCGGCCCATCGGCCCAGACGATTGCTAGAAATTGGCTGTGGCACCGGGATGCTGCTGCTACGCATTGCCCCTAGATGTGAGCACTATTACGGGATTGATCTGTCTCAGGCTGCATTAGACTTTATTGACCAACAGGTACAAGGCACAAGCTGGCAAGACAAAATCACCCTTACCCAGGCAAAGGCCAATCAGCTTAACCAGCTTGAGACAGAGGGGCTGGACACCGTTATCTTGAATTCTGTTTTACAATTTTTTCCCACCGTTGACTACCTGGTGACGGTCTTGGAACAGGCTGCTCAGAAGGTCACAGAGGGAGGGGTTATTTTTGTTGGAGATGTACGCAATTATGAATGGCTAAAAGCTTTTCATACGGATATTCAGCTTTCTAAAGCACCAGATTCTCTACCTTGGGAGCAACTGCAGCAAAGGATTAAAAAAAGTCTGAATGCTGACACGGATTTGACCATCACCCCCGAGTTTTTCCTCGCATTACAGCAGCAGATTCCGCAGATCAGCCATGTTGACATTCAACTAAAGCGAGGGCAAGCTCAAAACGAACTCACCCGCTTTCGCTACGATGTTGTCCTACACATTGGCAAGCAACAACAAACAGGACTCCCCATAACATGGCTGGACTGGCATGCGGATAAAAAATCTCCTCCCCTAGACGTAGGGACTGTCAGACAGTGGCTGCAAACACAACAATCTGACCTGTTGGGTATTCGAAATGTCCTAAACCCTCGCCTCAGTCATCCATTTCAGGCGTTACGGTGGTTAAATGGCGAAACGCCATCCGGTATATCTACGGTTAAAGACTTACGTCAAAGCTTGCAATCCCAGCCAGAGCTAGGAATTCAGCCAGAAGCCTGGTGGGAGCTAGCGGAGGAGTTGGCTTATACAATTTATCTGACGCCCTCTGGCTGTAATGCTCAAGATTGTTACAACGTTGTCTTTCAAAAAGAAGGCCAATCTAATGGCCCACTGTTAGATTACCTCGGTACTAATGTCGACTCTCGACCCTGGGCGACTTATAGTAATAATCCGTTGCGATCGCAACTCACTGGCAAACTAGAAACCAAATTACGCCAATATCTACAAGAGCATCTGCCAGACTATATGGTGCCGTCAGCGTTTGTGCTGTTGGACAAAATGCCCCTCACCCCCAATGGCAAAATTGATCGTCGAGCCTTACCGGCACCCGATCGCCAGCGCCGCGAATTAGAGACCGAGTTAGTCTTCCCCCAGTCAAAGCTGGAGCAGGACATTGCTCAAATCTGGCAAACTGTGCTTCAGCTGGACGTTGTTGGTATCCATGACAATTTCTTTGATCTAGGTGGTAACTCTTTACTTTTAAACCAAATCTATAGCCAGTTAGCTGACCATCATGGTGGGATACTGTCAATGGTCACGTTATTTCAGTACCCCACCATCAGTGCCCTCGCTAAGTATTTAGAGCAGGCATTACAGCAGCAGCCATCACCGGCAAAGCAACCTTCTCGCTCTTCTCTAAAGTCTCGTCAAACCCATGGTGGGACTAGTGATATCGCCATCATTGGCATGGCAGGCCGTTTCCCTGGGGCCAATAATCTGGAAGAGTTTTGGCAAAATCTGCGCGATGGCGTAGAGTCAATTACATTTTTTGCGGATCAAGACTTAGATGTTAACGATGCGGACCTTATTCATCGGCCTAATTACGTGAAAGCCGGTGCGGTCTTGCCCGAGATCGATCAGTTTGATGCCGCTTTCTTTGGGTACAGTGCCCGTGAAGCCGAACTGATTGATCCGCAGCAGCGCATCTTGCTGGAATGTGCCTGGGAAGCCTTTGAACATGCCGGGTATACCCCTGAAACCTATCCTGGTTTAGTGGGCACTTACGTAGGGTCTGGCCTCAACACGTACCTACTCAATAACGTCCACCCAAATCGAGGATTTTCCCACCACAGAACCTTTTTAGAATCAGCCACCGATTTGCAAGTCCGGTTGGGGAATGCAAACTTCAGCTTGCCCACTCGCATTGCTTATAAACTGAACCTCAAAGGTCCCAGTCTAAATATTCAGACAGCTTGCTCCACCTCTCTGGTATCCGTCCATGTGGCCTATCAAAGTCTCCTCGCAAGGGAATGTGATCTGGCTGTTGCTGGTGGCGTTGCGATTACGGCTCCTCAACAGGTGGGCTATCTCTATGAAGCAGGTAGTATTGCTTCCCCAGATGGCCACTGTCGAGCCTTTGATGCTGAGGCTGAGGGGACCGTTTTTGGTAATGGGGCGGGCATTGTTATCTTAAAACGACTGCAACAAGCGCTAGCAGCGGGTGACACAATCTACGCGGTGATCAAAGGATCGGCTGTGAACAATGATGGCGCGCTCAGGATTGGTTACAGTGCCCCAGGTATTGAGGGACAGGCAGCAGTGATTGCTGAGGCCCAGGCTAGGGCTGGCGTTGATGCGGATACGATCACCTATGTCGAGGCCCACGGCACTGCCACACGCTTGGGGGATCCCATTGAAGTCACTGCATTAACCCAAGCCTTTCGTCAAACTAGCCAGCGGCAGCAATATTGCGCGCTAGGGTCTGTTAAAACAAATATTGGCCATTTAGCCGAAGCCGCAGGCATTGCCGGATTAATTAAAACCATCTTGTCCCTGAAATATAAACAAATTCCGGGCAGTTTGCATTTCAAACACCCTAATCCTGAGATTGATTTTGCTGAAAGTCCCTTCTATGTCAACACCCACCTGACAGACTGGGTCACCGACAAGATTCCCCGCCGTGCTGGGGTAAGTTCCTTTGGCATGGGTGGTACCAATTGTCATCTTATTTTAGAGGAAGCACCCAACCTAGTAACAGAACCTGTAAAACAGAATTCACTAACCCCACCTTTGCAACGTCCATGGCATCTATTAGCCATCTCTGCTCAAACCGATACTGCGCTGAGAACTTTAGCAGATCAGTATATTGATTATCTGGCATCTGATGCAGTTGAAACCTTGGACAACATCTGTTTCACAGCCAATATAGGTCGTCAGCACTGGTCACATCGACTCGCCATTGTCGCCTCTTCCATCCCAGAACTCCGGCAACAATTACTTGCTTTCACGGCAGCACCTGCCTCAACGTTACCTGCCTCAACTTTTAAATCCTCTAACTCTAGCGGAGTAAAAGAGTCAAATCGAGGAAATCATATTGCCTTTCTCTTTACAGGACAGGGATCTCAATATGTGGGTATGGGGCGTCAATTATACGAGACTCAACCATTGTTCCGTGAGACCCTCGATCACTGTAACAACATTCTTCGCGCCTACCTAGATCTAGATATTCTGAATATTCTCTACCCAGATATCGTAGAAGAGGGGCAGGCACAAGGCCAGCCCCTACAGCCTGATTCCCCCTTTCCCCCTCCCGCCCTCAACCAAACCGCCTACACCCAACCTGCCCTTTTTGCCCTGGAATATGCCCTATGCAAACTCTGGCAATCCTGGGGCATTCAGCCCCATGTGGTGATGGGACATAGCGTTGGAGAATATGTGGCAGCCTGCGTTGCCGGTGTTTTTAGTCTTGAAGACGGACTCAAGCTGATAGCGGCACGGGGTAGGTTGATGCAGGCATTGCCCGCCAATGGGGCCATGGTCGCCACCATCGCTGCTGAGCACAAGGTGCGTGAGGACATTGCAGCAGCAGGCGTCACCGTTGCCATTGCCGCCGTGAATGGACCCGAGAGCGTCGTATTTTCGGGACAGCACGATGCGGTCCATGCGGTAGCGGCAAGATTAGAAGCCCAGGGCATTAAGGTCAAGCCTTTAGCTGTTTCTCATCCGTTTCATTCTGCGTTGATCGAGCCGATGCTGGGTGACTTGAAACAAGTACTCCAGGAGATTCAGTTTTCTCTCCCTCAAATCCAACTGATTTCTAATGTGACTGGCACGTTAGTGACTGAGGAAGTAACAACAGCGAATTACTGGTGCCGTCATGCCCGTGAAACCGTTCAATTTGCCAAGGGCATTGAGCACCTGAGACGCCAGGGGATCAATCTATTTATTGAAATTGGCCCAAAACCCACACTACTGGGCATGGCACGGCTCTGTTACTCCAATAGTCCTCCGCCTTGTCCACCCCTATGGTTACCCAGCTTGCATCCCTCAAAAAATGACTGGCAACAGCTGCTGACCAGTTTGGCCGCCCTCTACCAACAGGGGCTTGCTGTGGACTGGTCGGGGGTTGACCGAGGGGATGATCGTCGTCGCCTGCCCCTGCCCACCTATCCCTTCCAACGGGAACGCTACTGGATTGAGGTGAAACCCCAAACACCAACACCGCCCATAGTTTCAAACCCTGACTCAGCGCTTTTTCCAAAGCAGATCCAACAGAGCCACCCACTGCTAGGCTGTCCTGTGCCCTTGGCCGGAAGCCAGGAATTACGATTCCAGGCCGACCTGCATCCAGATTCACCCGCCTGGCTAAAAGATCACCGCATTTTTGAAACGCCGCTGCTGCCTGCAACCGGCTACATAGAAATGGCCCTGGCCGTCGGAACAATCGCCCTAGAATCAAACTCTCTCTTTCTCAAAGATATCAATTTTAAGCAAGCGTTAATCCTGCCTGAAACGGCCCATCAGGTGGTTCAAACTGTGTTAACCCCAGAGAAATCCATCTATCGGTTTGAAATCTATAGCCTTCATCAATCGTCCTGGATATTGCATGCCACTGGTCAGATTTTGCCATCGAGACCTAAAAACGAAATCGGAGTCACACTGCCGGACCTGGCCACACTGAAGGCACAGTGTAACCAGCCTATTGCGCGGGAGACATTATACGACCGGTTTGATCAGCAGCAGATGCACTATGGCCCCAGTTTTCAGGTAATCACACACCTGTGGCTAACAGATAACCTGGCCCTGGGGCAGATTGAATTAGGAGACCTTGAGGCCAGGGATCTGGCCAATTATCACCTGCACCCCATTATTTTAGATGCCTGTCTGCAAGTCTTAGACCTGCTGCTTCTAACGGACCATATACCCGGCAAAACCTATGTGCCCGTGGGGATTGATCGCCTACAAGTCTATGGGCGGGCCACCCAAGAAACCTGGGCATTTGCACAACTACAGCCACTGGAGAGGAACAGTGCAGGTGCTGAAATCAGAGCTAATTTTGGATTGTATAGCCCCGACGGTCAGCCCATTGCTTGGCTAGAAGGGGTGCGGCTCCATCCAGTGGAACACCGACAAATTCAACGCCAGGCGACAACGAGCACTCCAACCTGGCAAGACTGGTGGTATTCGGTTGAATGGCAATGCAAACCGCGTGCTAATGCTGCCCATAGTGCCAGGTCAATCCCTCAACACTGGTTAATCTATGCCGATAATCAGGGCATTGGGGAAAAATTGGCGGTTTTGCTGGAGCACCAGGGGCATGATTGCACATTAGTCTTTCAATCTGAAACAGGTCACCCGCAATCCCATGAACAACCACTGACCACCCGCCCCCTCACAGGGGTTATTCAGTTATGGAGCTTAAATTGGCCCTCGTTGCCGCACCAGGATAATTCAGATAGCTCAGCCACCTATTTAAAGCAAGCAACTCAAGCCAGCTGCCAGGCCACACTGCATTTGGTCCAGGCTTTGGTGAAAACATATCGGGAATTGCCGAAGCTGTGGTTGGTAACACGAGGTACCCAAGCGGTTATTTCCAACGAACCAGTCCCTGGCCTAGCTCAAGCCCCTTTGTGGGGGATGGCCAAGACAATTGCCCTGGAACATCCCGGATTCAACTGTTGCCTGGTGGATTTAGAGGCGGCAGCAGTTGACATAGACCATGACATCAGGCAGCTTTGGGCTGAGATTGCCCCCAGAGCTGCCACCTCGCCCCAGGAACCCCACATCGCCTTCCGCCAGACAAAACGCTACGTGGCACGACTCAACCATTATGTACCGGGAAATTCTCACATTTCAGATAACGACCGACCACCAACAGAATCCTGCCAATTAGACATTTCTGAACGGGGTAATCTCGATCAGCTATCTCTTGTTCCGGTGGCAGTCCCCCAACCCCAAGCAGGAGGAATTGCGATCGCAGTTCAAGCCACCGGTCTCAACTTTCGAGATGTGCTCAATGCCCTGGGACTTTACCCAGGCAATCCTCCCCTGGGTTCAGAATGTGCGGGATACGTTGTCGCCTTGGGTGCTGGCGTCACCACCTTTAAGGTGGGTGATCCCGTGTTGGCGATTGCCCAAAATAGCTTTGCGAGTTACGTGACCACCCCGGCAGAATTAGCGATCGCAAAACCCACCCATCACAGCTTTGCCGACGCCGCCACCCTTCCCGCTGCATTTTTAACCGCCTACTGGTGTTTACATCACCAGGCCCATATTGCCCAGGGCGATCGCGTTCTCGTCCATTCTGTCGCAGGGGGCGTCGGCCAGGCCATTTTGCAACTAGCACAGCAAGCTGGAGCCGAGGTGTTTGGTACAGCTAGCCCGGCTAAATGGTCGGTATTGCAGGCCCAGGGATTGACCCCCATGATGAACTCCCGCACCCTGGAGTTTGCTGATCAGGTGATGGCCAAGACAGATGGTCAGGGCGTGGACCTGGTGATCAATACGCTGACGGGTGACGGGTTTATCGCCAAAAGCCTGGAAATTGTTGCCCCCAACGGTTGTTTTTTGGAACTCTCCAAACGCAATATTTGGAGTGCCGAGCAGGTCGCCCAGGTCCGACCCGATATTCACTATGAAATTGTGGATTTAGCCGAGGTCTTTGCCCAGCAACCTGCACTTATTCAACAGATGTTGCAAACGCTGATGGCAGACTTTGCGGCAGGCAGTCTGCAGCCATTACCCAAAACCCTATTTCCTTTGCAACAGGCTACCGATGCCTTTCGCTATATGCAACAGGCAAAACATATCGGTAAGGTGGTGGTGACACAAACACCGGGCAATGGTGCTGCGATCGCACCGGTAAAATCGGCAACTGGAGAGATGTGTATTGATTGCGATCGCACCTATCTTATCGCTGGGGGCCTGGGGGCTTTGGGGTTACAGGTCGCAGGCTGGTTAATTGAGAAAGGAGCAAAGTATTTAATTCTCCTGGGTCGCAGTGAGCCATCCCCCGCCATCCAGCAAAAAATCCAAGCCTGGCAGGCCCAGGGCATCACCATTGACGTCGCTCAAGTCGATCTGACAAATATCAAACAGGTTGCCAGCCTCCTCACTAGAATTGACCAGGACGCTCCCCCGTTGGCCGGTATTTTTCATACAGCTGCCGTCCTCGACGATAGCGTCATCACCCAGCAATCCTGGGAGATGTTTGAGCGGGTGTTAGGGCCTAAAGTTCAGGGAGCCTGGCATTTGCATAGGCTTACTCAAACCCAGCCCCTCGATTACTTTGTTCTCTTCTCATCCACAGCCTCTCTGTTAGGGTCTGCAGGGCAAGCTAACTACTGTGCTGCCAATGCTTTTTTAGATAGTCTGGCAGCCTATCGCCGCTCCTGCGGTTTACCTGCCACCAGTATTAATTGGGGACCCTGGTCAGAAATCGGTCTGGCCATACACACACCGCAGCTCTTGCAGCGACTGGCCCAGGCGGGTATGGGCAGCATCAGACCAACCCAGGGCATCCAGATTTTAGAACAGGTTTTAAAGGAGCAGCCCTCCCAGGTCGGCATTATGCCCATGGACTGGCCAAAATTCCAGCAACAAACAGTATCAACCTCCCCATTCTTAAACGATATTTTAGATAAAGATATTTTAGAGAAAACCCAACCCAACCAGCTTCAGCACCTCTCCAGTGACCAGTTGCAGGCGCAGTTACTCAGTCTTTCCCCAGCAGCGCGTATTCAACACTTAATGGAGAATGTACGCTCTCAAGTTGCCCACATTCTAGGAATACGCGATTCGGAAAACATTAGTCCAGAACAGCGTTTAATCAGCCTGGGTTTAGATTCTCTCATGGCAATCGAATTAAATAATCGCCTGCAAGCCAGACTGGGTTGCACCCTAAGCTCAACTGTGTTGTTTGATTATCCGACCCTAGAAAAACTTGTCCAGCATCTGGATGCTGAATTGGCTGCCAAATTTAACCTGGAAGCTTTGCCAATAGCTACAGACAAGTCCTTCCATTCCACCCTTGTTCCCATTCAATCCAACGGAACTCGACCCCCACTATATTTTGTCCCTGGCATTCTGGGGAATGTCTTTTATTTAGAATGTTTGGCCCATTACTTGGGTGCAGATCAACCTGTTTATGGGTTACGTTCCTTAGGTCTCGATGAAGATCTAACCCCCTATACAACCATTGAAACCATTGCCGCCCATCACCTCCAGGCTATTCAACAAGTCCAACCCCAGGGACCGTATAAATTAGGGGGACACTCATTCGGGGGCAAGGTCGCTTTTGAAATTGCTCGACAGCTCCATCAGCAAGGTCAGTCAGTCTCACAGTTGGCCTTGCTCGATATTCCAGCGGGGATAACTAACCAAACTCAAGCCGTTAAAAGCTGGAATCAGGCTGACTACATTGCCTATTTAGGCTATGAATGGGGCAGCAGTTTGGGCCAAAATTTACATATCTCCAGTGAACAGTTACAAACTCTCTCACTACCACAACAGATTGAGTATCTGCAGCAAATGTTAAAAGATAGCGGTCAATTATATACCTACGATCAACTGTCTCGAATCCTGCAGGTTTACCAGGCCAATACCCAGGCCACCATTCACTATGATCCATCTATTCCAGAGCATAGCGATTTGATCTCAACTGTTCTCTTTCGTGCTAAAGAGGCCTCCCCAATGCCTGAATTTTTACCCGATCGCCATCAGACCCAGCTCGATCCCACCTGGGGTTGGCAGCAGTATCTCAAGCAACTTGATTACAAACTTGTTCCAGGCAACCATTTCACCATGCTTAAAGTTCCAAACGTTCAGTATTTAGCGACTCAGCTCTCAGCCTGGTTAACCACTTAATCTGGTACCTATCTCACCCCTATGAGCGACAACAGAAACTTAGACGCTTAGAATTTTATGCAGCCAAGTAGTACTCAAATACATCAACCGCAGACTAGTGAGCCCGTCCCTTTGCACGATACCTTTTTACGTGTCAGGGGCAAACGCTTTCATTACCTTTGGCTAAGAGATAACTGTTTATCACCAGAGTGCCATCATGCTAGTTCATTCCAAAAAATCTATGACATTAGCGATCACCCAGTTCCCCCACGACCCCATGCCGCTTGGATAGACGATGACAAGCTAGTGATTGATTGGCAAGAAGAGCCACCCCACCGTAGTAGTTTTCCACTTACCTGGTTGTTAAGCCAAACCTACGACGGAGACAATCATACTCATACCTTGAGGACACCGAACTCTCAATTAGAGGGTAAAAAAACTCTCTGGAATCAGGCCCAGCTAAAGGCCCAAGGATTTGAAAAGCTTGACTTTCAAGCTTTCTCGCTACCAACCTTGATTGAGCAATTGGATGTTTTAGGATGTGTCTGCCTACGCAATGTGCCATGGCCAGCCTTAGATCCATTTGTGCGGTCAATTGGTCCGGTTTATGAGCTGCTGGACCTCGGACGCTATTCTACTGTTCAAGCCGCTGCTAATAACCACGATTTATCCTATGAAGGCAATGCGCTACCGCCCCATACTGATCTGACCTATATCCCCGCGCCGCCAGTGGTTCAACTACTTTATTGTGTCGAAAATCAAGCCACTGGCGGAGAAACAGTTTTAGTGGATGGGTTTCGCGTCGTCCAAGACTTTTGTGCAGATCATCCTGATCTCTTTCAAATCTTAGCCACATCTGACGTTCAATTTCGACAATTTTTTGAACAGGCTGGTTACTTTACTGCCCATAAAACCCCAATTATTAAACTTGATAAAGCTGGAGATATCACTCAACTTTACTTTAGTCATAAAAACTTTGGTCTGCATTTAGCATTTGAAAAACTAGAACAGTTTTATCAAGCCTATATTATGTTTTCTCAGTATTTGAAAAATCCAGCGTATCAATACTGGTTTAGACTCAACCCCGGTGACTGTCTTTTACTCCAAAACTTTAGAATTTTGCATGGACGTAGCGCGTTTGATCCAAGTTCTGGCCCCAGGCATCTTAAAGTCGCTTATCTAGAATGGGCCTATTTCACAGGCCGTCGTGATTTTCCAGTTTTGCGGCCTTTTTATCAAGTTGAATCACCCATCAATTGAGGAATGAGCGAGATGAATGTCCATGAAAAAGTGCAATGGGTCTATCAATCAAAAAATAACCAGGATCTAGCCGAGCGCTACGATGCTTGGTCTGCCGAGTATGAACACGATCTAGAAGATCTCTCAGGCTATGTCGGTCCCCAACGGACGGTGGAGGTCTTGACCCAGTATTTACCCTACACCGCAAAAATTTTAGACGCAGGCGTTGGCACCGGATTGGTGGGTAAGGCACTGCATGCTCAAGGTTTCACTCATCTTGAAGGTATCGATCTCTCTGAGGGCATGCTGAAAAAAGCGGCAGAAAAAGGGATCTACCAAGCGCTGTACCGGCGGGTAATGGGTGACCCCCTAGGTTTTCTTGACAATTCATATGATGGAATTATCAGTGTAGGTGTCTTTACCTATGGCCATGCTCCCAGTAAAACATTTGAGGAATTGATCCGAATCACCAAACCGGATGGATATATTATTTTCCCCCTACGACCTGAATTTTATGAAAGTAGTGACTTTAAAACCAAAATGCTTGACTTAGAAGTCTCAGGTAAGTGGCAACTGGTTTCACAAAGTAACAAAATTCAGCCACTGCCCCAGCTTTCACCTGAACTTGACTATCAAATTTGGGTCTATCAAGTCAATAAATAATTAAATCTTGAACAAATGACAACCCTGCAAGATCGAGAGAAAAAGGTGTTAGCAATTTTGCTGACGAGTACCCTTTTGGATTATCTCGGTGCTGGCATTATTATTCCACTATTACCCTTCTACGCAAAAATCTTTGGTGCCTCCCCCTTAGAAATTGGACTTTTATTTAGCGTTTTACCTTTTATGGGTATTTTCGCACCCGTTTTTTGGGGCAGTTTGAGTGATCGGATCGGCCGCCGCCCCACCATACTCTTTAATATTGCTGGCACAACCCTGGGATTTTTATGTCTTACCATTGCCAACACACTACCAATACTTTTCCTGGCACGAATAATCGGCGGTGCAGCCAGTGCCAGCACTGTTATTGTTCAGTCATATATCTCTGATTTAACCACTCCTGAACAGCGTACCCAAACCCTAAGTTTTCTCGATGCTGCCGCAGGCATTGGCTTTATCTTAGGGCCTGTGATTGCTGGGCTACTAATTGGCAGTGACCAAGCCCAGCCTAATTTTCGGACACCGGGTTTGGCAGCAACCATTGCCTCTGGCTTAACATTTTGTATGGCTTTTATAGCTCTCCCTCGAAAGCATGTGGGACGGATAGCTCTAGCCAGTAAAAAAATTACCTCACCCAAACGATTTCTGAAGGAAATCAGGCATACACTGCGGCGTTCCTTGATTGGCAGCTTGATCCTGGTGGTTTTCGCCATGGTTTTTGTTGGAATGGGGCTACATACCACCTTGGCCCTTTGGTGTGATGCTCGATTAGGTTGGGGACCTCGGCAATTTGGCTATCTCATCGTAGGCTACTGCCTGGCTACCGCAGTCATCCAAATCGGTGTAGTGGGACGCCTCGTGCGTTGGTTGGGCGAAGTTAAATTGATTCTCTTAAGCTTGGTCCTGATGATAGCAGGACTTGTCTTAATTACTTTTTCAAGCACAGGCCCTCAACTGGTTGGGGCGATGCTGCTGTTCGTTGTGGCTGATGCTACAGGTAACCCCACCCTGACTAGTTTATTAAGTCATCTATCGGGTGCCAAACAACAAGGTAAAACCCTTGGAATCATGGAGTCTGTTTCAAGTCTGGCCAGTTGTTTAGGGGCTATTTGGGGTGGCTTTTTATTTGAGATTTTGGGGACAAATTGGCCCTACTGGATTAATGCGATATTGCTATTGATCGGTGCCTTCTTTGGCTGGCAGCGGATTACCCAATCCCGACTATCAAGAGTGATGCAGCGACGTCGTCAGCAAAAATCAATGCACTTATTTGATCTGCTAGATCAGGATCAAAACGATGTGATTGAATTACAAGATTTCCAGAGATTGGGTCAAGAGTTAGCGAACATTAGAGGTTGGAATCCTGAAACATCAGATTATCAAGTTTTACAAGGATCGCTCACAAGGTTTGGTCGATTATTGCAACAGCTAGCCGATCAAGATGGGAATAAGAAAATTGATCGCGCCGAATGGTTACATTGCTTAGAGCATAGAATTGATTACGATTTCACAAACCTGTTTCTGAATATGATTGATGCAGATGGTGATGGGCAGGTAACGGTCAAGGAACTCAGAGATTTTTATCAAGCCACTGGCATCAATACAACAGAGCTGGAGGAATCCTTTGATATCTTGGACCTCAATCAGGATGGCCATCTATGCCAGGAGGAATTTGAAAAAGCTGTGACTCAATTTCTATATGACGAAGATTTACAAGCACCTGGCAATTGGATCTTTGGGGTAAGTTTACCAAGGCAGTTGTAAACCTATGACCTTAGAAGACGTTAATCGACCAGGTTTCTTGGCCTGGTTGCAAGATAAAAGTCATCTTGCTCAGATTGCTCTATTTCTCAGCGTACTGATTGATACTGTCAGTTCCTCGATTGTGGTGCCCCTGATTCCCTTTTATGCTCAAAACTTTAATGCGTCACCCCTAATGACAACATTGGTATTTAGTGCATCCGCCATTACGGGGTTCATGGTAACACCTGTATGGGGCGGACTGAGCGATCGCTTTGGTCGGCGTCCTTTATTGCTCACCAGTATGGTGGTGAGTGGAATCGCGTGCTTGTGGTTTGGGCTGCTGCACTCCCTCTGGGCGTTGTTTGCCTGTAATGCATTGATTGGAGCCGCCTCTGGCAGTGGCACTGTTGCTACAGCCTATATTGCCGATGTTACCTCAAGTGACCAGCGAGCCAGAGGTTTAGGTGTTTTATCGGCAGCCTATGGTTGCGGCATTATTTTAGGTCCAACCTTAGGCGGGTTCCTGGTGGGCTCAGACTCTGCAACGTCTGATTTCTTGACCCCTGCCCTGGTTGCAGCCAGTCTTTCTGCCCTTGCGGTGACATTCACCTTTTTTGTCTTACCAGAATCCTTACCTAAGATTCATGTAGAGCCTGATCAGACACAGCTAAAATCATCAGCTTTCAACTTCACAGACTACCAGACAATCTTGAAGAATCCGTTGACACTTACCTTGATCATGGGCTTAGTCCTGATTGCCTTTGCAGGTAGTAGTGTGCAATCGGTTTTAGGGCTATGGACAGGTCAAGAATTACATTGGGGCCCTCAAAGTACCAGCTTTCTCTACGTTTACTGGGGAGGGTTAGCCATCTGTATTGAATTGGGCTTAATCAACCCATTGATTAAACGATTTGGAGAATCGAATCTCTTTATTTGGGGGCTCTTCACTTACAGTATTGCGATGATGCTTTTGCCCACTAGCAGAAGTTTACTCAATATTCTCCTGTCACTGTCAGTGATTTGCCTGGGCTATTCACTATGTCGAGTTGTTGCGGTTAGCCTGCTGTCACAATCTGTATCAGCTCGACAACAAGGTAAAGTATTTGGACTGACTGACTCTGCGATCGCATTAGCCACAATTATATCTCCTCTATTGGCCGGGTATATGTTCACCGCCTGGGGAACCTCATGGCCTTTTTGGGTTGGCCCAATTCTTATTATTGTGGTTAGCCTATTGAGTGTTCGTATAATTATGCAGTCCAGGGTTTCCGTCTCTTGTATGCAACAGCGACAGCAAAATCTACAACAACTTTTTGATATTCTTGACTATGATCAAAATGGAGAAATTGAGGCCCACGACTTCCAGCAAATGGTCAATGCATCAGCTCAGGTTTGGAGATGGAAAGATGACTCAAAAGAATATAAAACAGCGTTATCTTTTTGGTCCGGACTGGGGAACACCGTGCAGCAACTGATGGATATCAATGGGGATGGTAAAGTCAGTCTAGATGAATGGATTGAGTTTATGGTTAAGGATTTAGATTTTGACCTGGCAACTGCATTTACCAAATTTCTAGATGTTAATGCCGATGGGAAAATTTGTCTAGAAGAACTCAAAGCATTTTATTACCTATACAAAACAGATGAAGGTATTGCAGAAAAGACCTTTGAGTCTTTAGACTTAGACCAAGATGGTTATATTTCTCCAGATGAAATGAGTAAAACCTTTAAACATTTTATCTATGGTGAGACATTAGAAAGTCTCCAGCGAAAATGGTTGACAGGCATTTAGAGCATGTTGCTTGTATAAATATAAGCAAGCTAGTGCAGCAACGTACATTCCGCAGGTTAGGTTCAAAGATCAGGCTTAGGGGCACTGCGTTGGATTACCCGTGTTCCGTTAGCGCTATCTGCTGCAGCCAGCCGCTGTCCCTATCACCGATTGAGGCAGTTAGACGTGGTCGAACAGCCCTACTATGACCAATCAGAACGCCCGAAAACAGGGGCGACACCCACCCGAGTCACCTATTGAATCACCGCCGATGACGCCGCTATTCATCAGGCAAAGCGGAAGGAAGGATACTTCTGGTCTAGGGGCGTTTTAAAGCACAACAGCACCCAGAACGATCTACCTGAGGAACTCTTCTACATTAGATAAGACGCTCAAGAGTTGTTGTTAGAAGAGTAATCTTGACTAAAAACAATGCTCTCTAGTGCAAGTAAGAAGAAATATCAGTGACCTGTTTGGATGCTGGTATTGAGCCGTCAAACGATTCTGTTGAGATATCGATTGTTGACCTCCTTTGTTGTGATTACGAACTTTTCAGCTCATGTATTCAGCATATTGCTTGAGTGGATCAATGTCTCTTTTCTGACATAAACGTTAATGTTGTTAGTTTTTGTTACTAGTCAGTGAGTTGGGTCTCTAGGATATTGTGGTTGATGACACTGCAAGCAGTGATTTTATACTTGTAGAATCGGGCTGTTCAATCGTAGGTTAAGAGCTGATGCGCCGACCAAGACCGTAAATAGCTAGCCAAGGGGCAGACCCGTTACCTAAATCGCGGAATGCGACTGGCAGGCTGAAGTATTTTCGGCCATTGCCGTACCATATTGCGCTGAGTCAGTTGGCCCGGTTTGAGGCATGGATGTAGGATGTGGACGATGTGGGTAGTCCAGCAGAGGCGGTGGATAGTAGTGATTTTGATCCGGGGTTGATGGAGTGGTAGAGATGGTGGAGATCGCAACGTCAACCCAATAAATTAACTGCCTTTCAATTCCGTAGGCTTCTCCTGTGTCTGTGGAGTGTTGCTAGCCGAATTATCCAAGACTACTGCAGCCCCTAAACCAATCCAATGCGCATTCTCCTGGCCAATTATGGGCCAAGAGAATGCGATGGGTGAACGGATTTTTCCATAAGTACGCTAATCAACCTCAAGGTGACACTGCCTTTTTTTCGGCAGAGCTCTAGAATGCAAAGTGTTCCACTTAGATGCCAATAGCCATGTCGACTGAACCTCTCAATCTCACACCTCTTCGGGATAAAAAAGCCTTCATTTGCGATATGGACGGCGTCATTTACCATGGCAATCGGCTACTACCGGGAGTATCTGAGTTTGTCGATTGGCTACACCAGAACGACAAAGCTTTTTTATTTTTGACCAATAGTAGCGAACGATCACCTCGTGAGTTAAAAGAGAAGCTCAGCCGATTGGGTATTGAAGTGTCAACCAACAACTTCTACACTAGTGCCCTAGCTACCGCTGCCTTCATAGCTCAGCAGAAGCCCGGTGGCAGCGCTTTTGTCGTGGGAGAACCAGGGCTAATCAACGCCCTATATGAGGCGGGGTTTTCCATCAACGATACAGCTCCAGATTATGTGGTAGTGGGTGATACTCGCAGCTATAGCTACGAAAAGCTAGAACATGCCTGCTTTTTGGTACAGAAGGGAGCGAAGTTGATTGGGACTAACCCAGATGTTACCGCCCCGTCAGAGAAAGGAATCATCCCAGCAACAGGAGCTTTGCTATCTCCTATTGAACTGACAACGGGAGTTAAGGCTTACTGTGTAGGTAAACCCAACCCGTTAATGATGCGAAACGGCCTCAAAAAGTTAGGAGCACGTCCGGAGGATACCGTAATCATTGGAGATCGTATGGATACAGATATTATTGCGGGTATTGAGTCAGAGATTGAAACGGTGTTAGTGTTTAGCGGTGTCACGCATCCAGAAGATCTCCCTCGTTTTGCTTACCGACCCAACTATCAAGTCTCTGGAGTAGGACAGCTTGTACCAAGCTAAGATGGTTATCTTAGAGAAAGACAATTTTTGTAACGAAGCTTGCCCCTTAGCCGCATCTTTTAGAATTCGCGATCGCAATAAGCCCATCCCTTTATCCGGTGTCAGGGTACGTATAGCCCGAAGGGCATGGCTCCGCTAGGGCGGAGCCTCTCCGGCGGAGCCATGCAAATAAGATAACCACTGTTGTCTTTGTTCAGCCGTGAGATGGGCTAGCGAGGGTATTGAAAATTGAGATCGTAACTCCTCCCCTATCCTGCTCGGCCCCCAATCCAGCCGCTGCAACTGCTCCACTATCTCCACAACCGTCTCTAACAACCGCTGCTGCGCCTCTGACAGCTCTGTATCTAATAACTCAGCACATAGCTCAGGCGGCTGTTGCCTTAACCATGCCAGGGCCTCCGCCATCAAAATCGGGTCATCCAACGTCAACCAGTAAGCCATCTGCTGTAGATGGGCTACTCTAGACTCCTGGGCCAGTATCTCCTCAGCCTCTACAACCTCCTGCGCTGCCTGTAAATCGACAACGATCTGAGCCTTTGACAACCTCTCTCGGATGCGCTGAATCTCCTCTCGATGAGGATTACCACCCTCTGGCTGAGATGCAACAGATTTCAGATCGCTAGAGCCATTGATTTCACTGCTATTACCATCTATACCTTGTAATAAGCTTGTAGAGCTGTGACAGTTTGGTGTGTTAGCATTGCCAAACTGTTCAGATTCATTTTCATTCTTAAGTTGCGGTGTATGTGGGCATTTTTCCTGTAATTTCCAGTGTGGATGCCAGAGTTCTTTATATCGATATAAAGAACCTCCGCCAATACCAAATTTCTTAAGGGCATTAAACCTGGCAGTTGCCTGTTCTGGCAGTTCATTTTTATCTGAGAGTTCTTTTAGTGCGGCTTGGATTTTGCCTTTGGTCTTTTGGCTCTGCCGTTGATTCCAGCTGGGTTCAGTGTTTTCAGAGTCTGGTTTCTCCTTTTTAGATTTGTATTTTCCAAACTGTTCTCCATAGTGAAAGTAATGACTTTTCTCGATACAGCTGACCCACTCAGAAACACGGTCTTCGATTTCATGCTGATGACGACACCACAGCTCATAGCCAGGCAAAGCTTTAGCTATCGTTAGAACTTCTTTGATTAGACTGTTACCGTGTAGCGTTTCACCGCCGTATATCACATGGTGAAACACATAGGTGCGCATGGTGATCCGACCCAGCAATCGATTTGTTTGCCCATGGTCAGTCCAACCCTGCTCAATTTCAGCATTGAGATCGTTTAGGAATTTGTCGGCCTTGTTCGACAGACGATAACTGCGCCGTTTCTTCTGTCGAATGATTTGCTGTAGTGTCTCATTGCTCAGGTTGTTGCGTCCCTGGCATTGTCTCCATTGATCGACAAAGGTAGTTTGGTCAGTCCAGATCGGGTCTAGATCATCATTGAGTAAATACGACCCACGCTGTAGTGGTAGCCGGTGGGCGTTAAATAAGTTCGGTGTACTTTCGATGGTGTACAGTCGGGCATTGGGAAAGACTTCAAGCTGACCAGGTGTGACCTTAAATCCCTGACTTTCCAAAAGTAATGTGATGCCACTGCCTACTTCCCAGGCTGTTAGCGTTTCTGAAAATGGAAAATAGAGGTGCAGGCCCTGGCTATCGGATGAGGTGCAGGTGATTGCTGATACCAGACCTAAGGGTTCCAATGCCTCGGTCAGTTTTTGAAAGGCAATGGGATCTCGCCGGGGATGGTATGCGCTGCCAATATCAATATCGAGCATGGCGTACTGGGTTTCCTTCCCAAACCGCACACCATATAAATAAGTACCCTGTTCAATCAGTCGGTCTGATAATGGATGCCGACTTTCCGTTTGCCATTGAGGGCGTTTACCTGGTAATGGATGCCGCGCGTAGATGTAATCGTGACGATGGGGAAAGAGTTCCAAAAACTCATTATTTTCTGGAACATAGCTAAAACTTAGAGAGGCGGCTACGATAGTGCACCTCCTTTCCTATTTAACCCACTACAAATTGTCAGCCCTGGTAAATCAATACCAGAGTTGCTAGGATCGATAGGCATGCAAAACAAACCCACTTTGTGGGGACTGTTGATAGCACCAAGCTCTTAGCAGACCGGCAAGAAAGCGAAGGGCGGGTGCTTTTGCTGTTTACCTGCTTCCAGTTGAGTAGTTCATCTGTTTCCAGGCATCTGAGAGGTTAACACTAGTCTGTGCTGTTCTCAAGAGCTGGAAATGCCTAGTACGCCAAAGTTATAGGGCTTTGATACGCGAAAGTCACAGGTAAATTGATACGCGAAAGTCACAAGTGTTGGCACATTATTTACGGTAAAGTTACAGGCAAATCCATACGCGAAAGTTATAGGCTTCAATGTATTGCCTACGGTAAAGTTACAGGCAAATCCATACGCGAAAGTTATAGGCTTCAATGTATTGCCTACGGTAAAGTTACAGGCAAATCCATACGCGAAAGTTATAGGCCCTATTTGAGAAATACTTTGAATTAATTGTTTCAGTTGAACTGCACTTAACGGTATACGGCAAAGGGATAGGCAAATCCATACGCGAAAGTTATAGGCTCTGATGCCTTACATACGGCAAAGGGATAGGCAAATCCATACGCGAAAGTTATAGACTCTGATGCCTCACATACGGCAAAGAGATAGGCAAATCCATACGCGAAAGTTATAGGCTCTGGTGCCTCACATACGGCAAAGGGATAGGCAAATCCATACGCGAAAGTTATAGGGTTTTATTCAAAAAACATACGCGAAAGTTATAGGGTTTAAGAACTGGGAAAAGCCCTTTATCATGTGGCTGATGTTTCCCATGGTGGCGGTCTTGTCGACAACTAAGGATGCTGCAAAAGATACGACGTTTCCAGTCGATGGGCAGCTCTTACGGGTTCTTCCGCGAGCCGGAGCCTCATTGAGAAATCCAGATGTCAACTTGCCAACGTTACGAACAGATGGTGAAAACTATTATCTGGAGATGCGGGTTGATGCAGATCCAGATGAAGCTAGTGAAGTTGCTGTCACTCGCCGAATTCCTATCGAAGACCTATCTGGAGAGGAATGGGAAGAGCTTAAGGAGCAATATGACAGTTTAGATCTCGAGGCGTATCTCGGGGAAGGAATTAAGGGGTTAGAGAAAATCCAAGACCGACGAATGCAGCGGTTGATTGCTGCACTGCTGACATTTCTCAACCCACGTCAGGTTTCAATTGTGCTTTATCTTTATAGAGCTGCTGCCCAAGAAGGTAATCGTCCTGGTGTCAGCTTTCGCTCTAATGATTTATTAGAAGCTATGGGCTATAAGCGTACTAAGGATGGCGGTTTTCCGGCTAAGCTGCGGTCCCAGCTCCACTGTGATTTGATGGCATTGCATCGTACGGAGTTAGTGTTTGCTCAGTCTCTGCCTAAAGGAGATAGCCTGGGTGCTAAGGTTACGATCAAAAATGTTTTGAGGATCAAAGAGTTTGAAGTGGACAATGTGCCGCGTGACTTTGATCTGGATAAGGCGGCAGACTATACCTATGAGTTAGCGGATGCTTATACGGTGTCTTTGGAATTTTTTGAAGGGCCAGCCCGTACAGGAGACTATGTTCTCTTTGCGAATAATCTCGACATGACTCAGCGTTTGGGTGGAAGTGCAAAACATAATTACAAAACCAAGTTGTTGCTCTATCTTGCTAGTCGGTTAAAGTGGGACTCTCCGGAAGATGGTCAGTTTTTGACAATTTCTAAGCGCTATCTGTTCAAAAATCTTGATCTGTTGGGTAGCAATTCGTCTCGTAACAATCAGTTATTTTGGCGTACGGTTGAGGAACTGCGGAGTGGGGGATATTTGATGGGGGCTCAAGAACTTCCTGGTAAACGTAAAAATGCGTTGATTCAGTTTCAAATTAATGCAGAGAAGATTAGTGCTTCTTCTAAGAAGTAGCGAAGATCACGTTATCAATTACTGGGTTCTTTCGTCACAGCAGCCGTTTCTTTTGATTTCTGGCCCTCTGTCTAAAGTTTTTCTACGCTCCAGATAGATTCGGTATCATCCTTACCCTCGCAGGTAAATCGGTATCCATACCGTTCAAAGGTCTCATCTTCGAACACTCGTCGAACTAAATTGAACGGCGGACAAACGAAGCTATAACCCTTGCAAAGTAAGGATTTCACCATGAATGATATATCTAGTTTGACCGTTGAGCGAACGGTTATAGAACAGGCATCGTACATAGCGTTATGTGGGTGCGACGGCGACGGGGGTGAATTTTAGTGATTCGGGCGACTAGGGGCGCGTTAATCTATGGGGTAGTGCCAGACCTTGGATGCTATGAAGCTGCTGGAGGTAAAATTCAGAGCCAGACGCGGACACTTTAAATGCGTGGATGGATAATGAGCGTGGATGGATGATGATGATGTCTTGCAGCCTGAGAATTTTGATAAGGGGAGTGCTGCTTTTTGCGATCGCAGGTGTAAGGATACCTGGATTGAGGGGTGTTTGAGCTGTCGTGTCTGAAGGAGAACTCGTAGGGGGATAGGGAGCCTTGGCATTGGCAGTATGTGGAGTTGGGGAAAAGTATTGGGGAAGAGAAATAAAGTGTGTAGGCTCAGAGGAACCTTCGGTATGATCCGAGCAAGCTATTTACTCTCTTATGTGGAGGGCATGCAGACCACCCGACAGCCGAAGACGTTGTCAGAACGGTATGGACGTATATCGTGGAGACGGCTTGCCGAGCGACTGTAGCTCGGCGAGTAGTGCCACGATCCACCCCTCAGTACCTTAAAAGCATCTGAGTAGCTATCAGTAGAAGACCTGATGCTTCCATCTAATGGAAGATTGTTGTAGCTATTGTGATAGTCTTCAGCACACCATTCCCATACATTGCCATGCATGTTAAACAAACCGAAAGCGTTGGGCGAAGAGAAATTTACATGGACAGTTGATTCTCTATACGCCCCTTTGGGGCCTGCACCATAAGTACCCTTGGCAGCAGTATCTTCTCCATAATAATTAGCGATTTCAGTCGTAATCGTTTCTCCGAAACAAAACGGAGTAGTTGTTCCTGCCCGGCAGGCGTACTCCCACTCGGCTTCGCTAGGTAAGCGATAAGTGCGACCTGTCTGTTCACTCAAGCGCTGACAAAAAGTATCTGCGGAGTTCCAGGAAACTTTCTCTACAGGACGATTATCTCCATCTTGGGTAAAGCGTGAAGGGTTCTCTCCCATGATCTCTTGATACTGCCGCTGGGTGATAACAAACATTCCCATGTAAAAACTCGATATTGTTACCTGTTTTTGTGGCCCTTCGTCGTCGTCTCTGCCTTCTTCAGTTTCTGGTGATCCAATTGTAAAGCTGCCTGCTGGTATCTTCACCATCCGTAGCGGCAGAGCATTCCCCAGTTTGCCCAACAGAAACGGTTCATCAAAATATTCCACTGAGCCTGAGGGCCTTTGGATGATCTGCCCCTTGGCATCGACCTTGACTGATTCAAAGTCAAATCGTTGTAAGGGTTCACCTGTTGGGGTGTTAGCGGTGGTCTTGGTTCCTGTTTCCTGGGTTAGAGAATTGCTTGTTGTTTCTGTTGAAATGTCTGGTGCAAGGTCTTCTGTTTTTGTTGTGTTGCAGCCTTGTAAGAGTAGCTGACTACCTAAAGTGGTTCCACTTCCCACTACAGCAAATCCTAAAAATTTCAACATATCTCGTCGTGAAGATGACTGAGGTAGTATGCTGGCTTCTGGAGTTTTCGACTGTCTTTTATGCTGTGGTGTCTGCGGCAATTCCATTATTTGCTCCTGAGTTTTTTGAAGGACACTACTCACATTTCTTCTTTCCTAAGTTTCCCTACCCCACCTACTTAGACCAGCGGAAACACCGACGCAAAAAACTATGATTTTGAAATCGTAATTAATTCGGACTATATCGCTTACCAGTTGTATTCTAAAACCCTGAATTTTTCGTTCAATTCTTTGAGCGAAGCCCTTGATTGCCATAAGATTAGTTGCCAGCTTCAAACGTTCAATAAATCGTTAACCCTTTAAACTCTCTGCTCTGATACCGTTTCAAGCACAACTTTAGGCATTGGGTTAAGTACCCCCATGAGACCAAGGTGCTTTTGCTTCGTATACTTCGGCTTCTGCTAAATTTGCTTAGCTAGATTATCTGAAAATTCTGGAATTCTTAGACACTCAATTTTTCGATCTCTTGTAAGAGCTTATTGATTTTCGTTAGACGCTTCTGTACCTCTGCTGATTCAAGTAGTGATTTCTTTTTGCGTACAGACTTAAAACGATCAAAGATCTGATCAGAAATAGATAATGATACCGGTGAACTATTCGCTGGCTGTTCCTTTTCAAGTTCTTTCACCAAAGCCATTACATCTTGCTTAGTCAAACCCACTGCTTTTTCAACCAGCTCACCATGTAACTCAGGCTTCTGACGATTCAAAAGCACTGCATTCGTAGGTGATAACTTCCCCTCTCGTACTGCCTCTAAAATCTTAGGGGCCAAATTCAACATCGGTAACCGATTAGAAACAAAACTGGAAAGCTTCATCCCAAACTCACCAAGGATTTCAGCGATTAGTTTCAGCTCATCCGCGCTGAAAATTCTAGAATTCTCAGCGCCTCGGGAACGTGAATTCTTGACCCGATAAAGGCCTGCCTTTACATCTTCAATCGGGATATCCAGGTGCAATGACAGTAAACTTAAAATACTTTCCGTCTGCTCAATTGCCGTAATTTCTTCATTCAGCAAGTGGGCGATCAGTGCGGCTTCCAATGCCATCGCATTTGGCATATCCCGCACAATAGCCGGGACCGATTCCATCTCTAACGCACAGCAACTACGCCAGCGCCGCTCACCACTGATGATTTCATATTTACCCCTAGCACCAGGCCTGACCAAAATTGGTTCCAGCACACCATGCTTCGCAATCGACTCCTTAAGCCGCTCCATCTTTTGCGGATCAAAATAAAGTCGAGGCTGCTTTAACCTCCCTGGGAGCTGGAGCGGTTGAATATCAGCAACCGGTAATCTAAATGACTGCCCAGAAAGTGACTTCAAACTTTCAATTTCTTCCTTCAGCTGGGCAATCGTCTCACCCTCTTGAGCATTTAAGGCACCACTAAACATGGTCGCCATGGGTCGTTTACTGATGCGAGCCATCGCTAATCCATCTCCTTAATGACTTCAACGGCAATTTTTTCGTAAAGCTTGTTGTTGGGATCCCCTGCTCTGTAGATACCCAATGGCAACCCGGCAGCTGCGGCATTGGCAATATAGGCATTGTCCTTAATCGTCGGAAACATCGGAATTTGCATGTGCCGCATAATATCAGGTAATCCTTCAATATCTGACAGACCTAAATTATCTCGATGCATTGCCCGGTTCTTGGCCCCATTTGGCACCACTCCAAACACCTTAGGCGCAGGCTTTAGACGTAACTCAGTGCGAGTCAGGCTAATCCACTCCAGCAATTTAGCCATCGCATCCATATCCTTGTCCTCTGGCTTCAGTGTGATAATCACATCTGTACTTGCCGACAGAGCTGCGATATGTAGCTGCTCAATCGTGCCAGGGCAATCAATAATTAGCACATCGTGGGGAAGCGGATGATCTTCCAATGCATCTGCCAATAAGTAAGCCCCACGCTTATCCAAAACGAGTCGCTGTGTCGTTTCAGTGAGTGGTAGTCCCCCCAGACAAGCCTCGATCCCCTCGATACGATCCCTCCAAACCGGAAACAGAGGATAGTCCCCTTTAAAGTCAGGCCGCAACACCCAATCCATTGTTTTCTCCTTCGGAGGATCATCCAATCCACAGAAAAGAGTCAACGAACCATTGGGGTCACAACCAAACATTGCAACCTTTTTTCCTTTGCGGGCGAGCTGGTAAGCCAGGTTAACCGTCAGTGTGGTCTTACCAACGCCACCACTATTCGACATGATTGAAATAACTTTTTTCAGCATCTTTGGTGTGGCGAAGTTTCAAAGCGTGCGCGCACATCATAACTCAATCTGACTGAAAATTCTCAGAATTCTTAAGTGGAATTGTTAAATTTGAGAATTCCAGAATTTTCAATAGATTTTTAGCTGTGATATTGATGCCGTAAGTGCTCCTTGAGCGGAGTCGAAAGAAACGCTTACGCTACCTTGTGCCTGATATCGGAGGTCAGGCACTATGAACCAGCCGCTCTCTCCAAAAACAAGATTACCTTTTACCAAACAACCCAGACTCCGATGCCTGGAGCGTATCGTAAAAACTCTCTTTCGCCTTCAGTTCCAAAGCCCGTTTGGTATAGCGCCCAAACACATTCATTGACTTAATTCGCATCAGCCTGCGCACAAACTCAGGATTCATTCCCTCCAGAATTAGCTGAGTCCCAAATGTATGACGCAGCTGGTGCGGATGAATTTTCTCGTCCAGTTCTGCTAACTCAGCCAAATCCTTGATGCAGTTGTATACCCCTTTGTATCCCATCCGCTGTCCCCGGTTCCGATTTGAGAGACTTACAAACAAAGGAGCCTCCAGGCTAGTATCAAACCCCTGGTTGAGACATCAACCCAAATAACGATCCAATGCATCACACGCCTGGGCCGATAACGGCACAACGCCATCACTCCCCCACTTCGCCCCCTGAATCGAGATAGACCGATTGTCATAATCCCCCACATTTCTTGCTGCCACCTCATTCCCCATCCAATTTGGCTAGCTCTGAGCATGCCCCTAAGTTGGGACATTGAGATGCTACCAATCCCGGTGTTTGAGTAACAGTTTCACAGAAGAACCTAAATGGACAGTACTTTCGAGCCATAGCTTTATTCTAGTTATCTATTAAAACTATTTAGCTAGAACTAAGTCTGAAAGATGGATGTCCCATTGAGCACCCACAGTAATGAATCGTTAGGTCTTAACCAAGCTATGCGTTTTTCACCCGATCCTTAAAGCCCTTACCTGCAGAAAAGGCAGGAATCGTCGTTGCCGGAATCTTGATCACTTCAACCGTTTTCGGATTACGCCCATCCCGTGCTTTGCGGTCCTGTGACTTGACGTTTCTAAGTGAGGCACAAGCACTTATTTTCTGAAGAAAGTCAGGTTCGGTTTACTACAGTATTTCTGGACATCAATGGGTTGCCATTTATTACGATAGTACTGGCAATGCGACTGGTTACAGCATTAGCGATAGTCAGTAGACAGCAACCAGGCAGAGACCAGGGTAAAATTTTCTGGCTGTATATGTTCTGAAAGGTCGCTTAACATCTAGTAGACAGCACTAGTTAGCAACGGTATCATTACCATAGTTCAGATGTATTTACGTCCGTAAACACAGGTGAACCCATGAAAATGCAGCAGCTTAAAAAAAGGGTTTGGAAAAGTTGGTCCAAACTCAATAGCTTTAAGGGCAAGCTCACAGGGTCATTAGATGACTATGTGAGAGAGGTTAAGTTGTTTGGGGATAGACGCTATAAAAAGACCTGGATAGCAGCTTTAGCCCGGTTTGAGGCAGCTTTGCACTACAAAGGCACTTTAGACCCCTGGACACTTATCGTTCATGGGTTCAATTTCACTCAAGACCGATGGGATTACGAGTACCGTAATGAAATCCTGGACGAGTTTTTGATGTACGAAGACGGTCTGGACATCATCAAAGCGGGCCTTGAACAGATTTTCACATCGACCGATTTTACTGCTGACGAACAACAGGAAGCACGAAATAATGGGTTTTTTGAACTTCTGGAAGGAAGAGAAAAACAATTACGAGGAACAGGCGTCCCAGTTGGATCTATCGGGCAACTCGCAGGCGCTAACGCCTAAGCGTCACCGGGTTGATGGGGCCATTGTTAACCGTCGCTTTAACAAGGCCATCAAAGACAATGGAGGCGCAGGCGATGTTTATCGTGACAGTGCGATCGCACAAACCCAGGAACTATTTGATTGTGACGTAGACGAACTCTATCGAGAAACTGGTGGTAAGCGTAACGACCGAAGTTCATTGCCCCAGCCAGCGCAGGAAGCCTACATGGTTAACGAGTCGATAACAGCTCACGAACTTGAACGTATGATCGGGACCATTGGTGGTGAGGACCAAGAGGAAGTTAATGACGCGATTGTTGGTCTGGTTCGACAAGAGGCGAAACGAACCCGTTGGCGTTTGCCCTGGTAATGATTTAAGCAAATTTTACTGATAGTTTACTTACAATTTCCTTATTGCTGTGATGCTGTTATACAGATTGCTGCAGGAGGATAGAAACTCAGAGGATGGTTATATACTTGTGTGCAGTCGGTTATGACAAGCAATTCAATGAGTGAAGAGCTACAAGCGACATTAGAGCGTATTGCTGAGCAGCAAGAGGCAAATACGGCTGCGATCGCAACTCTAATCGAACGTCAGGCCCAGAATGAAGCAACCATTGCGCGGCTGCTACAAATGACGGAACGCCTAACACCTCAAGTAATTGAAAATACCGAGCGTCTAAATAACCTTAGCCCCAGTGTGTAGATCTACAACTCAGACTAGTCGCTGAAGGAAAGCTGCGCTGAGGTGTAATTAGTAACTGAACAACGCGCACTATAGAAACGCTATAGTTTGTTTCAATACCTTGCTCATCAACGGTTTCGGATTCTATCTGTAGTGATGTTGATATCTAAAATCAGATAATTTGAATCCTGCAGCTATTTAATCGAAGCTGCAATATGAGGCAATTAGCGATCTGAATCAGTTAGGTACACCGAATCCATCCGTCAATCTCTCCGGTTATTTGAACAACTCCATACTCTGAAATACCCTATTCTCGATCAAGGCCTAGAGTGCCAAAAGTCTATGTCCGATAAATATCCATATCTCTAGCATTCCGCCCAGAATCCTTGCCATGTGGGAGTTTCACGTTGTAGACATGTCCACAACGTGAGTTTGAAAAATCAACAGATCATGACTCTTTTGGTGTGCCATAGAGATCTTCAAAGGCCTCTTCCATTTTGATATCCAAAGCCCGGTCACTATACCTGGCAAAGATCTTGTCAGAGCGAATGCGAACCGCTCGCTTAGCCAACAAGGGATTCATGCCAGCAGCGACGAGAGAGGTGGCAAAGGTATGTCTCATGCGGTGTGGATGGATGTCCTCTAACTCGCTGGCTTGCGCCAAATCCTTGACCAGCTCATAGATACCGCTATAGCCCAGACGTTGCCCCCGACTGTTGTTCGACAAACTGATAAACAGGGAAGCCTCCTGACTAACGGCAAACCCATTACGTACCAACCACCCCAGATAGCTATCCAAGGCGGCAACCGCATCCGGCTTCAAGGGGACTAGGCCATCGCTGCCCCACTTGGCTTCACGGACCCTCAAACGCTGTCCGTCGTAATCGCTGATATCCAGACCGCACACTTCCCTGGCCCGTAATCCATGGCTGAGCACCTGGAGAATTGCCCGGTCGCGCACTTCAGAATCACCCCGGTAGGCCAGGGCCTCAAACAGCTGACTGACCTGGGTTTCCGCTAAATCCCGAGGGGGCTTAGCCGGTTCTTTGAGAAACTCAATGGTGAGGGTGGGATTGCGGGTGATATAGTCCTTGACGGTGAGCCATTTGAAGAAACTCTTCAGTGTGGCCAGGGCCTGATTGATGGTGGTTGGAGCCAGCGCTCCCCCCCGTTTGCTGGGCCGGTTCTTCAGGTATTGCTTGTAGCGGTCAATGTCGCGGTGGGTAATGTCGTGCCAGGGTTTATTCTGGGTCCAGGTATAGAAGAGCCGGAGCTGCCGTTCATAGGCTTTGAGGGTACTGGCGGATAGCTCACGCGATCTCAAAAACTCCACCACCCGCTGCCAGCCCAAATCCTCGGTCACCCGCACCGGTGCCTGTGTTACCTGCCCAAACTCAATAAAGGTGGGCTCAGGAATATCACGAGCCATTGGCAACTCCCATTATTTGAAACAACCCGCAGAGCGAAACACCCCATCTAGCGTGGGCATCTCCCTGTGATAGAAATTCTACCCAAACTAACCCCCTTTATATTGGTTACACTAAAAATACGACTAAAAATAATCTGCTGAATGTGAGCTATCATGAAGCTTGAAACTAGAGCGTTTTGTCGATTCCTCGATTTTTGATGGCAGATGGCACGACGCTTTGGTAGACTTTTGTCTCTTTACCTTTGCTGGTCCAGTGCTGGCCTGCGTAGTCGAGGGGGCTACCATCGCTATCGTATTGTTCAAGTGCCTTTTCTGTCGCCAGTTGACCCGCTATATTCAACACCTCTTGAATCTCATCCTCACTGGTTAACATCGAACTGCTAAAGGGGATGGTTACCTGTATCGTGACACTATTAGCATCGCTACTGACAATAGATGCTGGCATGCTGCGCGCTCCGACGACAATGGCATTACCTTAGTCTATCGTTACTGAAAATTACATCCTGGCGAGGTCATACCCCTTGTCTAGCTCCCTGAAACACCGATTGAGCCTCTCATTTATATGCAAGACATTTGGTCAGTAATGCTGTTTAAGCTTTGAGTTAGAAACTGTAACAGAAGTGATTGCGCAGTATGAATGAAAAAGTGATCGCCTGGAATCATTTGCATGGAAAAAGCTGCACTGGTTTGCTTTTTCCATGCTTCCAGCATCTCACAGCTCATAACTGGATCTTGCAAACCACCAAAAGCTGTTATTGGACACTTTAACGGAAATTCTGGCTGATAAGTGTAGGTTGTAAAAACCGCAAAATCTGATCTGAGAGCTGGTAAGAGTAATTGCATTAACTCTTTATTAACAAGTGCTGCTTCTGGTGTTCCATGTAGACGACGCAAGTTCTCTATAAATTCAGCATCCGGTAATGTATGAATAGGAGGAACTGAGAAGGGCAATTGAGGGGCGCAGTGACCAGAAACAAACAAATGCGTCGGAGTGTAAGCACCGATTTTGCGAAGGCAACGGGTTAGTTCAAAGCAAACCAGCGCGCCCAGACTATGCCCAAGAAAGACAAAGGGTTTATCAAGATAGGGAAGCAGAGACTGTACAAGCTCTTTAACTAGAAGGGACATTTGAGTAAAGGGAGACTCCTTTATCCTCATCCCTCTTCCAGGTAGTTCAATGGGGCAGACTTCTATCGTGGTAGGCAACTGCTCTGACCAGTTACGAAAGCTCAAAGCGCTACCGCCAGCGTAGGGAAAGCAAAATAGTCGTAAACTAGCCAAAGTATTAGGGTTGGGACAAGTTACCCAGGAATTTTTAGGAACGAGCATTATGGTTGTCTATCTCATCAACTATGCATAATTAAAAACACTAGACTACTGAAGGTTAACAAAGTCTGTAAGTCTTTATCTCGTCAAACATTTTGAATCTTTTACTGTAGATTCTTCGCTCTCCTTAATGGCTACCTAATGTAGTAGCAGGAGTCACATTCTCAATTTTTTCCGAGATGCCAGCCACAGTAGGTGACTCATAAATGATGACTAAGGGTAACTCCAGCTCAAACGCTTTGCGCATCTGAGCAATAATTCGTGTGGCAAGCAAAGAGTCTCCACCTAACTCAAAGAAATTATCATAAATCCCTATCTTGTCTACTTGGAGAATTTCTTGCCAAATAGCAACAATGAGTTTCTCATTCTTGGTTCGGGGTGATACATAATCTGTTCTTAACTGTGGACGCCGCCCTCTACCTTGAATGTTAGGTAGGGCAGAACGGTCTAATTTACCATTAGGAGTTAAAGGAAACTTATCCAGTAATATAAACGCAGAAGGGAGCATGTAATTGGGCAACTTTTCTTGTAGGAAGTTGCGCAACTCAACAGACTTAAACCGCCTTACTGAAGATGGACCTCTAGACATTAGAACATCAAGTCCTATAAAATCAGCCACACAACCAGGTTGATTCAAAACTACACTTTCTTCAAATTCGTTAGCGGCGAATAACGTCTGCCACTGTTCTCTAGACAAAAGAGCATGCTTTGTACGTAATTTCTCATCCTCGAATACATCAAACCCTTGCTGAAGTCCCAAATGTAGATCAAATGACCGGTGAAACTTAGTTTCTTCTATTAATAGAAGCAATCCATTGGGAGCCAGCAGAGAACGAACATGCTGCAACGTTTTCTCTAAATCACGGGTAGTATGTAGAACACTTGCTGCGATAACGACATCAAAACTATTAGATTCATACCCCTGAATATGGGGATCTTTCTCCAAGTCTAACAGGCCGTAGCTAATGAAGGGGTAATCAGCAAAACTTTCTTTGGCTCTCTGGAGAAAAAAGTTAGAGATGTCTGTGAAAACGTAGGTGGTTTGATCTGGAGGCAGAAGCGGCAGTAAATGTAACGTACAGGAACCGTAACCTGCACCAACTTCTAATATACGTAGTTGCTTTTGCGGTCCTAGATTTTGCACCAAAACTTTAGCTAGTTCGCTAGCTATGGCATGACAGTAGGCAAATCTTTTCTGATAGCCATCCACGGCAAGTTTTTCATTAGCATATAATTCTCCAGAGTGTATTTTTTCGGTGAGAATGTTTGGTAAAATCTCAGCTGCACTGATATCGAGGAAATCAACCCATACTTTTGTAAACTCATTGCTTTGAGATAGTTCTGACTGAACTTCTGGTGATAACTCTTCAGAAACAAGTGTTGGTAAGCCAATGATACTTTCGTAGACCTCACCTTGTTGTTGTATCCATCCTTCCGCAATCAATACATTCAAAGCTCTAAGTACCCATCTACGGTAGCGGGGCGCAATCTGACACTTGGATATCAAATCATCTAAACTATATTTCTCTCCAGCTGAATTATAAGCGCCTAGCTTTCTTAGTGCCCTGCATACTGAGATGGCATATAAATGGTCTTGATACTTCCATAGATGCGAAAATATTTTCGCATCTACATGCCAAAGATCATGCTGAGCTTTTTGGAGACCTGCTTGTACTAAAGATTCCCATAATTTATGAGAATCTGAGGGATTTTTGCTTTCTACTTCAAAGAGATTAGGTCTTTTATCTGATTCTGGAACTACATAGGCTACTAATTGTTTATCCTCTCTCGATTCTCCAACTGCCGCGACTAACGCTTCTTTAACAGCCGTATGTTGTTGTAAATTTGTCTCAATCTCTCCCAATTCAATCCGGTGACCTTTGATTTTGACTTGAAAATCTTCACGCCCAAGAAATTCAATATTCCCATCCGGTAGATATCGACCCAAGTCACCTGTTTTATATAAGCGTTCCTTGGTTTGAGGATGAATTATAAAACTGGCATTGGTCTTTTCCTCATTTTGCCAATATCCCTTAGCCAGACCAATGCCGCCAATGTAAAGTTGTCCAGGAACCCACAGAGGGCATAACTCGAGGGCGTCATTAAATACATACATGCTCTGGTTAGCCATTGGGCGACCGTAAGGGATACTTTTCCACGTTGGGTCAACCTGTTCAATCGGGTAGAGAATTGACCAAATAGATGCCTCAGTCGCACCTCCTAAACTAACCAGTTGTATATCTTCACAAATGTCTTTAATCTGTTTTGGTAAGTTCAAGGGCAGCCAGTCTCCACTCAACATTACTAGCCGCAAAGATTTAGATAATAATTCGGGACAATCTGCTGCATACTCCATTAGCATCTGCATTAAAGCCGGTACCGAGTTCCAGATGCTTACCTGCTGTTGCGCCATTAGTTTTATCCAGTGAGCTGGATCTTTTGTCGCATCAGCATCGGGGATGACAATTGTTCCTCCAGCAGCTAAGGTGCCGAAGATGTCATATACCGAAAGGTCGAAACTTAAAGATGAAAGAGCAAATACATGGTCTTGAGATGTTACATTAAAACGCTGGTTAATATCCAAAATAGTATTGACAGCACCTCTGTGGTCAATCATTACCCCTTTGGGTTTCCCAGTGGAGCCAGAGGTATAGATGACATAAGCTAAATCAGACGATTTCTGTATGGGTTCTAAAGGACCTATGGAACTAGGATGTCTTGTTGTGTAATCTATACAGAGACGTTTGATGTTGTCTGGCCATTCTAAGGAAGCATCTAGCTTTGGTTGAGTGATGACCCATTGAACGTTTGCTTCCCGTAACAGATGTTGCCTCCGCTCAGTTGGAAGTGCGGGATCGATCGGCACATATGCGGCACCAGAAGCGTGGATACCCAAGACAGCGACGACTTGCTCCCAGCCTTTTTCCATGACAACTGCTATGAGCTGATTGGATCGAGTGCCTAGCTGTCGTAGGTGATGGCCTAACTGATTGGTGCGATCTCTTAGTTCCTGGTAGGTTAAAGTACGATCAGAGGTAATCACAGCTGCTTTTTGTCGATGCAAAGCTACTTGGTTAAAAAATAAGGTATGGAGCAGAGTATCTTCTGGAATGGCTATCTCAGTAGCATTAATATCTGTTAGTTGTTTAAGCTGCGTTGGGGGCAACAGCTGCCGTTTGGGTTCTTGCCAAAGGTCATCCTCGTCTGCTAAGCGACTAAGGAATTCACAATAGGCCGCAAACATATCATCCAAAAAATTAGGAGGAAAGAGATTCTTGATGGCATCCCAATTAACAATAAGTGCACCGTCGTCTTCAACCGCCTGGTGATCTAGATAAACCTGAGGCGTTTGACTCAGACTGTAGACAATTTCTCCCATTTCCTCGTTACTAGGCGATGGGGGAAGATCTGTTGTTTGAGTTAAGCTCCCCATAAATGCTTCGGTATCAATACTATCATTGCCTAAAGTGCTGGTATACACTACCGGCATAAGTGCTGCTGAAGGCCGTTTTTGCAACTTGGCTATTTCTCTCAGCACTTCTAAACCACTGACATAACGATGATCGATATCGTTCCAAAGTTGCTTTTGAATCCGTTGAGCTCGGACTTCAAAGGAACTCTGGGCAGAGTTATCTACAGCTAGCAATGCTAACGATGTGAAGTCACCTACGATTTTATTAACTTGAGGATGTAGTGGAAACCGCTTGAATAGGGTTACATTGATTGTAAAGCGTGGATCTTTACTCCAAGCGGTAAGAATTTCGGCAAATGCTGCCAATACGACGACGGAAGGAGTTAAATTCGCTTTATAGCCCCTTCGTTTGAGGCGGTTCCAAGTGTCAGGTTCAAAACGTTTACTATAGTGTACAAATCGGGGGCGGTCAATTGTAGCTAAACTTTTAGCAAGCGGTAGTTGCGGAGCTGCAGGTAAGGTATGGAGTCGGTCTCGCCAATATGCTAGTGAGCGGTGATAGAGCGTAGATTTTCGTAGAGAAATTTCTGCTAAGACATAGTCTCGGAATGATAACTCTAGAGGAGTGAGAGAACTTTCTGGATGATGAATTAGCTGAATGAAGTCTCGCTTTAGAATATCGAAGCTCCAGGCATCAGAAATCATCAGATCAATACTGGAATATAGACGGGTCTTCGATTTACTTAATTTGACAGCGCGAAATTCGAAGAGCGGATATTGATCAATGGGCAGTACTTGATGCGACATGCGGTCACGAATTCGCATCAAATGCGAATTCCTGGTATCTGGGTCACTCTCACTTAAGTCTAAAACTTCTATCTTATAAGCAGGAACCTCTTCTATAATCTGTTGCCTTCCGTCTGGCAAGACAATTGCTCGCATCATTTCATGATGATTAATGATGCGATTTAGTATATTTTCAAATCTCTTCAAATCTAAGTTGATAATATCTACTTCGGCATAAGCATGGGTAGAGATATTACTTAACTCAAATGCATCGTTACGACCGAGCCAGTAAGCCTGCTGAACATCATTGAGAGGAAAAGGCTGATATCGAGAGCTTTCATTGGGAACAATCGTAGGTAGTGATTGAGAGCCAGAACTTATGCTTTCAACAGCACTAAACTTATCCATAAAGGCTAGGACTTCTACTTTCCGCTCAGCTAGCTGAGTACGAAGAGTCGATGTCAAGGTTCCTTTGGGAGCATTACAGTGCAAGTAATCACCCTTACGCTGGAGCCGTATACCTAGATCCTTTAGGTAAGAAACGAATTCCTCTGTAGATTGTTTCACGACTCTATTTCCTTACGATTAACAAAATATCAAATCCTTGGAAGAAACTTTTAGCGCTTGACTGGCCAAATGCTAAAATCCCGGCATTATGTTTTGCCAAATTATCAAAATGAAGCATACTGAGCTAGAGGTTAAGAAAATGCCACTAAACTGGAATTTCTTTTAGAAAATACATGATTTAATCCTCTAATTAGACCATTTTATGCATAGTTAAGCCGAAATTTGAAGAAATCACTAATCGTAAAGTCAAATGGCCTATTGCTTTTAGCTAAAAATATCTGTGACCAGAATGCGAAAGCTAAGAGACTAAGGTTAAAGCGTTGGGATTTGAGCAGGTCAAAATAATTCTGTGAGGTGTCTCCTATTCCCATCGCCCTAAATAACCAACTGGCTGAATTCAGCGTAGATATGATATTAAGTGCTGCTTCATTTGGAGAAATCAAGCCTTTTTCCACCTTTTCCATTTCGGCAATAGCTTTTGAAACATAACCATTTCCCCATGGACTGATTTGTGTATCTAGATCTTCTAAATACTTGATATCAGTAAGCTGCGATAATGATCGTGGCTTATAACCCTTTGTAAAAAGATCAATCTGTGAAAAGCCAAGTTTCCAAACAGGCATTAAATGTTGCATAAGCCAAACACGAAGCCATGCATTCATCAGATTGAAGTCTCTAAATGAAATATATGTACAGTGAGCGATCATGTCATTATAGTTGAAAATTTTCTCCTGCAAACTTGCTAAGGAAAGAAAGTTCTGTGAGGAAAAGTCTTTTTCGGAAACTGCTTGTAAAATTAGTGCAGCAAGTGGATTGATCGTCAAGAAAGTTTGCGATAGTCCAACTGAAAATATCGGGTCAACAAACCCTGATGAATGTGGAAGGATATAAAACCTTTCTCCTACACAAATTCTAGACGAATATTGGATGCGATCAGTAGAGGTCCATCTTTGGACAGTTTGAGCCGACTCAAATTGAGATGCGATAGATGGGAATCGCATTATAAACTGTTGAAATTCTTGCTCTGGAGCAAGACCGTTTTTAGGCAAATAGCGACTATTAAAGTTAACGCCTACACTACACACTGGATTAGTCGACTGCTCATGATTGTCAAATGGAATGACCCACATCCAACCTTCTTTGAATATATGATGCGTTGTTCCTCTTTTCCAAGGGATGTCACTTTTTTTTCCATTAGATTCCCGAATTGCTTCATCAGTACCCTTAACATTAATCATATGGGTAAATAGGCTTCTCGAATGGGTTTTGAAGCGTGTAGGATACTCTCTGAGGTTAAATTTTCGAGCGAGTATGGAATTGTATCCACTAGCATCAACTAAATAGTCTGCAGTAAATGATTCGCCATTCTTGGCTATAATTCTGACACTATGTTGACTAATCTCTAAATCAACTACATTTATATTTTCTAATAGCTTTGCTCCATAGCTGACAGAAGCTTTCACTAAATAGTGGTCAACTTCCTGCCGGAATAAGTGACTGCTGTCGCCTGTTCCCCACTGTATTCTTTCATGGGAGGACTGTTCTTCTCCTTCATGATGGTATAGAAAACCGAATATTCGCTTATGTCCACAGGCAGAGGTGGAAAGATGTTCCTTAATATTTTGAAATGAACTTAAGTGTTCAAATTCAGGAATAGAATAGTTACGACTGAGTAATTTAAGAAGAAGTTCTGTGTGAGTTGTTAGTGATTCCCCAATTGCATATCTAGGATGGCTTTTTTTATCGACCATCAAAACATTTAAATTATGTTTTGCCAATATCGTGGCTAATGTAGCCCCCCCTACTCCAGAACCCAGGATAATGACATCAAACTGATTTTTATGCGCATTATTCATTGCTATTCTTCCTGCTTTATTAAGCGAATTATGGGCTGCTAATCAGGCTACAAACTGTGGTGATCTTTGTCTTTGAGGTTGCCGTAGATTGGTTATCTTCACCTGAATCCCATTAGCAGGCGTCAAAAAAGTTCCTGCGACATGGTACCGCTCTGGCCGTCGATTAATAAGTGTCCATTCATAGTGAGAAACTAGCGTGGCTAACACCAGCTTTATTTCATATTCAGCTAATGGTTGAGCGATACACCCACGCTCGCCACCGCCAAATGGTAGAAATTCATAGTAGGAGAATTTTCTTTCTAAAAATCGCTCTGGCCTAAACTTTTTGGGTTCTGGATATAGGTCCTCACGCTGATGAACTAGATAGATGCAGCAGTCTAGGATTGTATTTGGATTTAATTGATAACCCATTAGTTCGACAGGAGTTTGAACTAACCTTGGTGATGTAAATGGAATAATTGGTGAAATTCGCATTGTTTCATTGCACACAGCTGTGAGATAAGGCAACTTAGCAACTACAACTGGATCTGGATCCTCACCCAAACCATCTAGTTCTTGTCGTAATTTTTCAAGTATATTGGGATGCGTATGCAACCAGTACATAGCCCAGGCAATAGCGATGGCAGTCGGTTCTTGCCCGGCAGAAAAGAGAAAGCGCAAATCATCACACAACTCATCATCTGTCATCGATTCACCTGTCTCATCTCGAGCTGAAACCAGCAAACTCAGAATGTCAGTTCGAGTGGAGTCATTTTGCTGACGACACTTTCTAATTTCATCGTATATTAACTCATCAAGCTGTTGCTTTAAGTATAGGAATTGCCCCCATGGACTCCATCGCCCTAAATCTTTTCTCAGACTAGGGAAAGTTATCAAGAATGGAACTAAAGGATTTTTAGAGTATCCTTTATAAGCTAGATAGCGCTGTCTTAGCCGTTGACGCAATCCTGGTTGATGCAAACCAAGAACAGTCTCTAGAATGACTTGAAGCGAAATTTCTTGTAGCGCTAAATAAATTGAAAAGCCTTGATTTGGAGGATGTCTGCTGATGATTTTTCGAGTGATCTCACAGATGGATTGACCATAGGTATACAATCGTTTGCCGTGAAATGGAGGCAATAAAAGTTTGCGTCGGTGTTGATGGCGTACATCATTAACCACGAACAATGAATTGTCTCCTACAAATGGAGCCATGGCTTGATGTAGTTCACCCGGTGACGTAATCTCTTTAGGTCGCGTAAAAATCTGCTGAATTGCCTTTGGGTGAGTGACCACTACGACAGCTCTAGACTCTGCAATCGATAAACTGCCTGATAGTGTAAAGATATCTCCATGACGTTTAGCTGTTTTGTCTAGAAATCCAATTGGATCAATGATATATTTCATCATCTGTAGCCAATGGGGGGTTTTAGAGCCTGCTAGTTCCATGTGTCAAAATAGATTTCAAAATTACCGAGTACCTAAAAAGATGAAAAACCTACGTATTCAATTGTTGAGTCTTTGCTAGACCAATGCTTAACTACATAATCTTGACTTCAGAGTATGTATAAGATAAGACTTCAATCGATTTTATAAATCAATCTCTTCTCGATCGTCTGCTGCTTGATCTGTAGTTTCAGATTGCAGTTGCTTAGCCGTCTGAATGTTATTAATATGGTTTGCCATGCCAGCAACTGTAGGGGATTCAAATAGACTGCTCGATGGTAAATCTACTTGAAATGTTTCACGAATTTGAGCCATCACCTGAATTGAGATTAAAGAGTCTCCGCCCAACTCAAAGTAGTTATCATGAATACCTACCAGGTCAATGCCAATAATTGTTTGCCATATATCTGCGAGCATCTTTTCCGTCGCATGTCTGGGAGGGACATAAGCATTTTCTAGTTCAGGTCTTGCATGATGTGATTGATCATTATTTCCTTTGATGAGATTTGCTTCTTCTCGTAGCGACTCCCATCTTGTCCAATAATCAACTCTAGGTTGTAGCTCCCTCGTTGAGACAATAATCTGATTAAGTTGACTCCAGGCTAAAACATGCTGGAAAATCTTTATGTCTTCTTCAGGAAGAATCGTCTGCTCTGAACTTGTTTCAACCAATGGTATAGCTTTACTTTCTGGTAAAACAGGTTTTCGCCCATCCCAATTGACACTGAGCCAAGGCGTAGGGAACGCTTGATTATGCTGATGTGCAAAGGCATCCATAAAAAGATTAGCCGCAGCGTAGGCCGCATGGCCAAGTCCACCGAAAAGTGAGGCTAATGAAGAAATTAGCAGACAAAAATCAAGGGATTTAGAGCCCAGGAGCTCTTGTAATATAAATAGCCCATCTATCTTGCCTTGAAACTGTAGCTTACAGTCTGCCGGAGTAATATCTTGAATCGGCTTAAAGAGCTGGGCTGCACCTAATACAACAGCATGAATCACCCCATTAAGTGCGCCAAACTTCTGCTCCGTTTGACTTAAAGCAGCCTGCATTTGTTCGAAATTAGAAATATCTGCCTGCAGGATTAGAATTTCTGCTCCTAAAGACTCAAATTCCTGTATTTTTCGAATCTGGCAGCTAATCTTATCAGATTCCTCATGGGAAGAGAGCCATGCTGACCACTGTTCTCTATTGGGAAATGACGAACGCCCTGTCAAAATTAATTTTGCCTGAACCGTACGGGCCAGGTATTCTGCCAGTATTAGTCCTAGGCTGCCAAGCCCACCAACAATTAGGTAAACGCCTGATTGTTTTAGCGGTAATTCTTCAGTAGGTCGTGCTTTTAAGGTTATCGGTTCAACCGTCTGAACCCATCGTTGCAGACCTCGATAAGCAACTATTAGCTCAGCTGGAGGTGCAAGGATTTCAGCACAGAGCTGATGAATTAACTTTTTTGATTGCCAGTTACTAGTCGTAGTAAGACTAATGTCAATGCTACGACAACGGATGTAATTATATTCCTGGGGGATGACTTTTAGTAAGCCAAGTATTGTTGTTTTTTCTGGATAATATATCGATTCCTCTTCTGTGACAGACTGCATATTATTGGACAGGACTGTCAATTGCAATTCCTGGCTCCAATTTTGTTTGCCAAGGGTTTGAACCAGGAAAAGCAAACTATAAAATCCCTGGGATTGAATCTGATCAAATTGATCAGGACTCGAATGGGGTTGACTTAGGGATGTAATTGTCCAACCATGGACAATATGATTAGGGACAATTCCTTTCTCCTGTAGCGATTCAAAAAGTTGGGAATAATCGCTTTTTTGCTCTGGATTAAGTGTGTAGCTATGCCGAACTGAACCATCCGATAAAGCTTTTTGTTGATGACCAAATATCTCTGAAATCTGAACCGTAATGACAGTTTGTTTCTGTTGTTGTAATTGCTCAGCAATAGACATGCCTACAGCTTCGTTAATGAAGACTAACCAACAATCAGAATGATCAGTGTACGACGTTGATTGTAGTGAAAATGGCGGTAAGGAACGCTTCCATTGAGGTAGATAGAACCAGTCAGCCACATCAGGCTTTTGTTCTAGGTTTTGCTTAGGTGACTGACTACCAAGCTGATTGTTGTCTGTAGCAAGGGCCGATGGGAGGGATGGTGCTGTTGTTTTAGTTGCTTTTGCCAGAATAATACTGTGACCAAATGCACTATCCTTAGGGAAAACGGCCACATCAGTAAAGGCGTTATTTTTGAGTGCTTGCTGCCATTCCTGACTGGATAGAAATGGATTGCCCAATGTGCGATCGCTTTTCTGATCTTTAAAGGGCTTCATTAACAGCCCCCAAGTTACCTCAAAGTTCAGTTGTGGTTGAGTGATCTCCCACAGTAAAAGGAATCCACCTGGAGCTACCAAAGAACGCACATTTCCCAGCGTCTCACCAATATTTTGAGTAGCATGCAGGACGTTAGCGGCAATCACGATATCGAACTCATGCAATGGAAACCCTTGAGTCTTGGGAGACTGTTCAATATCAAGCAATTGATACTGAATAAACGGATAATCAGCAAATTTTTGTTGTGCCTGTGTCAAGAACGCACCCCCAATATCGGTGAAAGTATATTGAGTCCGCTCATGGGGCAGCACTGGTAGCAATACTGATGTGGCAATACCCGTTCCTGCCCCAATTTCTAAAATCTTTAGGGTCGTGTCTGATGGTAGGGCCTGCGTCAATTTCTCCAAAATTGATCGCATAATATTCCTGTAGTAATCTTCCCAGGGAGACTTCTGTGTAGCTTTTACATCTTGATTGTGATAGATCAAACGATTAAATAGTTCTAGCGGTTCCTGATCACCTACCAAGATGTGGACTAAATTTTCACCAAAGAGCTGCACAAAATCCACCATCTGTGGTGTCTCTATCCAGCATTCTTGAGCTGTCTTAAGCAGTGTTTCAATAGCTCCATCAGTAGAATTGTTATCGTCTGGCGAGGAAGGTGACTGCTTAAAGGAACTTCCCTCTTGCTGTAACTGTCCTACTCTTACTAAAGCCTTTAACCAACTTTTAACTAGCTGATGGTAGCGAGGCAGAATCTGACAATGTTTGCATAGATCCTCTAAATTATGCTCAGTTTCTAAACGATCAAACGTGCCTAGCTGCCTCAAGGTTGAATTGATGTAGGCAAGACATAAGCGGTCAATCCATACTATATTTTTGGAGTATGTTGCCTCATCCAGGGCAGCTCCTCCAATTTTTGCCTGTTGTTCTCCTGCTTTTAGAAGCGATTGCCACAGGGACTGCGTCGATAAGTCAGGGTTTGATGGAGAACTGGAGGTATCTGTTGCCCCCAACCAATACCGTTGACGCTCAAAGGGATAGGTTGGTAAAGGCAAACGGTGACGATGTTCATGGGCATAAAAACCATGCCAGTCTATTTGAATACCAGCCAACCACAATCGGCCCACTGCATTTAATATAAAACCGATATCAGATTGGGTTTCCTTGGGATGGTGTAATGATGTCAGAACAACTTGCTCAGAGCGTTTAGCTGAATGCTGTTTCAGCAGAGTACTTAAGGTTCGCCCAGGGCCAACTTCAAGGAAAACATGGGCAGATTCTTGCAATATTACGTCTAAACCATCACTAAACCGGACAGTTTGTCTCAAGTGAGAGGCCCAATAATTAGGATCAGTAGCTGCTTCGTCCGTTATCCAATCGCCTGTAACATTTGAAATATAAGAGATTGTAGGTGATTGAAGCTTAAACTTCTGAACCTGTTCCTTAAAGCTATCCAAGATAGGATCCATCATCGGCGAGTGGAATCCATGGGACGTGTGCAGGGGACGACAATTCACGCCTTGAGATGTTAACTGAGCCTGTAAAGCTGAGATGGCTTCTGTTTTACCTGATACCACGCACGTCGACGGCCCATTAACAACGGCCAATGCTAAGTCTTCTCCCAGGAGGGGTATAACATCATTCTCGGGAAGTGGAATAGCTAGCATCTGTCCAGGGGGAAGTTCCTGCATTAACTGCCCTCGCTTTGCCACAATGGCCAGAGCGGCTTCCAACGAAAATACCCCTGCTAGCGTTGCTGCAACGTATTCACCTATGCTATGACCAATCATGGCCGCTGGCCGGATTCCCCAAGCCATCCAAAGCTTTGCAAGTGCATATTCAATAACAAACAGTGCTGGTTGAGCGATTGCTGTTTGGGTTATTTTTTGAGCTGCTGTCTCCGCATGTTCCAGATCGGGGTAAAGGATATGGCGCAGGTCAAGCCCCAGAAGAGGATAAAGATATGTGGCACAGGTATCCACATGTTCTTGGAAGATGGACTCTTGTTGATAGAGTTCACGGGCCATATTGATATATTGAGCCCCTTGTCCCGAGAACATAAAAATTATGGGCCGCTTATGAGGCGTTTGATGCTGCGTCAAGTCATACTCAGGATCTAGCGATTCAAACTGTTTCTGAGCCTGATCTAGGTGCTGACAAATTAAGATTCTGCGGTGCTCGAATGCTTGACGACCAATGCTCAGGGTGTAGGCAACATCCGCTAAGTTCACATCAGGATGCTGGCTCAAATAATTCGCTAGATTAGCTGTTGATTTATCCAGTGCAGATTGCGTTTTAGCAGATATTACCATCAACTGCCAGGGACGAGAAGAACCTGACGGTTGTCGTGATGGTGCTTCTTCAAGAACAATATGTGCATTGGTACCACCAACGCCCAAGGAACTCACGCCAGCTCTTCGGGGTGTCCCATTAGCATGCCACTCTGAGAGGGTGTGGTTGACATAAAATGGGCTATTAGCAAAGTCAATCTTAGGGTTGGGCTGCTCAAAGTTTAAACTGGGCGGAATAGTCTGATTTTCAAGGGCTAATGCTACCTTAATCAGACCAGGCATACCTGCTGCAACCCCTAAATGCCCAACATTACTCTTAACCGAGCCAATGGCACAAAATCCTTTTTGATCCGTGCTTACTCGAAAGACATCTGTGAGAGCAGCAACCTCAATGGGATCCCCCAAGACTGTTCCAGTTCCATGGGCCTCTATGTACGTCACAGTTTTAGGATCAATTTCGGCGATCGCTAATGCATCAGCTATCACAACGGCTTGACCATCAACACTTGGGGCTGAGTATCCTACTTTACTAGCACCATCATTGTTAATAGCTGAGCCTCTGATCACCGCGTGGATATGATCACCGTCCTCTAGGGCATCAGAAAAACGCTTGAGAAGTACAACACCTGCCCCACTGCCGGGAACAGTACCCTGTGCTTTGGCATCAAAAGCCCGACAGTGCCCGTCAGGGGAAAGAATCCCCCCTTCTTGATAAAAGTAGCCTGTTTTCTGGGGTCCCCTCAGATTTATTGCCCCCGCTAACGCCATATCACACTCGCCATTGAGGAGACTTTGCCCTGCCATATGAATAGCCACCAGAGCACTCGAACACGCCGTTTGAACCATCATGCTGGGGCCTTTGAGATTGAGATGGTAAGAAACTAGCGTTGACATATAATTCAGGTCATTACCAAATGAAGCCTCTACCCCACTCATGGTTGGCTGCAACAAACCCTCTTGACCTGTGAATTTCAAATAGTGACTTATATTGCTACCAGCGTATACACCAACACTACCGTCATAATGCTGAGTAGTATAACCCCCATGTTCAAGCGCTTCCCAAGCGCATTCTAAAAATATGCGATGCTCTGGGCTGGTTAATTCAGCTTGCCTGGCATTTAAGTTAAAAAATGAAGCATCAAACCATTCAACATCTTCGAGACAAGGATCTGCCTTCACGTAATTTGGCTCATTCACCCAAGCCTGGTTCTTGCCTAAATGATTATGTTCTTGGTCTGAGAAAAAATAAATCGACTCTATCCCATCAGATAGATTTTGCCAAAACTGCTTAGGACTATCAGCTCCTGGAAAACGACAGGACATGCCAATGATGGCAATAGTTTCTAAGGCCTCTCTATCTGCACTAGTTCCAACCATAATTTGTCTCGCTTCATTTCATGTACTCAGTCTTCTTTAAGCAGTAGGGGGGACTTACAGAGCCCGTCGCCGTCGTTTCTTAAGCTTTTCTTTGCGACTCTCGGCACGACTTAGCTGTTTATAATTTGACCGAAAATTGCTAGTGTTCTCACTAAAATACTTATTCAAATCATTAATCGTTGGATGCCTAAATATTTCAGTAATGGGAATATCTTTTTTGAAAACCTCCTTGATTTTATTATGGATTTGAACAATTTGGATTGAATTTCCTCCGAGATCAAAGAAATTATCATAAATACCAACCTTTTCTATTTGTAGAACCTGCTTCAGAATGTCGGCTAAAGTATGCTCTGTCTCAGTAGTCGGTGAAACACTCTTTGCTTTTGATGTGGGTACAATATCTGCCGCCGGGAGTGCTTTTCGATCAATCTTTCCATTCGGAGTTAATGGAAACTTATCTAAAAGACAAAATGCTGGAGGAACCATATATTCTGGCAGTTTTTTACGTAAAAATTCCTGTACTGAATCAACAAACAATCTGCGCTGATTTTCTAATGGCGTGTTCTCTTCTTGGCAAATGATATAGGCAATTAATTGCTTGCTCTTTTCATCGACATCTTTAGCTAAAACAAGCGCTGTTTCAATCGCTGGATGTGAACTGAGTACAGATTCAATTTCACCGAGTTCAATTCGATGACCATTAATTTTGACTTGAAAATCTTCTCGCCCAAGAAATTCAATAGTGCCGTCAGGCAAACAGCGCCCTAAATCACCTGTTTTATACAATTTTTCCTGAGTTTGAGGATGGGTGATAAAGCTTGCTTTTGTTTTATTGTCATCCTGCCAATATCCTTTTGCTATGCCAATGCCACCAATGTAAAGTTGTCCTGTAACCCAAGTTGGGCAAGCTTCTAGCGTTTCATTTAGGACATAAATTTTTTGATTGGCCATGGGACGACCATAGGGAATGCTCTTCCAGTTTGGATCAACTTGATCGATAGGGTAAAAAATAGACCAAATTGAAGCTTCTGTTGCTCCACCTAAGCTGACTAGCTTGATATTCTGACATAGTGACCGAATCTGGTCTGGTAAAGACAGAGGAATCCAATCACCACTCATTAGAGCCAATCGCAAAGATTGTGGAAACAGTGATGTAAACCCGACTGAATATTCTACTAACATTTGCATCAAGGCTGGAACTGAATTCCAAACGGTCACTTGCTGTTGGACCATCAATTCTGTCCAATGAGCTGGATTCTTTATCTCATCAGGATCAGGAATAACAATGGTTCCACCAGCGGCTAGCGTTCCAAAGATGTCAAATACGGATAAGTCAAAACTTAGGGATGAAAGTGCAAATATACGATCAGAAGAGGTGATCTTAAAGCGTTGATTAATATCGAGGATGGTATTAACAGCACCCTGATGATCAATCATGACGCCTTTGGGTAAGCCAGTGGAGCCAGAGGTGTAAATAACATATGCCAGGTCGGATGTGCTTTGTACACACTGCACTTTGCTGGCAACTTGAGGCAAGCTATCGTCTATGGAGAGACGTTTGACCGTTTCAGGCCAGTTTAGAGTATTATCGAGTCGCGATTGAGTTAATACCCATTGAACTTTGGTTTCCTTTAAAAGATAATGCTGGCGCTCAGTTGGCAGCTTGGGATCAATTGGCACGTATGCTGCACCAGATGCCAGGATACCCAAAGCTGCAACCACCTGTTCCCAGCCCTTCTCCATAACAATGGCAACCAGTTGGTTGGGCTGAACACCTTGTTGATATAAGTATTGAGCGATGTAAGCAGCTCGCTCACTTACCTCTTGATATGTAAGTATACGTTGGGATGTGGCGATAGCAGTATGATTTGGAAACGTTTCAGCTTTTTCAAAAAACAATGTATGTAATAAAACATTTTTCGAAAAAGAAACATTAGTTGCATTGATAATAGCCTGCTGTTGAGCAGATTTGGAAAGATTACGAATAGGGACTTTCCAAAGATCCTCAGAAACAGCCAATTGTTGAAGAAATAGATTATAAGAAGAGAACATTTCATCTAGTAGTGCCGGAGGAAAAACCTCTTCAACGGCATCCCAGATATAGAATAATCCTTCGTCAAGTTCGGCAATTTGATGATCTAAATAAACCTGAGCAGTTTGGGTTATATTGTAAACGTGCTCCCCTAACCAACCCATTGTCAACGCTTTTGCTTTGGTTGCATCATTTGTTACCCGTTCACTAATTAGCGCACTAGTGAAAACAACTGGCATGAAAGCCTTTGACGAATTTTTCTGCATGTGGGCCAGTTCCCGTAAGACGTAGACGCCTCCTACGTCTTTATGGTCCAGATCTTGCCAAAGCTGTTTTTGAATGCGCCTTGCCCGGTTTGTAAAAGAATCTTGTCCAGAATTATCGATGGCTAATAGTGTCAATGACGTGAAGTCACCTACGATCTGATTGACTTGAGGATGTAGTGGCAGACGATTAAACAGGGTTAAGTTAATCGTAAATTTGGGATTTTTACTCCAAACTGTCAGAACTTCAGCAAAGGCAGATAGCAATAATCCCGAAGGGGTCAGGCCAATGCTTTTAGCCCGCTGCTTGAGGTGATTCCAAGCATCATTGTCTAAATGACCACTGCGGCGTGCAAATTGGGGATGTTTAATTTGGGCAGGTTGTTTAGCTATCGGTAGCTCAGGGGAGGGTGGTAAAGTAAGAAGACGATCCTGCCAATATGTTAGCGAGCGACTATAGGATTCTGAACTTTTCAGGGAAATTTTCTTTAGTACATAGTCTCGAAATGAGAGTTCTAAGGGGGGTAAAGGATATTCTGGCGTTTGCATCAGTTGGGCTAACTCGCGACTAACAATTGTCCAACTTCGCCCATCGCCAATCAAGATTTCGAAGCTAAGATAGAGCCTTATCCGATTGCCGTCCAGGCGAGCAGCCTGAACTTCAAACAGGGGATACTGATCTACAGATAATACTTGATGAGATAATTGTTCCCGAAGGTTTAGTAATTGAGTCTCAACTTGCTCAGGACTATGGGTCCTCAAATCTAAAACTTTTATTTTATAAGGGGGGACTCGTTCTAAAATTTGCTGCTGTCCATTGGGAAGAATAATAGTGCGTAGCATCCCATGCCGCTCAACTATTTTCTGCCAGGCATTTTCGAAGCGATTTAAATCTAAATCAATAGTATCTACTTCCAGATATCCATGGGTGGATACGTTCCCCAATTCAAAGGCACTATTACGTCCAATCCAGTAAGCTTGTTGAACATCTGTCAAAGGAAACGGTTGATAACGCTGACTAGGATCAACTGTAATTTGAGAAAGCTCATCAGTCGTTAACTTGTTTTCATCACCAGACAGATTCTTGCCCCGCAACCGTCTTTCAAGCAGGGCTAGTTTAGTCGGCGAAAGATCCGATTTTTGTTTAAGAATTTGTTCTTTACTAGTATTATGCATCGTTAATACTTTTATCCATCAAGAGTTGATTGAAAGGGCAAAATCTAAGTTTTACAGGGCTGATTTGACTTCCTCCTCTGTAAGTGATGCAAGTTCTTCAATGATCATCTTTTCGATTAGTAATTCGAGTTCTGAAATGGAAGGTGCCTCGAATAGCAGACGAAGAGATAAGTCAACTTCAAATACTTCGTTGATTTGGGAAATTAATTTAATCCCAATGAGTGAATCGCCCCCTAGATAAAAGAAATTATCATGAATACCGATAGGCTCAAAGCCTAAAACTGTTTTGAAGATATCAGCCAATTTATGCTCCAGATCGGTTTCTGGAGCAACATAAGCAGTCTTTAGATTGGGTCGCGTATGCTGAGTTAATGTATTTACAGATTGCGCAGCATCTTCCTTTGAAGACTCAGGGTTTCCCCACTTGTTGATCATCTCCTTTAAGTTTCCTGGAGAGATCAATACTTGATTTAAGTTTTCCCAGAGAAGAATGCGTTCCAATGCCTCGATTCCTTCTTGTGGCATCAGACCGAGGTCACCCCAATTTTGAGCTAAAAACTGACGCGAGGCTTCTGCCTCACCTATTTTCCAAAATCCCCAATTTGTTGTTATCCAGGGGATAGAAGACCGTTGATTGTGCCAATGTGTAAATGTATCTACAAAGAACATTGCTGCTGTGTAGTCAATTGTACCTCGGCCGCCCAAAACAGAAGATAAAGAGGACATTAGCAAACAGAAATCTAAATCCTTATCTTGTAAAATTTCGCTTAGCACCCAAGTTCCGTAGACTTTGGGCCGGAAGTTTTGCTCGAATTGATTTTGGTTAATGCCTGCTTCGATGAGAGATAAGCCACCTTCGGAGGTATTGAGACCAGCTACATGAATGACGCCATTGATCGGACCAAATGCTTGTTCAGCCTGGGTTAAAGCGACTTGCATTTGCTGAAGGTTGGCGACATCGGCTTGAATCGATAATACGTTGGCTCCTAATGCTTCTAATGACTGTATCTTATGAATTTTACGGCTGATGATATCATCTTCATCTTCATGGGCTGCCAACCATTCAGCCCATTCTTCCCTGGCTGGTAAGGCTGAGCGACCCGTCAGAATCAACTTGGCTTGCACAGTTTGTGCTAAGTGTTCTGCTATTAGCGACCCAAGATATCCCAGTCCACCGATGATCAAATAAACGCCGTGATGCCTGAAGCGAGTTTGCCCATCCTCAATGCTCTTTAGAGGTGTCTCCTTTAAAATTGGTAGCCAACGGTGACGCTCTCGATAGGCAACTATAGTTTCCATGCTTGGGGTGGTAATCTCTTGCAATAGTTGAGAAACGCGCTCTGCAACTATTGGCTGATTATTTTCTGGTAAGTCAATATCAATGAGGCGACAGCCAATATCCTCATATTCTTGAGGAATAACCTTGATGGCGGCAAGGAGAGGTGCTTGTTCTGGCTGTAGTTTTTCGTCTCCATTAACCAACTGTATCTGGTTAGAGATCACCGTTAGCTGTAAAGGATTAGAGTGATTAGTCTGCTTACCCATGACTTGGGCAATGCACATTAAGCTATAAAGTCCGAAATGCTGCACTGCCTGAAAGTTCTCAATCGCTAACGTTAGCGGCTGTTCAGATGAAGTGATGCTCCAAAGATGTAGAACTTTTGTGGGTGTTAAATTAGCCTGTTGGAGAGCCTGGAATAGAGAGCTGTAGTCGTTTAGCTGATTTGGATTGAGTGTATAGCTGTAATGATGTTTGCCTTCTGCATCTGTAGTCTGCGGACAGTCAAAGTAATCGCCAACCTTAACCATCACAACATCATGGCCTGATTCTTGGAGCGATTGTCCTAACTGAACTCCTAAGCCATAGTCATCCGCAAATACAAGCCAGCATTCTGGATCGACAGCTGATTTTGTCGCGATCGCAGGTCGCAATAATGATGAGCGTGTCCAAGCAGGGATATAAAACCAATCAGCAATATCCGATTTTCTACCCAGTGGATTAAACGTGTTTTGAGCAGTAGTTGTAGACGTTGTCGTAAAAGCATCGGGCGTACTGGATGTGCTAGGTGAGTCTGCTTGGGCAACAAATATTTGTTGCCCAAATACTTCGGTTGCAGAGAATGCCTCCACCTCAACAAATCCATGGCGCTTTAGTGCAGCCTGCCATTGCTCTTTTGACACAAAGGGATTACCCATGTTGCGATCGTTATCGTTCTCATCAACCGGATTCATCAACAGAGCATCAGCAATATCAAAATTAAGCTGAGGTTGAGTAAATTCCCAGATAACAAGGATACCCCCAGGTGCCAACAAAGATCGAACATTCTCAAGGGCTTTCTCTAAATTGCGGGCCACATGGAGAACATTTGAGCCGATGATAACGTCAAAATGATGTAATGAATATCCTTGCTCTTGCGAAGGCTGGTCGATGTCTAGGAAATCATATTCAACAAATGAGTAATCCTTAAACTTCTCTTGTGCTTGAGTCAAGAATAAACGACCAACATCAGTAAATGTATAGCTGGTTTGTTTTGGGGGTAATACTGGTAGTAATTCAGCTGTTGTGATGCCAGCACCACCTCCAACTTCTAGAATTTTAAGCTCTGTTTGAGGCGTCAATGATTTTATCAACTGAGCTAAAATAGCGCGGATAATTGATTTATAATAATAAACCTCTGGAAGCTCTAAGCTATACTCATCTTGGATTTGGTTAACTAATTTTGATAGAATATCCCAGGGTTCTTTTTGTCCTGTGAAGACTGTTGCTAAATTTTCACCGCAGTTTTCGACAAGCTCTACAAAGTTTAGATTCTTTGCCCATTTTGCTTTGACATCAGCCAGATGATTCTGAATGGTGTTCCTTGAGCAAGGAGCAAGATGAGTGAAATAGTTATCCTCCTGCTCTAACTGGCCAGATTCTAATAATATCGCCAGCCAACGCTCTAATAGTTGATGATAACGAGGAATTGTGTGGCTTTGTTCCACTAAATCTGCCATCGTATATCGACTTTTTGCGTCCAGGAAAGTGCCTAATTGTCTAAACGCCATATTGATGTAAGCAACACAGAGCTGATCCAAGGCTTGTTTATTAGCTATGTGGGTGGACTCATCCACAGTAGCTAATCCATTCTTTGCCTGTATTTGACCAGCTTGTACTAGTAATGCCCATCTGTCTGATGCGGACAAGAGTAATTGAGGGGATGCTACTGCTTGAGGTTCAACCCAATATCGCTGGCGTTCAAAAGGATATGTTGGCAAAGGAAGCCGATGGCGACGTTCATTGCTGTAGAAGCTTAACCAATCGATTTCGATGCCTGACAGCCAAAGCTGTCCAAGGTTGTTTAGTAAGAACGCAGTATCGGATTGCCGATCGTATGCATGACGTAATGAAGATAAGATGTCGGTTACTTGATTTTTCTGCGTACCTAAACATTGCAATGCCAAGCTACTTAATGTTTGTCCTGGTCCAACCTCTAATAACACCGAGTGTTGCTGTTGATGTAATACCGTAACGCCATCTGCAAACCGGACGGGTTGACAAAGATGTTGGACCCAATAATTGGGATCGGTTGCTTGTTGGGCAGTAATCCAGTTTCCGGTTAGGTTTGATATATAAGGAATTTGAGGCGTATTGAGCTTAATATTCCTAAATATTTCAGTGAAAGAGGGGACAATTGACTCCATCATATGGGAGTGGAAAGCATGGGATGTTGCTAGCCGACGACAGGCGATACCTTGGCTCATTATTTGCTCTGCCAATGCATCAATGGCTTCGGTTTCACCAGCGACAACGCAGGCTGAAGATCCGTTAATAGCGGATAAAGAAATCTTTTCACTGAGTAGTGGATGAACCTTTTGCTCTGGAAGTGGAACAGCCAGCATTGCTCCGTTCGGCAAATCTTGAATCAACCGGGCTCGTTTCGCTACTAAGGTCAGAGCGTCTTCTAAGGACAAAACGCCAGATAAACAAGCAGCAACATATTCACCAATGCTATATCCCATCATCGCCGTAGGATTGATGCCCCATGATTGCCATAGGGCTGACAACGCATATTCAATGACAAAAACTGCCGGCTGGGTAAGATAGGTTTGATTTAAAGTCTGGGTAGCTTCATCAGGTTTCTCTTCCCCTCGCCCCAGCATCTGACGGAGATTAATACCAGACTGAGATGATGATACGTTTACCGGTGGTTCAGGATCTTTAGATGTATCCATCTCTTGATTTCGATTGGGATAGATCACATCTCTCAAGTCAAGTTGAAGGAGAGGCTTGAGGTAGTCACAACAGCGATCAATTTGTTCCCGAAAAGCTTCTTCAGATTGATATAAATCCCATCCCATATTGATGTATTGGGATCCTAAGCCTGTAAACATGAAGGCAATAGTGGCCTCATCAGCCTGGTTGTTATCTGAGATGCTGCTGTATATCCGTTGAGGATTTTGAAATGCACTGAGCGCATCTTCAACATCATGACAAAGCACCATGCGGCGGTAATCAAAGACTCGACGCCCCATTTGAAGTGTGTAGGCAGCATCGGCTAAATTCACATCAGGGTTCTGTTTTAGGAAGTCGGTGAAATTGGCCGTCATCGTCTCCAGGGCAGAACTGGTCTTGGCAGACAGCATAACTAATTGCCATGGACGAGATGAGCTAGACTTTTCCATCAATGGCGCTTCTTCTAACACCACATGGGCATTGGTGCCGCCAATACCAAATGAATTTACACCTGCCCGTCGAGGTGTGTTATTGGTTTCCCATTCTGAAAGCTGAGCATTAACCTTAAAGTTGCTGTTCGTAAAGTCAATCTGTGGATTAGGCTGCTTAAAATGTAAGCTGGGGGGAATTAATTTATGTTTGAGTGCCAAGGCTGTTTTGATTAACCCTGCCGCCCCTGCAGCAACATCCAAATGCCCTACATTTGTTTTGACGGAGCCAATCGCACAAGGCTGATTGTCTTTAGAACATCCAGCAAAGGCTTGAGTCAAAGCAGCAATCTCAATTGAATCACCTAAATGCGTTCCACTACCATGGGCTTCTACATAGGTGATTGTTTCAGGGGCAGCTTGGGCAATGGCCTGTGCTTCTCTGATGACATTTGCTTGGCCATCGACACCCGGTGCTGTAAAACCGACTTTTAGCGAGCCATCATTATTGACTGCAGACCCCTTAATAACAGCATGAATATAGTCACCATCGGCAAGGGCATCCTCTAAGCGCTTAAGGAGAACTAAACCGACGCCATTGCCACCGATAGCACCCTTTGCTTCAGCATCAAAAGCACGACAATGGCCATCCGGTGATAGGACAAGACCTTCCTGATAAAGATAGCCTGTTATCTGAGGAACACGAACCGTAACTCCCCCAGCTAATGCCATATCACACTCACCATTGAGCAAGCTTTGACATGCTAAATGGGCTGCCACTAGCGAGGTCGAACAGGCTGTTTGAACATTAACGCTTGGACCTTTTAGATTTAAGTGATAGGAGGTACGGGTGGGTAAAAAGTCTTTATTGCCACTTATCATTAATTGAAAGATGCTAGCAGAGTCTGAGGTATCAACAGTGGGATACAGATTATTTAGCAAATAGGTGTTGGTGCTAGATCCAGCGTAGATACCAATGGCACCTGAATAGTTCTCAGAACTATAGCCAGCATTCTCTAACGTTGCCCAGGCCTGTTCCAAAAAGAGACGATGTTGCGGATCCATCCTTTCTGCTTCTCTGGCACTGGTGTCAAAGAAAAAAGCATCAAACCATTCAACATCTGACAAAATGCTATTAGCTTTAACATAATTTGGATGATTGACCAGCTTTGCATCCACTCCAGCGTCTATTAATTCTTGAGTATCAAATCGAGAAATAGATTCTATGCCATGGCACAAGTTATGCCAGAATGCTTCAATATTAGGTGCGCCTGGAAATCGACAGGACATGCCGATAATAGCAATTTCGGAACCATGAAAGTTTGATGACTGGACTGGATTCATTGAATAACCTCCTTTGGAAATAAATAGCTAATCTGCCCTCACTTACTTTTGAGTTGTTCTATACTGTTTTCTCAGTTGCCGGGTTTGTGAGATCGCAGATCGACGCCCTTGACGAGCGATAATTCGATCTTGTGCTTGCTGCCCAGAAGTGATGGCATGATGCGATTGGCTAATGTAATTTGCCAGTAACTTAATAGTCGGATATTGAAATAAATCCACGACTTTAAGATTCTGATTTAAATCCTTATTAAGGAGAATTTGCATCTTTACCAGAAGCAAAGAATGTCCCCCTAAATGGAAGAAATTAGCATTTGTACTAATATCTTCCAACTGTAAAACCTCTTGCCAAATCGAGGTAATCTTACGTTCAATTGATGTTTTAGGTGCTGTATAAGGTGCGTCTGAAGTCGCTTGCTTATCCGGTTGAGGCAAAGCTAAACGATTTATTTTACCATTGGGTGTTAACGGGAGATCCTCCAACATGACAAATGCCGACGGTACCATGTAGTCTGGCAGTTGGCTTCTAAGAAACTGTTGTAGTTCGTTGATAATGGTTGTGCCAGACGTTGAGAGGTCTTTAGCCGCAACAACATAACAGACCAACCGTTTGTTGTCGCTCGAATCTCCTTGAGCAACGACAACTGTTTCCTGAACAGCGACATGGGTAAGTAGCGTTGCTTCAATTTCCCCTAGCTCGACTCGGAAACCGCGTAGTTTGACCTGATGATCGTTGCGCCCTAGGTATTCAAGAGTTCCATCTGGCAAGAACTGTACTAAATCGCCTGTCTTATAGAGCCTACCTGCCTGTGGGTGAGAGATAAATTTTTCAGCTGTCAGTTCGGGGCGGTTCAAATATCCCTGTGAAACTCCTATCCCTGCGATATGCAGTTCACCAGGTACACCAATGGGCACTGGCTGTCCTAAGGAATCTAACACCAATACTTGTGTGTTCGCAATCGGCCGACCAATTGCAACTGTGTGACTGGACAACTGTGAAGCATCTATCTTATGAGCCGTAGCATAAACAGTGATTTCCGTTGGACCATATAAGTTCCAGACACCGGTTGCCCTATCTAATAGTTGATTCGCTAAATTACGAGATAAAGCTTCGCCACCACAAAGAATCTTAAGCTGGACGTGATGACCTTGCCATCCAGCAGCCAGGAGCAAACGCCAAGTTGCTGGTGTTGCTTGCATCAAGGTCGCGTTAGAAGTTGTAAGACATTGCTTCAACTGCTGAGCATCCATGGCAACCTGACGACTGGCAATAACAACACAGGCACCTGTTATCAGGGGTGAGAAGAGTTCCACAACAGACATATCAAAAGATATAGAGGTTACACTCAGCAGGATATCTGTAGGGATAATCTGGAACTCGTGCTGCATTGCCACCAGTAAATTGACCACATTTTGATGGGTGATTTTTACACCTTTAGGTTTTCCTGTGGAGCCCGATGTGTAAATTACATAGGCTAAATGATCAGAATGCTTGGGTTTCGTTTCACTGTAGGGAGTTGTTTGCCTAATTAGATCCCACTCCGTATCTAGACAAAGTACATGGGCAGGATGATCCAGCAATTGTAATTGTCCGATGAGATGTTGCTGAGTTAGTAGGATTGAAACCTGGGAGTCTAATACAATCGATGAGAGTCGCTCCTGGGGATAACTGGGATCGAGCGGTAAGTAGGCTGCACCAGCTTTGAGGATACCTAGCATTCCTACCAACATATCTAGAGAGCGTTCCAGATACACCCCAATTAGCATATCGGGTTTAACACCTAAAGTTTGCAAATAGTCCGCCAGATAATTTGCTCTCTGATTTAATTCACTATAGGTCAGTTTCTGACCATCAAATACAGCTGCAATTGAGTCAGGGGATTGCTCAACTTGAGCTTCAAATAGCTCATGAATACATGAATTACGAGGAAAGTCTATTTTAGTATTATTCCAATTAAGAAACTGTTGCTTTTCAACAGAAGTTAATGGCGATAGCTCACTAATAGGTTGAGAAGGTGCCGCTACAATGCTTTCCAACAGTACTTCAAAATGCCCAATCAGACGTTCTATCCTATCTATCTCAAAAATGTCTGTATTGTATTCTAACCTGCCCATCAAACCTGATTCGGTCTCAACCATATTAAGACTCAGGTCAAACTTTGAAGTATTGGTATCAATGGGTGAAATATCAATGGACAGGTCAGCCGCGTTAAAATTCAATTCCAGCGTATCTTCAAAGGAAAACATTATCTGGAATAATGGAGAATGTCCTAGATTTCGTTCTAACTTTAGTTCCTCTAGTAATTTTTCAAAGGGCAAATTCTGATGAGTATAGGCCTCTAAAGAAACCTTTCGTACTCGCTCCAATAAATCTTGAAAGCTAGGATCTCCAGATAAATCAGTTCGCAATACTAACGTATTTACAAAACACCCGATTAACGGTTCAATCTCAATTCGATTCCGGTGGGCAACGGGAACTCCCACCAGAATATCCGTCATGCTAGTGTAGCGATAAAGTAAGACTTTAAATGCTGCTAACAGCATCATAAAGAGAGTCACTTCAAACTGTTGACTGAGTATTCTAAGTGCTTTAACAAGCTTCTTAGGTAGTGTGAATAGTTGCGCGTTACCTGAAAATGTCTGAACTGAGGGTCGTGGCTTATCCGTGGGTAATGCTAGTAGAGTTGGCGCATCAGCGAGTTGTCGTTTCCAATAAGCTAATTCAGATTTCCAAAAAGCTTCCTGTGAGTACTGCTTTTGCCAAAGTGCAAAATCTACGTACTGAATTGGTAGCTCTGGTAATGATGAAGGCCAACCTGTGGAGAAAGCGTTATAAAGTGCCAACAGTTCACGCATCAATATATTGCTTGACCAACCATCTGCAATACTATGATGCATGGTTAGTACCATCAGATGGTCGGCTGTGCTCAATCGCAGAAGTTTAAAGCGAAAGAGTTGATCAACATTTAAGTCAAACGGTTGACAGGCTGTTTCTGTTGCTAAATGCTGTATCTTGGTCTCTTGTTCAATATTAGAGAACTTACTCAAATCCACGAGTGGTAGTTCAAAGTTTGAAAAGGGAGCAACAACTGCATAGGTTTTCTCATCCTTGTCAAGAAATCGAGTCCGTAAAATGTCGTGACGCCTGAGGATTTCAGTCAGACTTTGTTCTAAAACATCGACGTTGAGTATTCCCTGTAAACGTATTGATGTAGCGATGTTATAGAAGGGATTATTGGGCTGCAACTTTTGTAGAAATACTAATCTAATCTGAGCAAACGATAACGGTAGCTGATCGCTGTAGGGACTCTTCTGAATAGGGGGTAAATTATAGTGGGGCGTCATTTGCAGTGCTGCTTTAGCGGCAACTGCAAGTTCGGCAATCGTTGGTGTATCAAATAAATTGCTAAGAGATAATTCGATTCCCAATGTGGTTTCAATTCGAGCGATAATTTGAGTCGCTATTAGGGAATGTCCACCGAGTTCAAAGAAATTATCATGGATACTAATTTCCCCAATTCCTAAAACCTGAGCCCAGATCCTGACAATGGATTCTTCGATTTCATCACGAGGAGCAACAACCGATTGCCCTAGGTTATGGTGAATGGCATCAGGAGTGGGCAAAGCCCGACGGTCAATTTTGCCATTCGGTGTCAAGGGCATGGATTCTAAAGATATAAAAATCGATGGAATCATATAGCTGGGCAAAGTTTTTCTCAGCCACTGCTTCAGTTCAGAGGAATTGGGTATAGCAACACCTTGATAGACAAGATAGGCAACAAGTTGCTGATTGCTAGATTCATCGTCCCTAAGAATAACGACAGCCTGCTCCGTAGCAGGATGCGTTGTCAAAGCTGCTTCAATTTCTCCTAGCTCGATTCTAAAACCACGAATCTTTACCTGATGATCAATGCGCCCTAAAAATTCAAGATCGCCATCCGGTCGATATCGAACCAGATCTCCTGTCTTATAAAGATAAGCAGAATTAGACTCTGTTAAGTGAGCTATAGATTTTCCTGAAATAAAAGATTTCTCAGTTAAATCAGGCCGATTTAAATAACCTTTAGCAAGATTAGTGCCACCGATATAGAGTTCCCCAGGAATACCAATGGGAACCGGTTGCATCTGGCTGTCAAGAACATGGGTTTGTACATTATTAATGGCTTTTCCAATGGAGGGAGCCCAATGCTGTTCTAACTTAGCAGTCACTATGCCAGATGTTGTCACAACCGTATTCTCAGTTGGACCATAGTTGTTTATGACTGTAAAAGGTATGTTCTCAGATGGATATTGTTTTAATTTATCTCCTCCAGTTAACATAACGCGTAATGCTGTCTGAGTGGGCCAGTCTAAAGAAAGTAGGGCTTCTGCCAAGGGCGTGACAACAGCTGTCACTGTAATTGAATTTTCTAGGAGCCAGCTTTGTAAATTTCTAGGAGAGCGGAGGATGTCTGGCTCTACCAAATAGAGCGTTGCCCCAGCTGTTAGGCAGGGATAAACCTCTAAAACACAGGGATCAAAAGCAAGCCCAAAAATCTGTGTGACATGATCGCAAGTGGATATCTTAAAGGTAGAGTGATGCCAGAATACAAGGTTGAGCAGCCCTTTATGTGGTATGAGAACTCCTTTGGGTTGCCCGGTTGATCCGGATGTATAGATAATATAAGCCAGGTTTTCGGCAGTGACTTTGCTATCTGGATTAGCGTTACTTGCTTGGTCAAAAGCCTGAACAACAGCATCTAAACAAAGGATCCGTTCCTGGAAGAATGACAGGCTAGGCAATAATGTTTGCTGCGTTAGTAAGATGCTGACTTGGGCATCAGACAGCATAAATCTTAAGCGCTCTTGGGGATACTCTGGATCAAGGGGGACATAAGCCCCGCCGGCTTTGAGAACTGCCAAAAAACCAATCACTAACTCAGGCGATCGCTCAAGACAAATACCGACCAAGCTATTGGAGCCTACACCTAATGTTTGTAAGTAATGAGCCAACTGGTTTGAACGTTGGTTTAACTCACGGTAGGTGATTTGCTGATTCCTAAAGACAATTGCGATCTCATCCGGTGTCTTTTCTACTTGCTCTTCAAATAACTCATGGATACAACGCTCATAGGAAATATTAGTAAACGTATTATTATTCCACTTTACCAATTGCTGTCTTTCAGCGTTCGTTAATAAAGGTAAGTTGGAAAGACACTGATCTGGATTGGCCACAATTGCTGTTAGTAAGGTTTGAAAATGGCCGATCAAGCGCCTAATTGTGGCATCGTCAAATAGCTCTGTATTATATTCAAACCTACCAATTAAACCACCCGTAGTTTCTTGCATCGATAAGCTCAAATCGAACTTAGCAATGGCGACTGGAGTTTCCCATCGACTAAGGGTAAGCCCCCCTGATTCTATCTGCTCGATTCCTAAACTCTCTAAAACAAATACAGCTTGGAATAACGGTGTATAAGACCGATCCCGCTGCGGTTGAAGTTTTTCTACTAACGTGTGAAAGGGAAGATCTTTATGTTCTTGGGCTTCAAAGACAATCTGCTGTACATGCTTGAGAAAGTCTCGAAATGAAGAGTTCCCTGATGGTTGAGTACGGATAACAACAGTATTCACACAGTAACCGACCAGTGATTCCAGGCTACGATTATCACGATTTGAGATGGTTGTACCAACGCACAGATCAGTCTGATGTGTATAACGGTGCAGCAACACCTGGAATGCTGTAAGAAGCAATGTGAAGAGAGTTACCCCATGCTGCTGACTCAATTGCTTGAGGGATCTCGTCAAATCCGCTCCAAGCGTTAACGTAGTTGCCTTTCCACGATTAGTTTGAATAACCTGTCGCGGACGATCCGTCGGTAGCTGTAAAAGGGGAGGAGCACCATTAAGCTGCTGTAACCAATAATTCAAGTGCTTTTCTAGAACCGTTTCAAGCTGTTGCTGTTGCCAATAGGCAAAGTCGGCATACTGAACAGAGAGTGCTGGTAGGGGTGAAGGGTTACCGACAAGAAATGCTTCGTAGAGAGTACCTAACTCTTGGATGATGACGCCACTGGACCAACCATCTGCAATCAGATGGTGCATGATAAAGATCAAAACATGGGATTTATTTTCCAGGCGGAAAAGCGAAATACGGAAAAGTTGCTCCTGTGCCAGATTAAATGGACGCTGAACTTCGGCAATGGTAAATTGCTCAATTTCTGCCCGTCGATCGACCTCTGCAAGATGTGAAATATCTACCTGAGATAACTGGAAATCATTGAGCGCTTGAATAACCTGAACTGGTTTTCCATTTCTACTTACAAAGTTTGTGCGCAGAATTGCATGACGAGCGATAACTTCCTGTAGAGAGCGCTCTAAAACATGAACGTCAAGCTGCCCCTCCAACGCCACTGCAAAGGTTTGGTTGTAGGTCGCTAGATTATTGTCCAACTGTTCGATAAACCAGAGCCCTTGTTGATTAGGAGCTAATGGTAAAACACTATCAGACGGAGCCGGTGAAATAGTGTTCACTTTGGCAGCAGCAGCCGTCATCGTTTGAGACAGAAACGAGATGATTTCGGATTTATGCTGTGCCAGTTTGTCGCGCAAAGCAGGTGTAAGGACATCATGAGGCGCATTGCAGCACAAGCTATCGCCCTCTAACCAGAGTCTAATATCCTTTTCACTCAATTCGAGCAGAAATTCCTGTATCGAACTCATAATTTGATTTCCATCCGTTGAGATGATGCAACATCAATAGGGGCTTGTAATTTTTGAGTGATTTGCTGAAATTTTTCAATAGAGTCTGCTAAAGCTGCAAGCGTAGGCGTTTCTAGCAAACGTTGTACAGACAAATTGATTTTCAATTTCTCACGCAGTCGAGAGAGAACCTGAGTCGCTTGTAAAGAGTCGCCTCCTAGGGCAAAAAAGTTATCTTGGGACCCAATTCTCTCAATTTGTAAAATTTCTTGCCAAACACTGGCAACTAACTGTTCCATATCATTTTGAGGCACTACATACGTGGCCTTTGCTTGGGAATGAAGCCCCTTCAATGTGCTCAGCGATAGGCGATCTACCTTGCCATTCGCGGTCAAGGGTAATGCATCTAGGAGAACAAATTGATGCGGCACCATATATTCTGGCAGTTTTTTGTTAAGGAAATTCTGTAGCCTTTCGGGTTTAAACTGCTTCACTGAGGATGGGCCTTGGGCAACCAGGACATCAAAGCCAATATCATCGGCAACTGAATCGGGACGATTTAGGAAGGTACTGTTTTCAAATCCAAGATGACATAAAACGCTCTGCCATTGTTCTTTAGAAGGAACGGGATGCTCTGGCCGTAAACTATTATCTTCAAAGCGTTCAAAGCCTTGCTGTAGACCCATATTCAAATCAAACGCAGGATGAAATCTTGTTTTCTCAATAGCTAAAAGCAATCCATTGGGAGCTAACAAAGCACGAATATGCCGCAACGACTCTTCAATTGATCGGGTGTTATGCAAAACTGTTGCAGCAATGATGATGTCAAACGAGTGGGGGGCATAGCCTTGCTGGTAAGGATCTTTTTCAAGATCAAATCGATTGTACTCAATGAAGGAGTAGTCGGCAAAACATTCTTGAGCTCTCTGTAGAAAGAAGTTAGAAATATCGGTGAAGACATAAGTTGTGCGCTCAGGCGAAAATAATGGCAACAGGTGAATTGCTGTTGTTCCGTAGCCAGCGCCAACTTCTAAAACTCGTAATGGTCGATCTGGTTCTAAAGTGTTAAGGTAAGCACTCATAACAGCTTTAGAAATCGCATTACAATCGGCAAACATTAACTGATATATCGTCTGAGTGTTATCAGATGTGTAAATCTCTGCCGAGTGAATTTTTTCAGTGATAATGTCTGCTAATTCTTCTAAGGGAGTTTTTGGCATGAGGGCAATCCAGTTTTGCATGAATTCGTCACTGCAAGATAAGCTGGATTGAATCTCTGCTGTTAAAGGTTGGAAGACCGTTGCTGGCAGATCTGCAATGCTTTTGAAGTGCTGGCCCTGTTGCTCTAACAATCCTGCTTTAATCAGTGTCTTGAGACCGCGAAGTAACCACTTGCGATAGCGAGGCGCAATTTGACATTGCACTATGATTTCATCCAGTGTGTACGCGTCTCCTATCGATTGGTAAATACCTAGCTTCTTCAATGCCTTACAAACTGAAATCAGATGCAAATGATTTTGATAGTCCCAATAGGCTGAGAAAGTAGATCGATCAAGCGTCCAGAAGGTTTGTTCAGCCTGTTTATATCCTGCTCGGAGAAGATCTTGCCATTGTTGCTGATGCTTTGAAGAGTTTGCCCGCTCTATTTGCAATAAGCCAGATTCTTCGCCAGGTTGAAGCACAATATAAGCCACTAGAGCCTGGTTCTCATGAGTATTTTTTAATGTCGTAACAACGGCATTTTTGATGGATTGATGCTGCATTAAGGTAGCTTCAACTTCCCCAGGTTCAATCCGATATCCGCGTAATTTTATTTGAAAGTCGACTCGCCCTAAAAATTCAATATTTCCATCAGGTAAATAGCGCCCTAAATCACCTGTTTGATAAATTCGCTCACCTGTACGAGGGTGTTGGATAAAGTTAGCCTCTGTTTTTTCCTTATTTCGCCAATACCCTTGGGCTAACTGAACTCCAGCACAGTGCATCTGACCTGGAACCCATACGGGACAGTCTTCTAGTGCATCATTCAAAATGTAGTACTGCGAATTAGCCATTGGCTGACCATAGGGAATACTTTGCCAATTAGGATCAACCTCCTCAATTAAATAGCCAATGTTCCAAATCGTTGTTTCTGTTGGACCACCAATACTTAGTATTTGTATCTGTGGCACGAGAGCACGTACCTGATTGGGGAGCGAAACGGGTAGCCAGTCTCCCCCTAAGATTGCTAGCCGTAAACTGTCAGGTAGACTTCTAGAATGGCTATCTGCATAGCGAACTAGCATCTCCATCATGGCAGGAACTGAATTCCACAACGTCACCCGATGTTGCTGCAATAGGCTGGCCCAATGAGCCGGCTCTTTAACTAAGGCTGCATCAGGTAGAACAATTGCTCCCCCAGTACTCAAAAGTCCGAAGATGTCATAGACTGATAAGTCATGATTAAGTGCCGTAAGAGCTAGGATGCGATCGCAGGCATCAATGTTGAAGCGCTGGTTAGTATTAACAACCACATTGATAACGTTACGATGTGAAATCATCACACCTTTCGGATTGCCTGTAGAACCAGACGTGTAGATCACATAAGCTAAATCATCAGAACCTTGAACAAGTTCGAGATCCTCTGTAGATTCATCTGCCAAGGAAAACTGATCAATATCATCCACATCCAAGCAGTGAATTTCTGAAGGATATTGCAACTGTTTTAACCAAGATTGAGTGAGGACAATCCGCGCCTTACTATTCTCTAATAGGTAAGATAACCGCTCTTGAGGAAGCTCAGGACTAATCGGAACATAAGCTGCACCAGCCAACAAAGTCCCCATCACTGCAACAATTTGTTCCCACCCCTTTTCCATCACAATGGCTACTAGCTGGTTAGGGCGAACGCCTAAGGCACGTAATCGATGGCCAACTTGCTTTGATAATTCATACACCTCTTGATAAGTGAGGTTGCGGCGGGAAGAAATAACCGCAACCTCTTTGTCCCTTAGTTTTACTTGTTCTATAAATAGCTGATGCAGAGTGATTTCAGGAATGGGGATTAATTTAGCATTGGCCTTAGAGCGTTGGTTAAGTTGATTTGGTAAGGCAAATTGACGACTTGTCTCAGTCCAAGCTGACTCAGATGATGCCAACTTTTGCAGGAATCGACAATATGCTGAAAACATATCATCAACCAACCCTTGTGGAAATAGCTCTTCAACAACATCCCAGTTGAACGTTAGAGTATTATTCTCTTCCCAAACTTGAACATCTATCCAAGCTTGTGACGCTTGGCTGATGCCATACACTAACTTGCCGAAGTGACTAAACGTACGAGTGTCCTGTCCCAGTGAACTGAAACCTAACGTGCTTGTAAAGATAATCGGCATAGCACTGGGCGCAGTGCCTCGCTTGCGGGATAATTCTCGTACTACACGGACACCACTGAAATAGCGATGTTCCAAGTCTCTCCATAATTGCTGCTGAAGCTGCACTGCTTGGTCCGCAAAAGATTTGGGCACTGAGTGATCGGCTTCTAACAAGGTAACAGACGTAAAATCCCCCAAAATATGGCTAACTTGGGGGTGCATCGGCAAACGGTTGAAAAGGGCAAGATTTATAGTGAACCGAGGAATTTTACTCCAAACTGCCAAGATTTCAGAAAAGGCTGATAACAATAATCCAGAGGGTGTTAAACCAGCTTGAGCTGCTTTCTGCTTCAATGCTTGCCAAACAGACTGTTCTAACCCACCTTCGTATCGTCTACATCGATGATGCTGAAGATCGCTAGGACGTTTTGCTAAAGGTAAATCTGGCGCTGGCGGTAGGGTATCCAAGCGATTCAACCAATAGTCTTGTGATTGTCGATACTGTTGCGTCTCCTGTAAAGATTGCTCAGCTAAGACATAGTCCCGAAATGAAATTTCAAGGGGGACTAATTCAGCGTTAGATGCTTGATAAAGCTGAAACCATTCATCAAACAGTCGAAATAGGCTCCAAGCATCAAATATTTGCAAATCATAACTAATATGCAGCCGAATTTTGCCTTTGTCTAAGCGCGTCGCCCGAAACTCAAACAGCGGATATTGGTCAGCAGGTAATACTTGATGAGACATTCGATGACGAATGTCGTTGATTCTAGCCTTTACTACAGGATCTGGCTGCGATCGTAAGTCTAATATTTCAATTTGATAAGGAGGAACTTTTTTCAGAACTTGCTGTTGCCCATCGGGCAAAACAATTGCCCGTAACATATCATGGCGATCAATTAACTGTTGCAATGCCAAATTCAATTTTTCTAAATCTAAATCATATGACTCAATCTCGTAATAGCCATGATTGGCAACCTCACCCAGTTCCAACGCACCACTGCGCCCTACCCAAAAGGCGTGCTGCATATCTGTCAAAGGAAAAGGCTTATAGCGATCTTCTGGCCGAGGTGCTACGTTAGGTAGCTGATTGATGTTAACATTCAAAACCTCACTATATTGATGTAATAGCGAAAGTAACTCTGCTTTATGCTGCGTAATAGAACAACTTATATCTGGAGTAATAGCTCCCTTAGGTGCGTCAACTTCTAACGCATCGCCGTAAAGAGATAATTTTACTCCATGACTGGAAAAATAATTTAACAACGAATACAGATCCATAATTACACCAAAGTAAATTGATGATCTACTTATCTCATTGCGAGCCAAACAGATTACAACTCTTGTTCCTGCAAGCTTTAAAAAGGAATACTTAATGTGTTTATTTTACTAGGCTATTTCGTTTCGAACATCAGAAAACTAGAACTAATCTTTCGAGGCCTGTTCCAACGATTCTAATCTACCTCGAACAATATCAATTTTTCCGATGCTACCTGGTCATAGCAAGAAGATAAATCCGAGCCTAGCTCTATAACTAAAGCATCAGGATGGGTCGTAATATGGTTCACTACAACATCATCAATCAGCTTTGTTCCAATAGCAATTCCCGCTTGATAACTCCAACTATACCAATCCTCCGAGTCAGCAGCCCAATTTAATTTCTGCCTCCATTCCATAGCTCTAGGATTACAAAACAGCCTATTCTCTCGCTGATGTTCATCAGCTCCTCCCCTAAACGTAAAAATTGTGGGGTGCGAGGAGCCCCGGTTAGTTGTGTCATCAGCATAGGAAGGATGTCTCCGTACCCTTAACCTATCGTTTGCAATGGTATTAGGATTAAGTAATACAGAGCCCTAAATATTTCTGACGTTCTACACAGTCAATAGAAGAATGGAGTTCTAATTTCTGGATTTACCTATCCTTGTATTCAATAGAAGACATGCCTACATCAATATAAAGTTCTCAATTGCATAGAGCTACCTCAATGACAGCTCAAAAATTGCTACCACAGAGATTAGGACGTTGCTTGCAACAACAGATGGAACGTTAGGTTGTGGAAGGCCATCCGCCTAAATTTTATAATTCTCACTTGTTTCCTAACATCCATACAATACTTTTCTGAAGGCAATGGATAGATATTCCATACCTTCGCTCCCGTAAAAATTACATGGAGAAACCCAGACAGTTGATTCACCTATTGAGTAGGCTCAATTTCTTTACTCTAGCCGTATACTCCACAGCTAGCAAAGTCATTCTAACTATTAGAAGACTATCTTTCGTCTGAGTCTTTCTTCTCAAGATACCTCCCTTTTCCAACAGGATTATCTACAGAGTGCAATAGTAACGATTCTCAGATGGTATTCATCTATGTATAAGCAGTCAAGAATTTAAATTGTGAGCCATGCATCTTGCTATCAGGTTAATCTAAAAATTCGCTAAGCCTAGGGTTTGAAAAAGCATTTATGCTTCAAAACCCAGCTACTTAGGCCGCAAATGTTTGTTCATTAACTAACCTTATCCTCTCTTATCTGACCCAAGTTAATACTACAGGACTAAAGCAGTAATCAGTTCATCACAATAAATATTTCCATATTTCCTATCCCAAACGGATCATCATCTATCCTCAGTAGAGCATAAATGAACACTGTTATGGTTCAGTAGATAAGAAAACAGCCTGGATGAGGGGACAGTATCGTTTAACGGCATGGGCTATAAACTCCAGCAGGGTCGCGAGCGGAAACATTCGCCTGTTATAGGTGCAAATCACGCGTATCTCACAAGGGACGGTCCCGTACCGAGAGCCGGTCAAGAGATACTCAGTGAAATAGCTACACCGCTCTTTGAGCAGTTGCCTGGTCCCCCTGCTTACCGCGTACAATGACCGGCATCAGAAAAGGGGTATCGATAGCAATGACATGTTTGTGTTTCTTGAGTCGTCCTTGGGACCAGTCGAGACACCTTGGAATTTGCCTGTGACTCCATCTATCATTGGTGGACTCAGCATGGCATCAACGACTATCCCACGGCTACCTCAATTAGCCCCTTGTGTGATGCAGGCGATAGCAATAGTGCTAGCCACTAGATCTTCCAAGAAGATTTACAGCTGTTGGCCCATGACTTGGGCCTCGAGATTCGGATTGCTCATTGGAACTATGTTGCCCAAGCACAACAGGTCTAAAATTGGAGTTTATCAAATCCTTTTTCTTGAGCGGTTACTATACCGTTCAAGAACAGTTAGTGTGGACCCTTAGGTGTTCCAGGTTACTAAGACGTTAGCACAATGATCCTTTCTGAACCGCCCCAAGGCTTTCTCGATAAAACAACAACCTTGTTCCGTTCTCAACGCTTAATAGATAGACTTGGCCTGCGTCCACTATTTGGCTCAAGAGAGCTATCTTCAATTCATTTCAGATGTGCATTAGAGTATACACAATACCTATAGGAGGGTATATTGAATTACGACATTACATCGTTCAACCTCATTACAACCCCCTTTACTAGTTAAAGTTGCTGGATATATTGAAACATTCCCACTGGTCGCTGACTCACTACCTGGAGTTTGGCGGTGTTACCGATGCCCGTTAGATTCACCCCTTAATTCAGCAACACCTCTTTTCTCAGGCTCCCTAAAAGATCGATGCTCTATAAACAGTCGGGGGCACACCAAATTTCTCTTTAAATGCAGCACTAAAAGACGTTTCACTAGCATAGCCGACAGCTCGTGCAATTTCAACAATACTGAGCGCCCTGGTGGCAAGTAAGTCTTTAGCATGATGCATTCTATGCTCTCTAAGATAGCCAAAAGCAGTTTTACCTAAAACTTGACGAAAACCAATCTTGAGCTTGTAATCATTTAGACCAACTAGTTTAGCTAAGCTTGCTAATGAAGGTGGATGAGCTAAATCATTTAACAGAATCTCTTTGGCCCAATGAATTCGATCGATATCAGTAGGTTTGAGGGCAGGAGTTCGAGATTTTGTCTTTGCACTAGATGAAAGATGCTCTAGAAAGCAGGCGAATACTTCAAGTGCTTTGCTTTCTAGATAAAGACGTTTTGTGAGGCCATGGTATGGGCACTTTAAGACTTGCTGCATGGCCATTTTCATTGTGTGCGTCATCCAATCAGTTTGTAAATAAGGGGACCTATCTTTCCCTTTCATAAGCCGCTGAAATTGGGTAGGGAGCGACTCAGCACGGCCATTCAATAAAGTATCGAGCACTTCAGTATCCATGGAGATATTGATAAATGAAAATGGTTTTCCAGCACAATACTCAATTGTCCCAAGTGTATCGGATGTAACACCCCAGCCAATTTGCCCTGATTTGAAGCTCAATTCCTCTTTGACCCCTTTGATCGTTCCCCTGGAACTGCCTGAAACGCAGAAGCCGAGAGTCAAAGATGCCGGGTGGCTAAATTCAGTCTCTAAGATAAGACGCTTTGGAAATAAAGTATTTTGTACCGATAGCTCAAATCCTGGACGTAACTTATAACTCTTTACCAAACCATTGCAAATACGCGACGGAAATATCAACGTATGCTCATATTCTTCTGAACTGATCGCTAAATCTTCTTGATGACTCAATTCGGCAAATAGTTCGTCTATATTTCGAACAGAGAAATTTACTTTCATGACGTCTGTGTGCAAAGTTTGATGTTGTCAATGAGTAAGTTCAATAAGAGATTTCAGTCTAAGGTCATACTTATTGATATGTTCCTAACATATGTATGAACTTACTCTCTTTTACACTTACTTATTCGGAGGAAGCCTGAAGAATGCTGAGCATTTCTCTAAAATCACTTTGTTAGCCAGCAAGATTAGCGTAAGAAACTATTTTAACGAGCAGAGAGGGAAGCTATGAAATTATGCCCGTTTCCGAAGAATCAATTGAGTCATTAAAATGTGAACCATCACTTTTGTGAACCATCACTTTTGTGAACCATCACTTTGGATGACTCGGTTAAATTCTTATACTCAGCTCTTGCACGTATGTTGGTGATGAGGCAATAACCCACGTCGGGTTCAAAATCCAACGCTAATTAAGGGCTGTCTGCTAAGGTGAAAACTTGGCCGTAGGGCTCTGGATATAGAGCTTTTACCGATCTCTCAACCCCTTTAGTGGGTTTTGATTCGATTAGCCGTGCAACTTTGAGTCCATGGTGAGCTAACGCCGCCTCGCCAGTTGCAAGATCTGAGCCTTTTACGAATAGCAGGGCTGTTCGCTCAACCGGCAAGAAACACAATTGTCGTGATTCTGTCGACAATCAGTCTATTTTAGGGTTGATTAGTTTGTGTTTCTTAGGAGTTATAGCTTCTAATCAATGGTCGGTAACATTTCCATCCTCAAAGGCCCGTTCGATGACCCAGCATCCTTTGGCAGAATGGGACTTTTGATTCCTTATGGCATAAAGCGACCTGAACAATCCATCAAATAAATTCATAGCTCATTGGATAAAGTTTACCCCTCCGATGAACTCCATTGCCCCAAAAGAGATACTCACTTGCAGTGACTTTACTTGTGTAAGAGACTTTTTCAAGAACCTACTGTCTCAAACATATTCAGGAACGTTGGTAGTCGTAATTGCAGCACAAAACGTTAAACCGAACGTATCAATTGTGGTACACGTCTTCAACCTTCTGTTGTATCGCTAAAATCATCATCCAAAAGCCATGAATCGTTGTGTTAGGACAACACCCCGACTGTAGCCTTTCAGGTTGACTTAGCTTTCTATGTTTATCCTAGATTCTATCTCCATACTTTCTTTGCTTGCCAATAGTAATAAAGCATTATTGAGAATTTATGTCAATAGATGCCATACCCCCTTTATATTACATATCGCTTGAGATAGCTTTCAATTGCTAAATCGGCACTGTAATGCGGCGGAATCATATATAACCGATGCGCTGTCAAATGGCGATAGGATTGATAACTTGCTAAATCTAAGCTCATTGCCAGAATTATTTGGAGTCTGATAACGCTAATCAAATAGCAAAGGAATGTAAAGCAATGAGATTTACGTCATAAAGTATGATATAGAGTATATTATTAAGTAGATCCACTGAAAGGTTCTTTAGCTACTGGTAATCTTTCTTGATTGGTCTATCTGAAAAAAGTCACTCATTCATCTGTCATAAGTAGTCTAGGTAACCTTTAAAGAGTCAATTCTGAAGGTTAAGTGATTTGAAAAAGCTTTTGCAACACTTATGTTGTTTAGAGGAATGAAATACTTTAAAATTCAGGCTACATGGAAATGGACCGTTACTTAACTTTTCCTGGTCGGCTTGAATATTTCATCTGTTTTCTAGGTTTATCTAAACTAGCTGTTCGTTTTTCAATCTCTCTGAATTGTATGTTTGAAGTTTAGAGTTGATCGTTGAATGGGGAAAGTTGTTTATTTTAGCATCCCTGTCGATTGAAGCAGTAGATGTTCAATCTATAATGTTACGTTTGCGATATTATCGTTTTTCCTGCTGATGAGACGCCTTGGTTTCCTGGTTAAGGTTTTTTGGGTCAAGCTTTTCCTTATTTGACTTGAGAATCTGGAGGGCTCCTTGTTGTCATGGGTAGAAGTGACAATAACGAAAGCTGGATAACATATATCTAGAAGATACGTACTGGAGTTTAACCCTCCTAAAGCACTAGATTGAGAGAACCATACTCCACTTTTTTCAGAATTGAGATGGAAGCATCAAACAGTTAAACAACTTGTTCACCTCTTAGAAAAGATTTAATTGACTTATCGAAGTATTTAATTTATGAATGCATTACAACCAATGAATGTGCTCATGGATATTTTATATGAGCTAGGTATTCCAACAGATGAGCTTAATCCAGATTCTTTCCTTTATAAGGATTTACAGTTGGATTCGACAGAAATAGTCGAAGTCGCTGTTGTACTGAAGCAGAAATTTGGTGTCAGGATTAAGCTAGAAGGCCGTCGAGATAAGACTTTAAGTGAGGTTTGCGATTTAATCAATTCATCCATATCTAAAGATTCTGAAAATGCTAGTTAAGCAGACTCATCTTGTTTTTGGAGAGATTGTGAATCATGTGGATGGGATTAGCTTGTTGAGGATTGTTTACATGGAAAATTAGTTTTCAAGCCTAGATTTTGACAGACGGGTACAGAGTGATTCTAGATTAGTGATAGCTAAGATTGATTGTCTTAGTTCATATCCATCGTCATTTAAAAAGTTCTCAATCCATGAGTAAAGGCTATTATGGTCAGTATTGATGAAGAGTTGTTTGATGTTTCCAGGCTTTCTGCATATTTAAATAGTTGACTTGCTCTGTAGAGTCAACTACCATTCTGTTATGAGAGAATCTTTTCTTATAATAGAATATAGAGGAACGCACTTTGTTACAGTCAATGGCTTAGTTTAGGTTATTGTGTTGTTAAGTGATATAGCTGCTGAATGTTTTTTGAAAAAGATTAGCTTTCAATTATTTTTGGACGATTCTCAAGATTTTTGGAGAGTACATAATTCTTGTAGTAAGTTTTTGTAGTAGATCAAGATTTGAGATTAGGAGGTGCTATCATCGCTTACTTTCTTCACTGCCTGCTAGATCAAGATAGGCAAGAGCTAATGAGTTCGTTGCGACCTCAACATCGTGTTTACATGAGAAATCACTTGGAGCAGATTGCTTTTGGTGGACTTGCTTATGATGAAGACTCTGATACCACTGTGATCTGTATTTGCTTAAACGTCGAGTCAGACTCTGAAGCAAGCGACTTTGTTAAAGATGATCCGTATTGGGAGGTTTACAAGCAGGTTAAGATTGAGAAGTTCAAGCAAATGATCCCAGGAGTGATTACTTAAAGACGATCATACGGTGTAAAGTCGGTCTTCAAAGCACTTCTTTTCGGTGTTGCTGTTTTTGGTAAGTCTTTAAAATATGAGTTGCTGTTTGTGCTTTGATAATTTGTTTTCGCTTAAGGAATTTCAACTAAGCGTAAGACATTTTTTTCTTCTAGAGATTCTGCCTAAGATTTTATTAGGATAAATCTTAGGCAATTGGATATGTAATCTGTTTTGAAAAGCCATCTGACTTAGGATTCTATAAAGCTATCGCTTTATTTGGATTGGTTCGGGATTTTAGAGGCTTTAAGGCAGTTTTGATTTAATCTAAGATAGCGTGTGACAAGTTCTTGGCGTAACTAGATTAATTCCCTAATCAATGAAAATCGCAAAACAGATCTACTGTACCAAAAGATATGTGAAGTTTCAGTAAATCTGTTTTGTGATTAATTCTGTAGATCTGCTCAGTTCGAGTTGAAAGAATTTCCAAGAAGCAAGGAGCCGAGATAGTTATGGATGTTAGACGTCATAAATACATTATTGTAGGTGCCGGTCCGAGTGGCTTGCAGCTTGGCTATTTTATGGAAAAAAATCAGAAAGATTATGTCATTTTAGAGCGTAATCAAACTGCAGGGTCCTTTTTTTCTAAATATCCGCTACATCGCAAGCTTATCTCCATCAATAAGAAGAATAATTATTTCCCTGAGGATGATTTTAATTTGCGTCACGATTGGAATTCATTATTGTCTGATGATCCAGAGATGCGCTTTACTGAGTACTCAGATGATTTATTCCCAAGTGCTGATCGACTTTACGAGTATCTTCAGGATTTTGCTAAACACTTTGATTTAAATATTACTTACGGCACTACGGTTTCTAAAATCAAGCGCTATGACAATGGGCACTTTCATCTCGCAACAGAGGATGGGGTCCATTATGAGTGTGAAGCTCTTTTTCTTGGATTAGGCCCAGTGAAAGCGCTGTTGCCAGATGATATTGAAGGCATTGAGCTGGCTACAGTTTATGATGATCAGATCCTCGATCCAGAAACTTATCGGAACAAGAGAGTCTGTATTATTGGACAAGGTAATTCAGCGTTTGAAACAGCGGAGTTTTTATCAGGGATTGCTAGCTTCGTTCACGTCTTTGCTAAAGAACCTATCAAGTTCGCATGGAATACTCATTTTGTCGGAGATGTGAGGGCTGTTAACAATAACATCTTTGATATGTATCAGTTAAAGTCGCTACATGCTGTACTAAATCCTCGATTAAAGCGAATTACTCGTCTGGAAAATGGTTGTTTGCAAACTAATCATAGCTATGATTATCCAAATTCAGATATTCCTGGCTCTCTTGAGTTGACTCGTGAGTATGACCACATAATCTGTTGTTCTGGTTGGCGCTGGTTTGATGAAGAACTCTTTGATGAATCGGCCATGCCATTATCTTGGAAACGAGGTAAGTTTCCAAAGATGACTCCCATCTGGGAATCGGAAAATGTTCCTAACATGTTCTTTATCGGTGCGGCCATGCAGAGCATTGATAGAAAAGCTTCATCTGCTTTCATACATGGCTTCCGGTATGCTATACGAACACTGTTCAAGCTTATAGAGGAGCGCTATGAAAATATTCCTCTGCCCAGCAAGACGATAAAACCATTAGATTGGGATAAACTTTTGGACTGGATGTACGAACGATTTAGCATCGCGTCTGCTATCTTTCAGCTTTTTGGTGTTCTTTCGGATGTTGTTGTCCTAGCCGATGATATGACGGAAGCGACGATTTTTGAGGAACTTCCCTTCAATCATGTAAGAGAACGCCATTTTGACGGAAAACATGTCCTGGTTTTTACGCTTGAGTTTGGTTTCGATAACTTTAAAGACCCAGCTATTACCTTTATGGGCCCCTCTGATCCGGTAGACACTTCCTGTGCGGCATTTTTGCATCCCGTCATTCGACACATTTACAACGGAGAGGAAACCGAGTTTCATTTTGGCGATTCATTGCTGGCCCGGTGGGATCGTCCCCATGGTGACGGAGGTGCCGTTATGTCGTATCACTACTTGTTCCAAAAATGGCTCGAAAATCAGTTAGGAATTGACCTTAACCTGCCAGAGCCTGTAGAAGGAGGCCCTTATCGTAGATGGTCTCAAGAAGAGATTGAAAACTGGAAGTTAAACAATCCACCGACTGATTCTATTGCAAAGTGTGTTCGCCCTGTGTAACGACAAAACCTTTGTGTTGGTGAGCCTAAAGTTGACTTCAGCTTAATCAGCTAGCTAATGATTGCAGGAACCATAGGACAATTGCCATGAAAAGCGTCAACGAAGAGTTACCTGATGTTTTTAATCTTGCTGCATACCTCATTGAGGGTAATCTAAACATAGAGTATAGTGATAGGATCGCTTTTTATACTCGACTTGGAACGTATACTTATACCCAAGTAAATAGTTTGGTCAAGCGTAGTGCTCAATTACTTTCTGATCTAGGTGTAGAGCAGGAAAATCGAGTGAGTATTCTCCTTGAAAATGAACCTGAGTGGATATTTTTCTTTTTAGGTGCAATTTGGTTGGGCGCTGTGCCTGTCCCTATTAACCCCACCTGTTCCGTAGAAGATATTGGTTATATCCTTCAGGATTCTCGGAGTAAGGTTTTGCTAACAGCTCAGGTATGGCAAGAAGAAATAGTATCTCTCCCATTAGACTATTTGTGTCATACCCTGCTTGTGGATGGTGAAAATCCCTTCTTGTCATCGCTTGAACATAGAAGTGAATTGATGACTCATGCTCAAACATCTCCCAATGAGCCTGCTTTTTGGCTGTACACATCGGGTAGTACAGGGCGGCCTAAAGGCGTCATTCATGCACATCAAAGCTTTCTTTTCTGTGCCCAAAATTATGGTCAAAGTACTATTGGTTTAAGTCAGGATGATATTACCTATTCGGTTGCCAGTATGGCATTTGCCTATGGGCTAGGCAATAGCCTATACCTACCCATGACGATGGGGGCTGCTTCAGTACTTTCTGCTACTAAAAGTGCTTTTGATATAGTTGATGATGTTAAACGCTATCGACCTACAGTTTTCTTTGGAATACCCAGTGTATATGCCGATCTTTTAGAGGTGGAGGACATTTCTAATTTTGATTCTTCATGTCTACGTTTGTGTGTATCGGCTGCTGAAAAACTCCCTAACAGTATTTGGCAGAAGTGGTTTGATACTCATCATCTAGAAATTTGTGAGGGAATTGGCACAACTGAATTTCTTTATATATTTCTCTCTAATCAATTAGGAAAGTCAAGACTAGGTAGCTCTGGATACCCTGTGGCTGGTTACGAAGTTCAAGTTGTCGATGAAAAAGGGCTTCCTTGCTCTATTGGTGAGATTGGTGAGCTGCAAGTTAGCGGTCCTAGCCTGATGTTAGGTTACTGGAATCGCCTGAAGGAGACTCGTAAGGCAATTCATGGTTCTACGATGAAAACTGGAGATAGGTATAGACGAGATCGTGATGGTTTCTTTTGGTTCGTAGGACGGAAGGATGAACTGTTTAAAGTTAAAGGGCAGTGGATTTCACCTTTGGAGATAGAAGAGGTCTTGCATCAGCACCCACACATCCATGAAGTTGCCGTGGTGTCCTCCTCTACCCATGGTGAGCAGTTAACTGAAATTGTCGCCTATATTAGTCTCAAGCCAGAGCAAATCTCTTCCCCAAAATTAGAAAGAATGATTTATCAGTTCGCCAAGCAGCGACTACCCCATTTTAAGACACCTAAACGTATGTTCTTTTTGGATAGCCTACCTCGCACATCCACAGGAAAAATTCATCGACAGATGTTGAAAAATATGCTTTCTGAACCTCCATTAGCTATTGCCAATTAAGCAATACCAGGAATTCTAATTTAGTCTGTTGAAAAGTATGTAACCCCAAAAGGAGAAAATGAATGGTACTGGATTTTAAACCTTCGACCAAGTACTATGAAACATTTATTCCTGGCAAAAGAGAACCCGTGATTATTTTGCATAATCTTCTCCAAACCGGAATATTTTCTAAGTATATGATGTACGAGTCAAAGGACGAGACTTGTATAGCTGGGGGTGAGTTAGCAAAAGTTTTAGTCACTCAGGAACAGATTTCTTTAGAGGGATTAGGTGCATCTAAATCTGAACCTGTTAGTGATCCCCTTAAACAAGTCGAGAATCTTTTGAATTCCTTACGCTTTGAAGATTGGACAGCTTATGGCTATGTTGCCTTTGATATAGCCCGATTTTATTCTTCTTATTCTAAGGCAATTGACCAACCGCTTTGCCATTTTTTTATTCCTGAAACTGAGTTACGCTTTACCAAAGAGGGGGTCAGGATTAAAACAACTAAACCTCTAGAAACAATTAGAGACCAACTCTTTTTTGATGGTCAGATGCCCAGCTTTGAATCAGCATCTTTGATATGTGATGATAGCGATCAAGAGGCCTATCAAAGCTCTGTCAATCAAATGGTTAATGTTATTAAAGAAGGACACTTGCATAAAGCTATTATTGCTCGATCACGTGAGATTTCTGGTACCTTAGATGTCTTAGGAACCTACGAGGTTGGCTCAAAAGTAAATAATGCAGCTCGTTCCTATTGTTTGGATTTTAAGGACATAAAAGCTGTTGGTTTTAGCCCTGAAACCCTTGTAGAGGTGAGTCAAGATGGGTTTGTAACGACTAATCCTTTAGCAGGGACTCGACCTCGTAGCAGTACTTTAGAGGAAGATATCAAGCTGAGCAAGGAACTTTTTACAGATGCCAAAGAGGTTAAAGAGCATGCCTTATCTGTGTGGCTAGCACAGGATGAAATTACATCCGTTTGTTTGCCAGGTACAGTGCAGGTGTTCAACTTTATGGAGGTTAAAAGGTACCGATGTGTACAACATTTGTCATCAAAAGTTGGTGGCCAGCTGCAGCCTGATAAAACCTTTTGGGATGCCTTAAAAGTGTTATTTCCAGGAATTACAGTTTCCGGTATCAACAAAGATAAAGCTCTGGAATGGATAAATCATTTGGAATCCGAGCCCAGAGGTCTTTATGCTGGAGGTATTGGGTGGTTTGATAGTCGTGGCAAAGCAGATCTAGCGATCGCAATTCGTTCAGCCTATCAATATGGTGAACGTACTTATCTGAATGCGGGAGCAGGAATTGTAGCTGAATCAATTCCTCAAAATGAGTACACTGAGTCTGTTAATAAGATGAATACAATGTTAACCAATTTAGTTTTGAAATCTTGAGAAGAAGCTTGAGTGACTGCTCTAATCGTTCAAGCTCAAGCCTATCTGATATTCATACGACTCTATCTCTCATGCCTTGAGATATTAAACGCCAACTATCTTAAAGCTAGTCTGGTCATGACGTTAACTATCCTGATGTAGTTGGTCACGGAATTTATTTGGTAGAAATCAGCCGCTTTCAACAACTAAGAAATGAGCTGAGAGAATCTTTAGATCATCATTGTTTCACGCACAGAGCGCACTGCAACTCATTCTCTGGAGAACGCCACCTTCACTTTTTGGTAGACTGTTTAGCTGGAAAATTGTTGTTGTAAAAGTACTTGGTCAAGACAATGTTCCTGAAAATCCTTAGCAGAGCATGGATATTCAAAAGCGGCCTAACGATCAGCTATTAGTAGTCCTTAACGGAGAGATGTAAAATGTTGCTGATCGGCGAAGAATTAGAGCATAGAGTCACACGCCATCCTATGCGTTAACTAATGCGATTGTCCTTGGCTCAAACCAAGGGGTTAGGGTAAAAAACATTATTCCAATCCACTTTGGGGAAATGTTGGACGATGAGTGATTAGTGATGGCGAGTCTACATTACCTCATATACTCACTGAGTTCTGAAATAGCAGTTATGAAGATTCAATCAGTTGGTGTTATTGGTGCTGGCACAATGGGCATTGGTCTTGCCCAAAATTTAGCCCAGACAGGTCATCAGGTTACGTTGTTAGATGTTGCTGATCGGATTTTGGAAAGAGCTGAAGCCGAAATACGAAAAAATCTACGCATGCAAAATTTTTTCTCAGCCTCTAAATCTAACATTTCTCTTGAGCTGAGTACTATAGAAATTCTTGATAAAATTATTTTTTCCACAGATTATCAACAACTTAAAGATGTTGAATTTATCGTTGAAAATGCCACAGAAAAATGGAATTTAAAGCAAACTATTTATGAAAAAATAGATGAAGTTTGTCCTGCTGAGACTATCTTTGCAGCTAATACATCAGCCATTTCCATTACACGATTCGGTTCAGTAACTCAGCGGCCAGATCGAGTAATTGGTATGCATTTTATGAATCCTGTTCCAATTAAACCCATGGTGGAAGTGATTCGCGGTTACCATACCGCTGACGCGACGATTCAAAGTGCTCAAACATTGTTAAGACAAATGGGTAAGGACTCGATTGTTGTCAATGATTCCCCAGGGTTTGTAACTAATCGAGTCATGATGTTGACCATCAATGAGGCAATTTTTATCCTACAAGATCAGGTTGCTACTGTTGCAGAAATCGATCGGTTATTTAAAGGATGCTTTGGCCATAAAATGGGGCCTTTAGAGACGGCAGATCTCATTGGTTTGGATACTATTCTTTATTCGATTGAGGTTTTGTATGAAAGTTTTAATGACGACAAGTATCGCCCTTGTCCCCTACTCAAGAAGATGGTAGATGCGGGGCTATATGGCTGTAAGAATGGTAAAGGTTTTTACACCTACATTCAAGGGCAAAAGGTATCTGATTAAGCTTTTATCCTTGAATATTCACGAAGTTTTGAGGTCATTTTTACTGAATAAGGTTAACAAAAATGAAAGAAATAAAAGAAAAAATCTACTCGTTTCTATCAGGTCACTTTAGCGATTATCAATTGAAAGAAGATGAAGATATTTTCGCAACCGGTTTTATTAATTCTATGTTTGCCATGCAGCTGGTTCTCTTCATTGAGAAAGAATTTCAGTTGACTATCAGGGATGAGGAACTTGATTTTGAAAATTTTAGGACGGTTAATGCGATGACTCGATTGATCGAGAACAAAGTCTCTGTCACCACTAGTCACTAATGTTTTGATGTATTCTCTGCCCCTTTGGTATCAGCGACAGTGTATTAACTTGTGCTGTCGAGTACTACAAAGTTTATGCATATCATAATTGCCAGTTATTTCTCATAATGAGTATAAGTTTTGCTTGGGATTCAGATCAACTTGACTTCCGTAAGTCAGTCATTAGCTTTGCTCAAACGGAATTAAATCAAAGGTTAATTGAGAGAGATCGGAATAGTGAATTTAATCAAGAAGGTTGGATAAAATGTGCCGACTTTGGCATCTTAGGTTGGCCAATTGCTAAGGAGTATGACGGACAGGATCTAGATTTTTTGACGATTATATTGGGCTTAGAAGGGTTAGGTTATGGTTGCAAAGATAATGGCTTAGTATTTGCCATCAACAATCATCTTTGGAGTTGTGCCGTCTCAATCGCCAATTTTGGCACTGAGGTTCAAAAGCAACAGTATCTACCATCTCTTTGTCGAGGAAAATCTCTTGGAGGACATGCTTTAACAGAGTTAACGTCCGGTTCAGCAGCCTTTGAGATGAAAACTGAAGCTATCCGTCATGGAGATTACTACATCTTAAACGGCACCAAAACGTTTATTAGCAATGCTCCTATTGCTGATGTCTATGTTACATTTGTTCGTACTGACTCAGAGGTAGATATTCAGAAAGGAATTTCTGCTTTTATCATCCACAAAGATTTACCTGGTTTGACGATCGAGAAAGAGTGGGAAAAGTCAGGGCTTCGTACGGCACCGATGGGTGAATTAGTTTTTCAAGATTGTAAGGTACCGGTTGACCATCGCTTAGGTCAGGAGGGGCAAGGCTATAATATTTTCCAGTCAACAATTATTTGGGAACGAGGATTTTTATTTGCTAGCCAGGTGGGCGTGATGGAAAGAATCTTGGAACAATGTGTCAACTATGCTAGAAAACGGCATCAGTTTGGCCAGTCCATTGGTTCTTTTCAAGGAATTTCCCACAAAATTGCTGATATGAAGATGAGATTAGAGCTAGCAAAGCTAATGCTATATAAAATAGGATGGCTGAAGAAAGAAGGTAAACGAGCTTTCTTGGAAGCTTCGATTTCTAAAGTTTTTATCAGTGAAAGTTTGCTTCAAATTTGTCAGGATGCCATCCAAATTCATGGTGCTAGAGGGTATATGACTGACTATGAATTAGAGAGGGAACTCCGAGATTCTATTGCTGGTACTATTTATGCTGGTACGTCTGAAATCCATCGCAATATGATCGCTACACTCATAGGTATTTAATCTTTTATGAGTATCAATTCAAGGTGGGGAGTAATTCTGGGAAAAGGAGATAGTATATAGAATGCAGCAGGGCTAATACTTCTAGCTCTTGCATTCTATATTTCCACCTACCAAAATTTCCCAGATTAAATTGATCTCCACCTTTTATTTAATCAAGATTTTCTATCATTTAGGCTTAAGGAAAGAAGTATGAGTATGAACAGTCCATCTGTTTTGGTCTCACTTTATCAAGAAAATGATTATCAGGGTCTTAAGTCTGATAATCAATGGCTGGATTTATGGCAACATCGTATTGAAGCTTTACCGTTAGCGCCAGAACTACCTTTATCACGAAACCTCGATAAGCTTAATCCCAAGCTGATCCAGTATAGTCACCAAGTTGATTCTGCAACCTGGCTTCGGCTGCGAGAACAGACTGTGCAGTCTGGGTTAATGCCTAGTGAGATTGTGTTAGCAAGCTACGTTGAAGTTCTAACAGCCTGGAGTAAAAACTCTCACTTCACCATTAATGTGGTTGAACAGTTAGCTCCAGATATCGGTGCAAAAGCCGAATTCGGGTTAGCAGCTAATCAATTCAAGCCAGGTAATAATTCATTCACCTTACTAGAGATCAATCACTCTGCTTCTGACTCTTTTGGGAATAAAGCTAGGCATATCGCAACACGCTTGAGAGATAATCCAAAACATCGATCAGAAGTTCAGTTTCAACAACTAACCTCATTGTCTGAAAACTCCTTAGAAAAGCTAAAGTCTATATTGGCTACATCCTTTTTTATTGAGCCTACAGAAATTAAAAAAGATGTGGCCACAAAGAATGATATAGCCGTCCCAGCTGTGACAGTTCCTGCTCATTTAGAATGTCGATATCGGGAAGAAAACAACACGCTAACTATTAGTTTAAATGTTGATGAAGGTCTCTTTCCACCTGGCATGGCTAAAGATATGCTAGTGTCTCTCTGCCATTTATTACAACGCCTGGCTTATGAGGAAGACATTTGGCATGCAAATACATTGCAGATGATTCCTTGCACTCAACTTGAGCAGAGGGATACAGTTAATGAGACATCCACCTCGTTATCTGAGGAGACACTTTATAGCTTATTTGTTACACGGGTTCAGCAGCAGGGCGAATCAATTGCCATTGTTACCCCAAAACAATCATTCACTTATGAAATTTTATATCAACGCATTAGCCAATTAGGTCATTATTTAAGACAGTTAGATGTCCGACCTAATCATCTAATAGCAATTGTTATGGAGAAAGGATGGGAACAGATTGTTGCGGTGCTTGGTATCTTAGCTGCTGGCGCTGCCTATGTTCCAGTTGATCCTGAGTTACCGCCAGAAAGATTCCAATATCTTTTAGAGAATAGCGGTGTAGACATTGCTATAACTCAGTCATGGCTAGACGAGAAGCTATCCTGGCCATCGTCGATCCGTCGATTAGCCCTTGATCAAGAACATTTTCACCAGGGTAATTATTCTCAATTATCGCTAATCCAAAGTCCTGATGATCTGGCTTATGTCATTTATACATCTGGATCCACAGGTTTACCTAAGGGGGTAATGGTTACCCATCGTAATGTGGTCAATGTGGTTATCCATACTAATCAGCTTTTTCAGGTGAATTCCAGAGATCGGGTTTTAGCACTCACTGCCCTCAACCATGATCTATCTGTTTATGATATCTTTGGTCCTTTAGTAGCTGGAGGAACCATTGTGATGCCAGATGCTGCTGCTGTTAAATTTTCTCGTCACTGGCTTGATTTGTTGATCAAAGAGCGGGTAACTCTATGGAATTCAGTGCCTGCCATGATGGAAATGCTAGTCAATTATCTTGATATTACGTCTGAAAAGCTACCGCGGAGCTTACGTTTAGCAATTTTGGGCGGCGATTGGCTACCAGTTTCCCTAGTGAATCGCCTAAAAGCACTCTCACCTGATTTAAGTATTCTAAGTATTGGTGGACCCACTGAAACTACAATCTGGAATATTGGTTATCTAATTCGCTCAGTCAATCCTGATTGGAAGAGTATTCCTTATGGGAAGCCTATGGCTAATTCGAAGTACTATATTTTAAATGATAATCTTGAAGACTGTCCGGTGTGGGTTCCAGGAGAAATGTATTGTGCCGGTGTGCAGTTAGCTAGAGGCTACTGGCGCAACTATGAAAAAACAGCTGCTAACTTTATTAATCATCCTCGAACTGGTGAGCGGATATACCGGACTGGAGATCTAGGTTGTTATTTACCAGATGGTAATATCGAATTTTTAGGTAGAGTTGACTTTCAAATTAAATTGCGGGGCTACCGCATCGAAGCCGGAGAAATTGAAGCCGTACTTACAGAGTACCCTTCCATACAAAATGCCGTAGTTACGGTTGCAGAAACACAACAGCATCAAAAATATTTAACAGCTTATATAATTCTTCACCGAGGACACGTTCTTAACATTGAAGAAGTTCGCAGTTTTCTCGAAAAAAAATTGCCGTCATACATGGTTCCATCAGACTTTCAGGTCTTGGATGTTTTTCCGTTGACAGCAAATGGTAAGGTTGATCGTCTCATGTTGTCACAAGGGAAAATTACTCGATAAAAACCATGCATATAGGGCATATTTTTGTTACTTGAGCTTATGAGAGAGACATTTTTGATGAATAAATGGATGGTTTGTTTCCATCCAAGATCTCATCCTAAGCTGAGATTGCTATGTTTTCCACATGCAGGTGGTTCGGCCAGAGTATTTTATAAATGGTCTGAACTATTACCGTCGACAGTTGAGGTATGTGCACTTGAGTTGCCTGGACGAGGTAAGCGTCTATTGGAAACTCCATTTACTAACATTGATTTATTGCTGTCAGCCTTAGGCCCTGAATTATTACCTTTTTTAGATGTTCCCTTTGCGTGTTTTGGCCATAGTCTAGGAGCACGGATTGCTTTTGAGTTTTGTCGATGGCTACAAGAGACAGTTCAGCTTACTCCTCAACATCTTTGGGCAGCAGCAGCCCGCGCCCCTCATCTACCACCGGATACTAAACCAATACATGGTTTGCCTGATCCTGACTTCATTGTTGAATTAAGACGATATAGTGGCACGTCTGAAGAGGTTTTGAATAATCCTGAGCTCATGGGCTTAATGCTCCCTGCTCTGAAGGCAGATTTTTCATTACTGGAAACATATCAATATCGCCCTAGTGCTCCGCTAGATTGTCCAATTACTTGCTTTTGGGGACAATGGGATGACATTGCGATTCAGGCAGATGTGGCAGCCTGGCAGCAGCATACGAATACATTTAGCCTAGAACCCGTTCCAGGTAATCATTTCTTTCCCCATGATCCCCTGTTTCCCAAAAGATTATTATCTAAACTGATGAAATTTAACTGCGTTGAGTCTCCTAGTTGAAAAACTCAATAACAAGACAGATGACTCCATCAGTCCATCATCTCCAATGAATCTGACGTTACCGGTTTGCTCGCATATTCACGTTTGGCAGCTACACATACCTTGTTTTCGCTTTGAACTTGATCGCTGGTTTAAGTGGCTATCTAATGATGAATGTGAGCGTGCCCAGAGATTTTTCAGATGCCAAGATCGAGAACGCTTTATTCTAAGCCGAGGCGGATTACGCTATCTCTTAGCCTGCTATCTTGACTGTGCACCCAAATCGCTGGTTTTTGCCTACAATTCTTACGGAAAACCTCGTTTGGCAATTCCCGATGGGTCTTTACAATTTAATTTATCTCACAGCGGTGAATGGGTCGTGTATGCGATCGGATTCAAAGTACTACTGGGCGTAGATATTGAACAGATCTCCTCGCGAACTCGCTTGGATAAATTCCGAACTCGCTTGGAGGGGTTAATCGAGTACTGCCTCACATCAAATGAACAAATTACTTTACCAACATCCCATGTCGAAAGATTGGAAGGCTTCTTTAAATACTGGACCTTGAAAGAGTCTCACCTCAAGGCTATTGGGTTGGGCTTGAGCTATCCCATGACAGATATAGAGATTGCATGGCTTCCCGAACCCAAATTAGTGATTCCGGCCAAGATTGACCAAGCCCCTGTAGGTTGGACAGTCAAGCTTTGGTATCCTGCTGATGGCGCGATCTCAGCTATGTGTGTGGGTCAATCAAAGATTCAGGTAGTGATTCGGTCTTTTCCTGGGCATTAGTGCCCTAGGGATGGCGAGTACTGTTATTAAGGGTGCTACAACTTACAAATTTTTTCCTTAACTTATTTATTAGGTTTTCTGGGCAGTATGGGTAATACTGGTAATGTAGTAGAGACATCTTTTTCCATGAAAGGTTCTGGAGGATGCTAGAAACAAGTTCTTTGGATATACTGCTACGCTCTTTTACTACCTTTAAAACCTGATGCATTGGTGTGTTGTCATTCCTTGGTGTTAAGCCAATATTCGAGCCTAAATAAAGTTATCAGCAGGCTTATCGGCAACAAACTTATCCAGTCGTTCTGAATATTGATTCTAGAAGCGCAATATGGCAATAATAACACAGTTCTCTGATTATGAAGTTGATAGTTACACTACGATGATCGCGGCAGAGGATCCCGTAGATATTTATTTTCCCGTTTTACCTGATCCCGTTGAAGATAGTCTTGAATTTCCTATCGCTTTAATGCTTCAGGGGGCTTTTCTGGATAAGGCAGAATACTCAAATTACGCTTCTACAGTAGCGAGTTATGGATTTGTTGTCGTAGTTCCTAATAACGAACGAACAATAGTTGCTCCGACTGGGGACTCGTTATCTGGCTTGCTTGCCGAGCAGCAGCAAGTGAATGAGACTTTAACACAAATGCTATTAGAGGATACAGACAGTTCGTCTCCAGTTTTTGAGATTATTGATACAGATAAGATGGGACTGCTAGGGCACTCCTTTGGTGGCGCAGCTGGATTAAGTGCTATTCAAGAAGACATTTGCCTACTCGAATTTTGTTCTGAAGACGAAGACTATGTTCGACCGCCAGAATTAATGGCAGGCATCTTTTATGCGGCAAGCTTTAGAGACACTTTCACGGAAGAGGCTCTGCCAGTTAATAACGACGATATACCGACTGGCTTGATAGTCGGTGAGTTGGATGGTGTAGTTCCATCTATTCTTAGTGAAGAAACCTACGACCTGATTCTTAATCCACCGAAAGCCTTAATCACTGTTGAGGGCGCTAACCATTACAGCATCACAAATGAGGATAATCCTTTACGTGAGCCAAGCCGCTCCACGTTAGATCAAGCCATTGCAACAGAGACAATTGCTCGTTGGAGTGCCTTATTTTTACGAGCACATTTATTTGAAGATGAGGCTGCATTTGAATATGTCTATGGCACAGGTGATTCTCTTGATCAAAACGTTACCGTTATTAGTCAGTTACCAGATGTGAATCCTGGTTCTATCAGTGTCATCGATTTTGAGATGGCTGATGACCTCGTATTAACGGCTGGCACTATTATCACTGATCAATTTGAGGGGCTAGAGGTTTCAACACCGGATAATCCCTATGGAGCAATGATCTTCGACAGTGCTGAGCCCACAGGCGGCGATAACGACCTACTGGCACCCGAGTTGGGGAACGTGCTAATTATTTCCGAAGATGGGGATAGTAATGACCCCGATGACAATGCCAGAGGTGGCACTCTACGTTTTGAGTGGGATGAGCTAGTCAATGTTGCCAGTGTTGGCTTCCTAGATATAGAAGAGTCAGGCAGTTCTATTCAGTTATTTGACGAAAATAATCACTTAATTGAAGCTGTAGATATTCCAAGTTTAGCTGATAATAGTATACAAGAGATTATCTTGGGAGTGTCTGAGATTGCGCGGATGGACGTCACATTTGTTGGCAGTGGTGCGCTAACAGATATAGCATTGACAACAGATGTCGTCGTAAGTACGGTGTAAGAGTTATTTATGTTGGTCAAGACCTCTTAACCAGCGTAAATAATCGTAATTTTCAAGAAATTGCCAAGGGTCTGTATTCTGTCCAAACAGATACAGACCTTTTTTTATAGATTTACCGACAATATTATTATTTTGTCTGGAAATGTTAACTCTGATGGTGAATAGGGTTAGAAAATTCTGATGCATTAAGAAGTTTGCTCGTCATATTGGCTTTGTAGCTGAATGCCCTCGTGGGAGATGAACTGCCTTAACCAATATGACCAAGGCTATAAATCTATATCTAGAAGGACCATAGGATAATTTGTTAGATGCGAGATGATTTTAATATTTTTCAACCTAGCTCGATTAATTTGAGCTTTTAGAAAGATAAAGTATTGCAATCAGTCATTTTCTCTGTTAATAATGAGAGTATTATCAACACTGATATATTCGCCTCTGAAGAGCGATAAAAATATTCACCAAATACTGGAGAAGTCAAAGGGTACGCTGTTTCAATTTGGTTGATACAAAGCGAGATACTCAAGTTATGCAATTCTTTAGACTGTTTAGATTTTAGACCTTGTTAAGGTCAAATAGTCTCGGGATATTTGTTTGGGCTAGAAAATCCTGACCAGCTGTGGATTTAGGATCCAAGGGGCTTATAACTTCTGCCCTAACTGAAATTTCTCGGCATAAGCTCATACCTAGGTTTGGTTGCATAAGAGCATTTATCGTCTCAGCTAGGGGCATATTGAAAAGCTGAAAATACTTTTTGGGAAACTTTGAATTTTTTTCCTGATGTGACAGTGTCGGGATTTGACAAGTATTTCCCTTTAAAAGAGATTCAAGGATCATTAAAAGGAGTTATATCATGGTAATGGATGCAGTTGGAATCCGCTCCTTAGCATTATGTTTTCCAGATACAATTCGAACTAATGAATATTGGCAGGAAAAGTTGTCATCTGAGGCACCTCTAAGTGCACCAAAACGGGTTCGAGTTAAACGCCCTCGTCAATTTACTCCTAGTGCAGATGGGCTTGATATCTGGTCACGTGCAGTTGCACCATATTTGCCCGATCCATTTCGAGGCAGTGTGGAGCGAAGAGTAATTGGAGCTAAAGAGTCGTCACGCTCCCTCGAGTATCGTGTGGCTCAAGATGCTTTGTCGGCGGCTGGCTTAGTTTCAGATGAGGTTGAATTACTAATAGTCACTTCTATTTTTTCAGAGTCTTTAGGCTTACAAGATGCCTCTGACTTGTCCCAACAGTTGGGGCTGAAAGCGCCAGCCTGGAACTTGGAAGCAACATGTTCCAGTGCTTTAGTAGCATTGCAGAATGCCAGTGCTTTAGTAAAGGCTAACGAGCACAGACATGTTTTAGTTGTAGTTTCACATGTTGGTTCAAATGTTAGAGCAGACGATGATACGCTTTCGTGGTCATTGGGTGACGGAGCAGGGGCATTTGTCGTTAGTTCGCTGAAACCACATCAGGGGATTTTGGGTACAAAGATGATACATACTGCAGAAACAAGAGGAGCCTATATTTACGAGCCTGCTATCAATGCACAAGACCAGCCACGTATTTGTCTGCGCACAGGTGAAAACGCCAGTTCTCTTGCTGAAACGGCTGTTAAATTTGTTCGAATATGTTGCGAGGGAGCGCTCACTGCTGCTGGGGTAACGCTTGAGCAAATAAAGTTTTTTTCATTTAATACACCCTCTGCTTGGTATGCAAACGTTTGTACTCAAGCACTAGAAATTGATTCCAATAACACTATAAATCTCTATCCCTACTATGCAAATATTGGTCCTGTTTCGCCGATTGCAAACCTGTATCACGGGATGCAAAATGCCAAGTTTCAAGAAGATGATTTAGTGCTTGTTTATACGACTGGCGCAGCATCAACAGCGGCAGCAATGGTTATACGATGGGGAGATGTAAAACTTGGAGCAACTCCAGCTCCTCCCCTAGATGAAGAACTTACACAGCACATCGCAACATCTTATTGTGAGGCTGCTCCTCAATCCTCGTTGTCTCAGGTGGGCTATATTTCCCGCTCAAAAATTTTAAACGCCAGACCTAATCAAAGTCGGCAAATCTTAGAAATAGCTTTGTTAGAATGGCTAGCGACCTATCTTCAACGCCCAATTTCTGACTTCAATGCTCAGGAATCAATGGCTGCGTATCTTGATTCTCTTATGGTGTTCACTCTAAGGACCCATATTGAGCAACATCTCCAGATCCAAATTCCCATTGAACAATTTTTTAATGATAGTAGCTTGACTCAGCTTATTGAATTTATTTTAAAGCAATTATTGTTGGTAGACCTGATTGAAACTGAATCTATTGCAGAGAACAAACTTAGTAGTGAAAAAACAGTATCCAGGAAAAAACTCCTTTTTTAAACAACTTTTTCGATCTAAATCTTATTTGTGTTTGTCATTGGGTGAAGCTTTATCTGTTGGAGTATTCGGCTCCTTGCTTCCATCACAAAGTGCTAGCGCGGAGGTCATCAATCCATGCGAGTGTTTTTAAGATGAAGGCTCTAGCAAGTGCGGCTAAGCATAAACTCAGCATCTGTCTCTTGATTGCCTCATTCGTCTGGAGTGTCTGGTTTATCCTTTTAGGACCGACTTCTATTATTAATATTTTGCAGGCTTATTGGCCGATAACATTGACGATGCTGTTTGGCTCGATGGTGGCAGGCGGTACTAGCATGGGTGGCGGAGCCGTTGCATTCCCTGTCCTGACAAAACTCTTGGAGGTACCACCCCACGAGGCTAAGATATTTGCCCTCGCCATTCAAAGTGTGGGCATGACCGCTGCCACGCTTACCATCATCGCCATGAAAACTAAGATAGACTGGCGACTCATTTGGTGGGCCAGCAACGGTGGCTTGATAGGTATCGTAATTGGCACGCTGTTGCTGGAACCTCGGCTGCCTCCTGATTTTATTAGGTTGTCATTCACTATGATGACAAGCAGTTTTGGATTGGTGATGGTATTTATTCAACTACGTAATAGTGAACGGTGTATTCTGCATCCTTTTTGGGGACATCAAGAACGGGCTATTTGGTGGACGACGGGCTTTGTCGGCGGGATCATTAGTGGGCTGGTGGGTTCGGGAATTGATATTTTTGCCTTTTCGGTGATGGTGCTGCTGTTTCAAATGTGCGAGAGCATTAGCACGCCGACTTCAGTTGCCTTGATGGCAATTAATGCGATCGCAGGGTTTGTTCTGCACGGCCTATTCCTTAACGACTTTGGTTTCCCTGTTCGAGAATATTGGCTGGCCTCGGTGCCTATTGTTGTTGTGGGGGCTCCTATCGGCGCGGTTTTGTGCAGTTATGCCCAACGTCATCACATTGCGATCGTTCTACTAGGATTGATTTTTACTGAATTAGTCAGCTCTCTTTTGCTCATTCCACTTACTTGGAATAGTCTTTTGGCTTCCATCTGTGTTCTGACTGGCTTTCTTTGCTTTTATATCTGGATTGCCCACGCACAAGTCAAATAAAGCTTTTCTATTATATCTAAGTAGGCTCAGTCCAGACAAATTTTCCGTTAATTTTAAGAAAAAGTTTTGAATTAACTTAAAGGCTCTCAAATGAGACTACCTAGGGTATTTTCAATCTCCAGAATACCTGAAGGGCTTAAGAAAATACCGCTTGGAGCTGTTTTGCAGACCCTTATTATTTACGCTTCATAACAAACCTTACATTCGAGAGCTTGTGTTTGCAAAATATTGCAACCGCAGCATAGCCTCTCCAGAAAATGTTGGAACAACTATGAGAAAGGTACTCATATGATTCCAGGGGGACACCTTAGAGTTCAGCTAATAATTCGTTTCCAAGTCAACGAAGGATAATACTGTTTATGAATAGCGATTCATTGAATCTAATTGACAATGACTCAGGCTATGTGGTCACTAATTTAGTGTCCAATAATCCCGATAACAATCCACAACTACTAGATCCTTATGTCAGTTTAGGTTGGGGAATTGCCATTCGACCTGCAGGATTGGGTGGTCACTTCTGGATCAACAATTCCGGTACCGGTACCGTGACCGAATATGTTGGCGATGTTGGCGGTGTTCCTATATATCAGGATAGTCTTAAAGTAGTAGAGGTTTCTCCCACACCACTTAATCCCTTTGAGCTGTCTGGACCAACGGGACAAGTATTTAATGGATCTGGTGATTTTATCATCACCCAGGAGCATCCCAATGGTGACATCACTGCTCCCAGCAAATTTATCTTTGTATCTAGCGATGGCGGTATTTCTGCCTGGACCGAGCGCCGCAATGATGATGGCACTGTTGATCGCCCCCTAGTGTCTGAAGTGGTGGTGGATAAACTGGGACAATCCATCTATTACGGGTCGGCGATTACCAACTTTGAAAGCGATAATCGTCTGTATGTGGTCGATTTTGGTCCTACACCAGGGATTGAAGTTTATGACGCTAACTTTTCTGAGATTACGGACAATTTTGAGTTTATTAATCCCTTTATTGATGAAGGGTATGCCCCCTACAACATTCAGAACGTTAACGACTCTCTATTGGTTGCCTATGCGATTCCATCGCCGGTTATTCCAGGGGATGAAATCATTGAACCTGGCCTGGGCAGAGTAGCCGAATTTGATTTAGACGGTAACCTGATCGCCATTTGGGATGATGAAGGGCTTTTAAATGCGCCCTGGGGATTTGTCGCAGCCCCCGACAATTTTGGCGAATACAGCAACATGCTGCTGGTGTCTAATTTTGGGGATGGCACTATCGTGGCTTTTGATCCTACGACGCAAGAAGCCGTTGATTATTTACGGGATGGCAACGGTGACCCCATCGTTATTGACGGTCTTTGGGGCTTAGTCTTTGGTAATGGAGGCAGCCTTGGTGAAACCAATGATCTCTACTTTGCTGCCGGTAATGATATCGGCAACAATCCAGGAGATGGCGTTTTTGGTAAGGTTGAAGTTGCCACCGATGTGGATGTCCCGGCACCAGGGGGGGATCAAACCTTTACGGGGACTGCCGATGACGATCTGCTGGTGATTGATGGAGATAACAACACCTTCTCTCTAGGGGCAGGCAATGATACTCTGACAGCTCGTGGCCTTAATCAAACGGTAACTGCTGGCGACGGTGACGATATTGTGAGTATCGGTAGTGGCACCGTTGATTTGGGTGGCGGTGACAACTTTGTGACCGCCAGTGACGGATCGACTACTGTCACCGCTGATGCAGGTAATGACACGGTTAATTTAGTCAAGGGTGACCTGACGGCTAATGTCGGTGAGGGCGATAACCATATCACCTCCGGTGCTGGAGATGATATGGTCACAGCAGGCAGTGGTGATGATATTGTCCATGCGGGTGCAGGCAATAATACCCTCGACCTGGGTGGGGGGAACAACACGGTTAATACCATTGTTAACCAGGGCAATTTCCTAGTATCCATTGGTCAAACCACTGTTACCACTGGCAGCGGTAGCGATACCTTTAGACTGGGTGCTGGTGAGGGCATTGTCACGATTACAAACTATGATGCTAGCGATCGTTTTGAGCTAGTCGGCTTAAAGTCAGATTTTTCCGGGATTCTTGGCTTTAGTGACTTGGCTATTATTCAGGAGGGTGCAGACACTGTTATCACCCTGGCTGGTACAGACGATGTGTTGGCCATTTTGCAAAATGTGTCAGCCGACGCCATCAATAGCGGTGATTTTGAACTGGGTCAGACGCTGGTAGGTGGGGATGCTGACGACACCCTTGACGCTGGCGGTGGGGATGACACCGTAGCGGGTGAATCAGGTAACGATATCATCACAGGCGGCGGCGGTGATGATGTGCTGCGGGGAGATCGCAACTCCCGCGATGCTCAAACAGGTGAACCTGGCGGTAACGATATTATCTTTGGTGGCGACGGCAATGACCGCATCGGTGGCAAATCTGGTAACGATATCCTCAGCGGTGATGCCGGCGATGACTACATTTGGGGTGATGCCGGTGATGACATCCTAATGGGTGTCACTGGCAACGATATCCTCGTAGGCGATAACGACTCTGGCGGTAGCGGCAGCGACTTGTTTGTCTTTGGCAATGGCGATGGCACCGATACCATTCTTGATTTTGAGGTGGGCGTTGACCGCATCGGCCTGATGGAGGGTGAGCTGGTGTTTGCTGACCTTAGCCTGACTCAGGATGGTGACAATACTCTGCTGGGCGTCACCAGTACTGGTGAAACGCTGGCAGTGCTGCAGAATGTTCAAGCTTCTGCCCTTGGGGCGAACAGTTTTGAGATTGTGCCTGATATTTCCGACCCTAGCGGTGGGTTGAGCTTAGCAGTTTAGATTAGAGAAAGGCTGGAAAAAGGGGACAGGGAGACGCGGGGATGCAGAGATCTATCTGAAGCTGCGTCCCCCTGTCCCCCTGTCCCCGCGTCCATCTCAAGCCCTGTCCATCTCAAGCCCTGTCCATCTCAAGCCTTATCCATCTGTAGTCGCTCCTGATGGAGCAGACACTGCTGGCTATTGACAATTAATTTCAATAACGTAAAAATATTCATGTATATAATATTCCAGCTATAAGGCGTGATTGCTTCGGTGAGATCGCACCTAGCGAAGCATCAGTTATTATGTCAAGTCAAGTCTTTCTTTCCGATCACGATCTTGAAGAAATGCTGGCGGAGCTGCAGCAAGAGGCTGAGCAGCCAGATATCGGTAAACATTATCAAGCAAACGATAGTGAGATTGTATGGACCCTCAATAAACCCTTTGGTAAATGGTTTAACCATTCATTTCATCTAAGGGATTATCTTACTCTAACCTTAACCGAATGGACCTTCCAAGAGAATTTTAACTTCACAATGAAGAGCCAGACAGAGCCGTTATTTGGCTTCTCATTTTGTATGTCTGGCGGGTTTAGCGTAAAGCCATTTGGTAGAGCTAAAGAATTTGTAGCCCATGCTCGTGATACCCATATTGCCTTTTTTCAAGGCGATATGCAGACTACGTCTGAAGTGGATTCTGGTCAAACAGTTTCCCTCGTTCAAATAGGGGTAAAGCCCGAGCTTATTAATACCCTATCGACAGAAGTATCGGACCCATCGCAATCGGTTTTGCACCAGACCTTTTCCAACTATCAGACTGGAAAGTCGTGGTTAACGATAACGATGACTCCAGCAATGTCCATTGCTCTCCAACAAATTCTTCAGTGTCCCTATCAAGGAATAACAAAACAACTCTATCTGGAAAGTAAAGCGTTGGAGCTGATTACCCTGCAACTACATCAGCTTACTGAAGACCGATCGACCGCATCCACATCGCTTAAGTTGGACGATATCGACCGCATACATCTGGCTCGGGATATCCTGATTCGTAATCTAAACGAGCCACCTTCCCTATTGCTCTTAGCAAAGCAAGCGGGCATCAATAGTTTTAAGCTCAAGCAGGGATTTCGTGAGATTTTTAATACGACCGTATTTGGATACCTACATGCCTATCGGATGGAAGAAGCACGGCGGTTGTTACAGTTGGGCAAGTTGAATGTGACTCAAGTTGCTCAAACTGTTGGCTATGATCATCCAGGCAAATTTGCAGCTGCTTTTAAGAAAAAGTTTGGTATTAGCCCAAAGATGCTTAAGTCTTGCTAGTCAGTAGAGTGACGCGAGGACGAGAGGGTAGAGTGACGCGAAAACGCGGGCAAAGGGAGACGCGGGAATCCCTGATTGATCAAGCTCTCCGTGTCTGCGGGGCTCCCCCTTTCCGTGCCCTAACAATACCGGAAGGGCTTAAAAAAATACCGCTTGGAGCTGTTCTGTAGGCCATTATTGCATAAATTTCTCAACAAGCCCTGGTGTGTGTGAGGAATAGTATAGTGCGAAAATTTATGTTCAACGAACTTAGGGTATTTGGCATAGCTGCGTTTACCCTGTTAGCAACAATGCCTCCGACTATGGCAGAAGAAACGCTGCGCATTATTGTAACGGCCGAAAGAACGCCTGAAGATGTTCAAGATGTGCCCATTAGCATCACGGCTATTACTGAGCAGGAAGTTGAAGATGCGGATATTACATCGTTAGAAGACATTGCTCGCAATACTCCTAACTTTACATTCTTCTCCAGCGGTGATCGCTCCTTTGGGCTTTACAGCATTCGAGGGCTGTCCAATAGCACTGCGATTTCAAATCGAGATCCGGTTGATTTTTATGTGGATGGCGTTCCCTATAATTTTGCGTCTTTTATAGATTTTGATCTACCAGATTTGGAGCGTGTGGAGGTACTGCGGGGTCCCCAGAGTGTTCTATATGGCAGAAACTCCCTAGCGGGGGTGGTCAACTTGATTACCCGCAAACCCACCGATACCTTTGAGTTTAGCGGGGTGGCTAGCTACGGTAACTATAATGACCTGGATTTAAGGGCCAGTGTCAGTGGCCCCATCATTGATGATGACCTGTTCTTTCGTCTTTCTGGCAACTATGGTTCACGGGACGGCTATCTCCGCAACACATTATTGGATGATGGGGTTAATGAACAATCTGGCGGTAATGGTCGAGGACAGTTGTTATGGACTCCATCAGATAATCTAGAGATTGCATTAAATACTTCATTTAATAACTACCAAGATGGAGCAAATGCCTATGTAATTCTCAATACTGATGATCCATTTGAAACTGAGCAAGATATTGATGGCTTTACCGATCTGGTCTCCAATGACCAGTCGTTACGCGTTGCCTATACCCATCCTGACTTTCGTTTCACCTCCATTACCAACCGTCGCTTTTCTAAAAATGATGTTGAATTTGATGGAGACTATACAGCCGCAGATGCTTTTGTGGTGACCATAGAAGAACTAACCAACACCATATTTAGTCAAGAATTACGGCTTCAGTCTCCTGAAACTGCAGAACGATTTGAGTGGATCCTGGGGGGATATTATGAATCAAATCACACTGACTCAATTAATAATGGTCTGATCAATGGTGATGATATCGCGACGATATTTGGCCCCACATTTCCTCTCCCTCCTGGCAGTATCAATGTAGCCAACGCTGAGGTCAATAGCGACACATTTGCTATTTTTGGTCAGATGAGCTATCGCCCCATTGATGCCCTTACCCTCACCACGGGCCTCCGCTATGAGTCAACTAATAGCACCCTGGAAAGGTTCGATCGATCGATTGCGATTCCTGGTCTGCCAGATATGCCTTTTATCTCTCTAGATGAGATTGAACAAAATGGGGATGAATTATTACCTCGCTTTGCAGTTGAGTATCGTTTCTCTCCGGACCTGATGGCCTACGGCAGTATTACCCGAGGCTATCGCCCTTCGGGTGTCAATTTAGGTCCCGGTGGTGAGGATTCTGCCACCTTTGATGCGGAGCGTTCCTGGAACTATGAAGTGGGTTTGAAATCCTCCTGGCTAGATGATCGTCTAGCGGTTAATCTTGCCCTGTTTCATACTCCGGTGGATGATTTTCAGATACTACAGTTTGATCTAATCGGCAACTCGTTTACTGACAATGCCGATGTGAGCATTACGGGCTTTGAGCTAGAGGCTAGGGCTACCCCTGTACCAGGGTTTGATATTATTGCTGGTCTGGGTTTGACCGATGCTGAATTTACTAACTTTACCAATCCCTTTACGGGAGACGATGCGGAGGGAAATAATCTTCAGTTTTCTCCTGATGTTACCTATAATCTTGCCCTCCAGTATCGCAGTCCCCAGGGACTGTTTGGGCGGTTAGAGCTTCAGGGATTGGGGACTACGTTTTTTGATGATGCCAATACCATAAAGCAAGAGCCCTACGCCATTTTCAATGCTCGTCTGGGATATGAGTTTGACAATACTGGCATCTATCTCTTTGGCAATAATATCTTTGATCAAGAGTATATCAATCAGGCCTTTGCCTTTCCTCCTTTCGGTACGTTGGCATCCTATGGAATGCCAGCAAATTATGGGGTACAGGTGAGGACGCAATTTTGAGTGGTGGTCGAGAATAAGGGGTGAGGGGGAAGCGGAGACAGGAAGATACGGAAAGAGGGGGAGGGTTTAACAAGTAGCGTCTCCGTCAATCATTTCCTTTGGTTGGATATGCTCATCTCGGTAAATTTGCCGCTACCTTTAAGAAAAAGTTTGGCATTAACCCAAAGGCCCTAAAATCAACCTCATTAGAAGATTTAGAAGTCTGAAAATACCAGAGGGGCCTTAAAGAATACTGCTTGGAGCTGTTTTACGAACCATTATTATCTAAATTTTTGAATAAGCCTTGTGTCTAAGGGAGGGATAAAAAATAATTTAGTACGAAAATTCATATCCAATCAAAAGACTAACCGTAACTTTCACCATTCTTTCCGGTAATTTATTACTGGTATTCTTATGAAAAATCGCCCTTTTACTAAACCGCCAACGGGACTCTGGAGCATCGTGGCTCCGGTTAAGGGCAAGATTGCGATCTCAATCATCCTTGCAGCTCTGAGTTCTCTCACCAGTCTTGGAGCTCTGCTTGCTTTTCCGCCCATTGCTGCTAACCTGCTTTCTGATTCTCCCCAGCCTGATTTGATTTGGCGCTGGCTGGCCGTTGCCATAGGACTAGTAATTGTTGCCTTTACCTCGCGCGTTCTGGCATTTAATATTTCTCATATGGCGGCCTTCAAGCTGGAGGTAATTCTGCGCACTGCACTGACAGAACATCTGGCTCGAGTTCCCCTGGGCTATGTGATTACGATGGGTTCAGGAGCAGTGAAGAAACTGGTGCAGGATGATGTTAAGGCGCTACATGCGTTTGTCGCCGATAGTACTCCCCTGATCGGCCAGGCCTATACGATTCCGCTGCTAACCCTGGTGACCTTATTTGTTGCCGACTGGCGTTTGGGGTTAATTACCCTGGGGGTGTTGCCTGTAGGTATGATTTTTATTCGTTTGGCCTTAAAAGACTATGCCCACCAGCGAGATGCCTATAATCGTGCCAATGAGGCCATTAACGGCGTGATCATTGAGTTTGTACAAGGGATGCAGGTGGTACGTACCTTCGATGATGGCAGTAGTTCCTTTGCTCGCTTTCAACAGGCCCTGGATGATTTTACCCGTAATCTGCGGGCTTGGAATCGAAAAACAAGGACTTCTGGTAGCTTAGGCTCACTGTTGTTTGAGCCGTTGCCAACATTACTCATCGTTCTAGCAGCGGGCACAGGATTTATGGCGCAGGGCACGCTAACATTTCCACGACTGTTGGTATTTTTGTTGTTAGCACCGCGACTATGTGGAGGCTTTAAACCTATACTTACCCTGTCTTCTTTTATCAATCAGTCTAATGCCGGGGCCTTACGCATCGGCTCAGTACTGGCGGAACCCATACTTCCCCAGCCGAGCCAGCCGCAACAACCTCAGAATGCTTCGATCGTCCTAGACAATGTTACATTTACTTACTATGGTGATCGCTCTGCCTTACAAAATGTGTCGTTAACCATTCCCGCTGGTACTGTCACTGCTTTAGTAGGCCCTTCTGGCGCAGGCAAAACGACCCTGGCTCGGTTAATTCCCCGATTTTGGGATGTGACCACCGGTTCGATGCAAATCGGCGGTGTTGATGTTCGCCAGATAACGTCTGATACGCTGATGTCCTGGGTGTCATTCGTATTTCAAGATACGTTTTTGCTCCATGACACGATCTACAACAATATTAAATTGGGCAAATCTGATGCCACCCAAACTGAGGTAGAAACAGCTGCTTGTGCAGCCCAGGCCCATGATTTTATTCTCTCATTGCCCCAGGGATATGACACCGTTGTTGGCGAACGGGGTGCACGACTGTCCGGTGGTCAACGCCAGCGTATCACCATTGCCCGCGCTATCTTGCAAGATACTCCCATTGTTGTGTTAGACGAGGCCACTGCCTTTGCCGATCCTGAAAATGAGGCCTTAATTCAACAGGCCATTGCCGCCCTCACCCAAGGTAAAACCTTAATTGTTGTAGCCCATCGTTTGGCCACTATCATGGGAGCCGATCAAATTGTCGTTCTAGATCGGGGACAATTAGTAGAATTGGGGCAACACGACCAGTTAGTGACTGCTAATGGCCTATACGCCAGACTTTGGTCACACCATCAAACCGCTCAAAATTGGCAAGTAAGAGGTCAATCATGGACACCCTCACTCTCAAAATCATCTTCTTAGTTTGCTTCGTATTAACGGGAATTATCCGCAAACCCTATCAGCGAGAGGTTAAGGATAATAACATCATCGACAATCGTAAAACACCTCTAGAGAATAGCTTGTTAGCATTTGTTCTTGTGGGGATGTTTGTTTTACCTCTGATTTATATAGTTACGCCATTGTTTGATTTTGCTAATTATTCGCTACCGATTTGGGCAAATAGTTTAGGGATTGTGATGTTTGCGATCTCACTCTACCTATTTTGGCGTTCTCACCATGATCTCGGCAAAAACTGGTCACCTACATTACAAGTCCGAGAAGACCATAGCTTGATTACCAACGGTATTTATCAAAGCATTCGCCATCCGATGTATACATCTATTTGGCTATGGGCGATTGCTCAAGCGTTGTTATTAACCAATTGGATTGCTGGTCTCTCAGGCATCATTGCTTTTGGTACGCTGTACATTCTCAGAATAGGCAATGAGGAGGCAATGATGCTAGAACAATTTGGTGAGCAATATCGAGAATATCGACAGAGGACGAAGCGGTTAGTACCGTTTCTTTTTTAACTGCCAAAAACATGTTCAAAACCTACTCCCACATGATGACCGTTGCCGGTCCTTACAGACCGCAACTACAAAAGACTCTCTGTTTATCTGCCATTGCATCTGTCATTCAAGGTATTATTTTCGCCTTGTTCTTTCCGTTGCTCTCAGCATTGATAGCCCAACCTATCAATACTCAGCGTGTATGGACGCTACTGGTGATTTTGGGGCTACTTATCCTTATTGAGGGATACATTCGGTGGCAAGAGCTGCATTTTGGTTGGATTACCTCTAGTGAGGTGGCTCATGACACTCGTTTGCGCTTGGCAAAACAGCTACGGCAGATGCCTTTGCAGGAACTAAATCGGCGGCGAGCAGGGGATCTCAATGTGGTGATGAGTGGCAATGTCAGCGAATGTGTAATCTGGATCGGTAGTCTAAGTACCCTGGTGATTCAGACCCTGGTGACGCCGTTGGTAGTGGTGGTGGTGACGCTGTTTGTGGACTGGCGGCTGGCACTGACATTATTGGTGAGTTTTCCTCTGGCAATACCTATTTATCGCTACATGCGAACTCTGAGAAAGAGAAGTTTAAAAGCTGTTTCAGCGGCGAATGCAGATACCGCTTCCCGGGTAGTGGAATATGCTCAGGGGTTGCCAGTACTCCGGGCGACAAAACAGGTGGGAGTGAGATCACAACATTTACAAACGGCCCTTAAGCGTCAGCGACAGGTACAGGCACAGGGACAACGGTTGGCTAATTTACCCTCAATGGCCATTGCAACGTTGGTGGAAGTGGGGCTGATGGTTGTTATTGGTTTGGGTGCTCTGTTTATTTTGCAAGGCAGTCTGTCTGTAGCAGCTTTGTTTGCCCTGGTGGTAATTACCATGAGATTTAGCGAACCCCTATCGCTGCTCATCGTCTTTGCGGGTGTGTTTGACCTGATGGAAATTGCCCTGGAGCGAATTGAGACGGTGATGGCGATTCCGTCTTTGCCGGTGCAGGAGCCTCTAGCCCAGCTGGCTTGTTTTGATATTGAATTTGATCAGGTATATTTTCGCTATGCTGAGCACACTGAATGGACTCTGCGAGATGTGTCGTTTCAACTGCCGATGCGATCGCTAACGGCTTTGGTGGGTCCCTCTGGCAGTGGTAAAACTACAATTACGCGCCTGATTAGTCGTTTTGCCGATGTTCAAAATGGCTCTATTCGCATTGGCGGTGTTGATGTACAACAGGTACAACCGGCTGAGTTAATGCGGTGTATCTCGGTGGTGTTCCAGGATGTGTATTTGTTTGACGATACGATTCTTAACAACATTCGTATGGCTAAACCAAATGCCACCAATGCTGAGGTAGAGGCAGCGGCCCGTGCGGCTAACTGTCATGCGTTTATTACTCGATTAGCCCATGGGTATGAAACTCGCATTGGTGAAATTGGCGGTGCCCTATCAGGGGGCGAACGTCAGCGTATCTCTATTGCCCGCGCGATTCTTAAGGATGCGCCCATTGTTGTGTTGGATGAGCCTACCTCAGCATTGGATACGGAAAGTGAAGTGGCGGTTCAGACTGCCATCAATCGACTAGTGGAGAATAAAACAGTCATTGTGATTGCCCATCGACTTTCAACGGTGGTTGGGGCAGATTTAATTCTTGTTTTGGCAGATGGCCAGGTGGTTGAACAAGGTACCCATCGGGAATTGTTAGAGCAGCAGGAGCGATATGCAACGATGTGGACTGTGCAGCAGCAATCCCTGGGGTGGCGAATTATGGCTTGAGGTAGGTATGGGAGGTGAACTCTACAAGAATACCTATCTAGCGAATGTTTGAATAACTCTTAAGAAACACACTTGTCAGTCATGGGCTTAGGTTAAGCATAGGCCTGCGACTTTCATCACATCGGGGTTCTCTCTAAAATGAGCATCGTACACTATCACCTAGAGAAACCGCCGCGATTGGGCAGCTGCACAGCATTAAATCCCGGATATACCGCATTCTACAGCTGGGGTACTTTAAAGTTCGTCATCTCTTTTTTTGTTTGGTCGTGAACCAAAGAAGTGTGGGAAACGTCCTGTAAAGGGATGCTATCTACCCGAAACCAATGGATTGCCCCTATTGCGACTATCCGAAGACTCACAAACACGGTAAAACCAGCAAAGGAACTCAACGCTACAAATGCGCCCACTGTACGCGTACCTTCGTCGAAACCTTTGATACTTTCTACTATTGGCGTCAGGTCAGTGCCGATGAAGTGGAGAGCATCCTTCAATCGCAAGCAGAAGGGAGCAGTTTACGGGGCATTAGTCGAATCAATAAACGCGCCTACAATACCGTCGTGAGTATCGTCCATGCGGCGGCTTACCGAGCTCAGTTGGTTCATAACGAAGAAGTTAAGGAAATTGAGACAGAGCAAGTGATTGCCGATGAGATGTGGTCATTTGTAAAAAAAACAGAAACGATGCGGGCCTGAGGATATCAATCTGGGAGACTGCTGGATAGGGGTAAGTTTAGCCAAGCAAAGTGGACTCATCCTGACTGCCCGAGTGGGCAAGCACACGGATGCAGTCTTAGAAGAACTCATCACCTGCACCGAAGGCAAAACAGATTGTAAGGTCTGGTATACCAATGATTGCGCTGGCTATGGGCGAGTATTGCCGCCTGAGGTAGTCCATGTGGTTGGCAAAGAGAACACCCAAAGGTTAGAACGAACCAATGGTATCATTCGGCAACAGACCGGTCGTTGGCATCGACGACAGAATAAGTTTGCGAAAGTCTGGCAGACGACCGAGAGTATTACTCGACTGGTCGTGACCTATTTCAACTGGATATGGCAGCACAATCGCACAGGTGATACGGCTGCTCAGAGAGCAGAGATAACCACGAAACCTTGGTCCTGGAATGACATTGCTGCCCATCCCACTTTTTTCTGAGGCACGACCCGCTAACGCACTCATGCGAGGCACGACCTCAATCGACACACTCCTTTACTTTAGAGACTTTCGTCCTATTATGTCTAGAATGAAATAGCCCTGCACTGCTGGTATTGATATGGCGCTTGCCATTGTTGAGCAAAATTATGACCACAGTGTAGCAACTCAAGTAGCACAAGATTTAGTTGTGTTTTTACATCGACCGGGTGGGCAGTCACAGTTTAGCGTGGCATCTAGACGCCAAGATATTCGAGATGCCTCCATACGTGAACTGCAACTATGGATGGCCGAGCACCCTGAGGCAGACCTTTCGGTGGCAGCTTTAGCACGTCATGTTCGTATGAACGAAAGAAATTTTTCGCGTGTGTTTATGGCTGAAGTAGGAACCAGCCCTGGAAAATATGTGCAACAGCTTCGGGTTGAAATCGCCCGTCAGTATTTAGAGCAAACCAAGAGGTCGATAGATGAGATCGCACACGCTTGCGGCTTTGGTAATGAGCTATCGATGCGACGCAGCTTTCAGAAAGTGTTAGGAATTAATCCAAGTGACTACCGTGCACGCTTTACCTCAAGTTAAGCCTTTGGTTCACAGCTTTGTGATTGAAGATTAGAATTCCAATAACACTATTTGCAGCTTTTCGACTCCCTTCAAACCTGCATTCCTTTCTAAACATGCCAGGGTTAACTGCTTCACTTCAAGAACAAAAAGGTCTCGCCATTCAAATATGAATGAAAATGGTTCTTGACAACATAAGGTACAGCATGAGAAAGCCATTCGTGCTCCTGTGGGTTGGCACTGGGAAAAGCATAGTTTTCTACTGTTGAACTTACAAAAAATGCTTCAACAATGCTTTGATAATTTGTTGGTAATGACTTAAAACTTGTGTAACCTTCGAAGAAATGCAAACGAAATGATGCTTCAATATCTCCTAGCGTTGACGCGATATCGTAGAGGTAAAAACCAAAACCACAGAGTGAAAAGTCTATTGGACGAACGTCTTCATCGTAGAAGACGTAATTACCTTGGTGTAAGTCAGCATGAATTATTCCCCATGTATCGCTTGTCTGCTGTAGGCTAGGCATAAGTTCTTGAACTTGTATCGCAGCCCTTTGGAAGACTTGATAATCGTCTGATGAAATTGTTCCGTTCTGCACTAGCACACCAAGTTGAGATGTTGCGGACTTTAGCTTCTCCACATTGTGAGTAGGACGAGAAAATCCAGATGGCAATGACCAAATGCTTGAATGTTGGTGCAGTTGTGCCTACAGCGCATCCAACTGCCAAATTTGCTGTGCTGTAGGCTCACTACCGAGATGTTCACCGTCTACCCACTGCAATAACGAACAAGGTATTGACACACCTTGTTGTGTTCCGACAATGTTAGTTACCCAGTCACCCAAACGGTTTTGTACTGGTTGGGGCACTGTTAACTCGGTATCCTGTGCGATCGCATTCAGCCATAATAGTTCAGACTCAATGATTGATGGCTTTTTCCAAGACTCATACAAACTCTTTCCAGCAGCCTCAACACCAATATGAAGCCGAAGCAAATACATCTCTTTTGCTGGTGTTTCAACCCGAAACGTAGTGTTTTGACTTTGTTCTAAAAACGATAATTGAACTTTGGGTAGGTCGTAATAGGTCAGGGCCGCTTGAGCAATTTCATAATTCATAACCAAGGTGTACTCCGTCAAGTTATACGGTTACGAACGTTTGCCTTGTTAACATAAACGGCTCTAAATCGTGGTGCTTCCCTTTCCAGAAACCACGCGCCTTAAATACTCCTCTGCTCTCAAAATCTAATTTCTCTAACAGCTTTCTAGATGCCAGATTTTCTAGCATGATTTCAGCCACAACGAACTGCACTTTTTTAACCTCAAACCCATAGGACAGAATGGCACGTAATGCTTCACCCATAATGCCTGGTCGCCAAAATGGACTGGCCAGTTCATAGCCAAGTTCAGCAGCATTCGCTTCTCTATCCCAACTAAACCCACAAGAACCAATCAGGCGATTATCTTGTTTAAGAGCGATACCCCAACGTATCCCACGTCCACTTTCAAATCCTTTTGCCCGTCGCTCAATCACCCTCATTGCTTCATCGAGATGAGTAAATGTATCAAGATCATGAAATTGAGTCACTTTTGGGTTAGAAAATACTGAAAATATAGCTTCAGCATCTTTCTGGGTAGCTTGTCGCAGCTTTAGCTGCTTTGTCTCAAGGTAGGGAAATGGAACCGTTTCAAAATCCTGGCTCATCAGAATTATGACCTCATTTTTCGCCGTTGCTAATTTAAGGGATGCATCGATCTGTTAGAAATGTTATACACCAGAATTTTGTAGATGTAATCATCCCGAGGATCAGCAACGCCCATTTTTTTGATACGCATCTCCATTATGGAGATGTAGTGCGATTGTTACAGTGAGATCGCACTGTTGAAAAAGCTTTTCATAATTCATATTGCATAATCACTTCTCCATCCTCATCCATCTCACCTGTGGGTGTGAAGCCCATCTTTTTATAAAACCCTTCGGGGCTTCCTTCACCAGGAACACAGCTTGTCAATAAGACCTTTGCTTGTAGACGTGTTTTTACGTATTCAATTACCAACTCTGAAGCACGTTTGCCAAACCCACGAATTTGAAAACGTGTATCGCACAGTTATCCCGCGATCGCGTTTGCCGAGAGTTTGAAAGCTAAATAAACCATGCCGCGAATTGCAGTTCTGTGGATGAGTGAGAATCCATGCGATTCAGCGGTTGCGATCACGCTATCAGGACGCAAGCGTAGTTTTGGATAGGCGCTGACGGACGTTTGCCATGACGAATCAATAAGTGAGTGAACAATATTATGGACAATAACACTATCAGGACGATACTCAAGAAAGCATGTGTGAATTCGATGGTTGTCAGCTCGAACAGGAATAAACCGGTCTGTGCCAGTTAATTCATGGGTTGAGTAATCACGAAATGAGAAAATCAGTAATCCATCTGGCACCAGCTTGAGAGCGACATCACGAATCAATACATTAACGGTATCGATAGAGGGAAGATGGGGCAGAGTGTCCCCCATGCAGACAACGAGGGAAACCCTTTCGGTTTCAAGGTGGTCGGTGAACCTAGTGAGATCGGCAGCGATAGTCTTAATTGGTAAATCATTGACTACTGCTTTAAGCTCACTCAGTAATTGGGCCGACGTGTCGAACGCAAAAACATGGTATCCACGGCGAGCAAGGGGGACGGCATGGACACCATGGCCGCAGCCGAGATCAGCCAAAATTTGTCCATCACCATCGGCGAGGCCAAGGTCGGCGTAGAAGTTATCGGCTTGCTTGCACGCAGCTTCAAAGTCGCCGACCATCCATGAGTATATTGGGGCAAGGTGGTTGGCATAATGGTCAGCAACAGATGTAGTCATGGAATTTGGCAGAGTAACGGTCGTGTTCAACAGATGCAGACACGTTCGAATTTAACAAAGTAGGCCGGTACGTTCCACATAGGAAAACTCAAGGTTTTGAGTCAGATTTAGCTTATGCGGCAGCTAGATAACATTTGAACTGATCATTCATGGTTCGATATCCAATCCGCTGATAAACCGGTTCCCCCATTGGGCTGGCCTGAAGTACAGCCCATTTTGCCCCTGCTGAAAAACCAGCGTTGCTAGCCAATCGGCAGCAGGCCTCTGCCAGGCCATGTCCTCGGGCAGAGGGTTTAGTACCCACCCAATAAACCCCCGCGATTTGTGGGGTTAGCAGGAGCATCGCAGTCGAGACGGGCTCCCCATCCAAATACGCCACATACACCCTCAAATTTGGAGACAGCAGTCGGGCCGGAACCCCAAAAATGGCTTCGGTCTCCGTTCTGGGAAAGTCTAATGATTCAAACGCGTCGGCATTGATCTGTTGGGCATCGAGAATGCCTTGCTCATCCGTAACTCGTTTGATTTCCACGTTGGGTGGAAGCTGGGGTTCGGCAACTTGGTGATCTAACACCATCCAGGGGACAGCGACAACCGGCTCCATACCAGCATCCGCCGCTGCTGCCTCAAGATCGCGGTCGGCTTGCCCACGGCTCACAATCGAAAAACCGCGCCCAAGTGCGTTGAAGAATCGTTTCGCTTCGTCTATGACCGTTGAAGCGGCAATCTGAGAATCAAACCGGACAACATAGTTCATGAGTAGGGGGAAGGATGTTGTCCCGGCTACCAGCAGTACCCCATTTTTTTCAACCAGCTGACTTGAATGCTGCCAACGCCCAAACTCCCGATAGGCTTCAACAAGGTTGGCATCAATGAGGGCACGCGTTTCTGAAGTCAAGATCTTACTTGTTATACCCATTGTTTCTTCTGGAAATAGTTGTCTCTAATGGCGGGAACTCTGGTTGTGGTTATTTAGGGGTAACTGACAACAAGTTTTGAAACGGTAATTACTCAGCAAAGACAGCGCATTTAGCCTATTGTTTATACCCGCTGGCTTTTACCTTAACTGTTCTTTAGTGGGGCATCCATGTATGTTTTTCATTGTCTGTATGGGCGAAATCGATAGACTCAGCAGCAGCGTCAGCGTGCCCAGGGCCCAGAGAATTGACCGCAATCGGGTCGGTGCTTTAGAGACATCAAATGAGAGCATAGGCTGACTAAAACTCAAATACGGTACGCAGACTCCCTAACCAAATGGTGTCATTGGCACGATTATTTTCAGGATTCACCAAGACAACAAACCCTGGAATTAAAGCAACATTTTGATTAACGCGATAGCGATAAAACGCCTCAACTTGCCAGGTGGCATCTGCTTCATCAGGGCCGCTGTCATTGCTTAACACTCGAGGCGGTTGCCCCACCAATAGTCCACCAAAATGGCCTTTTCCACCCAGATTGCGCAGCCCCAGGGTTAACGCCCAGTTGAGCAGTGTGGCATCATCTCCGTCCCGCACCGTTCCCCGGTCCGATTCGGCGCTAGCCAAACTTAACCCGGCCCAGCCAGAGAGCGTCGCATTGTCCCCCAGTTTTACGCTAGACTGCAGCCCAAAGTGATTGGCGGATGTCGCCACACTATTACCAAACGGCGCATTGGCCAGGCGACTACCCGTGCCCGCTGTCACCGCCACGGCTCCCCCCGGATAATAGGAACGGGCATAGGTCACACCCAGTTTAACGGTATCAGTCGGTCGAAAATCTAGCTGGCCCAGTGCCGTATAGCCACCGCTAAACAGCCCTATCTCCGAGTTAGCCGCACTTTTGCCAGGGACTAAATATCCGGCTGAGAGAGTGAGATCAGAACTGATGTCATAGACTCCAGTAATCCCCGTCCCCAGCGCTCCCTGATAGTAAATCGGATTAAAGCGCCCAAAGCGGGAGACGGCCCCATTAATGGGATTGGCAAAGCCTGGATTAAAGGTGCTGGAGACATTCGCCTGATAGGCTCCCCGAGTAGCATCAATGTGGAGACCGATGCGATCGCTAACCGGAAAGCGATAAAACAGCTTACCAATATCCACGTCATTATTGGTATCACGGTCAAATGCCAGCCGGGTCATATTTGTGCCAGTGATGGGAGCATTGAGGCGAACCGGATTCAAGGCATCCAGACGCACTTTAAGTAAGTCCTGCCCGGTAAAGCTGGTATTAAAATTTAACCTGGCCCGACTACCAAAGACCAGTTCATCGGGCAGGTCATTGTCGCTGCCAGGCTGCTTGTTCCCAGCGAGTTGTTCTAGGGAAAACACCACCTCGCTACGTAGACGGGTGGTGGTAGAAAACTGATTAGCCTCTAGAGCGGCGGTATCGGCTGCCAGTGACTCCAGGCGGCTTCCTAACGTGTTTAGATCTCGGTTAAACGAAGTCTGTAGCCGCTGGATAGTGGCCATATCGGTTTCAGAGATCCCCCCTTCTGCCATTGACGTAGTAACCTCCGACAGACAGGCCTCTAAAAGAGCGGCAAACTCATAGCGTGTCAGGGGGCGATCGCCTCTAAACGTGTCATCGGGATAGCCGACTACACAGCCATACTGCTCCATCAGTCGCTGTAATGCACTATAGGCCCAATCGGACGGCAATACATCAGATAGTTCATCCACTGAAATACTCAACGCCGCTGAAGTTTCTTCATTCTGTACCCCAGTGACTGTTGTTGCCCAAGCATCCTGAGCACCCATGCTAATAACGGCAATTGCCCCGACTCCTAACTGTTTCCACATCTCCATACAGTTCTATCAACCAGTGAATAATCAATGAGGATGACTTTTGTCAGGACACCATAACTGCGCCCCACCGCTGAAAGAATGCCGTCATCCTTAGATTCTGCTCACTGTAAGCACTGGAGATAGGTATTTCTCTCAAGTAGAGATTTAATTTAGATTTATGTAGCAATTATTTATTGTATGACAGGTTGTCTTTTGACATTTCTCTTTTTAGAAGTCAGTTAGATAGCTCGTGAGATAGTTCGCATAGCTAACTGTAGCGACCGATGCCTGTCTAAGTGTTAAATAGTAAACAGAGAAAAAGGTTGAGAAGGGATACGGTACGCTAAAGCCAGTCAGGAATAGAGAGGTTGCCGTGCTAACCGAAATCGTTCAAAGGTTTGCCCAAGAAAGCCCTATCAGCGTGATGATGCGAGGGGTGATGGAGTTGTTTTTCCGTCCTGAGCGGTTAGATGACATCTTTGAGCGTCATGCCAAAGTTCAGTATCAGCGCGAACTGCTTTTCTCGAGTGTCGTGAACTTGTTGAGTTTAGTGGTGTGTGGGATTCATCCGTCGATGAATGCGGACTACCGAAAAAGGCCTAAGAGATGAACGTGACCCGCAATGCAGTGTACGAGAAACTCAATGGCATTGAACCGCAGGTAAGTCGGGCGGTGCTCAAGGAAACGGCTGCTGAGTTGTCTACCTTGATGGATACGATGGGGGGTAAACGTGAGCCCCTCTTAGCGGGAGCAGCGTCGCTTCAAACACCCCTATCAGTAGTCCGGTGTGGCGGCCAATTCAACCCCGGCATCTTCAGCAGCCTGCACTAGATCGATAGGGTATTGAAATTCACTGGAATCATCTTCTTGCAGCCGGGTCAAGGCCGTTTGGCAATCCGCCAATGCTCGATGACCTCCCCCTAGTGCTTGCCATCGATAGTCACCATGGTAGCTACTCCAATCTCCGCGCCATTGGGAGTACCAAAGCATTAGGCAGTCTGATTGATATTGCAGCGCAGGTTGTTCGCATAGTTTACAGCCGGTCTCCAACACCTGGTTGTCTAATTGGGATCCGTAAATTAAAACGAATGAGTCTTTTAATAACAACTTGATAGTGCTGTACAAGTCACCAAAACTGGGGGCTTCACTCAATTGTTCTGACTGAATGCCGTGGATTGCGATCGCACCTGGATCGATTGTCTATTGATCCACCGGTTGGCATAGAGAATTTAGCAAAGTCTCCCCTTTGCCGTTGATAATCGCAATCTCAATAATGTGAGCCGTCTTTTTTAAGCCTGTTGTTTCAGTATCCAGGATTAACAGGTTGGGATTTTTAAGTTGTTCTCTGGCCCAATTGACCGCATTAATTCGGTCATACTCTATCCAAAAATCTGCGGAGTATTCTCGGTACAGTTTTTTGAAGTGAGACTTTTTCCTGCCCCTTTCTAAAGCGGCTAGCTGCGCCGGACTGCATTTACGCTTGGGTTGAGCACTGGCTATATCGTTTGGATCGTATAAGTAGCAATCGTACTTGAGTGTATGGATGACACCGACGGGCTGCACTGGCTTTAGCCCCAGCGACCCTAGCTGCCGTTTTGTTTTCAGGTGCTCAGGTGGTGAGTTAGGTTCCCCCCACCAGTTATAAACAGTTAGTTTTATTGTTGCCTGAGCGTCACCCATACTCTGTTTGGCCACATTAGCCAAATGCTATATCAGCCAAATTAAATGAGTCTAAGATAAATTCTGCCGTTTCTGCTCCTGGCGTTCGAGAATTGTCAACATCCAATCGCCGGTCATCTGGAATCTCATCATACTCAATCCGGTCGGCCTGGGTCGTATCACGTCGATCAAGTCGGTTTGGCCTGCTGTTTTTGCCCGCTGTATGCAGACCTCTGGCTTTGCATGGACGCAGAGGAAATAGCAGTCAAACTGTTCAGTTTTAGTCCATTTTTCACGCTCCCACCGTCGGGTGTGGGTGGCATCAATCACGATAATGGAGTGCCGTCTCAGTAGGGCTCTGGCTGAGGCTTGTAGGCCTTTGTATAGGACACTGTTGGCGAACTCCAGAAGTATTGAAAAACCACTAAGCTGAGACCGATCTATCGCTATCAGTAAGTGTGATCGCTAAAGCGTGTCCTGAAGGAAGAACGCCATGTCCCTAAAGCCTCAACCAGAATCGCCAGTACCCGCTGATACGCTGCGAGTTGCTAAAGCCGTATTCGCTAAAGGCAATCCCTACGTGACGCTGCATGATGAACTCGGCCCTATCTTGGAAGATACCGACTTCAGCGAGCTATTTTCAAAGGTCGGTCAGTCGGCCATTCCACCGTGGCGGCTGGCTTTGGTCACTATCATGCAGTTCCGTGAAAACCTATCCGACCGACAAGCCGCTGAAGCCGTACGCTCACGTATCGACTGGAAATATCTGCTGCGGCTAGAGCTGACTGACATTGGCTTCAACTATAGTGTTTTAAGTGAATTTCGAGACCGTTTAATCGCAGGCAACGTCGAGCATTTGCTACTGGATAAATTGCTGGTCCGCTGCGGAGAATTAGGCCTAGTCAAAGCCGGAGGCAAGCAACGGACTGACTCAACCCGTGTCCTGGGAGCCATTCGTAGTCTGAACCGTTTAGAAGTCGTTGGAGAGACTCTTCGCGCCGCCCTCAATGACTTAGCAGTATTGGCTCCTGACTGGTTACAACAGATAGCACCTGAAGACTGGTATCAACGCTATGGACGACGCATAGAAGACTACCGGCTGCCATCAAAGCCAGCAGAGCGTATCGCCTACGCGCAACAGGTTGGAGAAGATGGAGCTTATCTACTCAAATGCCTATCTGAATCAAAGCTATCTGCTGAAGGCCAGGCTCTCAAGACAGTGCAAGCACTAGAGGAACTGTGGCCATATCACTATGAATACAACCATCAGGAGGATGGTCCGAGCCTGCGTTGGAAAAGCGACAAACAGCTAACAAAGAAGACACCAACTGTCGAATCACCCTATGACACGGACGTACGCTATCGTCGGCGCTGTGGCACCACTTGGACAGGCTATATCACCCACTTGAGTGAAACCTGCGATGATGATAGCTGTCATTTGATTACTCATGTGATGACCACTGATGCCAGTGTCCATGAAGCACAGTGCGTTGATGACATTCACCAGGCACTAATCGACAAGCATCTTCGGCCTGAAGAGCACTTTGCCGATACCGCCTATATTAATGCGTTCCTGCTGGTAAATGCACAGAATCAAAACATCGAGATGATTGGGCCAGCTCGCTTTGACACCAGTTGGCAGACACGAACTGAAGGAGCCTTTAATTTAGATTACTTCAAGATTGATTGGGATAACGAACAGGTAACTTGCCCAGAAGGTAAAATCTCTCAGGCGTGGAAAACGTACAACCGCGATTCCGGAAAACCCTATATTCTGGCTAGGTTTGACCCTCAAGACTGCGTTGGTTGCCCAGTTCGCTCACTGTGCACCAAAGCTAAGCCAACTGTTGGCCGCACACTGCATCTGCTGCCCCAAGACGAACACAAGGCATTAGAAAAAGCTCGATCCATACAAACGACAACCGAAGGTCAGGAGCGTTATCGTCGCCGTGCTGGCATCGAGGGCACAATTGCTCAAGGCGTGAATAGTTGCGGTCTACGGCGTTCTCGCTATATGGGCATGGCTAAGACTCACTTGCAGAATATGGCAATTGGCGCGGCGGTTAATATTGATCGATTATTCAACTGGTTTCAGGAAGTTCCATTAGCCAAAACGAGAGTGTCTCGATTTAAGGCGCTAGAACCTGCTGCTTAGTTGCCGAAATTTAAGTTCGCCAACAGTGTCCTCTATACAAAGGCCTAGAAGAGTGGTGGCTGACCTATGCAGACGAGTATGTTGAGATTGAGCAATTGGTCATCAACTTGGATAACGGTCCATCGCTCAACAGTCATCGCACTCAGTTCATCAAACGTATCGTAGCTTTTGCTCAGGCGAGTCGTTTATGCATCCAATTGATTTACTACCCGCCTTACCACAGCAAATATAATGCGATTGAACGGTGTTGGGCTGCGTTAGAAAACTACTGGAATGGAACGATTCTCAAGACTGTTGAAGATGCCCTACGGTGGGCTGCCAACATGACTTGGAGAGGATGTACACCCGTTGTCGATTTGGTTGACAAGGTTTATCACAAGGGCGTCAAGGCATCGCCTGAAGAACTCGCCAAGCTTGAACAGCAGTGGCAACGCTCTGAGCAATTGCCAAAGTGGGACGTCACTATTATTCCCATTTGACTGGTGTGTTATTCATTTGCATTTCCCTTATCAGACTTACACTAAAATTCTTATTTCTTTTCGTAAAAGCCTGATCTCACAACCAATAAGTATCCCTCATAGCTAGGATATTTCAACTGTAGAGCATGACTATCTCTGGTTCAAAACTTTGAAATAGTCGTTCCCAGAACTTTCAAATAATCCAAACTAATTACAGCTTCTCTGCAATTAGTTTGATGTAGCATTTCTTTGAAACTACAGACTAGCCTAATCGATACTTACTGGCTCCAGTAGTGGCTGTTCTGAAATGGTTTCTAAGTCAATAGATGTCAATAAACTACTCCAATTATCTCGAAATATGGTGTTTTCGGGCGACTCCCGATAGAGTTCTCCTAAAATAGTGATGGCATTCTGCCAAATACCATTCGATGCATAAATGGAAGCCATTTCCAAAGCTGTGGCATTATCAAGCTGTGTTTGTAAATTAGATACCAACTCAACCCGTCGGATCCATCCTCCCACCTCAGGCGATAGGGCTGTTGTACCAGATTCACAGTGAGTTAAAAAGAACCATTGATAGGTAGCATCCAATCTCAAAGGGGATAGCGTTTCGGGGAGAGTAATCTGGACAATGCCTGGGGTTTCATGATGGGAAATAAATGTCTCCTGATAGACTTCATTTCCGCTTTCATCTTGTAAAACAAACTCAAATTCCTTTATATCTTCAGAGGAGTAGGGAACGTAGAACCAAAAAGCAGGCAAGGCTTCTGTTGTCAAACTCAAGACTGATTCATAGTTAGACAGGTAAGCATTGTCGGCGGTTTCTGCAGTGTCCTCTAATTGAACCTGGGTATTTGGCACGAGAGCCGTAAGGCCAGTTTGCTGTTCTAACAACTGACAACTCCCTCGGCTAGCAGCTCCCTGACGACGCCCTGAGTGAGGACGACCGCGATCTTCTAAAGGTGGTGGAGTAAATTCGATATTAGTGTTGACTTGGGTTGACTGAGCCAAGCTGGAGATTGGCACTAAGCATAGCCAGGCAACACCCAGTAAACTGACTGGAAACATTAAGTTGAAAAGTGTGTTAAGTCTTTTCATAATCGTGCTAGATGACCAGTCTTATCTACAGTCAGAATGGTCGTTTTTCCGAGGAAGAACCTACAGTGTTTGGCCGGTTAATGAATTCAGACGTGAGCTGACTGGAAACGACGGTAGGTCGCTACACTCCCTACCGTAATTATGATTACAGTAGATACCGATACCCATGGCAGCCAATAACCAAACCGTGTCAGGCTAAACCAACATAGACTCAATAAACTAAATTGAGCCACTATTCCTACCAATAGTAGCTGTCTCCATTGAGGCTGTGTAGGAATCCAAATGTTAACACCATAAATCGCGACACCACCAAGGGTCGTCCAGCTCACTATCCATAGAATTTCAGCCCAATCAGGCCAGGTGCGAATGGGGGGATGTCCATCCAGGACCATGCTCAGGAGATGACTCACCATATGGGCCTGTAGAAAAACCCCTGCCGTTTCCTGTAGGCCCATATGTCCATGGCTGTAGGGGGTTAACCAATAGTCTCCAAAGCTGGTGGCAGTGGTACCAATCAGAACAATGCGATCGCGCACAATATCATCACTCACACGCCCCGCTAACACTTCGTCGAGGGTAACTTGGTCCGCAATTTGATCCGGCGAGGGTAAATGGCGATAGTTCAGCAAAATTTGATGTCCCCCAGCATCCATCCCCTGGTAACCTCCACTATGGGGTTCTAATGGCGTAAAGATCACCTCACCTGCCTGTAGATGCCCCTCAGGGGTAACGGTGATGTCCATACCTTGCGCTGACAGATAGTGTAGAGCGATTAAGGCATTCAAAGAATAGCTGGCCGGGCAGGGGGAAGCTGGCTCAGGCGTTATCGACAGTAACTGACGACGAGTAATGCCATCGGCATCGGTGAGTACATCGCTAAAGCCTACTTGATTGCTGGGCACTTCTGGCGGCGAGGCAATCCCTGGACTATCGTCACGGCTATTGCGAGATTGGCACGTCGCGATCAAATTGGGTAACTGCAGCTGGTTGATAAGTTGTGGCTGACGATCGCTGACTGGAAAATCTCGATAGATATCCAACCCAATCACCCTGGGTTGCATCGGTTCTAGTGTCTCTAACAGCGCTGATAACGCATCATCTGAAAGGGAACCCCGTCTTTGAGCCGCATCCTGAGCCTGAATATCTGCTTCGGTCACCGTGATGATTAACAGTCGCGGATCGGGCAACTGGTGGGAACGGCGTTGCATTAAAAAATCAAACCCTCGTAATTCCCAAGGCTGGAGTATCCCAGTCTGGCGTAACCCTAAGGTTGTACATACTGAAAAAATGCCAATAATAAGTAGTTCTTTCAGGCCCAGTGTTTGTTGTTGTTGAGGAATGTTGTGGGATGGCTTGGCTATGTTGTCGAGCTGTGGGGCTGGCCAGGTGGGTGGTTGTTCAACCAGGTGTTGGTAAATCATCGGCAGCCAGGTAGCGCAAGGATATTTGTCTTCTAATCCCTGTAGCTTTTCTCGGGCTTCTCGGACTGCAAGATAAAAGGGTACCTGACGGGAAAATGTAGTTAAAAACGATTTGAGAAACACATGGGCGACTGGATCGGGGACTGGTTCTCTCATCACCAGCACCTGAGGAATTTGCAAATCTGCCAGATCATGGGCCAAACCCAGACCGTCACAGGAATTGAAAATAGCGATCTTTAATCCACGCTCAATGGCTTTACTCAGGCCATGTTTCAGTTCAGGCACAGTTAAACTGTCGTCAGGGTTGAGATAAAGTTTCCCGGTGATATCTGTTGCCGATTGGGTTTGACTAGAACTATGGCCAGCAAAAAAGAGAATATCCCATCCCTGCGGATCCCAAAGAACATCATTTAACTGTTGACGGTCGGGCTCGACTAAAAACTGCACATCGGCTTGGGGCAATTGGTTTAATAATACCTGGTCAGTTTGTAGCTCCAGCCCCTGACCATGGCCTAAAATGGCCAAAATCCTAACCCTAGAGCGAGGCATCGTCTGCCGTTCAATGCGTTCGTAGGCAGGGGCACTCAGGGCAATTTCGGCTTTTGGGTAGCGATCGCACAAAGCCCAAGTGTGCCAGGGCAACCGTTGGAGAGTATGCAGTTCAGTTTGTAAAACAACACGAATGTAGTCGCTGGGATTTAATCGCTCCAGCAGTTTGTCATATAAAGGGCGAAAGCTATCTGAACTGAGCCAGCGATTAAAGTCTTCATTTAATTGCCGAGCAACCGTATCACAGTCATCTATTCTAGAAACATTCTTGGCAAACCCAGTTTTAGCCTCCAGACGATAGGGTGTGCCCATGCGACGGTATGCCCTTTGCCAGCGCTGCAGCGTATGCTGTAGTTGCACAGCAGGCGGTAAATTCCCAGTAAGTTCTACAGTGGGTAATTGACCTGACTCACCAATTTGCAAAATGACATGTAGCCCAGTCTCCAGGCTGCCATTACCAAACTTTAAGGTAACCAACTGCTCCATGGCCCGCTCAAGTCTCACATGACAAATTCTTCGAGGTATTGGACACCATCCAACTGGAGCCGTACCCGAAAGCGCTCACCAGGACGACTGCTGAATTGTAACTGAATATAATTGTCAGCCTGTCTGGCTCGAGCATCCATAAATACAGTATCCGATGTTTCTAGCACTGCCAGTTCAAGGTCAGGGGGAAGGTAAGGTTGACCTTGGGGATGTACCTGTAGCCCAATGTTAATTGCCCCAGATGATTCACTCTGGATTTCCACCAGCATGACAACTTGCACATCCCCCAGATGCACTCCAACATCAATCAGCTTGGCTCGTTTGACATCAAGAAGACTGTCAGCAAAGGGGCCATCAGATACAGCATCCAATGGAGTATCAGTATCCGTTTCATCGACATGTCTAAAGCTAAAGGCCAGACTAACTTGTTCTGGACTAAGCAAGGTTTCCACTGCAAGCCATCCTGCTTCAAATGATTGATTAAGCCATTGGCCAAGTTTGACCGCTGTTGCAACTAGCTGGGACTGGTCCATATCTGAGGATGTAGCCACTTCGTTCGAGGGCATTAGCTCATGGATACGCTGTAGCAATGTTTCAGGGGGCTGCAGGTCTGAAATGGTTAAGGCTGTTTCACCAACGGTAGGCGTAAAACCCAGTAGATGAGCCATTTTCAAGTTTTCATCAATCCAGACAACCACATACCCGATGCGCAGATCCCATACTTCAGGGGGTACCTCACAAATATTAGCCCCTGTCTGAATAGGTCGGCATTCTAACCGACCCAGCCCTGGCAGCGTCAAGTCAGCAACATCAGTCATCATCTGAGTCACTGGATTCCAGCTATCACTTTGCTCTAAATCGCTGACAATTCCCATCATCTGGCAGTAACCATGGATAGCAAAAACGGCTAGCGTATTTAGCTGCACCTGCTCTGACTTGATGGCAGTCGGCTGAGCACTGGCAAATTGCTGGGCCATGGTGCGGGCCTGTTCAGTAATGGGAAGCGGCACTGCTTGAGGGTATAGCGTTAACTGTGTGGTCATCATCTTTCTCTGGCGTAATAGTAATCAGACACAATGGGTTTATAGATAACCCTGGACTCGACCAAATTCTTTTAATAATGGAATGCACTGACGCTGGTAAAAGCTACTCAAGGTACTCACAGACACCTCTAGCTGTGCAGCTAACTCTTTCCATGGAGTTTCTGGCGGCAATCGCTTTAGAATCAGCAGCTGACAGGTAATCTGAGGCTGACCTTTAATGTGGGTGTCAGCCAGGACGCCATCAGCATCGGCCTCTGCCCAGGCTTGAACTTCTGCCAGCAGCGGGGGAATATCTGGTGGGGCGGGTAAGCTGTCAAGCGGGTCCAAAGGTTTTCCCTCTGAATCTGAGGAAGTGGATGGATATGCCGTGGTAGCGTATTGCTTTTGTGTATTGATGTAGCCGTCCTGGAGGCGACGCTTAAGGTAAGCGTTTAACCAGGTAACGACATTAGCCTTGTCAGGATCGTAAGCGCAACCAGTTGTTGCTTCGCACAGATTACGACAAAAGTAGATCCAGGTCTGCTGTAGAGCATCTTGATAGTAGGGGGCTTGGTCCCGCCAAAGCTGATTGGAAATCAGGCGAATGATTTGGGTCAGGTGAGTCTGTCTTTTCAGACTACCTGGAGGATGACAACAGGCCTCAGCAATTAGTTTTTCGACGGTTTCCTGGAGTTCACTCATGCCTGATCAGTCACCCTTGCAAACGTCAATTTAAGTTAGCGATCTTTGGACGGTCACCTAAATAACCTATCAGGAAGATTGATAACTTTTACGCGGACGTTTATGTGAAAGTTCACTAAGTTGAGAGGCTAACTCGCCACTCTTGCTTGGGCATCATTAAAGCAAAAATTTGGAACTAAGACAGTGAGTCGTGAGCCGTAATTGATAAACCACGTCCAAGTTGAAACCTGTCGTTTCCTCTACGGTAACATTCCAGTTCTGGACGTGGACAAGGTTTATATCAAGTTTAGCCACGTCTTGCCCATGACTTGCCAAGTCAAAATCTTCGTCTTGACAGACCACTTGGCAATAGCAGTAATTTTAGATTCTAACTTAAGGGCAAATTACTGCTTGAGGCAGGTCAAAAAATAAAAAGGGGCTGCCATTAGACAGATCCCCTTTATGAATAAAATCTTTGGACTAGTTGAGTACTTGGGAAGATACTGATAGAACTCTCTCTACCCAGGAATCATTAGGGAACGAGAGGAGCATTCGCATTTCGATAAAAGATGGCAACGTCACTAATGCTGACGTTGCCAGTTCCACCAGTTACCCGAAACTCGATATTGTTTTCTCCAGATTTCGGAGAATTTATAATATTGACTGAAAGGGTTCTATCGATATCTCCGCCGATTTTCAGTCCAGGGGAATTTCAGAGGAAGTTTTCCCTCTTACTCCATTCCCGTCACCCTAGTCTCAACCTAAAAATTTAGGCTTGACAGACTACTAGAAAAGCGGTTTCAACGGACATAAGGGTTAATCTGTAGCCACTTACAAACTAAGCGATTGTTTTCGACAACCCAGGTAGCCGTTAGCCGAGCTTTGGTTTGAGCAGTGGGCATTTGAGTCTGGAATTTATCAGTCTTAGGGGCCAGGGTTTGAACAGGTGCAGTCATGACAATTTTCTCCAAATAATGTGATCAAGGTTAGGGATCTGCCAAAAAATAAAATCTCTGGCTGAGAGAAGGAAAAGGGGTAAAGGAACAAGGGTAAGGGGCTATTGGCAGGTACCTTATTTACCGGCAAGCCCCTAGGGCCCATTTTTTTACTCCTTCTGACCATGGGTGGGATGGAACATGAGATCGGAAAGTCCTCCAAAGGATTAATGCTTTGACGTTAGTCTTGCTCGCTTCAGTCTTACTGTTCCATCTCTGATCACTCTTAAAGAGGATACAGCGTTTCTCACATGCGCTGAATATATCCCCATTGCCCATTGCCTCACCTTGCCAATATATTCATTCCAATCGAGAATGCGATAAGCATTAGCTAACAAGAAACTTGTTCAGCAGCCTCATATTGTCCTGGAATCGGCACATCAGGCTGAAACACTTGGCGTAATGTGGCCATATTCATCACCATGGCGCATGTTACGATTGCCATTAGTCCTGTCAAGACTAAAAGACCAAGCAGACTGGTCCAATCGGGGTTAGCGGATCGGATGATGTGAGGTTTTGGTATTGATACCTTAGTCACATTCAATTATTCGAGAGAATAAGGTTTTGACGGAGCCAATGGTTTTGGTGTAGTCAAAATACGGACAAATTCTAAAATCATGGATAACTCCTTACAAACCCATTTTGGTTTGTAAAAAAGGTGTTTTTTGAGTTGTTCTTTGTTTTGTCTGACGATGCTTGCTGATTGAACACTGTTAGGTTAATGGACTGTGCTTTGGAACTTGGCGAAAGGTGCGATCTCACATTGAGTAAATTGCAAGTGAGATCGCTAGTACGTGAACATAAACATGAAAATCATTCTTTGAGTCAATAATGCCTGGTACCAGCCTCCTTACAGGATTAGTTAGTGGATATCAGATACTTCAAACAGATTTTCTGTAAGCGTCTATTGACCTATCAGGGGAGGTTCTAGAAATTATGCAGAGTGACGCAACTTTTTTAGGATGAGTATGAAACTAAGCTCGACTTAATACATTAAGTGATATAACAAACCCAGTCAGACCAAGGACTGAGGCGTTATATAAAAGCATGGCACTGCTGGATTATGCCGAGCCATTGCCCTACCAGCAAGGCTGCTCAGCTCCTGCAACAAGCACTTGACCAGTAGCACTCGCTCACACTCTAATGTCCTACTTAAACAAATTCAGCCCGGTCACAGCGGCTTGGGTAAACCCAAGTCAGTGGCTAGGCATTCTGTTTGAGGGCCAGGCATTACGATTCACCACGTCAAGGCCTTGAAATAAATATATAGCTCAAACAGTTTCAGGGTTTACCCGGAGAAAGCTTTGATATTAAAATGATGCTCGGCAACATGTTTAGAACCAAAGCATTTGTGATTTAGACCGAGTATCGAAAAGTAGAAAGGGAAACACTGTATTCGAAGCGATTGGGAATCACCATAACTTCCAGGAGTAGAGGATATAAACATGAGTCAGCCTTTAAACCACTGGTCTTATTACCTTAACCTCATTAGCTATTTGGCTTGTGGGACTAGTGTTTTTTTAGTCGCACCTGCATTAGCTCAAAGCAACCCTGTCCCTGACAACAGTTTAGGAGCAGAAAATTCTCAAATTATTCCCAATCAAACTATCGATGGTTTATCTGTAGACATCATTGATGGTGGGGCTGTTAGAGGTTCCCACTTGTTTCACAGTTTTATCGAATTCAATGTTGAACAAGGACGAGGGGCTTACTTCAGCAACCGCATTGGGATCGAGAACATTTTTAGTCGAGTAACCGGTGCAAACTCTTCAGCAATAGACGGTACGTTAGGCGTCTTGGGCGATGCAAATTTGTTCTTGCTAAATCCGAATGGGATTATCTTTGGTCCCAATAGTCGCTTAGATGTGGGCGGTTCCTTTTTCGCCAGTACTGCCGACAGCGTCTTATTTAACGAGTATGAATTTGACACTGTTAATCCAACAGCTCCGCCTTTGCTAACGATGAGCCAACCGGTGGGACTGCAAGTTGGGCAAAATCCAGGGGACATTGTGATTCGTAGTCAACCGATTTCTTTTACGGCAGGAAACATCACTGAAGTCGCTGATGCAGGGCCTTTACTAGATACAGCCCAAGTTGCTAATGATGCAGGATCATCGGTACCCAGCACCATCACGGGCGAACTCGCCGAGAATAATGATGTTGATTTGTACAGGCTCTTACTGCCCGCAGGCTCTTCTTTTTCGGCGAGCACGGTCGGCGGAACCGATGTGGATACAATTGTTTTCTTGTTTGATGAAAACGGACTGGGGATTATTGGCAATGATGATGGTGTAGGGCTTCAATCGACGTTGCCTGCTCAAGAAGTAACCGCATCAGGAGAATTTTATTTGGGTCTATCTAGTTTTAACAATCGCCCCATAAGTGCAGGGGGAGATATTTTTTCACTTAATGACTTTAGACCGACAGGGCCAGGGTCGGTCTTGCCCTTAGCAGGCTATACAGACAATGGCCAAGAGAGTGGAGCTTACACAATTTTTCTTGATGTTCTGAGTTCGGATCCTAATGATGTGGGCGGCTTACAGGTGCCTGCAGGTGAAACCCTGACGCTGCTGGGGGGAGATGTTCGCCTGGAAAGCGGACAAATTCTGGCACCGGGGGTAGATGTGCAGTTGGGCGGATTGAATGCAGCAGGGGTGATTACGTTAGACGCGAATCAGAGGATTGCTTTTCCTGAAAATGTTGTCCGTGGGGATGTTTTGTTCGAGGCCGGAGCCACAGTGAATGTACAAGGGGATGGTGATGGGAGCGTTGCCATCTTAGCTGACACCCTTAGCCTGACTCAGGCGAGCGAGATTGTGGCCGGAATTAGGGCAGACGCGACGAGCGGCAATGGGGCAGGGGATATTGTTATCAATGCCTCTAATCTAGTGGAACTTTTGGATGGAACACGAATCGAGGCCAGTACCTTTGGTCTGGGCAATGCTGGGCAAATCGTGGTGAACACCGGTACTTTTCGTGCTCAGGGAGCATCTAGTGAAGTTTTACGTCGCAGTGGCGGCATTTTCAACAATGTCGAAGAGGATGCTGTAGGAAACTCTGGAGGGATCGTGGTGGAAGCTTCTGAAAGGGTCGAACTCCTGGATGGAGCAGGTATCTTTAGCGAAGTTGGAAGAAACGCTGAGGGGAACTCTGGGGGAATTGTATTAGAAGCATCCGACAGTGTTGAACTCCTTAATAAAGCAGGACTCGAGGCCAATACCGCTGGTCAGGGAAATGCTGGGCCCATCGTCGTAAACACCACTATCTTTCGTGCGCAGGACAGTGATGTTGTCAGCGAAGTCGAACCGTTCGCTGAGGGAAACTCTGGGGGAATTGTTTTGGAGGCTTCAGAAAGTGTTGAACTTCTGGATGGGACATTAATCCTTAGCAATACCTCTGGTCAAGGAAATGCCGGACCCATCGAAGTGAACACCACTACCTTTCGCGCACAGGGAACAGGCAGTTTCGGTGTCCCGAGTACTGTTTTTAGTGAAGTCAGATCTCTCGCTGTGGGGAATTCTGGAGGAATTGTGTTAGAAGCATCTGAGAGCGTCGAACTCCTGGATGGGGCACAACTTGCTGCCAGTAACTCTGGTCAGGGCAATACTGGTCCAATCGCCATAAACACCAATACCTTTCGCGCTCAAGGAGAAAGCAGCCGAGGACGGAGCGGTGTTATCAGCGAAATTGAAGGATTTGCTGAGGGGAACTCTGGGGGCATAGTCCTGGAGGCTTCTAACAGCGTTGAACTCTTGGATGGGGGACGACTCAGTACCACTATTAGAGATCGGGGTGCAGGCACTGTTGGCTCAATAGTGGTGGACACCAATACCTTTCGCGCTCAGGGAGAAGCTAGCAACGGTGATAACAGTGGTGTTTTCAGCTTTAACTTCACGTTCGATGAGGATGAGCGCTCTTCTGGAAAAATTGAATTAGTAGCATCTGACAGCATCGAACTCCTGGATGGGGCACAACTCATTACCAATACCTTGAATCAGGGCAATGCTGGGCAAATCGTGGTAAATACCACCACATTTCGTGCTCAGGGAGCATCTAGCAATGGTGATAACAGTGGCGTTTTCAGCCAAGTCGAGTCCAGCAGCATATCAGAGAGGTCTGAAGGAGATTCTGAGGGGATTATATTGGAGGCGTCTGAGAGCATCGAACTACTGGATAGGGCAGGGCTCGCTGCCAGTACCTCGGCGTTGGGAAATGCAGGAGAGATCACCATCGCCACCCCCAACTTAAGCCTTGCGGATGCTGCCTTTATGTCAACCGAGACTACTGGTGCAGGTAACGCTAGTTCCATCAGGGTTGAAGCATCAGAAGCCGTAACCCTAGGACAAAACACCCGTCTGACTGCTGAAACTTCTGGTGCTGGTGCCCCCGGTGACATTGAAATCACGGCCCCAATCCTTACCATTGGTCAGAATGCAGAACTCAGTACCACCATTACCGCAGACTCTACCAACCAGGCAGGCAACAGCGATATCAAGCTCAATACCTCGGTGTTAGATATCTCCGGTGAACTGGGGGTCTTTGCCGAAACCAACAGCGCTGCACCCGCAGGAGACTTATCCATCCAACCCACTAGCCATGATACCGATTTAAATATCCAATTCAGAGACAATGGTTTTATTGCTGCTCGCACGACAGCCACTGGCATCGGCGGTGGTATTGAGATTACGGCCCCTGAAACTATTAATATTCAGGGGCAAGGACGGGTCTCGGTTGAGACCCTGGGACAAGGTGATGCAGGGCAGGTGACACTGACGGCTCCGGAAGTCACCCTCAAGGAGGGAATAACCATCGCAGCAACTACCACAGCATCAGGCCAAGCAGGAGACATACTCTTGGACGTTGCCGACAGTCTGACTATTGATAATAGTACTGTTGAATCCAGTACAGGCCCTGTTTCGTCCGGATTGGGGGGGAATATTTTCATCGGTAATGAGATTGTCGATCAAGGTGGGGAGACTGTCATCCTCCAAAGCACTCCTGAGGTCGCTTTAAATAACGGTGGGCGGATTACGGTCAACTCCGAAGGGCAAGCTCAGGGGGGGAATATCACGACAACCGCTGACCAACTAACGCTAAACAACGGTAGTGCCATCACCGCCACCACGCGCAGCAGTAATGGGGGTAACCTGACCTTCACCCTGGAAGATGTCTTAGTGTTGCGCAACGGTAGCACTCTCTCTGCTACTGCCGGAACCGCCCAAGCTGGCGGTGATGGTGGCAATATCAGCATTACTGGTCCCAATAGTTTTCTCGTTGCTGTTCCTGATGAAAACAGCGACATCACTGCCAATGCCTTTGAAGGTAATGGCGGCAATATCAACATCACCGCCCGAAATATCCTTGGTCTAGAATTTCGCCCCAAGCTAACACCCCTCAGTGACATCACCGCCAGCTCCGAGTTTGGCCTATCGGGCACTGTCACTCTCAATACCCCCAACCTTGATCCCGCTCAAGGACTGATTGAGTTACCGACCGACCTCGTAGATAGGAGCAACCAAATTGATCAACGCTGCCTGACTGATACTGGCCAAGGGCAGAGTGCATTTGTAGTAACCGGTCGCGGCGGATTACCCCCCACCCCCAATGATGTAGTACGTAGTGAATCACCTGGATTGATAGACCTAGAAATTTATGGAAACCCCAATACCCTCACCCAGAGTACAGACACTAATGCAAAACCCACTGCCCTAACCCCAACAACCAATCGTCCAACACATCTAGTCGAAGCTCAGTCTTTTGTCATGAATGACTCTGGCATCGTTGAGCTGTTAGCCCAGGCTTCCCAGGCAACAGCCCAGTTAATCTCTTACAGTGGTGCATGCCCATCCAGACCATGAGAAGATATCTAAGGAAATTTTCATTGGGTTACTTCTGCCTATCTTTAGTCACAGTGCTAGGCATAGGCATCCTCTGGTACCCGCCACCAGCACCAGCCAGCCAGCCAGCCTTAGTTCAGACGCCAGATACTGAAATTAACTCTCTCAACAGCCTAACTGCACAACAGACAGATAGGTCATCATCCAGCCTAATTCAACAGGGACGAGACCTATACAAAGCAGGTAATTACAAAACAGCTATCCAGGTTTGGCAACAAGCCGTTGACCAACTGGTCGCCCAGGGAAACTGGCTGAGTCAGGCCAGTGTACATAGCCATCTGGCTCTGGCCTATCAAAATATAGGCCAGAGCCCCCAGACAGATGAGGCCATTAGCACTAGTCTACAACTGCTCGACAGTAACCCATCACCCGACCAACCTGACTACTGGAGTAGTCGAGGCCAGGTGCAAAGTACCCAGGGGACCATATATTTATTGAGATCGCAACCCACAGATGCCCTCAGCTCTTTTCAGCAGGCCGAGCGGGATTACCGCCAGGCCAGTAACAACAATGGCATTCTCCGCAGTCAGATCAACCAGGCCCAGGCCTTGCAAGCACTAGGCTTTTACCGTCGAGCACTCAACACCCTCACAGACCTGAATCCTCCCCTTGCAGACCGTTCGCCCTCATTGAGCCAAATAACAGGGTTGCGCAACCTGGGAGATCTGCTCCGGATTACGGGCGACCTTGAACAATCTCAAACAGTGTTGGAACAAAGTCTCACATTGGCCCAACAGCTAGGCGATCCCATCGAAACAGCCAAAATCCGCTTTAGCTTAGGCAATACGATCCAGGCGCAGGGAAATACGGACCAGGCCCTAAACTATTTTGAGCAAGTCTCTGTTCAGCCAGTTTCATCCTCCTTACGGCTAAAGGCCAACATTACCCGACTCAGTTTACTGTTTGAAACCGGCAAAACCGATGTGGCGACTTCACTCCTTGCCGATATCCGCACCCAGTTAACTAACCAGCCTGTTGGTCGCACTAGCGTTTACACCCGGCTCGTCCTGGCCCGTAACTTGCTGGATCATGCCGAACCACTACCCACCAACGAGACCGCTCAACTCCTGCAACAAGCACTTGACCAGGCCCAAGACCTCAGGGATCGTCGTGCTGAGTCTTACGCAATGGGCTACTTAGGAGAACTCTACAACCGAACAGCCAATCTGTCTGAGGCACAGGTCCAGTTAGCATCCGCCCTGGCAATTGCACAAAACCTCAATGCTGCTGACATTGCCTATCGCTGGCAGTGGCAGCTGGGCCAACTGTCGCGTCAACAGGGTAACCTGACAGATGCCACCATAGCCTATAGCGATGCGGTCAAAAGCCTACAATCCCTACGCAACGAGCTAGTAGCCATTAACCCCGATATTCAATATGACTTTCGAGAAAAGGTCGAACCTGTTTATCGAGAACTGGTAGATTTATTGTTAACTCCGTCTTCTACAGAATCCAACATTAGCCAAAACAAGCTATTACAGGCTAGAGATGTGATTGAATCCCTGCAGCTAGCAGAACTAGAAAATTTCTTTCGAGAACCCTGCTTGGCAGTTCGACAACAAATTGATCAGGTAGTTGATGATGGCCAGTCTGCCACCGCTGTTTTATATCCCATTATCTTGCCAGATCGGCTAGAAGTCATTCTGAAACTCCCCAATCAACCCCTGCAACATTATGCAACGCCTCTGGCCCAAACCGATCTAGAAGTCATTATTAATGATTTACGTCAACAAGTTGTGCGTTCCTTCGGTCTTAGAAGCACCCAATCCCTGGCAAAACAAATTTATGACAGTCTGTTGAAACCGGCAGAGTCCGCCCTGGAAGAAGCCCAGGTTGATACCCTCATTTTTATTTTGGATGGGGCATTACGCAACATTCCGATGGCAACGCTCTACAACGGACAACAATATTTAGTCCAAAAGTATAGCCTGGCCCTGGCACCGGGTCTCAAGTTGGTAGACCCAAAGCCGTTGGCGGAACAAAACCTAGCTGCCATTACAGCTGGTTTAAGTGAATCTCGTCATGGCTTTATTCCCCTACCTTTTGTAAATGTTGAAGTCGAGCAAATTCAATCAACCTTAGATAGTCGTGTCTTGTTAAATGAGACCTTTACAAAAAGTGCGTTAACAGATGCAATCAACCAAACTCCTTTTCCAGTGGTGCATCTTGCCACACATGGTCAGTTTAGTTCTAACCCAGAGGAAACATTTATCCTGGCCTGGGATAACCCAATTCAAATTAATGCATTAAATCGCCTGTTGCGAAACAGTGAACAAAGTCGCCAGGATGCCATTGAACTATTGGTGTTAAGTGCCTGTGAAACAGCAACTGGCGATAAACAAGCCGCACTAGGGTTAGCTGGCGTTGCTGTACGTGCAGGTGCTCGCAGTACCCTGGCCTCACTCTGGAATATAGATGATGAAACCAGTGCAGTCTTAATGCAGCAGTTTTATCAAGTACTGACACGTAATCCTACTACTAAAGCCAGCGCACTACGGCAGGCTCAGCTAGCTCTACTAAAAAATCCTCGATACCAGCATCCTCGATATTGGGCACCCTACGTGCTGGTGGGTAACTGGCTGTAAATATAGTTTGGTGAAGGCAATGATAATGCTCTCGACTTATTAGTCGACCCTAAGCTAGCCTAATTATTTCGGTTATTTAGACAACCCATACACTGAAGCACCCAATATCTCATCCATTTCCAGAGTAATGAAAGTTTATATCAGATCACTCATTTGGGAATGCCGGATAGCTACCCTGTTGAATCCTGAAATCGATGCTCTGGAGGATCGATCTGGCTGTCAGAACATTCACGCACCAAAGCCATCCATGAGTACAATCGCTTAATCCGAGAAAAGATGACAGAGAACTATGCCAACGCTATTTTCTCTGTCATTTACTAAGACGGACTAACGAGGAAACAAGACCGAACCAAACCCATCCCAGATCCCGCCAAAAGTAGTGTAGGGATTATGCCTTGCACCACCACCTTTATTGGTTGTAGTTTCCTGCTCAGAAAGCATCTGTTGTCGCCGTTCAGCTGCAAGTGTAACAGCTTGCTCAACTAGGTCTTTGATTTCAATAGTCATGATTGGTCTCCAAATAGGTTGTTATTGCTGTAAATGCATTTTTCGAAACTCTTAGCCAACCTCCAATAATCTAGCTTCAACCTCTCAATTTAATCAAGCATTTCTAGAAGGGTTTTAGGGATGAAAGATAGTAGTTTTGTCCGATAACCCAATGCAGAATTAATGAACCTCTAATATGTCAAACAAACTATCTGTTGAAGTCTTCAGCAAAATGCAAGGCTTTTAGTGACTTAAATGCCCTCTAGGGTCACCCGAGACCTGCACTTCCAATTCAGTGGGGTGATAGTTATCTGTAAGGATTTGCGGACAACGCATGCAGGCTGATTTGCCTTCCTGTTTCCACCAGCGGCAATCACGACGAATCGCGCAAGGTGGCAAAGTCTCAGTCACGTGTGGTAGTTGATCAGCTACCCGCATGACCAAGCGACAATCTTGCCCATCAAAGTGAACACATTTATTAGCCTGACATGGAGACGCAATCCTAAACACTTCAGTGGGTGTAACGGCTTGAGTTTGGCTCAGTAGTTCTTCATCTAAGGGAATCGTCTTCTTGAGATAGTTCACCTGCGGTTGCTCAGCAGTTCCTGTCACAATACCGAAGACACGGCTGTCTTCAATTTCCGGTCGTCCGCTAGGGCAAAGGGTTAGATTGCGATCTACTTGTTCCCGAATCATATGGTTATTTTTCATGGTGTTTTGGTTGGAGTGTTAGTAGAGGACAAGCCCTGAGCTATCAGGTGTGGAAGATATTTTCCTGGAAGCAAAACTCTGATTGACGAGAAGAAGTTAACCAAATAACATTTGGGGTTATGAAAGCTTCAATTTTAAGTTTTTGCTGCGATGATTTTCAAAGAGTAGAAGGTGGGCATCGCCCACCTTCTTTCAAGTTAAAAATAGAGCTGTTGCGAAATAAGGTAACAAAGTGGCTTAAACCCTTGTACCTCAATGGATTTAAGTTTTGTAACAAACGAACGTTCAAAAGCCTCTGCTACCAGTGCTTTTAGTTCGATTAGGTTCTTATTTCGCAACAAGTCTAATCCGTATTGGTGACGATGTTTGATGCTATAACTGATGCAATACAGGCGGGAGTCGTGAATACTGATAAAGCCACTACTCGGCTATCAGAATAAACTTTTCCTCCATAAATTGCATCTTCAGCATCACCAAGCTCAGTTAAAAATGATTCTGGGCTTTGCATCATCTCCAAACCTGCTGGAGATAAACTATCAATCTTAATACTGGACATTTTGATTTCTCCAAAAACTAAATTTGCTAACATACACCGGAAATCAAACAACAGGCAAACTTCTATAAAAAATATGTCAGTTTTCCATATAGATTTGATTCGAGACAGGTAATATCCTGGCCTATATTTATTATGCAAACTCTTCCTTCAAACAACAAGATAAATGCCATATCTAAAAAGACATAAATAAAATACAAAAGACTTGAATTCAAAAAAATAAATTCCAACTTTTATCAGTTTGATTTATTTAAAGCCCAGCATGGCAAGGTTATCCAACGTAAAACATTCACTAACGCTCTAATTTCCACGTACGACGCTATGAAGCTATCCACAAGTGGTACAGCAGCTGCCTATGGCAGCTTAAAAAGAGACTGGTTTTAGAACTATTTCATCGAAGTGCCCGATTCAGATTTTGCAATCTAAAATCTGAATATAAGAAAGGTTACTAACTGTCTGACAGTTAGTAACCTTTCTAGATTTGATTGTTTTAGGTTCAAAACTCTTAGCTTCTATATTCCCATCTCACCGAGAAGTCTCGACCCGAGATTTCTCGGCTTAATCTGGTGCTAATTTTTCCTGCCAAGCATTGAAGCTCTTGACAGATATTAATTCTAGCGTTTGATTGAGAAGAAGATATTGCTAAAGCGTTTGGCCAATTCAACAAGTTGAGACATATGAACTTACTTGGAACGCACTCAATCAAAGCTCCCTGCTAAGATTATTCTCCCGTCCGGTCAAATTCACGTTCTCAAAGCGAAAGCGACTCGCTTACCCAAGACATTCACTGTTCAATAGGTCGTTAAATAGGACATAAGTAAAATAGTTAAGACTGTTAGATTGAGCTTCAAATATTTTTTTGGAAACTCTCTCCTTCAGACTGGACTATTTTAGGATGTTTCTAAATATCCAATAACCAGCTTCAAAAAAGGTTGAAGAGCTCGATAAAATCAAAACTTTGATCGCTCAGCTGCTGAAACTTTTCTTCTGTAATGGATGGACCTCTTACAAAAAGACAAAAGTTCTGTAATGATGTCTTCCTCATTGCATCTTCTAGGGAAGTGATTTTCATAGGTCCAAAGGAGCATAGATATCCTCAGCATTAGCGTTGAGGTAAGGGCGTGTTAGGTCGAGGCCAATTTGCTGAAAATGTCGTTGAATAGTAGCTAGTCGCTGCTCAGGATAGTCTGGCTTGTCGCTAAATGTCTCTGCTTCTAACAAAGCATTCGCGACGATTTGGCAGCGGTTTTGACCGAAACTTTCAGACTGACCAAACTTGCGATCGGGCTCCTCGGCTAACCCTAGCCCCGGTGCCAGACGTTTGGTAAAAAGGGGTTCCTGCTGGCCAAAGTGAGACTGATGTTTGGCATAAACTGACTGCAACAATCCACGGACCTGCAGGTAGTGGGAACGCTCTACATATAGAACCCCTGCATCATGACGCTGATAATTGGCCGGGTTATAGAGCACTTTGAATGTGAAGGGCAACGCTTGGGCATTCATCTGTTGGGTAAGGGTCTTCATAACAGTTACGGCCCCTTGGCTCGTCACGTTGAAATAGAGACGAACGATTGGTTCTTGTCCTTGCTCAACTCGCTCAGAACTCTTGCCAGCATTTCCCACGGCTACGTAAAAACCGTTCTGCATTAAATTACTGGGCAAGCGAATTGCGACAACTTCACCCACTGCCGCAGTCACCTCTGGGACCAAATGACGCTGGCAATTGATGTATAGGGTCAAGCCTCCCTTTTTGACAGTAAGGTTCTCCTCGGAGACTTGTTCGACGACCTGCCAACCCGGATCAAAATAGCCGGTTCCAGTATTATGCTGATGCAGTTGAGTCAAAAAGTCGAGATCAAGGCCAAAGTAAGTATTGTTCTCTAGATCTTGGAATTGAGTTTGTTTTTCGGAATCACTATCCAGAGCCAGTTCCGTTTGTAAAGAACCGTTGTAGTAGATGCCATACAAAAAACTCCTAAGCTGGAGCATGAGATACTTTTGTTTTAAATCAGCCGGAACATGTTCAAATCGATTGACGATCTCGGGCGGAACTTGAAAGGGCTGATACTGAGGGTGTTTAATGCAAAGGTCTGACTGAATCATGACGGATGCCGCCATATCTTCTAAGGCATCAGCTAGGTTAGAAGGTAAAGTCGCCAGGGAGGCTGACGCAACTGAAGTGGAAAGAACCATAGTTAGAAATCCAAAGTAAATTTACATCACAGTAGAAAGGGTGGGCACCTGCAGGCTATCGGTACCAAACAGTGTCGGAATCGCTAATTCTGGCTGACAGAGCAAACTTTTTGCTACTTGCAGAGTACAGATCTGGTTATTGCCAAATTTTTTTTGATACCGTAAGACAGATTGAATCTGAAAAATCAGCACAATCCCAGCCAACTTCAAAGTCAGGGATAAAAAGTCAGGTCGCTGTGCCAGAATTTCAGGAAACTCATCAAAATAGGCCTTGACTAAAGCTTGGAGCGAAGGCTGTAACAGTTCCAGCGGAGTCATGGCCAATTTCAAGCTTTCTTCAATCGCCATGTCTTGACTAACAATTAAGCTCCCTAACCAGAGTTGTAAATAACTAGCAATTACCGATCCCAGGTCAAAAGCAGGGTCACCCCAACCTGCCTGTTCCCAGTCGATCAAACGAATCAAGTCAGGGAGTTCGGCGGAATCGGCAGAAGCAGTGGAAGATGACCGTAGGCGCTCTGGATGCAGTAAAATGTTGTTGATTTTGAGATCATTGTGAGTTAAGCAACAGGGTGTAACTTGCACATTAGCTGCTGCGATCGCCCGCCTCAAACTCGCAAAACGCTGGTAGAGGACAAAGAACCGTATCCCGTCCCCTGGTAGACCGCTAAAGATCTCAGGAGTTGGGCGCTCTAGGTTCTGCAAGTACGGTTTTCGGGTACTATTTGTAGCTGCTTCCTTAGTTAAAAAGGACTGATACTCCGCCTGGCGAAAAGTGGCTTTGTGTAGAGCTGCTATGGTTTGACCAATCGCGGTAGAAATTTGCTCCGGATAGTGATTTTCTTTCGCATAGAAATCTCCTAGGTCACGGTAATCATCCAGATACTCAAAAATAGCAATCGCATGTTCAGCATCAAAGTGTACTAGGCTTGATGCTGAAGGCTGTACCGCAGCAAACTCTGGAAATGTTTGCCAGAATTTGCGAATATGCCACTCATTGAAAAATTCGCCTGCGGCTTTACCATCTGGCGCATAACGCTCTTGCTTCACTAGAAACTTTTTGCCATTGTTTAGACTGACTAACAGATTGAAGTTCTTCGCTGGCTTTAGCTCAACTTGTCCTGTCGGTGACTCTGGTTCAGACCAGAGGTCAGTGCCTTGAAGATAATCGAAAACATTTTGGGCGTTTAAACGAAAAATCATAGGTCATACGAAGATAAATGGTCAACAAAGAAAGCTGTCTATATTCGATGTTTCTTTTTAGAAATTAACCAGACATAACAGCTAAAGTCATGTCATTGTCAGAATTCGCTTGTGCATAGTTATCTACATCAAAGTCAATTTCAATATTTTGGATTTCTTCTTTTAGCCATTCCGTAAACAATTTATTTAAGATTTGGCCTTTGAGAGACTCAGTTAGTTGTGCAAGAATGATTTCTTCGACCAAGATTAAGTGGCTACCCTGAGCCGTTAAAATTGGTTTTAGAAGTGTAGGTGGCTTAGAGGCAAATACAGCAGCCGAGATCTCAGGCTTCAGGTCTTTGCGACTCACGACACCTCGATATCCACCAATACGCCGACTTTCTTTATCTTGAATATACTGATGAGCAACATCTGAGAAGCTTAATTCTTCTTCTGCAATCGCATAAAAAGCTTCTAAAGCTAGGTCCTCATCCTCAAAAAGAATTTCATAAAAAATGGCCTGCTCATAAACTATTCGATGTTCATAAAAATAAGGTTCTACCTGATCTGAGAAAAGGTGGTCAGCCACTTTATGAGACAATATATTGCCATGAATAAACTCCTCAAACTCATCTAAGGAGAGTTGATATTTTTCAAGCCAAGAAAAAGTGGCTTCTGTACTGTGCAATTGATTCATATTACGAAACAGGTCAGCGGCTTGTTGCAGTTCCTGGGGAGTGACATCCAGGCTCAAATCGTTCGCTTGTGCTTGGATAACCTGACGAGTTGCGATCGCTTCAACTAAAGTCGGTAGATGGGCTAACGTCTTAGCCTGATGGAGAAACTCACCGGGAGTCATTTTTATTTTTTTAACTGTATTCATAATTTAATCTCCCATGTCCTTATTTAAGAAGAAATAACACGTCAATTGAAATATCTGCTGAGTAGCCTATCTAGAGCTGTAACCCGTCTTTACTCAGCTTCTTAAAGGGGTCTAAGATAATGTCAACAATGCGACGTTGCTGAACAATCACTTCTGCAGTAGCTGTGTCACCTGGCCGCAAAGGAAGACATTCCTGAGGCGTCGGCAAACAAGGTTGGTCGAGTTCAATTTCTAGCTGATACGTATCGACATCACCTTGAATCGTTTCTTCAACTCGTGAAGTTGGAGAAATACTCGCCACCGTTCCTGTCGCAATACCGTAATCCTGAAAAGGGTAGGCATCAAATTTGAGTTTTACTGGCAGTCCTTCACGCAGAGATCCACTTTCAGTTGTAGCCATCTGGGCGTTCACAATAAAGGTCGCTCCCTCTGGGGCAATTTCAGCCACCTTACTACCGGGTTGAACCACTGCCCCTGCTTGCTGAAAAGGCAACTCAAAAATAATTCCGGCCACAGGGGAGGTAATTACACGTTGCTCTAATTGCAGTTTAAGTGATTGAATCGCATGGGTACTTTGAGCAATTTCGGAAGTGAGTTGGGTGATTTGAGTTTCCAGATTTTTCAATTCTTCCTGTATCTGAAGCATCGAGAGTTCACCTGTGTGCAGCAAACTGTCATAACTCTGCAGCCGTTCTTGTTGTTGAAGCTTTGCCTGGATAACATCAGCCTGGGCCTGCTCATAGAGACGTTGCCGCTCCATCAACACATCCTCATGTTCGACAACTTCGACTTTAGGAATAATCTCTTGCTCGTAAAGGGTCCTATAACGGTTTAATTCTCGCTTGGCACTCGCAAGGTTCATTACCCTCAGATCAAGCTCAGTTCTAGCATGTTCGATTTGCTGGGTAGCCTGATCAATTTGAGTTTTCCGTTCCAGAGCTTGGGCTTGATTTTGTTGCTGCTGGATCGTGAGGGTAGTCGTTAGCTGATTTCTCAAGAGATTAAGTTGAGCCAGACGATCTGCTTGACCATTTCGCTGCTCTTGCGTTTGCCGTAGCTCAACTTCAATCAATTCAGAGTCTAAGACTAAGAGCTGGTGACCGACTTCAACACGATCGCCTTCTTCGACCTGGATAGTCGCAATTGAGCCTGCCACCTCAGTATCTAATCGCAGGGTCTGTCCTTTAGGTTCCAGACGTCCCCGAGCAGTGCCGGTTTCGTCAACGAGGGAAAACATTGCCCAGGGTAATACCACAGCCACAAATAGTAAGAGTAAATATAACAGACCTCGTGTCCAGACTTGAGGCATGCTGTCCAGCAGTTCTTCGGTAGCGTGGGACCAATCTGCTTTGAGAACTGGCGAGGATTTTTGGGTGATGGGTTGAAGTGGGCTATCTTTCTGCAGCTCTGGTTGTTTTTGCTGTTTTTTGGATCCCTGTAATGGAGTTAGCAAAGCAGCATGGGCAACGTGACCATTGAGAGAATTGGGCATCGAATTCACCAAAATTAAGTGATAGATAATAGATAGAGATAAATAAAATTAAAGGGGCAAAGATTTTGAGATATTTTTTGCGTCGCAGCAGACAACACTTCATGTCAAGCAATGGCTCAATTCAAGGTGGCTAATTGTTGTTGATTGAGGTAGTAGTAATGACCTCGACGAGCCATCAGGGCTTCATGATTCCCTGACTCTACTAAAATCCCGCGATCTAATACCAGAATCAGATCGGCATTACGAATAGTCGATAATCGATGAGCAATTACCAGTGTTGTTCTGTCTTTGATAATTTGATTTAAGTTTTGTTGAATAATACGCTCTGATTCTGCATCCAGGTGAGAAGTTGCCTCATCCAAAATTAACAATTTTGGGTTGCCCAGGAGTGCCCGAGCGATGGCCAGTCGCTGTCGCTGTCCGCCTGATAACATGCCACCACCTTCACCAATTTGAGTCTCATAGCCCATGGGTAATCTGCGAATAAACTCATCGGCTCCAGCCAAAGTAGCTGCTTCCACAATTGATTCAAGGGACATACTGGGATGGCCCAGGCTAATATTTTCGCGAATTGTGCTGCCAAAAAGAAAAGTATCTTGATCGACGACCCCAACTTGTTGACGAAACGACTGCATGGCTAGAGTCGATAGGTCATAGCCATCCACCAAAATTTTGCCATCCGTAGGAGGATATAGTCCTAGCAGTAATTTAGAAATCGTAGTTTTACCTGAGCCACTGCGGCCCACCAGAGCTACCATTTGTCCTGGTTGCACCTCAAAACTCAGATTTTCGAGTACGTTAATGTCACTGTCAGGATGGTAGCGAAAAGTCACCTGATCAAAGCGAATTTTACCGTTAATCAAGGGCAAGCCCTGTCGCACTTCAGTGAGCCAATTTTCCTCTGGCTCAGCATCGAGAATATCATTAATGCGCTCTACAGCAATAGCAACCTCCTGGAATTGATTCCAAAGGACTGTTAAACGTTGAAAAGGACTAATAACATTGCCGAGAAGCATGTTAAAGGCTACCAACTGGCCAATAGTCAACTCATTTTGAATCACTAGCCAGGCCCCAAACCAAAGTAGGCCAGTAGTTGCCAGCGTTTCGATAGTATGACTAACAATTTGTAAACGATTGCTAATAATTTGGCTGGAAAATCCTTTTTTAATTTCCTGATTTAGTAACTCTTCCCAATGCCAACGAACTGTTTGCTCGACAGCCATTGCTTTAACGGTTCTAACGCCAGAGAGAGTCTCAATCAAATAGCTATTTTCACTGGCATAGGCATTAAACACCTCTCGTGAAATTCGTCTCAGAAAAGGTGTGGCCAGCAGTGCTAATAAAAAGAATGGTGGAATAATCACCAGGGCTAGCAAAGCCATTTTCCAGCTATACCAAAACATAAGCCCGATGTAGACAAATACTGTCAACAGATCAAGCAAGATAGATAAAGACTCACCCGTCAAAAAACGTTCAATTTTACGATTTTCCTGGACTCTAGCAATAATATCGCCAACATAGCGCGATTCAAAAAAGCCCAACGGCAGCCGTAGAGTATGACGAATAAATCCGACGATTAAGGCCAGATCAATTCGATTCGCTGTATGGTCAAGTAGGTACTGTCTGAGCCCTGTCATAGCAACCCGAAACAGACCAAAAATGATTAATCCTAGTCCCACTGCCACCAGGGTTAATTCTGAGCGTTGCACCACTACCCGATCAAGGATAAGTTGGGTAAACAGCGGTGTAATGAGTCCCAACAACTGGATGCAGAGAGAGGTAATCAGAATCTCTAACATTACCACCCCGTGAGGCTTCAACAACTCAAAGAACTGCCAGAATGGAGTGGTGCTTTCTAGAGTTTCCCGAAAGAGCGCTGTTGGCGTTAATAGCAGAGCGTAACCAGTCCAACCAGCCTTGAAATCTTTCACGGTAAGGGTGCGCTGGCCGATTGCTGGATCAGCCACAATCACATGCTTAGGTGTGATTTCGTACACCACGATGTAGTGCTTACCTTCCCAATGAACAATAGCCGGTAGCGGCTGCTTGGCGAGCTGATCCAAACTTGCCTTTATGGGACGGCTATTGAAGCCAACACTTTCAGCTGCAGTAGACAGGCCACGCAGTGAAGCCCCATTACGATCAACATTGGCAATATCGCGCAGACGATTGATGCTGAATCGTTTGCCCCAGTAACGAGCCACCATAGACAGACAAGCAGCCCCACAGTCGGAAGCACTTTGCTGCCCATAGAAGGGATAGCGCCGAATTATACGCTGAAAAAGGTGCCCAACCCGTTGGTTAGGTGTAGGAAAGAATGCTTTGCGTACCCGACTGGCGTTAGGAATTGACTTTATAGGGGCAAGGCTACTGACAGACTTTCTAGCAACCTTGCTGGCAGCTTCGCTGCTAGTTTCACGATTGCCCCTTAAGGAAATATCAGATTCTAGTCGGGCATTATGTATTCTTGCCCGATTTAACAAGTGTTGACGGACCTCAGGAAAGTGGAACATCAGATCATCTATCCAGGACTGAGGCAGAAAGCCAACTTCCACCCCTAGGGAAGCCCGCGCAGAATAAGTTAGAAACTCACCATCCGCCGGAAACAGAGTACAGTCACCAAAGGCACCACCAGGACCAATGGTCTCTACCAATTGTCCTGCTTCATTGAGGAGACGAACTTTCCCAGAAAAAACAATGTAAAGTCCAGGCTTATCCTGCTGACTATGCCAGAAAGCACCAACCTTTGGCTGAGTTTTCTGAGTCTGTTTCAGACACGCTTGTAGTTGAGCTTCTGAAATAGCTATCCTAAAGAGATGACTGAGTGTCTGACAGGAGAGAGAAAACGCTACAAGATTCTGCGTCATCGATATTTGACCTCTTGTTCAATGGATCTAAATGGGGTTGTTTGCGCGTGCGATTGATAGAAGCAGCCAAATTCATCTAGAAACTAAACTTGTAAAATCTAGCTCTGAGCCACATAGCTTAATTGATAGAACCCAGATTCGAGATTAGAAGCTGGTTGCAAATCGTGAATCGCAATTTTTTTTGCACGAGCTTTTAGTTCTGATGCCTGAGCAGCTGATATATCCTTAGACGTTGTACAGTCAGTCTTAGATAAAGACTGAGGCCGTGTGGATAATCCCATTTGCTTGAGTAATCGATTGATATGGCGATCGCTAACTCGAATGTTGTATTCTTTCTCCAGGTGTTTGCTTAGCCAACCTGCAGTCCAGCGACGAAAGACATACCCGTGATCGCGAGGGCTATGTTCGACCAGTTCTTTCAGGCGATTGAGATATTCATCATGAACAATCTTGGGTCGCCCTAGAGTGTTATCACAGCAGGTATGGGCCTGGCCTGATTGTGCAATCAAAATCCAGTGTCGTGCTGTCGCATGACAGCAACCAAGTAGCTGACAAATCTCTGTTTGAGATTTACCCTGATCAGCGAGCAACATAATTTGAATACGCTTGCACCACAGCGTTGACAAATCGCCTTTTTTCAGACGTTTTTCTAAAAGTTTGCGCTGAAAGGTAGAAAGATATTGCGAAGTAGGCTCCGTCGAAATTGTTTTACTTTGACCGAATGTTGAGTCAGATTTAAGCGTAGAAGTAATCTCTATTTGAGTTTGATTAAATTTCATGGGAACTCCTCCAGCAGAGAAAAAATCAAGGTCCTTACGGAAGTCATTAGTAAGCGTCTATTGACCTATCAGGGGAGTTTCTAGAGATTATGCAGAGTGATACAACTTTTTTAGATGAGTATGAAACTAAGCTCGACTTAATACATTAAGAGGTATAGCAAACCCAGTCGGACCAAGGACTAAGTCGTTACATAAAAGCGATATAACTGCTGGATTATGCCGAGCCATTGCCCTACCAGCGAGACCGCCCAGCTTCAGCAACAAGCACTTGACCAAGTCCAAAACCTTAGCGATCACTCGACACTCTAATGCCCTACTTAAACCAAATTCAGCCACTTATAGCAACTTGGGTAAAGCTAAGTCAGTGGCTATACGTTCTATTTGAGAGCAAGACATTACAATCCACTACGTCAAGGCTTCGAAATAAATACTGTAGTGCCCCCCAAAATTATGGGGGCATTTCAGCCGTCGATGACACCGCTTTTCCACCCAGCAACCATCGCCAGACTCCCCATGGAGCTGCCTTGACTTTGACACACTCATCTGAGCACAGGCCACACATTTTTGATTAATCCGTCGCACCATCCACCTTCAAAAATCGAGTAACCGCCAAAACGCTCTGATTTCAAGGGACATGATAGCTCAAATTCAGCATACTATTTTTAGGTTGGGTCGGAGGAAGTGTTACCACTTCGCCCCTCCCACTTAGATCCGGACGTGCGACTTTCACCGCATCCGACTCCCGACTACCTGAGATAATTCCAGCCGTTTTAGGAGAGAATTAGCGTTTGCCCATATGGATATAATCGTGACAAGATTCATGGACGGCTAAACAGTTGTTTATCGCCCAATTATTCCGGTCACCATCAATGTGATGTAGATGTCCTTTTTCACCATCGATGAATGCCAGATGACATTCTCCACATGTATGGGACACGACTTGGAAGGTTATGAGCAGAGAAAAATAACCTGTAAGGCCTCGCGATAGTCCTTCAGAAAGCCTTTTAACATAGACCCAATCCCAACCAACGGACAATGCATCGGTGCTTTTCCTGCGACGGTCCACCTATTATCTTAAATAGTCGAACGACCTAACCTTCCAAATCGTATGGCTTGGGTAGTCGCGATAACGCTTCAGAACACCAGCGACGGCCTCTTCACTGATATTCAGCTTTCTAGCTACGTCTGCAACTGTCGAGTTGATTAGCATCCGAACTAGCCACTGTTCATAAGGCTTGGCGTTGGGACTCCGTAACTCATGCCAACTCAGTCGTTCGGTGGTAGTGGGCTTCCTCTCGCAGAGTTGGCAGCGGTAGCGCTTAGGGCAAAATTCAATAAAAACAGGCGTTTCAAACAAGGGGAGGTAACGTAGCTGGATGGCAGGTTCAAAGCCATGAGAGTGCCTGATCTGTCGGCCACATTGATGGCATTAGCCAAGCACCCTGGTCAGTCTTGGAAAGATCTAGGACACGAACGTCCGGTAGGTCAAGAGGGATACGAATAGAGTTATCCATAGCTAGCCTCCATGGAATCGACCACCTCAATCATCCCACAGGTGTCATGCTCTCATCCGTAACGCTAGATATAGTAGTCGACCACGGCAGTTCCGGAAGAGCTTTTTTTAAGCCCATAACAAAACCTAAAAGCCATTGAAAACGTCTTCTAGTCAGACCAGTTACGTTGCATGTTTCAGGATTTTGAAACCGATGATACAGAGATTATTGCTGTTGCTCTGTTGCTCCCCTGAGGCGACTATTTAGCCAATATTCTTGTCTATCCGTTGGCCTTAGCAGAAACCTATCCACTAGTTTCCAACTTACTGACTGCATGTAAAAGTTGTCCCATCAGGCAAGATCGCTCCACAGAGGTTGGTGGCATCACTAAATTGAATGCCCCCTAACGATGCACCCTCAAGGTTGGCCCCCCGTAAGTCTGCGCCGCTAAAATTAGTGTCTGTCAACGTCGCATTTTCAAAATTAGCTTCCCGAAAATCTCCCTTACTCAGGTTAGCCTTTGTAAGATCAGCACCACTCAAATTTGTTCTTATCAGCTTGGCCCCAATCAAAAGACTGTTGGTGAGAACCGCACCACTGAGATTGGCATCTCTCAAGTCAGAGTCACTCAGATTACTATGACTGAGATCCGAACCTGAAAAGTCAACGCCTCGTAAATTCTGACGACTCAGGTCAACGGACTGTAAACGGAGACCCCGCAAGGTCACACCCTCAATGGTGGCACCGTCGAGAGATGCTTCGGTCAGGGTGGCATTGGCGAGATTCGCACCGATCAGCTGTGCATCCTCAAAATTAGTATCGGAGAGATTCGCACCCCTGATATCAGCTGCAAACAAATTGGCTCCTTCTAAATCTCTCCCCTGCAGGTTAGTGTCTGTTAATATGGCAGCCGAAAGATTGGAACGACGGAGGTCCGCTGTATCCAACTGAGCTGCATGCAAATAAGCAAGAGCCAGATCTGCATTCCGAAAATTGGTAGAGGTTAAAGTAGCCTCCCGCAGGTCAGCGGCACGGAGACTAGCATCCTCGAAATTTACATCTCGTAGGTTTGTTTGTCGCAAATCGGCAATGAACAAATCAGCCTCGGTGGAGACAGATCCCTCCAGACTACTGTGGCGTAAATCAGCCCCCGCTAAGATAGCTTCGGTCAGATTAGCATTGGTTAAATCCGCATTGCGCAGATCAACACCATCTAAATTGGCCCCACTCAGGTCCACGCCCGTCAGGTCTTGACCATTGTAGCCATGGGTAACTAAGTCATACACCAACCGCCACTTAGCCGATAGCATGGTCTGGTCATCAATACGAAGATCTGCTAGCTGTGCTCCTTCCAGCCTGGCATTTTGTAGATTGGCTCCCCGCAAATCCGCATTACGGAGGTCTGCATTACGGAGGTCTGCATTATGTAAAAAAGCTCCCCGCAGATCCGCCGTGTTGAGATTGGCATTTTGCAGATTGGCCCGACTCAGGTTTGCCTGTTGTAGATAGGCATGGGCCAAATTGACTGCTTCTAGATTACATCGTCTACACTGTCGTAGTTCGCGCAGGGCCTCCAAATCGTTAGCGCTAAATGCCTTAGCTGGTGAAGGCATCAGTAGTAAAACAACGATAGGCAAAACAAATGTGGGCTTGGAGCAGGGTGTGATCATTGGTTGAAAGGGGGCAACAGGAGAGAATAAACGATGTGGACAGGTTCCAAAAGTCTGTTAAGGAATCTGTACGGTAAACTGGCCAGGGTTGATAATCGAAATCACCCCACCCCAGGTACACATACATTTCGAACTATCATTCAGTGCCGGGAATGTGCCAATCAATACCGTTGGTGACCCCGGTGCCCACGGTGCCGGAATCACAGGAATACAGGGCATGGGCGTCAACACTCCTAAGGCGGCCGCAGTGGCAGTGGCTACCGTCGGGTTCGCCAACGACGTACACATTCCAAAGGGCATAACATTTGCAATCGGGACAAAGTCCATAATCGTTGCAGCGAAAGGCCCCGATGCAAATGCAGGTGGTCCCTTGGGAATCACATTAAGCGTACTTGGAGCGACACCAAACGGACATTGGAGCATTGCCCCCGCCACAACTTGCATTCCCATAATTCACCTTAATTTAGCTTCAAGATACTGCCCGCCACCTTAGTCATACCGGTACTCTGCACATTGACACTCCCCTGACCTTTAACATCCACCATCGCTCCCTGTAGCTTGGCACTCGCATTGGCCTTCATATTCAGTTGCGTACCCGTAATATCGATTCCTGAACTACTGAGAACAATTTTATTGCTACCCACCTTCAGGGTAATTTTAGTTGCGCCCGTGAGGGTAATCTCACCACCATTAATATTGATCTTTTCACTGTTGCCACTGGTTCCCGATTTAGCATTGAGACTGCCAGTGGAGATAATATTCACATTCTTACCACTGTCATCCATGGTGATTTGATGACCACCTTTGGTTTTTAGATCGATTTTTTTGTTTTTATCATCCAACTTCAGCTGATGGCTATCTTTCGTCTTGAGCTCAATGTACTTATCTGTATCATTAAAATGCAGCAAATGATTATCGACCGTGGTTAAGTAAACTCCTTTTTTACTATCCCCCTTATCCTCTTCGACAAACTGTAATGTGTGTCCCAAACGGGTTTTGAATGTCCGTAACCGCACCTTGCCTCCGGCAACAACATCCTCTGTCTTTTCTGGAGGGGCATCTTTGCCATTCCAGATTCCGCCCAACACAAAAGGCCGATGAATATCGCCATGTTCAAAGGCTACCAATACCTCATCATTAATTTCCGGCAACCAATCCACCCCCCGTGATGGTCCCACCCCTGCTGATACCACCCGCGCCCAGTTACTCATATGATCCTCGGTTAACGTGGGTAGCTTAACGCGCACCCGTCCCCATCCCTTCGGATCATTATTGTCGGCAACAATGCCCACCATGTGGGTTTGCCCTGGCTGTAACGTATTTCTGGCTTCCAGGGTTTGGAGCAAATCACCACCCCGCAGCCCCCTAACCGCAAACTCTGTTGTATAGATCCGTTCATGGAAAAGTTGACGGGTTTCTGTGACATAATAGCTCCCGCTATACTTACCCATTCCGGTCAACTTAACCACTCGCCCCGGACGGATCAAGGGGTTACCTTCCGCCCGCGCATCGGCCTGGACAAACTCTCCCCCCAGTTCATCAAATAGGGCCTGGGCCATGGTCTTGGCCTCTTTGGATTGAGAGATCGGTTGGTCCACCATAATTAGGGTGGGAGTGCTGGGCTGTCCATTAAAGCTACTGACGGTTTTACTACCCGCACCGCTATCTGTTTCTGTTAAGACCTTTTGGGCGGAGCTAATACTTTCCGCAATCACTTCCTTACGACTATAGTCCCACCCTCGCACCTCCACACTTTTCATTTGTTCCGCACTGCTGACGCGGACGCGAAAACTGTGGACGTTTTTCAACCACTCCAATTCTAGGGTGCTATCTTTTTTAGGTTTACGAAAATACAGTTTCCCATCCTGCACAAATAGTTCAAATCCATTGCGGGCCGCCCGCTCCCGCAAAAACTCCATATTGGTCTGGTTTTGTTGAAACACATAGCCACTGGCCCCACCAATGTCACCATAACCATAGGGACCGCCCGTAGTATCTACAGTCCCGACTGAAATGCCCACTTCCGACGCAATAGATTTAACAATGTCAGAATCTGTTTTATTCTGGAATGAGCGATTGTGACGACCGCGATGTAACCGATGGGAGGTATCATAACCGCGCACAATGATGGGCGCTTGGGCCTCACTGGTGAAATGGGTTTCAATCGCTGTAATTTCGCCCTTAATCACATTACCTTTGTTCTCATCATCAAAATCATCGGACTCTGTCGTACTAGAGGCAAACCCAATTTCTATGGATTTGCCAATTTCAAAGAGTTTCTCATGTTTCCAGACTTCATAATTGGCAGCACCACCATAATAGTCATTCCGGATGACAAGGGTAAACATGCCTGGCAAATGCAAGCTCTCCTCCACAGCAATTTGGAGGATGTCGTCCATTAATTCAGATGACGCCGTTGATCCGTCAATTTTGAGCGTAGGTTGGGCGATAAAAGAGGATGCGGGCATAATAGCGGCATTATCTCTACGGAGAATACTTCATTTTAAAGGTGGTCGTTATCAGCGGACACGTTGAGTGAGATAGATTCACATTAGTATAAATAAACCTTGTCCACGTCCAGAATTGTAGTTTTTCTGGTAAGAGTTCCAGGATTCAACTTGGGTGTGGTTCAAAAATATACAGAACCTAATATTGCAGATTCCCGTAGCTTCCTCATGTTGGTCGCCCCGGTGTTCCCGTATTACCAGTGCCACTAACTTCTCCGACCTCTTTGAGGGTAATATCCACGGTGGCGCGAACAGGTGTCCCATCGGCTAAGAACATGGTGAGCTTATAGGATAACGACTCCACAAAACAGCGTAAATATTCTTGCTTGCCCCAGGTTAAGAGATAGATGGGAGGACGCTCCTGGCTATCCATAAATTCAACTGCCTGTCGAAAATTTTCGACATATTTATCGATCACATTTTCACCGGTTTCATAGGTATCAAAAACCAGACCAGAGACGTTAAGACTATAGGGCTCAGGCGAACCAAAACTCACCTTGGGCAATCCCTCGTCAGTACGCGCCCCACCAGGGCTATTGAGGCGAAGACTGCGACTGAAGCTTAACTCCGTTGGGTTAAACATAAATTCAATATTGTTGCCACCCCCTTGGGCAATTAATTTGGCTTTTACAAATGTACTCATCAGTTAATAAAACTCATCGCGGATATTTGGGCCCTCGGCGCTCTTGTTCCAGGCAAAGGCGTTGTCGTAAAACGCTATAGACTTCTTGAGCGAGTAACTCTAGATACTGACTATAGTTCCGAATATAATTATCTGTCTCCAGTTGACTAGTGTCTGATGAACTACGGATGGTGACCGTGGGTAGATCTTGGGCTGTTTGGATAATATTTGTAGGTGATGTTGATGCGGATGCAGCTGATGATAAATGTGTTGGTGATGAATCTAGTTTACGTTGAACAGAACCAGCCATTTTATTGGTAAGGTACTCAGATGCTATGGTGCGATCGCTAGACGCGGTTGATGCGATCGCCGAATCAGGGATCGGAGAGGCAACGTTATCCTTTGTGTTTGAAAGATGCGAGACTGCTTGAGGATTTAAGTCTTTGGCGGATATATCCGCGTTAGACGTAGGATGAAAATGGGTGACAAGATCTTCAATATTAGACCAGGCATTGGGCAGTGTGGATTCTGTGAGCTGTGCTGGGGTTTGATCATCTATTTGACGTTGAATGGTGTGATTGTTTACATGGGCAGGTATTTGATCAACTGTCTGTCGTTGAATAGTGTGGCGATCTAGAGACTGGATAGACGATCCATCAGAAGTTTGAACTGGAGCTTGACCTGGAGTTTGAGTTGAACTTTGAGCTGAACTTTGGGGTGACGATTGGATCAACGCTGGGGCATCAGGTAACGCAGGGGTTAACTGTGTTACTAAGTTTTCTAGACTCGACCACGCGCTGGGAATACTGCCATCAATGTTCTGAACATGATTGTTCTGGTCATGATTGCTTTGGGATCGTTGAGTTTCACACTGGAACGTGGGGGCCTGCAATCGCGTCTCCAAAGATGGCAGAGAACGTAGCACACCAATCGGCTTAAGCATATTGAGCGGCAGCGTTTGACCAGCATCCATACGAGTATCCCTATCCCTTACCCGTTGAATTGATATCTGATGAGCCTGAGATAAGTGAGTCACTGATTCTGATTTTGCCCTGGGTTGCACCACGAAGCGAAGAGGACGTAATACACCCAGCGGTTTGAGTACCGTCAATAATGGTGTGACCTGGGAGGTGTTAACAAGGATAGCCCCTGACTGGCTCTGGCTATTGGGTTTCCCAGGAGGGGTCGATGGAGTTGCTAATTGATGGGCTACCTTCTTAACAGTTTGTTCAGTTGAGGGTTTGGCTTGGAGAGTAGGGGGAGGAGACGGGGTAGAGATAGGGGAAGAAAGATTTGTTGTGGGTGCGATCTCAGCATCCTGTTTTGATTGAATAACCTCACCATTAACCTTGCTCTGCAGCGTTTTAGAAATTTGCGTTCTAGGATTAATATTAGTTTTCTGTAACTCAGAACTATCAGCTACAGAGTGCTGTATCACTGCCACTTGTGAGAGGTTATCCGATTGTTGTTCAGTCTTATCGATATGGCTAGGGGAAACCGTATTAATCGTATGGCTGTTAGTGTTTGAAACATAGGCGATGGGATCGATCATCAGATCAACAGCATTATCTACTACCGAACCAGACTTAAGTTGTATAGATTTAGCAGTTGAGGGAGTCAGTGGTTGAATAGATTGTCCTGGTTCTGCAGGCAAGAAATTAGAAGCTGGCGTAGGAGATGAATTTCCCTCAGGAGCAGCTGATTGATGGCGTGAGTGAGGTGTACGTTGCAGAGAACGAGATGGTGCCACCTCATTGACTGGACTGCTGGGTGGATGGTGGAAGTTAGAAGGCTGGGTAGTAGCAGCAGCAACACGTTGAACGATGGCAGGGGACCCTGGCAGGAGCAACTGCTGGGCGTTAGAAAGTGTTTCAGAGACCTGCATTCCAGAGGGTTGTTTAGACTCAGCGCATTTAGGAGATTCAGATGATTTAGGTGTGTCTGATACTATACCGGACTGAATTTGAGGTTCGGTCGCCTTGCACTGGTGTATTATCTCTTCGGTGGGTATCGATGGCTGTGTTACTGGATGATCTATCTCTATGGATACCTGTCCAGGTATTTCAGAGCATTGAATTGGTTCCGTAGATGCATGGGCATCTGCCATTGATAAAGTAGTCGCCTGACCCGACTCTATCGTAGCAGAGATTTTTGATCGCACCGTCTGTTTAAGAGGATCCGCTATAGTCGGTGGATCTGACTCTTCTACTGGTAGCCTCAAAACCTCTTGGGATTTGCGCTGAATCGGCTCTGAAGAAGTGGGAGATAAAGTTGATGGCGGAATAATCTTCTGAGCTGACTCTGCCGAAGGATGAGGAATAGCTTGCGAAGTTTGTTCAACTGGAGCACTGAAAGCTGAGTGCGATGGCTCAGTTGCTACGTGAACATTATCAAATGACAATTGCCGACCATCAGAACCGGGGACAGGCCGTGTTAGCTGAGTCGGAGATAGCTGAGACTGCTCTAATGAAACTGCCTGTGTAGTCGAGCCTGATACTTCTTTAGATTTGGCAATATCTGCCTCAAGGTTGAGTAATGGTTGACGCTGAATTTGAAAACTAGGGATTTCAGAAGTTAATGTGTTCTCTTCAGCCAATTGAAACGGTTCACCCCCTTCTAAAGGTTGCACTTTTTGGGAAACAAGTGGTGATTGTGGCGAGGAGGAGTTAATCACGTTGTTATCTACCGAGGTATTATTCTGACGCTGAATCGGGTCAGGTCCAGCAATAGGACCAGATATCTGAGCCTGAGGCTCAACCGTAGGTAAATTAGCTAGGTTAACTGCTTGTTCCCGCTCGATTAATTGAGAAGCTGGGCTACCAGGAGACTGGGGGATGCCTTTTTGGCATTGAAGAATATCAGCCTGGTTAGTATCTGTCTCTGCTACAGGAGGAAGTATCTGAGATACTCCTGCTGATTCGGCAGAAGCAGAGTCTGCAGCGATGACTCGGTTAATAGCTGGATGATTAGCAGTGCCTGGATTACCAGAGATATCTTGTCTTGTCGGTAGACGAGATGCACTATCAGAAGGCTGGTTTATATTTGCCTGGTTAGATTGTTTGAGTTGAAGCACTGTTGGCTCATGGGTCCAACTATCAGCAGCCATATCCTCAGTTGATAGCAGGTTAGTAGGTTTCTGAGGGGTTGACGCTGACGAATGGATTGATGGGCTAGAGACGTTATTGTCTACTGAGGTGTTGTTTCGACACTGAATCGGGCCAGGTCCAACAATAGGCTCAGATATCTGAGTCTGAGGCTCAACCGCAGGTAGATTAGCCAGGTTATCTGTTTGCTCCCAATTGATAGATAAAGCAGCTGGGCTACCAGAAGATGGGGAGATATCTTCCCGGCGTTGAAGAATATCAGACGGGGCTGCCCCTGTCTCTGATACAGGAGGAGGTATCTCAGGCACTCCTGTTAACTCGGTAGAAACAGAGTTTGCCGTGACGGCTCGGTTAACGACTGGATTATTAGCAGTACCTGGATGACCAGAAATATCTTGTCCTGAAGGTAAATGGGAGGCATCATCAGAAGACTGGGAGATGTCTTCCTGACGTTGATGAAGAATATCAGACGGGTTAGAGCCCGTTTCTGATACAGGAGAAGGTATCTTAGACACTCTCGCAAACTCGTTAGAAGCAGAGTCTACGGCGATAGCTCGATTAATGACTGAATTATTAGTCGTCACTGAGTGGTCAGAACTGTCTTGTCCTGTCGGCAGGTGAGATACATCAGAAGAAGAAGAAGAAGAAGAAGAAGATGATGATGATGATGGGGAGATATCTTCCCGGCGTTGAAGAACATCAGACGGGACTGCCCCTGTCTCTGATACAGGAGGAAGTATCTCAGGCACTCCTGTTAACTCGTTAGAAACAGAGTTTGTCGTGACGGCTCGGTTAACGACTGGATTATTAGCAGTACCTGGATGACCAGAAATATCTTGTCCTGAAGGTAAATGGGAGGCATCATCAGAAGACTGGGAGATGTCTTCCTGACGTTGATGAAGAATATCAGACGGGTTAGAGCCGACCTCTGATGCAGGAGAGGCTATCTTTGATACTCCTGCAGACTCAGTAGTAGAAGCATAATTTACAGCAATAGCTTGATAGACAACTGGATTATTAGCAGTAACTGGATGACCGGAGATATCTTCTCCTGGAGGTATACGAGATGTACTATCAGAAGACTGATATAAATCTGCCTGGTTAGATGATTGTTTCGGTTGAAGTATAGGTGACTCGTTAGCCCAACTGCCAACAGCCACATCCCTACTCGGCAATGGGTTAGTAGGAGCCTGACTGATTAATGCAGATGGATAAACGGATGAGTTAGCAGCGTTGTTGTCTACCGAGACATTACTTTGGCTCTGAATTGGGTCAGAGCCATTGATAGCCCCAGATGGATGCATCGTAGGCTTAACCATAGGCAAATTAACTGGGTTATTCTCTCGTTCGTGACTGGGAGATAAAGCAGCTTGGCTGGCAGGAGACGAGGAAATATTTTCCTGACGTTGAAGAATGTCAGAGGGGTCAGCTCCAGTCTCTGATACAGCAGAAGTTAACCCAGGCACTTCTGTTAACTCAGCAGAAACAGAGCCTACAGCGACAGCTCGGTTAACAACTGGATGATTAGCAGTAGCTGAATGACCAAAAATATCTTCTCCTGTTTGTAGAGGAGATGCACTATCAGAAGGCTGGTTTATAGCCTTCTGATTAGATTGTTTTGGTTGAAGTATTGGTGGCTTATGGGTCCAACAACTATCAACAACACCCACTAACGGGTCATTAGGGGCCTGACTAGTTGATGCCGATGGATAAACGGATAAGTTAGAGGTGTTATCTATCGAGGTCTTATTCTGATGCTGAATTGAGTCAGGGATATCAGTGGGATCTAATGTTAGATCCGTAGGCTCAACCGTAGTCAGATTAACTGGGTTATCTATCCGCTCCTGACCAGGAGATAAAACAATTGGAATACCAGAAGGCTGGGAGATGTCTTCCTGACGTTGGAGAATACCAGACCGATCAGATTCTGTCTCAGATGCAGCAGAGGGTATCTCAGGCAATCCTGCTACTGACTCTATCTCTCCCAAGTCAGCGGCGATAGCTCGGTTAATAACTGGATTGTTGGCAGTGCCTGGATGACTATTCTGTCCTGTCGGTAGATGAGATGCGCTACTAAAAGATAAGTCTGAAGATAAAGCTTTATTCGTCGGGTTAAATTGTTTGGGTTGACCGATGGGTGACTCATTAGTCCAACCATCAACATCCCTACCCACTAATGGGTTAGTAGGAGCCTGACTAGTTGATACTAATGGAGAGACAGATGAGTTAGGAATGTTGTTATCTGTCGAGGCATGGCTTTGGCGCTGAATCAGCCCATGGGTATTGAAGGACTCAGACGGTTGTGTCGTATACTTAGACGAGTCTATACCCGCCTGGCCAAATTGTTTTGATTGAAGGAGGGGTAGCTCATTGTTGTTGTCTACCGATGTATTATCTTGACGCTGAATCGGGGCAGAGCTGTCAATGGGATCTAATATCTGAGTCGTAGGCTCAACGGTAGGCAGATTAACTGGGTTATTCTCTTGTGGATGATCGGGAGATAAATTAGCTCGGCTGTCAGAAGACGGGGAGATATTTTCCTGACGGGAAGATGTGGATGCTGATTGTTGTGAACTTTGTAAGCTTTGCACTGCCTGGGCAATATTCACTGGTGGGACACCTGCAGAAGGTAATTCCGCAGGTGTTTGTCGTTGCACTGTTTCTGAAGGGATAAATGGAAGATTATCAGCAGATAACGCATTGTTGGAGTAAGGAGAGCTGGGTGATGTAGGCGATTGCTGTTGGGAATGTCCCATAAAGTAATTCTGTAGGTCAGTTCGAAATGATTTGGCCTGAACAGAAGATGATGTATCTGAATCCGATTTCTTCTCTGATACAGTTGGATGAGATAGCTGTACCGGAGCGTTAACAGCAATGTTATCCGTTATTAGTTGAGGGGATGCCGATTCAGGCTGAACACCTACATCAGGTATTGACGAAGGTTGCGATACCAATTGACTAGTTGTACCAGGGGCTCCCTCACTAACTGAAGATATTTCCCCTGGTACTATAGTAGGAAAACCATTGGGGTAGAATGTTTTAAGATCTAGAAACGATATGGACGATGCACCTAGGGGACGTCGTTGCCCCACTCCAGACGGCCCTAAGGGACGACATAAACCTAATGGAGAGCAATGACCCAGATGCTTTGCCATCGGTTACTTACTCTCAAAATAGCCAGTGTCAGAACGACCTTTGGAGAGAATGGTAGCACCGCCGCCGCCATTGCCAAAGGTAACATTCAATCCTTCATAGGTTATTGTCAGTTCTTCAATGGCTACAGCACTACCATCGGCTTGGAGCGACGGTGCTTGCCAACCAATGGGCACAGCCCCAATCAAGGTCCAGCACTGTTGAATGGTACCAGCCTGGTTAAATACTAAAATGTTAATGTTGCGGCGATGCTCTTTGATATTAGTTCCCACGGTTCTGGGTTGAAACAATGCGCTGAGCCAATCCCAAAATATTTTGTTCTCACTGAGACCGCGCTTCAGAGTTACATCTGAAAAGTCTGGCTTACCTAATAAAACACGCTGCTGATCGTTTAAGCCACCCTCTTCGACCATTTCTTTTTTTACCTGGACTCCTAGGCCGCTACATTCCGTAAACGAGGCGGTGATTTTACTTTCGATTTCAACGTAGAAACGATTGGTGGTAACGTAGTTCGCGGCATTGGATGTGACAGTTTTATTGTCGGTTGCCACTGCGATCACCTCCCGTTGTGGATAAAATGGATAATTATGGACGCACCTTGGAGACTAACACTGTTGAAACTAACAGCGTCTCCTATAACTATGGGCTCGTTCATACTGTGCTCGCACATCGTCACAAAGTAGTTGATAGACGCGATCGCAAAACTGCTGCATCGCCATGGGATCATGGGCTAACTGAGCTGCAACTCGGGCCATCATTTGTTTTACTTCCGCAGGCTGATCACTTCGCAAAATGACTGGAGCCACAAAACCAGTCGGGTTAGACACTGGCCCTACGGGAGGTAAAAATGTCGCATTTTCAGCCCCAGTCATGGATTTTTTGTTGTGGTCAGTCATGGGAGCACCGCTACTTTACTCTTCAAGACGATTTATCTTGCGATAGAAATTTTGTAAATAATTTAAGTCCCCTGCAAACATATTTTCAATCACCACCGGACTCACATCCGGCAAGGTACCTAAGGATAAAGTCACCTGGGCCAGAATAATCACAGTGGCATAGGCGGGATTTGCCTGGACCCGTGGATCGGCCATGGGTCCAATTTCATCCACAGTACGGGCCAAACGCATAATGCCTCGACGGTGGGATTGGCCCACGGCATCTACATAACCAATGGGTAATTCAAAGGAAAATTCAGTTTGAGGACCTGACTGGAGACCCACTGGACTGTCTTGACCACCTGGAACTCCTGGTGGCTCTATTATAGGATTCGGTGGTGGGTCTATGGGCTGAAGCGAAGGCTTTGTCTTGGGTGGGGCCAGACCCATATTGTTGTTACTGAGTTGAATCGTCGACATAATAAATATGTGAGTTTTACAAAATTAGACTTTTATCCGTTTGAGGGATTCCATCACAATTTCCACTTCTTCAATATTGTGGTCTGCTCCTTTGACATCTAGATCAGAGATTTTATAGCTGACGGGCCAGGCCCCCATAAACTCAAACCGAAACTGTTCTTGTCCCGACTGACCATAGATACATAAGGCCCCATTGCGACGTTGCTTACTCCAGTTACCCCTGCCAATGGTATCCATCCAATCCCAGAAGGCCATGGACACCGTCAGCCCCCGCTTCAGCGTAATGTTGGGATAAGAACTGTTACCTGGAATTTTTGAGCGCACCACATGGCCATGGCTGCTACCATCTTTTCCCCAAACCTGGGGAGTGACTTCAGTGATCTCAATCACATCTTGCGATCTCTGGAATCCAGAACATTCCATAAAGTAACCATCCGTGGAGTCCACACTCCCATCTAACTTTAGCTCTAGATAAAACTTGGCCTTGGTTAAAATCTCAGGAAACATAATCGATCTCCTGATCAACAACAGCTCAGTAATTGTTTAACCCAAACCACGTCTCAGTTGAAACCTTGAGGTTCCTCTACGACAAAACTCCAGGTCTGGACGTGGACAAGATTTATTTAGCTCGTACAACTTGAGTAAAATAAAGTTCTAACGTATCTTCTGCTAAATTACCGCCACTATCCACCGCCAGACTGCTAATTTGTTTTTTGGTGCCTGGGAACAAATCAATAAAGTTATACCGCATAGCCTCCTTACCATTAGGATCGTAAATCACCAAAGAGCCCGTTTTACGACTATCCATCGCTTTAGAAGCACCTCCCGAGAAGGTATCTGGGTGGCAATCGTTATACCAATCAGAGAGCTTTTTCTGATCGCCTTCATTACCTGCCACATAGGTTAATGTCACGGTAGCGTTGTATTTTACACCACCAATGGTTGCCTGGGTTTGGGTTTTAGCATCCTTGGTTACCCCAATGGCCGCATCGCCTCCAGCCACTTCCATTTCAATCTCTGGACCACTACAGGTCTTCACAGCTAAAGACGTAACACCATCAATTTCAAAGTAAAACTTAGAATTGGTGAGATATTGAACCATTGTTTCCTCTAATTAAACTATTTGGTACGGTTAAACTTTTCGCAGGTAATGGTATAGGTCTCTTCAATGTAAGCATCAGCTGTCACATCGAGATCGGCACATTTATATTTAGATGGCCAAGCTTCTGTAAATTGCCATTGGGCAATTTCCTCTCCATCGGTGTTATAAGCCGTAATGCTGCCTTCTACCTTATTATCAGTCCACTTACTCTTACCACCATTGGACGAGGGCAAACACTTTTCGAACCACTCGTAGAGTTTTTTACTGGTACTATCACCGTCACCACTGGCAATGGTGACACAGTCAAGGGTAAACAACCCTTCAAAACCAGCAGAGTTTACCTGCCAAATGGTTTTACCCCCTTTAGTAGTCCCCACGGCCTGTTGCCCGCCCTGGACTTTCGGCGTATAGTCAGGGAGAGTAACACTTTTAAAGACGGACTTTTCCCCTTCACATACTCCTGCCAATTCCAGGTAAAAACTACTGGGGGCAATGGGTTTAACTAACTCGCCCATAAAATCACTCCTTTCTCTTGGATTACAGGTGAACTATTTCTTTAACTAGGCATTAAGGGGCCTTAATACCTAGTTAAAACAGTCAGCTCAGTTAGCATTAGCCTTAAAACTACTACTGATTCGGTGCCCACTGACTAATGCGGAAGATAACAAATTCTGCTGGACGCACGGGGCAAACGCCCACTTCAACATAGAGACGTCCCAACATAATTGTGTCATGGGTGTTGAGTTCACCATCACACTTCACATAGAACGATTCTGCTGGAGCGCCTCCCATTAAGGCACCTTCCCGCCACAACCTTTCTAAAAAGTTGCTAACGGTGCGGGTGACCCTAGCCCAAAGATCTTGATCGTTAGGTTCAAAGACAACCCATTGAGTGCCAATTTCAATGGACTTTTCAATGTAGCTGAGCAGCCTGCGCACGCTAATGTAGCGCCATTGCACATTGTCGGGCTCAACTAAGGTGCGGGCACCCCAAACCTTGAGCCCCCGGTTATAGCTGGCAAAGTTGCGAATACAGTTAATCCCCAGCGGGTTGAGTAACTCCTGCTCACGCATATTGGTCTCATAGGCCAGACCAATCACCCCCCTCGGGGTTTCATTGGCAGGAGCTTTAAAGACACCGCGAGATTCATCTGTGCGACACCAGATACCCATCATGTGACCGGAAGGAGGCACCAATTTAGGTCGTCCACCATCGCGAGGATTGGCCACCTTTATCCATGGATAATAGGTTGTCCCAAACATGGAACGACGATTAAATAAACTGAGCCATTTGGCCACATCCGCTGGACGTTGTCGACTGGGAGCCACCGGGTCCATACTCTTACCCGGCTTCACAGGGGGAGGATCAATCACCGCCATGCGATAGGCCGGTCCAGGGAATGAATTTTCACACATGCTAAGCATCATTTCCATGACACCATGCACCTGATCAATATCAATCAGCCCCCTCTCATAGGCCAGCAATAAATCAGGACAGGCCACCATGGAAACTTCATCCACTTCATATAGCCCCTGAATACCCGTGCGATCATCTCGATTGCCCTGGAGATCGCGATTAAATCGATCGGGAGTACCCACATAGGGAGGTGGCGCAATTTCGTAGGAACCATTGGCCGGACGTCGAGAGAGGGCCTGCCCTGATTGCGAGATATTTTCAATTGTGACAAATTCTGAGGCTTCTAAGGCCGTCACTGCATAGTCAGCAAGGGCTGTTTCCACCTCCGGATTCATGGAGAGGTGCTCATATCGTTCAACTTCTTCACTGCCGTTGCTCACCACTACAGTGAAATACTCTCCATTATTAATAGGAGGTTCTGCATCGTCAGGAGCATCGTCAGGCAATGGCTTTGGTTCGCCATTCATCACCGTAAGCGTCAACCGCCCACTGCTAGAGGGTAACACTTGGAGGCCCCCCTCTTCCGACGAACTCTCCTTGAGATAGCATGACAGCGAGGGTTTACCACTTGACGTCAGCATCTTAGTGGCATTATCAGCAGCCGTGGGTTGGGGTGATCCTGGCAGCTGCGTGCCAATACTAACCACCCAACAACGGCCACCCCCATTCATAAACCAACCTTGCACCGCGAAGGGTAAATAAGCGCCATAGTCGGTAAATCCGTCGGAACCCGGTTTAGAGAAGAATTCTAAATATTGAGCCCAGTTTGTTATCATCATCGGCTCAAACAGTTCGGCATCGCCCCGAACATCTTCGGTAAACCCAATAAACCCGGCAACACTCAGGCTAACGCCTTCTATTGGGCGACTGCCTCGGTCTACTTCTTCAACGTAAACACCGGGGGCAAAGTAGTCTAATGCCATTCTGGCTCTCCTCCGTTGGGATTAATGCTTGGGGCGTTTGTAAATATATAAGTCTCTGTAGCGCAAAACTTTTTAGTTCAACTGAACTGACCCTTAGGCCAGAGCCATCAAAAAAGCGTGACAAATTCTCATTAGCCTTGTTTCTACCATAACAAATTTATTTTTTCAAAGATCTCGAAGTTAAATCTCTCAACATTGACAAAAATCAATCCATAGCAATGTCCACAGCAAAGACATCAAGAAGTTTTCAATATAAAAGTATTTTTTCCTTGAACAAGGTTTACTTAAGCAGGAGAAACATCGCTGTAACACAGCGATGTTACAAACGTTCCGTAAGATTGATTTTCTGAAGTTGAAGATACATTTCTATACTTAGGACATAAGTTAATAATGTTTGATGAAAAAGAGTTGATTTCAAGATTGAAGTCTGCATAATTAAGAGATGCGTTATGTGGAATTTAGTCCTATGGAAGCGTAATACAAATCTATCTAGTGCCAATATTCAAGGATTTTCAAGGCGCTAAGGATGTTCCCAGATTTCTCTTATAAACCAAGAACATCCTTTTGAAGCCGTTTATCTAATGGCTTTTGCTACATGACGGTGACATCACATTAGTCAGATTGAACTTGTCAAGGTTAAGATCCTCTCAAAAATCAAATGAACTTAGAACTGGATTCCATTAGCGTTAATCAGCTATATCAGCTCGCCACTGAAGCAACGGAAAAGAAATTAATTACGGCCCATGGGTATCGAGGCGGCCAGTATGAGCTATTACGACAGGGAGAATTTATTTTATTGTCGCCCAGTGAGGCGATCCAATATCTGCAAACATTAGTGCAACCGACGGATATCAATATTTGATACCCGAGTGGCATTTGTTTAGATATAAACAACCTTATTCCATAGTTATCGATGAGCCTAACCAAAGGGGTTTCCCAGTTGGGCTATTGCTATTTTTCTTAGGGACTGTGGGCAGGCTATCCCAGGAGCTATAGGCTGAGCCATTTAACTTGCCTTCTTTTTGTAGCTCGCGCTGGATGCCGTTGAGCACATCGTCTTTGTGGATCTTTTGTGGTTTACGATTAACGGCTTTGACACAGGCGTAGTGCAGAATATTGATAATGTTACCGCCTGTTAGCTCATACTCATGGGCAAATGCTTCAAAATCGACGTCTTTAGCCACTTTAAAAGGCTTGTTGATAAACGTATCTTGCCACAGCTGCAGGCGTTGCTCAGGGTTGGGTTTGGGAAACCGAATCATAGACTGAAACCGACGGGCAAAGGCATTGTCTAAATGAGACTGTAAATTTGTGGCGAGAATGACCAAACCTGCATAGTCTTCAATGCGCTGCAGCAGGTATGAAACCTGTTGATTGGCCGCCCGGTCATTGGAACTTTGGGATTCTAACCGTTTGCCAAATAGGGAGTCAGCTTCATCAAAGAATAGAATCCAATCATGATAATTGGCCCGATCAAACAGTTTGGCTAAGTTCTTTTCAGTTTCTCCAATGTACTTTGACAGGACGTTAGATAGCTCAACGTGAAACACAGGTAAACCCACCTTTTTACCTAGTAAACAGGCCGTTAGGGTTTTGCCAGTGCCTGGGGGACCATAGAAAAGACTGCGATAGCCGGGCTTAATCCGCTGTTTTAGCTGCCAATGGTCCATCAGCAGATCTTTGTTTTGTACCCAGGCCAGGATATGGTCAATCTCCTGGCGGGTGGCTGGATTAAGCACAAGATGATCCCAGTCTAAGGCGGTGGTGATTTCTTGAGCTGGAAACTCGGCACCAAAGGCAGGGGTGTAGGGCTGCCCGGTGAGGAGTTGTTGGCGATACTCAGGGCTAAGGTTGAGGGCTGCGCAGAGGGGGGGCTCGTTTTGGTGTGGATAGTCCAGGGTGAGGATGCCCTGGGTAAATAGGATGTGTTTGGGCTGAAAGAGATTATCGTAGCGTAAGCGAGCAGAGAGATTATCTCCAGCCAGTAAAAACATAGCAGTTTCGCAGGTGGGGAGAAAGCCACTGTGGACATTGCCAGTGAGGCCGCCAAATTCGGTATAGCCGCGATCAAGGTTTTGGTTGCGGATAAAAAATGTGTCTAGGAGATGGGGCTTAAGATGGGGGATCAGGCATAGACAAAGGACCAGACGGTCTTCTGGCTGTAGATGAAGCTGCTGCACGAGAGTGGCGTAAGGCGCATCGTTGTGACGTAGCTCCGGTGGTGGGATGATGGCAAATAAGTCATCCGGAGGTGGTTCGCCTTCAAAATATAGTTTTATGCGATGCTCTAGCAGGGTACTGAACCAGGTGAGTTCAAGATCAATACAGGCTGCGTTTTGAGACACTTGATCTGGGTTCATGCCGTCACCGGGTAATGGGCATTATCCTGTCAAGGAACCGTTTACTATCATTATCCGCGAGCGGCTTCGGTTCCCATGCGGTCAGCTTCTCGTTCTAAGGCAACATCGTCATTAATGTCTACCCCGTGAGCTTGCATAGTGGGCCTTACCCGACCCTGCATTTGTTGTACGATGTGCCAGCCTTCGTGGGGCAGCTGTTTTTCTTGGCCAGGACCGAGGTGAATGGTCTGTCCCTGGGCGTAGGCGAGGGCGTTTAGCTGGGCTGGTTTGGCAGAATTGCGGTGAACGCGCACGTTGGATAGGTCAAAGCCGGAAAGCTGTTCTAAGCCCGACTTTAGCCGGTCGGGCATGCCGGTGTGGTTTTCGTTTGCTTGTTCGTTGCTTTGTCGTTGAACGGCGGTATCCTGCTCTGATGATACGGTGTCTAGCATGGCATCAACATCGTAATGCAGTGCTGCCTGTCGCTGCATTGGAGTCCCACTAACATTTTGTTGTTGCTGCACGGGGAGCCAATAGTTATCTGCTTCGGACTTCGTTTGAGGCTGCTTGTCTCGTTTACGCTGGGTGGATTCAAACATGGGGCTGGATTTCCTTAGGCTATTTGCCTATGACATCGCATGGGTCTAAAGCTGATTAAGACAGATAAACCGCTCAGGAATAAAAATATATGTATGTAGCACCATAATAATCGCAACTAGCGATTGAAATCATTAGGGCATGTTAGCGAAGCGTAACGCAGCATTGCAGATAGATCACCTTGATAGGAAAGTTCGGTAGGGTGTGCTGGCGAAACATTTTGAGGGTATTGGCTACAATGGAGCAGTAGAAATAGTCCAAATAATGTCAGTTGCTATCACAGAAGCGATTACTACCCTGATCGAGGCAGAACAGCGTTTCTGCCTGCGTCGGACAGAGGAAGATAATTTTTTTCAGGAATGGTGTACTGATTTACCAGCGCTCACTGATATAGATAGGGCAGGCTTGACAGAGCTGCGCCGGCGTTATCTGTATCAGCGTTCCCAGGGACAGCTATTAGAAAATACGGTAACGCTCTTGTTTGCCTCACCACTGCTAACCCTAGCGGGATTTTATGATCCTCCTTTTAGGCTTAAGGCGGAGGAGTCGGTACAGCTTACTCTTGAGGATCCAGAGGAGGTTTTGCAGGGTCGGTTAGATGTGCTAGTACTCAAAGAACAGTTTTGGGTCGTCGTGCTGGAATCTAAGAAGACGGCGTTGTCGGTATGGTCGGCATTACCGCAAACACTGGCTTATTTGATGGCGAATCCTCAGGCTAAACAACCCAGTTTTGCGCTGATGACCAATGGTGATAACTCGGTATTTGTGAAGGTTGCTCGTTCACAGGGCGGAGAGTATAGTTTCTCGCGAGTGTTTGCCGCGATGACGTCTAATCAGGAACTGTGTGAAATTTTGCAGATTTTGAGACGCATCGGCCAGGTAGTGGGAAAAAACTAAGGTAGGGAGTGATGCGACGCGTCACTCCCTACGAGGTTCTCGGTGACGCACCCTACCTGGCTTCCCCTCCTCCCTCCATGTCCACTTCCATCAGCATCCAAGCCCGTTCCCAATCGTTTGCTATACGGGTTGTTAAGGCGTATGTGGAGTTGAATAAACAGCCGTTTGATGATGCGGGTAAGGTGCTGTCGAAGCAGTTTTTGCGGGCAAGGAGGAGTATTGGGGCGAATTGTGCAGAGGCGAAGTTTGCTCAGTCGAATAAGGATTTTATTTCGAAGTATTCGATTGCGCTGCAAGAGGCGTCGGAATGCCGTTATTGGATTCGGATCTTGGTTAGCTCGGGTGTGATCGCTGAGCAACAGTTTACGCCGATGTTGGATGAGCTTAACTGCATTATCCGCATCCTGATTGCTACTATCAAGCAACTGAAGAAAAAAGAGTAGCCATTAATTCATAGCCCTCAAAACTACGCCATAATTCTCCACTTGTTACTCGTTACTCGCTACTTGTTACTTCCTCTCTGGTGGCTCGGCTTTATGAGCAGGGTGCGGATTTTTTCGCATTGAGGTTTATCTTTTCCATTGGTTGCGGTGGGTCAGGAGTGGGTTGGGGGAGTTGGTGGGGCGGTTGGGGTTTGCCGTTGGGGTAATCGGTGGTGGGGCGGGGTGGGTTGGAAGCGGTGCGACGAGTCACACCCTACGTTCTCGGTGTCGCACCCTACCGCCCTATACTCATCCGCGTCATCCAAAGTTGTGACATTTCTATCATGCACCAATTTGAAAGAGTGCTTGTTAACAATTAGGCTAAAAGACGTTTTCAATGGCTTTTAGGTTTTGTTATGGGCTTTCCCGATCTTAGCTCAGCCCATTCATCTATTAGATATACACTCAAGCCTTTTTATAGTTTTCGTCCAAACCTAACCAATTAAAAACATAGCCTGACTTATTTGTAAATTATATGAAAGTTAAATACTGGCCTAAACTTGGATGAGCCTTTATCCCAAAGTTCTATCTGAAAATCCCATATATTCTCATTGCTACCTGACCGAGCAGTACGTAATTGAAACGGCTTCAAGGTACTAATTACAGAAATTACTTTATTTTTCCAACCAGTCTTTACTGCCTCAAGGTCTTCAGTTTTTATTCGCCCGTTAGGCCTTCCAGATCCATAGTACCCAGTATCGAAACGCCGAGGAAACGGGTCTGGCTGTGCAACAGTGAAATCTACCTTTTGTGCTTCACGAACGATCGCCGCAATAACTTTATCTGGTGATTTAGGGACCTCCGGATTGTTTTCGTTTTCTTCTACCTCTCTTGCTTGATCCTTGGCTCTAGCCATTGCAGAATGCAGTCGAAGCATTTCTTGATCAATATACATTACAGTAAACTCTTGAAATTCTTCACCAAGACAATCCTGAATATGTTCATCTATTTCGTTTAAACGCTTTATAAACCAGTCAGGCAAATAAGGCGGGATTGACATACTATGACGAAGAACATCTTCGAAGTGTTCAACATCTTCCTCGTAACGTAATAATTTATCCGCAAACACAATGGCCTGAACCCAATCTCGAAATACATGTCTGGGACCATCATCAATCCAGCCTAGCAATACCCTATTAACATCTTCATCTTGATTTAATCCAGCAATTTCGTCTTCTGTGGCAAGAACACCATCTATATCAATTTGTTTCTGAATAGTTTGCTGTCGCAGTTCGGTATTATTATCCGTCGTTGTCTGCAATTGAGCGTTTTTTTCCTCTTGTTGACTACTATTCGCCACCTCTTGAACTTTTCTCTGCATAATGGCTTCAGGACGATTATCCACAAACCCAAAACCTTGCTTCGTATTCTTTTTCCTCTGCGCCACTGAATTAGCAACAGCTCTACTTTTATTCTCTTTCGACCTCTCTACTTGTTCATACATATCTCAAACCTTTTAAGTTTTTCTTTAGTGGTTGTTATAGGCTTTCTTCATTGCCTATAACATTGGTAACAAACGACACTAGTGCGTTTATTTTCACTGTGTCATTACTCAAAAGGTGCACATATACCTCTGATTTGGCGGTATATGTGCACCTTCTCACACATCCATATCGTCCAACGGCGATTTCAGATTCTCAAATCCCTTGGACGTAATATGCGTATAGATTTCCGTTGTCTTCGAACTACTATGACCTAGCAACGACTGGATATACCGTAGATCCGTCCCCCGCTCCAGTAGATGAGTCGCAAAACTATGTCGCAGCGTGTGTAACGTCACCTCCTTTTTAATTTCCGCGTTCTCCACAGCCCGTTGCAATATCTTACGTAGACTAGTAGTACTGTACTTTCCTCCGTTGACTCCTTCAAATAACCACTCCTTCGGACGATATTGCTTGTAATACTCCCGCAGCAACAACAGAGCCTTCTGCGATAGAAACGTAATCCTATCTTTATTCCCTTTGGCATCCCGAATGTTGATGCAATTCCGTTTTGAATCAATATCCGTTAGCTTAAGATTCAGAACTTCACTTCGCCGCAATCCCGCAGAATAGATCAAGTAGATTGCACACTTATGCTTCAGGTTGTTGATCTGCTTGAAAATCAGCGCAACCTCTTCTTCACTCAACACGGTTGGCAGCTTCTTCGCTTTTCTGGGTCTCTGAATCACAATGGGATCAACCGACCGGCCCAGCACCGTTTCAAAATAGAACTTGATCGCGTTGATCGCCTGGTTTTGGTAACTGGCTGAGAGATCCGTATACTCCACCAAATGCAGCATATAGGCGCGTATGCGCCCCGGCTCGATCTGGTCCGGCTCCCGATCACTATTAAATTCGAGGAACCGAGCCAGGGTAGAAGTATAGGCCTTGATCGTATTCTGGCTGTACCGCCGTATCTTCATCTGCTCCACAAAGGCAGATGGGATCTGCACCTGTCTGGATAATTTGGCCTGGTCAGAAGATGGTGCATCTGCTTCATTTGCTTCCTGCACCAGCACGTCCTGCATCGGCACAAAACTGATCTGTCCACCAAACTTCCGATTCAAAAATTCCAGATGATTGGCATAGTAAGGAATGTGCCAGCAACTCAGGGTCGTACTCCACCGACAGTCCCCAATCAGTCGCACCAGCCGCATCAAATCATCATCCCGATCAAACAGGAGTTTCAGGCGCTGCTGATTACGATGAATCGTCTTTTCAACTCTGATGATCTTAGTCATGGTCGCTATGGCTATCATTCAACCAGTTTCTCCACTCCTAGAACCAAATAGAACAAAAAAGAATACACTGCATCGTCGGCTTCACCCAATCCTGCACCCATCGTCCTTGTGTCCATCAGAGATCACTTCCCAATCCTTTACGGCATGTTGCTGACCATTCCACTGAAAATCAGCTTTGTAGATCTGCCGCTCCAACTTCTGATACTCCGTCCTCATCGCCGCCAAAACCTGTCTCATTCCCACCTGATTACCCTGCTCCGTCGCCATAAACGCCGCATTAATCGCAACAGTATGGATCGTCCCCCCCGTAATATTAAACCGCCCTAAATGTTCGTAATCAATAACACCTGTCGGTATCCTATCCGGAAACACCTTCCGCCACAATTCCTGCCGATACGCCTGCGACGGAAACGGAAACTCCACCAAAAACCTCAGCCGCCTCAAAAACGCATCATCCAACGCCTCCCGTAAATTCGTCGCCAACACCGCCAGTCCCCGATACGCCTCTATTCTCTGCAACAAATAATTAATCTCCACATTCGCATACCGATCATGACTGTCCTTCACCTCACTGCGCTTCCCAAACAACGCATCCGCCTCATCAAAAAACAAAATCGCCCCACCTTCTTCGGCAGCATCAAACAACCTGCGCAAATTCTTCTCCGTCTCCCCAATATACTTACTCACCACCGACGACAGATCAATCCGATAAAGGTGTAGGTTCAACTCATTCGCAATCACCTCCGCCGCCATCGTCTTCCCCGTCCCACTCGGCCCCGCAAACATCGCACTTACCCCAAACCCCCGATTCATTCGCTCCCGGAAGCCCCAGTCGTCGTACACACGCGAACGCAACCGCACCTGATCCACAATCTGCCGCAGAATCCCCATCGCCTCATCCGACAACACCAACTGATCCCAAGTCGCCTTCACATCAACCCGCTGCGCCAGGGATTCTAATCTTGGGCGAGTACGGTTGAGGCAGGCATTCCAGAGAAGGGGTGATGGGGTGATGGGGTGATGGGGTGATGGAGTATCTGAATTTTGAATTTTGAACTTTGAATTTTGAACTGTTTCCTCTTCTTTTTGAATTTTGATTTTTGTAGAGCTTTGCTCTTCTCGCAGAGTACTTTGAATTTCCTCCCCCAACTTGTTACTTGTTACTCGATACTCGTTACTTATCTCTTCAATTTCCGACACATTCAAACAAAACTGCCCCGCCAATACCCCCGCCATCTCATCCGATCCTTCACCCAACATATCCTCCCAAACCTCTCTCTGTTCCATCGCCGTCGGCTTCCACACCTCCTGCACGATCGCCACCCGATGCGTCGGCAACCGCACCTCCCGACTATCCACAAACACCAACCCATCACAGCCCGCCAAAAACCGGCGCAACGCCACCCGGCCTGAGCTATCAGCCCCCAGCTCCTGCGTATCCACATACAGCGCCACCGCCGACAAAAACGTCTCCCGTTCCCACCGCCGCAAAAACTCCGTAAACGCCGTATCTCCTGTCGGAATCAACTCTCCCATCAAACAATACAGCCCCATGCCAAAGCCCCGCGCCACCGCCCGCGCCACCAACACCTTCGTCGGCTCACTCATTCCCAACAGTTGCACCACCGGCAAAGCCTGGCCTCGCTCCGTCCTCGCCAACCGCTCACCCAGAGCTTCCACCACCGCCCGCTGGCTGGCCGACAGCCGCACCGCACCACGCCCCAAGGGCGTCACCAATCCTTCTAGCCGATGGTCCAACCCCGCCGAGCCCATAATATGATTCACCACCCGCTCATCCGCCCGCAGCATCGTCTGCGGCAACGGCTGCGGCTGGGGAGAATGCAGCTCTACTAACCGCCAGTAGCGCAGCGGCGCATCCACCGTCATCACATCCCACTGCACCTGATCAAACAAATTAAAACAAAGGGCAAACGTCGGAAACGCCCAACCCCGATTCCCCTGGGCCTGATCGCACAGGTCCGGTATCTGCGGGTCCACCTCCATCGCCACACACAGCAGCAAAATGCCCAGATCCAGGTCCGTTAAGTTAAACCGATAGCCCAGCTCCAACGCCGCCGGTTTCGGATCCATCGCCGCCGCTTTTGCAATGGCCGCTTCTGCTTCCTCCAGCATTTCCGGCGTGATGGCATCTTCTCCAATGGCCCGCCGCAGCCGCAGCCGCAACCCGCGACACACCGCTAATAGATAGGCTCGATTCTGTTCTGCCCAGCTGCTCATGGCATAGTCACCCTCACCTGCTGCAATGGATCGATGCGCAGCGGCACCGTCGCCACATCCACCGGCAAACTATCCACCCCATCCACCCGCAACCGCACCGGATAGTCCCCCGGCGTCATTTCTCGAATGCGAAAGGTGAGGCGAGATGCCCCTGGATTATCGTCGTCCGTGGAGATTTCATAAGGTGCAATGGTGCGATCTCGCCAGATCAACATCACCCGCTGCTCCGGATGCACCGCTGGCCTACAGCTCAACGACAGGGTTAAATTCCCCGCCGAGATTTCCAACGGATCCAATTCTGAAATGGTGGGGGCCACTGCCAAGGGAAACTCATTACTAATTCGCATCGCACTGGACGCCCGCACCCCCCCCACCGCCACGGTCCAAAACCCGGCCAGTCGGGCCTCGGGGGGCAACACAATCTCCGCCGAAGTGGGTGACACCTCAGGTACTAGCTCAATCGCCTCAGGCAACAACGGATGGCGCAGTTGCACCGTCACCGCTTCCCCATCAAAATGTTCTCCCCGAATCATCACCCGATCCCCCAGCCGCGCACTGGGCTGTCGGTGGGGCAAAATCACTCCGGTAATCTGGGGCGGCAGTCCCGGTATGACAAAGGGACCACCCTCCACACCACTGCGGTTTAATACGGGCATTGCTCCCGCTGGCAACCCACCGGTATCAATCATAATTACGGCGACTTTAAAGGCGATACAGGGCCGATAGGGATGTTGTAACACCTGCCACACCTTCGACATATCCTCAAAGTCCAGGGCCACAGGCGTAATTTGAATCTTTTCAATCTGTCGATGTAAATCGCTATCTGGGAATTCTCTTGCGGTCGCGATTTCAATCTCGTCTGGGTGCAGGGTGATGCCATCCGCCAAAAACTGAATCACCCGCCCCAACAACCCATGGCTTTTGGCCTCGCTACCATTTTCCCCATAGGCTACCGCTAAATAATAAAGATCCAGGGCAACAGCAGTTTTCTGCGGCGTTCTCACCTTCGCTCTGGGATGGATCGGCTGTTGGTGGCCCAGCTCAAGCTTAGGCATCGCATGGTAGAGCAACAGATTCACCCGATTACTGTCACCATTGCCCTGAGACTTTTCCAGGGTCTGTGCCGTCACCGTCGCACTATCAACCACATTACGCAGACCCTGGTTAATCAGAGACTGCAATGTGGTAGTGACCGCTGCAATGGCCAACGAGTTACTCATAACAAGATAGAAAAATCACCTCGGGCTGTTTTACAACAGAACAATCCGTAGGATGGGTAACACCCATGGAACACGTTTCGGCATGGAACCAATACCAACCATTACCCACCACCAGTGACAAACAATAGCAAGAGATATTATTTGTAGGCCATATCACACGATTGATGGGTCGTGCCCACCCTTCGAGTTATTGGCCAATATTCAATGGGGGGTTAATATCACGGTTTCATGCCCGTCCTAAATCCCTGGAATCTCCGATAGCTCGCAATCAAGCTCTTCCACGGAAAACCGCATCATGTCTTGCCATTCATTCAGCGTAAACGAAAAACCCCGTTGATTTGCCATCATCACAAATGACTCAGCATTGGGAGCTAAATTAAGAGAATCTCGCAAATTAGGATTCGCTTGAGCTTCACGATAAAGCTTTACAACCTGCTCTTTAGCCATATTAGAGGGGGCTCCTTTAAATATTTTAGTAAGGAAATGAGCGCAAAGCCACGATGATTTGTTCGCAACAGATGATTTGTTCGCAGTAGCTGACTGTTATACTAGCAAGCTTCATGACTATACCAACACACAAACCAGGATTCCATGATTTTTGTTGCAAATATCTGCAATATTGATCGCTCAAAGTTACAGACACTCTCCATTTTTTAACTTATCTAACAATTAACGGCTGAACGGTAATCAAATAGAGTCAATTCCAAAACATCTGTAAAAGAAATGCTAGTTATCCAAAACATGTCTATTATTAGGAAAAATCTCTAAACAAAATCAAGTAATCGCCATCCTGTAATACATCACTGTTTTTCAGTTAGCGAGAAGTCTACATCCTTGTTCTTATCTGGTTTGGACATAACTGGTTCTCCTTGAATAAGGGGAGCCATTGCCGCCATTGCCGATGTTAATAATCTTCCAGATGTGTATATACGGTAGCTGCTTAAGGAGAGGTAGTTGTTAAACATCAATTCAAACTTTACATAACTCAGTATTATGTTTTGTACTATTCCTATTCCCTTTTGAGATATCCCATGTAATTGTTAGTGGATGCATGCCCTATGGCGTCAGTTCAAGACCCGTCACAAAAACGACGACACATCCTAGGCGAAGGCTGGGGATTTCCCATGCGATTAACCAAGCAAGGAAGTTTTCAGCTAAGTCATGACTATCGCAACCTGGAAGAATCTATCGTTATTATCTTAGGAACGCGCATCGGAGAACGACTTTATCGACCTGATTTTGGTTCTCGACTCCATGAACTTGTTTTTGCCCCCCTCAACGATGACACCTTGTTATTGGCTCAAATTTATGCCCGTGAAGCCTTACAACAATGGGAGCCCCGCATCAAAATTGATGCGGTGACGGCGGATCCTTTGCCAGATGCGTCTAGTTTACAGATTACGGTGCACTATCGTATTCGCAAAACTCACCATCGTCGCAGTTTGGTTTATCCGTTTTATCTCACTCCGGTTGAGGGGTAATAAAGTAAAAATTGAACAGTAAAAAGTAAAAATTGAAAAAAACCTTCCTCCCCCTCTCCCCGCCCCCTAAAGCTCTACAATGGAATTCGACTTCCTCCCAAAGCTCCCCAACTCCAACCTTGACGACCGTCAGTTCAAAGAACTGGTGGAAGAATGTTTGTTGCGCATTCCCCGCTACTGTCCAGAATGGACCAACCATAATCCCAGTGATCCGGGGATCACCATGGTGGAGTTGTTTGGCTGGCTGACGGATCAAATGATGATGCGGTTTAACCAGGTGCCGCGACGTCACTATGTTGCTTTTTTAGAATTACTGGGCATTCGCTTACAGCCGCCGGTACCGGCGCAGACGGCCCTTACCTTTTATTTATCTGCCAGTTTGCCAGAGCCCTATACCATTCCAGCCTCAGTGGCCGTGGCCACCGAACGGACGGAGACGGAAGAGGCAATTATTTTTAGTACCGACGGTCCCCTCACCGTGGGGCTACCCCATATCCGTCATCTTTTAACGGCAGAGACCGACGAACTGCAGCCGACAACACTACAGGATCGTCTGTCGGTACGCTGGACTCGCCAGCCCAACGGTCGTTGGACCGGGGCAGAGCAGGAGATTTTTAGCCCCACACCCCAACCTGGCAATTGTTTTTATGTGGTGCTTGATGCTGACCAAGCGCTAGACGGCAACGTTGTTGCGTTACAGATAGAGGGCGAGGCGGCTACACCCACCGGCCTGTTGCCCGCAGCACCGCCTCGTCGTTGGGAGGCTTGGAATGGTGAGACCTGGGTCTCTACGATATTGATGCAGGAAACTGACGATGACACCCACGGGTTTAGTTTTTACAATTCCGGCAGTGACAGTGCAGTGCAGCAGGGGGAAATTGTCTTACATTTGCCCCAACATTTTCCAGCCACAGACTTTGCTGGTCGTCGGGGAAGGTGGATTCGGTGTGTCTGCACTGAGCCGATGGTAGGAACAACGGCCTATGGCAGTTCTCCTCGCTTGATTAGTGTGGCGGCGCGGTCCACAGGGGGCACGGTCAATGCCCACCAATGTGAGACCATCCACAATGAACTGCTGGGGGAAAGTAATGGCCAGTCAGGACAAACGTTTCAGTTGCAAAGTACGCCGATTTTGCCGCGCCAGGGTTCAGAGTCTTTGGTGGCCACCTTAACCAATGGTCTACAGCAAGTGTGGCAGGAGGTATCTGACTTTGCTGAGTCGGGACCGGAAGATCTCCACTACACCTTAGATTCACTAACGGGTTTAATCCAGTTTGGTCCCTTGATCCGTGAACCGGCCCAGTTAAAAACTGCCACCCAGCTACGCGCCCACCAACAGTCTTTCCATGCTTCTGGTGCGGCGGCTGTGTTGGCCGCTTCTCCCCAATTGCTAGAACGACAGCATGGGGCTGTGCCCCCTAGAGGGGCGGTGCTGACTATGCGGGCCTATCGCACCGGCGGCGGCCAACAGGGCAATGTGCAAGCCAATACACTGCGGGTGATTAAGTCGGCTGTACCCTATGTGGCATCTGTGACCAACTATCGGGCTGCCCTCTATGGCGCTGATGCGGAATCCCTGGAGTCCGCCGTATTGCGGGTACCCAAATTGTTGCGCACTCGCGATCGCGCCGTCACCGCCGAAGATTTTGAAGCCTTGGCCTTAGAAGCAGGTGCAGGCACTGTGGCCCGCAGTCTCTGCCCCCATGCACTCAACGACAAACCTGGCATCATCACTGTTGTTGTTGTGCCCAAAACCAACCTGGGGGACCTTGACACGGGTCTAGGTATTTCCCCCGAAGCGCTGGGTCTCACGCCAGAGCTAAGCCAAACCGTGCTCAACTATCTCAACGAACGACGTCCCCTGGGGTTGCAGGTAAAGCTTGTATCTCCTAATTATGTGGGGGTGAGTGTGACCACCGAAGTGGCTCTGGATCCTAGCTACAGTTCACCAGAAGCGGAACAGGCCATACTACAGGAGCTGCAGGTGGCCCTATATCGATTCTTAAACCCATTGACCGGTGGCCCCCAGGGAGAAGGCTGGCCCTTTGGTACCCCCGTCTATCCGTCAGATATCATTACGCTATTGCAAACCATGACCGGGGTACGGTATCTGGGCGCAGTGACCCTATACGAAATTCGACAACAACGTCGGCAGCAGGCCGCAGACCAGAGCACAGATCAGAGTACAGATCAGAGTACAGACCAAGAAACGGAATGGGTACGGCGGCTGGCTCCAGACAACGTCGTCACCCCCGATCCCCTGGGTCTCATCTGTTCCTGGAACGACGCTCAGCTGTCTACTGGCCATACCATTAGGGTCATTCGTTAGGGGGACGTACCATGGCACAGACCCAAACTGGACGCATGATCGACCTTGAGTTGGTGCCCTTGCAGGAACCAGATCTTGCCTCTGGCTCGGCAATTAGCTTTTCCCCCTCTAGCACATTGTCTCGCATCGCCACTCCCCGCCCCCTGCCATCCTCCCTCACAACCCAGCTACAGCTACAACCAGGAGAACCCAATGAGTTGGTGGTACGAATAAAAAATCGAGGGGACGCGAACCTCACACTTCAGTTTACGATCATGGGAGATATTCCCTCAGGCTGGTGCCAGATTCACACAGAAGGCTCGACACTGCCTGCGCACCATCAAATGGAGACGGTATTTTACTTTGTTAGTCCAACGGATTTTTTTGAACGCCCCCTCTCCCCCAGTCAATTACCCCTACGCTTAGATTACAAAGGCCAACTTAAAGTCACCGCCAGTTCCCAACGGGGTGATGCCGAAGAACATCTCACCCCCTTTCAACTCTTAGTACGTCCCCCCAGTAAATATCTAGACCTTCTACCCGATATTTACCGCCGCACCGATATTGTCGGTCGATTTCTCAAAATCTTTGAGACCACCTTTGAACCCACCGTTGATATTCTGGACCACCTGTGGGCCTATCTAGATCCGCTAACCGCCCCGCGCGCGATGCTGCCGTTTTTGGCCCATTGGGTGGGTTGGTCATTTCAGGTGCCCCTGAGCCTGGAACAACAACGGATGCTAATTCGCTACGCCATGGAGATTTACCGATGGCGCGGCACCCGACGAGGATTACGGTTTTATCTACACCTGGCCAGCGGCTTGCCCCTGGATGAACATATTCCCGACGAATCCCAAAAAGCTATTGGCATCCACGAGACCTTTAGCCCAGGCCATGTATTGGGCCAAGCCGTCATCGGCACCTCAGCAATCTTAGGAGGCAGCCGTCCCTGCCACTTTTCCGTACGACTACGCCCCCCCGAGAACCATCCCCTGGATGAATCCTTAATTCGTACCATCATTGACCAGGAAAAGCCTGCCTTTTGTAGCTACGATCTTGTGATTGAAGCTGGGGTGGACAGTAGTTGAAGTAAAAGTAACAAGTAGCGAGTAGCAAATCAGACTCTCTCACTCCTACCTCTTACTTTTTACTTTTTACTTCCTCTCCCCCATGCCCCTCCAACCCCTCCAACGTCTCCACGTCAACGACGGTTTACTGATTACGGCCAACCTGTGGCAGGTGGCCCACAGCTACCATCAAACCCGTCAGACCATCCACTATCAGTCGCTACACCAGGGAGGTATTGTCGATGGCCTGGGGGTGTGTGTAGCTGAGATTCCAGAGCAAGCATCCAGTCGCTATCGCCATCCGCGATGGTTGACGATTCAACCGGGGCTGGCGATAGATGGCCAGGGTAACCCCATTGTTGTCTCTTGTCCTGAGAGTTGTTATCTGTCGGCCCAGCCCACCGAAGAAACCACAATTTATATTGTGCTCAAGCATTCGGAACAGGCCTCCCAAATGGAAGCAGAAATCGTTCAGGATGCGTTTCAGATTATTGAAAAAGATGTGCCTGCTGAGGCGAATGAGGTAGAGCTTTGTCGGGTACGATTGGGGCCAGGGTTACAGGCGCTCACTAACCCAGACAATGTCTTTTCCCCTGATGTTAATCAGCTAGATTTACGTCATCGCCAACCGGTTCAGGCTCGTTCATCCCTCACCTGTGGAGTCGATTTATGGTCATCCTCGTCTAACAATGTGGCTCAGTTTCAGGCGTTATTTGCCGCCTTACCGAGCCTCGCCCCTAGACTCCAGGGGCACATGGTGGATACCCCCCTAACAGGGGACCTCAGCTACATTGACTACGATGAGTTTTGTCGTACACCCCGTCCCCATCAGCACCGGCTGGCTGACTATTTGCAGCAGGGCGGGGTGTTGCTCATCGAGGCAATTGTGGATCATGATGTCTTGGACCTGTATCAGGCCGAGCTAGAACTGCAGCAGGCCATCGCCGCTACCCCCGCCCACAGTGCTCAATCATTACGAGAAAGTGCTCAAGCAGAATTAAGTACCCTGCAAACTTGCATTGCCGACGAAGTGGCTAACCTGGCCGCACCCATTCACACATTTCTAGAGATTGAAGGACTGTCAGCCACCGTTAGCACAGCAACAGCGGCGGATAGGGTGCGTCAGGGAGAGTTTTCCCTGGTGCAGACCCAGCCCTTTCACTTTAGCCATTTGCCAACGGTGCAGCGACGACCCATTGGGCTATATCACTGGGGTGGGGTGGTGCTGTTAATGGGGCCATTACTCCAGGCCTGGGGTGCCAATGATGACCTATATCTCGATCGAGAAGAGATTCGTGCGGCCCAGGAATTTGGCGTTAATCTCCTCACGTTTGCTGCCCGTCATCGTCAGCTCCACCAGTGGCTGATGGCCGATTCATCCCCTCGTTCTCAACCGGTCTAAGACCCATGGCTACCCAGATTTTGACCCAGCTATCTACCCAGTCTCTTCAAGTTGGCGACGGCCATGACCAGTTTGAGGTGATGGTCAATAATCTCAGTAATCTTTTTGCCACCTTTACCCTGGAGCTATCGGCACCTGGCATTAGGCCTAATGCCAGCCCTGATTGGTATCGCCTGACGCCGGATATCTCTGCCAAGATTCCAGCCGGGGATCAGGCTAATTTTATTGTTAATCTATTGGCCTTGCCCCCCATTGCCGGTGGCTTCACTGGCAAGATGAAGCTCAATGTGAATGTCACCTGTTTAGAATTGGGAGAAAAAGATCGACAAAGTATCAATTTAGAGGTTAAAGGCCCAGGCAGTATTCCCCTGGAAATCTCCATAGCGACAACGGAATTTCAGGGCAAACCAGGGGAGCTTATTGATATTCCGGTAGTGATTAAAAACTGTCAGCGTAATACGGCCAACCTGCAAGTGGAGCTAACGGGTTTAAACCAGAACTGGTTAATTGATGGCCATAAACGACGGCTACAGCTGCCGCCCCAGGGCCGATCTGAGCTGTTATTTATCTGCCAACTGCCCGATCTCAGTGAAGCGATCCACGGAGACTATGGGTTTCAGGTGGAGGCACGTCAAATTCAGGCTCAGCCGGTACAGCAGGCGGCTACCCTGACCGTGTTACCCGTGGGTTCTTTGCTCTTTGACTGTGACCTGGCGACGGTGAATCCCAAGCTGCATAAAGACCCTAGGGAGATGGATGAGGTCGATGACGTTGAGCTGTGGGGGGTGCGATCGTACCCCCCTTCCTCTCCCACCCATAACCCCCGATCCAGATCTACCAAAGCCTCTAAATCCAAAACCTACAGAATCACCCTGGACAACGCCAGCAATGTAGTACAGTCCGTCAGACTCAACATAAACCGCATCGATATCCCCTGGTTCAAGCGATTGCAGTCATTCCTACGACGCACCGTTCCCACCCCAGCTCGCACCACCCCCCATTGCCTGCACCTAAGACCATCTCAGGTTGATCTCAAACCTGGAGAAGTCACCACCCTGGCCTTAAACATCAAACCCAAGGTCCCCTGGTGGGGATGGCGACGCCGACAACAGTTTCAGCTCCACCCCCAACTGCAAGAAACTATCGTTGACCCTCCGGAACATCAGATTCGGCTTGCGGTCCCCCCTAGAGTTCCATTTTGGCTGCAATGTTTAGGACTGCTCTTAATGGCACTAGGTCTAAGGTGGTTCTACCAACATTTATCTGACCATAAAGGCCCCGTTAATAGCGTGCAATTTGACGGGCAAGCCAGCATGGTCATTAGCGGCTCCAATGACAATACCATTGGCCGTTGGCAGCTCTTTCGCCAACTCCGAAAGAGTCAACTCCAACGGTTAAATAAGCTGCCCCCGAACAAAGCAATGCAAGAAAAGGCGGTGCGAGTCGTTCACTACCGTCCTCGTAACAACAATATTCTGGCAGCTGGGCTAGAAAATGGAGAAATTCAACTGTGGGATTTACTCGCGGAAACCAATAAACCAATGGTCTTCCAGCCAGACGATCGCGTCTTTGACCTACAATTTAGCGCCGATTCCCGCAGTTTGTTTAGCGCCCACGGTAGTGGGCTAGTTTTACGCTGGTATCTACCAGACCTAGACAATCGCCCTAGACTTTCGAAACCGGCTCAACAACAACAGTTTAACTTTGCAGTTCAGGCCATGGCCCCCACAAGCCTTGCCCCTGAGCAAGGGATCCTCTTCAATAAAACAACTGCACCGGAAGATCCCTTAGCCCTGGTCATTGGCGGTCGCCGCAATCAGCTCAAGTTATGGGATCCCCAAACTGACCAAATCAGCTCTATCCCCTATGCTACAGGTCAAGAAGACAATTACATTACCAGCCTAGACACCGCTGACAATAAGCCAACGCGCCTGGCAGTTGCCGATAACCAGGGTCGCATTAGTCTCTGGAATCTTAACCAGTGCTGGACCGATAATGCCAATTGTTCACCCACCGACCAGTGGACAGATGGTCACCAAGAGCGTCCCGTCAATGCCATCGCCCTCACCCAAGATGCCTGTTATCTCGTCAGCGGCGGTGCCGATGGTCGAGTCATCCTGTGGCGTCTCAACCCTTCAGGTTTAGTAATGGACAAAAAACAAATTGCCAAGTTTTCAAAACCCATCAACAGCGTCGATATTGCCCAAAAGGAGAACACACTAGCCATTGTCAGTGGCAGCGACACCCATCAAGTCAATCTGCGCCAAACAAAAGCCGACAACCCCGCCTGCCCCTAAGATCCATACTCGTTACTCGTTACTTTTTAATATTAACTCCCCCTTCCCTCCGCCATGACTCGCTATTCTGTTCCAATGGCAGCATTGCCCACAGTCGCCCTTCAACAGGAATCTACCACCGATCCAATTGGTGTGGTAATCTCGTCATCCGGACAGGACCAGGTACTCCCAGGGAATTGTTTTGACATCAACGTTACCATTAGCAATCAAGGAGATAAAAGTGCCGTTATTGACATTTTCCTAGATGAGTTACCCGTCGCCATTCATCCCTGGTGTCCCCTTACCCAAACTCAGCTAGCCTTAGACCCAGGGGAACGAGAAGACGTCACCTTTCACTTTGATGTCCCCCCCAACGCCCTGACAGGCAGTTATCACTATTGGCTAGTGGTGGACGCACCAGCACATTATCCTGGGAAAGCGCCCCACCGTTATCAACATCATTTAAACGTGCTGCCCCCCTCCCAGGACAGCCCCCAGGAGAACACACCCACCTTTGCGGTGGAACCGGTCACTACCCACCTCAAACCCATCAAGGTGCTTCCCGGCAACCCCCTCCAGTTTCAAGTATATGTCTACAATCGTTCAGATCGGGTCGATCGGTTTCGACTGTTTTGCCCCGACCTACCCGAAGACTGGGTCACCATTGATTATCCTCAAGGATTTCGCACACCGGGCTTAGCCGTTGTTGAAACCCAGTTAGATCTCAACCCAGACATGGAAGGGGTGATTTTACTCACCCTCACGCCTCCAGTTAGGGCTCTGGCCCAAACCATGTTGGTCACACTCCAGGTAAAATCTGAAAACAATCCTAAGCTTAAGCTACTGGATGTTCTCTATCTACAGATTGAGCCATTTTACGAAGTAACCACCCATTTTCGTACCCTGGTCAGCCGCATTCAACAACAATCAGGGCTGTACAGCATCCAGACAACAAACCAGGGCAACACCGAGAGAACCCTGGATTTTCAGGTGATTGGGTTAGAAGGTGGAAATCTTTGCGAGTATACCCTCCGACCAGAATCCCTGACCCTCGCCCCCCAACAAACCCTGGTGAGTGAGGTCATCGTCCAACCCAAAAATCCATGGAAACAACCTCTGTTTGGTGGCGGTCGCGTCATCCAATTTGAAGTCATTGCCACAGACCTCGACAAAAAGCCATTGGTCGAGAACCCAATGCAGGGGCTACTGATGTGGGAGGCTCGCCCCTGGTGGCAGATTTTGCCCTTTATCCTGTTATTAATTGGCTCCTTTATCGGCTTAATGTGGCTGGCCTGGTGGTTGTTTATTCATCCGCCTGCCCAGGCTAAGGTACTACGCTTTGCCACAGAAAGTAGCGCCTATGAGGCCAGTAATGGCGATACAGTGTCTGTGGGCTTTGAAATTAGCCACCCTGGCCGTATTCAACAGCTAGAAATTATGGGTCAGTCGGCGGAGGGGGATCTGTTGAGTGGTCCCCTAATCTATGACCTGAGTGGTAAAACCTTACCGCCAGAACTGGAATCTTTTTGCATCGAACGGAGACAGTCTCTGACCTGTCGCAATGTTCGCACCGATGCTAGACGGGCCGGAGAGTACCAATTTATTCTCAATGTGATTCCTAAACCTGGACGCAATGCCATCCCCACCCAGGCCCAAGCTCCTCTTGTTGCGATCGCACCCATCCCACGACCCAGCATCTTAGAGTTGGTGCCATCCCAAATGAACTATGTGGAAGCCCCCCCGGTTCAGCCTTCGGATAATCAGACCGCTGCCACAGCTGTTTCGAGTAATGCAGACACTGATGAAGCGACCAGTAGATCAGCTAACGAATCAGACAGTAGCGATCGCAAGCCACTACCATCGCTCGAAGAAGATCCCTATGTTGTCAGGGCAAACTGGAACATCAGCCATCCCGAGCAACTTATGGGCCTGCAGCTAATTGTGCGAGATGCCCAAAAAGCCGTTGCACTGCCTCCCCAAATATTTGATTTTCAAGAGGGCATCCCCGATGAACTAGAAGATTTTTGCGACATTAACCAAAACAGTATTTTAGCTTGTAGCAACGTACCAACAGGCCTGAAGCAAGCTGGAGCCCACACCATCGAGTTGGGTGCTATTCCCAAAACAACATCCTCCACAGAAGAACCGATTTTAGCCACCACAGATCCTATTCAAGTACAGGCAAGGCCACCTCAGGTGATTCAGTTTACCCTTAATGGAGACCCTATCCTGGCCGAGAAAGCAGACTATTTATTACCTGTTGACGAAGGGGAGGGCCTCATGGAAATTGTATTGGGGTGGAAAGTGGAAAATAATCCAGGAACTCAAGTGATGTTGATGCCCGCCCCAGGCAATGTGGAAACCCAGGGAACTTTATTTGTGCCCTTAAGTCCTGACCCCGGTAAAAATGTCTTTTCACTACAGGTAACCAATTCAGCCGGAGAATCACTAACGCGATCGCTCACCATTACCACCTATGATCCCACACCTGAAAACCCCACCATCATTGTTAATACTGGGGATGGCGACCAGGCTGCCGATGGTGCCAGAGAGGGTGGAGGAGAGGCTGGTCAGAGCAGCGGACCACCAGTACGCTCTCGTCCAGGAACCGTTTCTCCTGTGGAACTACCTCCCCAATTTGAGTGATTCTCGACTGACGTTTAACGATCTGCATTGGTCATCATAATTTATCAACATCTTTAGAAAAATCATGTCAACGTTAGAGCCATTTCCATTCGAATCCTACGGGGAATCGCCAACCCGCGCCTCCCAAGGACCGGCTATTTCCATCCGATGGATTTTGCCTTTATTGGTTGTTGCTCCAGTAATCATTGGCATTGCTCTAACGGGTTGGTTCGCCTATAGAAGTGGCCGAAGTGCCGTTGAAGAAACCGTCAACCAAATCACTACAGAGGTTGCAAATAACATCCAGACAGAAGTCATCAGATACCTTGAAGTATCCATCGTGGCATCAAAAATGTTAGTGGCTGAGGTCAATAGTGAGGTCCTTAACATTCAAGATATGGCTACACTCACCAACTATCTTGAGGAAACTCGAGAAGTCTTCCAAACGACACAAACGAGTGAGAATATTGCCAACCTTTTTTATGCCAATGAAGCCGGAAAGCATGCCACCAGCCAGCCAAACTCCACCAGCTTCGATCGACGGGAACGCCCCTGGTATAAAGCTGCTGAAAAAGCTCGAAAAGCCATCTGGGCAGAAGTCTATAACGATAAAAAAACCTCCGAATTAGTCTTGACTCGGTCAATTCCCATTGATAATCAAGCCGGGAATCTAGAAGGTGTTTTTGGAATTGACATCAAGCTCAATTCCCTGAGTAATTTTCTTAAAGAATTAAATGTGGGCAAATCAGGTCAGGCATTTATTTTAGAAATGGTAGATGATCAGCAGTCTACAGGAGAACTTATCGCCACTCCTGAGGACGAGGATCTATTTGTAAAACAGTCGGGAAGAAATAACACCATTAGTGCTAAAGAAAGTACAAATAAGTTAGTTAGAGAAACAGCAGACTATATTCTGGATAACAACAACGGTCTTCGACACCCAAATTGTAATTCAAACAGCCTTTCTAATGAAGAAATAAATAACCTAAGAAATGACAATTGTGAATTTAATATTGATGGGAAAAAACATCTAGTTCGTGTCAACTACCTTGGAGATAAAGATATCAACATTAAGTGGCTGATTGTAGTCACCATTCCTCAGCAGGATTATATGGGGGCCATCAATGGCATTGTCCGAAAGGCACTATTAATCGGAGTTGTTATTACCGTGCTTGCCTCACTGCTGGCGTTAGTAGGCGCAATGTATATTATTCGCCCCATTAAAAAGCTAAACCAGGCTGCCGATGATATTAAACAACATCAGTTTGATCCTCAAACCCTGGCAGATGTGAGGCAGCGTCCGGATGAGTTTAGTATCCTGGCCGATGTATTTGACGATATGGCAACGGTGGTGGTGAGTCGCGAACAAAGTTTGGCAGATCAGGTAAAACAGCTGGAGACAGAGAAATTACAGTATCGGAGCACAGGAGATAAACGTTACTCTTTGGATGTAGCATTGCGCCATGCGAAACAGGTACGCAGTCGATATAGCCAGCGGTAACCCCACCCAGAGCCCATCCCAAGAGGGGGAAGTAATCGATTGGTGGCATAGGGTTTGTCAACTCTTTTATTTAGTGAGAAAGATATAATTATCGTTAATAATACGCCCCTCAGCATAGCCCAGGCATTTTACAATATGTTCAAACTATAGACTTTTACCCAATGTCCAATTTACTGCAACTCAGGTTTGTAACAGGCTTGGCTACGCTTCGTAGTGCCACTTGCTGTGCAATGTCAGTGGCAGTAAGCTGTCTATGCTTATCTGTTGCTTGGGCGCAGGAATCACCATTGGGAGAAGCGATTGAAGATTTTGAATACTGGCAGGATCTTTGTCAACTCCACATTAGTGCGGCAGAGGATAAGGCTGAAGAAGAAGAAGAAAAAGAAGAATATGCTAAAGCGCTGATGGCCTGTGAACAGGCGATTGCCCTCGAACCTGAAGATGCCAACATCTGGGTGCTACATAGTAGTATATTACTCAATACTCAAAAATATCCAGAATCGATTTCATCGGCCAATCGGGCCTTACTCTTCGACCCAGAATATTCGCTAGCCATTACCTATCAGTGTGTTGCCTATAGCGCCCTCAAACAAACCGAAACTGCTTTAGATCATTGTAATCAGGCCCTGCGGATCAATGGTAACTGGGGTAATGAGAATCCGGCCCTTGCCTGGTTATATCGCGGTGTCATTCTGGCCCAAGAAGAAGAGTATGGGCGCGCATTGGTGGCTTATGAACGCACGCTATTGTTAGAACCCGAGTATTCCTTTGCTTTGGCCCGTAAATGTGACGCCCATTTTGCATTGCAACAGGCCTCTCTAGCACTAGGGTCATGCAATGCAGCATTGGGCGTCAATCAAGACTGGGGCGAAGCTAGTCCGGCTATGGTGTGGACAACCATTGGAAAAACCCATACCCAGTTGGAACTATATAATGAGGCAATTGCTGCCTATGACCAGGCCCTCAATCTGGATCCCATGAGTGCCGTAACCTGGGTGGCCCAGGGACAGGTATTAGCACAGCTCAAGCAGACTGAAGAGTCGTTAGTTTCCTTTGTGCAGGCCGTAGGTATCAAGGCAGATTTTGCAGACGCGTTGTTGGGCCAATGTATGGCTTTAAATCGGTTAGCGGTGGACGCCGAGGTGAAAGAACAAGGGAAACTATATGAACAGTCTTTAACCGCTTGCGAAGCAGCATTGGCAGGGGATAGTGACTGGGGAGAGAATAGCCCTGCTAATGCATGGCATGAGCGCAGCATTGCCTTAACGGGTACCGGTAAATATGACGAAGCCCTGGCCTCGATTAATCGGGCGGTGGGAATAGATCCGAGATATGTGGAGGCTTATAACCAACGGAGTATTGTTTATTGGTATTTAAAGGATTATGGTCGGGCTTTAGAAGCAAATCAGCAGGCTTTGGCCATTGATGCGACCTATGACCATGGTTGGTTTACCCGTGGGTTAATTTTTCGGGCACAAGAACAATATCTCCAAGCATTGGAAGCCTATAACCGGGGGTTGGGGTTAAACCCTTGGAATGATTGGGCCTGGACAAATCGCAGTTTGGTTTTGTGGGAGTTGGGGGATTACGAGGAGGCTATAGTCTCGGCAGAAGAGGCTCTCAACCTAAATAATGATTCGGTGCAGGCTTGGTATAACAGGGGAGCAGCCCAGTCGGCATTGAAGGACTATCGTGGGGCGATTGAGAGCTACGATGAAGTTCTGGATAGGGATGAGAAATATGCTGATGCGTTGACGGGGCGGGGGGTGGCACGGTTTCATCTGGGTGAGAATGAGGATGCGATGATGGATTTGCAAATGGCGTTGGCGTTGAATCCGGAGGATGAGTTGGCGAAGGAGACGTTGGAGGCGTTGAGTTCAAATGGGCAAGGGAAAGGCGATAAGTAAAATGGATAGGTGAAAATGTTGAGAACAGGGCGTCACCGTTTAGTGACGTTGGAAATTTACACAGAATTTATGTCAACGGGAGGGAGAGCTTGAAGTTTATGCTGGAGGTGATGGAGGGAAGGAGGGGTGCACATATACCGCCGATTTAGCGGTATATGTGCACCTTTTGAGTAATGACATAGTAGAAATAAACGGAATAGTGACGGTTACCGGCCATGTTATAGGCAATGAGGGAAGCCTATAACAACCATTAAATAGAAATTCAAACAAGGTTTGAGATATGTATGCACAAGTAGATAAAAAAAGAGGGAATAAGAGTCAGGCGGTTGCCAATTCTGTTGCTCAGAAGAAAAGTGACGTGAAGCAATGTTTTGGATTTGTGGATAATCGCTCCGCTGCCCTTCATCTCAAGAAACTGCAAGAAACCGCTGAAAACAATCTCCGTCACGCCGACCAGTTGGCGACGCAATTCAAAGGGAACAACGGGCAAGCGGAAATCAGCACAGGAGATTCGAATCAGTTTATGGCCAAGCGCGAGGCTATTCCTGACCCACCTGGGTCGTTTTCTAATGCTACGTCGGCAGAACCTGTGCAACGAAAACCGACAGAAGCGTTAGGAGCATCAATGTCCGCCAGGCGAGGGCCTATCCAGCGCAAGTGGGTCCCCTATGAAGGCAAAGATACTGAAGGTAAGCTCATGAAATGGGACAAGCCGATCGACAATAAGACGTGGTTCTGTGTCGAGGGCAAGGATTTGCTCTTCTACCAAGACAACTTAACTAAAAGCGAGAAGAAACCATACCTACAATGGCTCCAGGAAGGCTGGCTAGGGTTGACTGACTCCGCCTTGGCGCGCGACGCTAAGCGGAACGTCCAGGGTGGCGTCAATCCCAGACCAGAAACCACGAAAGAAAGCTATACCAAGATGGTAAACCAAGGCAAGGCGCTCTACGCGAGCATGGGTCACAAAAATAAATTGTCTAAGCCAAGGAAAGAATGGCAGCAGTACAAATCCGATAAGATGGAGCCAGATAACGCTATAGACCCCGTAACCAAAGAGTGGGGCATCAAGGTTGTCGTCAAGACTGGCTTCAAAGACACGTACTTCAATCGACTGCTTAAGGACACTGGCCACTACCAGAACTATTTCTACTTCCCGTCTGGAACGATTGTCGCCTCATCAAACTATCGAGCCCAGTCAGAAGAAAAGGAGCCCCTGACCAACAACGAAGTCATCTACCACCAGTTGCTGGAGGCAGCGAAAGTTGCAAAACAGAAGCCACAGGTAAAGACACTGATCCGCGATCACGTAGTCAACAAGACCCTCCAGCCAATCATCCGGCAGGTACGCAAGGATCGAGGCAACGGCGACCTCAAGTTCACCCCCAAGGATCCGATCTTCTTCGTGCTGTTGGCGACCCCCAATGTCAAGGCGGGTGTGTTCCTTGTCAACGACCGGGGTCACCTCATTGGGATCAAGACGATCACGGAGCTAGTACTCCTGAAGAAGGGAAGCGTCGAGATTCACTTCGGCTGATCTCGGTGGAATCCGTCCCGAACCAAACGAAAAGGACTGTAGGGTGAAATTGGACAGGCACGATTCCTGAAAGCTCATAACAAAACCTAAAAAATCATTAAAACGCTTTTTAGCTCAATTGTTACGTCGCATTTTGTAGTAGCCCGGTAGGGTGCAATACATTGCACCGCTTCAACCCATTTCGCTCCCGACGATCCTCTCCTCACTCCACAATCAATCTCTACAACCAAAGCCCCAAACCAAATTGGTGCGTTACGCGAAGTATCGCTAACACACCCTACCCATATCTGAGGATGGCTAAATAACTCGAATTGTTGATCCCTTATTTTGCAGGCCACCCATGATAAGTATGCAAAGTTAGATAAACCATTAACAGATACGGAAGTATTGGATTGGGTATAGATATTTCTTAAAAGGAGATCGATTCTATAATAAGTGGTTCTTAGGGACCCATTATCATCTGGAACAATATCTGTTATTTACTGAGGATGGCTAAATGATCCTAAATCCTGTAGCAACCACCATTCTCCGACGCTACTTACGCAGGTTGCCGTTATCTCAGCGCATATCACAGTATCAATCCCTGATGACGGTGAGTTGGCTCCAGACCGCTCTAGAGCAGATTAAACCAGAGGTTTTACCAGAAGAACCTCTCCCCGAGAACGTAGAGATACAAGATACCATTCAACCCCTGCCACCCTACTATCGTCAATACCGCTGTACCCAAGGCGATCCCCTCACCTGTCAAGAACATATTAGCCAGCCTGGCGAACCCACTAGCCTCATCTGTACTCAATGTTACTTTCCTGCATGGCTCGCTCCAAAACAACACCTTATCGGCAAACGAGGTGAATATGAAATTATTAAACCTCTGGGTCGCCGAGGCATTAGCCGCCTTTACGAGGGCATTAACCTAGACACCGAAGATCCCATTATTATTCAAGAATTTCTTCTACCCTCACGATATTTTAATCAGGAAGAACAACGAAACTACCAAGAACAGTTCCTTGGCCTTGCTGGCATTACCCTGGCCGATGGGCGCTCCCAAGATATTAGAATTGTTGACCCTTTTGATACCATTGTCGATCAATCTGGAGATCGATGCTACTTAATCACCCTTGGCTTCAATCGTACCGCCACCCTAAATGAGTACTGCGCTCGCCATGGTCCCTTTAACGATTCCATGGTACGAGACCTGCTGAACCAGGCTCTCCAAACCCTTATCTTTTTACACCAACAACGATTCGCCGTACCTACTGGTCAGGCTCAACAGGGCGTCATTCACGGTAATCTAAATCTCAATAGTTTGCTATGGGCTGCCAATACAAATGACAGTCCTCCCCAGGGATTTGTCTATCTTACCGACTTTCATATCTGGACCAATCTGTTTGACCCGGCCAGCCTCGAACGGGGTGATTTAGGTGCCCAGGATGAACTGAGTATTCAAGATGATTTACAATCCCTTGGGAAAGTAGCATTTTGGATACTACATGGCACTACCGTAGATGATCATGGTTATCCCCTTAATCCTCGACTTAATCGCCACTGGCCTAAGTCTGTCGATAAAGAGTTAAAACAGTTTATTTGTCAGTTAATTGGCATTGAGTCCACTTTTGAGAGTGCTGAGATAGCCCGTAATGAATTACTCAAACTCCCACCCAAGCCAGCCATTAATCAGATTGAGAAACGAGCAGCAGAAATATTGCCTACTCAAAAGCCATGGTACCGGCGAGTTATGCCCTGGCCCTTGCTCAGCTTTCTAGCATTAGCTGCCCTAGGTGGTCTAGTTTGGTGGTTCTTATGGCGATCGCAACGCGCACAGGTTGCACAACGTGTCCCCTCTCCCTGTTGCCTCAAAGATGTGGATGGTATTCCCTCAGGTGAGTATACCTATGCCATCCCAGATTCGGCCTATTGGCAACCACTGTTTCAACCCGCACCAAATAGTCAGGATCGCACCACCATTATTGACAACACACCAGGGCTGTTAGACCAAATCACCCCACAACAATCTAAGCTCTCTTTTAAGAGATATCATCCCAAAAATGACGATGAGACCAATCTTGCAAATACATCGATAGATGATGCAATTACAGCAGTTCGAACGGATCAAGCTGACTTTGCTATCGTACCCATGCTCGCAAAATTACCTATTGATGTAACGGCTACCATCATCGCCTACGATAGCCTGGTACCCATTGTGGCATTTAGCTACTCTAAAAGAGATGACAGCTTACCAACAGCCCTGCGAGGCAAGATGACCATAGCCGAGCTAGAGAAATTATATACCAACGAAATCAATAATTGGGACAAGCTAAGTCCTGTAAACTTAGCTGTCAAACGTTATTGGCCCGACGATAAGACCAATCAAGAGATTTTTCAGCAGCTGTTTGTTGCTGATAGAGAAAATGGACCAGAGGCTAACGCATTAATTAACAAAAGCCAGTCTGCCGCCGAAACTCTGCCAATGCTGCCAATGTTCCGTCGCATTTTGCAGGATTTCGAAAGCAATGACACCGGCAGTATCGCGATCGCTCCCCTAAGCCAGGTCTTTGGTCAGTGTGCCATATATCCTCTTGCTTTTGAGAAAAACCGTCAGGCTACAGCACCACTGATATTTGATACAGGGGTAGTTGTCACGCCGGAAAGTGATTTGTGCGATCGCAAAGGCAGTTATTTTCCCCATGAACATGTCATTCGAGAACGCACCTATCCCTTGGCCTATCCCCTGGCCATTGTTTATCCTCTAGACAACACCCGATCAGCAATCGGAAAAAGTCTGGCAAAGCTCTTATTAACTCAGGAAAGCCAAACATACCTAACAGCCTCAGGCATGGTATCCGTTTATCCACAACAAAAGTCAATCACCTCGACCTTTAGATAGTCGTCCCTGAAAAACCTCAAAGCAGGCTCCGACTGGAAACTAATTTTTTGGATTCTTGAGAAAGAAACGGACTAACTTTCGTAAATTAAACCCACACGCCTGCCTGCCTGACATAAATGCCTATAACCTAGCATACATAAGGGTCAGCCAGAAAATGGGCAAAGCGCATGCAAAGCTGAAAATACCAAACCATCAGCTTGAGATGCATGTCACCCTCGACCCAACTGTATGATTTACTAAAAATACTCTTTTCATATCGGGCATTAAGCTTGAGATGCATGTCACCCTCGACCCAACTGTATGATCAATTGTTCACCTTCTTACGTCAACACAGCTGTTATAAAGACTTTCGGCATTTGAAAACGTTGGCTTGGATGGTCAGTGCGCTCATCTGTAGTGGCCAACTTAACCCCGCCGCTTGGGAGCCGTATGTCCCCAGTCGGACAACTCAGGCTCAAAGCTTTGAACGTCGATGGTCTCGCTTTTTCATGAATCGAGTCATCGATATCAAGGGATTGTATCTACCTCTGGTTTTGTTAGCACTCACTCACTGGCAGTCTCATTAACTGTATCTGGCGTTGGATACGACAGTGCTGTGGAATCGCTATTGTATGATTCACCTGTCGGTGGTCTGTTGTGGACGAGCGGTACCGCTTTTATGGCAGGTCTTGGTTACGTCGGGGGGGATAGGCTGGGACTGCCACCACACCTGCATATAGACAGCCCATAAACGCGGCAATAAACTCTAACCCAGATGGGTAAAGTAACAGAGCACGATCCCCCACATTCACCCGCTGCCCCAGATAGGCTGCAATATTTTGAGCTTGTTGATCTAACTCCTGGTAGGTAAGTGTGCCGGATTCTACTTCACCGTCTTGTAACAAACATAAAGCCAACGGAGCAAGACGCCGGTTTCCATTAGTTCGACTTCGAGAGAAGTCATGAGCATAACTCTGCAGTAACTGAAATCTCACAAAGCTTGCGTTTCCATTAGTTCGACTTCGAGAGAAGTCATGAGCTTGGTTTACGCCATGTGCGCGTAACCCGAGTTAAGTTTCCATTAGTTCGACTTCGAGAGAAGTCATGAGGAAAATCACTCCCCGAACTGGTGGATTTTAAACTGTAAAGCTTCCATTAGTTCGACTTCGAGAGAAGTCATGAGGGCCGGGTCCTAGAACCCTTACTCTGAGAGCATTATAGACCCCACTTTTCGTAGGGGGCAAGCTCATTCCCAAATACTTAAGAATCATTTGCAATTACCACCTGTGGAAAACGTCTAAAGCTCTTATGTGCCAATGCATTCGTGGGGTTCAACCAAAAAATAAGGGTTTCAGCGATCGCCTGACCCCCACGAATCGTCAAGCAAAGTAACTCAAACCCTATAAAATCGATCAGAAATCTGCCCTAACCATTTCAGAACGCCCAAAATACCAATTTCCCTACCCCCTTGACTAGGCAGATCCTCAATGTATACCCTATGCCTAAGGTCCTCACCGACCCCACTACAGAGCACATAATTTAGCGCCACCGGCTGGTGCTGGTAACACCAAACCGGCGGCTTCACCCCCACGTTGCGGCGACAACCTGGGAGCGCAGGTTTATGGTACCTGTTGCCACCCCGGATTGCATATACACACGGGGTGGCTACTTTATGCGCTCTGGTTTCCTACCCGTTATCTATATGGAGATCAGAGCCCATGTTTATCGACCCAACCCAGGGTGCAGGTGCGCCAACCGATCCGCCTGCCGATGGCCTACCCGAGCATCAGTACGAGGATGTACGACTGATGCTGCTTGGCCCTTTAAACGCTGTGCAAAATACCATTGCTACCCTATTCAAACTCAACTATGCCGAACCCAACGACTGGAGCCGTCCTCTGGCAACCGGTCGACCCAATGAGGTGATGGCTATTTTGACCCGTCGAGTACGAGTAGATTAGGAGCAGGGGAGCAGGGGGGCAGAGGGGCCGCAATATGCCGATCTCCCTTTCTCCCCTCTCTACCCTTGGCAGAAAGCCACTGCATTTGATACAAATGAACTATCGTCATCCATCGTTCCCATGGGATTTCCTATCCCAGGTGATGCCATCGAGCAGCGCCTTGACCTCAACCAGTACCTGATCAAACGCTCAGCCGCCACATTTCTAATGCGAGTGGCCGACAATATGGCCACCCATGACGATGTCCAATCCGGCGATTTACTCATCGTCGAACTGACAAGTCAGCGCTTACGCTATCGCTCCCTTACCGGTCAACCCGGCACCCTAGTCGTCGCTGTCCAAGACGGCGAACTGATGGTCACCCGTTTAAGCACTGACGAATCACGTCCCATAGACCTCTGGGGTGTCGTCACATCCCTAATCCGTCAGTTCTCATGAGGGTAACAAAATGTTAGCCCTTGTAGATTGCAACGCCTTTTTCGTTTCCTGTGAAAGAGTCTTTCGGCCAGACCTGGAAGGTAAGCCAGTAGCGGTATTATCCAACAATGATGGCTGTGTTGTTGCCCGTTCTGCCGAAGCCAAAAAACTGGTTCCCATGCAGGCAACATTGTACTCCATTCGCCACCTGGTACAACAAAAATGCCTGCACGTTTTCTCATCTAACCCGGTTCTCTACAAAGACATGTCTCGCTGGGTGATCGAGACCCTACAATAATTTAGCCCTGAAGTAGAACAATACTCCATTGACGAAGCCTTTCTCGGCCTGGGTGGCTTTACCCACCTGGATTTAACCGACTATGGCCACACCATTCGCCGCACCGTCAAGCAGTGGACCAATATTCCAGTATCTGTCGGCATCGCCCCCACCAAAACCCTGGCCAAGATCGCGGCCCATGTAGCGAAGCGATCGCAAACCGCCAACGGCGTACTTAACCTCGAAACCATAGACGATGTAGACGGCTTGCTAGCAACTATCGATGTGGGCGAAGTCTGGGGCATTGGCCGTCGCAACAAAGCGAAGCTGCTTCAGGCAGGCATTAAAACCGCACTCCAGTTAAAGCAGGCACGAGATGGCTGGATCAAAAAACGATTTGGCATTTTTGGCCTGCGGACAGTGCTGGAACTGCGGGGCACCCCCTGCTTTGCCATGGAACCCGTGGCTCCGCCCAAAAAAATGCGCATTGTGTCACGATCCTTTGGCCACTTGGTCACTGAACTGTCTGATTTGAAAGAAGCGATAGCGAAGCGCTGACTTGTCAGTTCGCCACATACACCACCCGCTGTGCCGAAAAACTTCGCCAGGATAATCTGCTAGCCGGTTACTTTACCGTCATCATGCGCACCAGCTATTACCGAAAGGAGAACCAATATTCAGCCGCGCGAACGGTGCAGCTAGACCCACCCACTAACGACACGGGCCGATTAATTCAGGTTGCTATGCAGCTGGCAGAAATGGCCTACGAGCCCGGCTATGACTATCTCAAGGCAAAGGTGATTGTGCAGGCCGATGAAGTCCAAGGTAGCCTGCTGGGTGGACCAGTCCATAATGAAAAGCGAGCCCGACTAATGGCAACGCTGGACCAGATTAATAGCAAGCTATCTCCGGACGCGGTGAAATATGGTGCAATGGGGCTGGCTCCGACATGGGGCATGCGGTCAGAGTATTTCTCCCAGTGTTACACCACCCATTGGGATGAGTTACCCCTGGTGACCATTGAGTAATGCTTTCCATTCCCACAAAAAAGCCCCTACCCTGTTGGCAGAGGCTTGGAGTATGTATGTAGGAGAGTCTGATGAGAAAAAAGGTGCCCTGAAAATAATGAAGCTTCACAGATTAACGGAGTCTGCACCGGGCACCCAAGCCTGTTAGAGCTTAGTACCGCAACAGCTCAGCAATCTGTTAGCGGACGACGGACTTAGTCCGCGCATCCAGGGCATCTAAGCGAGCTTCCTGGATGTTGTCGATAGCTTTTGTCCGAGCATCCAACGCTTCCAAACGAGCGGCTTGAATATTCTCAACCGCTTTGGTTTGGTTGTTGAGGTGCTCAAGACGTAGCTTGTGAACGCTGTTCTTAGTGCGAGCATCCAGAACATTTAGACGTTCAGCTTGGATATTTTCAACAGCTTTAGTACGAGCATCCAGAGCATCTAGCCGGGCTTCTTGAATGTTATCGATAGCCTTGGTGCGGGCATCAAGCGCATCCAGACGAGCGGCTTGGATATCTTCGATGGCCTTAGTCTGGTTGTTGAGATGCTCAAGGCGTAGCTTGTGGACGGAATTCTTAGTGCGACGGTCGAGTGCTTCGAGGCGGGCTTCTTGGATATTGAAGTTAGCGGGCTCAATGGCGGAGGCAACGGGTGTAATGGCAGCTGTCGCAACGAGAACAGTTAAAGCGGAAAGAAGTGTGCGTTTCATGGTTAAAGCTCCTTGGGAATCAGTGAATGAACTTCATTGATTACAAGAATGCCGGGGCTAGCTGAACGCTATCTGACCGATACCTGAAGGTTGGTTAAGGCGTTTCTGAGATTGGCTGAGTAACTGTGGTGACGGGCATCACAGTTACTCAAGAGCCAATAAAAAAGCCCCTGACACTGCTGTCAGAGGCCGTTCACTGTGCTGTATCGAACGTGGGAATTTGGTCTTAGGCGCTGTAGCGAATGCCGCGATAGGTGAGGCTACGAGCAGCAGACTGAGCAGGCATGGCCTTGGGGGCTCTCATTTTGAAGGTGCGACCCATAAAGAACAGCTCAGTATTGGTTTCGATGGTTTCAATAGTCTGGGCAGAGGGAGTGTAGGATGCACCAAGATGAGTGAGTTTCATAGATAAAGTCCTGATAGGTGTGTGAGTGTGTCGGTGGGTGTTGGAACTCCGAGGGGGTGGATGAACGTTGTTTTGTCTGTTCTGAGTAGGGAAACAGCAGGCTGCCTATCAATTCCGATGGACTTTTTGTGATCGTTGTTACAGGTGGATGTGCGATCGCTCACTTTCGAGCCATCCCTTTTCTGCCTACGCGATACTACAGCCTCGCTTCAAATAAGAAGCCCTCCACGGACACTAAGGTTCACGGAGGGCTTCGGGTTAGATATAGAGGGTGCCTAAAATTAGGAAAGTAATACAGGGTTCTGTCTACTTACCTAACTCTTAGACGATATAAGGTTCGAGATAGGACGTTATGCAATAGTTTGTCTGTGAATCCACTGTACGCCGGGCAGTGGCACACTAACCCCTTGCAGGATAAGCCCACTGTCTGCTTGCACAACCATCAAGTTTCCTTGGTTTGTGTCTGCGATCACTGTGGAGTGGACTGATTGGGTATTGACTAAAGGATTCAGAGGTTCTCTGATGCTATGGCCCAGTGAGGTGTGTGGAATTTAATTGATTTTGCTTGCTAAGCTACTTGAAATCTTATTTGATAGCCCTTTTATTTTGTAGCAATGATGATTCTATGGCGAGGATTACAAGCCTTAGTGATTACAGCATTAAACCCGATCTGCTTCAAAGCAGTTTCTATATCAAAGGTATAGTAGTCGTCACTCCAGGGTTCGGTACTCTTCATAAGGGTTGACAAAATGGGATTCAAATTCTGAATATGGGGAGACTTAGGATCGATGTCCACCAGGGCTATGCTGCCTCCCTTACGCAATAGACGAAAGGCTTCCTGGCAAATTTTCTGGGTTGCCTTGCGAGGCAGTTCGTGGATAACGTACTGTAGCGATACTAAATCAAAAGAGGCATTAGGTAAGCCTGTTTCCTCTGCCTGAGCATGACGCCATTCGGCAATTTCATTGTTGGTATCGCGATATTTTGCTACAGACAACATATAAGGGGAGAGATCTAAACCGACAGTGCGAACTGCGTGGTTTTGGCGTTGGGTGTAGTGCTGATGGAGATATTGAGTGGAAATGCCGATCGAACAACCCACATCAAGGAGATTTTTGACATCATTTGGGCCATATTGATCGAGAACTTGATGAATATTAGTGCGTAGCTTTGCCTGGGCTGCCTCCCAACTCAAAGCTGGCCAAATTCGTAATGGCATGGCGTAGGTAGCTGGTTCCGTTTCAAACGCTGCAATCCAACATAAGTTTCCTTTGGCATAAGCGTGAAAAGGGGCCTGATAATAGTCAGGATAGGTAACAGTAGGATTGTTCAACTGAGGTAACCATTTTTTTACATCAGAGGTTACCAATGTCTGAACTGTCTCACGCCATGGAATTCCTTTTCTCTCTGCCTTTTTAATCAATACTTGTCGGGCTTGCTGTTTCATTAAGGCATATAATGGCTTGGTACCGATTAACCGATTAACAAAATGAGATAGCCAAGTATCTCCAGCCCAGGCAGGAGTCTGCTTTTGAAAGGAGATAGTCTTATTAGTCATAGTCTTACTAATCATGGTGTTTGGCTCCTAGGATATTGTGTGTAGGTTTTGTTGTGATGATCTAACTATGGCAAAAAAAATCGGCGAAAAAAATTCCGTTTTGTTCAGGTTTATTTAGGAGAAGGTTCAGGTTTATTCAGGTGTCATGAAAATAAGTGCTCGAAATTAGTTGAATGGGGTGAATAGCTCACATCTAATCAATGGGTATCAAAAACTTCAGGAGCAGGAGCAAAAATCTGCCAGCATAACTAAAGAGAAAAAATTTACTGCCGCGCGGTAAGAGTATAAGTTGCTGCATCCAAATCCTGAACTTGTTTCTTAACAGCCCTAAGTCTCTAGTAAGCTAATAATCTCATCAAACTGATAATTCTCAACTAAGGCATTGAAGCGAGCAACAATAGCATTTCCCCTTTTATTTAAAGCACCATTGGACGTCACTGATATCTCACTAAGTAGCTGTTTTACCCGTTTACCCTTAAGGGAGCTAGCTGCCTGTTTTAGCTCGCTCACCCACTCAGTAGGCATAGCTTTTAGCGCTGCTGCTAGCTCATCAGTGGTAACAGGTTCAGGCGTTGTAGCGTTAGTCAAATTAGGGGGAACACTGACCGAGTCATAGACAAACTCAGCTCCCAAATGTTCACTAATCTTTTTCCAAATACTCTCTTCTTGAAACGGCTTGAGCACAAAGTCATCAAACCCAGCCTGACGCATTAATTCCTGCTTGCCTTCGAATACGCTGGCTGTCAGGGCAATAATTATCGGAGATTTTGAGTTTTGAGTTTTGAGTTTTGAATTATCTCTCTCGACTTCCTCTGCCTCTGCTTTTTCTGCCTCTTCTCGAATCCAACGAGTCGCTTCATAGCCATCCATCTCAGGCATTCTCAAATCCATCCAGATCAAGTGGGGCTGCCACTCTTTCCAGGTTTCTATCGCCTCTTGCCCATTACTTGCCTTTCGGACCGAAAGGCCAACCGGTCTGAGCAAATCTAACATGACCAAACAATTATCCGGTTCATCATCCACAATCAACATGCGATAGTCAGGTTGATCTGGCACTAAACCGACCACCTTCTCGGTGTAACGTTGCACCGGGAAAGACTCACTGTCAGCAATCTCAATTGGCAAAGACACCTGAAAACAGGTGCCTAAACCAACGGTACTGCTGGCCGTTATCTTTCCTCCCATGAGATTGACAAATTTATCTGTAATCGATAGCCCTAAGCCACTGCCCTGCTTAATCTTATGTCCTGCAGTAGTTTGTTCAAAGGGAACGAATAACTGTTCTAAATCCTCCTTAGGAATACCAGGCCCCGAGTCTTCTATATCTAAGTGCAAAGTAGGCTGTTGAGCACTATCCACACTAGCCTTTAAGGTCACGGTTCCTTTTTCAGTAAATTTCACCGCATTGCCGACTAAGTTAATCAAGATTTGCCGTAGCTTCCCTTCATCAACATAGATATGCTGGGGTAGACTAGCATCAGGTTCTATGCGAAACTGCAACCCTTTTTCTTGCACTTTGAGACAAAACATCCCTTGAATGTCTCTGAGAGTTTCATGCAAATCACAATATTTAGCATTGAGCACAATTTGCCCTGCCTCAATTTTGGACATTTCCAAAATATTGTTGATCAAGGACAGTAAATGCTCACCGCTGCGGTTGATAATAGTTAGACGCTGCTGCTGCTCAGGCTTAAAGGATGTGTCTTTGCCAAGAATTTGGGTGAAGCCAATAATGCTATTGAGAGGGGTGCGGAGTTCATGACTCATATTGGCCAAAAATTCTGATTTGGCTCGGTTTGCACTTTCTGCTTTTTCCTTAGCCTGTTGAAGTTCTACTTGAGTGGCTCTAAGAGTTTGCAACGTTGCCCTCAGTTCTTGGTTACTTTTTGCTAATGTTTGCTGGCTTTGGGCAAGGGATTCAGTACGTTTGGCTACCTTTTGTTCCAATACCTGGTTTGCCTGGGCCAACGCTTCTTCGGCCTGTTTGCGAGCACTGATATCACGCACCATGATCAGCACCTCATCATCTCCTAACCCTGAGATACGCACCTCTTCATCCTGGATCTGACCATCCAAAATCATGCGGTGTTCGTAGACTTGCAGTTCTCCTGTTTGTAATGCCTGCTGAATATGATGCATTCTTTTTTTAGCCAAATCAGATGGTAATGATTCATCCACCGTGTTACCAGGCAAAAATTTGGTTACACCATAAACCCGTTGCAAGCGATTGTAACTAACAATTTCTAAATAGGTGCCATCTCTCTTTGCATGGATAAGCAGATCAGGAATGGCTTCAACAATGGCACGATTAGTGGTTTCACTCTGCTGCAGTGCCTCAAAAGAATCCTTGAGCTGACTGGCCATTTTATTAAAGGCTCCGGCCAGGGTATCAATATCGGCAATGGGGCTGGGGACTATTTGCTGCTCTAAATCTCCTTGAGCTAGTTTTTCTGAGGCTTGGGCCATGGCCATTACTGGGGCCGTAATCCATCGGGCAGTGGCAATGCCAGAGAGGATAGCGACGGCCAGTGCGATCGCACACAAAACCAACGTATTACGAGTATTTGTATCAATCTGGGCCGTAAAGTCTGCCCTGGGAATCACCACCACCATCAGCCAGTCCAGCCCACGGCCATCTTGAATTGGAGTGACCTGTAAAAATTGCCGCTGGCCATCTAGCTTAAACGTAAATCGCTGACTGGTTGTAATGTGTTCAAAACTGTCAAACTGCTGCAATAAATCTTCGGTAGCGGCATGAATTAAGGGATGGCGGCTCTTTATTGCCGCCAGTCGTTCCTCTTGTCGATTTACCTTTAGAAACGGAGGTTCTGGTACCGAACTGGCAACAATATTCCCTGAACGTTCAACAATAAAGACCTGGCCATTGTCACTGACATTCAGCTGTCGTAAAAAGTCGCTGATGTTAGATAGTGTCAAATCCACCGCCAGCACCCCTAACAGCTGGTCCGCCACTACGGGTACAGCATGGGTAATCCCCAAACGGGGAGGATTCGCAAATACGTAAATTGGGGACCATGTAGATTGCCCAGCCGCCACGGCTGCTTGATACCAGGGGCGTGTTCTTGGATCAAACCCATCCTGATTGAGTAACGTTTTGCGATCGCCCTGCTGATCTAACTGATAAATCTCTCGGTTAGGGACTGTGCGCTGATCTTTGATTCTTAAGGTGGTGAGAACCTGATTCTCACGCCATATACCGACAAACTCTCCATCAGGATTACCAAAATAAACATAGGGAACGGCTTCAGAGATTTGGATCTGCTCCCAAAAGTAGCGGGCCATAGCATCGTAGTCGGTCAAATCAAAATACCCCGCCTCAATTGCCGCCACATTGAGTTGTAAAAACTGGTGAGGAGTATCAGCAAAGGTTTTGACATGGGTTTCCACCCCTGTAGTCACCTCATCACTGATCTGCTTGACCAGATCATCCACTGACGTCTGAGCATTACGAAATGCTAACCAGCTTGTCAATCCGACTGCTGCCATAAGTTGCACAACAAACGACACCACCAGGGCCTGACGAAGACTGAGCTTAGCGTTTTGAAAATGGCGCATGAATCTAGAGACAATAACGCTTATCTAGTCCATTGGATTTCGTTTAAGGGTAGTGCGACTCGCATGATTTAGGTCATACTTTTCATCTGTACTGCCAACCAGGTGTCAAAGCATTCATCCAGTAAACGCTGTTTCAAGCTATTGTTTAATTCGGCAGACACCCGCTCTTCCAGCCGCAAGATAACAAACCATTCGCCAATGGGAATGGGAAACCATAGCTGACCTACTTGACTCACTGACAACAGTCGCGCAATAGCGCGATGCGGCTGCATCAGAGACACAGGCCCCACTAAACCACCCACTTCAGCTGATGACCCTTTAGAGTAGGTTTTTGCCAGGTTAGCAAAGGTATCTTCGTTTTTCTGAATGCGAAAATAGATGTCTTGGGCCAGACTGCTATCGCGGGTACGAATGAGCGAATAGATCACCTGGTCAAAATCATGTTTACGTTTGGCATACAAAGACCCTAGCTGATGCGCCCATTTATCCTCTTTAAATCGTTGGACTTTAAACTGGCGAATGGCTAAGGCTTCTAATTCGTCTGGCACCAGCCCTCGTTGACGACAAAATGCCTGCTGGTCTTCTACTGAAAATAAGTTATATCGCATGTCAAACTGCTGACAGGCAATTCTAATATCGTCAGATGTGAGTTGAATGGATGCGATCGCTTGATCAATGACCAGATCTCGCTGTAATTGCGGCAGCAGTTGGTAGCGTTTGAGTAACGGTACCAAATCCATCGTACTAAGGGCTTGGGCATCAAATTGCAAGGTTGTATTCATGGCAGTGCCTCCTGAGAAAATGCCATGGACAAGGTCCAATATCGCGGAAAGCTACAGCAAAAAAAATACCGAAAAGTTCAGGTTTATTCAGGTTTAAATTCAGGTTTTTCAAAACGCTTTGGCTAATAGGACAATCTCATAGCGATCAGATAGAAATTCGCTATAGTCTGCCAAGTCATCTAACCCAGCCGCTCCTAAAAGAACTTCGCCTAATGCCCACAGGGTCAAACCAGTCATAAGTTGCTTCCATTTCCATGAACCAGAACGGCCATGGGCAGAGCGAGTCAAGTTCTGAGTTCTTAATGATGTCGTTATCGAGATAGCAGAGCGAGTCAAGTTCTGAGTTCTTAATGACGACGTTATCGGGATAATAGTCTGCATCACTTAAGCCCCTTACCGCATAGCCAATCGTTTGAGATGACTCAAGTATTGCGGTGATAGCAAGCAGAAAAAATCCCGAAAAGTTCAGGTGTTTGACCAGAAAAGGTTAGGAAAATTCAGTATGATCTTAGCTATCCCTCAAAATGTGACGGAGATTGGCTCAGTTGCTTCAATCATCTCAATATCACATTCAAAATAAGATTTACGAAAGTACACAGTCCCTGGTGTATCGAGGAACTGTGCTGTCGGAGGGAAACGGTTTGACCCAGGGACAGACTGTCATTATCAAACAGCTTAAAAACAATTATCCGTCCTCAAAGGCTTTAGCACGTTTCCGCCAGGAATATAGCATCTTGCAACATCTTGCCTTTCCTGGGGAGGCCAACTTTGGGACAAACCTGTCCCCTTCCACAGAAAACGAAACATCAGCTGGCAATGAATATATTGTTCAAGCCTATGGATTAGAATCCCATGAAAAAACTCTTGTTATTGTTCTAGAGGACTTTGGCGGTAAGTCCCTCAAAAATCTGCTTCATGGTGGGGCAATGGCCATAAACCAGTTTCTCACCATTGCCATCAAAATCACCCAGGCATTAGGATACATTCACAGAGCCAATGTGATCCATAAGGACATTAATCCCTCTAACATTGTTTTCAATGAGATCTCACAAGAGTTAAAGCTGATCGATTTTGGTCTCGCCACCCAGGTACCCCAAACCAGTGTCCGGTTAGAAAGTCCAAATGTATTAGAAGGCACCCTGGCCTATATTTCCCCTGAACAAACGGGTCGGATGAACCGGCTATTGGACTATCGCACAGACTTTTATTCTCTGGGGGTGACCTTCTACGAACTGTTAACTCAAACCGTACCGTTTTATGCCGACGATCCCTTAGAAGTCCTCCATCAACATTTAGCTCAATCCCCACCCTGTTTACAAGAAAAACGACCGGATATACCCACGGTTATTTCAGACATTGTTCTAAAGCTGCTGAGTAAAACAGCTGAAGAGCGTTACCAAAGTGCCCAGGGTATTCAGGCAGACTTGCAGCGGTGTTTACACCAGTTAGAAACCGAGGGAACTGTAGAACAGTTTAGCCTGGCCAGTCAGGATTATCCCCACCAGCTCAAAATTCCCCAAAGACTCTATGGTCGTGCAGCTGAAATTAACCAGTTGCTCGAAATCTTTAACCAGGTAGCCACGGCAGAAAAGACCGAGTTGTTGTTGGTCACGGGTCATTCAGGCATTGGGAAATCGGTCCTGGTTCAGGAAGTTTATAAACCTATTACTGAGAAGAAGGGATATTTTATCTCCGGTAAGTTTAACCAGGTGCAGCGAAATACCCCCTACGCGGCTGTAGTGGATGCATTTAGCAACCTGATACGGTTATTACTGACTGAGGATCAAGAGCGACTGCAATCTTGGAAACTAAAACTGCTGCAGGCCTTGGGAAACAGCGGTCAGGTGATTGTGGATGTGATTCCAGATTTAGAGTTGGTCGTTGGCCCTCAGCCCGTTGTCCCTAAGCTGGGGGCAACAGAAACCCGCAATCGCTTTAATTTAGTTTTCCAACGCTTTGTTCAAGTCTTTAGCGATCCCACCCACCCCCTGGTAATTTTTCTGGATGACTTACAGTGGGCTGATGCGGCAAGCCTCCAGCTGATCCAACTGATTTTGACCAATCCTAAAATGAAGTCCCATCTGTTTATTGGGGCCTATCGGGATAATGAAGTCAGTCCCACACATCCCTGGATGATGGTGCTCAAGGCCTTGAAGGAGGAAGGTGTTAACCCTCGCCACCTGGCTCTCCACCCCCTGACCCACCAGCATATCCAGTCCCTGTTATCGGATACATTCCGCTGCGATCTGACAGCTGTTGATATCCTTGCCCAGCTAATCACCCAAAAAACCAACGGTAATCCCTTTTTTGTAAACGAGTTTCTCAAAACCCTTGCTGCCGAAAACCTGGTTTACTTTGATAGGCAACAGTGTCATTGGCAATGGGATATTCAACAGGTTCAAGCTCAAGACATTACCGACAATGTCGTAGAGCTAATGTTGGTCAAGCTGAAAAAGCTACCTCCAGACACTCAGCAGCTGCTCTGTCTAGCCGCTTGTGTAGGGACCCAATTTGACCTGAAAACCTTGGCTGTTCTTGAGCGCAAACCAGATACAGATATTGCCCCAGACCTGATGGTGGCTGTCCAGGCCGGACTGATTTTAACCACATCACAAACAGATGCCAATTTACTGATTCAAGAATACCGATTTTTACATGATCGGGTGCAGCAGGCTGCCTATGACACCATGAGCGACAGCCAGCGGCAACAGCAACACCTGTCCATTGGCCAACTGCTATGGCATACGGTTCCAGCAGGAGACTGGAGTGATACCCTGTTTGATGTTGCTGATCACCTCAACATTGGCCGCAGACACAATACCGATACAGGCTTTCCATTGAAGCTGGCTGAACTCAATTTAAAAGCGGCTCAAAAGTCCAAAGATGCTACTGCCTACGACGCTGCCCACACCTATCTTGATGTGGGGCTAGATTGTTTACCAGACAATTGCTGGAATAATCACTATTCCTTGACTCTGGCGCTGCATCAAGCCCAGGCAGAAGTGGAGTACCTTCTGGGTAATTTTGACATCTCCCGTCAACTGTTGGAAATTGTTTTAACCCAAGCTCAAACGGTCATGGACCGAGCTGAGGCATATAACCTACTGGTAATTCAGTCCACCCTTAAAACTGAGTATGCCCAGGCACTGGATTACGGTCGGCAGGCACTACAGCTGTTTAACATTGACTTTCCCCAAGAGAATTTTTCAGCAGCCTTTACCCAAAGCTGCAACCATCTTCAGGCCCGTTTGGACGATCGTCCCCTGGCGTCACTGCTAGAGCTGCCTGAAATTGTTGATCCTGAGCAACAGCTCGCGGTTAAAATCCTTTCTAATATTGGGTCAGCAGCCTATCGTTATAACCAGGCTGCCTGGCAAATCGTCGTTGTTCTGTCCATTAACCTGTTTTTAGACCATGGCAATGTAGCTGAGTCGTGCTATGGCTATTCCAACTATGGCACGCTGCTGGGCTCAGTCTTAGGTAACTATGAAGCCAGCTATGAGTCCTGCTTAGTATCTCTCAGACTGAGTGAACGATATAACAATTTAACTCAGAAATCGCGGGCCTGCTTTATTTTGAGTAACTTTGTGCACTCATGGGTCAAACCTGTCAAAGAGGCCGACGACATCAACCAAACCGGGGCACAGGTAGGTTTAGAATCCGGTGAACTGCAATATGTGGGCTACACCATCAGCTATCGCATTTCCAATTTGTTCTTTCAGGGCAAAAACCTGGAAGCCTTAATGGTGGATTTGCAAGATGCCCTAGCGTTCTGTCGCCAGGTCAAGAATCAGTGGGCTATCGATGCGCTACGGGGATATGAGTTAGTTCTCCAGCAGTTATTAACTCCTTTGGCAGAGGCCCCAGCTGAAGTCTCTGCGGAGGACGACCTGGCTCAGTTACCCGCAGCAGTGGAAACATCGTATATTCAAGCCTGTACAGACCACAAAAGTTTTAGTGGCCTCTGCCGCTACTACATTCTCAAAGCCATTATGGGCTATATGGACAGGGAGTTTGAGCTAGCCCTGGACTATGCCCGACAAGCCAGGGAACTGCAAAGTTATATTCTGGGGGTGATTTCCAATGCTGAACTCAACCTGTACACCTCCCTTATTCTGATCCAACTTTATCCAGAGGCGACTCTCCAACAGCAAAAGGAGTATCTGGAAGAAATTTCAAGTCTGCAGCAAGAACTTAAAGGCTGGGCCAACACCTGTCCTGAAAACTTCTTGCATAAGGTTTGGCTGGTAAACGCAGAACTCGCTCGCCTTGACGAGCGACCATGGGAAGCGTTTGGGGGGTACGATCAGGCAATTACAGAGGCAGCAACCCAAGGATTTATCCAGGATGAAGCCTTAGCAAATGAGTTGGCAGGTCGGTTTTGGTTATCACAAAACAAGCGAGATTTTGCCCAAACCTACTTGCAAAAGGCCAGCTATACCTATCAACTTTGGGGAGCCCATGCCAAAGTGAAACAGCTGAAGCGGCACTACCCAAATCTGTTGGCGATCACCAGCCATTCCCCCAGAGGGTACATTTTTGATTCCCAGTCTACGGCAGTGCAGTTTAGTCTCGCGTCGGGGACTGAAACCGTTGATTTCCAGTCTTTGATGAAGGCGTCCCAGGCCATTGCCCAGGAGATTGTCCAGGAGAAGTTGCTGGGGCAGCTGATGAAAGTGGTGATGGAAAATGCCGGGGCCCAAACCGGCCATCTCATTCTTGAAAATCAGGGCCAGTACAGGATTGAAGCAACTGGAGCAGTCAATAAACCGATTCGGGTGTTGATGGGGTTACCCATTCAGGGGCATATTCCCACTGGGCTGTTTAACTATGTGGTGCGGACTCAGAAGAGTGTGGTGTTAACCAATGCGATCGCACCCGACGCCACGGATCAATTTGCCGACTTCGCCCAAGATCCCTACATTCAGCAACACCAGCTCAAGTCTGTACTCTGTACTCCCCTGGTACACCAAAGCAAGCTAGTCGGCGTTCTATATTTAGAAAACAACCTGGTAGAAGGAGCCTTTACCCGCGATCGTTTGCAGATTTTGGGTCTCCTTTCCACCCAAATAGCCATCTCATTAGAAAACTCACAGCTTTATACCACCCTGGAGCAAAAGGTAGCAGAACGCACGGTTGAACTGAAGTTGGCCAGGGATGAAGCCGAAATGGCTAGCAAAGCTAAAGGCAAGTTTCTCGCCAACATGAGCCATGAGCTACGCACCCCCCTCAACTCCATTATTGGCTTTAGCCAAATTATGGCTAAGGCTACAGACCTGGCAGAGACCCATCAAAAGCGTCTCAATTTGATTCGCCATAGTGGGGAACACCTGCTGCACTTAATCAATGACATTTTGGAACTCTCTAAATTGGAGGCTGGTAAGCAACCCCTAAAGGAGAGTCTATTTGAGATTATCCAATTAACAGAAACCATTCAGGCCCTCTTTCAACTACGGGTGGAACAGAAAGGATTGAGATTTTTCATCGAGACTGATCCAGATGTCTCACCTCAGTTTGTCGGTGATGAGAAAAAGATTCGTCAGGTGCTATTAAATCTCTTGAGTAATGCGCTCAAATTTACGAACCAGGGACACATCGGTGTGCGGGTGCGGCCTTGCTCTGAGGCTGAACAGCCATGCTTAGAATTTAGTGTGGAAGATACCGGCGAAGGCATTGCCGTCGATGAACTACCTAAATTATTTGTCCCCTTTGAACAAACTGACAGTGGCACTAAATCCAAAACTGGCACTGGTTTAGGTCTCTCTATCAGTCAACAGTTTGTCAAACTCATGGGAGGAGAGTTTCAGGTTACTAGCCAACTGGGACAAGGCACAGTATTTGCCTTTACGGTTCAAAGTCAAAGTACCGTTGAGGCAATAGAACCACCAACACTTGAAGCAAGATTAGACCCTGCTGTCCAAACAAAAAATCATGAAGTCGAACCCGACGTTTCAGATTTAGGGGAGCGAGCAAAGGGAGTAAATGCCCTAATCACATCCAGTACCATTGCCCAATCCCTGACCACGATGCCTGCAGACTGGTTAACTGAACTCAAACAAGCCTCACAGCGGCTCAATGGTCGTCAGGTGATGAAACTCCTGAACCAGATGCCAGCATCTGAAGTAGCGGTGGCTAACCATTTGAAGCAACTCGCCGAAAATTATGACTACAGTCAACTAACTGCCCTTTTGTCAGGTCATCCAGCCTAGGGCTTGTCAAAAAATAAGCTTATGGTTTTACTCAACGCCTCATATAATGCGGCTCAGATAATATTTATAACCCTATCCACAATGAATCTGAAGGGTTTGCTACACTCACGACAGTTTAAGCTTTCTCAACCACTGCAATGACAGTGGTTGAGAAAGCTGATTTTCTACGGTCAACTTACTCTTCTGAACGTAGGCCAGATTTAATAAGCGTTATCCATGAGCGACACTGACAGTATTCTAGAATTTGCTGAAACTCTTATCCACAAAAAGACAGACACGTTCTGTAGTGAGCTACAACGCCAAATTTTGATTGCCGCTCTCCAGGGAGAACGCAAAACCTATGACCAGATTGCTGAAGAATGTGGATACTCAGCTAAATATGTCAAGCAAGATGTTGCGCCTAAACTTTGGCAGCTGATTTCTCAATCATTGGATCAAAAAGTTACAAAAGCTAATGTGCGCGGGCTCCTAGAACAGGCGATGCGCAGTGCTGCCCCTGCTCCTAAACCGGTTACGGCACCAATTGCGGCTGATGCAGCAGCAGCGGCTGTACTACCGGTCACACCAGCCACTACAGCGCCAACCGCTGTACCATCGGTTAAACCTTTATCAGGTTCTACCATTTTGCTGGTGGACGATCAGCCTAAAAACCTGAGGCTGCTATCCGATTTGCTCGAAGAGCAGGGCTATGAAGTCCAGCAGGCCATCAATGGCACTGTGGCGCTGCAAGCCGTTTCGCTAGAACAGCCAGATTTGATCTTGCTGGACATTCATATGCCCGATATGGATGGGTACACCGTCTGTCAGCAGATCAAGGCGAATCCAACCACCCAGGAGATCCCTATCATTTTTGTCAGTGCCCTGGATGAAGCGTGGGACAAAGTCAAAGCATTTTCGGCAGGGGGGAGTGACTATATTTCTAAGCCCTTCAAGGTGGTGGAAGTGCTGGCCAGGGTAGAAAATCAGCTCAAGGTACAACAGCTGCAACGTCAGCTCAAGGCACAAAATGCTCAGCTGCAGCAGGCGATTCAAGAGCTACAGCGCCTAGCTGCCCTGGATGAATTGACCCAGGTGGCCAGTCGTCGTCGATTTGATGCCTATTTGCTGCAGTGTTGGCAGCAGGCGGTACAATCCCAAACGTCTTTAAGTTTGATGCTGGCCCAGGTAGATAATTTTAATTTTTATGGGGAAGGGGGAAACCCGACAGCGGGCGATCAGTGTCTGACTCAAGTGGCCCAGGTGCTGAAGCAAACAATCCAGGGTTCTAATGATTTGGTTGGTCGCTATGGCACGTTAGTCTTTGCCATCGTTTTACCGAATACAACAACAGCAGAGAAAATGGCTCAGAAGTTGTTGCAAGCTGTTGAGAAAATTGATCAAACCCTGAGTATTGGGATAATCACAGCGCAGCCGATAGCGGATATGGGACTGGAGGCGTTTTTAGAGGGATGCGATCGCGCTCTGCAACAGGCCAAACAAAGCGGCGGCAATGGCATCAACATAGTGTCGTTGTAACCCTTGAACGCTCAGGCCGATATTATTTCTCACTGGGGGTCAGTACTCAGGTTTGTGTTACGGAAAGCGCGATTGCTGGTTAATCGATAGATGCCGTAGCCATGCTCTAGCGTATCAAGCCCCAGACCATGATCAACAGATTACTCACAAAAGCCAACAACATTTTTATCATCATTCCAGTTTAAAGCCTTAGTTTTTAACGCATTGTCATCTCAGTTATCTTGTTGAACTGATAATTTTCGGCTAGTTCTCTCAAGTGGTGCGCAAGGGCTGCTTTCTCTTCTGACACTTGCTGAATCAACTGCATCACCTGTTTCCCCTTTAATTGGCTCGCTGCATAATGTAGCTCTTTTAACCATTGGGGCGGCATATCATTTAGCATTTCATCCAATGATGCTGCAGTTGATGACGATAATGACTCAATTTTGTTTATATTATTCTCTTTGATTTGAATTTGACGCTCTTGACCATCAAGCTTGGATAAATGCTTAATAGCAGAGGCTACAGACAGCTCTGCAGGTATCTCCACAGACATCATCTCATCAGAATACTGGTAAACGGGTATATGGAGTTTAAACTTAGAGCCGACTCCAACTCGGCTATTGACTGTCAATTCACCCCCCATCAATTGAATAAATTGTCGACTGATGGATAACCCTAACCCAGTTCCTTGATGGATATTACGACCTACTGAAGTTTGTTCAAAGGGGGTAAAGATGACTTCGAGATCACTCTCAGCAATCCCAGGCCCAGAGTCTTCTACTTCACAGTACAACGTACATGGAGTTCTAGACGATGTTTCCCCTTGTTGCTCAGCTGCCAATGCTTCAAAACTAACCCTAAGACACACCTGACCACGCTCTGTGAATTTAATGGCATTATCTAATAAATTGATTAAAACTTGTTTTAATTTTCCGGCGTCCGTTTCAACATACTGAGGTAGTTCAGGAGAGTAATTGAGAATCAGCTCTAAGCCTTTGGCATCTGCTTTGAGCTTAAACATAGCCTGCATATCCTGCAAAAGTGTATGCAAATTGATAATGCTTGGATTAACAATGATTTTACCTGCTTCCAGCTTAGACATATCTAAAATGTCATTGATCAAAGTCAGCAGGTGCTCTCCACTTCGATTGATGATAGTCAGTTGTTCTCGTTGTTGAGAACTCAGGGACGGGGTATTTTCTAACAGTTGGCTAAATCCCAAAATCGCATTTAAGGGTGTGCGTAACTCATGGCTCATCCTAGCCAAAAACCTACTTTTAGATTGGTTTGCCAACTCAGCAGTCACCTTAGCAATACGTAGTTGATGCGTAATATAGTCCGAGTGTTCCAGAGTAGTGTCAAGCAGAATCTCTAAATCTATTTTTTCACGCTCAAGCTCGCTGATTGTTTTTTGCAGTTGAGTAAGAGGATTATGCTCAGACTGTTGATCTTCGGACGTAACAGTAGGTTCTTTAGACAGAGTTGACTGAGGTGCTCCCAATGTCAACAAGTAAGACGTTGACTGAGGTGCTCCCAATGTCAACAAGTACGACTGAATAACTGTGGATGAATCCAGACCAGACTGCTCGCAATAGGCTACTAAATTTTTTAGTGCCTGCTCGCTAAGTTCTACAGTTAGATGTTTTGTATCCATGGGCAAACCTGAGCATAGGTCCGATCAAGTTCTAACTATTCTTGCACATATAGCTGGTATCTAGAAGTTTGTATCATATGCCACCAGATATTTCGAAAATACTGGTAAAAAGTGGGCCTAAGGATCCATTTCTACGTAGAAACCCAATTAAACTGAACTTTTACCTGAATAAATCTGAACTTTTCAGGAATAAATCTGAACTTTTCAGGATTGATTTTACCAAAAGTAGTTGTCATAGTGAGATTGTAGAATCCCATAGGCGATGCAGTGGGCTGTCAGTAATTTTCATCACTCCTCTGTTCGATGATGTTTTCTCAAACCGACCTTAAGTACATTGAGCTGGAAATGCTTTATAGCATTTTGAGCGATGATACTCCTTATCCTTGGAATCCTGCAGAACCAGCCGCCGCTAACTACTTCGACAGCATCGAAACACCCGATGATTTTTGCGATTTACTCAAAAATAGTGAATCCCAGTGGCTCCAATTGCTACGACAGTTAGAGTCCCACTGGGAGGATGAGTCGTTCAATCTCTCGAAGTCGATTACGGATTAATATCTGAGTTACCAATGATTTCAATAACTTCAGATAAGTACTGTTTCTGAAGGGAGTCTTCTTCGGAAGCAGCTAAACTGGATAATAGTGTTTGTACAAAACTCACATCTTCTGAGGCACTCAATGCTTCCTTAAAAGCATCGTACCAGTAGCCGGCTTCTGCATAGAGTGATGCCTTCTCTGAGGCTGTGGGAGCTAGAGCTACAGCAGCAGCCAGCTCTGCTGGAGGAGAAACGATGTCAACCTCGGCTATAAAATACTCCTGATAAGTGGGATTATCCAAATCGCAGTCAATGTTGACTTCCCAAAGATAACGCCCATCAGGTTCTAAACCGACATCTTCAGGGATTGAAAAACTCATAATTCCTGGGATAGTGTCTTCATACTCTGTCTCGTATAGTAAGTTTTCTTGGTCAATTGTATAGAGAGAAACTCTAATGCGATAGGGGTCAGCTGTCGGGACAAACCAGGCTAGGGTGGGGGTGATCGTAGTCGTTTGCCCCACATGATTCATCAACGTTGGAGCTAATCCCACTAGCGGTACATCATATATTCCTCGACAACCACGTGAGCCATTTGAGCCAGTTGCAGTTTGCGGAGGACTACCGCTGGGAGGATTATACTGTTGAGCGTGAACAGGATTCAACGGCAACGTTAACAGTAAAGTCCCCAGTATTAATTGATAACAACGTTTTGAAAACAAAGAGCTTTTTTGTGAGGGTCTCATAGCCATATATTGAAAATTTTTAAAGTATTTCATAGTTCTACGAGAAGATCCTGGTAATTTCAGTCTCAAGCCATCGTTACCCCACACTATAATCCGACCCTGATAAAAGGTAATAGTTTCTACGGAAGGAGGGTAACCTGAGACACTCATCATTCTCTACACACCATTTCCCACAGTTTTAAGGTGAATACCGGATGTTAAGACATGCAAGGTGTACTGATCAGATGGCTAACTCTAACTCCAAAGATGATTTCAGGCGATGTAAACTTTGGTTGCAGCTAGAATAATGACACTATCTTTGGGAGACGACTGATTGATTTTTGGGACCTGGGGCAGTATTCGTAACCAGATAGCAGTTTTACAAGTTGGACTGCTACCCGGTTTGCTGTTTCTAGGCTTAATTACAGCTGGCCGCTTGGCAGGGGCATTTCAACCTTTGGAATGGCAAGCTTTGGATGCTTTTTTGCGATCGCACCCCCAAGAACCCACCGATGAACGGATCTTGCTGGTCAGCATCAACGAGGAAACCATTCAATCCATCGGCACCTATCCCATCCCCGATCGTCCCCTTGCCAAAGTGCTACATACGCTCCATAGTCACGAACCACGGGTCATTGGTTTAGACTTATTTAGAGATCTACCTGTAGAGCCAGGTCATAACGAGTTAAGAACTACTTTGCAAGATATTGAAAACATTATTGGCATTGAAAAAGTCCTTTATCCTATAATTCCACCGCCACATACAATACCTGCAGAACGTGTGGGGTTTGTTGACGCCCCTTTTGATCAAGATGGTTGGCAACGCCGTGCCATTCTCGGCACCCAAACAGATCAAGGGTTCCGATTTTCTTTGGCATTATTATTAGCTCAAACTTATTTAGAACAAGAAAACATTCTTATCGGCAATGGGTATAAGGATCCGACCACCATACGCTTTGGTGATACTGAAATACCCCGCCTTCAATCCAATTTTGGCAGTTATGTAAATTTAGATACGGGTGATGGCGCAGTCCAAACTTTGCTCAATTTTCGTCAAAGCGCTCAACCCTTTAGGGTAGTGACATTTCAGGATGTGTTATCAGGCAATATCAATCCTGATTGGATTCGCGATCGCATTGTTCTCATCGGCGTCACTACACCCAGTATCAAAGACTATAGCAACGCAGCAACCCAATCTGTCATTAGCCCAGAGCTAGATTTTGTCTATGGTGTTGAAATCCAAGCCCACACAGTCAGCCAAATTATTAGTGCCGCCCTTGAGCAACGTCCCTTATTTAGAAGCTGGTCAGATCCAGAAGAATATCTCTGGATTATTGGCTGGGGGCTAGTCGGTATTGCTCTTGCAGGATATACGCGCAAGCCTCTGCATGGCCTACTGTGGGTTTCCCTTAGCACTGCCACTATCGTTGGCATTAGCTATATCATGCTGTTAACAGGTTGGTGGATTCCCTGGGTACCTGCGGTTGCCAGTCTATTGTTAAGCAGTGCTGGGCTGGCAGCTTTTTACCAATACGATCGAGTTATCCAAACAAAAGTCAAAGCCCAGCAACAGACCGTTGCCATTCTAGAAGAGGCAAAATCTGCTCTGGAATTAACCGTCGCTGAACGCACCGCTGAATTGCGACAGTCCAACGTAGAACTCAATCAGGCCAAAGAAGTTGCAGAAGCGGCTAGCCATGCAAAAAGCAACTTCCTTGCCCACATGAGTCACGAGCTTAAAACGCCCCTCAACGCCATCTTAGGATTTAGTCAACTGGTCGCCAGTGATAACAACATTTCTGCAACAAGTCAGAAACGCATACAGATGATTAGCCAGAGTGGAGAACATTTACTGGAACTGATCAATGACATTTTATCAATGGCTAAGCTGGAGTCAAACCAGCAAACTCTACGCCAAGATCCCTTCGCCTTGAGTACTCTAATCACCACGATTGAGTCTTTATTCCGACTGCGTATAGAACAGAAAGGGCTACAGTTTATAGTTGAAATTTCACCCACTATGCCAAAGGAGCTGATTGGAGATGCCCCCAAACTTCGGCAAGTGTTGATTAATTTATTGGGTAATGCCTTAAAGTTCACCCAAGCTGGGTATATAGCCTTACGCGTGGGCCACACAAAATACCAACAAAGTGGCCTCTCTCTACAGTTTGAAATTGAAGATACGGGTGAAGGAATTGCCGAATCTGAGTTATATAAGCTGTTTATTCCTTTTTTACAAACTGAAAGCGGCGAAAACTCAAAGACTGGCACTGGCTTAGGGTTACCCATTAGCCAGCAGCTAGCCCAGTTAATGGCTGGGGATATTCAGGTTAGTAGTCAACTTGGGAAAGGGAGCATCTTCACTTTCACAGCTCACGTGTTGGTTAAGTCAGACGAACTAGGGAGTAGCAAATCTTCTACTGATACTGTTATTTCCCATCAAAAGATCCTAAAAGTACCAGCCACAACTGTAGTTCCTTCCGCTGTGGAAGTTCCAATTAATCTGGGTAACGCTGTTGAACAACCTAAGGACGCAACACTCGTAAAGAAAGAGGTGATCCCTGTAGATGTGACAACTAATAACAGTCTTACAGTAGCATTGGCTACCATGCCGCCAGACTGGTTAGTGAAACTACATCAGGCAGCTCAGCGGCTCAATGGCAAGCAAGTGAAAGTGTTACTACAAGACATCCCCCCGTCTCAAATATTGGCCACCAAGCAGCTAATGGCGTTTGCTAAAGACTATGAGTATGCAAAAATCGCGCAACTGGTAGATAGGTGTTTACAGCAGCAGGATGATTAAATCTGAGGTTATTCTCCCAAAGAATTAGGTATCCTATTTTTGTTTAAACTCCCAAATCCCCTGCCAATCATCAGGCAAGTCTTGCTGCTGAAGCAGCTGTAAACGGTCTAAATAAAGCTGCACAGCTTTATCAGTAGGATTTGCCTGAAGAACTTCTTGAAAACAAACCTGGGCTTTGAGCAACTGCCCCTGCTGATAAAAGTCTAGAGCCTGTAAATACTCTGGCAATGTTTTTAGCTTATTGGCCCGCATTGTCTCTTCTTCCGCATCAAGCACCTCGTAAACGGTGATGGGGGTGTGACGACCTTTGACAATGACCCGATCAATTAGACGCATTGAGTAACGATCAACATCTGTTAATTTTTGGAGAACGTCTTCTGAAATCAGTAGTTGCACCCCATAGTATTTAGTCAATCCCTCCAAGCGAGCTGTTAGGTTCACGTTGTCAGCCATGGCATCCAACTGCATGCGATGGCTCTCACCAACAATCCCCACCATCATCTGCCCCACATGGATCCCCGTGCCCACATTTAGAGTTACATAGCCTTTTGATTGGCGCTGTTGGTTATAGTCTCGTAGTCGTTGAGCTTGAGCAATGCTAGCTTGTAGAGCATCATCTACTCCATCGGGAAAGACGGCCATAATGCCATCCCCCATATATTTCATAATCAAGCCATGATGATTAGCAATTTCTGGGCTAATATCCCCTAAATAACTATTAATAAAGTTGAAGTTTTCCTGGGGAGTCATGGTCTCGGCCATTGTCGTAAAGTCACGAATGTCGGAGAACAAGATGGCCATTTCTTTACTCACATGGTCCCCCAGATGTAAGTCGATCACGCTCTCTTTTTGCAAAAAATGAAGAAATTCCTGAGGCACAAATCGACTGTAGGCTTGCAAGAGTTGCTCTAGGTGTTGATTATTTTTGATTAATGTTTGTTCATGGGCTTTGACAGCCAACACTGTTTCTGTAAATACCTGGGCCAGGGTACCCAACTCGTCAGCACGACTGATAACTGTTTCTAAGTGCTCAGGGGTGAACGCATTACGTTGAACAGCCGCTGCTGCTGACGTAACAATTTTCACCTGCTGAATGTAACTGGCCATTTCCCGCTTTTGCTGATTAAGCGAGTTTTCCAACACAGTAGAATGCTCGGTCACAATATTGATCAGCGTCTCCAGGCTTTCGCGTTCACTCTGAGCCACTAACAGTGCCTGATGCAATCGTTCATTCTCTGCGGCAAGGTCAGTTGGTGACAGGTCATCAGGTTTAGGGGACACAGGGTTCATAGAGGATAATGGCACCTTTAACCTATGTTTACAAGAATGCATCAAAAAGCCAGCAGTGTTTAAAAATGGTAACTGTCCCAGAGATACCGTTGCTGAGCAGTGGTATAAGTAATGGCTAATTTCAAGCCATTTAATCTTGTGTCTGACAGGCAAATGCTGAATACCAGGGACTATGAGGTGTGACAGACGTTGCTTCTGCCGTCAGCACAATTTCGCCATTGTCATCTACAATCCATCCTTGAAACTCAGTGATTTGCCTGGGCTCTTGATGGTTGACCGTTGATGTCACAGGCCCTTGATCTGTGGTTATTGAGGTGTTTGGAACATCATCTAACGTTTCCCAAACTGCCAGGTCGCTTTGAGGGTTAAGCTGATCAGGCGATGGGGGCAACCCTCCCCGACCGGTCACCGTAAATTCCCCCAGGGCAGTTGCAATATCGCTAGCCCCCGCACCACACCCCTGGGCAACCAGTCGGGAGGCATCTACCAGCCCTGTGGGCAGTTGCACTAGATCATCACTGGGATCAACATCTGGCGTTTCAATTGTGACGCTACCTTGAAGACCAAATTCAGAACTAGCTGTAATATCGCTCAAGGGAGTCAAGGCTGGCCGAAACTCGATACCAAACAACCCCTGGGTGTTTACGGTGACATTCCCACCGTTGCCCAGGAAAGCATTGGCTGTGATGTCACTATTTTCGGTATCCACCGCCACCACAAAACCATCGGCAGTCGTAATGGCAACGTTTCCACCGTTGCCAAAGCCTTGATCACGCCCGGCAGTGGCAGAAACGTTACTGCCATTACGCAAAAGCAAAATAGGCCCCAAATTAAGGGTAATATTTCCACCATCGGCACTGTCAGCTTCAGCTGAGATCAGCCCTTGGTCCAGGCGAAGTTGCTCAGAAGTAATAAAAATATTGCCACTTTCACCAGTCCCCTGACTATCAACCGCAATCCGGCCTCCGTTTTGTACGAGCACTAGCTGAGGATCAATAATCACATCCCCGCCAATACCCGTTGAATCTGATGTGGTGTTAGCCTCAATAGCACTGTCAGCACCATCTACTAAAACAGTATCACTAACGTTTAGTTTGATATCGCCAGCATCCCCTTCACCTGCGGTTGTTGCTTCTAGCTGAGCACCATTGATAACAGACAGGTTAGGGGTGGTAATCACCAGTAGGCCACCATTTCCAGTTGCTTGTTCCAAGGTTTCGACACTGGCACCGCTATGGCGAGTGTCTTCACCCACTTCTGCAAACGAAACTAAGCCGTCAAAGATAGCGGATTCAGTGGCTGTAATCGTGACGTTGCCAGCATCACCCGATTGGGTACTGGCACTAATGGTGCCCCCATTGGTGAGGGCTAGGGTGGAGGTTGTTATATCAATCGTTCCTCCTTGCCCATCTGACCCTGGACGCATCTCACTTAAAATTGCACTGGGAAATGTGGGTATTAAATCAGGTGTAGCTAAAACTTCTGGACTAAAGACAGCCCCATCTAAGGTGATATCGTCCGCCTCGATGACAACATTACCAGCATCGCCAACACCGTCTGAACTGGTTCTAATTTGAGCTGCATTTTCTAAGGATAACGAGCCAGTTTTAATATCAATGTTGCCTCCTGTACCAACGGCACCAGGGACAACGGTACTAAAAATACCTGTAGGTTCAAAAACAATAATAGGTTGAGTTACTACTCTAAAACCAGAAAGGGAGATAGAATCCGCCGTTACAGTTACATCACCAGCATTGCCATTGCCAGCAGTTAAAGAACCTATTAGGGTACCGTTAATGGCTACTAGCGAATCGGTTGTAATATCGACATTTCCTGAATTACCTGAAGCCCCAGGGATGACAACTGCACTGAAAAACTGTACTTCATCTAAGAAAATTGAATCACTGTTAATATTGACATTGCCAGCTTGCCCATTATTGCCAGGTGGCACCACAACAGCGGCTATAGTCGAAAAATCAGACTGAAAAGAGTCTGCGAGTATGTTAAGGTCTCCTCCTTGACCAGGTCCAAATGCTCCGACAAATACGGTAAATGCATTACCCCCCAAATTAATAATGGGGGCCACCAGATTAATATCTCCGCCGTTCCCAACCAAAGAAGTACTTTCGATAGAAGCCTCATTTTCTGGCTGAAGAATAGCGGTCTCACTTCTTAAGGTAATACTCCCCCCTGGCGTCCCTACTGATGAAATGGATTCAGATGAGGGAAGAGAAATATCACCCCGAGCATCGATAACAATATTACTGCCAGCACCTGCAGGAGGGGGAAACTGATCCTCAATCGAAATTACTTCGATCGTACCAGCAGGTAAACTTGTATTTGGCTGATACTGATTAGTCAGCAACACCAATCCACCGGGTTGTCTAATACCGATAGTACCTACGGTAATGTCAGAACCCAGGGTTCCACCAGGATCATTCACAGTGGCTACACCAGCCGGCTCAATAGTAGGAACTCCGATCCCAGGCTCTCCAGTAAACGGAGCCTGATTCCAGTCAACGCCTGCCCTCACATCAAGCGTAGTCTGAGTGTTGCCACTAATCTCTAATGTTGTTACACCATCAGATAATGTCACGTTACTGAGGGCACTGTAAGGAGTTGTTGTCCCAGGAATAAGCGTATTGTTATTCGGGTTAATGGTATTAGCTCCCGTATCAGGACCAGTAATCACGACGTCACCCAATTGAACGCTGCCCCCTGCTAACACATGCAGTGAAGGGCCTTCGTAGTTCGCCAGGGTCACATTACCCACCGCTAAAACAATCGGATCTTCCAAACTGAACACATTCGCTGGATTACCATCAAGGTCTTGGGCCTGAAATTCACCCCCTGTTATAAAGTGAGCGTCTGCTCGAATGGCATTGGGTGAAACCAATGTTAGATCATTGCCTGCAGTCAAACCGCTGCCTGCCTGCTGCAGTATATATAGATCAATCGTGTCACCTTGCAGAGTTAGATTGTTACCCGCTGAAGCGATAAATGAATGACTGTCACTATCCCTGGCCGTTAGTGTATCTGTAGCTAATAGCGTTAAATTTTCCCCCGCGCTTATTTGATTATGCAGGTTCAGACTTAGCCCTTGCAGGGTCAGGTCTTGCCCCGCAGTTAAATTGCCCTCATTGGTAATATTTCCTGTAGCAGGCAGCCAACTGCTAAGCCCCATCGGTGAGTTAATTGCTAGCAGAGGGGGAACATCCGGATTAAGGGCACTAAAAATATAGCCGTTGTCAAACGTAACGCCGTTAGATGTGGTGCCAACAAATGAGCCGCGCACATCCAACTGAGCCTCAGGGCCAAAGAGGATACCGTTGGGGTTGATTAGATATAAGTTAGCCTGTCCCAATGTGCCAAGGGTGCCTAAGATACTGGATGAGTTTACTCCAGTTACCCGGCTAAAGATATTTTCAATATCAACAGGATTGGCGAAATGAACCTGTTGGCCATTTTGCACATTAAATTCTAAAAAGCTATGAAAGAGATTTCCAGATCGAATCGCTCCTCCGTCAATTCGATCCGTGAACCCATTACCCAAAGGAACATCAGGGGTAATAAAAGAACTTTCAATTCCTAGAGAATTATCTGGAATGAGCTGGGCATAGGCGGGAGCAACAATACTTAAACTGCCTACAGCCAATTGACTAACAGCTACAATACCCATGAATGCAAATTTCGTACCTTGCTGCATGGCTGTAAACCTTTAGTGTAAATTTGAAGTGACTTTGCGGTAAGTGTACCGTGAAAAACCTTAGGAATAGAGTCTTTGCTTAGTAAGTATTTATTAAGTTATAGCGTTTAGTCACTATGGAGCGATCTCAAACTACCACTCCATGGCTGTTTGCGATCGCAATGGGCTTAAAACCAATCCAATTTTTGTGGACTACCCTTATCCTCTAAATGCCAATGCCCCAGCCTCAATAGACAAGCACATTGAGACTGGGGCTAATGGCAGTTTCGGCCTTAGTTATAAACCTGTGACTTAGACATCCAAAGCAGTATGAAATGGCAAATCAGGCGTTACAGAAACAATCCGCTCAAAGTTATGGCGATTTCGTACCCGCGTGTGATCTAGGGTCAAAATCAACTTGCCTGGGTCACTGGTATCGCTTCCAAGCCTGATTTCTAAATCACCCGCATTATGGGAGTAAACAAAATCATCAATAGTGAACTCTGTTGTTTGCAACAAGATTTTATCTTGCCGTTTACTAAAGTCTTTGACCGTAGACGCTAATTCGTCGCCAGTCGATGTAACTGAGTCAGGAGGATTAAGCAAAAAGTCGACTGGGACATAAACCTTGTCTCTTCCTGCCCCCGTATAGGTATTCACACCACTAAATAGGATTAACGTATCGTTACCTCTGCCAGTATTGAGCGTTTCTCCCACACTCAGGCCAAAGTCTGTGACCTTATCTTTGCCATTACCAGTTTTGACTGTGACATCTATATTGCTGCTAAATTTATTTGCTGAAGCATCAAAGAAATCCTTGGCAGAGTGTTTTTTAGATTTAGATAGGTCAACTTTAACCTTCAGGGTCTCTTCAGCATTATTAGAACTGGCAATCAGATCGGCAAACGGGCTAAATGTCGTTCTACTCTTTTTGGAACTGTAGTCTTTATAGCCTTTATGGCGTCCTTTATGATGCCTTGGCTCCTTAATAGTAACTTTGTCACCATTTTCCCAGTTGTTAAAGATTAGGGTGCTAATCCCGTCTTCATCATTTTCCTTCCATGTCAAAACTGAAGAAATCGATGTATCTACTAGGACAGGGCCAGAAAGGCCATCTAACTTACCGTCTGCAGATACCGCTGTAATATTGGCTAACTCACCAAATACCAGATCTATCGTTTCGGCTATATCTGGAACAGTCTCATCACCGACAACTCTCAGGCTACCGTCCTCTAGTTGAGCAATACCATCGCTAAACTGTTGGAAAAATGCGACAGCCCCTTGATCTTCCAATAAATTAAAATCGGGGTCTTCGGTAAACTGCAAAAACATCTGAACACCAGGAAGAGTGCCCGCTTCAGATGTATTGACACCATTCCCTCCCCAAGGGCCCCAGATGGTTGAACCAGTCCCAATACCACCATCTACAATAAAGAAATCACCAACATTTGCCACATCAACTGCTCCAAATGCCAGCTGAGCAGTTTCCTCATCTGTTACAGTGATCCCCGTTTCAGATTCAGTAACCGAAACCGTATTGGTATATTGTTCTGCTTCTAAAACAATCTGATCAACTTGGTGATCGTTATCGGTATCAATTCGATCCGTAATCAACGATTCATATAATAAGAATGAACCATCTAAAACCCTGCCTCCATAGGATTCTATTTCACTGGCAATACCTGTAAGAGCTGCAATCGGAACTTCTACAATCGGCTCGTCAGGCAAAAGTGCCTGTACCTCAACAAAAAATGTGCCAGTCGAATTACCCGCTAATGTTGCTGTCAATTCTAGTTCATCACTATCAAACTTATTAATATGAACCGAAGTGATATCAGGATCAGACGTCTCTAGTGTTCCAGAATTAAACGCCAACCCCGAACCTACAATATTGTCAGCTAAGTCAAAGGTAACAGCATGGTCAGAACTATTTTCTACTTCAAACCTTAGTAGACGATTCTGCCCTAAAGCTATGGTATTGAAGGGTAAAAGTTGATTGTCAGATCCTTCAATAACAAAGTCCTTTGTAACTGACAATGACGATTTATTGAATTCAAAATCTAAAATTTCATGGGTGGCATAGGCACCCCCAGTGGCTGCACCGAATCCAATCCAATTTGAACCTTGTCCAAAACTAGAGTCTAAATCAATGCGATCAGACTCATCTCCATCTCCATCAGGATCGTCAAAATCAATCGTTAGACTCGGATCTTCTGGGCGTGAGGGATAATCATCACCTTCATCAGCACTGACATAAACGCTCAGTTCACGTTCGCCACCATCATATTGAACCCAAGCATTGACAGGTGTTTCACTGATATTCTCAAAAACCGCCCCTGGCAGACTTTGGGTCTTGATCGACCGCACAGAACCATTTATATTGATGCCAAGATGATTACTATTCGGGTCTAATCTATTAGGATTTGCCCAAGTGTCAAACTCAACGGCAAAACTATTATCAATGCCCAAATATCCTAAGCCTTCTCCTGATGCACCTAGTGCATGAGCTCCATTACTTTGGAGCATAAACACAAGACCATCGGCTCCGTTTAAAACACCGACATCCTGAAATTTATCAGTAATTCCACCAGAATCACTCACTTGAAACGTGAAGAAAGCTTCCCAAGATTCTGCCTGACCTACGTCAACTTGTAAGAAAGCAGTACCCTTTTGGTCATTGGGATTAGTATAAGGGTCGGATACATCGGTTAAACGTAGCCTCCCTTTATTCAAAACGGCGTCACCGTTTGTTATTAAAAGAGATTCTGAGAGAAGGCTGTCGACAGTTGAATTCATACTGAGGCCCATTGCTAAAAAAATCCTCAAAAGTGGATGGTTAAAACGAGGAGATTATCCACAGCAAATTTTGACAAGATAGCGCTTTTCATTAGATGAAGTACTTACAAGTCTTGGCTAGAAAGCCTTGAGAAATTGACATATACTCCACTAATCCTAAAATGCTGTATCAACATTGATAAATGCCGACATTCTCGTGCATTCACGTAAGCTCTATAAATGCAGACCAAACTCGATGGATCTTACTTGGAAAAATAACGCCTCAATTTTTCAGCTTATACAAAAGCTAATTCGAGCAGCTGTAGTTGAAATCATCCAGTCAAAATGAGTAATTGAATACCAATTCACTGGGCATCAAAACTATTGTGCTCTCAATGCTATAGCTGAATCACTAAAATTAAAGCCACTTGTCCCCTTAGATGAATCGCTTCCAGTATGAAGAACCATAGCCTCTTTAAAGGGAAATCAGTACTTCAACACAGATCACGATACAAAGCTATGAACAATATCACCTAGAATATCTCGTTCGAGTATAAATTTTCATTGAACATTTGCAGTAATCCATGAAGCAACTACTTCGAGATTAAGGGGCTAAACCATAATATTTATTGTTTTTTAGCCCTTAACACATTACTGGCCTTAGCCCACATAAAGAGTGTTTCTCAACGCCAATAAAATTTTTGAGTTTTTACCCGTGTGGCCCTTCAAGGCATTCCGTTGACTCTGTTTCTAGCTGTTTATATTGTTACTTCAAGGGTAATTGATTGAGAAAACACAAACACCTGCTCCATAAGCCAGAGTAAATAGGAACAATACCCCCATTTACTCTATTTGGGTTAATTGGGGTATTCCTGGAGAAGATCTTCCATACCAAACATTCGATACATTTCAATGGATTCTCGATGTGATATTGCGGCCACAAGGTTGCAAAGGACTTATGGCGTTGCTGGTCCTTGGGATGACTTTAGTTGCTCGATTTGCCATGGTTTGGCCTATATTACATAGCCTGACATAAAGTCTGAGAAGCCTATCCATGCTTTAAGGTAGTAATGATTCATTCGCCAGAGTTTCTAAGCCCACCGATTGCAACAGATCCTTAAGATTTTGCTCAGCAGTCGCACGGTTAGTCCGGCTCGCCTCCATGAGGCTATTTAAGGTTTCTGGCCATAGTCCTGCTTCTGCATAAACAAATGGCTGCTGACTAACAGAAGTACCTTGCAGTTGCTGATTTACATTCCCACCACTAACACGCTCAAAGCTACCCTGCACAGTCATATCGCTAGCGCGCTCTCGAACATTACAAATTAACGAAAGATACCAGTAATAGCGCTGTCCTGTCCGCAATGGTGACACTGTGGCCCGAGCGGGTACGTCAACTCTGACTAAACCTGAGTTGCCAGTAACATTAAATAATGCTCCATAAACTAGTTCGTCAGAACCTTCTTCATAAAGAGTAAATTCTGCAAACTGAGCTGTACTTGCCGGGAAATAAGCATACACAACTGGATGAGATGCAGCAGTTTGCGCCAGATTATTGTCCGGCATCAACGCTACTAGCCCTTGCTCGCTCTGAGCACAGGCCCCGCTACGATTTGCACCTGACTCACGATTCCCTGGGGCTCCCGTCTGAGTAGGCTGAAAATCTAGACGTCTCTGGCCCCATGCAGGCGTCATCGTGCCAACTGTAATGGACAGGCCAAGGGTTACCCCTATCAGATAAGCACCCAGATTACTCAGCAGCATACGATTCATATCGATAAGTTCAAATAGTTACACTCAGGAGAGTTAAAAGCGCTGGAGAAATCCTAACAGGGAATATAGTTCCTAACTGAGTTAAAACAACCTTTTGTAACCTCTTCATTGGCAAATATTGGCCATCGGTAACAAATGTGGTCTAAAAAGCTTAATATGCGTTTAGCAATAGAATCTTCTGTAAATCAACTAATATTAATTTTAGGATAGTCTTGTTATCTTGTGCTGTCTACACAAACGTCAGAATAACTTGAAATAATTTGTCAGCCAGGGCCTGTAAATCCTTAAAGGGAAATAGACTGTACCAAGAGCTTCATAGTAATAGACAAGTTTATTCTAGTTTAATGGCGGCACAGCTTAAATACACCTATTAGGAGGATTGAGAATCAAACTGGTTAGCTTCAAATATCCTATTCAGGGTCTAAAAACAATATTGAGCCGTCTGCCATTGGTTAAGCAAGGTCGTGATCGTCCACTGTCCAAGCATTTAATCCAATTAGGGCAGCCTGTTCTGCTAACCAGCTTAATTGTTGCCTCGTCTATCCTTGCGATTCGACACCTGGGAGGCCTCGAAAAATTAGAGTTATGGGCCTATGACCATTTTATGAGTCTACGTCCCGAGGAAAGTATAGATCCTAGAATGCTGATCGTCGGGGTTACAGAAGAAGATATTCAGAGGCTGAATCAGTGGCCCCTTGCAGATCAAACAGTTGACCAACTTTTAGCCAAGCTCGAACAATACTCTCCCCGTGTGATTAGTCTGGACATCATGCGCGATGTGCCCTTAGAACCAGGCCGAGAAGCATTGCTTGAGAGGTTAACCTCCAGTGAAAATATTGTTACTGTTTGCAAAGCTAGTAACCAAGAGTCGTTGGGGGTACCTCCCCCCCCCGGTGTCATCAAAGAATCTGTTGGTTTTGCAGATTTGGTGGTTGACTCGGGCGGTGTGCTACGACGCACCTTGTTGTGGATGACTCCGCCTGCACCTGCTGGGGGACTGGCCAACCAACCAGGACATCTTTGCAGCGGTCCTGAAATCATTATCTCTCTAGGGCTACGCACTGCTTTTTACTACCTACTCGATGAAGACATCCAGCCAGAATTCACTGACCGTGGAGAGTTTCGATTAGGCAATACAACCTTTCCTAGACTGACATCTAAGTTTAGCGGTTATCAAACGGTAGATACGGCAGGCTATCAGGTTATGCTCAACTACCGCTCGGAGCAGAATTCTGCTCGACAAGTCACCCTTGAGGACGTTTTGGCAGACCGAGTTGACCCCGATTGGATTCGCGATCGCATCGTTTTCATTGGCTACTTGACCCCTCAAGCAGGGGATGACTTTTATACCCCCTATAGTCAGGCCCTAAGCGATGATCAAAAGATGCCTGGAGTGGAAATTCATGCCCAGTCCACCAGCCAAATTTTGAGCGCCGTTTTAGATCAGCGACCGCTAATTTGGGTTTGGCATACTCCCGTTGAAGCCCTTTGGGTAGTTGTCTGGGCCGGTGTTGGCAGCATCCTAGCCTGGTACATTCGCCATCCCTGGCGACTGAGCCTAGCGGTGTTGGGCGTAGCTATTGGTCTCTACGTTTTTTGTTTTTTGCTCATGCTCCGAGGCGGGTGGGTTCCCCTAGTACCACCGATTATAGCCTTGGGAGCGGCCGCCTCTACCACTATCACTATTCTCAACCAAAAGCTTAAGGCAGAAAACCTGCGCATTCAAACTGAACTCGACATCACCCGCCGTCTGCAGAAAATGATTTTGCCACCTGAGCGTGAACTGCAGGTGATTGAAGATCTAGATATTGCTGGGTACATGGACCCCTGTGATGATGTAGGAGGGGACTACTACGATGTCATATCAGATAGCAATGGACACCTTAAAATTGGGATTGGTGATGTCACTGGCCATGGTTTAGAAAGCGGATTAATCATGATCATGGTGCAGACCGCTGTTAGAACCCTATTAGAAAGTGGCAAAACCAAACCTGAAGAGTTTCTAAGTGCCCTTAACCGCTCTATCTATCACAATGTGCAGCGGATCAACTCCGATAAAACCATGACCCTTAGTTTATTGGACTATAAACAAGGCACCTTATACCTGAGCGGTCAACATGAAGATGTGCTAATTGTTCGTGCCGATGGCTCCCTGGAACAAATTGATACCGTTAATTTAGGCTTTCCCATTGCCCTCGAAGAAGACATTGACGATTTTCTGGCACATACCCAAATTCATTTAGAGACCAACGACGTAGTGGTACTCTACACTGACGGGATTACCGAATCGAGAAATATAGATCGAGAGTTTTACGGCCTAAACCGACTGTGTAATGTCATTATGAGCAATTATCAGCGAACGGCACAAGAAATTAGAGCAGCTGTTATTCAAGATGTGGCCAATCATATTGGTCAGCAGAAAATCTTAGATGACATTACGCTACTAATCCTCAAGAAAAGATAGATGGGAGAGACCTGAAACTATGGCTTCACCCACTTCATCAATGTCTGAGTCATTTGGCCAGTTCGCTAGCGAGCTTCATAACGAGAATCTATGTGTCAAAATCGATTTTCCGGTAGAACTAGTAAAACAGCGAAAGTTTTGGCCCAATAGCAATCTATCCGCCAAATTCGTTTCAGAATACATATCAATTTTTTTCCCAGTTGAAAACGCTCGATCTGAGCAGCTGCACCGACGCACGGAAATAACTGATGCAGCTCGATACATTACTAATGAGCTATTGGAGAATGCATTTAAATTCTCTTGTACAGCAGCTCAACAACCTGTACAGATGGCCTTATACCACTATTCTGATCGGTTAATTATCACGGTTACCAATACTGCCCACATCAATAACATCGACTCGTTTAGGTCGCTAATTCATGATCTCACAACATTAGATCTGACCGAACTATACGTAGAACATCTGGAGAAAAACTTAGACCATGAAAACGCCCTCAGTTCTGGCCTCGGTTTTATTACTATCTTGATTAATTACAACACAAAACTGGGTTGGAAAATTGAGCAAAATTCACCAGAATCAGACTGCTTCCTGGTGACCACTATGGCCCAGCTACTATATGACTAGAATATTTATGGCACTAAGACTATATACTCACCCTGAGTAGCCCACGGATACTTGTGCATAAGCGATGTTATGATAGCTCGGTTAAATCACTACCTGCAAGATATCTTTTATATTGCTCTTAGCTTAGTTATCACCGTCTTTGGTGCAATCGGTTTATATGTGATCTTGTTCCATCTGCTACGGTCTTATTTTCGCAGATTCGAGCGAGATATAGCATTGGTAACGCTGAATGTATCTGCCTATCCAGGCTTAACGTTGTTTGTACTGCTCGGCCTGGCAATGATAGCCCAAAATTCCAATAGTTTGGCTACTGTTGATTGGTTACAGCGTCTACTGCTAGGTTGCATCATTTTAACCATCAGCTATTGGTGCTTGCGCCTGTTCAAACAAGTCCTGATCTATTACCTCAAAGATTATGCTGAAACCACTGAGGTAATGTGGGATGAAGTGCTACTCCCCTTGCTAGAAGCAATTGTTCCAGTCATGATTATCTTAATGAGTGGGGCCCTTATTTTACAGCTTTGTTTGGGCTTAAACTTAACCGGTGCCTGGGTAACCCTAGGGGGTAGTGCCTTTATCATTGGCTTTGCAGTTAAAGACATTCTAGCCAACTTTTTTAGTGGTATTGCCCTATTGATAGATAGTCCCTTCCGGTTCGGTGATGTACTCCGCATAGAAAGCGGTAGTGAAGGGTCCAGCCATTTGGGCATTCTGCGAAAAATTGGAGTGCGTGTTACCCACATCTACATGTTTGAACTTCACACAGAGGTCTACATTCCCAACAGCGTGATGCAAAGTCACAAAATCACCAATTTGAGCCGTCCCATTGAACCTGTTTTTTTCTCAACACCGATTGAATTCAACCCACAGTGTAACCTGGAGCATGCCAAAAAGATTATGCAGGAGATCCTCCTGGCCCACCCGGATACTGTAGGTAACATTGAGTCTAAGCTAACCTGTCTCAAGAACTACTATGGCTGGGAAAATGAATTCGCCCAAAAAAAGGAAAATGGAATACAGCGACTCTTAGCTGAATATGCCGTCAACAACAAATTAGAAGAGGTTGAAGATGCATTAAACGCTATGATGATCACGTTACAGTTTGTAGAACAAGGCGGACTAACCCAGGAAGAAATTGACACGGTACAAACTGAGTATGATGACATTCTAAAACTGATGGGTCTTACGGTCGTTAAACAAACAACGCGTAAACAGTCATTTCTTAATTTGCAGCATATTCAGCCTAAATTTGTAATCAGAGAAACGAAAGACCCTGACTCCTTGATTCATCTAGTGCGCAAGTGGTATCGCATTTGGCTGGGCGACCCGAACATGGCTGATGAGGATGAATATGTATTGCTGGAAATTTGGGAACGCAAAATTGAGCTGCTAAAACGGCGCACACGTAAGCTCCATCAAAAGATTCTAAATCCACTTCAAGAAGAAACTCGATTAGATGATTATGTCAAAGAGCTAGTCCGATGGTTACGAGATCGCTTTAAACAAGCTCGTAGCTCATGGCATGAACCAGAGGTGCGCATGGAACGTGTGGTGAAGGATGAAGGACATACCTATATCCGATTTACCCTAAACTATTACGTTGATGATATCCGTCTAGAAGATGGGGAGCGAGGTACTCGTGTTAACAGCGATATCCATCGCGAGATTATGCATCATCTAAAAGATGATTGTCGTGGCCAGGCTTAATAGTCCCCGACATATAGTCCCTAACATAGAGAAGAAGCACAAATAGCCAAGATTATAAGGAATTCATCAGCTTATTTTCTTCTTCGGGGGTGATCCCATAGTCCTCTCGACTCTGCTGAATTACCTTTTTATCCTCTAACGACAGTGCCTCATCCGGTGCATCTAAGGATAGATCTTGAACTGAGTCTAGGGATTTTCGATCACCGGCCACAGCCAGCAAATCTGCACCTAATCCCTGAGCTGGGCGTCTGCGATCGCCAAAAACTTTCGCCAGCACCAGGCGATACCCCTCCAGGCGCAGCCAATCTTCTCGACTTTGCTGACGATCGGGATTTAGCAAGTCCGGATCATCAATGCCAACATCTGCTAAACAAGCACCATGCTCCTCATCAGTGATTTCTAGTTCCCGTCGCATATTTTGGAGTAGATCCAAACTAGTGGCTGAGGTCATTGCACCCTCTTCTAGACTTTCCTGCAAAATAGCCCGATACGCCTGCAATCGTTTGTCATGGGTAAAGCCAGGTAAGACTTTTGCCAGCACATATACTTCATTCGCAGTCAGGTCATCCAGAGCACGCCCTTCTAAAAACTTACCCACATCTAGATTGATCTTGCGTAACTGTTTCCGTAATCGACTGGCTAGCCCCTCACGCTGATATAAAGCCGGTGTCCGTGGCCATGTACGATACAGCCATAAACCACTAGAAATGGCAATGACTGACGTGAACAGATACTGACCAGGAATCGGCAACAAGCGTAAATTAGGCCTCGCCCCAAACATAAAAAATACGTTGAAAACCAAAAATGTGTAGAACGTAAACATCTTGTGCCGAATGAGTTCTATACTCGTTGGCCGCTTCCGTTTCAGAAAATAGGCCTTTAAACGTTTCTCTAATTGATCACCAATCCAGTAACTACCTAAACCAAAGCTCCCTAATGCCAGGGGTACAGCTATTAACTTAGGAATGGGAATTGCGTGACCCGCAATATAAAATCCTGGATTGAGAAGTGTGGCTAGTTGCTGCTCTTCATGGGTCCACACACCAGAAAAGTAATAATCCCAAGTTCCAGCATAGAGATAGTAGTAGACATAGAAGCCAACAGTAAGGCCGAAATAACTGTAGTATAGCCAGCGTTGATCTGGACGGGTAATTAATTCCCAATACGAACGTTCAGAATCAATATCAATACAAGGCACTTGGCAGGCCACACAGGCCGGTTTATCCTTACCCTCTTGAGTAACCGTGCGACACATCGACTGGGTAATCTTTTGACGATCATCAACGTGGGCAGCGCTATTCAACAATCCTCTTGGCTCACTGTAAATCTTTTGAACTGGAGCCATTGGACAAAAATACTGACACCATGCTTTGCCTCCAAATAAGTAGCCTACGTAAATTGAGGCAATAATGGTTGCTACGAGAAATATGCCAAGGGCAAGGCGATCAGAATTGACAAACAAAATACGGGTACATAAACCCAGATAAAATAATCCAAATTGTAGGGCAAGATAATTTTTCGCCAACCAGGAATTCTTAGCTACCTTGACCAATTCTTTACGGGTTTTACCTGTTTTTGCATTTACTCGGATCCGATACCGCTGTAATCCTAGGGCACGCGGAATCTGTGAAAGAAAGCTAAGGGGACAAATCCGTCGCCAGAACTCATGGCCAAGTATAAACAGAATAAAAATACCTGCAGGCACAACAGCTGCCCAAAATACTCTTGCGCCAATAGGATAGGGCTGTTCTACTAAACAGTCCCCTTGCACCTTGACACAGACAGTTGAATCAAGACGAATTGGACTAATGGTATTAGCTGGGTCAGTCAACCACGACGTTAGAGGATCATAAAAGAGAGAAAAGATAATCAATAACCAGCCGATGGTGAGCATCCACCGAATGCGGTGCATTTGTTGCTCAGATGTGCGATTAAGCATGATTTGAGTAGATGACCCCCGCTAGGTACTTTTTCTATGACTATTAAAGTTGTCCCCAATTTTGAATTTTCTTCGGCCATTCAACACCAGGCCCAAAATTTCGGGAACAGGATGAAGATTTTTTATGCTAAACCACGTCCAAACTAAAACCTTGAGTTTTCTCTGCGGAAAACCCTCGATTATGACCTTGAACAAGGTTTATAACCATTGCCTAAATAGTTCTACAAGAACAATATTATCTACTAAACACAAAGGCATTAATTATTATTTATCACGCTTTATTTCTGCTCTAGCAATTAATCGCAAAAATTAATGATTGATTCCAGGTACATTGAATATCGTTGTCCCTGATTACAATATTGATTACTCTCCTGTAACAACTGGTCCTCATAGCTACAGGTACAAAGGACATCCAAAATCTATTAAGGAGGCGATAGGACAGGCACAACCTATGCAATTACTTTAATAAAAGAGGTATTGTTCATTTATAGCCGATTACTGAACAATACACCCCTATCACCTCTTGGACTTATCCAAAAATATGATTCGAAGCCCTATTGTGTCTTAAGTAGAAAGAGTTAAAGAGTATTCTTTAGCCTAACTCCACAATCATCCCAGGCATCAGGCGCTTCAGATTTACCAAAGACTTTGCCTGCCAGGGAATCGTGTCAGAGCCCCTGATCGTCATAGCAACTTTAGCTGATCTACGAACTTTGATAACAAACTTCGAAATAACGTTAATGCCAGAACTATTCAGAAATTTAAGCTCCCGCAGATCCAGCGTCAGTTGGCTGGGTTCCTGGCTCGTCGCATCTTCTAGACACTGCTCTAACAAGTTTGCAATTGGTGGATACTCCCCCATGCCCATCAGAGCTAGTTCGCCTTTGAAAGTTACGGTTGAAATCGCTTGCTCATAGACAACCTCATACTCCTTACCCTTTATTTCCATGTTCGCTCTCCAAAACTTTGCCCTTGGGGTAGATATCCAGCCTATCAATCATAGCTGAGCAATTGAGCCGTAGCAGCAAACGGCTCACAGCTTCTTATAACCAGTTACCCACCAAAACGTAGGGAGCCCAGAAAAAGGGATGCTGTCGAAAGCGAGGAATTTCTAAAATTGAGAGCTGAGCACGACGTAATGCCTCTGCTTTGGTCACTTCACCAGAAATCAGCTCATCATAAAACCGGCTAATCAGCAAAGCGGTTGCTTCGTCACTGACTTGCCATAAAGACCCTAAGGTACTCCTTGCACCGGAACGGACCGCAGTACCGGCTAATCCTAATGCTGCCTGCTGATCACCAATAGCAGTCTCACAGGCACTCAGCACCAGTAGCTCCACGACATCAGATGATGTTGTTTGGTCTAAGCCAGTGGTCAGCAAGAGATCCCGAAGTTGATGCACACTCAGTCGGTCATTCCAGGTCAATATAAAGGTTTCATCAAAATTGGAGCTAAACTGACCATGGGTAGCTAAGTGGATCACCGGTGCATTGGCTGTCCGAATGGCCTTAGCAAAGGTGTCACGGGTGAAGTCTTGATTGAGCAAGGTCCTTTGGGCAGAGAGCTTGGCTTCAACTTCGGCAATTTCAGGGGCCACGTTAGGCAGTGAAGGAAATCCCTGACGTGCTTCTGTCAAACCAGCGGCGAGTACTCCCAAATTCTGAGGCTTAATTGGGGTGGGCTCTAGCAGTTGCAGTCCTGGAGTCAAGGCAATGGCATAGCGTTCCATCAAGTACCGTTGGCCATCGTAGAGTGCCGCCATGGGTACATTTCGCAAGACCCCATCAGAAACAAATACCAGGGTATTGACATCGCTATTTTCTAAATCTGTACTCAAGGGCTGCACCAGCCAATCATATACCTGTTGAGATAGCTTCAAATAGCGCTGACTAGTCTTTTGTACCAGGGCTTGTCGTAGGTCCAACACAGTCGCCTCTAATTGGGACTGCGAGACAGCGCTACTGTAGTGACGGAGAGCTTGGCCTGGCAGCCGCACAATTATATCCAGTCGATCTGGCAAAATAATCGGATAAACAACCGCTGCTTGACGATCCACTTGATCAATCAGCACTGGGTTAGCCGATAGACACGCTTCCCTAAAGAAATTATCGAGTTCTGCCAGCTGTAAAGACTCCATTACAGTCCTGGCCTTTTCAAGATTTTCCGTTGGAACTGTTGTGTCCGCCAGCAGTAGGCTAACGAGTTCACGATGGATCGGTTCCACACCAGTTTGAAAAGCCGCTTGCACCTCAGGATTGATCGAGACCAGGTCACTACGCAGCAATTGCAGGGTTTTGACCGATTCACCATAAGCCTTAACGGCTTTCGTGTAGTTAGGGTTTTGGGAGTTTTTGGAACTGCTTTGAGGAATATTTGCCTTGAAAATCCGCCCTAGTTGCCACTGCCAACGGTAGGAAATTTCTGGGGCATCTAGGCTTTGAGAAATCAGCAGCGCCTTTTGGGTAAAAACTTCGGCCTCTTGCCACTGTTGCGCCTGTTCATATAGATGCCCTAAACTACCCAGGACATAGGACTCTGAGCGTAAATCTCCCAGTGCTTGAGCATCCTTTTGAGCCAGCTGTAGCAATTGGATAATATCTGCTTGAGCATTGGCTGACGGTGTTTGCCTGGGTACTTCTAATGCAGGTGCTGTCTGGGGAACACTCCCATTCTCTCCTAAAAACTGTTCGACCAGACTGAGATTACCACGGGTATAAGTATCAGCATCAATAGCTGTTGCTGGTCCACGAACTGTTGTGGCAGATGAGCGTCCTCCTAAAAACTGTTCGACCAAATTGAGATTGTTACGGGTGTAGGTTGATGCATCTGGGATAGTCCTACTTTCGAACCCGTTATCGGGTGCCAAAGGAGTCTCTTTGATAGAGTCGATGGAGCGATCAATAAACAAATCAACCAAATCGAGATTATCGCGGGTATAGGTACTGGGCACGGTTGTTGAGTGGGGTGCTCCCAAGTATCTTGGAACTTTTTCTAAGCGAGCATTACGTTGGCTAATTTTGAGACGACTCTCTGCCAAGTTGATTTTGGCATAGACAACGGCCTGGCTGGAGGGCAACCCTTCTAGTGATGGCTGAATTTGTCGCGCCAGTGATTCTGCTCGCTGCCATTGTTGGGTATTGATCAAAACCGCCAGTTCACTCAGCTGGGCCTGAATGGTAGTAATGGGTTCTGCCGATTGGTTAACAGCCTGTTGATAGTATTGCTGGGCAGTTTCTAACTGTCCTCGGGCTTCAACCGTATTCCCCAAGCTCACCTGAATGGTTACGATCAATTGCGATAGGCCCAATTGTTGGGCCATCCTTAAACTGGTTTGTAATGCTGTCTCAGCCTGTTCCAGATCGCCAGCCACACGCAAAGCTTCACCCAACATCTGCAGTCCTGTTGCCTTAATGTCAGAATCAGGCTGGTCAGCGAGGGCCTCTGTCAAATCACTCAGGGTGACAATGGCACGTCGATAGTGCCCCATAGCCTGTAATGCTTGGGCCTGGGTCAGTATGGAACGCAGCCTTCGATCTTCATCGCCCAGTTGGTCGTAAATCTCAGTGGCCGATTGCCATGCTTGTAAAGCGTCTAATGCCTTACCCTGACTGAGATACAAATGGCCCTGTATATCTAGAATCCTGGCCAAGATTGGTGAGCGCTCCGCTGCTGGTAGCTGATCAATGACCTCTAACCCCCTGGAAATCGTCTGTCTGGCCTCGGACCAACGCCCCAACTGTTGATAAACAAAGGCCAGATTCCTTAGGGCCAGGGCTTGATTGAGATTGTCACCATTATTTTGGTAAAGCTCAACCGCTTGTTGGAGTTGTGCAATTGCCTCGCTGTAGGCACCAGCTTCAAACAGGTCGCGACTTTGTTGTGAGTTTGCATGCAGCTGCTCCTTTGGTCCTCGAAAATCTGCCCTGACCAATCCTGCTGGCAAAAATACAGCACATAGCAACGCTGTCATAAATCCTAAAAGTAGACGCCGCCAACGGTGCTGCCAGGGGGCTAAAAATAATCGCTTCAGGGGCCGAAAACTCAGTGAAACCATGGCATTAAACCCAGCGTGAATCTAGCAACAATAGTCAAGAACAACGGTTAAAAAAGGCGATAGTTAATGGCAAAGTAAAGGCCGTTTTCTTGCAAAGACGATGTTCGTTTATCAATGTCCACCAGGGGAATCCCCCAGTCCAGACGAGCCGTTAGGCGATCCCCCTGTTGCCACAGTAGACCTACACCAGTTGAGACCAATACGTTGGGATCTGGGTTAGTGCCATTATGATTCCAACCACCTCCCATATCTACAAAGGGTGCAAGCTGAAGCAGTCCATTAATCTCACGGGCACGGAACACTGGCAGACGCACTTCCCCTGACAGAGAAAATCCATTATCAGTTAGCAAAACATTTTGGCGATACCCCCGCACTGTTTGCTGTCCACCAAGACCAAATTCTTCTAGCGGCAGCAGATCATCACCACTCAGTTGTAGCCCGCCCTTGAGCAACAGCAGAGTTTCCGGAGCCAATAGCTTTACCCACTGGGCCTGCCCACGCCAGGCAAAAAACTGACTGTCGGGAGCATTGTCATTAACAGTGGCCTCTAATAGATCCAGCCCCAGACTAAATTCAGAAAACAGCGCTAGCACTTCACGATTGCCCGTTTGGGTCCATTCCTGAGAAAAACGCAAAGCTGACAGTCGGGTTCGCCCGTCCGCATCGGCCCCAGGGGAAGGAAAGCCGACAGACTCACCAATTACGTCACTCAAAAAATCTGTCTTGCTGCGCTGGTGTGTCAGCCTCAGTCCTAACGCCAATTCCTCGTTGGGAGTCTGTACCAGCGGTTGACGAAAAGATACCCCATAGGTTTGTGATTCTGATTGAATATCCAGGACCGTAAACGGGTCTTCTATCACTGAGCTATCGGACAAGCTTGTTTGCCAGCCGATGGTGCCGTTGCGAGCATTGACGGGAAATGTATAGTCCAGTTTGACTTCATCACTACCGCTAGTGTTGAGGTACTCCAGCTCAATGCGATCGCCCTGGCCCAGCAAATTACCTTCAGTTAGGGCAATTCCCCGTCGCCAGCTGCCGACACTGGGAGAACGATTGTTGTCTGTGCGTAGCTCGACGTCAAATGTATCCGCTACTGTCACCTCTACATCTAAAATACTTGTGCCCGGCTCAGTCCCCGTTGCTAGTTCAGCCGTAATGTTCTGAATTAGAGGATCGAGCTGTAGTAGCCGTAGCCCGTCTAACAGACGTTCTGAATTCAGCGGTGTAGACCCAGCCAGAGCTAACCGACTACGAACATAGTTGGGGGATAATCTCCCAACTATGTCGACATTGATATCTGTTAGTTGACCTTCCAGCACTTGAATTTGCAAAATGCCATCGGTCAACGTTTGGGGTGGAATGTAAGCACCGGAATTGACATACCCCTGATCTACATAGCGCTGCGTAATGGCTGAACGCACCTCAAACAACTCAGCTGGGGTGAGAGGACGATTGAGATAAGGGGCTGTAATCGTTGCTAAGTCTGACTCACTAAAGACTGTACTGCCTATAACCTCAAAAGCACTGATCACAATGCTTTCTGGCACTGTACCTGGGAGAGCAGGGGATGGTGCGACATCAATCGGAATGTCAAGTATCCGCTCGGATGGCAATGGCTGTATATCAATCGATTCTGGAAATTCACTCTGGGCATATCGGGTTTGGGCCAGTACTGACTCAGCAATCAAACCACCACAGACACCACACATCCAGATAGATAGGCAAAACCGTAGACAATGAAAAATAGGAACACGCAGCAGGGTCATTTTATAGTATTGCTTTTACCTAGAGTCTTTATAAATAAAGTTGGCATTGCTGCTCCTCGGGATGGATTGAATATGGATACTGTTGAATAGCAATGGTGCTAGACTGGCTCATCCCTTCAGCGATCGCAAAAAGTTGAGATAGGACAGTATGCGGTCTTAACACGTGACAGGTGCTAATTTTACCGCGAAGACTTTTTTTGAGGGACATCTTGAATCATCTCTTTGCAAGCTTTACCTTTTGATACACTCTTTTGATATTGCGCTTTTGATAAATGTATCGATATTGGGCGGTGATATAGTACTTCTAGTCATGATGGCTGCTTGATCCATGACTTAAATTACGGCAGCTTCATCGCCAATGGAGTCAGAGACTAATAACCTCAAATTACAGCTGAAAGTTTTACGACACCAATTGCTGAAAATACAGCAAGAAAAAGCAGATCTCGAAGTAATGCTGGAAAATGTGAGTGAGCATGCTGATTTGATTCTAGCTGAGGTTTATGAAGACAAACAGGATTTAGAACTGATTTTAGAAACGTCAACAGTTCATGCTGAGACCGTTGAGTCTGATTTATACCGACGAGCTATCATCGCTAAACAGCAGATTACAGAACAGTTTCAGCTAATTGCAGAATCCTCGCCCGTTGGCTTAAGCATTGGTTGCATTGCAACGAGTAAATTTCTATATGCCAATGCTAAAACCTGTGAAATTCTAGGAATTTCCTTTGAAGAGATTCTCAGTCGAAAAACAACAGACTTTTATGTAAATCGAGCCGATCGTGAGCAAATCATTGCAGCATTACTGAATCAACAGACTTTCGAAGGAGAAATAGCGTGTGTGCGGGCACAGGGTGAGCACTTTTGGGCGATGGTTTCACTATGTCCGTTTATTTTTAAAGATGAGCCAGCCATTCTCATGGCAATGCAAGATGTGACCGCTCAAAAGCAAGCAGAAGAAGCACTGAAGCTGGCAGAAGAACGGTATCGCAGTATTTTCGAGAATGCTTTAGAGGGCATTTTTCAAACAACATCCACAGGGGACTATATTCGAGTCAATCCGTCCATGGCCCGGATATATGGATATAAATCACCGGTCGAAATGATCCGTCAGGTGCCTTCGATCTGGGCAAAACGCTTTGTTGACCCACAGATACAGATAACCTATGAAAAAACGCTTAGAATCAAGGGCCAGTTAAAAGAATTTGAATACCAGTGCTATTGCCAGGATGGTCGGACAATCTGGATTGAAGAAAATAGTCGAGTGGTGAAAGATAGCCTTGGACAAGTTTTGTACTATGAAGGCATTGTTCAGGAGATTACTGAACGGAAACAGGCGGAAGACGCTTTAAAGCAACAGATCAAAAAGCTGCAAATCGAGATTGACCAAACCAAACGACGCCGAGAAGTTAAAAAGATTGCTCAGACTGATTACTTTCAGCATTTAATGGCAGAGGCTGATAACCTTCGTTTTTCTGAGGAAGATTGTTAAGAGATCGCCGTAATCGCCCAGGGTATTTATAAGTTATGGTAGTTTTTCTACACGCACTATCCTAATTTTAAAATTAATAAAATGGCTAAGGTTGTAGCAATTCACTCCTACCGAGGAGGTACTGGTAAATCCAATACAACTGCAAATTTAGCAGCTGTGATCGCAAGCACCGGACACCGAGTTGCTGTCATTGATACTGATATACAGTCACCTGGTATTCATATCTTGTTTGGCCTTGAACCAGACACGATGAACCAGACCTTAAATGACTATCTCTGGGGAGATTGCACCATCGTCGAAGCCGCCCATGATATCACCCCCCCTGAGGTTAAACAAAATCAAGGAGAAATTTTTCTAGTCCCATCCAGTAGTGAGCTAGCAGACATTACGCGAGTATTGCAGGAAGGATATGATGTTAAGCTGCTACGGGATGGCTTTCGAGATCTGGTTAAAGAGCTAAATCTAGACTATATCTTCATTGATACCCATCCTGGACTCAATGAAGAAACACTGCTGGCGATAGCAGTCTCTAACATTTTGGTCATTGTTTTGCGACCTGACAAACAAGACTTTCAAGGTACAGCAGTGATGGTCGATCTCTCTCGGAAGTTAAAGGTACCGAAGATGTTGATGGTGATCAACCGAGTGCTACAAAACACTGATTTTCCTGCACTATCACAGCAAATCGCCGAGACCTATGAAACTGATGTGGCGGGTCTCTTTCCTAACTGTGATGAAATGATGGAGTTGGCTAGTAGCGATCTGTTCTATTTACGTTTTCCCGAGCATCCATTATCTAATCTCTTCAAACAGGTTGCTGACCAGGTGATGGCCTAGGGTACGCTTATGAGGCAATATCAAAGGACCTCAGCACTGGCCCCACATTTTGTAATGCTTTGCTCGGTGCAATGTCACACCGAGATTGCGGAAACACAAGCTAGTTATGATTGACCAAATCATCTGGGTGGGTGGGTTTATGGCCTTTAACTCCATCAGCGTGGTGTTGAATTCGCTACTCCTACGTTGGCAATTGAGGTAAAGGGATTGATTTTTGATAGCGTGTGGTGCGCCTTTAGCTTACTCATTAGCCAGATATCCCTAATGCTTGCGCGAAGCTTGCTTAAGCCAAAAGAGAATTAGCCAATCAACGATGCGATCGCTTAACACGCCCTGCAAAAATTTCAAAACCTTGGCATCGACTGTAGCGCAGTAAACGGTTTTGGGGCGTTTGGCGATGGCTGCTGCCACCATAGCTTTTACCGTACTGTCTACTCCAGGAGCCTTGGCATAACTCGTGGCCATAGAATGCCTGAAGTCATCAACTAAAGGCAAATAATCAGCGGGATGCTCAACGTGATCCAGTAAATCAAACGCAACACGATCAAACCCTGTTTTAACTATTCCAGGCTCAATAATAATCACCTCAATCCCAAGATCTCTAACCTCCTGGCGTAATGCCCTGGCAATACCAGTTATGGCATGTTTAGTTGACGCATACCAGCCTGTGCACGCTATCGAGAGATGACTGGCGAGGGAAGCGGTGAAAATAATTCGACCACTTTTCTGCTGACGCATAGCGGGGAGCACAGCCTTGAGGACCCTTGCCACACCAAAAACATTAACGTCGTACTGGTTTTGGATTTCTTCTATAGCGATACTTTCTATTGTTCCATAAGCCCCATAACCAGCGTTCACAAAAACAACATCGATACGCCCTTGCTCCGCAAGTATCTGTTCTACACTTGCTATGATCGAGGCATTATCTGTCACATCCAACCCTAAGAGATGTGCCTTCTGTATAAGCAGATCTTGCATTTTCTCAACACTTCGAGAGGTGGCATAGACAATGCAACCCAGTTCTAACAGCATCTCTGCGGTTGCTTTTCCAAATCCTGACGAGGCCCCAACCATCAGCACTACTTTGGACTTGATTGACACTGCTACTAACTCTCCTTAGAAATCAGCTCAAATACTGATAGGCATGACGCATACACTGGATACTCATTTGGAAAACATTACCTAATTCACGGATAAACTCCAATAGTCTTGCCTCATCCTCTGAATCAAAAGGCATGTCACCTATTTTGTTGATGATCTCGATAACGGCAATCACTTCACCTGTTTGGAAACCAAAAACTGGTAGGGCCAATATATTTCGAGTAATAAAGCCAGCATCTTTATCAATTTGTGGATTAAAGCGATGGTCATCATAGGGGGATGGAATATTGAGGACTTCTCCTGTGATTGCAACATATCCCGCGATCCCAGTATCAAGCGGCATCTCAATTGCAAAAAGATTATTATCTTCATCTATGGCGGTATTGGTACGCAAGACCTGGTTCGAGAGATCCACTAAGAAAACGGCAACTCTCTCTACTCGAAGGGTTTGACCAATCTTGAGGAAAATAACCTGCAGCAGAACTTGAAGCTTTTGCTTTAACACTGATTTGTCAGGAGATACAGCAGAGTCTAAAAAAGATTGAAGTTCCTGGTTAAGTTGATCTAGAAAAGCAATAAATTTATCTGTGGATAGAGAGTCTACTCGTCGCCTTAATTCATGGGCGTTTTGAATCAACGATTGATGCCGAGAAACATTGGTTTCTCGCGCATATAAAATACTGGTTTCCAGAACATTTCCTAGAAATTGGGTTAACTCATAAAACCTGGTCTCATCTGCCTGGTCAAAGGCTGCATCACCAATTTTATTGAGGGCCTGGATAACGGCACACACTTCACTACTAGAGTTAAAAATCGGCATACAAAGGATACTTCTTGTCCTAAACCCAGTATCCCTATCAACTTGAGGATTAAATCTAGAATCGTTATAGGGGTTAGGAATATTTAGACTTTCTCCCGTCGTAGCAACATGACCGGCAATACCAGCATTTAAGGGAATTTCAATATTAATCGGTTCTCCAGAGGCACTGCGTGCGCTTTGCGACCAAAGCTTATACCGATCTCTATCTACCACGAAAAAAGTTACTTGTTGGGCAGCTATCAGCTGAGAAATTTTAATAGAGACCGCCTGTATAATCAAGTTTAGTTTTTGATTGACAGAACGGTTTTTGAGCAGGTTCATCGTACTTAGAATCTGCTCGAATTCTTTATTAAGCTGCTTCAAGAATATGGAAAATTGCTCAATTGATAATGGATCAATCAATGTTCTAATTTGACTGGTTTCCATTTGAAAAATTTCCGACATCAAGTTATTGATGTTCAGCAACAATTCACCCTTGGCCTGGGATAAACGACCATCTTCTAAACTAATAATTCGATCAGCAATATCAAGAATTCGATTATCGTGGGTCACTAACACAATGGTGCAGCCTTGTTGTTTGGTGAGCTGCTGCATCAGCTCAACGACATCACGTCCACTGCTTTTATCTAAGGACGCAGTAGGTTCATCCGCTAGTAGAATTTTGGGTTGATTGACTAGGGCACGGGCAATGGCGACACGCTGTTTTTGCCCTCCCGACATTTGGTGAGGATAGCTTGTTATCTGGGGCTTTAAGCCCACAGATTCTAGCATCGCTTCTGCCCGATTCTGGGATCGTTTTCTTGATAGGCCAGGGTTTAGCTTTAGTGCCATCTCAACATTTTGTCTGGCGGTAAAGAAGGGCACTAAATTATGGTGCTGAAAAATGTAGCCTAGCTGATGGCGCAGTTCTAGCCGTTTGCGATCGCTCGCTTTAGAAATATCTCGATTGAGAACCATTAAACAGCCTTCTTGGACTGATCGTAAACCGGCAATTAATGTAAGTAGCGTGGTTTTACCAGACCCTGAAGGCCCAGTTAGAATAACAATTTCTCCAGATTCAATGGAAAGGTTAATGTTATATAAAACCTGCTGACGTAGTGTCCGTCGACCATAGTAATGATTGAGGTTTTTAACCTCTATAATGGTTTGCTTAGTCATCGGCTCAGCACACGAAATAAAAAATTATTCAGACTAGACTCTTACCTAAAGAGATCAGCAGGATCGGCATCCTTTAGTTTTACAATTGCTACAATACTTGCTAACGCACAGGTAATAAACGTTAGCACAAGGACCAAAGCAGCTCTGCTAAAACTCATATCCATAGGCAGCCGAGTAGCGCTCTGAACTAAATTAAAGAGATAGAGACAAAAAATATATCCGGGAATATACCCCAGAACTGCCATTAACATGCTTTCTTGGAGAACTGTATTGATCAAATATTGGTTTGTATAACCAATTGCCTTAAAGGTGGCATAGACAGATAGATAATCTGAAATTTGGGTAAATAGGATTTGATAGACAATTACTCCCCCAAATATCGAACCAATGACTGCCAATGTATTAAAAATGAACCCAATGGGTGAACCCGTCGTCCAATATTTTTTCTCATTGGCAATCAGTTCTTCTTTTGTCAATACTTCTATTCCTTTTGGCAAAATACTGACTATCTCCTGTTTAATGGCTTGAGGATCTACTCCCTCTTCTAAATTAACCAGTCCTAAACTTGCTTTAGCCAGGGAAAAACCTAATAAATTTGAATAGTTAAAATCACTCGTAATCAGGATGCCATTAGCGGATAAAATGCCTCCTCCTAAGGTAAAAAGACCTGCAATGGTAATTTTTTTATCTGCTATTTCTGTTGTAAACGAGCCTCTCTCCTGAACTTCTTGAATGATAGGCCCATATCCAGGCTTAGCCAGCTGATCATAGAGCCATGTGTTAGACCGCGTTATGACATCCAGCTGCTGATTAATTTCAGGCAGATTAAATACAGGGCGCTCAGGATCAAAGGCAAAAATAGTAATTTGTTTTTGCGCTAATGTTTCTGGGTTTTTGAAGTTGGTCCAATTCATATAAAATGGGCTGGTTTCCGTGACGCCACCAATAGCGGCTACTCGATCCATCACCCGCCGAGGAAATCCCCGCGCGCTTAGCGCCCAAAAATACTCCAATTGCCCCGGTTGTATAAATAAATCAGCTCTCAGAGATTTATGAATCGTAACTGCATCCTCAAAAATGCCATCACGCAGTGCCGTGGTGGTAAACATCAGCGTGACCGAGAGCATGACACTTAACAAGCTCACAAACAGACGAGACTTCTTATGGGTGAGTTGGAGCCATGCTTCTGATGTAAAGAAATTCATTGGACCGAAGAAGTGATTTGAATGGTAACGTCGGCTTCCATATGAATGAACTGGGTCACTTTCTCACTATCAGATGGGTTAAGACGAATTTCCACTTCAAAGACCCTGGCATCAATTTCCAAGGCCGGATCATTATCAAAAACTTCTTTTTGCCCTATTTGATGAGAGATCTTTTCCACGGTGCCCTGAAGTTCATCAGATAAGGCACTCAATTTGACTATGGCAGCTTGTCCTGCCTGAATTTTGGCAATATCGGTCTCATATACTTCAGCCAGGATATACATCTCCTGGGTTTGTCCTAAATCCACAATGCCATTCTGACCCATTTGCTCACCTGGCAAAGTATGAATTTTTAGAATGCGTCCAGCTACTGGAGCTCGAATACGGGTTAGTTCCAAGTTGGAAGCAGCTGTTACAGCGGCGGCGGTAGCGGCTTTAAGTTCAGCTTGAACAACAGCTATATCCACTGGACGCACCTCCTCTAACCTTTCTAGAGTGGCACTTTCACGGCGGATCTGCTGAGTACGACTGGACTGAATATTTTCTAATTGAGCTTTTACCTCATTCAACTGGGCCTGGGCAACCTCAAACTGTTCTTGCTTGTCATCTAAGTCAGAAATACTGATGGCACCATCTTCGTAAAGAACTTGAAAACGTTGATAAGCCTTTTCCGCATTCTGCAATTCAGCCTGCATACGCTCAATCAAAGCCTTTTTCTCAATCACTTCCGCACGCAATTGAGCTTCTAAATTAGCAATCTCTGCTTCCTGGGCAGCAATATCTCCAAGTTTAGCTTCACCAGCCAAGACTTTATCCAGCCGAGCTTTGGCCACTGAAACTCTCTGTTCGGCCATAGCTAACTCTGCTTGCTGGGAATAAAACGTATCCAACAAGGCAATTATTTGACCTGCTGTTACCTCATCCCCTTCTTGAACATTCACTTCAGCAATTCGTGCACCAAACAACTGAGACGGGCCAGATAAACTGATGACGCCGCTCTTGGGGATCACACGCCCTAAAGCAACAACCGTTTCAGGTTTATTGGCATTAATTTCAGGGACTTCTGGCAATGATTGCACTGGCTCAGAAGCCTTGGGAAATAGATGCCTATGCACTGCCAATGCAATCATTGCCAGTGTAATACAAGCAATGGCTAGTTTATATCTTCGCTGCATTGTCAAGTGAATTGAACTGATTTACTGAGCAAATAACTATTCACCAACATGGAATCAGTCCAAGGGCTATGGCTGACGAGTTTAGCTGGGAAATGGCCGAGTGAAACAGAAACGCTTGCCAAGATATTTTTTACTCTTTAATATACAGTTCCTCTACTTAAGAACAGCTTGCTTATTGAACCAATCTAGGGCTGTTTTAATTTTCTTTGGCTTTTCCTTATACACCACCACAATAGGGACAAGAATCTTATCCTCTGCTGCATCACCCAACTGGTATTGGGTACGTTCTAAAACTTCCTGAACTTCATCCATTAATTTCCCGCGACCTTTTTCAAGCTTCTTGATATTCTTTTTGCTCGTCTTACCAAGATTAACAACAACAGGCATTTGAATATTTTTCATGGTTCCTAAAAATCCTGATTTTGGTTCGGTTAATGGCTAAGCATGATCAGCATCATGCAACAAGTTGCTCTAATTCAGAGTGAGAAACTAATAAACTAAATATTAATTATGGTACATGAAATAATCTCCTATGGAGAGGTAAAGCCAGGAGGGCATAGAGACAAGCGATAAAGCTCGGGATCAAAAGAGTTGACAATGTGTTTTGTACAGGTGTTCTATAGAACACCTGTACATCCAAAAGCTGGAATTTAATCGGTCTTGCTTTCTAAGATGATTGGAATATAAAATCTCCTTGCCTACATTAACAAATTCAAACGTTCTTATATAAAGAAGACTTATACATGAAAATAACGTTTTCTTTTGAGAATATAGATAGATCCTTACATTTCTAATCATTCAGCCATTTATAACTAAATGATTAAATTCGAGCAGGTAAACGACCACTTCAAAATAAATCAATTCAAATAAATTTAAAATAATTCAAATGCATCATTGTGTTTTTAAAAAAGTTTAAGAATCATGGGTAAGAATCGTAAGCGACCTCGAATTAAAGTGATCAAACCCATAAACGTTAACGGTGACAATGGTTCATCACCAACAGCTTACACAAACTTGCCCAATATCAAACGATCATCATCTTCCTATCGCGTCCAAAAGGCTGTTAGCAGAGGCATTCAATCATGGCTTTCTCAAACCGCTAAGCCCTCTAAATCTCGCTTGATCAAACGGAAAAGGCGATCTCAAAAAGTTTTAGAGACTAACTCCCTCGAACCATGGGAAAACAATAGACCCGAATCCCATAGTTCCTCGAAGGGGATTGAGGATGAGGCCCCTATTCGCTCTATGCAACGTCGCCAACAGTTAGGTATAAATCCCGATATTTATGGTAGCCCACCACCGATGATGAGCATCATGCAAATCCAGGTGAGTTTTCTGCAGGTACTGATGAGATTGGGGGTGTGGATATATGCCATCGTTAAATTTTGGACTCTCATATTTTGGGATTGGCTACAACGAAAAGATTCGGTAGAGCGCCGCGCCCAGCGGGTACGGATCATATTACAAAGCATGGGGGGGATTTTTATTAAACTTGGTCAACAAATGGCGATGCGGGTTGACCTATTGCCCTACCCTTACTGCCTTGAGCTATCTAAACTTTTAGATAAGCTACCGCCCGAAACAACAAAGCATGCCATCCAGGTGATTGAACGGGTTACCCAAAAACCTTTAGCAGACACCTTTACTCAGTTTGACCCAGAACCTATTGGCTCTGCCTCAATTGCCTGCGTTTATCAAGCTGTTTTACACAATGGCGATAAGGTGGCAGTCAAGGTACGTCGCGCCAATATTGGCAAACTTATGATGGCTGATTGGCAAGCCCTGAATTGGCTGTTAGGGATAGTGGAACTGTTAGCCATTGTTCGCCCAGGCACCACCACCTATTTAAGAGCCGATTTACGGGAGGTCATCCTGGGAGAATTAGATTTTCGCCATGAGGCCCGATACCAGGAAGTTTTTCGTAAAACGGTGAAAGAATCGAAAAATTCCTTTATCAATGCACCAAAGGTCTATTTTGAACTGCTGAGTGAAGATCTTCTAGTCACAGAATTTGCATCTGGCGTTTGGCTTTGGGAAGTTCTAGCTGCCATTGAGCAGAAGGATAAAGACGCCCTTGCCTATTTGGAAAGCATTGATATCAACCCAACAATTGTGGCCAAACGGTTAGCTTGGGCAAATTGCTGGGGTAATTTAGAAAACATTATTTTTCATGCTGATCCCCATCCAGCCAATATTGTGATTCGGCCTGGCAATAAACTAACGTTTATTGACTTTGGGGCCTGTGGGACCATGAGTGAAAAAACTCGTCGTCATAGCCAACGACTTAATTACTGTTTTATTAATAAAAATGTTCGAGGCATGGTGCAAAGTGCCATCAGTGTCTTAGAACCCTTACCTCCCATTGATGTCGATTCATTTGAGCGTGAGTTAGAGCTGATTTATTGGCAAGTTGTCTTTGCATTTGAGTCTAAACATGCAGAATGGTGGGAACGGACATCGATGACGGCCTGGTTAGGGGTGATGAAGCTGGCTGGAAAGTATCAAATTCCAGTAGCTCGCGACACGTTGAATTTGGTGAGGGCAACGTTACTGTATGACACTATCGTAATGCGGCTGGATAGCAAGATTGATTCTATCAAGTTGCTGACTAAGTATCTGAAATCCATGGGTAAACAGTCGCGAAAACGGATACGCAAACAGTCACGGAATCTATTCAATCAAGAGCAAAGCTATACGCAACTGGAAGAATGGTTCAGGTTAGCCGATACAGCCCGTAATCGATTGGAACAGTTTTTGGATTTCCCAAAATATACCTTTACCTCTTTGGTGGATAAGCTGTCTTATGCTGTTTCTAATATCATGTGGACGGTTGGATTTATTTTGATAGTGGGGGTGGTGTTTGCGATCGCAATTGCAGGCATCCAAAACATCCAGGGAGACATGCTCCTCCAGGGAGAGCTTATCAGAAAAGTTTTATCCAACCGTCTGTACCAAGGCTTTATGGTAGCAATAGCCATCATTAGTACTCGTCGTATTTGGTTTCGGGTTCGAGATCGATCCATTCGTCGTTAGTTCGTCGGTTTACAGGGGAACATGGTGAGCGTCATCATTCCCTTATAAGATCCAGATCACACCTATGGCCTCCTTTACTTAAACACCTGAATAAACCTGAATTGAAACCTGAATAAACCTGAATTTTTCGGGATGTTTTCTGTCGGGGAGTTTTCTGATAATAGATTCAACGTTGCACAGGAGCTGTGCGACTCCTAATCACTAAACCGGAGACTATCCCATGCAATCCACATCCAAACCCTGCTGCGTTAACATCTCTCCTAAGGAATTTCTAAACTTACCTAACCGACCTATTCTCATTGATGTTCGCATGGAGATAGAGTACAAGACGTTTCGAGCTCCCAATGCCAGGTTAGTGGGGATGACTGACGTTCTCTTGGGTCTACGGTCTAAAGAAAGTCGAAAAAATCGCTGGCCTCAGTGGCTACAAGATTTGACTAAAAAGAGAGATACCCCTGTTGCCATTATCTGCCTGGCTGGCCAACGTAGCTATTTAGTAGGAGAGCAACTGGCTAAAGCCGGGTTTAAGGAAGTTTATAACATCCAGGGGGGCATGATGGAATGGTGCCGTCTAGGCTTAGATGTGGAAAAGGGGGAAGCTGATGCAATCAATGCTGTCGTTGCAGCGGCATAGTTGCCCCAGCTAAGGCACCGGAATTGAATCGGCCTTGGGTAAAAAATCATTTTGACGCCAATGGGTTACATAGGTTTTGAGTAATGTTTCATCTAAGAGCGGATAGCTCAAACCACTGTTAGCCAGCCCAATAGCAGTATTTTGGGTATTAATACGGCTAAAATCTATCCCAGCTTTTTGAAGATTTAGTAGATCTTCTCGAAAATCTACCATGTAAGGATAGAGAGAATTCTCAGGACATAGTTTTAATATGGCGACCCACTGATCTAGGGGAATTTTCTTAAGGGTATACCCAAAAGAACTTAACCATTGGAACAGGTTCTCCGTGGGGATAGATTGGGGGTGAAGCAGATGGAATGTAGACCCCATAGGTTGAAGAGAAAGCTGGGCAATGGCTTGAGCTACATAGTCAACGGGTACATAGTTACTGAACACCCCTGGGAGCGCAGGCACCTGGCCTAGCTGAACGCACCCCTTAATCATGCGAGAAAACAAGTCTTCGTTATTACCTACTCCGGTTTGACTGTTCCCAGTCACAATACCTAATCGATAGATAGATGTGGGAAGACCGCGATCTCGCGCTGTTTCCACTAACTTTTCTGCCACCCACTTACTTTGCAAGTAGCCATGCTTCAGTCCCTTGGGAGATAGTAACGGATCCTCTTCTCGAATGGGCTCCTGGTCATCTGTATAGGCCGAGGCCATAAACACCCAAAGCGTGGAAACAAAGTGAACGGGCTTAACTCTATGGGTACAGGCCAGACGCAGCATTTCTACTGTACCCAACACATTAGTCGCCTTCAAGGTGGAATAGGGATAAACATGATTAACCCATGCTCCACTGTGGTAAATCACTCCGATGTTCTCGGCTAGTTGTTGAAACACCTCGGCTGACAGACCCAGCCAAGGTGCTGATAAATCCCCCACCACTGGCACAATACGCTGGTTAAACCAGGGCTGCCATAAACCAAAGGTTTCAAGTTGGCGCTTTAGCTTTTGCTGGGCAGCCGCAGCATCTTGAGCCCGGATAAGACAATAGATATCGACGGTTGTTTGCTGCAGTAGTTCAGCTAACAGGTGAGCGCCCACTAGACCAGTGGCTCCAGACAGCAAAATTGGTTCGGCATGTAACGGATCTGATACGGACAATAATGCCGGGTTCGTAGGATCGATAGCTGGCTCTAAAATGGCCTCTGCTTCTAAATCTGGTTCTGCACTATCGGTTGCTTCTACTGTCGTTCCATCACGGGCGTCATCAATAAATCGAGCTAACCCAGCAATAGTTACCCCTTCAACTAATTGCCCCAGGGGAATGTCCACCCTCAGGGTACTTTCGAGCGCTTCTTTGAGTTCGAGGGCCATCAGGGAATCGAGGCCTAAATTACCCAAAGGTTCAAGCAGAGAAACTTGGGCTGGGGGTAGCTCCATGATTTGCGCGATCGCAGTTTGAATATGGCTACTCAAAAGCTGCTGACGCTCGGCACTAGATGCTGTGTCTAGTTGAGCAAGAATACTCTGTTGGGAACGGTGCGTTCTTGGTAATTCTGCACTTACTACGAGGTCAGGTTGATCCTTAGAGAATAGCTCCTGTCGATATTGTTGAGATAATTGCCGTAATAGCTTCGGTAAAAGCTGTTGTTCAGCCGGAGAAAAAATCCCCCCCGTACTCAATTGATGGACTAGCGCGTCCAGATGGCCCGTTTGTAGAGCTTGCATCACAGGGGATAAAGCTGGGACAGACAATGGATCCGTCATGACTTGACGCTGAGGGTAGCCCTGATAAAAGCCTGCCCAATCAATGGGGACTCCACGGATATAGAGTTCGCCCAGACTGCGCAGCAGTTGTTTCCAATCCGATAATTTCTCCCGTAAACTTGCTAGCCACAGCCCGGTTCCAGGCGGTACACTGGCCCGCCCCATGCTCAAACTGGCGGCATCGTCGCTGACGCCGAGAAAAATCTCGCAGCCATTATGCAGACAGGTGTGAATCGCTTTAGAAAATTGGGCTGGTTCCAGGGCCATGCGAGTCCAATAATTCGAGGTGGTCAGGACCTGATCAACTAGCTCTCCCGTCAAAGAAGACACCACCTTTAACTGGGGAGGAGACAGAGAAATATCTGCCATTGTTGGCGTATTTTGTACTTCCGGTGTCTGGAGCTGTTGAGTATGGAATCCATAGGTCAGCTGTAGATCAATGGTGGCCACCTGTTGATCACTCAGGTGTTGGATCACGGCCTCCATCGCTGCAGGTTCTCCTGAAATTAAGTTACAGGCCCCGGCGTAAACAATGATTGACACCTCCTGGGCAACAGGTTTAATTGCTTCTGTTACTACAGCTTCATTAGCATTGACGATCACCGCTTGATGGGTGGGAGCCACTCCCTTTAATGCCTGCCCAAAGGATGCCAACAGATGTAATGTATCGTCTAGGTCAATCACCCCAGCCACATGGGCCACAGTGTATTCACCAAAACTGGCCCCCAGCAACAATGATGGTGTTATTCCCCAAGATTTCCATAGTTCATACAGGGCATATTGCAAGGTAAATATGACAGGCATGGCATAAACCATGTCCTGATCAGTTGTTGGGGCAGTTTCATTAGGAGATTTATTGGCAGAATAAAGGTAATCCAGCAGCGATCCTCCCAAGAGAGATTGCACAATGGCATCACAGCGTTGGATGGCTTCTCGAAAAACAGGTTGAGTTTGATACAGTTCATACCCTGCCCCGCGATAGGGCCATTGAAAGCCGCCAAATAGAAAGGTGATGTCCGCACTTGTGGGGCTACTGATTTGTCCCCACAACACATTGGGAACATCTTGCCCCGCGAGGAATTGGAGGATAGTCTGATGCAGTTCTTCTGCGGACTGAACGATGACGGCTAGGCGATGGGGATGGCGCGATCGCGCTCCACTATCATAAGTATTTGCCTCAAAACAAATCGCTGCTAGGTCTGGTTTAGGTCCCAAATCTAACGATGTTTGTAGGCGCTTGACCGTAGCTTCAGCCTGGGTAAATAGCTCTGCTTCAGTAGCTGCAGATAAACAGAAAATTTGAAACGGAAGATAGCTAGTATCCGGAATTCTCCGCGCATGGGACATCTCTACTGAGGGGGCGCATGGCCATGCGCCCCTACGATCAGACAAACTTTTATCTTGTATGTCCGTTTTTGGCTCTTGGAACCAATGGCGCTGACGTTGCCAGGGATAGGTGGGTAAGTCAACTTTTTGGTAATCAACACCGACATTAACCTGTTGCCAGTTCACCGCTGCCCCTTGCACGTAGAGCGAACCTAAATTCTGTAAAATAGAGTCCTTGTCAGATTGGCTTGGATACAAGCTGGGCAACCATATCCCTGAAGATATGCATTGTTGTCCCATCCCAATCAATAGCGGCTTAGGCCCCATTTCGAGGAATAGTGGCTCTGTTAAAGAGTGCGTCTTCCCGTTTTGAGACGGCACCTTTTCTAACGCTTGCTCAGGTCCCAGAAGATCGCTGGACTCCTGGGTTTGTTCATACAGTGTTCTAATGCCAGCCGTAAACTGAATGGGTTGGAGAAAATGATCGCTCCAATAATCAGGGGTAGCCACCTCATCTCCTACTAAAGTGCCATTAATGGTTGAAACCAGGGGAATTTGCGGGCAGGCATAGGAAATGTTCTCTGCAGCTTGCCTAAATTTCGCTAGCAACGGCGTTAATAGCGAAGACTGAACCCAATGGGGCGAAAGCGCACCCGTTTCCAAGCATTTGTATAGGAGGCCCTCATCCTCCAAGGCATCACAAATGTCAGCCATTGTTGCAGTCGCACCAGACAGTACAAAATGATTCGGACTGTTATACGCCACTATCTCAACGGATGCTCCATAGGAGGCCAGCAATGTCTGACATTGGGATACAGGTGCGAGCACGGTCAGTGCCTGTCCCCGATCTGTGATGTTTGCCCACCATTGGTCCCACTGGGCAATCAACTGTAGTCCATCCGCCAAGCTAAAAACACCCGCAACACAAGCCGCCACAAATTCTCCTAAGCCATAGCCCATCACCTGGTTAGGCTGAATACCCCAGGATTGCCAGAGCTGAGCGAGGGCATATTCAAAGGCGAATAGGGCAGTTTGGGGGAGAGGGGGAGAAGGAGAGGGAGACTGTAGGGGCTGGCCTTGTGCGGTTCGGCTGAGCTCACCGTCGAAGCCCTGCCCTGACTCAGAGGACAACAGATCCGGATAGAGAATCTCCAGCAGATTGTAATGTGGACGCAGAACCTCGGTACATTGGTCAAGGGCTTGCCGGAAAACAGGGTAGGTTTCATAGAGCTGCTGCCCCATTCCTGAATATTGAGCACCGTCCCCCGTAAACAAAAAGGTAATGTTGGGCCTGTAGTTCGTCTTAGGCAATTGCCACTGCTGCACCTGGGCTGACGTCTGACCCGCTTCAAGTTGTTGCAGTGCCGTCATCAGCCCTTGCCGATCGGTAACTCGAATCGCTAACCGATGGGTAAAGTGAGATCGCCCCACCTGCGAACCACAACAAATATCTGCCAATCCCTGCTCAGGATATCGTTCTAAGTGTTGCCCATACTGACTCACTAGCGTCTCTAACCCTTTTTTACTCTTAGCCGACAACGTAAGTAAATTTTTAGACTGATTTTCCGACTTCCGACTTCCGACTTCCGATTTTAGTTTTCCGACTTCCTCCACAATCACATGGGCATTTGTCCCACTAAACCCAAAGGCACTCACCCCAGCCATACGTCGGTCATCCTTAACGTCCCAGGGTGTCAGGCTTTCTGGCACCGTCACCGGCAACGTATCCCAATCAATGTGCGGGTTCGGTGTCTGGCAATGGAGGTGGGGGACAATTTGTCGATGCTGCAGTTGCAGAACCACTTTGATCACACTGGCAATACCAGCTGCAGCTTCTAGATGACCAATGTTGGTTTTGACAGAGCCGATATGCAGAAATTGAGCGGTGGTGCGATCCCGAGGGAAAATCTCCCCTAAGGCATTGACTTCAATGGAGTCTCCCAGAGGGGTGCCTGTTCCCTGCACCTCCACATAGCTAATTTGTGAATGATCGACACCACTGTTCGCCAGTGCTTGGCGGATCACCTCAACTTGGGCAGGGCCATTAGGAGCCGTTAACCCACCCCGATGGCCGTTCTGGTTAGTGGTTGAGCCCCGCAGGATAGCCTGGATGGGGTCTCCATCCGCCAGGGCATCCGAAAGCCGCTTGAGCACAATCACCCCGCAGCCTTCACCGCGAGCATAGCCATTGGCACCGGCATCAAATGTGCGGCAAGGACCACCAGGAGACACCATACCGGTTTGGGAAAGCACCTCATGGGTGTGGCTATCCAGTAAGAGATTGACCCCACCGGCCAGCGCCAGGATACATTCTCGTTGCCGTAAACTCTGACAGGCCAGATGAACGGCAACAAGGGAAGAGGAACAGGCGGTATCAACGGCTAGACTTGGCCCCGTTAGGCCCAGCTGATAAGAAAGCCGACCAGCCGCCGTACTAAAGGCATTACCGGTACCGGAATAGGTGTCGACGGGTTCGTCTGCCGCCAACAACTGATTGGCATAGTCCTGGCTGCTAATACCGACAAACACTCCTGTGGCACTGTTGCGCAGCTGGTGTGGCACCTGATGGGCCTGTTCCAACGCCTCCCAACTGACTTCTAGCAGCAGGCGTTGCTGCGGATCCAAATTACGAGCTTCCCGAGGCGTAATCCCAAAAAACTGGGCATCGAAGCTATCCACCTGGTCCAGCAGTCCCGCTAATGATGTCGTGGTTTCATAAGTAGCTGCCTGCCCAGGCCAACGATCTGAGGGAATTGGGCCAACGGCATCTTGTCCCTGCTGGAGCAATTGCCAGAATTCATCAGGAGAATTAACACCACCGGGAAAACGGCAGCCCATGCCGATAATGGCGATGGGCTCAGTCTGGGCAGACTTCACCGCTTGCAGTTCAGCCCGCATTTCCCTAAGGGCAATCAAGGCTCGCTTAGTAGCGGACAAGCTAGTGGCGGACAAACCATCGGGCTGATGTTGAGGTGAAGGCGTTGAATGGATATTGCTCATGTTATTGCCCCCCTGATGATTGAGTGATGCTTTCCAGTTCTTGCAAAAGAATGACTTCGGCTTCGGCTTCTGAAAGCTGGGTCACCTCTGCTCGAATCTCAGAAACATCTGTTTGCGGCGAGCGGTGGGGGGGAGTCGGGTCCGGATGGTCTGGGGGAAAGATTTTCTCGAAGAGGTAAGTTGCGATCGCATCCACCGACGGATAATCAAATAACACCGTTGACGAGATAGATATCTGCAATTCTGACTGCAGGCGATTGCGAAACTCCACCGCCATTAGAGAATCCATCCCCATATCAAACAACGACTCCTGAGGATCAATCTGTTGCAGATCAGCGATGCCCAAGGTATGTCCCACGTTTTTCTGAATAAACTGAATCAGCAGCGACTTTCTCCCAGGAATTGGCGCGGTTTCTAATCGCTGGAGAAACGTGGACGACGGCTGAGATGACGGTTCCGCCGGTCGTAATCCCTCCAGGACAGGCATGGTCAGATGCCTGGGCAACTGTTCAAAGAACTGGGACCAATCTGCTGGCAAGACAGCGACTTGTGCGGCAGCGGTGGCCAACAGGTCACCCAAAACCTGCACACCGGTCGCTGGGGCAATAATTCCTAAGCCCCGCCGGTCCTGAAGGGGAAGATTTGCCGCCATACCGCTAGACCACCGGCCCCAGTTAATACTTAACCCTGGTAATCCCTGGGCCTGACGGTAATGGGCCAACCCATCCAAAAAGGCATTGGCCGCAGCATAGTTCCCCTGCCCCGGTGCCCCCAGCAAAGACGCCACCGACGAGAAACAGACAAAGAAATCCAAATCTAGATGCTTTGTGTTCTCATGCAATAACCAAGCCCCCTTCACCTTAGGAGCCAGAACCTGGGCAAACCGAGACCGGCTCATCTCCTGGAGCACACCATCATCTAACACACCGGCTGCATGAATCACCCCTCGCAGCGTTGGTAAGGCAGCAATCTGTTGAAACAGCTGCGCCACATCGGCCCGCTGAGTAATATCGACTTGTAAAGCCGACACCTGCGTACCGTTTGCTTGCAGGTCAGCAATGATTTGCTGCGCCACTGGTGACGGTTGACTACGCCCTGCTAAAACCAAGTGTTTTGCCCCCTGTCGCCCCAACCACTGGGCAACGTCTAAGCCGAGAGCACCCAGCCCCCCAGTAATCAGATAGCTGCCCTCCGCTTGGATAGACACCGGCCCATCGGGGAACTGCACCACCACTTTCCCAATGTGCTGCGCCTTTTGCATAAACCGAAAAGCATCAACCACATCGTCAGCGGCAAACACGCGATGGGGTAGCGGCTTTAGATGCCCCGTGGAAAACTGTTGACTTAAGTCACACCACAAATCTTGTAGCTGTCTGGGAACAGTCTGGGCAACTTCTCCCAGATCAAACGGGAAATAGCTTACATCTGGACGATGCTGCGCAACCCGCTCCGCACTCCAGATGCCCAGCTTGCCAATTTCAACAAAGTGTCCGTTTTCAGCCAGCACCTCAAAGCCCTTATCAATAAACTCTCCTGTAAAGCTGTTGAGAACAATATCCACTCCCTGTCCCTGGGTTCTCTCCTGAATCTCCGTCGCAAAATCCAGGCTGCGGGAGTTCATGACATGCTCAATGCCCTGCTGTTTTAACCAATCCAATTTAGCTGGGCTAGCCGTGGCAAAAATTTCAGCCCCCACCTGTTGAGCAATTTGGACAGCAGCCTGACCCACCCCCCCAGCTGCAGAATGGATCAGAACACGGTCCCCAGGTTGAAGTTTTGCCAGATGATGCAGGCCATAGTAGGCCGTTAGATAGGTAAGCGGGAGTGTGGCCGCTTCAGAAAAGCTCATGGCCTTGGGTTTGGCTATCACCCAGTCAGCCGTCACGGTGACATAGCGACTAAAGCCATCGGGTAGGAGAATTGCAATTACCTCATCCCCCACCTGCCAGGGAGAGATCTTGTCTTCTCCGACATCACCAACAGCTGTGACAATGCCGACACATTCAAACCCAAAGGTCAACTGTCTCGCCTGAGTAATGCCAAACTGTTCAGCATAGTAATCTTTCAACAGACCCAGCGCATTCAGCACATCCCGCAGGTTCAAACCGACGGCTTTGACTTGAATCTCAACCTCTCCAGGTTTGGGAGCACTGCGTTCGAGTGGTTGCCACGAGAGTTGATCCAGCCTGCCGTATTCATGCAACTTGAGCTGAACAGACTGATGGGTCTGATGGGCCAACGCCTTGGGATTGAACTGCCCTAACCGAGCCACGTGACGCAACCCGCGCCGGTAGGCAATTTGATTTTCTGTTGAGCCAGTTCCATGGGATTCCAGTAGCGCTTGCACCAGATCCTGTACAACTTGATCAGCCGCAGGATCTAGATCCAGACACCGCAACGATACATCTGGATACTCCAAGGCAATCACTCGTCCCAGACCCCACAGGAGCTGATGTTGGGGCGCACAGCTAGCATACTGCTGGTCTGGCAGCATATGAGCCCCCTGGGTAATTAACCATAGGGGCGGTAATGGAGTATCTGGCCAAGTTGTTGTCATACCTTGCAGTAAATGGAGGGCCATGCCACAGGTCAACGTTTCAGCGTGATCTAAGTCTTCTAGATCTGTGGCTAGACTCCAGAGATGGAGAATTCCTAGCAGGGGCGTCTCTGTTAATGCGCAATTCTGTTTTAACGATGCCAAAACCTGGCGCAATGCTTCCGGCTGACTTGGGGCCAGCTGATACTGCCCATCATCCACCTGACAAAAATCAGAACCAGGATAAACAACCACGCATGCTTGAGCATGATGATTCAGAGCATTCTTCAGTTGTTGACCAAATTTGACATCAGGAGCCAGAACTAACCAGATCCCCTGGGTCGTTGGTGCTAATGGATCTTGGGATGACGGTAACGCCTGCCACTGCAGTTGGTGATACCATTGGTACAAATCAGGAGTTTTGAGAACAGCCTGATCGGTTACCGGTACCAGGGTGAGACCAGAGAGGTCGATTATGGCCCGACCTCGGACATTACTCACACTCAAGGTAGCTTTTCTAGAACTCGCTGCATCAGTTATTATCGAACCCGCGACCCAAGGATTCAACGTTTTCTCACCTCGTCGCCAATGAAGTTTTTCAAGGGCGATGGGTAAATAGGTGGGACCCTCTTGCAACAAGATGGGGGCAAGACTCTGCAGCGCACTATCCAATAGGGTGGGATGCATATGATAGTCCTCTGGATCATCAGATCCTTTAAAGACCAATTGACCCACAATTTGATTGGAGCCTCGCCACAATTGTTGAATGCCTTGAAATTGTGGCCCGTAGTCAATTCCTCGCTGCTGATAGGTCTGATAAAGTTGTGGCATTTCCACAGCCTCTAAACAAGCGACTTTCAATGCCTCGATATCGATGTCATTGGGAGTAGTGCTCCCGTCTAATGCAGAAAGTTGCCCCTGAACATGAAGTGTCCATTTAGGTTGTTGTTCTTCTAGTTGCAGGCTCAGAATCTGGAATTCATATCGATGAGCATTGCCTGAAACAGGATTCAGCACCGTTTGGATTGTGGTGGTTTCAGTCTCAGAGAGAATGAACCCCTGGTGAATGGTGATATCCTCCAGGAGTAAATCGTGGTTTAGCGTTCCTTGACGTGCAAACACATGATGGCCAGCTGCGATCGCAATCTCCAAATATCCCGCAATCGGGAATAGTACCTGACCAAAGATACGATGCTCCGCTAAATACCCTGGCTCCAAAGCACTCAACTGTGCTTCAAACTGAATCTGCTGGGGTTGGGTCGCACTATAAAATCGACGTCCCAACAGGGGATGAGCCTCTGTTTTGCTAGTAGAGCTAGCCTTTGGTATGGTCGGTACCATGGAGGTTTCCACCCAATAGCGCTGGCGTTGAAAGGGATAGGTGGGCAGTGGTACTTTCTGATAGTGCTGTCCCTGAGCTACATTCTGCCAATTCACCTCAACCCCATGGGTATACAGATGTCCCAGACTCTCTAGCATCTGTTGCCAGTCATCTTGTCCAGACCTCAGCGACGGTAGCCATAGCCCTTTCTCTTCTGAAAAACTCTCTTCCGAGAGACACTGTCGCCCTATGCCCAACAAAATTGGCTTTGGCCCCATCTCCAGAAAGACGTCGCAGTCCTTGGTTAACAAGGTCTCCATCCCCTGGGCAACCCGCACTGGCTGACGTACATGGTTCACCCAATAGTCTGCAGTGGCCATCGATTCATCGGCCCATTGTCCCGTCACATTAGAAATTAAGGGCAGCGTGGGTGAATGGTAAGTAATTTGGGATGCGATCGCACCAAACTCCGCCATCATTGGCTCCATCAAGGGAGAATGGAAGGCATGGGATACTCGTAATCGCTTCGTCTTAAACCCATCGGCATCCAACACCTGTTGCAGTGCCTGAATTGCGTTATCTTCTCCCGAAACCACAACACTCTTCGGCCCATTGATAGACGCCAACGTCACCTGTTCTTTATAGGGCATCAGCCGAGCATTAATTTCTGCTTCCGACCCTAAAATCGACAGCATGGCTCCACCACTGGGAAGTTGCTGCATCAACCGGCCTCGATGGGCCACCAGCTTGAGACCATCTGCTAAGCTAAATACCCCAGCAATACAGGCGGCCACATATTCCCCAATGCTGTGACCCATCACAACACTAGGCTCAATTCCCCAAGATTGCCAGAGTTTAGCCAGGGCGTATTCGAGGACGAATAGGGCAGGTTGGGTGTAGGCCGTTTGGTCAATCTGTAGGGGCTGGCCTTGTGCCTGCCCTGCCTCCGAGATATCCCGGTAGAGAATGTCTAGAATATCTAGATCCAGAGATTCCTGCAGCATCTCATTACAGTGATCGAGAATCTCGCGGAACAGTGGCTGAGTCCCATATAGCTGCCGCCCCATATTTATATACTGAGAACCCTGGCCCGTAAAGAGAAAAGCAATTTTAGAACGCTCGCTGGCAACACGATTCCGAGAACAGCCAACCGGAATGTCTGATTGGGAGCCTAACTGCTGAAGACGATGGGTCAGTTCTGCCAAGGTGGTGGTTGCGATCGCAACCCGATAATTAAAATGAGATCGCCCCGTATTCGACGTAAAACAAATATCCGCCAGCCCTAAGTCTGAATGCGTTTCCAGATACCGTTGATACTCCCCAACCAATGCATCTAACGCCGTCCTATTTTTCGCCGACAACGTCAACAAATGCTCCGGACGACGTGGTGATACTTTCCGCCTTCCGCCTTCCGCCTTCCGCCTTCCAACTTCCTCCAACACCACATGAACATTTGTCCCACTAAACCCAAATGAACTCACCCCTGCAATCCGAGGCTCTCCCTCCCCGTCCCAGGCCGTCAGCTGAGTGGGAATCTTCACTGCCAGGTGCTCCCAATCAAGATGGGGATTGGGGGTATCGAAATGAAGGTGGGGGACAATCTGTTGATGCTGCAGTTGCAATACCACTTTCATCAAACCAGCAATCCCCGCAGCGGCTTCCAGATGCCCCATATTGGTTTTCACCGAACCAATGATGAGGGGCTGCATGGATGAACGATCCTGTCCCAACACCCGATTGAGAGCCCGCACTTCGATGGGGTCACCTAAGGGCGTCCCAGTACCGTGGGCTTCAACATAACTCACCCGGTGTGACGGCACACCGGCATTGGCTAGCGCTTGCTGAATTACAGCCTCCTGGGAAGGGCCATTAGGCACCGTCAACCCACCACTGGGGCCATCCTGGTTGGTGGCAGACCCACGAATCACCGCCAAAATCGGATCGCCATCTGCTAGGGCATCCGCCAGACGCTTCAGCACAACCATACCACAGCCTTCTCCTCTCCCATATCCATTGGCTGCCGCATCAAAGGTTTTACAACGACCATCGGGAGCCAGCATTCCAGCCTGGGAGAAGACAATGCTATTGCGAGGAGACAACATTAAATTCACACCACCGGCCAACGCCAAATGACATTCCTGCTGCTGCAAGCTTTGACAGGCTAGATGCACAGAAATTAGGGAAGAGGAACAGGCGGTATCCACCGCCAGACTTGGCCCGGTTAGCCCCAGCTGGTAAGACAGTCGTCCCGCCGCTGCACTCAATGAATTTCCAGTGCCAAGATAGGCATCTGGGATTTGTCCAGCCACAGAGAGCCGGTTGGCATAGTCCTGAGTACTAATGCCGACAAAAACGCCTGTCAGACTGTTATAAAGTTGTTCGGGCAGCTGATGGGCTCGTTCTAGCGCTTCCCAACTCACTTCCAACAACAGCCGCTGCTGAGGATCTAAACTCTGGGCTTCCTTAGGGGCAATGCCAAAAAATTGGGCGTCAAAACCATCCACCTGGTCTAAGAAACCACCCTCTGTGGAAATCATTTTGCCCACAGCGTCGGGATTTGGATCATAGAATTGCTCTACTGACCAGCGTTCTGAGGGGACCTGACTGATGGCATCCCGACCTTGTTGTAGTAATTGCCAAAACTCCTCGGGAGATGTCACACCACCGGGGAAACGACACCCCATACCAATGATGGCCACTGCATTCGATTGCGATCGCGTTAGATCAGGATTACGGTCAGAAACTCCCTGACTCTTTTCATCTGTTAATTCAATCTCAGCGTCTAGCGATAAGATATCCTGTTCCAGATAATCCACCAGGGCCTCCAGAGTCGGGTAATCAAATAGCAATGTGGACGGCATCGACAAGCTTAATTCCGACTGCAAACGATTACGAAACTCCACCGCCATCAGCGAATCCATTCCCAAGTCAAATAACGACACCCGCGATTCAATCCGCTGCACATCGGTCATCCCTAATACTTGGCCCACCTGTTGTTGTACAAACTTGACTAAAATCTCCCGCCGTTCTTCCCCAGGCGTTGCTTTTAAGGTCACAAGTACCTCAGACGATTTGGAAGGAGACAATTTTGCCCCTCGGAAGTTGTCTAGCACCGGCAATGCCAGGTTCTTCGGCAGTTGAGTAAAAAACTGAGGCCAGCTCACTGGAAAAATGCCCACCTGGGCCTGCGAGGTGCCTAAGAGATTGCCTAAAATCTGCAATCCAGCACCTGGCTCAATAGCCCTTAATCCCTGCACCTGTTGACGCACCTGATGTTTGCGTTCCACATTGGCTGCCATGCCGTCCAGGGACCACCCGCCCCAATTAATACTCAGACCGGGTAATCCCTGGGCTTGACGATAGTGGACTAACGCATCCAGAAACGCATTGGCAGCAGCATAGTTTCCCTGACCGGGTGAACCCAACAGAGATGCCACTGAGGAGAAACAAATAAAGAAATCCAGGTCTAATTCCTGTGTGCCCTCATGTAACAACCAGGCCCCTTGCACTTTAGGTGCCATCACCTGGGCAAATCGAGACCAGCTCATGTCCTGCAAAATACTGTCATCCAGCACTCCAGCAGCATGGATAACACCGCGCAGTGTTGGTAAATGTGTGGCAATGTGTTGAAACAGTTGCTCCACCTTTCTCTTTTGGGTGATATCGGTTTGAATAACAGAAACCTGTGCTCCTGCGTCCTCTAATAGGGAAAGCCTGTCCTGTACAGATTGAGACGGTGTACTGCGTCCCACTAGAACGAGATGGACTGCCCCCTGCTGCGCTAGCCATTGAGCAACTTCTAATCCTAGGGCACCTAAGCCCCCCGTAATTAAATAACTGGCTTCAGCTCGAACAGCCACAGCCGAGGGTGCTGACGAAGCTGAAATCTCATCGGCAAAACTCACCACCACCTTGCCAATGTGCTGGGCCTTTTGCATAAACCGAAAGGCATCCATCACCTGATTTATGGGAAAGAGCCTATGGGGTAATGGTTGGAGAGTTTTATCAACAAAGTGCTGGCTTAGCTCACGCCATAGATTTTGAATCAGGTCAGGATGGTCTTGGGCGACGTCTCCTAAATCAAAGGGATAATAACCGACATCAGGCCGCTGCCGTTGCACCTGCTCCGGGCTCCAAATACCCAATTTGCCAATTTCAATAAAGCGTCCATCGTCAGCCAGGGCATCAAAACTTTTATCGATAAAGTCTCCGGTGAGACTATTCAGGACAATATCCACCCCCTGACCCTGGGTTTTCTCGTGAATCTCCGCCGCGAAGTCAAGGTTGCGGGAGTTCATCACATGCTCAACCCCCTGCTGTTTTAACCAATCCCATTTAGGGGGACTGGCTGTCGCAAAGACTTCCGCTCCAGCCCGTTGGGCAATTTGCACAGCAGCTTGACCCACCCCACCTGCAGCAGAATGGATCAAAACTCGGTCGCCCGGTTGAATATCGGCTAAGTAGTGAAGTCCATAGTAAGCCGTCAGAAAAGTTAGGGGTAATGTAGCCGCCTCAGTAAAACTGATGGCAGCTGGTTTGGGCATCACCCATTCGTTGGGAACAGTAACATAACTGCTAAAGCCATCGGGCAACAGAATGGCAATGACTTCATCCCCCACTTGCCATGGAGAAACTTTCTCTCCATCAGCATCACCCACAGCGGTAATAATCCCAGTACACTCAAAACCAAAGGTGAGTTGGTCAGGGTGGGTAATTCCCAACGACTCGGCGTAATACTCTTGCAAAAGTCCTAGAGCATTGAGCACATCCCGCAGGTTAAGCCCCACCGCTTTCACTTGGATTTCGACTTCCCCAGGACTTGGAGGACGACGTTTCAGGGGATGCAGAGAAAGATTTTCTAACAGGCCATATTCTGAGAGCTTGAGCTGAACTGGTTGAGTCGCTGGAGACAGAGTCGCTGAAGACTGGTTTGAATGGTAAGATCGCACCAACCGAGCCACATAACATTTGCCCTGGCGATACGCAATTTGATTCTCCACCGTAGGCCATAACAGTTCCTGTACCAGTCGATGGGTCAAGTTCTCGGGGAGAATTTTGTAGGGGCTGTGCCTTGTGCCAGCCCTGCCACACCGAGAATCATCAGCCTGGGTTTCATTAGCCTGGGTTTCATAAGGGGGCAAATCCACCTGACGACAAGACAAGTCAGGATATTCCAGGGTGATCACCCGACCTAGCCCCCAAAGAGGGCTTTGTTGAGGCTGCGCCACATCCGTTGCCAAAACAGGTTGTGCCGCCTGGGTCATCAACCAAAGTGTGGGATTCGCTGGCCCAGACTGCTGCGAGGAGTGCTTATTTAGCGCCTGTACCAAATGCAACACACTACCACAGCCGATTTCTTGAGCAGTTTGTACAGTTTCTAAATCTAAGGGTGCCTTTAAAGCAGACTCTCCCCAGAAATGGATAACTCCCCGAATTGGACCACAGTCCTGCAGTAGCTGATCAAATGCCTCTGGTTGAGTTGGGGGAATTTGATACTGGGCCGCATCTAACTGGCGATACTCCGTCCCGGCCACAGCCCAGATACATTGCTGTGACTGTTGTTTTAGGGCAGCAGCTAATTGCTTGGCTAAGCCATCCTCATTTGCTAACAAAAGCCAGGTGCCCGCTGCTGGCTTTGGAGATAGTTCTTGTGGTGGTTTATAGGGTTGCAACTGCCAATCAAGGCGATAGCACCAGTCTTTAAAGCCAGGTTTAAGACCTTTAAGTAATGCGTCTGAAGTGGTTGAGACCAGTTTTAATCCTTTGATGTGAGCTAAAACGCTGCCCTGATCATTGGCCAGGATAATATCTCCCTTTAATGGCTGACTGGGCTGAACCGATGCGATCGCCCACATCCTAGTCTCGGCAGTCTTGGCAGATTGACTCACCCTGACCTGGTCAACGGCTGCTGGCAGATAAAGCTGCCCCGGTGCTAAGTCAGCTTCCGCCAGGGAGTTAGCATAGATCAACACCTGAGTGGCAGCATCGAGCAAGGCTGGGTGTAATTGATAGGCTGTGGCAGAGGCGTTTAATGACTGGGGCAATTCAATGCGAGCAATGGCCTGATGCTCCCCTTGCCAAATCCGTTGAACTCCCTGGAAGCTAGGGCCATAGGTAATACCTTGTTGTTGATAGGTTTGATAGTGATCGACAGCCTGAATAGCCTCAGGGCAAGCGGCCTTAATTTGTTCCAGCGCTACCTGGTCGGTTGGTTCTTGATCTGCATCAGCCGTGCCAGCCCGTAAAAGCCCTTCTGCATGGAGAATCCACTCAGAGTCTTGATCGTCTTCACCACTATTTTCTGTTGAGCGATGGCCAGGTAACGCTTCACTGAAGATTTGCAAGCGATAGGTTTCCAATGAATTTTCAAGGTCATCGGAAGTGTCCGACGTTAGGACCGTTTGAACTGTTCTGTTGTTCCCATCGGGAAAAATTAAGCCTTGCCGAATAACCAAGTCTTCCAGAGTCCAGTGAGAGTCTTTCCTATGGGCATGGGCAGCTGCGAACGCCATTTCCACATAGCCCATCATCGGAAACAGCACCTGGTCAAACACTTGATGGTGACCCAAATAGTTAGGCGACTCTGCTGCCACAACAGATTCAAACCGAGCTTGATCATCCACTCCGGGCAAGGGAATTTGTCGGCCCAGTAAGGGATGACCAGCCCGCTGTCTGTTTGACGCCCTGACGTTCTGACTTATCTCGTCCAGCCAATAGCGCTGTCGCTGAAAGGGATAGGTGGGAAGAACTATCTTCTGATGGCCATAGCCTTGTTCCACACCCTGCCAATTGACTTGCCCTCCGTGCACATATATTTGGCTCAAACTTTGGAAGATCTGTTGCCAATCTGCCTGGCCAGGCCGTAAAGATGGCAGCCATAACCCCTTCTCTTCACACCGCTGTGCCATGCCCAACAAAATTGGCTTTGGACCCACCTCTAAAAAGACATCACAGTCTTTAGTTAATAAGGTGTCCATCCCCTGGGCAAATCGCACCGGCTGACGCACATGGTTCACCCAATAATCAGCAGTCGCCACTGACGCATCGGCCCAGTGACCAGTGACGTTAGAAACAAATGGCAGCGTTGGTGAGTGATAGGTGATCTGGTTTGCGATCGCCCCAAACTCCGCCATCATCGGCTCCATCAATTGAGAATGGAAGGCATGGGAAACCTGTAACCGCTTCGTCTTAAAGCCATCCGTTTCTAAGGTTTGTTGCAATGCCTGAATCGCACCATCGGTCCCAGAAACGACAATACTTCTTGGCCCATTAATGGCCGCAAATGTAACCTGACCACCATAGGCCGACAGTCGCGGACTAATCTCCGCCTCTGATGCCAGAATCGATAGCATTGCTCCACCCGCTGGCAGCTGCTGCATCAATCGACCCCGATGGGCCACCAGTTTCAGCCCATCCTCCAAGCTAAACACACCCGCTACACAGGCCGCAGCATACTCACCAATGCTGTGCCCCATAAGCACATCTGGCTGGATACCCCAGGACTGCCAGAGCTTAGCCAGGGCATATTCAATAACAAAAAGAGCCGGTTGGGTGTAGATAGTTTGATTGAGGAGAGGGTGAGCATTAGACGGTAGGGGCTGGCCTTGTGCCTGCCCTGGGTCAACCTGTAGGGGCTGGTCTTGTACCTGCCCTCCCTCAACAAGATCTGGATAGAGAATAGCAAGGATATCCCCCCCCAGATAGGGCCGCAAAATCTCATTACAATGCTCCAAAATCTCACGGAACAGTGGTTGCGTCTCATACAATTGACGCCCCATATCCACATACTGAGACCCTTGTCCCGTAAAGAGAAAAGCCACTTTGGGACGCACACCTGCACTGTGATGCCGATAAACACCCACAGGGGCTTCTTCCTGACTGTTTATCTGCTTGAGAGTTTGAGCCAATTCTGCTGATGTGGAGGTCGCGATCGCCACACGATAATTAAAATGAGATCGCCCCGTATTCGCCGTAAAACAAATATCCGCCAACTCTAATTCTGAATGACTTTCTAGATGCCGCTGATACTGCCTAATCAGATCATCTAAAGCCCTGTCACTCTTAGCCGACAATGTCAACAGATGTATCGAACGACTCTGTAATACATTCTTCCACCTTCCGCCTTCCGCCTTCCGCCTTCCGCCTTCCGCCAACACCACATGAGCATTCGTTCCACTAAACCCAAACGAACTCACCCCAGCAATCCGAGCCCCTGACTGCCCATCCCAGGCCGTCAGCTGAGTCGGAACCGTCATCGGCAGATCCGACCAATCAACATGGGGATTTGGTGTTTCGAAATGCAGATGGGGAGCTATTTGGCGATGCTGGAGCTGCAACACAATTTTGATTAATCCAGCAACGCCTGCAGCAGCTTCCAAATGACCAATGTTGGTTTTCACCGAACCAACAGCCAGGGGACTATTCGATAAACGATCTGGGCCAAACACCTGATTGAGGGCACGGATTTCAATCGGATCGCCCAGGGGTGTGCCCGTCCCATGGGCCTCTAAATAACTAACCTGATGCGCCTCAACACCGCTATTCGTAAGAGCATGCCGCAGTAGTTTCTCCTGGGCAAAACGGTTGGGAACAGTAAGACCACTACTGGCACCATCGTGGTTAACGGCGGAACCACGAATAATTCCTAAAATCGGATCGCCTGCCGCTTGAGCCTGGGACAGAGACTTGAGGACAACTATGCCACAGCCTTCCCCTCGACCATAACCATCCGCAGTGGCATCAAAGGTTTTGCAACGACCATCGGGGGAGAGGGCTTTGATGCGAGACAGAGCAGTGGTAGTAAAGGGGGCCAGAATCAGCTGCACTCCGCCAGCCAGCGCTAAGTCGCATTCCCCATGACGAAGGCTTTGACAGGCAAGATGAATGGCTACGAGAGAAGACGAACAGGCCGTATCAATCGCCAAAGTAGGGCCTTGCAGCCCCAGCACATAGGACAAGCGACCAGCAGCGCAACTAAAGCTATTGCCTGTGCCATCATAGGCCGTGATCTGGTCTAAATCTTGCATACCCAGCTGACTGTAGTCATTCTGGCCAATGCCGATAAAGACGCCCGTCTGACTATCTTGCAGCTGGTCAGAGGCTTGCCCCGCCCGCTCCAGGGCTTCCCAGCTTACTTCCAATAACAAGCGGTGTTGAGGATCCAGATGCTTGGCCTCGCGGGGAGAAATGCCAAAAAATTCAGGTTCAAACTGATCCACCTGGGACAACAAACTAGCACTACGGATATACATTTTGCCAGCTGCATCAGGATCAGAATCGTAGAGTGAATCAATGTTCCAGCGTTCAGTTGGAATCTCTGCAACCGCATCCACACCTTGACTCAAGAGACTCCAGAATTTCTCAGGGCTATCAGCACCACCAGGGAAGCGACACCCCATGCCCACAATGGCAATGGCATCTTCGTCAGTCTGTTTAGGAGATTCCGATGTCCCCGGAGACGGCTCTATAGCCTGTGATGCTGACGCAGAGAACTGCAAAACCTCCTGCAGCAAATGATCCGTTAGCTTATTGATAGTTGAATATTCTAATGCTAGGGTAGTAGACAGGGGCTGATTCAACTGTTGGCGCAGACGATTGATCAATTCCACCACCATAAGAGAATCCATGCCCAGTTCGGTAAATCCCCGATCATGGGAAATAGAAGCGATCTCTTCGTAGCCTAAGACTTGTGCAATGTGCCTCTGTAAGTAGTTTTGGAGAATTTCTCTGCGTTCTTGTTCTAAAGCTGCGTCCAAATGTGTCAGTAAAGAAGATTTAGCAGGTTTAGAAGAATCTGCAGAAGGATCTGGATATTGGGTGAGCCAGTCGGCTAGTAGGGAACCAGGCTTGGTGCGATCGCAGCGCCAACGCTGCGTCAACTGGGGCCAATCCACCAACATCACCGCTGTTTGACCCCTGGCATCTGCATCGCTTAGAAGATCTGCTAAAGCCTGTAAACCCTGTTCAGGGCTTAGGGTATCAATCCCGGCGGTATGGGTGGAAGTAGCCACCATACCGCTTTGTTTCCATCCGCTCCAGTTAATACTCAACCCTGGTAAGCCCATACCACGGCGATGATGCACCAGAGCATCCATAAAGGCATTGGCCGCAGCATAATTACCCTGCCCCGGTGAACCGAGCAGTGCAGCCACCGACGAGAAGCAAACAAAGTAATCCAGATCTATCGCCTGGGTCAGTTGATGCAGATTCCAAGCGCCTTGAACCTTAGGGGCCATCACTGCCGTGAAGCGCTCCCAGGTGAGCTGCTGCAACACCCCGTCATCTAAAACACCAGCGCCATGGATAATGCCTCGCAGGGGCGACAAACTGGCAACAATCTGTTCCAGGATGTGAGCGACAAATGCCTCACTGGCAACATCCCCCAACAACATTAGAACGTTAACACCGGCTGCCTCTAGAGCATCAATCTGTCGCTGTTTTTCAGAGGAAGGAGGCCGACGACTGACTAACACTAAGGATGTAGCCCCAGCTGCCACTAGCCACTGAGCGACCTGCAATCCCAAAGCGCCCAATCCACCTGTAATCAGATAGGTGGCATCTTCTCGTATCACTAAGGGGCGAGACTCTGACCGGGACTGTCGCACTAGACGAGCCCCGTACGCTTGTCTCTGTCGCAGGGCGATATGATCTTCCCTATCTTCCTGCCAGATCTGTTTTAGGAGACTTTCTATTGTTGCTGAATCCCTGAATTCATTAGGCTCTAAGTCAATCAGCCCGCCCCATAGGTGGGGGTGTTCAAAGGCAATCACCCGACCCAAGCCCCACAGGGAAGATTGCCCCACAGCTAGGGTCTCTACTCTCTTATCTGATGAGGCTGGAGTCATTACAGGCTGACTGCCCTCCGTCACCAGCCACAGTTTGGGAACTGCATTTGTTGTCGCCAGAGCCTGCACAAAATTCAGCACCGTACCACAGGTATCTCTTTGGGCCTGCATCACATTAGATGACGTGAGTTCTGCTGTGGCTGGAACATCTAAACTCCAGCAATGTACCACTCGATCAATTGGCTGCTCAGCATCTGAGAGAATGGTTTGATAAAGCTGTTCAAACACCTGGGCATCTGTCGGATTCAGCTGATACTGACCGTCACCCATGGATTGAGTCGTCTCACCCTGATAAACCAACGTGTAACCATGCCCCTGTTTCTGAAGTTTCTGACCCAGCGCTTCTCCAACACCCAAACGATCGGCGAAAATTAACCAGTGACCAGGTTCAAGGGCAATCTGGGACGGAGCCTGAGGAAGCTGTTGCCACTGTACCTGGTAAAAATCAGGCTGAAACGATTCTTTTGATGCATTAGATAAGGTGGCATTTGCGGGAATTGCATCTACCCAATAGCGCTGTCTTTGGAATGGATAGGTGGGCAACGTTACCTTCTGCTGACTGTGCTCACCTGTCTGATGCAAGCCCTGCCAATCCACTGAAACCCCATGGACATAAAGATGACCCAGACTATGCAAAATCTGTTGCCAATCGTTCTGCTGAGGATGGAGCGACGGAAGCCAAATATTGTCTTCCATCAATGTCTCTGCAGGGAGACAATGTTGTCCCATCCCCAACAAAATGGGATTGGGTCCTACCTCCAAAAAGACAGAACATTTCTGGGCGAACAAACAGTCCATTCCCTGGGCAAACCGAACCGGTTGACGCACATGATCAATCCAGTACTGGGGAGTGGCGATGGCGTCATCCACCCACTGACCAGTTACGGTGGAAACCATGGGTATTTCGGGCAGGTGATAGGTGATTTGGTTTGCGATCGCACCAAATTCTTCTACCATTGGCTCCATCAACGGGGAATGAAACGCATGGGACACCGTTAACCGCTTTGTCTTAAAGCCCTCAGTGTCTAGATCTTGTTGAATCGCCTGAATCGCGCGAGCCGACCCAGAAATCACCACACTTTCTGGTCCATTGATGGCAGCAAACGTTACCTGTCCGCCATAGGGTGCCAATCGAGGCTCTATCTCTGCCGCTGATGCCATAATGGACACCATGGCCCCGCCCCCAGGCAACTGCTGCATTAACCGGCCCCGGTGGGCCACCAGCTTTAATCCATCTTCCAGGCTAAAGACTCCTGCAACACAGGCAGCAGCATACTCTCCAATACTGTGCCCCAGGACCATGCTGGGCTGAATCCCCCAGGACTGCCAGAGCTTGGTGAGAGCATATTCGATGACAAAGAGGGCAGGTTGAGTGTAAGCCGTTTGGTCAATCTGTAGGGACTGGCCTTGTGCCTGCCCTCTTTCCGAGATATCCGGGTAGAGCATGTCAAGGATATCCAGATCCAGATATGCCCGCAAAATCCCATTACAGCGATCCAGAATCTCTCGGAACAGTGGCTGAATCTCATAGAGCTGTCGCCCCATATTCACATATTGAGACCCTTGCCCTGTAAATAAGAAAGCAATTTTAGATCCCTTGCTGACAACATGATTTCGGTAATAACCAACAGGAATATCTGCCTGGGTATCTAATTGTCTGAGATGATTGGCAAGGTCATGGGACGTGGAGGCTGCGATCGCCACCCGATAATTAAAGTGCGATCGCCCCGTATTCGACGTAAAACAAATATCTGCTAATGCTAACGCTGGATATTTCTCTAAATGCTGCTGATACGCCCTAATCAGCTCATCTAACGCCGCCTCACTCTTAGCCGACAACGTCAGCAAATGCTCGGAACAGCTTGGTCGTACACTCTGACTTCCGACTTCCGACTTCCGACTTTCGACTTCCTCCAATATCACATGGGCATTCGTTCCCCCAATCCCAAAGGAACTTACCCCAGCTCGCCGCTTCTCTGTGCCCTTCCAGGGACTAAGTTCTGTGTTAACAACAAAGGGAGTTTGATCAAACTGAATGCGGGGATTGGCTTGTTCAAAGTGTAGGCTAGGGGGCAATTGTTGATGCTGTAGCGATAGCACTACCTTCATCACACCTGCAATTCCTGCCGCAGCCTCCAGATGACCAATATTGGTTTTAACAGAACCAATATGGCAAAACTGGTTGTTCTCAGTATCTCGTCGAAAAGCTTTGGTTAACCCTGCAATTTCAATGGGATCCCCTAGAGACGTACCTGTACCATGGGCTTCAACATAAGAAATCTCCTCAGCAGACAGTCCAGCATTATTTAAAGCCTGAGCCACCAGATTCGCTTGGGCATTGGGGTCTGGAACGGTAATGCCATTGGTTAAGCCCCCATGATTTACAGCCGAGCCTTTAATCACGGCACGAATGGGATCGCCAGCGGCAATGGCGGCATGGAGGGGTTTTAGTAATATCACCCCCACCCCTTCCCCCACAGCAATACCATCGGCCCGATGATCAAACGCTTTACAACGACCATCAGGAGAATGGAGTTTCATGCGACTGCCCGCCACATAATAATCCCCTTCTAATAGGGTATTCACACCAGCGGCAAAGGCCAAATGACATTCTCCACTGCGCAGACTCTGGCAGGCCTGGTGTATTGCCACCAGCGAAGAGGAGCAGGCAGTATCAATCACCAAGGAGGGTCCCTGAAGGTTGAGAAAGAACGAAAGACGATTGGCCAGCACCGCATTATGATTGCCCACCCCCGCTGCATGATCTTCAGCCGTTAAGGTGGGAACAATGCGGGAATAATAGCCATTGCTACTGCAACCAACAAAAACACCCACAGAATTGAGAGACAGGGTTTCGGCCTGGCATCCTGCATCTTCCACAGCTTCCCAAGCGGTCTCTAGCAATACCCGTTGCTGAGGATCCATTAAACGCGCTTCTCGGGGAGCAATGTTAAAAAACTCAGCGTCAAAGTCTTCTAAATGAGACATAAACCCACCCCAACGGGAGTAGGTTTTATCCGGGGCAGGCACAGGGTCATAAAAATCCTGCCAGTTCCAGCGGCTAGGAGGGACTTCCGTAATTGCATCCTGACCAGATCGCAACAGATGCCAAAAAGACTCTAGATCATCAGCCTGGGGAAAATGACAAGCCATGCCGATAATGGCAATATCCTCCACGGCTCCATCTATAGAAGTTTTCTTGGAAAGATTACCTTGGTTGAAGGTCCCCCTAGCCCTCTTCAATGCTGGGGAGTTAGACTCAAAGCCCCCAAAATTCGGGGTTTGGGGGCCTGAATAGCTGGCAACTTCTTTGCCAGAAATATCAATGTATTCAGGAGGATTATCTTGATTCTGATCAGGCACTTGCCCCAAGCGAATACACTCCAGTTGTTCTCGGTACTCCTGGGCCAGATGTGTAACCAGCTGAGCTAAGGTGGGATACTCAAATAGCAGGGTGGGAGGTAATGAAAGCCGAAATTTAGCACCAATCTTTTCCAACAGCTCTACTGCTTTCAGGGAATCCAGCCCCAAACTCAGCAAGCTGCGATCAAGATTGATGGCATCAGGGGCCAGGGATAGAAACTGAGCAATTTCATCCCTGACTTGAGCTTGGAACCAGCCCAATACTTCTTGGGCATCGGCTGGGGAACGCCATGGGATCGTCGATTGTTTGTGAGAATGTTGGCTGGAGACCACGGGCATCGCAACCGCTATATTTTGCAACTCCCCTGCTAAAAACTGAGTTCGACAGGCCCGACGCTGAATCTTTCCACTGGAGGTTTTGGGAATACGCCCCGGTTTCAGTAACACCACATCGTAGAGTTGTACCTCATGGTGCAGAGGAACCGCAGATCGAATAGCCTCAACCACATCTGCGCTGTTCAGATGACGCAGATGTGTGCGCTTAACTTCTTGCACCACCACCAGGCGTTCTTGCTGATCAACTTCGATAGAGAACGCTGCTCCGCTATTAGACCGTAGTGCAGGGTGACTTTCCTCCACTGTCCGTTCAATATCCTGGGGATAGTGGTTCCGTCCACGAATAATGATCACATCCTTCAGGCGACCGGTGATAAACAGATCGCCATTATGCAAAAAACCTAAATCTCCTGTCCGGAAGAAGATGGTTTCTGTGTTGTCAGCAAGATGGGCATGAAATGCAAATTCTGAGGACTCGGAGCGACGCCAATATCCCTGGGCAACGCTACCCCCTGTGACCCAGATTTCGCCTACCTGATTATCGACACACTGCTTACAAGTTTCAGGATTGACAATCGCAACAGTTGTATCTAGCCAGGTTTGACCACATCCCACCAACTGTTTAGCATTAGGGTGAATGGGCTCTACATGAATGACCTGGTTATTGCCTAGAGCAACAGCATCGACAATACAGTGGCCAGGTTCAGAGGTTACCTCACCCCCCGAAACCATCAAGGTGGTTTCGGCCATGCCATAACATGGATAAAACGCTTTAGCCTGAAAACCAACTGAGCTAAATTTAGAGGTAAATCGTTCTAATGTTGACAATCTCAGGGGTTCAGCACCATTGTAGGCACTTTGCCAACAACTTAAATCTAGACCATCCCGTTGTTCTGCTGTGATTCTTTGAGAACATAAATCATAGGCAAAGTTGGGACCACCGCTGTGGGTGGCTCGATATTTGGAAATCGCCTGCAGCCAGCGCTGGGGACGTTGTAGAAAGGCCGCAGGGGGCATAATATACCCTGGAAACCCCGTGTAGAGTGGTTGTAAAATCCCGTCAATCAGACCCATATCATGGAAACTAGGCAACCAGGTAACAGAAACATCGTCTGGTGTCAGTTCAAAGGATCGTTTGATAGTCTCGCAATTATGCATCAGGTTGCCATGGGAAACCATGACGCCTTTGGGAATGCCTGTGGACCCGGAGGTGTATTGTAAAAATGCGAGGTCGGATGGATCGATTGGAATCCTCCAATTCTCATCCTGCTCAGTCTCTGCCACAAGACTATCCGTAGCCAACCAATGGAGCTGATTTAGTTCAGATGCATCTTGACACTGCCCCTGCAGACGCGGCAACAATTCAGCCGTCGTCAACGCGACCGTTGCCTGGGCATCCTTAGCAATCGCCTGTAATCTCCCCAGTTTCCGCTGATTGCGTCGGGGGGGATACGCGGGTACAGCAATCACCCCGGCATCGAGACAGCCTAAGAACCCAACAATATACGCTAGCCCTTGGGGATAGAGGAGCAGCGCTCGATCACCTACCGCACAAACCGATTGCAGCCCCAGCGCAACGACCCTAACCTGTTGCGCCAATTCTTGGTAGGTCAGGCGTCCTGACTCAATCTCTCCATCCTGCAAAAACACGTAGGCTAATTTAGTTGGTTGACTCACCGCCCTGTGGTGGAGTAACTCAACTAAATTTGAGGATTTTGACGTAACAGATTCCCTGGGTTGCATAGAGTTTGAACTACAGCCCTCCATTACGGATACCAAAGATGTTTTGTGGATCTGTGGCCTCCTTTACTCCTCTCATTAACTTTATACCGGCAGGAGACAACACATCTTTCATGAAATCTCGACGAATTTTACCAATGCCATGGTGGTGAGAAATGGAACCACCGTTGTCAAGAATCACCTGACGTAAGGAATGTTCAATCTGCCAACAAACGTCCTCGGGGTGTTCCACACCCTTAGTATAAATTCCAAAAATGAAATAAAGACAAACACCTGTGTGATAAACCTGAGTAACCCGATGGGCTAAATAGGGCTTACCGGGTAAATTAAAGGCCTGGTGCTGCTCATCTAGCTTGGTTTGGACGCGATCGCAAATCAGTTGAATCTTATCCCAGGCAACCGTTGTTTCAAAGGTTTCACCAATGATGTGATAGGACGACAAAAAATCTCTTACATAGGCAATGGCAAAGGTAAACATATATCCCTGTTCACCATACTTAGACCCCGTCGCCAATCCCTTCAATTGCTTTGCCGTAGCATAAATATTGCGTTCCTGGTGGTCTACCTCCTGGGCCGAGCCCTCCATCACCACGGTGGCCACAACCATTTGGGTAGGGTTAAACTTAAGCACCTTAAATAAATACAGCTGCTTTAGCCAAGTCATCCAAGTTTCAACAACACCAGAGTTTTGAGGTTTTAAAGAAAAGCCTAGCCGAAACTGTTTATTATCCATAAGGCGTAAACTAGCTGGCACTAAGCCGCTATGGGCAATGCGCTTCATAAACTCCACCCCTAAGGTGAAATTTGGAAACATGAAAGAGGCATATTTTGTGACCTCAGGCAGTGGATGAATTTTGATGACAGCCTTGGTAATCAGACCTAGATTCCCCTCACTACCAAATGGTAACTGTTGCACTGGTATCCCCATGGAAGCACGGGAAACAGACTCCATCTGTTCCACTACTCCTGCTGGGGTTACCAGGGTAACCTTCTCCACAATCTGTTCGATATTGCCATAGCGGTTTTTCTTCATGCCACTGGCATTGGTGGCAATCCAACCACCTAAAGTGGAAAGTTCTAAGCTATCGGGAGCATGGCCACATATAAAGCCAGACGCCCTCAGCTGATTCTCCAAATCTTTGCCCGTGATACCCGCCTGCACACAGGCCTTTAAATTCACTGGGTCAATCCATTCGATCCGATTCATCCGCTTCATATCGACGGAAACGATCATTCGGGTTTCTGATGGAGGAAGCTGCAGGGCACAGGTCACATTAGTACCCCCACCAAACGGCACCAAACAGACATCATGCTCCACTGCCAACTGCACCAGAGTTTGGGCATCTTTCTCTGACTCGCAGTAGAAGACCATATCAACAGTGCGCGTTAATTGGCCATACAGAACTTTGTAAACTTCTGTTGTTGTCGTTTGACCGTGGCTGTGGAGCAAGCGGTCATGGTCTTCAAAGGCATATTGACTTGAGGGAAATGAAGCCTCTATTACTGCACAAAAAGCTTTGTTACGATGGACGGTCCCAACAACCTTTTCAGAGACTTCGGTTAACGGTGTTTTTTCATCGATAGTGATTCCCAGTTCAGCTTCTAGAAAGGGAATAAAACCAGGCATTTTAACCCCAGTGAGACCATAGCGCTCACCAGTCATCATCACCGATCGATCATCATTGACAACTAAGGTCGTATCTTTAAAGCCCCACTGATGGCCCCATAGCTGAGAATCGCCCTTGTACTCTAATGGACTTTGGTGATGATCTGCCATGATAATTTCTGATGCTTTTTATTACTGAGCGCTTTCAATGTCAGGCAATGAATATTGCGTTACTTTTGGGGATTGATCAGCCTTTTTATAATTGTTGCACCTGATCAACAAGGTAGAAGTATATTTGACGCTTTTTTTAAGTTTATTTTGACGAATGGAGGTTCCATTGAACATTTCTACAGACAATTACTAAAGATTCTTATCGAATCATCAAATATCGTCCACGATTGAAGAAACGGTAGTAGGGTTCATTGGCGGCCTCTAACAGCTCGCGATCGCCTTGGCCATCACCATAGGCATAGATGTAATATTGCTGTAAATCCCCTAGCAACCGCTCTAAGCGTTTAACTTTCTCAGGGCCATAGCAATTTTCTCCTGATAATTTGCCTGTCACACTGCCACCCTGATGTTCTAATCGAGTAGCCAACAGATGATCAATGGGCAGTATTTTCATCCAGGGTTGTAAATAAATCTCCAGGGTAGCGCTGACTAAAATGATCTGATGTCCCTGGCGTTGATGCCAATGTAACCGTTCTAACGCGTCAGGATCGACCAGCTTAGGTAAGTAATGGTGAGCATAGTCAGCCGCCGCTGTTTTTAAACGTTCAATGGACCAACCTTTGTAAAATTCGGTCAAAAGTATTTCTTTGATAGTTTGATTAGAACAACGCTTCATTCCATAACTGAGTACTGCTGAACTATGGCGCATAAGGCCAATCACCAGTCGTCTCCAGCCATGGGTCCAGCGCAAAAAGGGCACAAAACTATCTTGAGTTGTCAGAGTCCCATCAAAATCGAAAATAGCAATCTTAGGCTTATCCCCCATCATTGTCTCCCATGTTATAAAGTCATTTGGTGCTCCAGGTCTTCTATCGATTTTTTTACCTGATTGACAATAGCCTGGTAAAGCTGACGTTTTGTTAAGGTGCCAACTTTATCTCGGTAAGAGATAAGGTCAATAGGAGGGCCAAAACAGACTTGAATGGGATATTGCTGAGGAAATAATTGCCCTTTGGGCAAAGCTTTATAAGAGCCCTGAATATAGACTGGGACAATAGGAACGCCTAATTTCAATGCCATCATCCCGAATCCCAACTTTAAATCCTGTAATTGGCCTGTTAAAGAGCGTCCTCCTTCTGGAAAGATTAAGAGAATTTTCCCATGGTAGATTGCCCGTTCACACTCTCGAAAACTTTGGAGTGAGCCGCTGCAGCGATCCACTGGAATCATATTCAAGACATGCCGACAGAACCAACCTTTCAAGGGATGATCAAAGAAATAATCCTTAGCGGCCAGGCTATGTACCTTATACATATGACAACCATGGGCCGCAATAATGGCAGGTCCATCAAGGTGACTAGCATGGTTTGCAACTAATAAATATGGAGAATCTTTCGGTAAGTGTTCTGCACCTTCACAGGTAAGTTTAAAGTAATTGAAATAAATTAAACAGCCCCAAATCCAAATTTGATCTTGGAGCATTCTTTTTAGAATGTGCATGCTTATAATTAAAAATTAAGCGGTTTTGTTTGTCCATTGTGTCCAATTATTCGTGAAGTGACCCAGTATTAAACAAAAGCCTTCCTCCCTAGGTTAAGCTGAGCAAAATACGAGATATGAGTCACTAATTATCTTGAACTACCTCACAAGCCCATGTGTTTTTCTGCTACTGCTAGTTTCACTGCTGCTACTCTTCTAATACCCGCTGGTTTATATGCCTGTAAGCTGGCCATAGATATAGATCTCAGGTATCTGCCTGGAGCCCTTATCCCTTGCATATTTGGTATTCAGCAAGGGTTTGAAGGCATTGAGTGGTTAGCCATCCACGGAAACCAAGCAGACACTGTTCATCTAGCCGCTCTTGGCTATCTCGTTTTTTCCCATGGATTCTGGCCAATTTGGTTCCCGTTGACAGTGTTTGCAATAGTGCAACGACCTTGGGCTAAAAAACTACTATTAGTTGTAACACTGTTGGGTGCTTTATTTGGTATGTCTCTGTATGTCCCTTTGCTGTTATCTCCTGATATGTTTTCAGTAACAGTCATTCAAGGCTCTATCCATTATCAGACCACACTAATCTATGATCAGTTTTTTCCTCGCAATGTGTCGCGGCTAATATACTTGCTCATTGTTGCAGGACCATTTTGGTTCTGTGATCTTACCGAAATTAGAGGTTCAAGTGGGGTCATTGCTCTAGCACTATTAGTCACCTACTGGTTTTACAACTACGCATTCATATCGGTATGGTGCTTTTTTGCTGCAATTTTATCCATTAATATTATCTTTATGCTACGTTCCATCGCTTCCAAAAAATTGCTTAAAGAAAAGTATTAACTTAACTGTTTGAGATGTTTACTTTTCCACTCGATCCACAAACCTCTGAATTATCCTGTGGTTTTCTCAAAGGCACCTCCACTGTGACAGCTAAGTATTTGGCAAGTTTGTGAATTGAGGAGTGGCGGGATGCCAAAGTCTCAGAAAGCGAAATTCCTAGCGCGGTTTGAATATGGTTCTTGACCTCCATAGCTGTTAAGGAATCCATCCCCAGTTCAATAAAGTCAAGGTGGGGATTGGGGATATTAGAAGGGGCTAACCGGAGAATATACGCTACAACTTCTTGGAGGTAGGTTTCTAGAACTTTAGATCGATCACCGATTTCAACTTGCATTAACTGTTGCCAAATCTTTGCTTGCAATAGTGTCAGAGGATCTTGACTAATGATAGGCCTAAAGGGAGTTTCCACCTGATCCACAGAGTCAGTATCAATCCAGTATCGTTCTCGCTGGAAAGGATAGGTTGGTAACCTTAATTTTTTACAGAGTTGGCCATTATGGAACTGAAACCAGTCAATGGAGACTCCTTGAGCATAAAGTTGAGCGAGATTTTCCTGTAGCTGTCGCCAATCTTGATACTGTGCCTTAGAGATTCCATGCCTACCACTGCGTAAACTCGACAACCAAAGATAGTCCTCCGATAAACATTGCTGGCCCAGTCGGGTTAATGACGGCTTGGCTCCCATTTCTAGAAAAATGGTACAGCCCTGCTTGCATAGCGCTTGCATTCCTGCCATAAACTGAACTGGCTGACAGAGATGATTGGCCCAATAAGCAGGCGTTGTGATCTCGTCGCCAGCAATTTTCCCACTAATACCAGAAATCATCGGAATACTGGGTGAAGCATAGTTGATCTCTGCTGTAACCGACTCTAATTCTTGTTGCAACGGTGCCATCACCTGAGAATATAGGGCATATTTTGTCGATGACAGCTGGGTCAAGAGCCCATTATCTTCCAATGTTTGACAGACGGTCTGAAGTGCTTGCTTGTCACCAGCAATAACCCACTGGCTCGGCGCATTATGGGCCGCAATACTTATATTTGAGGCATGGGTTGAGATTGCAGCTTCAACCTGTTCCTGGTTTCCTATCACCACCGCCATTCCACCGTCAGACTCGACTGACTGCAATAGCGTTTGTCGAGCCACCAACAGACGCAGCCCCTCTTCCAAACTAAATACCCCCGCTACACAGGCCGCAACGTATTCCCCTAGCCCATGCCCGATTAAAAAGTCTGGCCGCACTCCCCAGGAGACCCAGAGTTGAGCCAGGCTATATTCTAGAGCAAACACCGCCACATCAGACAGCGAAGCGAACTGATCTTGAGCAGATTGAGGATAAAGAATATCGATCAAGGATGCACCTAAATCAGCTTGCAAAAATTCATGGCACCGATTCACTGTTTGTCGAAACAGTGGCTGGCTTTCATACAACTGCTGCCCCACCCCCAGGTAAGCAGACTGTTCCCCCGGAAACAGAAAGGCAACGCTAGGGGGAACATCATCATCCCCTAACGTTGCTCTGGCATATCCACTTGTAGATTTTTCGGAAGGTATTTCAACGGAAGCATCATTCAGCTTCTCAGCTATGTCCTCCAGGGTATCCCCAACAACTGCCAAACGATGATGAAAATGACTCCGCCCAGTATTGGCTGTAAAACAAAGATCTGCCAAGTCTACATCTGGGTTCTGCTGAATATAGACCTGGTATCGTTGCCGTAACTGATCAAGTGCCCCATCACTTTTCGCCGACAATGTCAGCAGATGCATCGAATGACTTTGTTGCAGATCCTGACTTCCTACGTCCGATTTCCGACTTCCGACTTCCTCTAAAACCACATGGGCATTTGTCCCACCAAACCCAAACCCACTCACCCCAGCCAGGGCTGGATAGTCACTGTCTGGCCAGGGAGACAGTGTTTGCTGCACGTTGAGGGGAATCCGTTCAAAACGAATGTAAGGATTCGGTTTTTGAAAGTGCAAACTTGCTGGGATTTTTTGATGTTTAAGGGCTAACGTCACCTTGATCAAACTAGCCATGCCAGCAGCAGCTTCCAAGTGACCCAAATTGGTTTTGACTGAGCCAATGGAACAGTCTTTCCCTGCTTCGCGATCTTGGGAAAGAACCTTGGCCAATGCTTTTGCTTCAATCACATCCCCCAACTGAGTGCCAATGCCATGGGTTTCCACATACTGTACCCTCCCTGGAGAGACCTTCGCATCCTGGTAAGCGGCTTGTAATACGGTCTCCTGGGCCGCAGGATTTGGAGCCATCAGACCGTTACTCTGGCCATCTTGATTGATGGCACTGCCTCGGATGACGGCATAAATGGAATCGTTATTTGCGATCGCACTCGACAAGGGCTTTAAAACCACCACCCCCACTCCCTCACCGCGCACATAGCCATCAGCTCGCGCATCAAAGGCCTTACAACGACCATCGGCAGCCATAACCTTAGATTGACTAAAGGCCAGGGTCATCTCCGGGCGCAGAATCAAATTAACCCCAGCAGCCAAGGCCAAATCACAGTCTCCATATTGCAAACTCCGACAGGCTTGATGAACTGCCACCAGAGAGGAAGAACAGGCCGTATCTAAGGCTAAACTAGGGCCATGCCAATCGAGATAGTAGGAAAGACGATTGGCGGCAATAGAAAAGGCAATCCCTGTGTTGTAGTAGGCATCAACCTGACGATACTGGCAGATTAAGTATGAGTAATCTCCACTACTGATCCCGACAAACACTCCCCCCTGGCTACCCATGGTCTGCTCAGGCGAGATTCCCGCATCTTCTAAGGCTTCCCAACTGACTTCAAGCAATAGCCGCTGTTGGGGGTCCATAGTAATGGCTTCGCGAGGAGAAATTTCAAAAAACTGGCAGTCAAAGTCTTCCACATGGTCTAAAAACCCGCCTAAACAGGAAACCTCTGTACTGGATGAGTCGGAATCTAGCGCATGGAGTGACGGCATATACCAGGCTCGCTTGGAGGGAATGGGTGAAATCGCATCCTCTCCATCACATAGCAACTTCCAGTAAGCATCAGCATCATTAACGCCTGGAAAACGACAACCAATACCAATAATTGCAATAGGTTCTTTCATAAAAGACTAGAAGAAAAGGCTCCCTCAATACCTAATGCTAATCTTGTTCCTCCAACAACTTATGTAAATGTTGAGCCAGACTACTGATAGTCTTATGCTCCCAAAATATTGTGGGATCCAATTCTAGATGAAGCCTGGCTTCCAAATTCGCTGTCACATTAACCGCCGTAACAGAATCTAAACCATAGCGAAGTATCTTGTGACGAGGATTAATTTTTTCTGGGTTAATCGCTAGCGCTTGAGCCAGGTTATTGATCAAATACTCTGCAATTCCTGCCTCACTCAAATCAGCCTTAGCGGTTTGTTCAGTAACTATCTGAGCTGCTTTGTCCTCTGCATCAGCCGAACGGCTATCTATCGTGGCAAACCATTGCCCCACAACATTCAGGCTTTCCTCCAGATATTGCCTGCGGCAAGCAGAACGCTTGAGTTTTCCACTTGCTGTCTTGGGAATACTGCCTGTCTTCAGGAACAAAATGCCATGGACTTCAAGTTCATGCTGCTCTACAAAAGTGTCAAGGATAGAATCCACCAGCATATTCGCATCAAAATCCTTTAAGTGGTGACGTTCTATCTCCTGGGCCAGGATCAATCGCTCTACCCCTTCAACATCAACCGAAAAAGCAATCCCACTGTGGGGACGCAAAACAGGTGATATCCGCTCCAGTGTCAATTCCAGATCCTCCGGATGATAGTTACGACCACGCAGGATAATTAAGTCCTTGAGTCGCCCCGTGACAAAAAGTTCACCCTCCGCAATAAACCCTAAATCACCAGTACGCATAAATGGCCCTTCACCGGTATCTGCAAGATATGTCTGAAACGTTTTACTAGTTTGCTGAAAACGTTGCCAATACCCCTGAGCCACACTAGCCCCGGAGAGCCAAATTTCACCTACAGTATTTTCTGGCTGAGTTCTAGATGAATCAGGATCAACAATAACAATATTTTGACTCTGGTCACTGTAGCCACAGCTCACTAGCCAGGACGCTTTCGGGTGATCGGGCTTAGCATCTACAGCCTGCCCCTGAACTAAAGCCTCGCGTTCAAACCACTTAGTTTTCAAAGGAGCCCCATCAAAGCGCCCCGAAGCCAGCAGGGTTCCTTCTGCTAACCCATAACAGGGAGAAAACGCATCTTGACGGAACCCAAAGGGTGAAAACTTAGCCGTGAAATGCTGTATGGTTTCAGCTCGAATGGGTTCAGCTGCACTAACGGCCATTGACCAATGGGACAGATCCAAATTTTCAGCCGCTAACTGTTCTGGTCGAATCTTCTGTGCGCAAAGCTTATAGGCAAAATCTGGGCCACCGCTGATGGTGGCCTTATAGTGCGAAATCGCCTTCAACCAGCGAATTGGCTTTTGTAAAAAGCTGACTGGCGGCATCAGCACTGCCGAACAGCCTGTATAAAGGGGCTGGAGTAGGCCGCCAATTAAACCCATATCATGGTATGGGGGTAACCAGCTCACAACACAAGTATCAGAGGTAAAGTGAAAACACCTTTGAATCAGCTCTGAATTATGGATGAGATTCCCATGGGAAATCATTACCCCCTTGGGCTTACTCGTAGACCCAGAGGTATATTGTAAAAATGCAAGGCTATCAGGAGTTAAATCAGGATCCTGCCAGTTTAAGTTGTCTGCATTTTGCAGAGCGTCAGTAGCAATGCATGTTAGTGGCGATGAATATACCTCCTGTTCTAACTGTTTGCGGCTATTGCTCAGCAACGCTGTTGTTGTGAGTGCAAATTTAGCCTCAGCATCAGCAGCAATCGATTGGAATGAAGACGACCGCTGATTGGATTTAGGGGGATAGACTGGAACTGCAACAATACCTGCATAAAGACAACCTAAAAAACTCGCAATCAAGTCCAATCCAGGCGGATAAATTAAGAGGGCACGCTCTCCAACAGCTGAGATTTTATGCAGGTGAGTAGCAATGCCTCTGGCTCGTTGCTCCAATTCTTGATAGGACCAGGAAGTGGCTACTTCGCACTCGCCATCAACAAGAAAGGTATAGGCAATCTGATGAGATTGATGATGGGCTCTCCAAGTCAACAAATCCAAAAGAGTACACTGATCATCTAACGTAGGCGTTTTGGGAACTGACGTGCGTGGTCTAACAGACAGGCTCATGATTCTCCTAAATCGGCTTAATTTCTTTAAATGGGGCCTTGCAAGTCTGTTGCTCTAGCTTAGCAGCAGCCACTAGTCTTAACTTTGACTGGAACTGATTCCTGAGTAGGTTGATAATCTGACAAACCCGAGACCAGAGAATTAACAATTTTTTGGTCAAAACCAATTCTCTCTAAGGCTTCAATATAACGACGGACAATTTCTTTCGCTGCCAGACCACTTTCAAATCCCATATCTCCAGCATTAAATGTGCCACAAACCACACCCAGCTCTCCACACAAGGAGGTACATCCTTCACGAACAACAGTTAAGATTTCAGGCATGACTCTGTGATGAGCCCAAATCAATGCATCGTGAGCTTCATCTGAATCTTGTTGAAGTAATTGCTTCAATCGAGATATACCAATTTCAAAATGTTCTAGCTCATCGTTGAGAATACTTTCTGATACTCTAGCAGTCTCTCCGTCAACCGTCGTTGTTTTACCAATTCCAGCTAGCCCCAGATACGTAGTGATAGCTAAAATCTCAATCATAACGTCTTGAATGATGTAGCATACAGCTAGATTTTTTTTCGCTAGCGCTGCGTCAAAGTGCTTTCGAATGGTAAACCATTCTGGTTCTACAATTTTTTCAACCACTGGTAAATTCAAACGTTTTGCCAGTTTCACTAAGTTCCTGACATGCTTAGATTCAGCATAAGCTTGATGAACAGCCTCCATCTTCTCATCTGTATCGTCCAGTAGAGCAACCAAACGACAATAGTTCTCAGTGGCCGTAATCTCCCCAGCGATTAAAGTTGATATTAGAAATGCCAATAAATCTTGATATTGTTTATTGTATTCCTTCAAAGTAGAAGATTTAACCGACTTCGTCTGAACTTCAGCAACCATAATTCTTCTCTCCTAGTTTTACCTAACTTGTCAGCAACAATATTCGTAATTTAAGCAGAGCTAATCGTAAATAACATCTAATCGTTCATAAAATGTGACCCTTAGTAAAGGTGTGAAAATGTGAAAAGATTAACTTGCATTGAAAATTAGTGTTTGAATGAATTTCAATCAGATAATGGCAAATAACATTTTTGCTCAGGACAATAGAGATTTAGCTTTCCCATTTGCCAGAATAAATGCCAGCTAAATTCTGATTCTCGCATATACTCTCCCCAATTTCTCTTGAGACTTGTATGAGCCATTCTCAAATGATAGTGAGGAATTGCAGTGGAAATATGGTGAGGGATGTGAATGTTGATGTCATGACAAAGAAACTCAACCCAACGGGGATATCGACAATGTACTGTTCCATATAGCTGAGCTTCTGCATTATTCCATTCTTCTCCTACTCGCCATGGAATATCTACCGCACTATGATGCACACGAGTGAATGTGGAAAGCCAGAAGTGGAAAACTAACCAAGGTAACAACCAAAACTTGCCCATAGCCCAAATCCCACCCAAATAGTAGAGCCAAGCCAAGGCAACTACAGCAAAGAGATAAACGAGCACCGAGGAGAGTCGCACTTTGGAACACTCTTCCGTAGACAAGGTAGAACGCTTGAGATTCAACTCATACCACCAGTTTTGAATTGAGGCTAACCACCAGAACCATTCCCGCCAAAATTGGTAAGTCAATCGCCCTTTAAGGGACATTGACTTCCAAACCTCAGGTCGGAGAGGATACCAAGCTATATCAGCTCGTCGATGGATAACATCTTGAAGTTGTCGCCAGCGCTCCCCCCCCAATTTATTAGTAAAACGATGGTGGGTATTGTGTTGAATGCGCCAGTTATGAAAGGGATAGAGCAGAGGTAGCATTAACAAGTGTCCTAAACACTCATTCACCCATTTTCTTTTAGCAAAAGAGTAGTGGCCACACTCATGTCCTAAAATAAAGAAACCCGTCAAAGCAGTCCCGGTAAATATCCATAATGGAGGACAGAGGTACCAGGGGGCAAAAAATAATCCCACAGTGCCTAAGGCAACAGCCAATACACTAACAAAAACAGAAGTCCAGGCTTTGAGTGGTTGCTGGAGAAAACAGTCTTGAGGCAAACTTTTAAGTAACTCTTTAGTCGTAAAAGCTCGTTGTTGGACAGGGAGGGAAAAAGCTGAGTTTGGCACCGTCATTTTAATTTACCTCTCTTATACCTTCTGAGGCATCTTCTTTTGGCTTAACATTGCCTTTGTTGGCATCTTAACATCCCGCGCCAGCCCTAGTTTCTCTAGCACACGGATGAAATATCCACCCAAATCAACTTGCCACCATTCCAAACCAAAAATTGCTGAACTTGGAAAGGCATGGTGATTATTGTGCCAGGTTTCCCCTCCAGTGGGGATTGCTAACCAAAATATATTGTGACTATGGTCATCTGTCTCAAAGGATCGTTGACCATAAACGTGGGAGAGGGAATTTACACTACCCGTTAAGTGTTGGGTAATAAATATTCGAAAAACTCCCCCCCAGAGAAATCCTTGTACAGCACCCTGCCAGGTTAAATTCAACACCCCTCCTAAAATAGTGGGAAGCAATAGTCCCAGGAACACCCAAACATGGTAATAACGACTTAGTTTAGCCAGTGTTTGGTCCTTCATCAGTTCAGGTGCATAATAGGCTGGATTAGCATATTCATAATCCATAAGCCATTGCACTTGGGCATGCCATAAGCCCTTTACCCGGTTAATCAGCCCCTTTCCATGGTGGTTGGGTGAATGAGGGTCTTCCGGTGCATCACTGCACTCATGGTGACGGCGATGCATCACCACCCAAGACACAACAGGACCTTGAGCCACCATCGAGCCAATAATAATAAAGAGAACCTGCATCACTCGATTCGTCTTGAAGGAGCGATGGGTAAAGTAACGATGAAATCCAACCGTGATCCCCATACTAGTTACACCACACATCAATAGCGTAATGCCTAACTCTATGGGACCAAATGTTAACCAACTGAGAGAGATAAACGCTAAGATAGTCCCTACAAATGGACCGATTGTGTACAACAAAAAATGATTTCGCTGAATCCGGTTTATGTAGGCACTCGATATTGTCTTGCGTTTTTGATAAGGTCTGACCTTAGCTTGAGGTGAGACTTGAGGATGGAATGAATCCATTCGTATTTCGCCTGCTTCTAATGAAATGAGAATGAGATCTATATCTAAATTACTGTGTGATTAATACCACATGATTAGGATTATAAGATTGAAATACTCTTAGAAATACTGAGAAACAAAAATTTTCTCAAATATTAATTGCCAATTCCAAAGTTTTTTAAGCAGAAGAGTCAGATACAGACCCCTCTTATTATTGACATAGCTACGTAAGCCATAGAATATCATTAGGCAACGCAACAGAAGCTAAAAGCTAGTCAGCTTAGCGATTCTGTTCCTTTCCTTCTATTCGGATTTTTGTTATCTAACAACCTGATACGGGAATCTAAGGCCCAATTACATTGCACTAGATAACCATGATTGGTGTGACGTTTCAGCAAATCATTAATCAGACCAACTTCACACCACAAAATCTGGCACTCCAAACTTTGCCTACAATTTTCTTTAAAATATAGTCAATGCCTTGCTTAGAAACATTTTTGGCAGTCAACGTTTGCTCAAAATCTAGCACAGCTCCTATCATAGTTCGATCATAAACCATTCGATCGTCCACTCGAACGTCTCCAAATCCAGCCTGTTCCAGCCCTTTGATATAGTCATTCTCAGTAATTGCACCAGCCACACAAGCAAAATACATGTCGAGATCTGCGCGCATCCACTGAGGCAACTGTTCAACAATCATGTCAGAGACTGAAAATTGCCCACCCGGTTTCAACACCCGCACCATTTCCTGGAATACCTTATTTTTTTCAGGAGACAGATTGATGACACAATTAGACACAATCCAATCCACTGAATTATTTTTTAAGGGTAGGTCCTCGATATATCCCTGTAAAACCTGGATATTTTTATAAGGGCTTTTGTCAATGTTGGTTTGAGCTAGACGCAGCATTGCATCAGTCATATCAACCCCAATCACCTGACCCTCGTGACCAACTTTTTCCGCTAACAACAGTAAGTCCAACCCAGCTCCTGAACCTAAATCCAGCACTGTCTGTCCAGGCTTTATAGCGCTAAAAGCTACTGGGTTACCGCAACCAAAAGAACTTCCGGCAGCTTCTTGATGACTTTCTGTTGACTGCTCATCCCTATATCCAGACACTTTTGTCAGCGCTTCATGATTGACAGAAAATGATAGCTGTTCTGATGACGCGTCAGAATCTGAGGTATCAGAATTAGCAGTCTCCTTATTTAGGGCTTGCGTATACGCTTCCGCAACTTTCTGACGAATATCATCTACCATTGTTGTCTATTTGTAGGATAGTCACTATTGCACTGGACAAATTCTATATGTTCGGTGTGACATTGCACCGAGCAAGCTATAGCAGATTCTGATGGGATAAACACATTTTAGCGACGCACAGGAATTGGGAGTAGGGCGTGTTGAATGGAATGTATTCAAACTGAGCTGTCAGATTTTCTGGATTTGAGTTTTTTCTGGATTTCGGTGCGTAGGGCTATGGCTTGGACGTGGTTGGATTCTAATTTTAGAACATGGTTAATGTACTTGAGGTTGGAAATACTCTAGAGCTTTATCATAATAGTTTATCTCATAGAGGAGATTGCCAAGATAATTGGCCAAATTACGAGACTCGCCGATGGGATATCGAGGATGCCCTAGTCAAAGTAGGCCTGGAGTAATGGATACTTGCGCTAGAAGTTCAGGTTGCGATCGCTAAAGTCAGTTAGTACATATTTGATGGGAATAGTCTTTAGCGGCGATCGCCTAAAGAAGTCAAAGAATTTTTTTAGAAAATGATAGGCAAAACGACCTGAACCTGCTCCGAGCTCAATGATGCAAGCAGGCTGGGCAGGTATCCCAGGCGTTTTGTTGTTACTCAGGTTTGAACCGTACCAATCTTGTAGGAAACCATAAACGACTTTTCCATAGGCATTGGCAATGAAGGGATTACTGGTAATGTAGTGGGGGACAGTACCTTTATTCCAGGCTTTAACACCCTGTTGTTCAAAGAACTGACGCTGGATTTTCCAAAGATTTGATTGGGAAAGTCGATGGCTCTGGTTGGAAGGGATTGCAGGGTAAGGGTGAGGGGATCTTAAAATATCATCAGATAATTTCTCATCAAACGAGGCAATAGGAGTAGGCTGATGGAGTGGATAGCGATCTTGTTTTCCATTGACAGTTAGCTGAATTGGTAGGACAGGAACAACTTTATCAAAAATAACCCTCATGCCGTTTAAGCGTACAGGCTTCTGGACATTGCTGGTAGATGCAGCAATGTCCAAGTTATAGCCATTGGATAGGTCAGTTCTAAAAGACATAATAATAGCTGATTAGAAAAGCACCCATTAAGCTCGACTTACAACAAGTACTTCTACAGGAATCATATTCGCGACTTCCGTATCGACATTTGCATCCTTAAGATTATGTTTCTCTCCCCAGGTCCAAACGGTATCTGCATCAGGCATAAATACCCAGTGCATTAGCAAGTTGTCATCCAGAAATCTTTTGATTTTGTCACGATCAAAAATCTTCTGATTACGCTGATTAGGATCTTCTTTTTGAAAAGAATCTTTGTCATAGATGCCAACTATACGTGGCCATGCAGGCTGATTCCAAGAGATTTTCTGATCTTGGAAACCACTTAATTTACCTAATGTAGGGTTTTGAGAAAGCGCACGTAGAGTAAAGCTATTGTGCTCATTATTTATTTTTTGTTCCACCAGATCTATGACTTTCTTTACAGATTCGCTCATCAATTGCTGTAAAGGAAGTTTGTCTTTCTTGCGTTTATAAAGTATATCCAAATCACTGTAAGGTGTGACTCTGATTCCTAGCCTTTCACACAGTACAGAGAGGGCTCTAGGCGTTAATGCTAGATCTCCTTTCTTGTATCCTGAATCTGATACTTCTTGAGGTTGCAGGCCCTGGAGTTTTTTATTCTTCTGGTCTATTTTAATGCCTTCAAACAAATTGTTAAAGTCTTTTACTTTTTCCCATAGTTGCGATTTATGTTGTCGAAGATGATCCTTAAAGAAAATCATCAAACCGACAATCAGCGTGTAGTCAGTTGGATACCCAGGCACTGTCTCTTTTGAATCGTCATCGTAATAATGGGCCATTCGTTTTTCTATTCGATTTTGTACAATGCCCTTACCTCCTCGATCTTTATTTAAGTTGGCTTTGACTGACATCCCTTTATAATCAGTGCCATGGTAAATTGCGTCGAGTAACTCGATCAATATCTGCTCCTTACCTTGTGTTCCATTCTGCCGATTAGCAAAATAAAGCATGGCCATCAAGGCAGAGGCCATGCCACAGTTCCCCTCTTGATTCTGATTCAGTAGCCATGGCTTATCTCTAAGATTTTCTAACCTTTCATAGCTATTTAATTTTATTTCTACACTAAGGCCTAGCTTAAGAGCATCCTGCCAATCATTTACATTTTGAGCAATGCTGTAGTTAGACAAGGAGCCTGACCAGCCTGCGTAATCATCCCCTTGTTGTTGCTGTAATTTTTGTTGTTGAAGTGCTGTTTGAAGTTCTAGTAGGCGGTTCATAGTTGATCCTCTAGGGGGCTATTGTTTATCAATTAAGATCTAGAAGTATGTCTTTGAGTCAATTATCTGTTTTGTCCAACCATTACATGACGTTAAATTATAATTTCACTAGCTGTTTAAAGAACTGAATAAGCTTATGTATTTCCTAGGCAGGTGAGCTACTACAATGACTGAACCATCTGCTATGGAAAGAATAGGATGCGGCCATTTATATTTTCTCTATCTCTTTTGAGAACTTATATCTTCAAAAGTTATCTTGTACCACTCAAGCTAAACTCTAACACAGATTTTTTGGGAGTTCTGTTACTAGCTCCCTTGTATTTATATGAAAATCTTATCTTTTAGCTTGATCTTGGATTCTGTACTGACCTGATGGATGCAGAAGATTTTAATGCCATGTTACATTGATGAAAACACAAGTCTTTCCGTCTCAGGATTACTTGAGATTGTTACAAGGTTCAAAAGATAGGCAATATTTCAAGAAATTGAAATATCTCTTGATACCTTGAAGTAACGACTGCTAGTCAGTTCTCATCAGATCTTTTCAATGTTCCAGTATTTGGCTGCTGATATCGTGCAGTCACATTATTCTGTCAATTATTACTCGGAGTTATCCATGAAAACTAACCTATCACAGGTAACATCAGCACTAATCTCCAATACGGACTTGGTGATTCAACCTAAACTGACAATTGGTGCCATCAATGACAAGTATGAGCAAGAAGCGGATCAAATCGCTGCCCATGTGATTCAACAACTTAACTCTCCTAACCCTGGAATAGCCGTGGTTTCTAGACCTACCCTGATCCCAGAGAGTGACAGAAGTATTGGCTTACCTACCAATCCAGAATTTCAAACATTGGTTTATCAAGCCTGTACAACGGATGGAGAGACTTTAGAAGGTTCATTGCAACAACAGCTAGAAACCATCATGGGAGCCAATTTTTGCAGGGTGCAACTACACCATGATTCACTATCTGATAGTTTGAATCGTGCCCTGGGATCAATCGCATTTACGATTGGAAATCACATCTTTTTTAGACAGGATGCTTACCAGCCAGAGACTCAAGCAGGGCAAGAATTACTTATCCATGAGCTCACTCACGTTATTCAACAAGGGGGCGGAAGCCATGACCAAGGTATCGGCTCGTCCTGGTATATACAACGGCATGTTACCTATGGCTTGGGAGCTGATGCTATTGGAGTAGAGATCACAGTTAACAAGAAATATACAGAAGCCAAACTAGTTGGCAAAAGTGGTGTGATCACCGATAAAGGCCCCAACAAAGACAAACGCTGGTTTGTCCGTCTCCATGGAGATGACAAAAACTACAGATTTAAATCAGAGGAACTGGATTACGCCAAGGTTGATGGTAAATCAGTAGAGGGTTTAGATGAAGCTCAATTTCCGTCAAAAAAATATCCAGGTTCAATTAATTGGTTTCGGGGGCGTCTGACCATCAACGATGAGGAGCTATATCTGGAAGATGAATCATCACCTGGCCGAACACCTCGCAATGTAGTGTGGATTTATAAGAATGATGATAAGGATGAATATCCCCATATTCTATGTGAGGAGTGGGCAGGTTGGATGGGTAAGGCGCACTATACCAGTGCAGAAGTTGTTATGAACGCTACGGATACTGAGGTCGATCATGTCAATGTACGGCGGGTGTGGTTTATATGGGATCAAAATGAAAGAAAATTTCTGCCGTTTCAAGTAGCTGGTGGCACTGGACATGATAACAATGTCGAAAGTAAAGACAGTACCTCTATCTTGCCAAATTTTGAGGCCGATAGTACAGATGTGAGGTTCATGTACGACGGTGGATGGAGAAGCCATAAGGTCGATAGATCGACAACACATCCAGCGATTCCAACTGCGGCTGATTTAAATGCAGGATGGGGACATGTTTAAGCAAGAAACTACCGGTTGTCCATACTCCCAATGGTCTTGCGATATGGAGATAAACTCAAGCTGAGGGACTAGCCGGAGGGTGTTAACGGACTGAAACCGTCAGCGCCTGGGGAACATTACATTCCCCAGGCGCTCGTGCAATTGATAGGCTACTTCGAAACTTAGCAATGCTCCAAAGCTGTGGCGGAAAGAGGCAAATGACTGATGACAATGGAGCTAGAGTACCTGCAACAAGGGTTTAATCAGGTCTGGTCACTGGGTTAATAGCGGCTCCTTGAAACGTTTTTCATGTCCGATGCTTTTACCGACGACGCTGGGATAACTGGGCCTTAGGAATTAGACGAATGGGAGACACAGGGACAGCTCTCTCAAAGAGAATGGTCATGCCATTGAGCAATACCGGAGTGTTGGAATCATCTTGTGAGTCCAGCCTGGGCTCACTAACATATTCATCGTCTAAATTATCGGTATCTAGAGCATAACCGTAGGTGTAGGGGGCGTAAGCCATGGTGAATGATCTGATAAAGGGGATAAAGGACTAAAACGGAGGTTGGCAAAGGTCAGGATAGTGGTAAAGCCGAGTCGTTACAGTTTAATTGTCGCTGTTATATTTTGTGCCAAGGCCTCATCCCAGGGCGATAACTTCCATGGGAACAGCATTAAGGATATCGGCCTCTATGGAATCACTCTCGTAAGTTTCATTAAAATCTACGCTATAGCCCCAGGACCAGGCTTGGTCTTTACTGGGCATGTAGAGCCAGTGTCGCAATAGGTTGTAGGGAATACACTGCTTCAATTGTTCTTTATTGAATTTTTCCTCGGTTCCATTAGTTTCAGTCTCTTGCTTGGTGTAAAAATCGGACTCTTCATAAACGCCGACAATGCAGGGCCATGGGAGGTTTGACCAACTAACTGGAGCACTAGAATCTGCTTTATCAGCTCGGACGAACTTATCTATATTGTTTTTGTAGCAGTTGAACAAAGTTATGCCGTTGCCACCACGACTAGATTCCTGCATAAACTTTTGGTGCATCGTATTGTACACCTTTTCCTTAAGAGGTGTTTTTTGTCGCTCAGTCGCACTAACGGTATTGTCGGTATAGTGTACTGCATCTATGGACAAATATTGGCACAATGCTAACATTCCCTCTAGGGTTAAACCAAAATCGCCCTTCTTTAGACCGTCCTTTGTTAAATCGAGGATACCCATGTCCTTTAAATGAAGCTTAGGCCATTCATTTTTAAGGATCTGATTAAATTTCTCTAGCTGTTGCCACAGATTAGTATTTCTCTTTTTGACATGATCTTTGTAGAACAGCATTAAGCCGACAAGCAGCACATAGTCACCAGCAAAGGAGGCCACTTCTCCAATAGATGGGTGATGAAGAAGACGTTTTTCAATCCGATTTTGGATAATTGCCTTACCATTTCGCTCCTGGTTGGTATATCGGCTGGTGGCAATTAGGCTTTTATACTTGCTTTCAGACTTGAAGTCTTGTGACTGCGCTGCTGATAGCTCAGTTGATGTATAAATGGCATCAATTAATTCAAGCAGTATTGCCTGTAGATCTGCGTCTAATGATTGCCCACTGTTTGGGTCTAGTGCCTTGAGGTGGAGCATGGCCATAATAACGGCGGCAAAGCCACAATTGCCTTCCTGATTTTGGTCCAATGCCCAGGGTGCCTTTGCTATCCGGGTAAGTCGTCTTTTGATGGATAGGGGTATATTGATGGTGATTTGATCCAGGTCTTCCCAGTTGTCGATGGTTTTGGCAAGGCTGTAGGTTGAGAATGCGGTGGGCGCAGGTGGCGGTAGAATCCTGGGTGGTTCTGGTCTAGGTATGGGAGTAAGGGGCTTTAGTCTTGGTGTGGGTGGTCTTCGCTTTGCTGGTTTGCTGGTTAGGGCGTTTTGTAGTTTGAAGAGGCGATTCATGAGGGAGATCCTTGTTGTATTTGAGGGTTAGGAAGGAAGAGAGAGCAGTTTCATTTGTTAGTTGTTATTCTCTAGGGCTTGAGTATGGCGAAAAAGGATGTTGACTGATGATTGGACAAGTTAGCTTGGTTTCAGCTAATTACTCAGGAAATCAGTGCGTTACAG
>NZ_JAXSQW010000003.1:0-410881 GCF_043421595.1 Leptothoe sp. ISB3NOV94-8A | reverse complement strand
GATCGCGTGAGCTATCCGCCAGTACCCTCAAAGCCTATGAACGGCAGCTCCGGCTCTTCTATACCTGGACCCAGAATAAACCCTGGCACGACATTACCCACCGCGACATTGACCGCTACAAGCAATACCTGAAGAACCGGCCCAGCAAACGGGGGGGAGCGCTGGCTCCAACCACCATCAATCAGGCCCTGGCCACACTGAAGAGTTTCTTCAAATGGCTCACCGTCAAGGACTATATCACCCGCAATCCCACCCTCACCATTGAGTTTCTCAAAGAACCGGCTAAGCCCCCTCGGGATTTAGCGGAAACCCAGGTCAGTCAGCTGTTTGAGGCCCTGGCCTACCGGGGTGATTCTGAAGTGCGCGACCGGGCAATTCTCCAGGTGCTCAGCCATGGATTACGGGCCAGGGAAGTGTGCGGTCTGGATATCAGCGACTATGATGGACGGCGGTTGAGGGTGCGTGGGGCTAAGTGGGGCAGTGATGGCCTGGTGCCGTTAAAGCCGGAGGCGGTCGCCGTCTTGGATAGCTATCTGGGGTGGTTGGTACGCCATGGGTTCGTCGTCAGCCAGGAGACTCCCTTGTTTATTAGTTTGTCTAATAACAGTCGGGGGCAACGCCTGGGGTACAGCGGCATCTATGAGTTGGTCAAGGATTTAGCGCAAGCCAGTGAGTTAGACGACATTCACCCTCACCGTATGAGACACACCTTTGCCACGTCGCTCGTCGCTGCTGGCATGAACCCATTGTTGGCTAAGCGAGCGGTTCGCATTCGCTCTGACAAAATTTTTGCCAGGTACAGTGACCGAGCCTTGGATCTCAAAATGGAAGAGGCGTTTGAAGAGATTTATGGGGCGTCTGAAGAGTCATGATTTATTGATCTTTAGAACCTCACGTTGTGGACAGGCCTACAACATAAAACCCTATCTAGACAAGGCTTTCAAGCGCCATACTAGAGTTGTTAGGTATGTCCCTTGGAGTGTGGTGAGTGTGAGTAAGGAGCCAAAGGAAAAAATTGTAGAGCTGAAGCTACGAATTCCTATAAGCTTGCGCAGTGAGTTCAAATCTATGTGTGCTGCCAGGGATGAAAATATGAAAGATGTGCTGGTTGCTTCTATGCGGAAATATATAGAGCAGCACAAGTCAGACAAGAGTGAGTCTGTGCTTTGATTTTGAGTCTACTGGTTTCGCCCACCTTACGATTGCTCGTACTCTCTACCAAGAGATTGTCATACGAAGCGTAAAGGACAGAGAATGGACTAGTTTTGCGGCTTTCTCAACTTAAAGGAGGTACTGCCTTGGATGGACTCAGGGAATTGGTCGTTGATAATCCTTTGGTGGCCTTTACTACGTTGTTGTTGGTGAGCCTGACTCTGCCGCCTTTGTTTGAGCGGTTGCGGTTGCCCGGCTTAGTCGGCCTTTTGTTTGCCGGGGTGGTACTGGGACCCAGTGTTTTAGGACTACTCGACCCAGCGGGCGATATCGAAAAGCTCTTTGCCGATGTGGGCAAGGTTTATCTCATGTTTGTGGCCGCCTTGGAGATTGACCTGCAGGAATTTAGTCGCAACCGCGATCGCGCCATGAAATTTGGCTTCCTCACCTTTGCCATTCCCCTAATGGGGGGCATTTTGTTGGGGCGCTGGACGGGGTTTGGCTGGGTGGCGGCAGTGCTCATTGGCTCACTCATGTCCTCTCACACGCTGTTGGCATATCCCATCGTCATGCGACTGGGCGTCACCCGCGATGAGTCGGTTACCGTCACGGTCGGTGCGACGATTTTTACCGATATTGCGGCGTTACTAGTGCTGGCGGTGTGTGTCTCTCTACAGGGAGGTGACTTTTCGCCGTTCTCGTTGACCTTGCAAATGGTGGGGTTGGCAGTTTATGCCGCTGCTGTGCTCTTTGGCCTGAACTGGGCCGGGCGTCTGTACTTTCGCCGTACCGGCAGTGAACAGGGCAATCAATTTTTGTTCGTGCTGCTAGCGGTGTTTTTGGCGGCGGTCGGGGCGCAGATGATAAATGTCGACAAGGTCGTGGGCGCATTTCTCGCAGGCTTAGCGGTAAATGGCGTGGTGGGCGATGGCCCGGTTAAAGAAAAGGTGGAGTTTGTTGGCAGTGTCCTGTTCATTCCGTTCTTTTTTGTCTGCATGGGATTGCTGCTCAATGTGCCGATTTTTATCGAAGCGTTCACCGATCGCCTTGGGTTGACCGTTGGCATTGTGCTCGTACTGTTGTTGACCAAGTTATTGGCAGCGGCAATCGCGGGCCTCTGGTTTCGCTATAGCCCCATGCAAATCTTGACCATGTGGTCACTGTCTTTGCCCCAGGTGGCTGCCACATTGGCCGCTGCTTTAGTCGGGTTGCAGGTGGGGCTGATCACCGCTCCGGTCTTCAACGCGGTGATTGTGCTGATGTTGGTCACGTCCCTGGTGGGTTCGACAACAACTAGCCGATTTGCTAGCCAATTGCCCCTCCCCGTCGGACCGTTAGTCACCGATGGCACGGATGACTGGCTCGAACCGGCGGGGACACCATCGAAACCGTTTGTTGTGGTCGTCCCGTTGTCAAATCTTTCAACACAGCGTTATTTGATTGAGATGGCCGCCTTCATTGCCCAACATGAAAAAGGCTATGTGGTGCCGCTGGCGATTGCCCCCGCCCATGCACACATGGATGATCCGCAATTGCTGAACGATCTAACCTATCACCAGCAAATCCTGCAAACGGCCCAAGCCATCAGCGATGCCGTCGGCACCGAAGCCCGCCCGCAAATCCGCATCGACGACGATATTGCCGAGGGCATCAGCCGCACCGCCCGTGAGTATGATGCGCAACTCGTGGTGATGGGCCGCAGTCAGACCGAAGGGTTGCGGGCGCGCCTCTTAGGCAGCTTAATCGACAATGTGCTTTGGGCCTCTCACTGCCCGGTGGTGGTGACTCGGTTGAAAAAAACTCCGATTGAGCTAAAACGCATCTTGATTCCCGTCAAGATTATGACCCCGCAAACCATCCGCACAATCCGCTTTGGACAGGTGTTTGCGGCTACCCATGAGGCCTCCATTACGTTGCTGCACGTCAGCGATCTCATTCGTCCCGCCCAAGACATTCAACGTTTCAAAGGCCAACTGCGCGCGGTCATGGCCGAGGGAGACCAGGTCGAGTACGGCATCAAATGTGTCCGCCATGATGATCCGGCTGCCGTCATTTTGGCCGCGGCTCGCCATGTGGATCTCGTGATTTTGCGCTCGATGCGTCGCCGCACTGCAGGCGGTCTGGCCGTCAGCGATGTCACCCATCAGGTGATTGATACCCTTACCTGCTCCGTCGTCCTGTTTGGCGAACCGCATTCCTGAAAGTTCGCAGATCCCTATGGTGCACCGGAAGCGTCGTGATTTATGGAACACCGATTTAGATGCAAAACTATAGATATAAATTTCCCTAGGGGAGACTAGACCATATGCAAATTTGGGTAGATGCCGATGCATGTCCAAATGCCATTAAAGAAATTTTATATAGAGCCGCCAAACGCTTAGGGATTCGTCTGACCCTGGTGGCAAATGCACCCATGCAAATTCCAGCATCTCCCCATATTGATTCAGTTCTAGTCCGATCAGGTGCTGATGTGGCAGACAACCACATCACACAGCACATGGCACCCGTTGACTTAGTGATTACGGCAGATATCCCTTTAGCCGCAAACGTGATTGAGAATGGAGGTATTGCCCTCAACCCTAGGGGTGAATTTTATGATGCGGGCAATATCCGAGAGCGGCTATCGATGCGGAATTTTATGGAGACTCTGCGCAATAGCGGCGTGGAAACCGGGGGACCTCCACCGTTAAATCATCGAGACCGTGAAGCATTTGCTAACCAACTTGATCGATTTTTAACGAAATACATCCATTAACCCCTCATACCAAATCCAAATTTATTAAACTCGATTAAAAATAGACCATCCTGTAGGGGCACTCCCTTGTGGATGCCCTTCGATACCGGGTGCTATCAGTCAGGATTTCGTATTAGTATTGCGAAACCCAAAACAGTACTTGTGTTCTATTTTGGGTTATGCTAAAACAAGGCCAGTTGTTTCAGGCTAACTTGCTATGAACAAAGGTGAATTGATTGACGCGATCTCAACATCTACAGACCTACCTAAAAGTGTTATTGATACCGTTGTTTCCGCTACTGTTGACACGGTTGTCGATACTGTCGCCAATGGTGAGAAAGTAACGTTGGTCGGCTTTGGCAGTTTTGAGCCCCGGGACCGCAAAGCACGCGATGGACGTAACCCCAAAACAGGTGAAGTTATCAAGATTCCAGCAACGACTATTCCCGCATTTTCCGCAGGGAAGGCCTTTAAGGAGCGGGTAAAAAATCCATAGTCCCACCTTGACGTTTCTTTCAAATCAACATTGAGACCAAAAGATAGGTGCGTCAGTGGTGCACCTATCTTTTTGTTTTATTTACGTCCCCGCTGCAATCATTTGGATCGCTTTGGGCATGGCTGGGTCAAATCCACTAAAGTCCCAGGAGTCAGGATCCTGGGGATCCACTAGACTCACCTTGTAAGGAGCCAGTGTCACATAGATCGCCTTCGCCTGAGGATTTACCCGACGACGATAGTCCGCCAGACGCTGACTAGGATGGGCCTTACCTGCCCAACTTTCACAGTCAGTCCAAAAGCAAAACACATCAACGTGAACCCGATGACGAATAGCCCAATCGTAGGCTACAGCCGCATCCGTACCCCCAAAGTTTTGGTTAGACGCTTTCGCCAGGGCTGAACTAAAACTATCGCGAGCCGTAATTTTTAGATCGCAAAACTCCGTCGAAAAACCACGAATAATATAGTTTTGCTCAGCTTTAGCCGTAGCCAGTGCCAACGTAGTGGCAATCTCACAACAGGTTAAACCAACGGAACTAACCGTGTAATAGGACATGGAACCAGACACATCCACCGCATGCAGGAATGTCTTACCTGTCGGCTGAACAACATCAAAGGAACGCTCCAGGGCGGTTTCTAAAATGTCTAACACACGGGGAATAGGCTGCCATGTTTTCTGACTGCGGCCCAGCTTGCCACCAGACTGATAGGTCTTGAGCGCCTTGAGAATATCAATGGGGTGGATCCGGGCTTTGCGCAGATTCTTTTTACTCTGCAGTCGTTCTGCTAGATATCTCAAGTTCTTGCTTCTATTGAAGGTCAAGACACCTAAATGGGTGAGCGACCCTAAATTACGTAGGAGCGCCCCCATGGGCATATCCTTGAACAAGAGCTGCCAGGCCTCGCGATCCATGTTCCCCACAGGGGCAATCATTTCATGGGTCAACCGCCCTTGACGAATGGCTTCCAGGGTTAAGGATGGGTCACGCTTAACTCGCTCGTACCACCAAATTTGAGCCATCGCTTCACTAGGAGGTGCTTCTGGTAGGCTAGTCCATCCCTGGGTAGCCCACTGGTAAAGGGCCTGATGATCGGGTGTCTCAGGTTTTACGTGGAACAGACGCAACGCATCTCGGTGGGTGTAACCATGGCGCTGCTGATACTTCAATAACTGATAGGCCAAGGCCCTGGCATCAGGATTAGCCAACCAGGTTTTGCCACAGGCACGGATCAGCTTACCAAAGCCCCGTAGGCTGCGGGTGTAGTTAAGCCATTCATAGAAATGGCTGCCGGTTCGCACGACCTGCAAAAAGATCTCCTGAAATGCCCCCTTGGCAGCTGGGGTTTCTCCCATGGACAACAACACTAGGGCAAACAGAGGCGCACTGTTATTAATGGCATGGCCATCGCTGGCATAGAGAATCTCTTGTGCCGTGCGGGCCGAATCGATAACCACAGCTTGGGTGACGACATTGACAAACTCCTCAGTCAGCTCATGCTTATTGGCATAAAAGCTACCTTGGGCGGTGCCCAATAACAAACAACGACGTAGCTGTTGCCACAGGTCAATTTTGAACTGATATCCACCGGAACGACCCTGGATCATATCCGCCTGTCGACCAGGAATTGGCTGAGTTTGAGGTGTTCGATTTGCTTTAGTAAAAAAGGTGTAGTTTGCTTTCACTTATCGGCCCTCCTGGACAATCATCAAAATTAGACAAGGGAGTAGAGCAGGAGTTGCACCCGCATCTGAATTCAATGTGACAGGGGGGATTCGAACCCCCGACCTCCCGCTTAGAAGGCGATAACCCTAATTCGTCGACCCTTGCGGATAAGGCCCCTTACGAATAAGGGGGTTGAAAAAGGAATTTAGGCGCTCTATCCTCTGAGCTACTGTCACTTGGTGTCCATGGGCTAGGTTGGAACCCGTTTGCCCCTCGACATGTTTAGAATAGGCAAGCGATTTACCCCTAAGCGAATGCTGGTTCAAGCAGCTCAAAGGCTTAATTAATAGGCGTTTTACAATTGAGGGGTGCTGGTCAGTTAGGGGGGGACCTCAACTTTGCCCAAAATCAGTTATGGTCCGGTGGCCAAACAGCGCACATTAACACTGCTCATGGCCCTGGTGGACTATGGCAATGATGAACTGGAGGTGGATGACGTGGCGCTGGAGCGGCTGCGATCGCAACTCAATCTTCACTGGACCACAGACCGACAGCTGATCGTTCGCACCAAAATCCGTAATCTTGAAACGCTCACCCATCTATCAGATAGCAATCAGGCCCTAACAAAAGCTCAAATTAAAACCGCCCTTCACCATCTGGAAAACCATCTAGAGCTGTTAGAGGATAATCGCACCAGCCGTCGGGGTTCAGAGGTGTGGCACTTTACGTTAACGTTGTGGCACCACCGTCGCGATCGCACCGCCCTACTCAACACCTTTGATCACACCTGGGAACAGCGTCGCTCTGTTCCCTCAGAAGGCCAAGCTGAAAAACCAGCAGAACACGACATCTGGCAGCAATATTGTCAGCAAGCCCTGGCGGCTACCGTTCAAACGGGACTGACCTCTAATCTGCTTAAGCCTACTGACACCGGAGTTGACCCAACCAAGCTACACATCCCGCTGGCTTTAGTGGATCACACCTTAGAACAATCTACAAAGCAACCATCAGATATTGAAACCATCAACACAGCTGAATTGCTGACTTATCTTCAAAACAGCACGATTCAAACTCTGGCCATTGTGGGAGAACCGGGGTCAGGTAAAACCACACTCTTACAACAGCTGGCACAGCAGATTCTACAGCAAACCTCTGATTTAGCCATTTTGATTCCCCTGGCTCGTTTAGGAACCACACTGATTGAAGACTATGTCTTAAAAGACTGGCTTAAACTTGCCCTAAACCAGCGAGCAGTGACCCCTGAGCAACAAAACGCCCTTGCTGAACACATTGAACAGGGCCATGGTTGGCTGCTGCTGGATGCTGTAGATGAAATGGACCAACGTGGCAGTTTAGCCATTACTCAACTCGCCAATCAACTACAGGGTTGGCTGAGTAATGGGCGTATTATCGTCACTTGTCGCCTCAACCTTTGGGATGCAGGCAAAAATACCTTGGGTCATTGGCCCACTTACCGACTGCTGGGTTATGAAAAGTATCGGCAGCAAATCCAACACTTTATTCGTCAGTGGTTTTCCCACCAGCCTGAACAAGGAAAAGCCCTGTGTCAAAAACTCTCACTTCCAGAAAACAAGCGTCTTCGCCACAATCTCCGTAATCCCCTACGTCTGGCCTTACTTTGCCGGTTAGGAAATAGCGGACACCTTCCCAACACACAACACCAGCTCTACCAGCAGTTTGTTACGGCTCTTTATGACTGGCAGCAGGACACCTCACCCACGACGCTGCTAGAACAGCATCAAATCAATACGGTGCTATCAAAACTCGCCGTTGTCACCCTCAAAGCCTCGACCACCCAGCTGAATCTCCCGCTGGTCACTCAACACCTGCAAGCCGAAGAACTCCCCTGGTTTGAACGGGCAATGCAACTAGGTTGGCTAATGCCCCTGGCAACGTCCACAGGTGAAAAAGTCTACGGCTTTCTGCATGGTACATTTCGTGATTATTTTGCAGCCCAGGCTATCGAAGAGTGGCAATATTTTACGACCCCAAAGGACGCTCAATTACCCATGGTGTTACCAAACTGGCAACCCGTGATTCTTCTCTGGTTAGGTCGTAGTGATATCGAAAACGCTGACAAGACGGCGCTAATTAATGCCTTACTTGACTTCCAAGATAACTGTGGTGGATTCTTTGAGCATCGCACCTGGCTACTTGCCGGTAGAGCCTTGGGAGAATATTCTGAGTTTCCCAAAGCCCATGGCATCATTCAACAACTGATAACATGGCGTTTTAACTTAACACGCAAGATATCACCCATCTTGATCGAAGCGGCTAAAGCGGCCTTAGCTGAGTCTGATCTGAGTCAGGTGACCCAGGTGCTTACCCAGTTCGCGCAAGACCCCAACCAGGATTTTTTTGATCGATGGATGGCCGCCTACAGCCTAGGGCGCAGCTACGATCCACAGAGTCAGGTCGCCGTCGAAACCCTTGAAGCGTTATTACCTACCGCACGTAGTGACTATCTCAAAATGGATATGGCCCGTCATTTGGGCACGCTATCCCCAGGCCATGGTTTAGCCATTGAAACACTAGAAGAGATTATTCATAGGAGTCAACAACCTATTGCAAAACGAAAAGCGGCCCTACGATTGGCAAAGGTTGCTCCCCATCATCCCTTACCTGTAGCAACTTTAGAAGACTTACTAGCCCATAATCCTCAAGATAAACCGACATTAGACGCGCTGGTCAACCTTAACCCCAACCATCCCGTCCCCATAAACAGAGAGTCATCCTCCCAATCTCCTAGACGCTTACAACACCGAAGCGGCAAGAAACAGCAGTACCAGCCTGATATTGCTAAACAAATTGACAGTCTGGTGACTCGGATAGAAAAGGGCGATCGCAATCGCCTCCGACTAGCCCAAAAGCTGAGCCAGCTGCAAGCCGGACATCCTATTGCCATAAATACACTATGGCAATACCTGATCACTAGTGAGAATAAAACGCAACGTAAACAAGCTGGCAACGCATTACAACGTGCGGCTACTGATGCTCAGTTACCCCAACTCGTCTCAAAACTACGCCTCATATACGAACAAGCCACCATAGCCGAAAACAAAGATCAACAATTAGCCTTCTTCAAATTACTCTGGACTTGGTCAGATACCTTAGGTTATCTAGACTTTCTTGCAGCTTGGCAGGGCACTGAAACTGAGTTGTGAACTAGTGCATTCAGGTGCAGACGTCTGCACCTTCGGATACTATTAACCAGGATTTCGTAGACTATGACAAAATACGTTCAATCGCATCCCTCAGGGCACTTAATCGTTGCAGTTGTAGATCGCTAAGAACTAACGCATCCAACTCTTCAACAGCATGGTTCAGGTTATCTAGCATGCGATCAGCTTTGGTAATCTTGCTAACTGTCTTCTTGCCATTGTTAGCTTTACGTTGTTTTTCGTGGGTACTGATCGCTTTTCTTAGTTGAGAAAATGACACCTCATGCACTGCAATGATGTCTTCTTCAAGGGGCAACTTACCCGCAAGCAACCCCGTTAACGCAACAGGTTCGGGCAAGCGGTAAACCTGTTCTAGCTTGGATACGCCCAGTTCCAGAACACCAGCAATACTATCGGCATAGGAATCTAAAAAGGACTCAACAATATCTTTGTTGACCTGTTTCCCTAAGGATTTAAGATGTTGTTCTAGTTCAGTAGATAATGCCTTGCCATCACGAATGGACTCGGCAATTTGCAAGAACTCTTTTAAGCCACGAGTCACCCGCCGATAGGCCCACACCTGGCGTGTGGTAATAGGCGTGCCATTGGGTCGACGCACTTCACCACCTTTAATAAAAGCAGTGAGATTATCATAATCTTTCTCCTTATAGAGATGCTTCTCTTCAATTACATCTAAGCGACTACCAATGGCATAGGCATATATGGTGCTTTGGGCCTGGGCTGTTTGGAGAGCCTGATCAATCTGACCTTGATAGGTTTCAATTTCATGCAACAGCGTATTCAAGGGCTGAGCATTATTGGCCTGACAAATATCGAGTGCCCGTAACCAATTTTCACGATCGGCCAGGTCCACACGTTCTAAGTTGACAACTTCATCTGTCGTCTTACGTTTGGGGACAACCGCTAATTTGCGAGGTACGGGGGCTTTCTCAGCAACAGTCGCTACCCTGGAAAAACTTTTTTTAGCCAACGGTCTCTACCTCCAGAAGATTAGACGAACTACGTAGGGATTCTAAATACTCTGCGATCGCAACAAACGGTTTACGATGTTCTTCTTTCACAGAGCTGTACGAATAAAGAGACTCCCCTTGAGCCGATAGCTCTGAGTACACGGTTAAATCTCGAATGGGAGGAGAGGTCCAAGACTCTTCTGTTTGATGGGGCAAATGGGTACGCACATCCCAATCGATAATTTGCTGGTGGATGCTCTTATGCAAACTGGTGGACTTCATGCGGTTCGGAACCAATGTGGAAACTCGCAAATCAGGATTCGCCCGATCAGCAATCTGACTCACCATTTGCAATAGTTCTGGAATATTCTTCAGAGCAAAGTACTCAGTTTGCACTGGCACTAACACCTCATCACAGGCAACTAAAGCATTTTTGGTAAATAAACCTTCCCCTTTAGGAGTATCTAGCAGCACGTAATCGTAGTTCTCATAAATACTATTAAACTGAGCCAAGGCATCCCTTAGACGACTCTCACTGGATAAGCCTTTTTCGATTTCAGTTTGATATCCACCTAAATCCATCCCTGGAGTAAGCAGGTGACACCACCCCTGCACGTCGATAATGCCCTGAGCCATCAGATCAGCCTGATCTCGCTTGGGAGCATAGAGGATTTGACCAATATCAGGGGATGAAGCGTCGCGTTCAACGCCCATAGCGGAGGACAGATCCCCCTGATGGTCTAAATCAATGCATAAAACTTTTTTGCCCAGATGGGCTAGGGTGGCAGCTAGACAGAACGTAATAGTGGTTTTGCCAACGCCTCCTTTAATTGCTGCGATCGCGATAATCATTGTCCCAATCCACAATTGCACAACTGTACACCGGACAGGATACATCAGTATTGCAATTTTGAACCATAAAATTGTGAATTAGTGCAATTAAGTGCAGACGTCTGCACTTACAAGAAAAATATGGCAGTGGATACAACACTGAAGACCCTATGGTGTGGACGGTTTTGATCTCACACCATAGGATCGCAGATCTGGCAGCGGCACGGCAGAAAGCTATCCTACTTCAACCTGAGTAGGGCGAAGACATCCAGCCATAATGCTATGTACGATGCCTACTCTATAACCGTTCGCTCAACGATCAAATTAGGCATATCATTCATGGTGCAATCCTTACTTTGCAAGGGTTATAGCTTTGTTTGCCCGCCGTTCAATTCAGTTCGACGAGTGTTCGAATATGAAGCCTTTGAACGGTATGGATACCGATTTACCTGCGAGGGTAAGGATAATACCGAATTTATCTGGAGCGTAGAAAAACTTTAAATAGGGTGTCAGAAATCTAGCCACTCATTGGCTGAAACCAGTTCAAAACAAGGCCTAAAGGGTGTCAGAAAACTCAGCGGAAACGCTTTAGAATAGGGTGTCAGAAAACTGAGGGCTAATAGGCTCAAACACTTATTGCATAAGCACTAGAAGGTGTCAGAAAATTAAAATTCGTAAGTTCGGCATCTTTACCCAACCCTGTAATATCAAAAACCACTTGCCTTGATTTCTGCCCCCCGATTAAAAGTCAGCCCATAATGGGGCTATTCTCAATAATCAATACCTTTGTACTTATTAGTCCACACAATGCTCGAATCTGGTCAGGTAGTCCCCATTAAATTTAAGGATCGCGACTTCAGGGTTGTGATCATCGATCCAGACGGACTTGGCCCCGACCGACCCACCATTGGTGTGGGCTATCGCACCATGAGTCGCCATACCAATGTACCGGCCCAAACCTTTGCTGATAGGGTGTCAGAAATCGAAGGGGTGAACTACCTCAAGCTCCCATCTGGCAAGCAGTTTAGGGTGTCAGAAATCAAAGCAAATGACGGCAATACCTACCGGGTAATCGAAGCATCTGACTGGGTAGAATTGGTCAGCGACTGGGCAAAGAATCCTGGAAAGCTGCGGGCAAAGGCAAAAAATGGACTGATCGACTTTTTGGCCTGGTTTGCAGCTGAAGGTCTATATGCTGAGGCCTACACATTTCTCAAGCAAACGTACACCCGCGAGGATAGTGAACGGATTCAGCAATGGCTAGTGGCTCGGCAGGCAGGTAAGCCAGCCAGAAAGGATTGGGCCTACGCCGTCGCCGAACAAGGGGGAAACAGTCCCTACAAATTTGGTAAGTGGACTAACTATGTCTATCGTGGCCTATTTGGTATGGATGCCAGCGAGATCAAACAAATCTGGGAAGCGCCTGTCTCGGGTTCGCGGCACATTGCTCGCAACTATATTCCTGAGACGCTGGGATTGGAGATGGTTGAGTATTGCGAAAAGCTAGTGGCTATTTTTGAACTCGACGATTTGGAGCAGGCCCATGATGAAGCTATTCGCATGACCCAGATGAAATTTAGACAGCGATTAGACTCTGAAAGATTAGGCGACTGAAAGCAGCACTTACGTTAAAAGCTTTGCAGACCGAGCATCTTAAAATAAGACAAGCAAATCCGTATCGGCTCACCTATAGGCCAAAGGGCCAGAATTACTCGAAAGTTTTGTCTCAATAAGACAGCATTATCCGTATCGACTCACCTGTTAGCAGGGCTGTCTTAACGGCTTGTCTCAATCGCTAAAATTCTCCGTATTCGATCACTTCACCGTCTTGGTAACGATAGTGATTGGAACCGCTAGGGCTAGAGCAAATGTAAGTTTGTCTTAATTTTTAAGACAGTCTTATCCGTATATAGTCACTGCTTTATCTACCGAAAACCTATATTCCTTGTAAGTCAAGGTTTACAGCCAACCTTCGTCAGCTTTACGGACTGTATTCAGCCCTAAAGCCAGAAAAATTATAAGACATGTCTCTCTGTATTAAATCACTTGTGTCTCCTCAGCAGGTTGAAAAGCTTTTAGTGGCATCACATTGCTTCTGGAAAGTCAGGGTTTTTTAGAGAACAGGTGAGATCGCTATCCACCATAGTCAACATCCTTGAGCAGCTACAACAACTAGATTGGGGACCACAACGCATAGGTCAAGAGCTACAAGCATGCTTCTCAGTATCCTCACTAGCCCATCTCACGACTGAACAAAGACAACAGTGGTTATCTTATTTGAGAGCGCACCCTGATACAGAATAAAGGGATGGATGGATTGCGATCGCAAAGCCTAAAAGGTCTTGAATCACCGCGCGCGATCCGTCCAAAGTCCAAAGAGTTTGGATCGACCACTGTACATATAGTAAATTCGACTGCCTAAGTTCTTCAAAAATCATTCTATAAATGAGAACTGAACAACTCTCTCTCTGCCCTCTATTCCAAGACCTTCTGGCTTGGAAAAAGCTTTTACACTTAGCGTATAATTTCCTAATACAGGTTGAACTCCATTATTACTGTAAAGGAAATAAGGACGTGTGTTCTCAGTTCTTGTCTGTTGGCCATCGTTAAGATTCAAAACCACACTACCAACGTATTTCGGATCAGCTATTGCCCTTAGGTTAATCATAGATGGCATATCATTAATGCTGAGCACATCACCATTTTCTATTGACTGGATATCTGCTTGAGTTTGAGCATCTACAAGTGCTAAGCCCATAATAGCCAGGGCAGGTGTTGGCTCTGAATCTGTTGATTCCCACTGCCAGCTCCCTGGAGGGTTCTGGACCCAGGCTGGCAGATCATCGTTGGCTCGTACATAAAGCAAATTAGTAGGAACACGAATATCCCACGGTTCACCAACCAGAATTTCACCCTGTGGTGCCCCCGTACGTTCTTTAATTTCATCGACAATCGATACATAGAGGGGACTGGTAATTTGTGGTGGTTCTCCTTGTCCGTCCCACAATTTACCCGTATCTAGATAATGTTGTAACGCTGTTTCAAACCCTGGGCGTACAGAAATCACGACCCGAGCTGCACCTGCCTTTAAAAACTCACGAAATTGCGGATCTGGATTGTCGGTTGTAAACCGATCTTCCCAGGTATTGGTACGGCTCCAGAAGTATGGGTAAAACACATATTGCATTTGTTCCCATTCAAACACCTGCTCAAAGAATCGGATCAAACTTCCTTCTTCCCGCGCTTCATCAAAATCAAAAATAGGTGGAGCACCATCCATTACCGCATTGATAAATTCATAACGGCTACCGGTGACAATAGATATGGCATGTTTCTTTAGTTCATTGCGCTCCGTTATGCGATTGAGAGACGGTGGAGCCCCAAAACTTCTTTCTTCTTCCGCTGCAGCCTGCGCCAAGGCTTGCTCCGCTCTGATAGCAGCTACCTTCTCCTCATATTCCAATACCCGTCGCTCATAGGCCTGTTGAATCTTTTGGAATGTTTTTAATTTCCATTGTTCATAAGCTTCAGGTCTGCGTTTGCAGACTATTGTGACATCGACTACAAAAGTCCTAGTTTCAAAAACAAGTGCTCCTACTGATAGCTGTGTACTTTCTGGGTAGGCTAAAGAGCTGTTACTTAAATCAAATTTTATTGGAAATGGTGGAAAAACTTTATCCGTTGTCTCAACTTGTCTAGCTGTAGCGCCAACAATAACTGTAATTTCTACTTCGTCATCTGTTGTACCACTGGCCGCATATTCTGCTCTTACAGGTCCATAATCTTTTGGTATTGAAAGCTTTGCCGTTTTAGCAAACCGAGGTCTACCACCTTCATCTCCACCCTGGTTTTCAAAGATTGTAGAAGTTAAAATGTAAGGATCAGGTGGGGGATCAATTTCGGTAGCTCCATATTTAGCTGCTTCAGAGCCATAATTGGCCTCAGTAATTTGCGTATGAGAGGTTAGCGTAAACCTAGGAGGGGGATCTGGTAACTCTAGCTCACTGTCTGGTTGATTACGGAGATAGTGTAAATAAGAGGCTGGTTCCGGAATCATGAAGTCATACATCATGCGGATGCCATAGTCAAAGACTTGAGCTTCGTAAATTTTGTCTACAAACTGATAGACCCCACGAATATGTTCCGCCCCACTATTGGTTAAGGAATGGGTATTTTTCTCCTCAACTTCTCGCAATATTCGCCGTGTTCTTTCTTCACGAATATGCTCAACTATCTTCTCAAGCGAACGCTCAACAATATTTTGGGCATAGCTGGTTGAGTTGCTATTGGTTTCCTCAACTGATTGACTGGTCTCTAACTCGAAATTGGTAGAAAACTCAACATATGGGCCATATTTACCCGATAGATTGACGCCGAAATTTACATTCTGATCCTGTTGAATAGTTCGAGAAGCCTCTCGATTTAACTCAAATCGCTGGGAGGTTTCGAGTTCATTCTGCTCTTCACGTGTTGTTTCAAAGACGTTGGAGAATGTTTCCTCAACCAGTTGAAGTTCACGCTGTTCTCTTGATTTTGCCTCACCAGATAAAATATTTTCAATATGTGCGACTTCCGTAGGCTCATAGCGCTTAATTTGTTGCTTAACGACAAGAAGATTACCGACTCCAGAAGGACGAATATCTCTCTGGGTGCTGCCAAGTTCTGCATGACGAATTACGCGAGCAATCTGCGGTTGAGCATTAGGATCTACAGTGGTAGATGAGATCGCAGACGACTCTTGCTGAAGCGTCGTATATATATCCATCACGATGGCATGAATGGGCGTATTTTCTGGATCAATCTGTTGTGATTCAAGCACCGCCCGTGTCTCAGTCGATAAACTGTTGACGACAGTCTCCTTTAGCGCAAAAACATTTGTCCCTTCAGTGTTTACTTCAGCTGATTCTGGCTGTATCAGGTTCTGGTTGCGATCGCATCTCATTAATTCTTGATAAGCGTTATAAAGCTGAGATTTTCGATCAATCGTCGTATCTTCTGATTGAGTAGTGACAGCAGTTACAGTCGGTTCCGATGAAGCTGCTTTTCGTAAGCTGACAACTGACGTTAAGGCATCCTCTGGAATAATAATGGACATGCGCAAAAATCTATCCCAGGATAGCTGTATATCTTCTTCAGCCGCAGTCTGGACAATAAGATAGTAAGCGCGATAAATGTTTTGTAAGATACTCAGATTTGGCAATGAATTAGTAGTAAACATCCTTGCCAAAAGCGTGTCAGATAAACGCACCCTATCTTGTTGAAACGCGGCATCGTTTGCTAGTTCAGAGATATCCGCTATTTCCAACAAGCCTATAAGCGTCACAATAAACAAATCTGTAGAAGGCTCATCCGCGTCTGAGGTGGTGGCTATCGAATTTTGAATAGCTGTGCCATGCTGAAGTTGCTCAGGGGAACGAACAAACAGCCCACTTTCAGAATTATTAGCAATATAAGTATCGGCAATGGATTGCCTCTCAGTGACCGTTGTAGCACTTTGCATCTGCGTAAAGAAATTCGTCGACGCTACCAACGGAATAAATTGATTTTCGGCCAGACTAATAGGTGGACGCAGCTGAACAAACCGAAACAGGTCATTTGGTGAGCTTTCAGGTCTCATAAGTAGGCCTCCAGCTAAATTATTGAAAATTATTGAAGTTTAAAGCACACTTGAACAAGTAACAGCCACTGCACACATAACTGTTATTTCAGAGAATTCGTCTCAGGCATAGGGTCTTAGAGATATCATATCTCGTGAAAATTGATGTTAGTAACTTACATGTTACAAATTATATTCTTGTTAGTTATTAGTAAAGCCTCACTTTGACGGTTTTGTAGCATTTTTAATACCTGACGGCATTTTGCGCAGCATTACTTAATCGGAGAAAAAACAAAGAGTTGGCTTCTCGGAACTTAATGATCAACAAAAAAATAAGAACAGTTATCATACTAAGAACAGCTGGCATAAGATACCGACAATGCTAGAAAGCATTAAAAATAGAGCGGAACTGACTTTATTTGAACCAGAACCGTAAGCGCTGTAAAGGAGTGTTTCACATGCCTGGAATTGAGCTCCATGCTGACTTTGACCGTGATGGAGGACTCACGGGAAACCCGCGTGAGCGAACTGCCCGCCAGAACTGGCCAGGTGCCATTGTGGTTCCGAATCTTGACCGCGATCAGCGTCGCTTACCTGCAGCTGTCTCCAGCAGCTCAATTCCACGGGCCGATTACAGCTTAGCTACCGCCAACAGTGGTGATGATGAACTAGTCCCCCTGCAAATTAAAGTGACAGCTGGTGCGCTTGGTCCCAACGAGAGTCTTCATATCCGTTGTCCTGGTGTTATGCATACCCGTATTCGCCTCTCCGACAGTACAGGTCAGATCATTCCCCAGCGGCTAGGAGAGCCTGAGGTGTTTGAACTGCCTCCCATCCCCACTAATGGTCGCTTAAACCTTACACTCCAAGTTCGGACAATTGCAGGGGCCAGTTTTGGGCGATTATCTAATCTCGAGCTCGCCTATCGAGCAGATGCCCGTGAGGAGACTCGCTTCGAACTCATACTATTTCGAGTTGATAACCTTGGCAGAGTCCATGAGGAAGATCGCGGTCGTTTCTCAGTTGCCCCCTTTATCTTGGATGATCGACAGGCACCAGCGGTACGGCTCTACATGGTCAACACCGATGCCAATCATCCGTCATTTGTTGATGTTCAGAATGCTACACGGGCGGCGGCGGTCCCGATGGTCCAGGTACCACCTGAGATTAGCAATGGTGATACCTGGTTACAGGACCAGTATCAGCACAGTTTTTTACAAGGGCCAAATCACTTTCGACAGCTCATCCTACATCTTCCTCGTCTACGTCATGAAAATACGAACGCAACAGTAACTGACAACCTGGAAGATTTTGTCAACAGCCATTTTCGTTCACGCAATATTGGACTTTACAACGATCTTTGGGAGCGGATTATCGTCGTTAATACCACCAATGGAAATGTCCTTAGGATTGACTTTCGCGCAGTTACCGATTGGGCTAAGCGAGTACTGAGAATTCTAGGCGTGGCGGAACGACTTAATCACTTTGGGAAATTAATAGACACCACCTGGCAAGAAATTAATGTGATGGCTTGGGTTGATACCCTCAGCAGACTTAGATCGGAGCTTGCTAGATTAAATCAAACCCTCGACCGGGCCATTGATGAAGCGAGACCAGAACGGGCAGAACTGATCAGGGGGTTGAAGAAAGCAGCAGAGAGTCTTGTAGACGAGGTAACTACTGAATTTACTGTCGTTCGCGGCGGTAGTGGTAGAGGCTTAGGCCTTCGATCTGAGATTGCTGGACAGACCGCGACAATAGACCGCGACACTGCGGAACGCCTCTTTGATCGGGCCAATCAGATGAATAGCTCAGCGAACTATGGCGGGAATGTTGAGTCGACACCGCCCGTTCCTGGTGCTCCGCTTGGCAAGATAATCATTGGTAATTTCATCTTTGGTGACGGCAGTGAATTTGTCGATCCCGATCTACTGCGCGTACTCGCCAAACAGAAAAAACAACCCATTGTTGAGATTAATACGGCGTGGCTGCGGGTTGGTCACATAGACGAGATGATGGCTGTTGTACCACACGGACGGTCCGACTTTTCTGTTCTGCACGCCTCATCACGGGCAGCAATGGCCCTTCTACAGCGAGCTGAAACCCGTTATCGGGCTGGGCTCCCTGCCAATCATCCTGATACTTTCCGTAACCGCCCCTCCGGTGTACTTTCACGGTTGATGAATGAAGGCAGTTCTCCGGTCACGCGGCTTTTTCGCGGTAAAGCCTGGCTACACAACCATCCTCCTGCCCAGCGTGGTCAGATACCCGAATCCCACGAACCACCTGCTACTTACATTAAATTAGCCGAAGAGTTGAGTGCTGGAAATGGGTTTAATATACACCGAATTGGCTATGTCCCAGGGGAAGGGCCGCCACGTCGTTATCCGGCTGACATCACCCCCTTTGAGATTATTTGGGCAGAGCGTGATGCCCGCAACAACAGTACCAATGACTTTATTGACAGCGAATTTCTACAGCCAAGCCGTGTCCATTTACAACGAGAGTTAGGGGTGCCTATTTATCCTATTCCTGTTCTCTGGGATAGGGTAGATGATATCAATCGCTTTCAGGAAGCATTTTGGCAACAGCCCACGACCGCATATTCGCCGGATATTGCAAATATGCAAGTCCTAAACAATCATCTGCTGGTTCCCAAGCCCTACGGCCCACGTATGCGACCCAGGGATGCCATGGCAGTGGTTCAAGCAGCGATGCAAGACGTTGGGGTGCCAGGTACCATCCGTGCCCAGGTCGGCCATCGACTGATCAGGCAACATCGTATGACACGCGCCCATTACTGGATTGAAAAAGTGTCTCCCGCTTACCTGTTCAGTCCTATTGGCTCCATTCGAGCGTCCTATGGTGGCTTAATGGATCAACAAGATGTGATTGATGCTTTTAAGGATAGTTTCCCCGGTGCCTCAGACCGTGAAATTCAACGCCGATTGATTCTCCCCAACAGGCGTCATTTTGACGCACGTGGTATTTTACGCCGCGATCATACGCGGCTCTTGGTGAATGATGGTATGGTCGACCTGTTTGAGTTGTTTACAGCCGCGATCGCAGCTCATTTAGGGGTCACTATTCATTTTGTAGATAGTTGGTATTATCACATCCGCGAGGGCCAAATTCATTGCGGCACCAATGTTTTGCGTCGGCCTCGAAGGAGAGCCGGATTACCTAATGTTTGGGATATACCTGATGTGGAGTTTCGTGGCCAAATCTTGATCTTTGAGGATGACGAAGTTTAGATAGTGGCTCAAGGATAAAGATGATGGTTGGGGTCTCTTGCGTCCCATCTAGGAAATAGGTCTGAGGAGATTCCAACCTAAGACAGGCGAGATTGCGATCGCTTATCCCATCAATGTTGTGCTAGAACAGCTCCGTGCTTGGGAGGTTATGAAGTAACTTTTGTCTTCATAACAATTACCAAGGTGTCTCCCAATGCTGAGGCTTACTCAATCGTTCCAACAGGGGAATCTCCTGTAGCCGGATCTCAGGCAAAATTGCTCCTTGTAAATTTGCCTCACGTAAGTTGGTGCGTGTCAGCTTGGCCTGACTGAGATCAGCATTTTGCAAATCAGCCCCATAGAGATTGGCCCCACGTAGATCTGCCTGCTGTAAATTTGCTTGCTGTAAATTTGCACCAGCCAGTATGGCTCCTTTTAAGCTGGCTGAAGATAGATCAATCTGGGACTGAAGCGTTCCCGTGAGCACTGCTTCACAGAGGTTAGCATGCTGCAAATTGGCCTGTTTGAGATTGGCCCCACTTAAATTGGCAACAATCAAAGTGGTCCTGCGTAAATTCGCACCACTCAGATTGGCCATGACTAGAAAGGCACCACTCAGATTGGCATTTTCCAGAATAGTATGGGACAAATCAGCCCGGATTAAATTAATACCGCTGAGTTTTGCTCCAGCCAAATTTACTCCACTCAGATTAACTTTGCTGAAATCTCGTTCTCCAGCCGCGTATCGTTCTAATAGCTCTTCGCGATCCATGGAATTCTCCTCGGTGCTGCGATACTTGAGCTTTAACCCAGGTGCCTGGGAGCATTGAATTTGATAGCGATAAGACTTGTAAGGTTTCCCCCTTAAGTATATTTACTCTAACGTAAAATCTAAATGGAGATTCTAAACCGTCAACAAAGTCAACACCACATTAGAGGGTTGGCACAATGGCTCGTATTCTTCATCGCAAACTATTTCCCCAGGATTGGGTCACAGGTACGATAGCCATCCTACTGGTGGGGACAACAGGTACCTATTTTGTTCTGTCTCAGGCACAAGAGCAGAAATTGGCGCAGGATACCCAGGTCGAAATTCTGCCTGTTAAAGCAGTGACTGCCCTGGGACGGCTGGAACCTCAAGGGGAGGTGATTAAGCTTTCGGTAGCGAATGCTCAGGATAGTCGTGTGAACCAGCTCTTTGTTGAAGAAGGAGATTGGGTAGAGGCTGGCAAGGTAATTGCCGTTTTGCAAGGACTGGATAAAAAACAGGCCGAATTAACAGAGGCACAACAGAATGTGGTCATCTATCAGGCCAGACAAGCCCAAATTGAGACTGGGGATGCCAAGATAGCAGACATCGCCGCCCAACAAGCCGTGATTAATCAGCTCAAAGCCCAGCTCCGTACTGAAACCATTGAACGACAGGCTGAAATTACCAGTGCTGAAGCTGAACTCAGACACGCGAAACAAACCTATCAGCGGTATCACCAGCTCCATCAATCAGGGGCTGTTGAAACGATCGCATTGGATGAACGACAGGAGACTTTCGAAACGACTCAAGCAGCCTTAAGTGAAGCTGAGGCCCATTTAGAAAATACGGTATCCACTCTGCAAGAACGGATTCGGCATGAGCAGGCCTTATTGGCCAAACTTGAGGAAGTTCGTCCGGTTGACTTGCACGTAGCCCAGGCAGAAGTGGAGCATGCGATCGCACAGGTCCATCGCATCAAAGCTGAACTGGAAGACTACTATGTACGGGTACCGGTGGCAGGCCAAATTCTGAAAATCAACACCCGTGTGGGGGAGCAGGTCAATACCAGCCAGGGCATTGTGGAACTGGGGCGCACCGCTCAGATGTATGCGATCGCAGAAGTCTATGAAACCGATGTGGGTCTGGTACAGCCAGGACAGCGAGCTGCCGTGATTAGCGAACATGGTGGTTTTAACGGCGAAATCCGAGGCACGGTTGACCATGTGGGCATGCAAATCAAAAAACAAGATGTGATCGATGCTGATCCGGCGGCAGATAAAGATGCGCGGGTGGTTGAAGTGAAGGTGCGGATTGATCCGGAAGATAACGATAAGGTGGCAGGTCTGACCAATCTGCAGGTACGCATCACAATCAATGTAGAACGCTGAGAGGTGGGCTGATGAAGTCCCCTGCTTTCCAGAAATTGTTCAAGCATTTACGTCAGGAACCGCCCCTAGGCTGGGCGCAGCTGAGCCATCAAAAAGTACGCTTATTGGTTGCTCTAACGGGAGTGGCCTTTGCCGATATTTTGATTTTCACCATGCTGGGCTTTCAGAGCATGTTGTTTGAGGGCTCCACCTTTGTCCACAAAAATCTGCGGGCCGATCTGGTGTTGCTGAGCCAGCGTACAGAGGCCTTGTACTTCGGGCAAACATTCTCTCGACGTCACCTATATCAGGCCAATGCCGTTGAAGGGGTGGCCTCTGCTAAGCCGTTCTATTTTGGTGGGGGTGCGTGGATAAATCCCTGGGATGGCGAAAGCACTGATGTGATGGTGCTCGCATTTGATCCTGCCCATCCTGTCTTGGATTTACCCGAAGTTGATCAGCAGCTCGACAAGATTAAACTGCCCAATGTAATCTTGCTTGATCGAAAAACTCAGCCCAAAGTTGGCCCTGTTGCGGAGACCCTGGATCAAGGCAAATCGGTAACCACCGAACTCTCAGGGCATCGCATTAAGGTGGAAGGATTGTTTACTCTGGGGAGTAGCATTTTTACTGAGGGGCATTTAATTACCAGCGATTCCAACTATTTACGCTTTACTGGCCCAGATAGTTTGGAAACGGTCAATGTAGGGGCATTAATTCTGGAACCTGATGCCGATCTTGAAACTGTTCGACAAGCCCTTGATACCCGTTTACCAAAGGAGGTTAAAGTACTTACCCCTGAAGAATTTATTCAAATTGAGGTCGGCTTCTGGGCGAGTCAACCCTCAGGGGTTATCTTCAATTTTGGAGCGGTTATGGGCCTGGTGGTTGGCATTGTGATTGTTAATCAGGTGTTGTACTCCGACGTTAACGACCATTTGCCAGAATATGCCACCCTTAAAGCCATGGGTTACTCTGATCGAAGACTGTTGATGGTAGTCTTTCAAGAAGCGGCGATTCTAGCGATATTAGGTTTTTTGCCTGGTTATGGGGTTTCGTTAGGGATGTATCAGCTACTGGCTTATTTAACGAAGATTCCCCTTGGCATGCGATTGGGGGTGACATTGCAAGTGTTTACGGCCACGGTGGCAATGTGCATGATTTCAGCAGCCATTGCCATGCGAAAACTGCAGTCTGCGGATCCGGCAGATGTCTTTTAGGAGGAACCATGTTTTCTCAACCTGTTGTTACCGTTCGTCATCTCAACCATGCCTTTGGCAAGGGCGAATTACGCAAGCCGGTTTTGTTTGATGTTGATTTAGATATCTGTGCAGGGGAAATTGTCCTGTTAACTGGCCCGTCTGGCAGTGGCAAAACCACGCTGCTGACCTTGATTGCGGGGCTACGGTCTGTACAGGAAGGCAGTGTTAATATCCTGGGGCAAGAGTTACTTGGGGCGAGTAAACAGCAGCTGGTGCAGGTGCGTAACCAGATTGGATTTATTTTTCAGTCTCATAATTTGTTGGCTTGTTTGACGGCACAGCAGAATGTGGGCATGTCACTGCGGCTACATGACAATCTGTTGCTTGAGGACCGGATTGATCGTGCTCAGGCAATTCTGGAGGCAGTTGGTATGGGCGATCGGGTTAGCTACTATCCAGATAGTTTGTCGGGGGGGCAGAAACAGCGGGTTGCGATCGCACGAGCCCTGGTCAGCGAACCGAAAATTGTCCTTGCCGATGAACCCACCGCTGCTCTCGATAGTAAGTCTGGCCGTGATGTGGTCGACATTATGCAGCGTTTAGCCAAACAACAAGGCGGCACAATTTTGCTCGTCACCCACGACACCCGCATTCTCGACATTGCCGATCGCATTGTCCATATGGAAGACGGTCGCCTGGCCCATGATACGGCGCTAGTCAGCAGTGAGTGATTTCCTCACAAGTTCCTCATGCTTTATTTTCATACTGAAGGGATAAGAACGCCAACTTGAGCTGAACCATATGAACAACTTAAATCGGAACAACCTTAATCGAAAGAAGTCCTGGCTTGGCTTTTTGGGATTTCTAGGATTTCTGGGATTTCTAGGATTTGTTCAAGATATTCCGGCATTTCTATTTTATTTTTCGTTCTTTTCTTTTTTTAGTGCTTTTCGCTATGTGAGAGAAGAGCTAAAGTATCTTAGCCTGCTAGGAGTGGTTGGATTTATCGTGGCAATATTGGGTGTTCTGGGGATTATTCCAGTCTGATGTTTTAACAATGTGAGAAGGAGCAACCCATGAATATGATCACAAAATGATCGCAAAGCGGCTTCTTTTCTAGTGAAAAAGACGATGAATGAAAACGGTTTGCGCATGATCGGTGTAGCAGTTGCATTTCTGCTGGTTTTTGGAACCGGCTTCTATTTGCCCCATTTCGGTAGGCCATATGGTGTGGCTCTTTTTACAGCGCATAAGCTGGTTGCAACTGGAATACTGGTCTTCCTTGGGGTAAACATCTACAAAATTTACAAGACATCAGCATTGGGGGGGAGCGCATGGCTGATTATATCACTTGCGGTTCTGGCATTTGTTGTCATGATTGCATCGGGTAGCGTGCTGAGTGCAGTCAAATCAGCACCAACAGTGATTGCGGCTATTCACAAAGTAGTCTCGTATATGACGGTGCTGCTTGCGATCGCAGCGTTCTATTTGCTGCTGGAGTAGAGAACTAAACCCACGCAAATAATTTTCTCACACCCGCCCGCTTCACGGAGAAATGGGTGAGCAAAAGAACAATTAAGCCAACGAGCGCTGCATCAACGGCATTGAGCTTATTAGTATCAAGGATCAACATACTCCACCCAAAAAGCACCCACTGCACAAAATATATCGCGGTAACGTTCTTACTCCAATAAATCAGCACTTTGATGATTCGATTTTCAATACTCAACGTTTGTTCAAGCCAATGGCAAACGCTAAACCATGCCAAAACGAACCCAATCATTAACAAATGGATGCTTGCGCCACTTCGATAGTAATCGCCTATAGGGGAAAGAACGTCAAATGCTAAAATTCCAACAGCACTGAAAAGAAATATAACTATTCCCAAAGCGCTTAGGCCAAAACCATACCAGCCCATTTTCCGTAGGCTACTCTTGAGCCTGTCACCACTGAGCAAATACCGGCTGAGATACATGCCTAATAGTGGATAAATTATCCATGGAAAAAATGGGAAATAGACAGTGTTAGCCTCGCCCCAAAAAGGATCAAAAAATGGATTACTGCCGAACCTACCCCACAAGAATGGAGAAGCTAAAAGTACAGTGAGAATCAGCAAAGGTATCGTATTTTTTTGATCAGTTATTTTTTTGATCAAGGTACAGAAAATTAGAGATAAACCAGCCAGATGAAAAATATCAACAGCAAATAGCAGGGTTAGAAGAGTCTCACCTTCAGCTAAGTTAAGGTTATCCCTGCCATATAGCGATATCGCGATGAGCACAGGGATCGTGAATCGCAGTAGGTTTAAAATAATCCCAAGTATCAGTAGCTTAATCCCCCGCCACATATTTTGGCGCGTACTTGCCTTTGATTTTATTAAAAATGCTCCCATCAGTAGCATAAATACTGGAGCAGCAGGAGCCGTCCCTAAGAGGACAAAGAGATTCGCTAATAAGCTGTCTCCTTCGCCGCCAGACACTTCATGGACAATCATGCAATGCTGGGTAAACATGCCAAATACAGCAAAACCCCGAGCAATATCTAAATAGTAACTTCGTTTGTTAACCTTGCCTTGTGGTGTCATGATTGATAAGAATTACTGGCTGAATTGTTGGGTGAGCAATTGTGTGCGAAATTTCCAAAAAATTATAGCGATGATGACAGCCACGATGGCTAAGGCTGCTCCAAATTCTCCAGTAATATGGGCAGTGATCTCCGTATCCACTGTCACAGGTAACTGCTATGTACAAAATCTTGACCGCTAGTCTAGTTTTTGCGATCGCTGTGGGGTGTAACAATTTTCTTTCAGACCGTAAAGAGTCTGCTGCCCCAGCTTCCTCGACCACAGACCCCGTCGAGATCAGGCCGTCTAATGAACCCACAACATCGGTACTTGAGCCAGAAGTGACCGTATCTCTAGCTCAGTCTGAAACGCTTTATAGACGATAGGCTCAACCCATAACCTCACAAATTTCTCATATTTTACGTTCAAAACATGATTTGCCGCCTTATCAAGTGGCAGTGGTCTCTCTTTATCCGGGGCTGGTTCGAACGGAAAGAGTCATGCGAGCGGCGGAATACCTGGATTTAAGTAATTCTGAGTCTCCCCAGTTTTTAGGAAGAGTGGTTGCGGCCTTGACATCAGCCCCAAATGTCATGGAAAAGTCAGGCAAGGTTTTAGTTGCCGCCCAATTGGCTATGGATTATGGGATTACTGATATCGATGGAAAACAACCTCGACCGCTATCGCTTGCTCAAGCCTAAACTGAACAACAGCGTGACGCCATCACATCAAATGCCATCACATCAAATGCCATCACATCAAAAATCACCAGTAGTCATGGCCTTACTCTTGCATAAGGTTGGGCGAACAGTTCTTTCTCGCCAACTTGATTTTCAGCCGCACTTTGCCGCCAGTGCCGTTGGGCCAATTTGATAAACAGCCATCGCCACAGGCTGAAGGGCATAAAGGGAATCGGTGTTTTTGTCATCAGCTTGGCGGCTTCAGGTGGGACCCGTTGCCCATCCGCCAGGGCTGCACTGGTGATATCCAGGGCCTGGATAACATGCTCTACTGGTGGCCCCTCGCGCTCAGTTCCCTTGATAGGTTGACCTCCAAACAACGCTTCTCCGGCTCCCAGCGCCAGCCCTCCTAACCAAATCAGCCCCATATCAATGGCAAAGCGTTGACAGATGGCTAACGCCAGTGCATTGTGATGGGCTTCGGGAAATCCATTGTTAGCGATCGCAAAAAGCCGTTTCGGACTTTCCGGTGGGTCGGTGGAGAGATGCTTAGCCATCACCTCAAGTGACTTCATCACCAGGAATGGGAGTGAATCGACATACAGTGGAAACGCCAACAGTATCAGCTCAGCTCGGTCCACAGCCGCCAAAAATTCCGCTTGCCCCTCGCCCTGTAAAAGGTTCTTCTTGAGTGTTAATGACTCGGTTTCCCAACCCCGCTGATTGAGTTGCGCCAACACATATCCGCCCAAGACGCCGGAGGTGCTGGGGGATTTAACCTTGGGGCTACCGATGATCAGCAAAGCCCGACCTGGACCATCCAGGGTTGGAGTGTCAACGCCAGCAGTGACAGCTGGCATTAGCGAGGCAACCACCTTACTTGACGGAAGATTATCATTTCTAACCAGCACGGATTGAAGTTGCTGGCGCACATCTTCTAGAGCATCCGTACTTAAGACAACGTCGGCAGCATAGGTGGGAGCATGAGAGTTGAGGGCGTTACGCCCAACCAGCAGCTTAAACAGGTTGGCTTCCGCGTCATTCGACTGATGCTGGACGCCAATGCCGACCAGTCGCGGATTTTTTGAATACCGGGGGTGGTGATGAAATTCACCATGATAAATGCCAAAATCAGGAAGAACTAGCGGTATCCGGCGATCTTGACTTTTTTTGATTTCCGATGAATATCCCCCAAATGTAACAGGAGTAAAGAGGATGGTCAGATCACTCTGGACGACTGCCTGAGTAATATCACGCCCTGCATCAGGCTCCAGACAGATGCCCGGCGTTTTTACCCAGCAGCCAAAGCAGCCGATACAGGTGCCCATTTTGATGTCTCTCAATGGAAAAGTCTGCACCGTTGCGCCACTACGGTGCAGCTCATTCAACAGAAGGTCTAATATCAGGGATAGGGATTCATCACCTACGCCTGAGCCATCTAGAAGAACAATTTTTTGATTCAACATAGGAAACCTCCCACATACTACAAAGAGTGTCTGTTCATCTTCGGTCACCGTTGCACACAACAGAATTATGAGCCGTCATCATTGGCGGCGAAGATACATCCCATTGCTTACTTCCAAGTTTCAGCAAAAAAGTTGAGGAACTTGTGGGGGGATCCGCTTTAGAGAGCTTCACAAGTTCCTTATGGTTTGTCCTCAAACTTAAAAAAGGGGAATGTGAACTGAAGATGTGGCGTTGAATCTATCGTAACCAACCATCAAAATAAGGAAACCCTGTCTGCTACGGTGTATCCAAAGCAGCCACCGACCGGTTAACGGCAGACACGGCACATGATTTGCAGCCCTATCAAGTAGCCGTGGTTTCTCTTTATCCGGGATTGGTTCGAACGGAAAGAGTCATGCGAGCGGCGGAATTCCTGGATTTACGTAATTCTGAGTCTCCCCAGTTTTTAGGAAGAGTGGTTGCTGCCTTGGCATTAGCCCCAACTATCATGGCAAAGTCAGGTAAGGTTTTAGTTGCCGCCCAATTGGCTATGGATTATGGGATTACTGATATCGATGGGAAACAACCTAGACCCCTGACGCTTGATCAAGTCTAAGGCGGATCAATTTATTCAGATGCGCGTACAATTGATGGGGCATCGTTAACCACCCCGATCAGGAGAAGTACACCGTGGCTCAGGTATTCGATGTTGTTATTCGTCCCATAGAAGATAACGAGCGACGAAGTGTACATGCTCTTATGTGTCGAGCTTTTTCACTTTCCGATCAACTGGCTTTTTCATGGACACCCAACGTCCTAGTTGCCGAGGGAAATGGTCAACTGTTGGGAGCGATTGTCCTCAAACTGTTTGCCCTCCCCCACCATCGTAAAGCAGGCTCGATTTCATGGCTATTTACAGCACCAGAGGTGCGTGGTCAGGGGGTGGGGCAGCGTCTGGTTGAGGCTGGATTTGATTTCTTTGAGCAACAGGGATGTGATGAGATTCTGGTTACCGTTGAGGGTTTTAATACTAGCTCCAGTAAACTATTTTCTACCCGTGGATTTAAGATCCTGTCCCCTGGAATGCAGTTTCGACGCTATGGTCTAGCAACATTTGCTGTATGGGCAAAGCTCTCTCATTATTTTGATCTAGGTCATTTCATATGGGCACGTCCTGCCCCACAGTCATCAGATAGTCCCACATTGCAGTGGTGGGGCACGATTATAGCCAACTCTCTGATTGGGCTATTGATGTGGTGGCGACTGGGCGATTCCATAGCAGTTGATCCATGGATGTGGTGGCAACTACCACCGATAGTGATGCTGTTGTTTGGTGTGCGATATTTGGGCATGGTGCTGATGGCACGCCAGCAAGGGTTGGCAGTACGGTTTCGTGCCTGGGAATCCGGATTTATGCTCAGTGCAGCCATCGCTCTAGTCTTTGCGGGGGCAATGTATCCCATACCCGGCAGCGTTTATCCCACAACAACCCAGTGGCGCTATCGAGACTTGTTGCCCAAGTTGGGTCGAATGGCATTAGCTGGCACTCTTCCGGTGTTGTTTCTCGTATGGGGAGCTTGGACGATATCCCGGTTAGGTTTACTCTCTACCACCTGGCTAAAGATACTGCTTTTAGTAGGTAAACCGTTGATCCTGTTCGATATTGTTATGCCGTTTTTCCCATTTTTCAGTTTTAATGGACGGCGATTATGGGATTGGCATAAAGGTATTTGGGCAGTGTTGGCAACGGCAGCTATAGCGGTCTTTTTGATTGGTAGAACATAGGAAATCAATGTGTATCCATTCTATGGACAAACTCATCGAAAATTTAGTGCATTTAAGTTCCTCAGAGCTTAATGAAATTTTGGATAAGCGAGATTCGGGTGCCTTTGACAATGCCTGGTGTAAGCAGAGTGAAGCCGTCCCAGAAGTAGAAGAACCTTTTGACTTAGAAGATATTTTCGTGAAATTGTCAAAAATCACCAATCACCATGAGATTTGTTCGTATATCGCTGATGATCTTGAGTTATTATATCGTGCAGACAAAGTCGGAATCACCTCTGATTTCTTAACGCATCTAAAGAGTTGTTATGCAAGAGGTGAAGTTCCCTGTAAATGGGAAAGCTGATAGTTCTCGATGGGAGTCGTATTGCGAACGTTAGCCTACAAAATGCTGTTAGGGCGATGTAGGGCTAACTCCACACCGAGTGCGATCGCTGCACTTTGATCTACCCCCCCTGCCGTCAAAATGCCCTGGGCGATCGCTGCCTGCTGCAGTTGTTGAACCGCATGACGACGGTCTACGTGGGCAATTTCGTGGGCGATCACACTGGCTAGCTGTGCCTCATTATCTGCCGTTTGTAGCAAACCTGTATTGAGATATACAAATCCTCCCAATGTGGCAAAAGCATTCACCCCATCGTCTTCAATGACTTGAAAGGTGTAAGGGATTTGGCGGCATTCAGTATAAAACGCCATAATTCGGACATATTCTGGATGATGGCGCTGTTAGGGAATTATAAATATAGTTAGACCAAAGCGGCTCTCTGTTCTGTTTTGTGTCATTGTCATGGGTCTATCTGGTGGCTTGACCAGGATCTATGCCATGGCCCAACACAATCTTGTGCTGCGGCAGACCAATCTGAATATTGGCCTTGTCAAAGGCTTGTTTAAGGCGCAGGCGAAACTCTCGTCCAACGGGCCATTGTTGCATCGCTTGGGTTTTGATCCATACTCGGATCAAGATACCAGCATGGGAGATGTGATCAACACCAAGAACAGAAGCGGGTTCTAGAATTTTGTCTTGCCATCGGGGATCGGCAAACAGGGTGTCAGCAACCGTGCGAATGAGCTCAAGGGCTTGCTTGATATCAGCGTCATAGGCAATCTCGATGGTGAAGTCAATCCGCGACCAGTCTTTAGTAAGGTTTGCAATCGTAGAGATTTGACCGTTTGGAATAGTAATCAATCGGCCTTCAGGATCGCGAAGTTGGGTCGTAAATAAACTCATGTGCTCGACTAGACCAGAATATTCGCCAATTGTAATCACATCTCCCAAGACAAATCGGTCGGTCCATAGAATTACCGCACCATTGAGCATATCTTGCAGGACATCTCGCGAAACAACGGCTGCTACAACTGCGATCGCACCAACACTAGCGAGTACCGTGGGATTAATCCCCAAAGCCTGGATAGTGAGGTAAATGCCAAGGGCTATAAAAAAAATAGTCGTGGCACTTTTGAGAGCAGGAGAATAGGTGCTAACGCGCAACGCAACCCGGCTGGAATTGGGATCTTCGATCTGGGTCACTTTACCCCACTGATTGAGGTGATAGTCAATCTCAATGTCAACCACCGTGTCGAGCAGGCCCATCACCAGCCAGATAATGGGTACCCAAATTGCCTGACTGAAGAGATAGGGGGCATAGGGTCGGGTCATCGGATATAGCCGTGCAATTACACCACCTGCTCCAAAGCCGGTACACACCTCTAACCAAAAGACCAAACGCACAACCAACTTTATCAGATTAAGCCGTTGCTTAAGTAGAGTTTGTTCTTTGAGAAATCCCGTAGAAAAGTTGATCCACAATTGATTCATCGACTGACCCGCCTCGGTTACTGCAATCAGCGGATTGAAGGCCCGATCAAAGCGAAGTTGGAGCGACTGCTGGGCCGATGGGTCGGCGGGGGGCTGAGTGGTCCCTGGGTTGCTAGACTCAGGAGCCACCGTAATTGACTGTTGGAGTTCTTTTTCTGACGCTTTGAGGCGTTTGCGCAGGGTACGCTTGCGACGACGCAACCAGCGACGCACATGCTCAAAGCTAGCGATAAGGAGAGCAGCCAAGGTAAGGACTGTGAGCATGATCAGCGGCCTCGCCCATGGGTACTGCTGATCAAATGATTGTTCCCATAGCCGATGGCTAAGGCCGTTGCGAATTTTCTCTTTCCAGTCTGCGGCTAGAAGTTCTTTGTCTTGACCATTATGTAACGCATCAAACTCATTAACAGTAACTAAGGATTGCTGCTGGAGCCTATACTCTGGCTGAGCAGGCAAAAACACGACCGTCTGATCATTTTCGAATCCCACCTCCACCCTGGGGGTGCTCGGGTGCAGCTCAGTTCGTGCTCGAAACAAGTCAATCCAGTAACTATTAACCGTTACCAAGGTTTTCTGAACCTCCTCCTGTTGCTGCATTGTGCGCAACACTTCCCGAAAGCTTCGCTGCACAAGCTTAGAACGGGTCTCGACATCCAGGGTTTGAGCATCTGGAGCGGCTACTTGAGTTGGGCCTGCAACGCTAAAACTAATCCCCGTTGAACCATAGAGGTAGACATTACTGCACATCAGCCTGCCGCAGGGGTACTCAGCATTAGGACGCCAACCAAAAACGGCTTCGGTCGGGTGATTGGATTGTTGGACGATAGGTGGCAATTGAGCAACTGCTGGAGAGGCAAGCAGCAGGACACTGCTAAAAGTGATGAGGGCGTAGAAGAGACGACATCGCAATGGGATAAAGGGCAAGAAAATGACTACGATATCAGTGTAACGAGGAAGTGATGACGGAACCAGCGGATACCTAACCGATGGCATGCTCAGGTTTATGACGCACGCAAACCGGACTGGGATAACTCACGATCTTGCACTAAGGTCGGTTGTGAAGCTCAAACCCACGTTGGGTTCAAAACCCAACGCTAATTGAGGGCTGTCCACTCAAGGGACAAGATTGGCTGGGCCGCTCTAAATAGAGAGCTTTTAGGGATTTTTTAACCGCTTGAGCGGTTTTGAGCCAGTTAGCCTTGCGACTTTGAGTCCAAGGCGGGTTAATGCTTCCTTGCCAGGTGCAAGATCTCAGATAAGGTAAAACCCAAGGACATTCTATTATTTGTTACGAATTATGTATTCCTAAAGCCCTGATGATGTAAGGCTGACAGATAACAACTTTCAACGGAGACTTGCTAAAAACCCGGTATGCATAGGATTTACTCTCAATGTCACCGATATCCTGACAGTTGTTTGACGTCTACACATAATCCTCATCTTTTTATTCAGGTATTGATGGGGTGAAGGCACTATTGTTAACAGTCCCAATCTGTTATGGGCGTTTCGCGCCACCAGGATACGGATGGGAAAATAGATCCATAACATCATAGGTGAGGGGAGTTTGCTAGCAGATATTATCCCTCCACAGTATACATAGCAATCTCTTTAGCTATCCTACTACACGGAACCAGTATCGGAAGTACTATAGAGGTTGGGTTAGACGACAATTACCCGTCACAATAATTGACGTCTAATATGATGGAGATAGGTGTTGAAGGGGAGCTTATTTCATGAAGCCTCACAAAGGTATGACTTGCCTGGCATTGATGATAGCCACAACAGGGCCGATAATATCTGGATGCACTAAGTTTATTGACCAAGCTCAATTAGGTGTTGATAGGCATCCTTTGACGAACGAGAAAACAACCGAAGCTCACCAAATAATTGTTAATGATGAAGAGGTTGCAACTATTTCTGCTCAGCCAGATGAATTTGCAGGATATGTCCCAGTTATGCCTATTGTAGAGGCGCTGGGAGGAACATATATTTGGGATAAAGCGACTCAAACTATTACTGTTGAGCAACAAGATGAGATGGGCCTCACATTTAGAGTTGGGGATCTAAATGTGATACGAAATGGATATCCACTTCGTATTCGTGAATCCCCCCAAATAATTGATGATCAGGTTTGGGTGCCTGGATACAACTGGCTACCGGGGAGTACCATATCTAGGATGTTTGACGTTGATTATGCCAACTGGGATCAGTCTGAGAAAGTATATCGAATCTATCGATTCCCTGAATCTGACCAGGTTCAGACCGATTTAGAAGATGCGGCTGTCGCAGCAGTGAAACAGTATCTTCAGGCACAGCACATTGAACTGACAAGATCTCCATCGGAATTGTCTCAATCACCACAGGACATTCTCATTAAGAGTGTACAGCAGCTTTCAGAGTCGGGTACAGTTAATAATGGCTTGGTAAAGGTAGTTGTTAGTTTTTCAACAGCCTATCAGCCTATACCTGAAGAGGCTTGGTTGTTTAGCCAAGCAGGAAAGACACAGTATGAGCATAGCTATTTCCTCCGGATTAGAGAAGGTGAGCCTCATTTTGAACTGATTTCAGAGAAGTCAGATCGAACTGGACTCGGTGCTCCCATTCCGCTTTTAGATGAATCTGATTTTTCTCGAATTGCCGACGATTGGGAAGCAGAGAATTTTTATTCCCTTCCCGAGCTATTGGAGATACTTGACCATATGGTTACAGAAGTAGACCGTCCAAGCTTTTCGGAACTATTGACTAGAGTCACTACACAGAACTCATTTTATCTCTCAGAATTGGATGGCGAAGTGATATTTAGCTATTTTTCTGAGTCTGTTAGACGTAGTCCAGAGTGGGAGATATTTCTGGAGCTAGAGAACTCTAAAGATCCTACCTTTACAGTTCTGAGTGCATCTTCATTGGAAGACCAGATTACTGCAACTATCCTTGGCAACTGGACCGTAGATAGTGTCAATATGAGGCCTATTCTGTTGAATATTGAGTTATCTCAGAATAACAAGATTTGGAAAATTACTCGCATGGAAAATATTCGTCAATATAAGAATATCTATAGTCTAATGAGGCTAGAACCTCAGCTCTATGAAGAAATTGCTGAACAGTTTGTTTTTAGGAAAGAAACGGATATTTCTCCTTTCTACTTATAATCTCAGGCAATATGTGTCAGAGGCATGAGATTTATGGGGAGAGCGGGCTATACGTTCGGCAGCTAATCTAACTCGACAAGACGGGAAAGATTTTTTAGCACTTGTCCCGCAGGTACCGATTAAAACAGAAGTGCAGGCATTTCCATTAAAGCAAGCAATCGCAGCGAGCGGATATTAGATCTGCCTTTGGCTGTAATCACAAAACCTTGGATTGAAACAACATGACTCAAAGATATTCTCATTTTATCCGGAAGGTAGCTAGTTACTCATTCGGGAGTACGAAGTACCTTGTGTAAAGTGTTGAGCAAAGACTCTGTAGCATAGGGCTTGAGTAAAAACGACTCGACATCAATGCTGAGGGTGGTGGCTAGATTACTATCCGAAGGCAAGCCACTAGTGGCAATAATCTTTACCTGAGGATTCATTTTTTGTAAGGTTTTGATAGCAGTGGGGCCATTCATCTGGGGCATCATCATATCCATTAAGACCACTGCAATATCTTGTTGGTGTTCAGCAAAGGTGGCGATCGCATCAATCCCATCATAGGCTGTTAAGACTTCGTAGTGATAGGTTTCTAACCATCGTTTAGTCACCTCACGGATAGGAGCTTCATCATCTACCACCAAGATTAACTCCCCTTGCCCCTGAGGTAAGTTCTCTTCGACAGTGGGTAACGTCTCAGAGGCCTCAGACGCTGGCAGATAAATCTGAAATCGACTCCCTCGGTCAACTTCACTGTAAATCTTTAAAAATCCACCGTGGCTTTTAACAATGCTGATAGCGGTAGAGAGTCCCAATCCGGTACCTTGACCCAATTCTTTGGTGGTAAAAAAGGGATCAAAAATCTGATCGATAATGTCTGGTGAAATACCTTCACCGGTATCCTCTACGCTAATGATTAAGTAAGAGCCCACATTGGCCTCTAAGTTCACCCGAGCATAGTTGTCATTGGCGTGAAAATTTTGGGCCACTACGGTCAACTTTCCTCCATTGGGCATAGCATCCCGAGCGTTGACACAGAGGTTCATCAATACCTGATGAAGTTGGGTCGCATCTCCATAAATGGTCCAGAGGTCCGATTCAAGTCGGCTATTAATGCTAATCGATTTAGGAAACGTTTGCTGGGCTATTTGTAGCACCTCTCGAATGAGATGCTTGATCTGTAGTGCACCGCGTTCTCCTTCTAGACCCCGTGAGAACGAGAGCACCTGGTTAACCATATCAACCCCTCGCTGGGTACTCGATTGCAGTACCTCAATCAGCCGCAGTGCCTGGGTATTATCTGGGCGAATCAGCATCGGTAATAGCTTGGCAACTCCTAAAATTGGCGTCAGGATGTTGTTTAAGTCATGGGCGATACCACCTGCCAGGGTGCCAATGCTTTCTAGACGTTGGGCACGTAAGAACTGACGCTCTAGCTGTTTTTTGTCGGTGATGTCTGTATTGACAACCAAGATTGACTGGGGATATCCCGTATCCTCTTGCATGAGGGTCCAGCGGCTTGCGACTGTGATTTTTTGACCAGTTTTGGTCACCTGCTGGAGTTCTCCTTGCCACTGCCCTGTCTGATCGAGTGTTGTTTGGATGTCTTCAAATTCAGGCAGTGATTCACGATAGATTAGCTGATTAATGGTTTGTCCTAGGGCCTCGTCTACGGTCCACCCATATAAGCGTTCAGCGCCGCGATTCCAAAAGAGAATTTGTTGCTCAGGACCACGCACCATAATCGCATCAGTGGTCACATCCAGCAAAGCTGCTTGCGCCCGGATTGTTTGTTCGGCCTGTTGGCGCTCATGTTCCTTGGTGTCAAGTTCCTGTTCTAACTGGATAGTACAGTTCTGCAGCAGTCGGAGATTTTCTGTTTCTAACTCCGTCAGTTTATGTTGTAGCAGTTCTAAAATACCGTACATCTCCAATGGATCGAGTATCCTCAGAATATCGGTTTGAGTGATAACCCCCTGCAGCTCTCCCTGGTGGCTGGCTACTACCAAGCGTCGGACTAAGTGCGCCTGCATCTGTTGATGCACAGCCCAGAGCGAATCGTCTGGGTCCACCAGAAATAACGGGGTGCTCATGACTGCTTGCACCTCTAGTTGTTCTAGGTTAAATTCCATCATCCGAAACTGGACAATATCTCGCTCTGTAAGAATGCCAATCGGAAAGAGCTGCAAAGACTCTTTATCCTTATCCGAGGCCTGGCATGCTTCTGTAATCACAATGCAGCTGGTCTGATGCTCGGCCATCAGCTGAGCTAGCTCCATCACAGAGCTGTTGGGTGGTGCATGAATGACTTGTGTGCTCATCACCTCCTTAACTGACCGGATTCTCAGCAAATCACTGGGTTCTAAGATTTCACGAATACTACGAAGCGTGACAATACCCAGGAGTTGGTCTTGTTCATCGAAAATCGGTAGATGACGAATCCGATGCTCACGAATCAGATTCAGGGCGACAAAAATGTCTTGATTGCCTGTTATTTTGAGCGAGATTACCGACTGGGTCATGACGTCGGCAATGGTTAGATCGTCCTGTATCCTCCCATTGGCGATTAGAGTGACCACATCTCGCTCGGTAAAGATACCTAATAATTGCCCATCCGTCATGATTAGGACACAACTCGACTGTTTGGCCTTAGCCGCAGGAGGCTGCGTCTCCGTTGCCGGTTCACCAAAGTTGCAATGGTTAACCCAAGCCTGATTCATCAAGCGGATGACCTCGGCAAGCGACGTAGATGGTTCGACAATCAGGGGCTCAGAATCAATTGCCTGTGACAGCATAAGGGGGGCGGGATTGCTCATTGGCTCAAGAAGAAGGTTGAAGGGGGCTCGAGTCGATGGGGTTGAGCTGTTGAGTTAGCCTAGGGGCATCTCAGAGTTGCGTTATGGCGGATAAAGTCTCTGGTTAATGTCCTTCTTAGATCATAGGTAAGGGGATAGTAGGCTGAGGAAGCAGTATATTTAGAGCCTGTTCGGACGTTGAATCCTGGGGATGGATAACGTTTGCTCTAGCTAGAGTTTGTCTATGGGCGTTGAAAAAATAAATTCACATGAATCCAGATTTACATAACTTATCTTAAGTAATCCTACATAGTTCAGAGGAAGAGTGTAAGGATGTTAAGTTTTCTAAACCACTATAAACGACACTGGCAACAAGCCTTGAGAGAATTTTAGAGAATCTAGCAAGCTGTCGCACCCACCTGATCCGAATCAGAGCTAGAGGTGCAAACTAATTTGTCAGCTACCATGTTTGGAATTATCTAATGCTCCTTTATTTTATTGAGATATTCTCGATATTTTGAAGACAAGCCATATCTAATCGAGCCAGGCCCTTGTCCCGGATCGGTCATTTTAAGAAAACCTAGCAGGCGTAGTGTTTCTAGACGATAATAAGTTCCCTCATCACCCTTAGGCTTATTCAACGGTGTAGAAATATCTTCCTCAGCCGTATCTTTCTGGTCAGCATCCCTTTCCGCAATGACTTGCAAAACATATTTCTGACCCGAAAATAGCTGAGCTAGTTTGACTCGAAATTCACGCTCCAATTCACTGACTTCTTGTACGCGTACCCTCTCTGCCAAAGTACCTTCGCCAGGAGGCAGGTTAGAACAGGTCTGCTCATAGGGAATATCAGGCCCCATAAACCATTGCCATTCCTTCTGGGTCAAGTTACGCTGCACCTTCTCACAGACCATATCGGCAAGTTGATCTGTGTCGATGATCCAATGGCGAACAGTATTGTCGTAGCTTCCTGAAATCAGTGTCTTACTGTCGGGATAGAACGCAACTGAAGTGACACTTTGTTCATGCCCTCTCAAAACAATGGGATCTTCATCTAAGTGGCGGAGGTTCCACATCCTGATGGTTTTGTCATAACTACCAGAGACCAGTCTTTTACCATCTGGGCTAAAAACCACTGAGCTCACCCAAAAATTATGTTCTTCAAGCTCTTTTAGGAGTGTAGGATGTACCTCGGTTTGGCTCAGATCCCATAATCTAATCGTTCGATCATCACTCCCTGAAGCGAGTGTCTGGCTATTTGGACTAAACGCTATTGACCAAACCCGAGCACTATGACCCTTTAGCACTATAGGAGCAACATTGGGTTGTTCATATAGTGAATCCCAGGACAGCCCATCCGTTTTACGTAGATCTAATAGTTTAATAGTTTTATCATAGCTAGCCGAAGCCAGCATTTGTCCATCCTGACTAAATGCGACTGATGTCACACTTTCTGATGCATGGGTCTCCATCTCTTCATGCTTCCACAAAATTGTGTCAATGGTTTGACCAGTAGCATCAGAATTTAACAGATCCCATAGTCGTACGGTGCCATCTTTTGACCAACTACCAGAGGCTAACCATCGACCGTCTGAACTAAACGCAACAGAACTGACCACGTCAAGATGGCCTCTAAGAATTTCAGGTTGTTGTACAGGGTTTTGAAAATCTCTCCAGAGTTTTATGGTTTGATCTTTACTACCTGATGCCAGCATTTGACTGGTTTGATCAAAAGCAACTACAAAGACCTTGTCATCATGTTCTCCAATGACTCTAGGTTGCACGTTTGGGTTACTCAGATCGTATAGTCTCACTGTCTTATCCCAACTACCTGAAGCTAACCAATGGCCATCTGAACTGACGGCGACTGATACAATATTATCTGTATGTTTTCCTATAATCCGAGAAATTTCCTTAGATGGATATAAATGCCAGAGTCTAATGGTTTTGTCCCAGCTACTAGAGGCTAATAGTTGATTGTCAGGACTAAAGGCCACTGCACTAACACCATAACTGTGACCTTTAAGTCTTTCTTTTAAGCGGCTAACTTTTTGATTGACAGCCGCCAGTTCCCATAAGCATATGGTCTGATCTTCACTACCTGAGGCTAACCACTGTCCATCTTGACTAAAAGCCACCGAATGCACACTGTCTTTATGAGCAAGTAATGTTTCGAGTTCTTCTACCTGTTTAAGATCCCTTAGATCCCAAAGAACAATATTCTTGTCCTCTCCTCCTGAAGCTAACCATTGTCCATCTGGGCTAAAAGCTACTGAACGCACTACATCAGCATGACGTATTAGGACTTTAAGGCATGTATTGTCACGAATATCCCAAAGATTGACTAGTTTATCTTTGCTACCGGAAGCAAGCAAATAGCCACTCTGTCTATCTGGACTAAACGCAACAGCTTTAACAGCCGCTTGATGGCCCCTGAGAACGGCTACAGGTTCATCTTCTGATTGATTGTCTAAATTCCAGAGTTTGATTTTGCCGTCATCACTACCGGACGCTAATATTGTTCCATCCCAGTTAAAGGCTACTGACGTAATATTTTGATCATGGTGACCCAAAATTCGAGATGACAAATTAGATTGGTCTATATTTGACCATAAATGGATCGTACAATCAGCACCACTAGCCGCTAAAATCTTACCATCTGGACTAAACGCGAGCGTGTGAACATCGTGTTGCTGATTTTGCAAAATCTGAGGTGGATGAACGGTCGGTGAACGATGAAGATCCCACAGCCGAATAATACCGTTATAATCAGCTGAAGCTAGCATTTGAGGATTTTTGGGATTAAAGGCAAGGGCAGCAAAGCCAAACACACCTTTCTCATGGCTTCGCAGAATGTTACTGAAATATGAAATGGAGAGTATTTCTCGTAACGCTTCATCAATTTGATAAAGAACTTTGTTGCGCTCTCGCTTATAAAAGCAATAAGCTTGGCGAACCAATAAAGCAGCTTTCTCATCCTGCATAGATTTGATCTGACGTATCGACTGAGCTGGCAGACCTTCTTTAATCGCAAGGTTACGGCGATATTTTTCTTCATCTAGTAAGTATTGCTTGCGCCAGTCTAAAATTGGCTGAGCTAGAACATCATGAAAAATTTCATAACGCTCAGAATATGCATCAGATGATTTGCTAGTAGTTCGAAGAAGGCGTTGTTTTCCACTTGTTAGTTTCTCTAGTAATCTTCTTAGCCGAGTTTCAGGCCATTCTGTAATTCCGATTAAATCCTTTAAAGGATAAGCAATCTTACTTCCAGAAGGCGTTACCAGGTATTGAAAAATCCTTGCTATAACCACCAACGACGCTTCACCTTCCTCTTTCCGTAACAGGTCCATCTGTCGGCTGAGATGGTCACTGACAATTTTTTCAGCTCCCCCCATATCAAACAATGTTTGTAGTCTTAAAGAATTTGAACGCTTATTTTCTATTTCCTTCTTCCAAAGGTATTCCATTACCAGTTGCAAATAAGGAGCTTCAATCTGCTTCTCCAACTCCACTCTAGATTCCTTAGAAATACCACGACCATCACTACCGCCAAAGAACTGACTAACTTGATCAACGACAACCTTGACTAAGCTATCTTCAAGGGTAACTGTTGTTTTATCAGGTGATTGACGATTATAGACTTCAATCGGTTTGGAAATCGCATCATAGGCTGACTTGGCATCGAGATGGTCAATACGCAAGTAATTACTGAATATATTTGGGATACTTACCTTAAATCGATCTAGCTTTGCTAAAGCATCTTCACGGATAGAAATTAGAAAATTAACGGAGAGATCAGGACGATTAATGGCCCGAGGAAACTCCTCAGCAAATGTGCCCTTTCCTTTTTCATTAGGGTGATATAAAAAATACTCTTCAAACTGATCGAGAATGATAAATAACTCACCGCCACCCTCGTTTTCGTTGAGACGTTCTGCCCAACTCTCTAGCATTTGATTAAATCTTAATGATGGTGATAATGCTTCAAAGGTTTTTCCATTGAGCAGACTTTTAATTTCTTTTTCTATATGCTGAGTTAACGCTTCTAATGGGTTATCTTGCCAGGCATTAAATACAACTACGGCAAATTCAGGTGCACCAAACTCTACCAAATTCTTTCTTGCATCTTGTTGGAGATGATAAGCAACACCTGCCCGTAGCAGAGAACTCTTGCCTACACCACTAGCACCGTAGAGCAACGTTAGTCTGGTCGCCATCAAATTATCAGCGACAACTTCCCACTCACTCGCACGACCAAAGAAGAAGGGGGCATCGGTTTCAGAGTAATGGGCTAATCCTTTATAGGGAAGGGAAGATAGATCTGTGTTAGATATGCGGTTGCTGGCTCCACTCATAAATCCTGTCTCCTTTTAGCAGGGATATTCTTTACCCTCCGGTCTAGCTCAGCAATGTAGTCTTTTAGAGGCCAATCATGTACAACGATGTTGTAACTCTGCCAAAGCTTCTGAGCTAAGGGTCTTGGGCTTGCCTGGACCGCCCACCAGGCATCTCTTTTTTTTAGCCCCAAATTTTGCCAAATCCGGTGTAAGATAATCCGCTGATTCCAGTTACCCAAGAGATACCCTAAAAATAATACGTTCGTTCTTTTAGTACGTAGTTTTCCAAGTATTTTAGCGGGTAGTAAACTAGAGAGATCTCTAGAAACCAGATATTCGATATAATGCTCTTCAGTAATGACTAAACTCTCCCCTTCACTAATTTGATCTGCAGTGCCATAAAGTTTGAGTATTACGGGTCTTTCATCAAATGAGAGACCTTTATATTTATTGGGCTCTTGAATTTCTTGAGGGGGACCATCGGGTGGCTGATGTACAAATTTATCTCGCTCTTGGGCATCAATAGTGTTGGAATAAAATACTAAATCAAACGGCTCATTAGCATCTTCAAATGCTTGTTCTAATGCCCGGTCATAGTTGGTGGTCACGATGAGTGGATAGGGGGGATAATATCCCTTATCTCGCATGATAGCTGGCAGCCTGGCAAAGAACCGATGTAATTGGTTTGGCTGGCAACCGAGTTCAAGGCATTGCAGTCGGTCATACAGCTCACCTTCTTTCGTCAAATATGCATATTGAGATAAATATTGGAGCAGTCCTCCGCCCACATGCAAACGTCCTTTACCTTCACTGTCGGGATAGATTAAAATTGCATGCTCATGAATGACCTCATTAATCAGAGGATATTCTGTCGGTAATTCATCAGCATTGATCTCTGAGTCTTGATGAGCCAGCAGACGAATAACTTTTTCTGGCTGTGGCGGAAAGGTTTTGGCCAGATAGGCAGCGAGTTCTTTACCTGATGGTGGGTAGGGGCATTGAGGTCTCCAGGGTTCAAATTCGCCATCGCCTTGAATGGAGCGATCGCACAAATTAATATCCGATCCTAGAAAAGGAACTACTCGACCAGCAGTAATCGCTTTTATAAGAGACTCGTAGTGAGCTTCCGAGCTTTCTGAGCCAGAATTTTCAGTTATGTTAGAGGGAGCTAAAAGCGACTTCCTCCCCTGATGAAGGACAGGCGTTAAATGTTCTGGCACCCCTACTAGCTGAATAGCAGTACAGCCTGACTTGTAAGCAAATTCAACTGAACGATCGGCACCTAAAGCGCCATAGAAACCGACAGCAAATTCGATGGCAGCTGTATCACTAATAGCTTGCTCCATGCCAATCACATAGAGGACATGTTTAGCAATTTCCTCAGCCTGTATCTCTGAGTAGCAACCATTGAGAACAACACACTCCAACTTTTCAGAGAATAGATTACATAAGGCAGCTAACGCTTCACCACTGACTAGCTTTGCCTGTCCGACTGTATCCTCAAAAATAAGTCCCTGGTCTTCTACGCCATATCCACAAAAATGAACAATTTGCGGCTCGACGTCTAACATTGCTTGCTGAATGTCTCGTGGACGTACGGCCCATCGCTGAAAAAGTTCAAACTGGTTATGATGTTTAGATCGCCGCAGACCCTCATCAATCTCCCGCACTTCTTCTTCCAGTCTGGTAGGCGAAGTACCAGTGGGATTTGCCGCCAAGATAAGAACTTTTCTAGACATCTAAACATCTCCTATAACTATTTTTTCAAGCGCACACTTGTCAGCGACCTGAAGAAAATATCAAAGATCTGCTTGTGCTAGGTTTTAGGCTTTAAACTTATCTAAACTGCACTTAGAGAGACCAAAACATCATCCTAAAAGCACTAAAGCTAACTCTTAGGGGTTTCCATTAAGAGTTAGCTTTATATCAGAAAAAATGAAAAAGCTTAGTAGATCGATTGTTCGCTACTAAAACTATATATCGACCGACGGGGCCTTATCATCTTCCTCAAAAATACTTAACTCAAGCCATCCCTAAAACTTTAAAGCTGGCATGATTCCTTTTTCATGGTGATCCTTGGGGGGTATAAAAATCTCTATCCAACCCAGAAATAATGGGCAGGGATAGACGAAACACTGACTTGTTGCAGCGTCTGGTCTAAATTGAAACCAGGATTTAAACCATAAAACATCTTTTGAGCCGCCGCCCAGGGAGTCCGGTTAGGTAAAATCGGTGTTGTTCACGATTTGGGTTTAAGCCCATCGGTGCCCTTGGCTTTGAGACCCCCTATCCAATCCCAGAGCAAAATGTCGATGCCTGGATGGTGAGATCGCTACAGCCAAATATAATTACATTTGATTCCCATGACTAAAGTTATGAAGCTTATACTCGCAAAATACCTTATCGGCTGATATCAGGTGTTACTCAGATAAAACTGCGGCCATGCCCCCCATGGAAAGTCCCTTGATTTGCGCCCAGTCTTCACACTCGCGATCAACTGTCAGAGAGACCTTATTGCAACGCTGGATATTTTGCACTTTCTGGCATGCGTGCCCAGTCATGAAATAGAGCTTGAAACCATCATTAGCGTAAGCAAAAGCCATGACGAACCTATGAGGATAGTTGTTCTTAATACTTCAAATCTCTGACTGCTTCACAAGTTCTTCAAGTTCTTTTTCTAGCCTTAAGCGGGAGGCTCGGTCTGATCAGAGATTACATGGCTTTTAAAGACACTCGCCTTTAAAGACACTCACTTTTCAAAAAATTGCTATTTTTGGAGCCAATCTGGGTGCTTTCTCAAGGGGTGTTCAGTTAACCACTGAAGACTTTGAAATGCTAGTGATAGCTGAGAAAATGTAAATTTGGAGAAATCCCATGAAAGCGATCGTATATACCAAGTATGGCCCGCCAGATGTTCTACAGTTAAAAGAGGTCCAAAAACCGGCTCCCAAAGACGACGAAGTCCTGGTTAAAATCCATGCGGCAGCCGCAAATCCATTGGATTGGCATTTTATGAGAGCCTCACCATTTATTATTCGTTTCATCTCTGGGTTGCTAAAACCAAACCCCAAAAATAGGATGCTCGGAGCAGATATTGCCGGGCTAGTTGAAGCAGTTGGCCCAAACGTTAAGCAGTTTAAGATGGGTGATCAGGTGTACGGAGAGATCTCTAGGGGAGGTTTTGCTGAGTATGGGTGTGTTACTGAAGATAAATTAGTGCTAAAACCGGCCAAACTATCGTTTGAGCAAGTAGCTGCCGTCCCGGTTGCAGGCCTTACCGCTTTGCAGTGTTTGCGCGATCAAGGGCAGATCCAGTCAGGGCAAAAGGTTTTGATCAATGGTGCATCGGGTGGTGTGGGCACGTTTGCCATACAGATTGCCAAGTTTTTTGGAGCAGTTGTGACTGGTGTATGTAGCACACAGAATCTGGACACGGTACGAGCGCTTAGAGCAAACCAGGTCATTGACTACACCCGTGAAGATTTCACCCAAACCGGGCAGCTATATGATCTGATTTTAGATAATGTCGGCAATCGTTCGATTTCAGATATTAAGCGTATAGTGAGCCCTAATGGCACCTATCTCTTAAATGCCTATGCTCCAACTTTGATGTTGCAATTGATGCTGCAACCAGGGAAATCAAAGACTGGAGGGCAGACAATGCGCAACACGGATATTACCAAAGCAAACCAGAGTGACCTGGAGTTTTTGACAGAACTGCTTGCAGCCGACAAGATTGTACCTGTTATCGATAGAGTTTACCCTTTGAGCGAAGTTGCAGACGCCATCAGATATTTAGAAACAGGGCATGTCCGAGGAAAAGTTGTCATAACTTTGTAAGCTTGGAGCCGTTTGCATGAAAGCGATTGTATACACTCAACAGGGATCACTGAATGTGCTCCGGCTAAAGGATGCAGAGAGGCCCACGCCCAGATAGAAGACTCTATAACTTAGACCAAAACCCGAGATCTTTGGATAACAACAGATCGGAGGTATACCTCATATCCAAAGGGTCTCAGAATCATTATGGTCTCTTTAGTAGAGAGTTCTATTCTTGTCATCACAAAAGAGAATTGTCAGAACAACTCTATGAATATTGAGTATATGTGGGGAAATGATTCAGTTAGATAGCTCTGAGTAATATAAACACTACTCAAATTCTGACCCACGTGGAGAACCGTAATTATAGAAGCCGGATAACCGAAGTATCTGTATAGCCATTAGAAATAGACATTTGTACGGGTTTCCACCCTCTATCTTCCAAAGGACGGCTAATTAGAATAGCTAATGTAAGTGTTTACTAAACGTAATAAATTGAGGCCGCTACGATGCCTTTGATGACCTTTGCAACTTTTCTGCTATTCCTTTGGTCGATTGGAATTGCGCTGGATCAATTTTCCAAACAAGAATCCGCCGAAAAAGCCTTATAAAGGCTCAATGTGAGGAAAAGTGCTCATAAACACGTTCATATCAGAAAAGATTTACCTCAATCCAAAATGTTTGGATGAGTAGCTTGAACAATATTTAGATAGATTTGGAGTCTTGCCATGCAACATTTCCACGTAACCCAAACGCTTAGGATGAACGTGCCCAACGAAGCAACTTCGATTGAGCACTATCTGTGCCAGCCTCAGCGTCTGGTTCAAGCGATTACTGATTCTAGCCGAATTCAACAGTTAGCCCCATCTCACTTTCGCTTGCGGCTTCGCCCCTTGCAATTCATGATGTTACGGTTTGAGCCTATTGCTGACTTGCAAGTCTGGACAAATCCTGATGGGACACTTCAGTTGCGATCGCTAAATTGTGAGATTCGAGGTGCAGAACGCCTGAATCAGTCTTTCCATCTAGAATTATCTGGCAAACTGCAACCTCAGCGTCAGAAAACAATCACCGAGCTAATCGGAAAAGCAGACTTAATGGTGCAAGTAGAAATACCGCCTACTCTCAAACTGTTTCCTGAGCAAGTTTTGCAGACAACTGGCAAGGCATTTCTCAATGGCATCTTGTTGACCATCAAGTCTCGGTTAGAACGTCAACTTGTTCAAGATTATCGTCGCTGGGTCAGAGCCAATCAGGATAGTCAAATATCTCCTCTAGCTACTTCAGTAGGCAGTCTTGCTAGCTAAGTCATACAGCGTTGGCATACTTGGTGGCATGGCAGGTATGACGTTACCAAGTCGGGGCGATCGCGTCATCAACTGGCTCCATCGGAATGACATTGTTGACACAATTGAATTTACTCAGTTCGAGGACTCAAGACCAGAACCAAACAATTGCAATGTAAATTTACATTGCGTTACAATAATTCACAAAGAATTCCAGATTCTAGGAACCCACCCCATGACTATTGCTGCTGACAAGCCAGTTTACTCTAATATCTTTGCCGCTGTGCCCGATGCGGTGGCCTCCATCCAAAGACTACCTGTTGACGACCAACTAGGTCTCTTATGGGTTCTATATGAAAACATGGGAGGCTTAGTAACGCCTGCAGCTTCCGGTGCAACAGATCGGATCAAGCTAGCCGGAAATTTAATCTATCAAGTGGCTAATCTATCCCATGAAGAGCAGCTACAGTTTATGCGCGATTTGGTGGTAGGAACTAACAACGCCATAACTCGCGATTACGGATGCCTGACTAGCAACAACAAATTGGCATTTTGGTATCAGTTGGCCGAGTGGATGCGCTCCGGAGATGTCATTCCGGTACCACAGGACTATCAGCTCTCTGCACCAGCAATGGCAGTCCTGAATAAGCTCATAGCCCTGGGCTTTAACCAACAGATTGCAGTCCTACGCCTAATCGTTGGCAAGATGGGCATTAATCCCTTAACAGCTTAACCGTCTGCTTAAGCGATTACTTATTTCCCAACAAGCAAGTCAATGCTCACTAGCAACATCAGATCATGCAAATTCATTGGCCGCAATTCCTTTTGAAAATTCTGTTCTGGTTAAGTGCAGAAATAGCATTGACTTGCTTAGGCTTGGACGATTTGGCTGACTACAGCGAGTTTCTCCTCCAAGATCGTAATAATTGCTCATCACCCGCAACATCTGTTGAGCTTGTCACTTCAATTTGACAGCTCACATCCTGCCAAACACTCCAACTTAATAATGCAGTCTTCTCTCACAACAGGTCGAGTTCCGCTTCAGCTCCTCAAGCTATCACTTCCCATGGTTTGGGGTGTCTTGGCAGTATTAGCGTTTAGTCTGGCTGACACGTACTTTATTGCTCAATTGGGTACAAATGAACTAGCAGCTATCAGTTTTACCTTTCCAGTCGTGTCTATTTTGGCGAGCGTAGCCATGGGCTTAGGCACAGGGGCGGCCTCTGTCATTGCTAGAGAAATCGGTAAAGGGAATCGGCAAACGGTACAGCGCCTGACTACGGATAGTTTACTGCTATCTTTCCTTATTGTTGGGATTCTTGCTGCTCTTGGCTTGATGACAATTACGCCTTTATTTACAGCTTTGGGAGCTGGCTCTGTCCTCCTGCCAATGATTCGCGACTACATGGGTATTTGGTATTTAGGCATGGTTTTCCTGGTTGTTCCCCTGGTCGGTAATAGTGCCATTCGTGCTTCCGGTAACACAATGGTTCCTAGCCTGATTATGACGTTTGCTGCAGCTGCTAACATTGTGGCCGACCCACTGCTCATATTTGGTTGGGGTCCGTTTCCAGCCTTAGGTATTCAAGGGGCTGCCTTGGCAACAGTGCTTTCACGTGCGGGTACTCTCGTCGCCTCTCTTGCCTTCCTTCACTTCCGAGAGCGCTTATTGCTATTTACCTTGCCAAGTTTGGCAACATTAGCAAAAAGTTGGTATCGCCTTTTATTTATTGGTGTGCCTGCAGCCGCAACCAATCTAATTTCCCCCTTGTCTGTCGGAGTTATCACAGGTTTGATTGCTCGTTATGGAGCTGAAGCCGTGGCTGGTTTTGGGCTAGCATCACGGATAGAAGCCGTGGCGCTAATTGTACCTTTGGCAATTTCAGCCAGTATTGGTCCTTTTGTTGGGCAAAATTGGGGTGCTCAGAGATATGACAGGGTGAAGCAAGCGCTCCAACTCAGCTTCTATTTCTGCCTGGGCTGGGGAGTTATCATCAGTATCTTACTGGCAATGTCGTCATCTCAAGTCATTGCTTGGTTTGATGGTAACCCTGACGTTATCTCCAGTGCTAATATTTATTTGACACTTGTGCCTATTAGCTATGGTGCCCTAGGAATTGTTTTGACGGCTAGTTCGGCATCTAACGCTTTGGGAAAACCAGCTCCAGCTATGGGAATGTCGTTATCTCGGTTGTTGCTTTTTTATATTCCCTTAGCTTATTTGGGTAGTCAGTTATTTGGCATCGCCGGTATTTTTGGTGCGGCCTGTCTGTCTAATGGAATAGTGGGTCTAGGAGCTTGGCTGTGGCAATCTCGCTGGATTAGTCCTCTCCCTAGAGCAACATCAGAAAAAATTTCAACTTTGCCAGAGGTTGTTGTTCGGTAGCAAGAATTGTCTAAGGACCTAAAAGGCTGGAAAAGTCAATGTAATTACTGTGGTTTTATGAGAGACTCCCTGATTACTTGGATAAAGTCGTGCTTAGTGGCGACTGCTATAATGTCTGAGAAATATGTATAGGAGAATAGATTGAGCACTACTCAGTCTGAGTAAAATGCAGGTTCCTTGCTTTGACACAACACTAAAGAAACCCCTTTGATGAAACTTTCTGGTCTAAACCCCAATACTGTTAACCGAGTCATCGAAATGGCCTGGGAGGACCGCACTCCCTTTGAAGCTATTGAGCTGCAATATGGCCTTAAGGAAAAACAGGTCATTACGCTGATGCGGCGAGAAATGAAGCATTCCAGTTTCAAGATGTGGCGAAAACGGGTTACTGGGCGCAAAACTAAACATTTGAAGCGGCGGAGCTTTAACAGTGGACGCTTCCGTTCACAAAATCAAAAGGGTTCATAAATAACATTACTAACTGGGAAAACCAGCTCCAGCTATGGGAATGTTGTTATCTTAGTTGTTGCTTCTTTATATTTCCTAATTTTCCAAGTCAGTACTTTAGGAAAGTTACGAATCAGAATCTGGTCTCTCTTTGTCAATCTTGACGTTTGATCGACGGCGGCGACAGCGATCTGAGCAATATTTTACGTCTTCCCAACAGGCGGCCCATTTTTTGCGCCAACTGAAGGGGCGATTGCAAACAGGGCAAACTTTAGTGGGAAGATTCGATTTAGAGCGCTGACGTGCCATATGTTCCAGGGAGTGTGTTAGCTAGTGAATGCAGAATTGTAACGTCGCTCATTTGACTTTATGGACTTAAAGAAGTCAACAACTGGGCGCGGGTAATCTATACCTAATTGACATTGATACCTTTTCTGCTCCTCCATAGTGAGTTTTTCTGGCTGATGAACTTTATCTCCAGGAATTTGCATAAGCTCTGGCAGCCAATGTCTGATGTAGTCGCCAGTGGGATCGTACATACTGGATTGCTTGAGCATATTGAAGTATCGGAAGCCTCTCGCATCATTGCCAACACCTGCAGCGTAGTTCCAATTTCCCCAATTGCTACAGACATCGTAGTCAATTAATTGAGATTCGAACCATTCTGCTCCCATCTGCCAGTTAATGCCCAAATTTTTTGTGAGGAAGCTGGCAACGTTTTGTCTGCCTCGATTAGACATAAACCCGGTAGCTGCTAGTTCTCGCATGTTTGCATCAACTAGTGGAAAGCCTGTCTTGCCCGCTTGCCAAAGTTGGAATCTTGGCCAGTCTTCTTGCCAAGCGATCATTAATCGTTGCAATCCAGTGCGGTAAAAAATGCGATCGCCATGTTTTGCACAGATAAAACGGAAAAAATCTCGCCATAATAGTTCAAATATCAACCAATAGGTGGAGTCGTTACGAACGCGTTCACTTTCATAGGCTTGGACTTGTTCATAGATCCAACGAGGTGAAAGGCAGCCTAAGGCCAGCCATGGCGAAAGTTTGGAAGAGTAATCAGCTCCCAACATACCATTTCGAGTTTGCTTATAGTCCTTGAGACAATCCTTAGCCCAGAAGTAATCATGTAATCTTGATTGTCCTGCGTTCTCTCCACCCTTAAACATGAGAACAGCTCGATCATCAAGTAGTGGAGCACTTAGCCCTAACGTCTCTAGTGAAGGGAGCTGCCCCACGTCAACTTCAGCTAGTTTTGGTAGCTGGACAGGTGTAGGAAACACGTTCCTAACCACCACAGCTTTCTCAACTTGCTTACGGAATTTAGAGAACAGTTCTGGCAGTTGATCAATCCCAAAAGGTAGATCGTCAGGATAGTATAACGTTGCCCCCCAGAATGTTCTCAATGGAATTCCCAGCGTAAGCAGTGCATCTTGGAGAGCTTTTTCAACAGCAACTTCCTCAGCAGTCACTTCATGATGGCAAAAAACTGCTTTGATGTTGAACTGCCGGGCAAGTTGTGGAATCACGTCCTCGGGTAAGCCATATCGAACAATTAAGTTACTGCCCAACTGTTTTAGCGAATGGCGCAAGTCGGCTACGCTTTCAAGCAAAAACTGTCCTCGAAAAGCTCCCGTTTTTGGGAAACCAAAAGAAGTCGTGGAAAAATGGCGTGGATCAAAGCAATAGACTGGAATAACCTGAGTGTCTTCTTGAAGTGCGCGAAACATTGGCTCATGGTCATACAGGCGTAAATCATTGCGGTACCAAACTAAATTGATCATTCGTAAGTACAATATCTGAACTTCAAAAAAACTTACTTAACCCTGTGTTCAATCACATGGGTGGCACTCACCCATTCACCTTTTTCGTTGTAATTACGAATCAAGCGTTGACGTTCATTGTCCGTCACGAGCCAACCTAACTCAACAAAAAACGACTGCCGGAGTTTGAGGTGCAGAGGGGTATTACTAGATGTGCCATCAGGGAGTAATAAAATCTTTCGTGGGGTAGGACTCTCTTCAAATTGCAGGATATTACCTGTTATTTGAGCAGTTGATGTAATGGCTTGATTGCCAAACGATAGGGTTTGTTGCAAACGTCCACCATTGATTTCCTGCACGTCCAAGTGAGTTGTATAGGTCGCAGATGGCTGCCAATCAGAGTAAACCGTCAAAGCGGTCCCTTGCCACTGCCCCACCAACTGTTCAAGGGTCAGGGGAGAGCGTTCAGCAGCATTTGTGCCTGTGCGAAATTCTCGAATCAGGGTAAGACTGCTCAACTCTCCTTGACGATCGTAGAGTTGAACAAAACGCAATCGACGGTTTTGAGTCACAAAACCGTATTCTGCTCCAAATTCACTAAAGGGTGCCAGTTGCAGTGACCCTTTAGAAAAGGCTCCCGTTTCGAAGAAAACCACTTGTTTTCCTAGGGAGCGATACTCCTGTGAGTAGTCTGAAACGGGAGGTTCACCGTAGCCACCAGAACCAAATCGACGTACCCTGAACTTTACTAACTGATTATCTTCGACCCCTTCCAGGTTAAGAATCGAAGGAGTCGAGTCTAAGATCTCTCCCTCCAGTGAAACTGAGGTAAACGAACCTTGCCATTCCCCTAAATTTTTTAAGAAATTTTCCCAGTTGGTCTCCATCATGAATCTGAATGGCCTCTAAAAGCCAGCGAAACTTCTGTTTAGCTACAGAAATGCTTTGCTATCTCTACAAAATCACCTAAAAACAAGCAATATGTTCAGACGTTTGTGGACAAATCACTTCCCTTAAGACCTATCTAGATACGTCTCTCTCCATAGCTTGTGTATAAACTGCTAGAGCATTCGCAAAATGAACGTCACAGTAGTTATTTTTTTAGACTTTTGTAAACATTGTAAGGGTTTAGTAGGATGTAAAACAATATCTACTTCCCTCTTGGGGCGTAGGCTCAAAGCAGTTTTGTGATCCGAGTCTTTGGAGATTCTATGGTTGTAGGAGTTTGGGTATTAGGCGATCAACTTTGGGCTGGGCAGTCAGCGCTACTCCGCTGTGCTGATCGTAAAGCACAGACACCTGTTATTGCGATCGCATCCTCCGAGTTTGCTCGTTCTCGCCCGTATCATCGACAGAAGTTGATCCTAGTCTGGTCTGCCATGCGTCACTTTATGACCGAGCTGGAGCAGGCGGGGTGGCCTGTAACCTACGAAATAGCTGACAACTTTGAAATGTCCTTGAGGCAGTGGGGAAAGGCCAATCAGGTGACCGAACTGTTGATCATGACTCCGAATGACCGTCCCTTTGCCAGCCAAATCCAAGCTTTAGACTTACCCTTCAAACTGACATTTGTTCCAAATAATCATTTCCTCTGGACGGAAGCGGAATTTAAAGCGTGGGCAACGGGTCGAAAAACCTTACTAATGGAAACGTTCTACCGAGAAGGGCGACGACGTTTCCAGGTTCTCATGGCGGGCAAGACTCCAGTTGGGGGACAGTGGAATTATGACAAAGCCAACCGCAAACCACCCAAAGGGGATCTCAATCCGCCAGAACCTCTTTGGTTCGAACCAGATGCAGTGACTAAGACCGTCATTGAGCATGTCAGGAGCCAAAATTTCTCCTCCTATGGAGATTTGGAACCATTTCGATGGGCAGTCACTCGTCAGCAAGCCTTACAGGTATTGGAGAACTTTATTGAGCAGCGCTTAGCAACCTTTGGCCCCTATCAAGATGCCATGGTGACAGGGCAGGATACCCTGTGGCACGCTTTACTATCTCCCTATTTAAACCTGGGCTTGATTCAACCGATGGAGGTGATTCAGGCAGTAGAGCAAGCTCACTACGAACGTGCGCTGCCTCTCAACAGTGTGGAAGGACTTATTCGCCAAATTCTTGGATGGCGAGAGTATATGCATGGGCTGTATGGCTATGTAGCCGATGACGTTATCGAGTACTCCAATCGTAATTGGTTTAACCACACTCGACCACTACCAGAGTTTTTCTGGACTGGTGAAACCGAGATGAATTGTCTGCATCAAACTCTCTCCCAAGTGCAGCGCACCGGCTATGCCCACCATATCCAAAGGCTTATGATATTGAGCAATTTTGCCCTGATTACAGGGCTGTCTCCTCAAGCTGTAGAAAGCTGGTTTCACGCTGCGTTTATTGATGCCTATGATTGGGTCATGCAAACCAATGTCCTAGGGATGGGATTATTTGCTGATGGCGGACTCTTGGCCTCTAAACCCTATGCGGCCTCGGCCAATTATATTAATCGGATGAGTAATTACTGCAAATCATGCCGGTACAATGCCAAGGCCCGTATCGGTGAAGATGCCTGTCCGTTCAACTTTTTCTATTGGGATTTTCTGGATCGACATCGAGATAAACTCCAATCCCAAGGCCGTATGAGCTTTATCTTGAAGAACTTAGACAAGATGACTGCAGAGGATTTAGCTCAAATTCACCAACAGGCAACAGATTGGCATAAGTCTTACATCGATGAGTAGTTCTACTCTAACTAGAACATTAGCCAGGAGAGGGTTCCGCCTGCTGCAACCCCAAAGAGTACTATCTCCTTTACTGGCAAAAACGACATAGCTGACCTTTGATGCTGCGATCGGTGCTGCAAGGCAACATAAAAATTTGGCATCCCCAGCAGGAAGAACATAATCGCCAGAGCACTGCTGGCCTGAGGCACCTGCTGTTGCTCCAATCTGAACGGTTGTGTTGTCATGGTTATCTGCTAAAAATATCGACGGTTTGGCTCTATAAAAAAATCCAAATATAAAACCAATGGGTTAGCCAATACCCCAAGCTTCTTTAAGGATCTGACTGAAAGATGCATTCTGAAAAAGCATTAATTCTTTCAATTTCACCAGTAATATCTGAGCATCTTCATGGGAGAGCCGCTCAACTTGCTGTTCAAAGGCCTTCAGTTCAAATTGTTGCTCTAAGGAAAGTTGTTCACGGACGTTCATAGCAACCTCAACAGTGATCGTTGACCTTTACAATCGACAACTTAACACTACGTTACAAACCTTGCAAGCGTAAACACTTTATGATAGGCAATTATGCCTATGTATCCATCGTCAGTCGTTTAGTGTTGGGTTAAGGAGCTGGATAGAAGCTGCAGCCGTTATATCAGAGTCGTCTAGTGACACCAGTGGTGCAGTCATTTTAGGTTTGCAAAATCGTATTAACAAGCATATTTACTTATGGTGTATTCATTAAGTCCATCCTAAAAGGTCAATTTAATTAGAATATAAATTAACACTCTCTTTATATTGCGTTACATTGTAGATACCGCTCCTAATTACAGCATCTTTAGCTGTTTAACGTTATGCCCACACCTTCATTTCTCTTTTCAATTCCAGGGCCTCTCAAGGCTCAGTCCACTGTCTTTGACCTCAAAGATCGTCTTGATTGGGGCGAACCTGCTCTGACTATCATTGATGTCAGAAGTAGAGATGCTTTCAACTCAAGTCACATTACCGGGGCAATTCTAATGCCCATGGATGAATTGGTGGTAAATGCCTCTGCATCTCTTGAGTATGAACGTGACATCTACATCTATGGAAGTTCTGATGTGCAGACTGCTAAAGCGGCTTCTAAACTCCGTGAAGTTGGGTTCCACAATGTTTCTGAGCTTACCGGTGGCTTAGCAGCATGGAAAGCAGCTAGAGGTGCAATCGAAGGTGCTCTGGTAGCTGCCTAGCACTTGACCTCTTTCAGCCAAGTTCTCCTATTTTCTAAAAAACAAGCTCCTCACCATAGCCACATGGTTTGGTGGGAGCTTATTTCTTCGCGGATTGCTTTCATGAAACAGGCTTTACAAAGTAGCTCAATTGCTCTGAGTCAAAGTTATATTCATCTGTTTGACCCATGTTCTTTGACTTACTGTTGCACATATCCCGCAGTTTGTTGATAACAACAGGAACTCAAGTAAACATTCGTCACGCAGAAAGAATTCCGTCCACGAGAGCGATGCTAGTGATTAGCAACCACCGTAGTTTTCTAGACTTAACGCTAGTGATGAACGTTGCAGACAGCTTGGGAATAGAGCTCAAGTTGGTCAACGTTTTTTTGAGGAGTATACACGGCGCTCGACTGAACTGTTAGTCACAAACAACGTTACACAGCTCTCTAAGTGATAACCATGTTAACAACACCTTTTTCGGTTCTTCCTACAGAACTTTCTGTAGGGTAATTTGAACTCGTCTAAAACTTCTTTTCTTTCTGTATTGCTGCAATGGCAGCGTCAGCACTCCTTTCTCTTCAATGCAAGAGTGCAAGTAGCTGAGAAATGCCGGCCTGCTTTATTGGTCTCGGCCTTGGTTGTAAGCATTGCAACCAATCATTATTTCCGAATCTTCAATGCTTGGTATGGCGCATATGCCCTGCAAAGTCGAATAAGTAAAAGTCTAAAATCGTCGGAGTCACTCCAATGGATAAAAACGAGAAAAACTATTTAGTTGCTGTACTACCAGAACGGATACAAGCTGAGAAGGCATATTTAGCTCTACAGAAAGCCAACTTGCCTATAGAACAACTGGACATCTTAGGAAGGGGCTACAAAACTGCAGACGAGTTTGGCTCGATAAATCCCAATGATGAGGCGAAAAAGCAGATTGATTTGCTTGCAAACTGGATCATCCTGTTTGGATTCGCAGCAGGTTATTTCTTCAACTTGCTAACTGGTATTGAAATCATTAGCTGGTTTGGCAATGTGGGCAATCACATTTTAGGTGGACTCTTTGGTGCAGCAGCAGGGGCTTTTGGTGCTTTTGCTACAGGTACTTTGTCTGGTTGGACCGTCAGCAGCAAGGATGCGATCGCTTATCGAAACCGATTAAATTCGGGTAAGTATCTCATTATTGTCCAGGGAACATCTGCTTTCATTCAAGAGGCAACCCAGTTACTCCGCAAGTACGGTCCTGAAAACTTGCAAGGGTATGTTGAGACCAGTCGAGTGTAATTCCTTTGATTGCTCAAAAAGAGTACAAAAAATCTAAGAATGGGATCATGATCGCATGGTCCCTGATATTCTCATCACTTCCCTCCAAATATTGCATCTGCCCAAGTATCAGCTTTGGGAGCAGTTTCTGAAAGTATAACCTTAGCCACATCTGGGAAATACTGTTGCATACAACTATCGCAAACGCCATGGGTAAACTCGACATCTGAATAGTGTTCGATAAACTTCGCAACAGTTAACCAAGAGCCCTGGTCATTGCGAATACCTTTACAGTAGGAACAAATTGAAATACGCCCTTCTATCAGCTCGATTCAGCAGGGGTATCCAGAACTTGATACTGTCTAATTAAAACACTGTCAGCCCCTTCTTATATTTTGACTTAGCATTTCCAGGGTGTAGTAAAGACAGGTGAAACCGCCGTGAGCCTCTCAATCAGCATCATTGATGTATTCCATGTTTCACTCCAGGGGCTCAGCTTGCTATACTGTCTAACTATAAATATGAACTTTTATAAAGCACTTTTTCAAATGGATAGTGTTTTGATAGCTTAACCTTTCTCATTAGAGCGGCAAAGTTGTTACATCTACCGCTGATTCATTGCTCTCAGATACTTTGGCGGGTTCAAGATTATTTCACCAGTGTGTATGTAGTCTTGCGTATGGATAACAAGTTATTTTGCATTATTTCTGTGGCCACAGCAGATTTTTAGATGGCTAGCACTTTGATTTGAGGTTTATCGGGTATGAATTTATTAATGCGCGTGGAAAAGTGGTGCCTTTGGGGCCACGTTCTCTCGATGGTATTTGGTTTAGCAGGGTTACTTTGGGTAATGCCTCATCCAGAGATTTTGGAATATTTACCAGCGGGTTCCACTCTTTACAGCTGGAGTTTAGCAGGTGGTGGAGTGGCCTATATCCTAATGGGAGTAGTCACTACCTCTCTTTATTGTTATCGGACTATTGGGCTTAAGGCACTGCTCGCTTTTTTGATACCCGCTATTAGTGTGTCTTTGTCTTGTGAATTATTGGGTACCAGTACTGGTTTGCCATTTGGCGACTACAGCTACCTCAATGGTTTGGGCTATAAGATTGCTGGGTTAGTTCCGTTTACTATTCCTCTGTCTTGGTTTTATTTAGGCATTTCCTGCTATTTACTGGCGCGAGGTGGCCTCCTGACGAAAGGCCAATCTAGTCTGTGGCAACTACCAGCCTTAACGACAGGGGCGTTATTGCTCATGTCTTGGGATTTCGTGTTGGACCCAGCCATGAGCCAAACAGCGATGCCATTTTGGTATTGGCATACGCCAGGAGAGTTTTTCGGTATGCCATATCAGAATTTTGCCGGTTGGTTTTTCACTGGGTTGATCTTCATGTCTATCGCGGCCACTTTCTGGCGAGAAAATGGGCATGTTAATGGGTTGACTCGTTCCGAGCTATCTATACCCTTGATTATCTACATGGCCAACTTTAGCTTTGCCATGTTGATGAGCTTAGCAGGCGGCATTTATACTCCTGTGTTTCTAGGACTGATTTTGGGTTTGTTACCAGCCTTCATGTGTTGGTTGACTGCCCCCATCGATAGCGACTTAGTTATGGTGCAAATACGGTTACGACCAACCGTTGAAATGCATACGGCTGGGGTATCTGAATCGTGATAAATGTGGCTACTTTGATGCAGGAGGTAGATGGGCTCAGTGCTATCTCACTTATCCTGCTGGCGGTTCAGCTACCAGCCGTGATGGTATTGTTATCACGGCTGTTCAAAGGCCCTACCCGTCGTCGTCCACTCCAACCTCGGTCAGCAGCACCAGACCAATCAGGTGCTGTGAGTGTAGTGGTACCAACGCTTAACGAAGCTAAACGGATTACTCCCTGTCTACAGGGCCTAAGGCATCAAACTGATGAAGTGCGTGAAATTTTGGTGGTGGACAGTCACTCAACAGATGGAACTCGTGATTTAGTTAAAGCTGCCCAGGCAGAGGACTCCCGATTTTGTTTATTGACCGATGATCCCTTACCCCCCAATTGGGTAGGACGTCCGTGGGCTCTCCACTATGGCTATACCCACAGCTCTCCCCATAGCAAATGGGTATTAGGTATTGATGCTGATACCCAACCCCAACCTGGTTTGGTAGCAGCATTGATATCAGCAGCTGAGAAGGAAGGTTATGATCTAGTCTCTCTATCTCCTCGATTTATTCTGAAAACCCCTGGTGAGATATGGTTACAGCCTTCACTGTTGATGACTTTGGTGTACCGCTTTGGTCCTACAGGTGCTAATAATAATTGTTCAGAACGAGTCATGGCCAATGGCCAATGCTTTCTTTGTCGGCGAGAACTGCTAGATCAGCTGGGAGGTTACACCATTGCAAGAACATCTTTTTGTGATGACGTTACCCTTGCCCGATACGCTGCTCACGTTGGGGCAAAAGTAGGCTTTTGGGATGGAGCTTTGTTATTAAAAGTTCGCATGTATGAGGGGATGGAGGAAACCTGGAAAGAATGGGGACGCTCTCTTGATCTCAAGGATGCATCTTCGCAAAGTCAGGTTTGGAGCGATTTGTGGTTTTTGACCAGTGTGCAGGCGTTGCCATGGCTAAGCCTACCTATCCTACTGTTAGGCGCTACTAATCCCAGCCTATCGCTAAGGCTAACTATCGGATTAAATGGCGGTCTGATTGCAATTCGATTTGCCTTACAGTTTGCAATTTCGGTTTCCTACGATTTGACTCAGGCCCAAGGAAAGTGGTTATTTTGGCTATCGCCTTTGGCCGATCCACTGGCAGTTTTACGCATTATGTTATCCTCACTTCGCACACCTAAAAGCTGGCGTGGACGGAAGTATGATCTAAATAACGTGCCGTTAGCTTAATTGAATTTCAGTTTTTTACTATAACACCACTGGTGGTTCTGTTTTCAAAGTGAGTAGAGGACCATCGCTCGTGCATGTGTCAAACATTACATCAGCATATTAGATCCCGAAGAGCCGTTTGGTGGGAGCTTGTTTCTTTATAAATTATCTTCTGGGCAACAATTCTTATTTTGAAGGAAAAACAATCACCTTCCAGCTAACGGTGCAAATAACCTGTGCAAATGGAGCGCAGCGAAATTGGCATCCGCGTTCATTAGCTTGTTATGTACTCTCCACTTTCCTCGCAACCACTGCCATATCAACAGAATTTGTGGAAAAAGCCGAGCCTGCGACATCAGAGTAAAACTCTACGACCTCAAATCCATTCTCTTCAAACTCTTCACGTAATGAATCCTGGCTGAAATATTGCAGCCAGTTATAGACAACACGGATTCTCCTCTCTTCAACTATAGTGTATTTATCAAGTGTTACTTTTTCCTGGTCATATTTGAATGTGTTCAGGAATCCATAATAATTTTCAGAAGACCAAAAATGATCGAGTTGGTTATATTCGTATGTTACAACCTCATCCCTATTATTGAACGCATTTAATGAATGAACGTCCAATAGGACTGATCCACCAAGCTTTAGAAAATTGTGAAACTTGGCAAGTATCGTTTTTCTCTGCGATGGGCTTAACGCACAATAGTCACAAAAAATCATCGTAATGAGATCAAATCGTTTCTCAGTCTCAAACTCCAAGTAGTTTTGTTGACAGTATGTAATATTCAATCCTCTTTGGTCAGCGATCTTTCTTGAATATCGAATAGACCTTTCGGAAAAGTCGATCCCGGTAACATCAGCATTATTTTCAGCAAACAGAGTGGTATACAACCCTGGCCCACACCCAAAATCAGCAATACTTGTATTTGAATGGATGTCAAAATGAGACACTATCCACTTTGCAGATCGGGCTATAAAATCTTTATTTCGGGATGAAAGGTCAACAGCCTCGTTCAAATGATATTCAAGCATTTTCTTTGATGTATACTCATCAGTCCATAAATCTTCTGCCGTATAGAACTGAAAAGGCATAGGGCGCGAGTTTATTTCTTCTAATTTATTAAACATAGATGTCTTCTTTATTATTTTCCACATAACAATTGATTAGGGAGAAACTTTCTGCCTAATTCTCCGATTTAGTAGATTAGGTAGAAATACTTCAGTCTAATACCCCTGATAAGAAGATTAGGTAGACACCTGTCAGCCTAACATACCGATTTGGGGATTATTAGGTAGACACTTTCCACCTAACCACCCAAGGCTTTATACAGTGGTATAGCTGCATAAAACTACAGCTATACCACCTCACCCCTACCACTCCATCAACCTCGGATCAAAATCACGACTATCCACCGCCGCCACCGGACCACCCACATCATCCACATCCTGCATCCATGTCTTGCATTCCACGCCTCAAACCGAGTCGCCTGGCTCAGCACAATAGGGTACGGCAATGATCGAAAATACTTCAGCTTGCCCGTCGCATTCCGCAATTTAGGCAACGGGTCTGCCCCTTGGCTGGCAATTTGCGGTCTTGGCCAGCGCATCGGCTCTTAACCCAAAATTGAATTATCTGAATTCTAAACAGATCAGATCACCACTTGCAGTGTCATCAACCACAACATCCTAGAGACCTGCCCCACTGACCAGTCACAAAAGATTACAACATTAACCTTTATGTCAGAGAAGAGACATTGAACCCCTCAAGGAATATGCTAAATACATGAGCTGAAAAGCTTATAACCACAACAAAGGAGGTCAACAATCGATATTTCTATATCATCGTTTGACAGACTACAAATAGCACCCAAACAGGTCACTGATATTTCTTCTTACTTGCGCTAGAGAGTATTGTTTTTAGTGAAGATAGTCCTTCTTAGAACAACTCTAGAAAGCCTCGTTTAATGCAGAAGAGTTCCTCAGGTAGATCGTTCTGGGTGCTGTTGTGCTTTAAAGCGTCCCTAGAACCATTGCCCAACGCTACACCTCACTGGGCCATAGCATCAGAGAAGCGCTGCTCAGACTATCGAAACCATGGAAACTGATGCTGAACTGTCCTTCATGGGTCGCACCTTCACAATGAGAGCCCCCAGGGCCATGCCTGCTTAGCCTGCTGCTCGCAGCCTCACATATCACGGCGTTCGAGGTCACCACGGCTGCCAGAATCTCTCCCATTTGCTCATTGACACCCAAATGGAGTTTGAGCCAAGTGCGACGTTTACTGACGCCATGGAGACGGGTTTTCCATTCCCCGTCTCCATAGACTTTAATGCCCGTAATGTCTACCACCACATGACGTCCTCCAGTCGTGGGTTGCGTTGGTAACTCAATCGCTACGATCTTTTGACGACGCGACAGGGTTGTATGCACCGGTAAGGTCACCAATACTCCCATCAGCTCAAAGTAAGAACAGATTATTGTTATTCTCCAATTAGTCCATTTTGTTCTAAAAATTCACGGGCTACTTCATCAGATTCTCGCCCATTACCGGCCACCTGCCAATTGAGGGTTCGCATTGTATCAGCGTCTAGTAAGGCAGAGAGCTGATTGAGGATATCTGCAATTTCGGGATATTCATTGAGAATTTCTTGTCTTACAATAGGAGCCGCCGGATAAGGAGGCCAGAAGTTTTTGTCGTCTTCTAAGGCCAGTAAATCATAGGCGACAATTTGTCCATCTGTGCCAAATCCAGCAGTTACATCAATTTCTCCTTCTTCAATGCCGGAATAAAGTAACCCTGGATCAAGGGCAACAACATCTCTAAAATTGAACCCACCGTAGGTATTTTTCAACCCAGGTAGTCCGTCCTCTCGGGCAGTAAATTCCTGGATGGTGCCAAGTGTCAAATCATTGGCTTTACTCGACAGGTCACTCACAGTTTGAATACCCAATTCACTCGCCCGTGGCTTGGGCATAAGGAAGACATAGGTATTATTAAAGCTTGTTGGGTCAAGGACAGCTAGATTGAATTGTTCGGCATAGGTGTCTTTAACTGTATTGTAGACTTCATCTGCTCCCATGCTTGAGTCAAACCCCATACTGAGGTGAACTAGTAGAGCGGTACCTGTATATTCTGGATAGATATCAAGATCTCCGCTGACAATAGCCTGATGGTTTTCACTGGTTCCTCCTATAGATCGGTAGTCTGCATTAAATCCTGACTCATCTAACAGGATTTCGTAGAGATTGCCGAGAATGTATTGTTCGGTAAATTCTTTTGAACCTATGCGAATTTTTGGTGCGTCTGGATTACTACTATTACAAGCGGTCACACCTCCGATGGAGAGGCCTAATAAAATACCTAAAAAGATACGTCGTCTAAACATCAGTACTCTCCTGGCAAGCTACAAGATAAACAATTAATCAAAAACATAGCGAAAATACAAAGGTCAACAAACATCAGGATTTATGGCGATGAAGCCATCCCTCGGAGGTGTTTAGTTCTGGCCTGATAATTGCGATAGTTAAGGATACATTCAAATCCAGTGATCACCGCAATGCTCAACGTCGCTAAGAGAAACATTCCCAATCCGATTTGAAGTTGTTCAATAGTGGTTAAGATCCCAATCAACAGCCATATCAACCCAGCAAGTGCTGTTCCGGCAAGGATAAACGAGGTCAGAAAAGAATGATCCTGCGGCTTTCGTCGAGGAAACAATGTTGCAGTTAAACTCAAAAGCAAAACGGGTAGACCAATGGCTCGATACTCAGGGTGGAGACCCGTTAGCACAATAGGATTGCCAGAAACATCAATAGATAATTCCCAGGGTAGCAAAACTCCAAAGATCAGTGGCATCACAACAACAGCTAATAAAACACTCGTAAATCCAGTGGGGGTTTTGGCTATATCCCTTAAGCCCTGAGGTGTGGCCCAAGTCTCTAGGCGACCAAAGGCCTCCTCAAAGTAGAAGGCTAACAAGGTCGCAGGCAATGCCCCTGCTAACATAATGTGATCTTTATTCAGGGCATGTCCCCGCAAAATCAAATCTCCTAAACCGCCACCGCCAATAAATGCTGCCAGGGTAGCACTCGCTACGACCACCACAGCTGCGGTTCTCACACCTGCCATAATGATGGGCAACGCAATCGGCAGTTCAAGTTTTAGTAAAACGTGGAGATCTCTCATCCCCATGCCATAGGCCGCTTCTTTGGTATCTGGGTTAACTTGTTCAATGCCAACGGTTGTGTTGAGCAACACAGGTAAGGTACCAATAAATCCCAATGCAACTAAGGTGGGTGGCGTACCAATTCCCAACAATGGTAAGGCAAGCGCCAAAATTGCCAAACTTGGGATGGTACGACCAATTTTACTGATGGTGAGCAAAGGGTCTCGTAACCATCTCACCCGTGAACTCAAGATGCCTAACACCAGGCCTAGGACAATCGAAATGGCCAGCGCAATGAATGTAATCTGCAAATGCTGACTCAACGCAATTGTAAACTCTTGAGACTGACTGACAATGTAATCGAACATTTCCCTCAACATGCAGACTCCTCCTACTGAGTGGCGGAGCCGGGCAAGGCTCGCTCAATGTATCCAATGACCTGATCAAATAAAACAGCAAGGACAGCGGCACCAATCGCGCCAGCCACAATTTTGTCGTTCCGGGTACCGCCTGCAGAAATCCCTTCAAAAATTAGATTGCCTAGACTAGTTGCTCCAAAAAAAGAAGCTAACGTGGCCAAACTAATGGTCGAAACCGTTGCAATGCGGATTCCTGCAAATATGACCGGTAAAGCAAGGGGGAGTTCAACCTTAAGTAAAATACTGCGATCGCGCATGCCCATGCCGCGAGCGGTTTCAATGACAGCGGCATCAACGCCGTCAATACCAACCGCCGTGTTACGGATAATCGCCAGCAAAGAATACAGGGTGAGGGCAATAATCGCCGCCTTAAACCCAATACCTACCAGCGGCACCAGCATACCAAACATCGCTAAGCTGGGGACGGTATACAACATTCCAGCAAGTTTAATGACCGGATCATAAAGAACGCGTACACGCGTGATTAAAATCCCCAATGGCACACTAATTAGGACAGCAAGCACCAGTGTCACCAATGTGATCAACAGGTGTCCTCCCAAAAAATCTAGCACTCGGTCAGGACGTCCTACACCAGGCAGGTAATACAGCAAACCATCTTTGATACTGACTAGAAAACGAACGAAATTTTCCATTATTACACTGGGGTTAACGGCCTATTTTACGGAGGTAGTCAGAACCTTGGAGCGTTTGATCAGACGCTGGGCATCGTCCGCTGAGACCAGTCCCACTAAGTGGTGCGCGCTGTCAAGCACAGGCAAAAGACTTATCCCATAGCTCAACATTACAGAGAATGCATCTCGCATGGTGGCTTCCTCTTCAGTTGTCGTAATAATCTCATGCACAATCTCATGGGCATATTTACCCGGATGAGCTTGTGCACCGTCAAGGGTGACATAGCCAATAAGCGTTTGAGCATCATCAACGATAAATATGCTATCCAGGTTGTACTGCTGCATGCGAGTGGCCAAATCCGACGCAGACTCATTACATTGACCTTGAATTAGAGTGGTCTGCATCACCTCACCGACACGCACCAGGGTAAGCTTTTTTAAGCCTCGATCTGAACCGACAAAATCTGCAACAAAGCGGTTAGCCGGATTGGACAGAATATTAGTCGGTGTATCAAACTGTTGCAGGACTCCCCCGACTTGCAAAATACAGATAAGCGTTCCCATTTTGAGGGCTTCATTGATGTCGTGAGTAACGAACACAATGGTTTTTTTCAGCTGCTTTTGCAGACGCAGGAATTCGTTTTGCAACCGATCCCGAGTCATGGGGTCAATGGCCCCAAAGGGTTCATCCATCAGCATTACCGGTGGATCAGCCGCCAGTGCTCTTGCCACACCCACGCGCTGACGCTGCCCCCCTGAAAGCTGTCGAGGATAGCGATCGCAAAACTGCGAAGGATCTAATCCAACAATGTCTAAAAGCTCATTCACACGACGATCAATGCGCCTCTTACTCCAACCCAACATTTGAGGAACAAGGGCAACATTGTCTCGAATTGTGAAATGGGGAAATAGACCGACCTGCTGAATAACGTAACCAATATTGCGACGGAGCTCAATCGTATCCTGCTTCAGGATATTGCGTCCCCCAACAAAGATATTGCCACTGGTGGGTTCAATCAGACGGTTGACCATTTTTAGAGCCGTTGTTTTGCCACATCCAGAAGGACCAATGACGACACAGGTTTCACCTTCAGGCACAGCAATCGTTAACCTCTGAACCGCAGGCTTGCCTGAACTGGGATAGTATTTCGTGACATCATCAAATTGAATCATTGGTACCATTGCATTTACCTGGATTGTGAAAGATCAATACCAGCTAGTTGAGAACAGTCATTCTTAAGATTTAGTTCTTATTACATTTATTTTTATAGTGTGATTGTTAGGGATAAGAGTCATACCACAAGTCCATATCCTTGACTGTGTCTCGTCAAGCTACAAAAGACACCTTCTCATCTTTAATGCCACACCACAAGTAATTGGCAAAGATATTGTCAAAGCTTAACCTCAGAAGAATATTAATAATAATTGAATATTTGGCTCTTAAAACACCTTGATTCGAAGGTGTCTGAGCATTCATGAACAACTCCCTTCTAAGCTGATTGGCTCTCTTCAAAGAGATGAACTCACCTAAAAACAATTAATTGGGGTGATATATCTAAATATCAATTTGAGGTCAAGGGCTAAGTTGTTCCATACTACTTTAGTAACATAGATATTACAGAACAACTTTCTCACTAAATCAAGAGTAAACTAACGATTGTTTTTGAGCAATGAACAACTCCAGTACTCAATTGAGCTGATCATTAATGGTGATAATCACTTTCTGTTATCCCAGTTCTGGGGAGTAGAAAAGAGTTCTTCTATATCAACGACTCTGTTGCATCCACTTGCCCTAGCTGTTGCAAAAATAGTTTTATTTTTTTTAACAGCTAATCACCCCTTGTTGCTGCTCCTTTAGAGGCTATTGCACAAAACCTGAACCCTCTAATACATAAGGATTTAGCCATTGTTTCTTGTAGATAAACACGTCTATACTCACATCATCTGGACACAAGGAGTACCCCATGAACCAACGCCCCAAACGACAACCCAAACGACGGCCCAGACGACAACGACGTTATCGCCTTATCAGCAGTAGCATGCTTATACTCCTCGGTTTCAGCCTTGGTATCGGCCTTCGCTTCCAAGCCAAAGCTGCCTCAGCCAAGAAAGACCTCTGCCAGGATATAATATCCAGCCAAGCCGTTCTCTCACGACAACAGCTTATCCAATTGCTCACGATCCCCGAACGAGAAAATCGCCAGGCCATCGAAGCCATTGCAGAAGAGCCTTACTGCACACTAACCACCCTTGAGGTGAGGGCTGGGGTCATCGCTGAACGCACTGCCTATCCCCTGGCATTTGATCCCAATACCTGGTTGGTTGTGCTTTACGAAGAGGAGGAGTATGTCGGCTATGGCTTTAAACTTCAGCACTAAACACATACTAAAAATCACTGGTGGTGCACTGCTCACTCTGCTGACGGCCTGCCAGTCAGATCCCCCAACTCGCAACATTACCATTCAACAAACCTGGGAACTCCAGGTGGGTAATCAGGTAGGAGATTATCGCATTAGTAGCGGTCTTGGGGACGTTACTCTTGAATTGGATGATGATCCAGTGCGGCTACCCTTTGATGGCCAAGTCCAGCCTATGGATCCGCATTGCATTGCGATCACCAGCCCCGAGGTGCCCGCTTATCTGTTTCGACTCTGCGGCATCAATAGCCCCAAGTTGGGGCAAAACAACAAAGGTCACATCATTGGTCGGGCTCAGCAGCTAGTTTTTGCCGCTTTTAGAAAAGAACCTGATGGTACTTGGGCACTGATCGAACCGGCCACTGATCTGATTGAACAATTTCTGACGGAGTAATGCATCATGACCTATCGCTGGTCAGTTCACTGGTCAATTCCTATGGGTATTGTCTTACTGTGGGCCGCTCCGGCTCCAGCCAAAGATATTGCCCTGACATTTGATTCACCAAAGGCTCATCCTCCCCAACGAATCAAAAACACAGACAACAACAACGCAGTTAGTCTCAGCTTTGCGCCCAAGCCTCAAGGGGCACCAGTACCAGTTACCCAGGTTCTCCATACTTTAGACACGTTATTCCACGGCGGGAGCAACTCCTTAGTTGCTCGTGCTGTGGGCAGTGCTGAGGGCACCCGCACCCCCGACGGTGGCTATACCTCTGCTTACTACGGCCATATAGATCCTGGCAACCACAAGTGGAATCTGGGCAGCTTTTCTTATCAGCATGGAGCCAACTCCCCTGGCGAAGCCGATAACAAACAGCTCCAGCGCCTGTACAACCAGGCTATTGAGCTCCGGCAACAGGCTAGTGCACAACAGATCACTCTATCCCTTGCTGAGGAACTCAACGGCATCGATCTAGCTAATCAGGCCCCCTTAGCGGCTCTAGATCGAGGCTATATCAATTGGCTGGCAAAGCTCTACAGACGTGATAACACCAACATCAACCTGCAAACAATGAGTGCAACCGACCGCATTATCTGGGCCAGAACCCATGCATTTCTTGATCCCGATAGCGGTCACTGGAATGCCCCTGGTCTAGGTAACACCCTAAACTCCATCCGCTGGGACCAGGCTAGACGGCAACAGGCTGTGCAACAGGCAATTGAAATGAACTCAAGCAGGTGAGCCACAACATCGCTCACCCCTAACTCTAAATCAACAAACGTTCTGCTGAGGGATGGGAATGGTGAGGGATGGGGTGATGGGGGTGAAGGCTAGGATGTTGATTGGCTATTTCTGGGGTGAGGAGGCTTATGCGATTCTGGGGATATATTCGCTGGATGGCTTGCATATCAAACTATTGGGCACTGTTGTCTCCCCCTTGAGAAAAGGGGGCTTCTTAAGCTTGTGGAAGTTTAGGTGTAACTGAGCCGATTACAGACTGTTGCCAATCAGGTTAAATCCGGCCCATTCTCTGGGAGTACGACCCTGTTCAATTGCTTGTAACATAGCTTGACGTAGGGCTTGGGCATAAGAAAGATGAGGATTTTTGGTCACTTGTTGATAAAAATCTTGCATCAGGTCTGCTGTTGGGGCATCGGGAACTGCCCATAAAGAAACCATCACCTGCTCTGCTCCGGCTAGCAAAAGAGAACGGGATAACCCAACTACGCCATCGCCCGTAATCTCACCACGTCCAGTATCACAGGCGCTTAACACCACTAGCTCTGCTGATAAGGATAGGTTGGCAATTTCTGTTGCCGTTAGTAAGCCGTCCTGACCATCTCCGGCAGCTAACGCGATCGCACCGGGGACCGTAATCGATTCATCCTCACCAGCGTAATCCAGTAATCCATGGGTCGCTAAATGAATCCATCGGGCATTGGCCAATTGAGGAACTACGGTTGCTTCAGTTGCAGCCTCCCCTAGTAAGGGAGTGGTATTGAGGAGGGGTGCGATCGCAATCGCTTCCTTCTCGGCCCCTGGCAATGGGGCCAACTCAAACCCTGGCACCTCTGGCATCGTTGGGTCACCCACTACAACAGCGCCAGACCCACTGGCAGGTTGGATTAACCCTAATGCTTGTAAAGAGGGCGCACTGAGTAGGGTATGGTGCTCAATAAGATAGCGATTATCATCATCCAGTAAGGCAGCAAACGGCACCAGCAACAAACTTTCCTGGGGAATAATCACAACTGGCTCAGTGGGGTCTGGGGGTAAATGCTGGCCAATGGGAGCTATTAATATATCGTGGAGCTGGCGTAATGAGTTACCTTGTTGTTCCGGATCAAACGTAGAAACAACCTTAATGCCACCTCGACCCAGTACCCCCAAGTCTGAACGAGCATCAGCCACCAAATCACCCAGGGCAGGATAGTCTGTCAGGTCAACCTGCTCAAACTGAATCTCTCCGGTGGGTTGTACCACCCAGATGAGGAGCTCCATAGGCTGATTTTGCAGTTGATTATCCCGTCGCTGGGGTGCAAAAATCTCTTGGTTATCAACAATGAGGGCATATTCTACTACCGTAATTTGCTGCTCTTGGGCAATTTGTTTAAGACCTGCCAGGGTGGGCTTTGGTTGGGCAGGTGGTGGGTTCTCTTTTGCCAGCTGTTCAACAAACGAGCGGGCGCGCCCTTGTTCAGTCACTTCCAGGGCTAACTCAGGCTGGCCTTGGGCAACCAATACCTGCTGCAGGGTGCGATAGGTTAATACCTGGGTATCAAACAACTGAATCCGACTTTGATCATCGGTACCCAGGGTAGAGCGTTGGTCTTCCCACAAACGAATGGCTTGTTGTAGGTAGATAGCAGCTTCGTCCAGACGGTCATCAAGAAAGGCCACATTACCCAGATTATTGAGGGTTTGGGCAGTCCCTAACAGACTACCTGCCGCCTGTTCCGCCTGTAGCCGCTGTTGCAGCAGGTCGGTGGCTTGGCCATAGTTACCCAGGGTGGCATGGGCTAACCCCAGGGTGCCTAGAACATTGCCAATGAGGGTCGGGTCACCCGTTGCTTGGGCTAGTGTTAGCGCCTGGGGCAAGGTTTCTAGAGCTATCTCGGGTTGTTTTAGCGCCAGCTGGGTTTCACCAACGTTGGCCCGTCCTATGGCTTGAAAATAGGGATCTTCTAATGCTTCTGCCCGGGTGACAACCTGTTGATGATACGTCAGGGCTTGGGGATAGTCTCCCTGGAAGAAGTAGGCGGTGCCCAGACTTTGGGCAGCCTGTATTTGGAGGCTTGGGTTTTGGGTTAACATTGCAACCTCCTCCAACTCCTGTGCCGTACTCAACAGACGATCATAATTGCCTAGAACAGAATAGGTGACTGCCAGCAAACTCAGGGCCCTAGCCTGGTTCAGCGGGTCTGTTTGAGAAAGGGCCAAACTCTGCTGCAAATAAGACTCAGCCACATCAAACTGCTCGGCCTGCACGGCAGCACTGCCTAGATTGCCGAATGCCTGGGCTGTGAGCGATGGATCACCTAGCTGTTGGGCGACATTGAGCTGTTGCTGGTAGTGGGTGATGGCAGCGGTATAGTCAGCGGCACTAAAGGCTACCAATCCTTGTTGACCATAGATCAAAGCCAGGGTTTGCCAGATCAACGATAGAGAAGCCGTGTCATTAATCTGTTGGTAGAGACTGAGGGCGGTTTGGAGAGAGTCAATAGCATCGTCTAAACGGTTTTCACCATAGGCGGTGACACCTGTCTGGAGTAAACCATCAGCTTGATCTTTTAGCTCCTGAGAAGAAGCTGTTTGGGCGAGGGTTGATCGTACGCTATTTCCAGCAGGTGTACTACTGGCAGCAACGCTGCCAGGGATCAATAGCAGCAGACAGGATAGGAGCAGACAATAACGGTGGAGCATAGGGCACTGGCATTGATGCGGACACTTCTGGGGCAAATGTCGTTGTTTTTAGCTAGGCTTTCAAATAAGGCTGATTGTTGAATTGCTCTAAGTTTTGGTGGGTTTTGGCTTTTTTATTATAGAACTGGAGTATAGGATCTTGATTGGCCAACACTTTAGGCAGGTATAGCCAACATTTTGTTAAGTCTAACTAATTTAATATCAATCATTACCATAGATTGAGAGTCGCTTTAGATCACAGTCGTCCCATTGATGTGCGGTCATTTTTTAACTGTTGTCAGCATCCTTGTGCCATCTGAATGAAATCTTAAAATTACAGCTCGTTCGAATAACCTGGGTGCATCGAGCGGTAACGATAGATGTAGTGCAAAGAGTGCATCAACGGATCACCACATTGCAATTGACTTCGTTTATCAGATTGGTTTTAGACTAACCCATGAAGAAATTAGTATTCTCTTCTATCGTTGGCATTGGTATTCTTTTTACCAGTGGATTGAACTGGCGACAGCTACAGTCTGCTAAAGCAGATGTAACGATTCGGCGTTCAGCCCCTACATTCACCCTTGACCCCAGCGAACTTGATCTTTCCACATCGGCGTTTGTGCCCGATAATCTGCCCATTTCTAATGAACCTGACGGCGGTCGTGGCATCATTGGCCCTGATGACCGTACTGAGGTGCGCCTACGCGCCTACCCTTGGACAGCCATTGGCCGTTTAGATGGCATGACCCAGGACGGTGGCCGCTACCATTGCACCGCCACCCTAATTGATGTCGATATTATTCTGACTAATTCTCACTGTGTCATTGACCCTGAAACCAGTCAATTTGCTGCTCGGCTAGTCTTTTCACCGAATGTTATCGATGGCACCGTTAGTTCCCCCCTAGACCGTGCAGAGGTTATTGACGGGCTGCTCGGTACAGAATTTCAAGACCGTAGTGATCCCCCCCATGAGGATGATTGGGCCATTCTGAAACTCAATAAATCCCTTGGGGAACAGTTTGGGACTATTCCTTTAAAGGCGATCGATACCCAAACCCTTGTGCAAGGGACCTACCGTAATAACCTGATCATGGTGGGTTACTCCGGTGACTACCCTGCAGTACTTCCCGGTCTCACTGCCGCCGCCCATATTGGCTGTAGTATCACCGCTGAGGCGGAGGAAGTGATTTATCACATTTGTGATACCTATGGTGGTTCTTCAGGTGGCCCGCTTTTAGCTAAGGATGGTGAAGACTTTAGCATCGTCGGTTTGAATGCAGCCGCTCAGCTAGATCGTGAGGAGCGTGGAGTCGTTAACTATGGTGTCAAAATCTCTCGTATTCTTGATCGCTTTCCTCAGCTAACAAGTCGATAAAAATAGCCAGCCATTTACTCTGTGCCATTCACTCGGTGCCACTCACTCTGTGCAATTTAATCTATATGGATCAAACCTATCGCCTTGTTGTTACCCATGTGCAGCAGATCTGTCTCTTTGATCTGACCTGGGGCGATGGCATGCAGCTTACCGCCCAGGTGTCCTATCCTGAAGAACTCACCCTATTACACCAACGCTGGCAGCGGGCTTACTACAATTTCTATCGTGCTTTGCAGAAGACCAATGCAGTGGGTGAGTCATCGGCAATGCGGGGACGAACGGGGGCTGTGGGGCAAGTGCCTGTCGCCCAAACCGACTTGCGGAGTCAGCTGGGTCAGGCTGAGGTACGCCTATTGACGGTGTTTCAAAGTTGGCTGGAACGGCGTGAGTTAATTGGCATTCGTGAACAGTTGAATCGGCGTGGAGAGGGACTCCAACGTGGGGTTACGTTGTACATTACCTGTGCTGCTAAGGAGCTGCGAAGATTGCCATGGGAGACCTGGGAGCTGGCCCGAGGCTTTGGTCAAGGACCACCCATGCGGATTACACGGCTGCCTGCCAATATTTCTGTGGCGGCAAACCCACCGAAGAAGCAACGACGTAAAGCACGTGCTCTGGTGATCATTGGTGATGATACGGGACTGGATTTTAAGCAGGATTTAGATGCTATTGATCGGTTGAAAACACTGGTAACTATTCAAAAAATTGGCTGGCAGCTGGGGCAGAAAACAAATGCTCTGATTGATCAGGTGCGAGATGTAATTCGTGACCCAGAGGGGTGGGATATGCTGTTCTTCTTTGGCCATAGCAATGAAATGGCTGAACTCGGGGGAGAGATTGCGATCGCACCCAAAACCACAATCTCCATGCGCGACCTGGAATCTGATCTCACGGAAGCTAAACGCAACGGCCTCCAGTTTGCCCTGTTTAACTCCTGCAAAGGCTTAGACATCGCTGATCGGCTAGTGGCGCTGGGGCTAAACCAGGTAGTCATCATGCGAGAGCCGATCCACAATGACGTCGCTCAATACTTTCTATTACAGTTTTTACAACAGTTATCCCAATATGCCGATGTGCATACAGCTCTACAGGAAGCAACAAAGGCACTGAAAGCTGAAAAGACAATGGCCTATCCATCGGCCTATTTAGTGCCCTCTTTATTTAGCCACCGGGGTGCGCAGCTCTTTCGACTCCAGCCAGTGGGTTGGCAAGCTAAGCTAACAGAACTATGGCCCAGTCGAAAACAGGGGATGGCGCTGGGTGCGATCGCAATTCTCTCATTGCTACCGCCGGTGCGAGATAGGCTGATGGCGGGTCGCCTATGGACCCAGGCAGTTGCTCGTCAGATAACAACTCAACCTCTCCAGGCAAATGTTTCTCCCCCCGTGCTGTTGGTCCATGTGGATGAAACATCCATTGCCAAAGGGATTCCTGACGGTGATGCCAACCCCATCAATCGAGCCTACTTAGCTAAGCTACTAGACCGGATTGTTGAGTTAGATAGTCAGATCATTGGTATTGATTATCTGTTAGATCGGCGTCAGGATGAGAATAATGCCCGCTTGACAAAAACCCTGGAGAAAGCAGTCAATGAGGGTAACTGGTTAGTGCTGGCCAGTGATTTGCTAGATAAGCAAGAGATTGGCCCTTCAGAAGGGTTGGCTAATCCGGCATGGAGCATGCAGGGGTTGACTAAGGCTCCGGCTTCCTGGCACCTAAAAGCACTACAAATCGGTCAAGATTGCCACAGCCGTTGTCCTTTCAGTTACCTACTGGCAATTACCCATGCAGCAAGGGAGACACCAGCTGGCAAAAGCCTGACCCCCTCCTTAGACAGAACCCACAATCTGCGTAAAGAATTATTTGAGACGATTATAAAAGACAATAATTCTCCAGTCTTATATCAGCTATTGAACTATCGCCTGTCACCGATTTTAAGTCTGTCTCGGTGGATAGAACAACGCTGGTTCCATCCTATTTTAGATTTTTCAATGCCGCTCAGTCATATTTATGATCGCATACCAGCCCATGCGTTATTAGAAGAGGATATACAAGATTTATCTGCTCAATATGACTGGCAAAACCAAATTGTATTAATCGGTTCTGGTGGCTACAACGAGGCGGGTATAGGCTCTGAAAGTGACTATGTGCCGAATCCACCAGCCATTCAATTTTGGCGAGACCAAACCCAGGACTTGAGTAGTCGATTCACAGGGGTAGAAGCTCATTCGTATATGATTCATCATTTTTTAAATCAGCACTGGATGATACCGATTCCTGTTTTGTGGATGGTAGGAATTGGCACCATTGTAGGTGCGATGTCTGCGCTAGCTATGCAACGGGATCAGCAGTTACGACACTATCGCTGGCTAGGGCTCATAGGTTTCAGTGTCGGATATGGGCTATTCGGGATTGTCGTGTATGGTGCAGCCTCGATTGTTTTGCCCTGGCTACTGCCTACGGCCACTGTGTGGGTATATCACATACCCGGTTTGCAACGTTGTAATCAGGAGAAAAATCTATGACGATTCACTTCAAGGCCATGGGGCGCATGGGGTTGGTTAGTGTTGTTGCCCTATGCCTGGGCCTGGGGTTGGGATCAAATGCTAGCGCCCAAAACTCCTCTAGCGATTTACGCAGCCGCTTAACTAATATTTGGAGCCGTATTGTTAGGGATGATGAGGACAGGGAAAGAAGTTTGGTGTCACGGGGACCGCTATGTGTGCTCTCACCCACCCATCTGGGTGCAAATACTCCTGAGATCTGGCATGATCAGCCTGTGATTGTTTGGCAACCTGGGGCAGTGGCTAAAGTCTCTCTAGCGGTTGACTCAAAGAGTCCTTTTTGGGAATACACACCATCTGCTGATGAAACCCATGTAATTTATGATGGTGACCCCTTAGAACCCGGAGAAACCTATACGTTAGGAATATATGCCATTGAGAACGCAGATCCTACCTTAATTCCTAACTTTCAAATGGTCTCAGCTGAGACACGGACATTAATTAGCAATGAATTGGAGAGTTTTTCTAGCCCGAATGAGTCAACGGTGTCTAATGCTGAGTGGACTGCGATTCAGCAGACTGAGTATTTTGTGGAGCATAATTTTCCCTACGATGCGATTCAAGCTCTCTTTAGTGTAAGGGAGCCATCGGCTGAGCTGTTGGGAATCCAAGAAAAGATGATTGAGAAGGTGTGCACCTCTTCTCAAGATTAGGGCACGCTTATATTCAACAGAACGGTGCGCACTAACCAGTATTATCTGATTAGTGCGCACCTGATTTTTTTAACGCTTTTTCTTAAACCCAAGTAATCCCAACCCAAAGAACAAAATTATCATCACCATCCCTGGTTCAGGCACACTGACTACCTTGTCAGATGGGTCTGTTGGATGATGGGGAGGGCGACTACGAGCAGATGTCGGAGGTATATCCCTACCTTCAGGCAAGAACTCTTTGCCTAAACGTGGTTGGGGAGACAGGTCTGGCGGTAGCTCCTCTGGGTCAAAACTGATAATGGGTGTTTCAGGCGTTGTTTCCACCTCATCCTCAGGAAACTGAAAATTAAACTCAGGCTCGTCAGGTTTCTTTTCTGACTCTACTACTGCTGGATAAGGCTGTTGCCGTAAGACTGGAGTCTTTGGCAACGTCTTAGGTGTGGGAAGCTGTATTGGGTTACCTGGAACCGTTGGTAAAATTGGCTCAGGGGGCTGTCTCGGAGCATCAGGTACAGTGGCATCTATGGGTATTGGCTCAGGTCCTTCTGGTAGTGGACCAGATCCTTTAATGGAGGGCCGATCTGGATTAGTCAGAATAATCGGGCGTTCAGGACTATTGCGAAAATAAGGTGGCACTGTCACCTGGGGGGTAACCTCCAGACTGGGGGCAACGTCAAAGTTCGTATTGAGTTCAGGATAGACCTCAATTGTGGGCGAGACGGTAATCTCTGGGTTAAGTTCAGGGTTGAATTGCAGTTCAGGAGAAAAAATCATCCTAGGATCAACCGTAACTGGAGTTGTTACCGTGATGTCAGGATCTACAGATACCGTAGGCAGTTCAATATGAATGTTAGGAATCTGGCTATCGGGACGAAAATCAGGAACAGGTTTATCCAGAGGCTGAGACTCATTGGGTAGGTGAAAGATATTGGTATTGAACCAATTGTTAAACATGTCAAAGACATAGGTATTGCCGGACAGCAAAATGAAACTTAAACTGCCAGCGGCGGATAGTGCGATCGCAGGTAACCCATATTGGAGTAGCTGCCGCAGCACGATTTGAGCTTTGGGCATGGGAGTCTCCTCATTGAAGAATCAGGGACTGAATAGCTGCTACGAGCCACTCAGCAAGGGTTACTTCTTCGTTGTTAAAGCTTATTCACACTTGAGAACATTGTGGATCAGTGAAGTGGATCAGTGAATAAGTCCCTTCAGCTCAGAAGTAACGACGGAGAGTGGATTGAGGATTGACTGAATGCTAAAGCAATTACTTCCCTGGATTCTGATGGCAACGGGTGCGTTTACAGGGGTGTCCCAGCCAGCGGCAGTGGCAAATAATCAGCCCATACTTGCCCAAAATCCAACGCTCACTGCGGATCAAGCGGATCAAGAAGAACAGCTATCCTACACCTTCTATGGCCAACAAGTTCCCCTGGTGGAACGTTCAGATCAAATTGCGGTGGAGTTTAAGCCTGTTCCCTCCTTTACCCGTGACCTTAATGAACCGGCCTATTTACGGCTACAGCGAGACCTGACAGCGGCCACTAGCTTTAGTCGAGAGGCACATAAAGCGGATGTCACCGTGAAACCCCTGGGGAAACGCTATGCTCTGGTGGAACTGCCCCATGGGCTGGATGAACAATGGGCACAGCGGCTGAATCAAGCCTATGTGCAGGCCACCCTACCGGTGCTGAGTCGGGAGAATATGACTGAATCCATTGTGGTCACCCAGGAAATAGTGGTGAGTTTTGAGCCGAGCATTGCTGATGAAACGGCCCGCCGTTTGTTGGCCCAATATGGTGTAGACGTATTGCGATCGCTACGATTTAGTGAAGGACGCTACCTAGTGCGGGCCAATAATGTGTCAGGCACAGCAGTGCTGGCAGCAGCCAACCAGCTAAGGACTTTACCCAACGTTCAATCGGCCACGCCAAATTTTGTTCAGTCCATCCCGTTTGATGTATCCACATTGGATATTCTCTCTATGGACGACCCCCAACGCACCAATGGTCCAGAAAATGTATCGAATGTATCTGCGGCCCATGAGACGTCCCCATTTCCTAACTCATTGTTGCCATTGCAGTGGCATTTAAACAGTCGGGCTGTGCGGCCTCGCCCCTACCCACGGGTAGACGTGCGGGCAGTTGAGGCTTGGGAGACCACCCAGGGAGAAAATGTGGTGGTAGCCGTTATCGATAGCCTGATCCAGTGGGACCATCCTGATCTGGTGGACCGAGTGTATACGGTACCAGAGACTATAGCAGACCGGCTGCCAGACGAAGAATATGGTTGGGATTTCTCAAATAAAGAAATAACCTGTGCAGGGAGTGAAAACTGTGCTCTAGGAGATGCCGATACCCGCATTAATGAAGAGGAGTTGGCCTATCTGAGACCCCATTTTCAGCGCACATTTACATTAGGGGCTGCGGATCTGTTGGCAGCCTATCCAAACCTGGCGCAACAGATTGCTAGGGTCATGCCCACCGCCTCAGAAAAACAACAGGCAGACGTTCTGCGGCGGATTATTCAGTTAGAGATTGGCAATGAGTTTCATGGTACCTGGTCAGCTGGGATAATTGCGGCAAATCCTGCGGACCGTCAGGGAGTAGTCGGTGTTGCCCCTGAGGCACAGTTCTTGCCAGTGCGCGTATTTGGCCTGGGGGGAGAGATTACTGTAGCGGCACTGATTGAGGCCATGGGTTATGCGGCAGCAAGAGATGTGGATGTGATTAATCTGAGCCTGGGGGGATTGTTACCGGACCAGGAGCTTAGCGATCAAATATTTCAGATACTGGATGCACATCCAACCATGGTGATTGTCGCTTCGGCGGGAAATAGCCAGCTGGATGGAGTATCTTTTCCGGCGGCGTTGCCAGGCGTAATTTCGGTGGGGGCAACAAATGTACGGGGGAACCGCAGCTATTACAGCAGCTATGGAGCGGGACTGGATGTGGTAGCCCCCGGTGGTGAGACAAACCGTGAGCAGGCGGGCGGTATTTTGACGGTTGGGGGTACCTGGGTGCCTGGTTTTTGGCAGGGTATGGAGCCACCACAGACGAGTTGGGGCTTGACGTTAGATCCGTTGGGACAATATGTGCAGGTACAGGGGACGTCGTTTTCGGCCCCGGTGGTGAGTGGAGTGCTGGCATTAATGCGCTCGGTGAATGGGGCGCAGCAATTGAGTCGAGATGAGCTGGGGGCAATTTTGGGGCAGACGGCGAATTATGGGCCGTTGGCACTGAGTCAGGCGGATCAGAATCGGTATCGGCTGCAGGCATCTGCTGGATTTGGTACAGCAGTCGATTTTCCATTTGTGCGGCCTTCGGGCATTAGTGGGCCGGTGGAGGCCATTGCACCGGAAGTGTATTTCTTTGGGCAGGGGCTGGTGGATGCTGTGGAAGCAGTTGAAGCCGTGATGGAGGTGGTTGAGAAGAAAGGTTAATAGTTGGTTGAGTTTTTGGATGGGTGGGGGTCATAGTGAGGATGGCCCCTACTGCCGATGTTGCAACAAATTGGTTGCATTGTGGTTTAACTCTTGAAATGAATTATGAAAACCTTAACACTGCAAATAGGATTATCTGTTTTTTTCACAATGTTGATGATAGATAGTAGTGAAGCAGTACAGAAAAATCCAACTGTTGAGTACAGGGTTAAGTCAATTTCGGTAAAACAAGACGATGCCGTTACTTCTATAACAGATGAAGCTGAGCAATTAAATCGGATCGGTATTGCACTCATCAATCAAGAGAAATACTCAGAAGCACTGGAAAAACTGCTTAGTTCTTTAGCGCTCTATAGGAAAATTAATAATCTTCAAGGAGTCGGGGTTTTATTGAGCAATATTGCTACCGTTTATGAATATCAGTATAAGTATGAATATGCTTTGGACGTTCACATACAGGCATTGGCGATTCTTCAGGAGGTTGATAACCGGCATGGTCAACGTAATACACTAAATTCTATAGGTTTCATTTTTAATCGACTAGGTGACTATACAAACTCTCTAGAATTTTTCAAGAAGGCTTTAGTAATCGATCAAGAGATTGGTGAGCTTCATAATATTGGCATATCTCTAAATAATATTGGAAGTGCATATCATGGATTAAGTGATTATTCTCAAGCACTAGAGTTTTACAATCAGTCACTAGAAATTCGAAAAAAACTTAATGATCTTCAAGGGAGAGCTGCTGTCCTAAACAATATTGGTACTGTTTATTTCGAACAATCTTTATACTCCAGAGCCATCGACTTTCATCAGCAATCATTAGCGATACGTAGGGAAATATTTGATTCTTATGGCATCGGAGAATCTCTTAACAATATTGGATTGATTTTCGCCGTGTTAGGCCAGTATAAAAGAGGAGTTGATATTTCCATGGAAGCTCTTGAAATTCAAGAGTCAGTCTCGAATTTTCGAGGTATGAGGGAGGCTCTCACTAATATTGGATTTATGTATTCACGTCAAGGTCAATACGAGAATGCACGGCTGATTTACTCAAGGGCTCTGGAAATTAGTCAAAATATCGATGATCGACGTGGTGAAGCTACTTTACTCAACAGTCTTGGGTTGATTTATTCTAGACAAGGAGACGATTCCAAAGCGCTTAGTTCTTATCAAAAATCACTGAAAATCCGCCGAGAGATAAAAAATCCTTGGGGTATTTCGGAAACACTACACAATATTGCTGCTGTTTATTCACGTCAAGGTGAATATGACAAAGCATTAGAACTTTACAACGAGTCACTTTTGATTGCTCAGGATATTAGTGACCTTGCTGGACAAGGAAGCACATTAGGGAGTATTGGAAGCTTATTTAAAGAACAAAATCAAGTTGAACTGGGAATTACTTTTCTAAAAAAGGCTGTGACTGTTTACGAGAGTATTCATGGTGATCTCAGTGTTTTAGATCATGGGTTACAAGACTCATACAAAGAGACAGTATCAGCAACTTATCGTGAGCTGGCTGATTTACTCCTTCAAGAGAATCGAGTGCTAGAAGCCCAAGCTGTGCTTGATCTTTTGCGAACACAAGAGCTAGAAGACTATTTTCAGGATGTACGTAGTCATGATGATGCCCCTAGAGATGTTGATTATTGGCAACCAGAAGAAGAGATCCTTACCCTTTATAAAGAGGTTCTTCTGGCCAAAGAGGACTTAGCTCGACTCAAAGCCAAAGCAGATACTGAGGGCTATGACTCATTAACTCCCGACGAATTGGAACTGTTTGATCAACTTAGCGCCCGTGAAGGCGAACTGTTGGATAACTTCACTGAGTTTCTAGAATATCCAGCCGTTAAAGCCGCCATAGCCCTGCTACGCACCTCAACAGAAGGCCAAAATATTGAACTGGCCAGCCTCCGCACTCTCCAAAACAACATTGCCAACCTGCCCAATGCAGTCCTACTCTATCCGCTAATTTTTGAAGACCGCCTAGAACTCATCCTGGTCCCCCCAGATGCCCCACCCATCCGTCGCCCGGTGGAAGTCAGTGCTAAGGACGTCAATGAAGCTATCCTCAATTACCGCACCCTGCTCCGTAGCCCCCATGGTTCCACCCAACAGGCAAAAGCAGCTGCGCAAAAACTCTACAACTGGCTAATTAAAGATATCGAAGAGGACCTGGCCCTACTCGATAATGGCACCAGCACCCAAACCATTGTCTATTCTCCAGATGGTGCCCTGCGCTATATTCCCCTCGTCGCCCTGCACGATGGCAACCAATGGCTTGCCGAACGATTCTCAGTCACCCACATTACCACCGATTCCATTAGTGACTTTGACACCCCACCCCAGACTGAGCACGCTATTCTAGCTGCTGCCTGTGCCGACTGTAGTTTTAGCCCCACTGTTGGCGGTGAGCAATACACCTTTAGCGACCTTTCGTTTACCCGCACCGAGGTCAACAACCTGGCAGCCCAAATACCCAACACCGATGTTCTCCTCGATGTTGCCTTTAGCAAAACCGACACCAAACGCCGCATTGAATTAGTTGGCTACAATATTATTCACCTGGCCACCCACGGTGCCTTTGTCTCCAGCAGTCCCGATGAGTCGTTTATTCTCTTTGGCGATGGCAATGTGGCCACGCTACGAGAGATGCGCAGTTGGCCCCTACGCGACGCGGATCTGGTGGTACTGAGTGCCTGTGAGACAGGACTGGGCGGACAGGATTTAGACAGTGGGATTGAGGTATTGGGGCTGGGCTACCAGATTCAGCGAGCCGGGGCAAAAGCAGCAATGGCATCGCTATGGCGCGTAGACGATGGCGGCACCCAGGCCCTGATGAATGCCTTTTACCTGGCCCTCAGTGAAGGATTACCTAAAGCCGAAGCACTGCGACGGGCACAGTTAGCCCTGATAAAAGATGATCTCTCGGTAATTTCAGGAGAATCCAGAGCGGCAATTAATATTGTCGATTTCGACACAGGGGAACCGATTAGTCTGAATGCAAGTTCAGACCATCCCTATTATTGGGCACCGTTTATTTTGATCGGCAATGGTTTGTAGCTAGTGCGTGGATGTGGAACCGCACCAGTTTGGTGCCGCCTAAACAGACGGCTTCAAACATTGACAACCTGCTATCCAAAAAAGACTTCAACCTGACAGGTAAAGCCTGGCAAAATAGGCGATTTCAAACTATCTTGCGGAAATAGTGTATTCATGAGTTTCAACAAACCATCTTCTCGGCGATACACTTCCAACTGCTGAGCGCGCCAATCTAAAATCCAATATTCTTGAACACCACGTTCACTGTAGAGCTTCACCTTGGTTTCTCGATCTCGCTCTTGATTTTGTTTGCCAGCTGATAACACTTCAACCATAAGTTCTGGTGCAATGGTCAAATGGCCTTCATCATCTAACCCTACCGATAGACGCTCATAGCTAATCCATACAACATCTGGAATTACATTATCTGCATCCTCAAAAATGACACCAGGTGTGGGTACAGCTTCACCGAGATTACTAGTATCCGACCAAGTGTTGAGGACCCTGACTACATTGCTAATGACCTTTTGATGTTTCCAGTGAGGCGCGCGGGTCATAAGCAAGCGTCCATCAATTATTTCATAGCGGTTGCTACTATCAGGTAATCGCTTTAAGTCTTCGGTAGTCCAACGAACTCGATTAATAGATTGAGTCATGGCAGGCGCTAGGCTAGGGAGCCGATGGTTCTAGCCCCATGATACTAAAGTGCTTACTTAAACGGTAAATTGTGGGTATTGGGAGTGCGATCGCACTTAAGTGAAATTACCTCTCCGTTAGCTGAGCCTGCTTCTAGGCCTTCAAACAAAACCAAACGGAGGTAGCGTTAATGTTTCACCATCCGATGAACTAATATCCACAGTAAACAGCTCATCAAAATTACCAATTGCCTGGATATATAAAAACGTAGTCATCGCCCCCGGCTGCACCTTACTAGTAGACATGACCGATGTTTGATCGCTTACCTGAAGCTCTGTGCCAATGGGTAATGGCTCATTGGCATCTGCACCAAATAACACAAATAGACTACTCCATTCATTTGTTTCTGCCAGTTCCCAGACGAACGTATAAAAGTAACAAATGACATTACCCACTCCGATGGACTGACAAGCTCCAACTGCGTCAGTGGGCACACCCACACTTCGGTCCTGCAACTCCCTAAGAATGTCTGATATTTTACCTAGAGGATCTTCAGCATCTCTAAAGTCCCTGAGCTCATAGCCACATTCTAAGGACGGGATAAACTGCCACGCTAGCTGCTCGGCCACAGTATCTAACTGCCCCTGTAGCCATTTCCCCGTATTGATAACCGTAGTCACAGTCTCATGCAGCTGAGTAGTAATTTTCTCTTTTACGCTAGATGTGACCGTGTCAGGTTTGATAATAGCCTCTGGCTTTAAACAGCTGAGATACCACAACAGTTTTTCAGGAGGCACTGTAAACTCGCTTACCGGCACCCCATACTCCTCAGCCTCGCACTGTCGCTCAACATAAGCCTCTAGCTGATGAGAAAGTAACGCTGTCCTCACGCGCACCTGCGCCACTTCTTCGTGCACCTCTACTAACACATACAAATGGGCTGTGTGCTTCTCACTCAAGGCACTGGCTGGAATCACCACCTGATCATCCTTAAGCGTGCCCATGGGTAAAATATATAGCCGAAAATCTCCCACCTGAATAGTCGCATCTGTACCCGGCGCGACAGTCTGTGAATAGCTAATTGGTAGCCCACTATTCCCTTGATTTAGCCATTGTTCAAAGCCTGTAATGGCCAGGGCCCTTAAAAAGCTATGCCATTGTTCATCTGCATCTGCAATATCACGACAAACACGCTGAGCCCATTGAGTAGACGTATTAGTTAGCATAATCGTTTCTGTTGCTACAGGGTGAAAACCTTTGAAAGGATCTGGGTTTGAAGGTTGAATACTCATGGCTTATCATCGGGCTGCAATGGTAGGAATGTGTAAATCTTAGGAAGGCAAATCAGGGGGCAGTGGTAGTGTGTCAACAACTGCGCAGAGTTGTCGGGCAAATACACTATTGGCTGTGCGATTTTTCGGTATCTGTGCTTCCGAGGCCGCTTCTGCCATCACCGCATCCGCTTCTTCGTTTAGGATTTGCTCTAGCTTGTCAGCAATGTTATCTAACTGATCAGGCGAAAGATGTTTTAGGGCGTTTTTTTGTACACGTTCCTTAAGTTGGTTAAGCCAATAAATACAGACTTCAGTGCGAAATTTTTTAAGATTCAGTAGCCGTGTGACCTTAACCTGACTGTTTAACCCCAGTGTTTTGGCAATCTCTCCCATGGGCCGTCCCTCGCAGTGAAACAGCTCCAATGCTTGACGATATACTCTGCCCTGGGGGGGTCTACGCTTTTGGTAATGGACCGTGTAGGCCGTCACCGTTACTTTAATGGCCTCGCCTAGAGTATTGAGAAAATCTTGACGATAGTTCTTGGCAAATTCATCCTGGATCTCCTGAAAATCATCAGAGACTGGGACCGCTGGTTCGGTGTATTCATTGGCATCAAGAGATTGCCTAGGTAGACTGCCTCCCCGTGCAGCAACACGGGACTGGCGTAGCTGTTCTGCCAGGTCATGAAGCTGTGATAGAACGACATTTGGCGGTTGGCTAAGATCTATCCGCTGCAACTGTTCATCGGTAGGAGCGCTACATCGTTGCCCACGGCTAGTTCTCTGGGTAATGCGGTCCCTCCGATACACCCGATGGTAAGCTCCTAGCAACTGGGCAGCGATGTCTAACTCTGATGGACTCAGATGCGGTAAAAACCGAGGCAATTGGGTCGCCTTTGTATCATTCAGAATCGCCCAGGGGGTGGCTCGGTACAGTCCCTGACTAAGCAAAAAGTTATTTAATTCACGGTGATTTTTGGTGAGGCGACTGGCCCAGGTACTAAGGGCCCCCCGGTTTGGATCATAGCTAGCCAAGATCTTCATCGTAAACGATTGGTATGTGGCGGGCACTTTACCATCGTCATCTAACACCAATGGCCACAGGTCAGTTGCTTGAAAGCCATAGGTTGCACCAAAACTACGGGCTAGCTGGATGCAGATGTAAACAATTTGGTGAGATAACCAGCAGCGCAGACATAGCTGCGCCATGGACGCTTCATTAGGATGCGCCTGGCAAATGCGCCATAGCGTATCCTGACAAATGCGATCTGATAGCTCCTCAGCCGCGATTTCATCTTCAAAGCGAGCTTTGAACCATTGCTGAGCTTGGGGACAGTCTCGGTGTTCCAGCTGCCCTGCGGCGGTGAGGGTTGTTATTTGCCAATAGCGAAAGGGAGGTTCCATAGTGCTTGGATACGGACAGTGCCCTGGGGTTAGTCTAGATTGATTTTGGCCATGGTCAGAGAAATCTAAGGATTACCTGCAAAATTTCGATTTCGAGGCATTATAGAGGTAGAGTATCGTTTTCATAGGTGGGGGTTCGTTAACCTGTCGCCGTTGGGTATCGCTGGGTTAAGCAGACTTATTCACTCAGCTGGGATATTAACTGCAGCTGGAACTTTAAGCCAGAACTCGGCGAGGCAGGGCATCAGGTGTCAGTGAGATTCTGGATAAAGAGAAGCACTGTTCAACAACACGTCCCAAAAGACTTGCTTCAATGTTTTAATCCCCAACTATTGCTGTGCTAATTCTCTCCACTGATTTCGTAACTCCTGCGCCCGGGTATTTTGCGGATTAATCACCAGTACCTGATCCATCGCCTCAACGGCTTGTCCGTAACGTCCTAAATCTGCCAGGGCCAGCGCCTTGTTATACCAGGGACCCTCCGCCTGTGGATTGAGGGCAATCGCTTGATCATAAGAAGCAATCGCCTCTTCATACCGCTTGAGCCCGGCCAAGCTATTTCCCCGATAGAACCAGATGCGGGCATTATTTGCTGCCAATGCCACTGCCCGATCCAGGGCTGTCAATGCCTCACCTGGTCGCTCTAGCTTGAGCAATAAACGACCTACCCATAACCATGCCCCGGTCAGGTCTGGTTTGAGTTCAGTGGCCAGTTGAAAGTCCGCCAGCGCATCCCCATATTGCTCAGCGTTATTCAACGCAATGCCCCGATGGTAATACGCCCACGCATAGTTTGGATCTATCGTAAGCGCCTGCTGATAAGCGGCTAGCGCCTCTTGCAGGCGATCTGTTTCATCCAGCGCATTGCCCAACCAGACCCATGCGTAGGTTAAATTAGGGTTGAGTGCCGTTACCTGCCGATAGGCTGTTCCTGCCTCTGCATAACGTCGCAGACCGTAGAGGGCTTCTCCCTTACCCAACCAACCTTGAAATTGATTAGGTTCCATCGCAATTGCTGTCTCAAATGAGGTCAGTGCGGCTTCGTAGCTACGCGATTTTAGTTGTTCTAGCCCTGTGTCGATTAAATCACTGTAGGACTGTCCCTGAGATAGCTGGATTGTCTCTTGGGGATAGATGTCAATGTGAGGTTCAATGGCTGCCAGTGCTGTAGTAGACAACAAGATGGGAAGAACAGTACCTAAACCAATGGCAGATAAAAGTTTCATGGTGATGACTCCGAATAAATGATTAGTATTGTTGATCCTCAATGGGGCTCAACTCTTGAAACGTGAGTGTTTTTGAGGCTGATTCGCCATTAATGCTTGCTAAACTGGGTGTTTCTTGGCGGTGTGCACTTATTCATGGTTTATGTGGCACATGGAGAAACGGAAAGCTGAAATTTTGTAGAGAACCTATTGAGCTTCTCCCGTCGGCATCAATGCAGCCCAGTTCTTCACTCCAGGTAGTATGACAGCAGCCTGGTTAACCTTTTTGGACCTTCTTCTGAGCGTATAGTTTAAGAAAATATAATTGCTGTAGTTATGGTCACCCATGCATTGGCATTGATTGCCTTAACGTTCTTGACATCGCTGAACCGTTTGCCTTCGCAAGTAATCTTTGCCGATAGCCATCAGTCACCAGCCTCGGTTGAGGTGACAGCTGAGGCTAACCGTTTACGGGATCGTGGTGTTGCGTCGTTTCAAGCAGAGCAATGGCAAGCGGCTATCGATGACTGGAAGCAGGCTTTAGGGCTGTATCAAGCCATGGATAACCAGGGGAGTGCATCTAAGTTATTGATTAATATTGGGCTCGCCTATCGTAAACAAAATAATTACTCTGAAGCTCTGCGCTACTTTGAACAAGGCCTCAGTGTCAACCGAGAACTGAATAATCAGGATGGAGAGACAGCGGCATTGACCCACATGGGTGTGGTTTATGATCTGCTGAGTCAGTATAGTCTGGCGTTACAGTTTCACCGACAAAGTTTGGAGCTTGCCCGACGTATTGATAACCCCATCCGAGAGTTTAGGGCGTTGGGAAATTTAGGGATAGTTTATAAAAAACTCGGTGACTATGGGGCTGCCCTTGATGCCTATGAACAGAGTCTGTTGCTAGTACGTGATGCGGATGACCCGGTAAATGAAGCGCGAGTGTTAAACAATATTGGTCAGGTGCACCGCTATCTGAAGAATTACGACAGTGCCTTGCAGGCCTTTGCACAAAGCTTGAGCTTAAAACGCCAGCTTGGCGACCCACAGGGTGAAGCCACGACCCTGGGCAACATAGGGATTGTTTACGCTTTACAGGAAAACTATTCGCAAGCCCTGGAATATTATCAGCAAAGCCTTGAATTATCTCAAACATCTAGGTTTGCTGTTGGCAAACTCAGGGTCCTCAATAATTTGGGCGAACTTTATCAGTTGATGGGAGATTACGACACAGCATTACTTTATTATCAGCGTAGTCTTGCGATCGCAACCCAACTCAATCTCCGTCCAGCCCAGGGGACGATCCTCAGTAATCTTGGTTTACTCTACCGGGCTAATCAACAACCCAGTGTCGCAATTCTCTTTCTGAAACAAGCCATTAATCAATACGAAGCGATCCGCGCCGATAATCAGTCACTGGCAGTGGACCTGCAAACCTCCTATGTCGATACGATTGCCGATACCTACCGGCAGTTAGCGGACCTACTTTTACAGCAAAATCGAGTGCTTGAGGCTCAACGCATCTTGGATTTGCTGAAGGTACAAGAGGTGCAAGACTATTTTAACAATGTGCGAGGCAATGCCCGTACGGCCAGTGGCATTGAGTTTTATCAAGCTGAGCAAGATATTTTAGACCAATATGAGCGGTTGCAAACATCCGCCATTGAAATTGGTCAAGAGATTAGGCAGTTAGAAGAAGCAACCATTCAAGGGACATTAACCCCAGCAGAGCAACCGCGACTTGATCAACTGCTTGAGGTCCAGGATCAGCTATTCCTTCAGTTCAATGAATTTACGCGCAGTGAGGATATACAAGGAAGTCTACAGCAAATGGCTGCAGACGAAAGTAGCTTCTCGATCCAAGAAATTAGCAGCCTTGGAGATAATCTAGAACAGCTTAATGCTGTTTTGATCTATCCACTGGTCCTAGAGGACCGCATTGAGTTGATTATTACCACTGCAAATGCTCCACCATTACGGCGAACAGTGAAACATGTCAGCCGGGCTGAGCTCAATAGTGCGATCGCAACATTTCGATCTGTTCTACAACAACCCACACAAGATGCCAAAGGGTCTGCATATCAACTATATCGTTGGCTGATTGAACCTTTGGAAGAAGACTTATCCAGGGCAAATGCACAAACGATTCTTTACGCACCAGACGGCCCCTTGCGCTATGTTCCCCTGGCGGCACTCTATGATTCAGCGAATGCTAGTAACGGCCAATGGTTAGCAGAGCGCTTTCAAATCAACAACATTACAGCCACATCCCTACAAAACCTCAATACACAGCCATTAACCGCACCCCGCATCCTGGCAGCGGCCTTTGCAGATGAAACAGTGACCCACACTGTCAATGTCGGAAACCAAACCCTTAAGTTTTCGGGCTTACCCTTTGCTGGCATAGAAGTGTCCATTCTTGCTCGTACCCTATCCAATATTCAAACCTACATTGACAATGACTTTAGTCTGGCGTCACTGCGGTCCAGGCTAAATACCTTCAATATTCTGCATTTTGCTACTCACGCCTCACTTGTCCCCAAAGATGCAGGGGAGTCATTTATTTTGTTTGGCAACGGCGATCGTCCCACTATTCGAGATATCGAAACCTGGAGGCTGACCAGGGTTGATTTAGTGGTGCTGAGTGCCTGTGAGACGGGTCTGGGTGGGTTTGACAATAACGGTGAGCAGGTGCTGGGATTAGGCTATCAGTTTCAACGACAGGGAGCACGTGCTGTAGTTGCCTCTCTTTGGCAAGTAGACGATGGCGGCACCCAGACATTGATGAATGCCTTTTATCTTGCCATTAATGCAGGCTACTCAAAAACCGAAGCCCTACAAAAGGCTCAGCTAGCACTTATTAACAATGATCTGTCTAGCATCACAGGAGAACCGAGAGCCGCTATTAATATACTGGATACCGTTACTGGTAACCCCATCAGGTTACAGGCTAGCCCAGACCATCCCTACTACTGGGCTCCCTTTATTTTGATTGGTAACGGTCTTTAAGCAGTATCTAGGGCAGATGAGTAGATGGGTCGATGAGTGGATGATTAGTTAATGGCAAGTGTCTATGCGCACTTCTCCTCTAGGAAAAATCCACTCGTATATTTAAATTCGCTTTTACCCGACGGCCACCATCGATAATAAAGAGAATTTCGGCAAACCCACCAGGCCCCGGCTCTTTGACTGTATATAAACGCGTAACTGAGCCAAACCGAGTTTCATAGCTGGTAATACTACTAGGTCCTAAATATTCACCAGTATTCGGATCTACATCACCGTCCCAGGTGCCCCAGTCTTCAAAGCGATTACGAGTGGGTACCAGGGCACCATCTAACTCCAGCGCATCTAAATGTTCGTCGCCGCCCAGCACCTGCATACCGCGATCAACTCCAGCCGTAGTGGATCCCGTAAAGGCAATGGGGCTCACAAAATTATTCACAACTTGGATTGTGCCAAAGCCAGGATTAGGCCCTAGACGTTCATTGCGCTGTCTACCCCAAAGCGGGTTATCCACGTTACCTAAACGTTTAGAGAAAGGGGTTGCGCTATCTGTATAGCTGCGATTCGTAAACTCTTGCTGAACAGATTGGACAACCTCTGCAACAACCGAATTGGTCTCTGGGGGGAGGTTGGCCGTTTCTCCTTGGGCAATATTAACCTCACGAAAGGTTCTAAACACAGCATCAGCCCGACCATCTTGACTTAGCCGATAGTTAAGAGAATAAGCATTGGCCGGTTTAGGAAAAAAGAAACTGGAAGTCTTGGCAAAGGAAAGACTTCCCAGGGTACTGGTTACAATAAATTTGCGTCGGTTGAAGCTCATAGAGATGGCTGGCACTTAGGACAATAGGTTGACGCCAAGGGAGACAACGACGTTTAGAAGAGATCAAAAATATCGTTTACCGTATCTACAGCATCTTCAACTCCATTGAGCACATCATTGGTTTGATCAATCACGCTGCTGGGGTTATTGGGGGGAGTATGTCCTTCAGGACGATTGCTGTCTGAGGCTGTGGGATTTGTTTGAGGCTCGCCCGTGTTGATGACGTATCCTCCTGGGGCTGGGCTGCCTGTGGAGGGACTACTATGGATGGTATTATTTGTAGCACCATACAGCTTGGCTTCTAGAAAGTGAAGATTACAGCTGCTGTTCTGGCCGCTAGAGCCTGCCCGATGACACACAATTTCGATAGCAAAGTCTTCACCATTGCCTAGGGACAACGGAGTATTAATCAAACTACCTGGAATAATATTGTCATAGGAATAGACAACATTACCACTTTGATAAACATTGACTGTAGCTAATGTCTCCTTAGCGACATCATCGTCAGGCACCCCCATCTGTAACGATAGTAAGGGAAATATCCGTGAATCAGTCAAACAAGTAATCGCAGCCCTGTAGGTAGCACGAATCGACATGTAAAACTGTGACTCATAAGGGCGTCGGTTGACTGACACAATAGACGAGCCCGTGCGTAGCCGATCATACTGTGAGCGTGAACTAGTATGGGTACACTGTGCTCCGTCCAATAGCGGCATGTCCACATTAGAATCCTCTCGACCTCGGGGGTCAGGTCTAGATTGCCCTAGAACCGGTAGGCTCGACATTAACAAACCTGTCAACGACAAGGAAAATAATACAGTGGCTTTTGCTTTTGAGGTCATATGAGACATGGCGAGCTAGTAGGGACATCCTGAATGATGTTTGTATCATCAAACGTATCTGCTGCTTGTATATTTACACTGAGAAATAGCACTTCATGTGTTAAAAATTTATCCTGGTTGGATAAACAGTAAAGCTTACTTAAAGGCAATGTACTAGATAACTTTTACGATTGCTGGATATCACGGATCAACGTTTTCTTACATCTTGTGGCAACAGTATCCTATCAACGCTATTCCACCACTTCAAAAACCGCAGAAAATGCTGCTAGTCGCTGGGTATCAGAACTCTGGCGACCGCGTACAAGTACGGTGCTGCGTGCATTACGGTTTAAGTCACCCAATAAACTATCCAAAATCTCTACGGGAGCATCATCCCCTTCGTTAGAACCACGGGTTTGACCTTCGCCAAAAACAAGTGGATTACCGGAGCGGATACCTCGTCCACGGGCAATTTCTCTAAGGCCCCTCAGCGCATCCCGCAACTGGTCGGTACTGGCCAGGACCAACAGCTCAAAATGGCCAGCCGGTCCACCCACTTCAAACTCGAAATTGCTGCCTGGACTGGGGGCAATGAGTCGCTGACCGGGTTGCACCAGCGTCGCGGTTTCCGCTGCATTCCAATCCACAGGATGTAGCACAACGAGCTGACCTTTGCTATCGATAATGAGAATACTAATATAGAGATTTCTAGACTCATTATTGGTGACAGCAATCTCTATGCGAGTTCCCACCTCAACTTTTTGGATGCCTGTGTCGACGGTCTGGGCAATCAAGCCTGCTTCTTGAGCGGCGCGGCTGCCCCGACTGAGCAAAGTACCCCCAGTCGCGACTGGGGTAACGTCCACTTCTACATTGACATCCGAGGTCTCTCCATTAGCAATCGACTTGAGAATCCGCCCTGCCAGCAGCATCTTCATACGAGGTCGTAAACGAGCAACAGCGTTGACAACCGACTCATCGACCCGGCCAAAGGATTCAGGAACGGGCGTTAACCCTTCTGTAAATAAGCCGATACTACCGACAGGCGAGACCATGGTGATGCCCTCAGTGGCGGCTCTAGTTTTGATACTATCTGTCAATCTACCCAGTAGATAGTCAATGGGTTGAGTTTGGTCAACATTAACCACCGTGATGCGGTTAACGGCAGCCAGCGTTTCTCTAGCAATAGCAGCGTCCTCCGCCAGGCTAATATCTATGCCCACTCGTAGGGAAAGATCTGCCGGAATCCCCCGCACCTGTTCTCTCATCAAGATGCCGCGATCGCGTCCGCTGCGACCCATTGTTTCCAGAGTCCCATAGCCTTCCAGGCCAGCCCGGCCTGTTTGGGTTACCACACCGATCGGATTCCCCTCGGTATCGATCAGATTAAAAACGGCCCCTGTGGTAAAGGCTTCGATACTCTGCGGAGAGACACCCCCTAGCCAAAACGTGATGTTGTTGCCGTCGATTTGTCGCACAACGGCCTCCGCTGCGGGGTGAGGAGCCTTAAGAAATAAAGGTGGCTGCTGTTCAAAATTGCTATTGGGAGCAACCTCAAAGATGGGTTCTTGCTCTAGCCCTGCACTTTTAGCCACATCTTGGGTACTACGGGATAGGTTAACAAATACATTGTCGACCGATTGATCGCCCACCTGCTGCCATAAATAGCGCGTGAGTAAATAGCTAAACGCACCTGCATTAAAATCTCCAAAGGGCGCATCGGCGGCTAGCTGGTTAATGCGGGCTGATCCTAGGGCCATGCCTTTGGCAATGCCTGACTGGCGTAATTCTTGAAGTTTTTGTGACGATAGATTATTGAGCCCTTGCCACCTCTCTTGGTAAGCCAGTTCAGTATCCGAGGGTTCTATGTCACCACTCAACAATCGGTCGGTGACTGAACGAATGACTAGATTGCCCCTGGTGCCACCCCCAGCATGACAGCTATCTAAAATCAGGCTAACATTGTTGGTCTTGAGGGCATAGGTGAGCAAGAATAGAGTTTTGCCCATAATGTCATTGACCTGTTTATTATCGTGAGAAACACCAGCGCGTGCATCAATTGGAACAATAGTGCCATTGCGATTGTTAAAGCCTGGAATTCCATTTTCTTCTTTGACCAGCGCTCCATGGCCAGAGTAATGAAAGACAACAACATCGCCTTCGTTGGCCTGGTTGATCAGATGCTCTTCAAATGCAGTTAGTATATTTTCCCGCGTGGGTGGTGCGGCGACACGAGTGCTCAGGATGCCGTCAATCGGGTCGCTAATGATTTTTATGTCGTCGGGTTGAAAGCCAAAGCGATGGACCAGTAACTCGTACTGCATTTCGACATCTGTGAGGCATCCACGTAGACGACCTACCGATCTGGGATAATTATTGATCCCTACCAGCAGAGCCAGCTTGCGAGATGTTTCCTGAGCCAGTGCTTTGCCGTAGCGATCGCACTGTCGCAAAAAGTGTGTTTGACTAAGACCAATGGATGCCAGGGTAGATCCGGCAAGCTGTAGAAAATGACGGCGCTTAAACTGAGGCATGACAGGGGCTCTAACGTCTTATACATCGTCGCTATTTCTGGTGCCTTTGCGCTTATTCACTCAAATATTTTAAGAAATAGACAGAAAGTGCCTCATATTATGTAATTGTTTTTTCTGGCTATAAACAAGAAGATTATTCTACGGACTGATGCCCCTCAAGTCTCTTCACGTCTCAAAACAAGACCTACTGCGGCAAACTCTTCATTACCTACAAGCTGGCCTTCTATGCGTTTTATGACCTTAAAGCCTTCAGCAAGATACAGTTCCAGTGCAGGTGTATTGCCTTCAAGCAATTCAATTGCCATAGTTGGTGCTGAGTTTGCAACAGCATGTTGGACTAACGCACGACCCACACCTTTTCTATAAAATTTAGGATCAACGTAAAGCCAGGTAAGTTCTTCATTCGTATAGGCAACAAACCCTTGGATAACATTATCGACCTCTGCAACAAAGAGTTGACCATCAAAAAGGCCCTCCTCCTTGGCTGTTTGCCCAAGGGTCAGGAACGCATCCATACCAACAGTTAATGTCAGTTCATCGACACGTGATGCATCATGGATTTCGCACAGCCTGGACCAATCTGTAACTTCATAAGAACGTATGTTGATCATTATCGGTAATCGCCAGCAGCTATAGTTGCAACTACTGTTGATCGTGAGTGGGTCGTGTTGCAACTGCGGCGGGATGAGATACGGATGCCAGCGCGAAAAACATGCAACGGAATTTTATTTGCCACCTGATTGTTGATCTTAGTACCCACAGGGGTACTTTTCTTGCGCCTGTGAACCATCTCCACTGAGACCCGATGAAACTCCAGCACCAACGATACACAACAGTCTTCTAACAAAAAATACTCATAACCCAAATCATTAGCCCTTTATTTTCCATTGGGCAATAGAATAAAGACATTGTCGATGCTGAGGATCAACCCACGACTAACCTTTCTCAGGTTGCTAGCAAAACAGCTATCCGCACTGGATGTAAGCTGATTGCCCAGGACAATAACACTCTTACCACTGCATAACAAATTCACCGCTAAAACCCATACCCACCCTTGTTTTTTAACCTATGACCCAGACCATCCCTTCATCTCAACAATCGCCAGTCCAAATTATCGGGGCTGGTCCCGGTGCTCTAGACCTAATTACCGTTCGCGGTCAGAATCTCCTAGCGACGGCAGATACGGTTTTCTACACTGGGTCGCTGGTACCTGAACAGATGCTGCAATGGTGTCAGTCAACGGTGGAAACCATCGATACCCGATCCCATACCTTAGAAACCTGGTTGCCAATGCTCCAAGAACGGGTGCTCAAAGGCAAGCGTGTGGTGCGATTGCAAGATGGCGATCCGTGTCTCTATGGGGCACTCCATGAGCTGATGGCGTTTTTGCTTAAGCATCAGATAACGTTTGAAATTGTGCCGGGGGTCAGTGCATTTCAGCTAGCAGCAGCACGTTTGGCGGTGGAGCTAACGGTACCTCAATTAGTGCAGAGCATTATCCTTACCCGAGTGCAGGGCCGTACCAATGTGCCAGGCGATGAGGACCTGGCCTCCCTGGCCGCGCACCGGGCTTCTCTGTGTCTTTACCTCAGCGCTCGCCATGCCGCTGCCGCCCAGGATAAGCTAATGACCCATTATCCACCAGAAACCCCTGTTGCCCTTTGCTATCGCCTGGGCTGGCCCGATGAAGAGATTTTTGTAGGGCGTTTGGATACCATGGCAACCATGACTCAGGAATCAGGCCACGATCGCACCGTGATGTATCTGATTAGTCCGGCATTGGCTGCCCAAGAAGCGCGATCGCAACTCTATAATCCAGGCCACAGCCACCTCTTCCGTCCCCATTTATCCAGGGTGTGACCATTTGGCTAATCGGCGGCACCAGTGAAAGTCGAGCCATTGCCCAGCGACTCACTCAGCAAGGGATTTCGTGGTTGGTGACCGTCGTTTCCCCTACGGCAGGGCAGCTGTATCAGGGGCTGCCTGGTCAGATACAGCCAGGGGCATTGGATTGGGCCAGTATACAAACCTTGGTTCGGCAGCACCGCATTCGTGCCATTGTCGATGCCTCCCATCCCTTTGCCACCGAAATTTCTAAACAGGCCATGGCCCTCGGCTTGCCCTACCTGCGGTTTGAACGCCAGGCCTGTTCTCTAGAGCCACCTGCGGAGTCCGTGCCTGATTTAGAGACCCTTTTGCAACCTCAATATCTGGACAATCGTCGTGTGCTCCTTACCCTGGGTATCAAAGCACTGCATCGGTTTCAGCCCTGGCAACAGCGGTCTGACATCTGGGCCAGAATTCTGCCAACGGCTCAAGCTCAGGCCATCCAGCTTGGGTTTGAACCAAAACAGCTGATTTGCGATCGCTCCCCCACCGATGCCCTAGCAGAACAAACCCTATGGCAGCGTCTGGGAGTGGATACCGTCATCACCAAAGCCAGCGGTGGTCCAGGAGGAGTCCCCGTAAAACTAGCCGCAGCCAAAGCCCTGGAAGTGAGACTATTAGTGATTGCTCGTCCTGCATTAGTTTATCCCCAACAAACCTATAATTTAGATGAGGTCATTGAATTTTGTTGCTATGCATGATCCCGTAGGAGTCGTGCCTTGTGCCTACCCCGCGATACCCCACACGATTAGCCAGGATAACTAAATAATTCTGTAGGGGTAATGCCTTGTGCTTACCCCGTAATGCCTTGTGCTTACCCCGTAATGCCTTATGCTTACCCCGTAATGCCATACGCGATCAGCCAAGATCTCATACATACGAATTCTGGTTGGTGGCATAGGTTATCCCAGGGCAGGCACGAGACCTGCCCCTACGAGATATCTATAAGGAGATTCTATGGCCCGAGCCGGGTATACACTGCCAGTTTTTGCTGTTGCTGCCGCTAAAGCTGCTCTCATCCATCTGCTTGTTCAGTCTGGAGAGTTTGGAAAGAAAGAACAGGTTTCTAAGGCCCTACTATCTGACAAGGAACACGAGATACAAGTAACCCTTGATTTGGCTCCAGGTGAGGCTGAAGTTACAATCCAGCAAGTGGCCAACATCGACTCCACCACGGCCCTTAGCATTTGTCTTAGCGACCCCGGCGATAATCTTGACCTGACCCGCGATACCCCTATCTGGGCCTGGGTAAATCTAGAAGAAATTGGTGCAGATGCTGAAGACAATCTGATCTTGGAAGCGGGTGAAGGCATCGGTCACACTGCCGCCGGAGAACCTGCTTTCTATACCTATGCTCGTAAACTGTTTGATGTGAATGTTCGCCCTCTCATTCCAACTCAGTATCAGGCCAGGGTGCGGATTATTTTGCCAGAAGGGCGTCGGTTGGCCCAACGGACCTCCAATGAAGCTTTTGGCATTTTGGAAGGACTCGCCCTTGCGGGCACCAGCGGTATCTCTCAACCTCACTCGTCCACTGACCAGTTAGCAGAGTATCGAGCTAGCTTGCAAAAGGCCGTTCAGACGACACCGCATCTGGTGTTTTGTATTGGTCACAATGGTCAGCATACGGCCCACCGGTTGGGGATTGGCGCACAACATATTGTGCAGACGGGTAACTGGATGGGACCAATGCTGGCGGAAGCAGGGTTACGGGGTGCAAAATCTGTGCTGCTGCTGGGTTATCACGGCAAGTTGGTTAAGTTGGCAGGGGGGATTTTCAACACGTCGAGTCATGTGGCGGATGGCAAACTACCGATACTGGCAGCGGCAATTGCACAAGTGGAGGAGACTCCGGAAACGACGGATCGTTTGGCGGTAATTCGTTCAGTGTTGGCATCTCCTACGGCGGCAGCAGCCCATGAACTTTTGATAGAAGTGGGTTTAGCTGATTCGGTATTTGGGTTGTTGGCAAGGCAAATTAGCGATCGCGCCCAGGCGTATATTCAGAAGTATGCCAATGTGCGGGTGGAGGTGGGGACAGTGTTGTGCGATCGCAAAGGCCACATCATTGCCCAGGATACACAATTAAATTCCTATCTCTCGGATGATCTTTGAAAATAATGGACACCCCTGTAGGGGTGGTGCCTAGTGCCCACCCTGGACAATCTGGCGCAATCAACCAGAATCATATACAACAAATTCCGTTGGATGATATAGGTTTTCCCAGGGCAGGTACAAGACCTGCCCCTACCGGGATTGTCGCCTATTTTTCAATGTTTTTTGGAATTTGCCTATCTCTCAGATGATCTGTGAAAAAGAATGGATAACCTGGTAGGGGTGGTGCCTAGTGCCCACCCTGGACAATCTGGCGCAATCAACCAGGATTTATATTTAACGAAATGTTGCTAAATGGCATACGTTGTCCCAGGGTAGGCACAAGACCTGCTCCTACAAGGGTTGTCGTCTGCTTTTCAATGTTTGACGAAATGTTGCGAAATGGCATACGTTGTCCCAGGGTAGGCACAAGACCTGCTCCTACAAGGGTTGTCGTCTGCTTTTCAATGTTTGACGAAATGTTGCGAAATGGCATACGTTGTCCCAGGGCAGGCACAAGACCTGCCCCTACAAGGGTTGTCATCTATTGTTTGATTAAAAATTGTTCACTCCTGGGATAAATAGGCCAGGGCATTAACGATGGCAGCAGCCACTGGAGACCCTCCTTTACGTCCTCGCACCTGAATCTGGGGCACATGCACCTCTGCTAGAGCCTGTTTGGCTTCTTCAACGGCAACAAAGCCTACAGGTACACCGATTACTAGGGCTGGTTTTACTCGTCCTTTGCGAATTTGTTCCACTAGGGCAAGTAGAGCTGTAGGGGCATTACCGACAACAAAAATGCCAGTGGAGTATTGTTGTGTCAGGGTCAACATGCCCGCTGCCGTGCGGGTGGTGACGGCGGCACTAGGTATAAAATCCTCTGGAACATAATCCAGAGCACAGGCAATAGAAGAATGTCCTATGCCCTTGAGAACACCTGTGATGCCCATTTGCACCATGCGTACATCGACAATTACGGGTTGCCGTTGCTGAAGTGCCGCTATCCCTGCTGCCACTGCACCATCGCTGAACTCAAACAAGTTTAGAAGTTCAAAATCAGCGGTGGAATGGATGGCCCGGCGGATAATGGCATATTCCTCAGGGGGCCAATTGTGATGGTCAATTTCTCGGTCGATGATGGCAAAACTTTCGACGGTGATCGGGTGCATAGGTAAAGGACGAAGGCGGCAGGATGAGGAATTTGGGCGTTGTAGGGACCGTTGCATGCAACGTCCCCGCGTGGTTAAGGTTGTAAGGCCTGGGCAAGGGCGGTTAATAATTGATCGTTCTCTCCAGGAAGACGAACAGCAATGCGAAAATAATTCTCCCCGAGTTCTGGAAAGCTAAGGCAGTCGCGAATCAGAATTTTGTGAGATTTAAGTAAATCCTTTTGTAATTGAGTGCAAGGAACCTCTGTTTTGACCAGGAGAAAATTAGCGGCACCGACTAAGGGGGTAAGTCCAGGTAATTTTTGGAGCCCTGCAATAAGGGCATCGCGGGCAGGGGGCAACCAGTCCCAGGTTTGTTGCTGGAATGAATGGTCTTGGAGAGCTGAGATCGCAGCCACTTCAGCCAATGTATTCACAGGCCATGGATCCCGCCACTGCTGCCAACGTTTTAGATAGTCAGGATGACCCACGGCATAGCCCAGCCGTAGACCCGGCAGACTGTAGAATTTGGTTAGCGATCGCAACACAATCAAGTTAGGAAAGTCCGGCACCAGATCCAATACACTTTGCTGCTGCTCCGGCGGCAAAAAGTCCATAAAGGCTTCATCCACCACCACCAGGGCAAATTGATCAAGATAAGGGATTAAATCTTTTCGCAGTGTGAGGGTACCCGTAGGATTATGGGGATTGTTCAACAATAAGCCGCAGTTAGTCGATGCTGTTATGTTTGCCTGGGGGGGCACTGCTGCTAGATCCATGGGCACAGGAACAATCCTGGCGTTAAAAGCCTTGAGACTCCGTTGATAATCGGCAAATGCGGGTGTGACCAGATAAGTGGCATCTAACTGGGCCAATTCTCGCCCCATCCAGGTTAATAGTTCTGCGGCTCCATTACCGGGCAAGATCCAGTCCATGGGCAAATGGTGAAAGTTACTGAGGGCTGACCGCAGTTGAGGGTATCTGGGGTCAGGGTAGGCCGTTAGGTGCTGCAACTGCTCCGCCAGTATTGTCAAGACAGATGGGGGCGGTCCCAACGGGTTAATGCTGGCAGAAAAATCTAAAATCTCTTCCGGTGTGCAATTGGCAAGCTGAGCTGCCCAATTACGGTTACCACCATGGGTAGGGCGACCTGGGCTGGATGGGGAGGGAGCTGTAGTCATAGGGTGCCAGGTAGCCAATTACAGACATCCAACTGCAATATGTTAAGGAATGTATAGTCGACCAGTTCCAAGGTATTTGTCAAGGTCCAGAATAATTGCGACAAGACGTTCAGCACATTGCTCTCGATAGTGGCTATTTCCCAATCGCCTCAGGTTAGATATTGTTACGACTGGTAAAGAGGTATTTGTGTTTTCCTTACGAATAATCTCCTCTAATGAATTGTCTCCCTTCATATTCCGATTTGCTGTCAGCAAAATCATCTTATGAGATTGGGCGAATTGCCAAACAACTCGGTCACTACTATCAAAAGGTAAGCCAACGTCTTCAAATGTGACCAAACGAATTGTTAATAACTCTAACCACCCCTCAGTAGCAATAGTATTGGAACTCAGGACTGCATGACCTTCAAGATTATGATCAACTAGATAGCTCATGATTATTGGGCGTTCAGCCTGTTTTTCCAGGCTTGCAGCTTTTTATGAGCCGCCGTCATTTCATGCTCAGATTTTATAGATTCTCTGTAAGTCAGTAGCTCTTGATTACGGGTTTCCCAGTATTGGCGATTTTCTTCAGCTTGCGCTAAAACCTGATGATACTCACCAATAATATCTATATGATGGGCCGCAATATAGGTTTGAGCAGCATCCCACTGAGCTTGATTTAAACTCAACATCTTCCGGATAGTCTCATTTTCATATCCGGCTGTTAGATAATCCATTACGTCGTAGAGAGTAATGCGAGTACCTTGAATCGTTAAACCACGTTCAGTGCGACTAATACTAACCGATTCCCTATCTGATTCATTTTGTAGGGCATGGGTAATTAATTCAGTCACTATCTTATTGAGATCTTGACCTTGTTCGGTTGCCTTTTGACAAAGTAGAGCCTCTAAGGCGGGTTCTAGAGATATTTCTAGCGTCATGCCCCTCACATTAGTCAACAATGCTTAAATTTTAGCACTTGTCAAAGGTTGGCTATGTAGCAGTAACACAACGCTTTCAGTATCCTATCGCTACCAGAACTGACTGACACTTAACCAAATACTGAGCCATAGTAAAAAACAAAACCGATTTAACTGCAAACACTCTCGAATTACTTCAGGCGTAATCGCACGTATCGGGTCGCCCATCAGGGGTTTCACTTTAACCACACCTTTATAGACGTTCTTTCCACCTACCTGCACCCCCAAGCTGGCGGCATAGGCACATTCACTCCAGCCGGAGTTAGGGCTGGGGTCAGCGGCGGCATCTCTCTGGCAAAGGCCGATCACGGTTCGGGGTTTTCTAGAAATTAGAGCCAGGGTTAACACGGCTAAACGACAGGGAAGCCAGGTTAAGGCATCTTCGAACTTAGCGCTGCACCAGCCAATGTCGGTATAGGGGGCGGCCCGATAGCCCACCATGGAGTCCAGGGTGCTGGCGGCCTTATAGGCCAATGCTAAGGAGGCACTACCCAGGGGGGTGACGACTCCGACTAAGGCATAGAACAAAGGCCCCATAATGCCATCAACGCTATTCTCGGCAACAGTTTCAAACACCGCTCTAAGGATTTCAGGTCTCTCCAGATCGTGGGTATCGCGCCCGACATAGCGGCTCATACGCTGGCGAGCCTCGGCTAAATCGTTCTGTAGCAACGGCGCGAGTACATCTTCTGCTGCATCTCGCAGGCTGCGTCCGGCAAAACAGGAAGCGACTAAGATTATTTCTAAACTTAGGCCAAGCCAGGGATTGAACCACCGTGCGATCGCAACCAGTCCCCAGCCCACCATCGCACTCCCCCCAACCAAAAGAACGCTCAGCAACACCCCCAGCCCCTTCAGCACCCTTGCCGACTGCGTCGCCTTAAACGCCAGGTTGGTATACCGCTGAATTACCCAACCCATCGCCTGCACCGGGTGAGGCCAGTGCCACGGGTCCCCCACTAGAAAATCCAGCCCTGCCGCCCCCATCAGCACAATGGCCGCATAACCATCCACAAATTCAGTCATAGTAGTCATTCACCCATCCACCCCATCCCCCCATGAAAGCACTGTCTGTCCTCGGTACATCGTCTAATGCTGGTAAAAGCTGGATTGTTACGGCCCTCGGGGCCTGGCTGCGGCGACAGGGGGTAAAGGTGGTGCCCTTTAAGGCACAGAATATGTCCAATAATTCCTACGTCACCCTGGAGGGGGGGGAAATTGGGCGGGCCCAAGCGGCCCAGGCGGCGGCCTGCGGGGTACGTCCGGTGGCGGAGCACAATCCGGTGTTGCTCAAACCCTCGGGCAATGGTACGTCTCAGCTGGTACTGCTGGGGCAGCCGAAGCAGCATATTCGGGCGGGGGACTATTACCAGCACATTGAGGATATCTGGCAGGTGGTGGCGCAAACCCTGGACTCTTGGCGCGATCGCTGCGATGTTTTGCTGTTAGAAGGAGCGGGCAGCCCGGTGGAGCTGAACCTGATGCATCGAGACATTGTCAACCTGCGGCCCATTCAATACCTGCAGGGGCGCTGGCTATTGGTGGGAGACATTGAGCGGGGGGGCATTTTCTCCCAAATTATTGGCACCCACACCTTGATACCGGAACCGGCAAAATCCCTGGGGTTAGGGTTTATCGTTAACAAGTTTCGCGGCGACCTCAGCTTATTTGATACAGCAGGAGAACATTTTGCTAAGCACCTACCGGATTTTCCTTACCTGGGCACGTTGCCCTACCGGGGTCATCTGCAGCCAGAAAGTGAAGACAGTCTATGTAAAGAAGCAGAAGAATTTGGCAGTGGTGCAAAATTCGCCTGGATTCGGTTTCCTCGGGTGTCGAATTCCCAGGATAGTCAACCCTGGCAGTTGGATACGGGGATTCGCACCTGTTGGGTAACCACACCAGAAGACCTGAAGGATGCCCAGGCCATTATTCTCCCCGGTAGCAAAAACACGCTGCAGGATCTGGAGTGGCTACGAAAGACGGGATTAGCGATCGCGATTCAACAGGCAGCTCAACGGGGTATTCCCATTGTGGGTATCTGTGGCGGTTATCAGATGCTGGGGCAGTCTCTCTCGGACCCCCATGGCTATGCGGGGCTAGCAGGGGAGGTACCAGGGTTGGGGCTGTTGCCCATTGCCACTGAGTTTATTGCTGAAAAAGAGGTGCGGCAGGTGAGTGCGATCTCAACCCATAACAACACAACAGACACCTGGCAAGCCTACGAAATCCACATGGGCCAAACCCAGATAATGACCTCCCATATTCCAGCTTCACCCTTGCTAAAGATTGAAGTGCAGGGAACACAGCGACCCGAGGGCAATCACTGCGTCCACACCTGGGAGACAACCCAAAGTCACGTATGGGGCACCTACCTCCACGGATTGTTTGAATCCACCTCTATGCGCCAGGCTTTAGCCCAACTGGCACATGTGCAAGACTATCGACCTGGCACCATATCTTGGCAACAACAACAATTTAAGCTCTACGATCAGATGGCCGACACTCTGGAGGAATACTGCGATATGGCCCTCATTCGCGATTGGGTTGATCTGGTCTGATGAAGCTAATACAAAATATATGTCCGAATATGTCCGATAGTGATGAGCGGCACTATGGGCAAAACCGTTGAGATATACAGACCACTCCTGATTTGCTAAGCTTAATAAGCGTGATATCCCTGAAATATGCCGACCATCTTGAGAGTAGGGCCTTATCGGCTCTACTTTTATAGCCATGAACCTAATGAACCACCTCATATTCATATTGATCGTGATAGTTCATCAGCCAAGTTCTGGATCGAGTCTGTCAAGCTAGCATCTAACATTGGATTTAGTCCAAAGGAGTTACGCAAAATACAGGCCATTGTTGAGGCAAATCAAGAAAAATTATTGGAGGCTTGGCATGGGTACTTCGGCAATTCAGGTGGATGAGCGGGTAAAAGCAGTTCAATTTACAGAAGAGACAATTAGCGTTGATCTCATGGATGGACGAACAATTGTCGTCCCACTGGTGTGGTATCCAAGATTATTAAAGGCAACTTCAGAACAACGAGAGAAATGGGAGCTTTGTGGAGGTGGCTATGGTCTACATTGGGAAGAGATTGATGAAGATCTAAGTACATCAGGAATGTTGCGTGGTGCACCTGCGCCAGCCAGGTAAGGTTCCCTGACACCAGATCATATTTATTTTATCTGAACATTGTTTATCACAGAATCTCCGTTTTTATACCTAACTTCGGATACAGATACGTTCCACCCATAAATCTTCCGGGTAGCCTATCGTAGGCTTAGTCACCATAGGCTGGGCGCTAATCATCAGTTGAATTACAGATGAAATTGCTGAGATTGTTCTACCCAGTGGTTTTTGGAGTATAAAATTGCCATGGCAAGCGATACTTTATATGGGGTCCACTTATTATTTACAGATGGCCCTTCCCACCTTAATGACAATTCATCTCGGGCTGAAACCTTCAAGAACTACATTGATGAAGCCATTCGACTAGGCTCGGATGTGGTTCGATTTCCAGGGGATTGGCATGAGCTAGAACCTGTAGAAGGTCAATGGAATAACAACTACATCAATGATGTCCGTGATGCTATTCAGTATGCTGAGGACAATGGGGTCCAGGTTGTTATGTTATTTGCCCAAACCCCTGAATGGGCGCGCCCCAACCCTAACGATGACATTTGGCATCCGCCAGCAGATGTGAATGATTTTGCGAATGCGGTTGCTTACTTCTACAATCAATTGGCTAGTGTCCGCGACAATATTACGGCTTGGGAAATTTGGAATGAACCCAATGTGTTTGAGTTTTGGGGTAGCGCTGATCCCGCCACAGATCTCCGGGACGTCAACGGCCAAACGGCCTATGCTCTGATCGATACAGGGTTTGCCAGTGATTATGCCCCATTATTGAATGCCGCCTACACTGCTCTTCACAATGCTGCTAACGCTGCCAATACAAATGTCACCGTATTGGGTGGTTCGGTAGCGGGCACCGATTTTCAGTATGTCCAGGCGTTACTCGATGCCGGGGCCATGTTTGATGGTCTGGCGGTGCATCCCTACACCCGTCCTAATGATTCCACTGGGATTCCCTGGGCACCGGATACAACCTTTGCACCCACTGCTCAGCCCACCCTGGATCAGCTATGGTCGTTTCAATATGGCATGGAACAATTGCGGAATTTGGTTGCTCAGCCCCTCTGGATTACGGAATTTGGCTGGCGGATTGGTAATGGCTGGGGAGATGTGTCGTCTGAGCTGCGGGTCGACTATATGGAAACAGCCCTTGAGTTAATTCAGGGATGGAATGATGTGGAAGTTGCGATCGCATACCGTCCGTTTGACGATCCAGCCAGTTCTGGGAATACAAATCGATATGGTTTGTTGAATGACGATGGTTTAATTCGTCCAACTGGCAGAGTGTTGCAGGAGTATGCAGGGTTAACTATTCATGGGACTCCCAGTAATGATGAACAATTGTTTGGTGCCCAAGGCCAGGATGAGCTTTTTGGTCATGCAGGCGATGATATTCTCTGGGGGTTTGGTGGCGATGATTTTTATGTTGGTGGTGCTGGCAACGATCAATTTGTCTTCACGGCTGGCAACGACTTTGTCAAAGATTTTGAGGTAGGTGCTGATACTGTAGTGCTCTCAGAGTCTTTGGGAATTTCTTCTTTCAGTGAAGTTCAGCCCTTACTACAACAATGGGGAAATAATGCCGCCATTGTGATTGATGCAAACACCTCAATCGTAATGGAAAATATCGATATCAATCATCTCAGTGCCAGCTCTTTCCACTTTGATGATCCTGATTTACAAGTTTACGGCACACCAGATAATGATTTGCTGTTGGGCGCGTTAGGCCAGGATGCCCTCTTTGGCGGTGCCGGTGATGACATTCTTTGGGGGCAGGAAGATAATGATTTCTATGTCGGTAATGCTGGTGACGATCAGTTTGTTATTACGGCTGGCAATGACTTCGTTAAAGACTTTGAACTCGCTGCTGATCGGCTGATATTACTAGATTTGGGAGTTTCTACCTTCAGTGAGGTTCAACCTTTGCTGCAACAGTGGGGGAGTAATGCCGCCATTGTGATTGATGCAAACACCTCAGTCGTGTTGGAAAATGTCACCACTGGTGATTTGACCGCTACCCATTTTGGCTTTCTCGATCCTAGTTTACCCGTCTAGAAAGAACGTTTATTTTGCACTACTGGGCACTAAAAAATGTGCCTTGCAAGATATACATCCGGATAACATCTCGATATTTTCCACCTGTAAACACTTCTTGGATCAAGCGACCTTCTTCAGTAAATCCTGACTGATTATAGAGATAAATTGCTTTTTCATTTTCCACTGCAACAAGAAGATATACTTTATTGAGGTTGAGAATCGAGAAAGCATAATCTAAGGCTTGGGCAATCAGAGATCTCGCAAATCCTTTGCCTTGATAACCCGGTGAAATAATGATTGCGAACTCTGATGTTCTATGGATGTAGTCAATTTCCAGGAGTTCTACAAGCCCTATGGAATTGCCGTCGCTATCTTCAGCAATGAAACGTCTTTCTGTATTGTCGTGAATATGCTTTTTGTATAAGTCTTCCAATTCATCAAATGATTCATACGGCTCCTCAAACCAGTAGGCCATTATATTTCGATTATTGTTTAATTTATGAATAAATTCTAGGTCTGTTTTCTCTAGAGCACGTAATGTTAATTGTTCAGGCATGGTTTTCCATAACTTAACGGTAGGTCTATCTAACCATGGTTAATTGAACAGTTAGGATACTTTTCATGGCCCTATGCATTTGAATATAACGTTGCTCATCATCCGCTGTAGATAACCTGTGCATCATGCAGCTCATGTTTTTGGTTCGTCCTTCTTTCCCAGCACCTTGGTCACCAAGATTCCCATGCAGACGGCAGGAAACAGCAACAATAATCCCTGATAGAGCACCCGCCCGCCATGCAGAGGGAACAGGCCTGTCGAGCCGGCGACACAGAGGAGAACGACCAACGATGTATAGGTTATTGCGATCGCGTCATACACGTTGTGGCGAATATACCGACCGATCCCGGCTTGAAGGTCCCGAAAGAACTCTTTGGTTGATGCGATGGTGTACGAGAAATAGAAAACAAACCAAATCCCTGTGAGAATTCCCAGTCGAAGCAGGAGATGAACGTAAGCAAACCGTCCTTCCTTCGGTGTGTCGAGGCCGGTTACCATCATAACGCTGTTGATAACAGTGACGATCAAAAACGCGTCAGAAACTCCCGCGACGGCGTTCTTCTCGGAGAAGAAGCGCTTGAGCGCACTTATCACTTTTGGAGCACGAAACGGCATGTGCATTCACCCTATTATCGACTCAAATGCTTGAACAGTGAGCATTTCTTCCAGTTTTCCTTTAACCTCTTCCAGCTTTTCAGCCTGAGAGAAGTTCAAGCTAGCATGAGGCCAGGATCAAGCGAAACGCATACAATTATGATTGTCTTTTCAACTTGATGAGAGGCAGCTGCACGGCCCCAGCTTCTTGATTGAGAACAAGATTCTGAAGATACAGCACCCTCCTATAACTATACATATATCTAGCTATAACTATACATGTATCTAGAAACTTTCTGGACAACACCCTTTAGACCACAGGGCAAACGCATATTCAATGAGCGAGGATTCCTAATAGAATAATCGTTATCCTATCCAGCTTTGAGACGTTTGCCCTTCGTGCCAGCTTTGGTTAAAGCGTTCTACCCCACCGTCAAAACTCAGCAAATAATAGCGTTGTTCGAGACTGGGAGGGTTAAGCTCTTTAGCTCAATGTCCTTAAGGATATTGAGCTTTTCTATAGCTTTGAAATAATCAGCCTTGTCATACGTTCAGTGTGCCCATGATTCTCTCTCGTAACCATAGAGACCTACGAGGCTGAACTTATTAATGACGCAATTGTTCGTAATGCCTGATCCACCCCTTGTTCTGCCAGGTCCGATAAGGGATGACCCATGGTAAAGTCGCAGGCAGGCACTTCAACCCACCAAGCTTTCGGGAAATGGCCATAGACAGATTGGGTCAATGCCAACAAGGAGCAGGGACTACAGGAATGACCAAAACCAGGCAGTGCAGAACCCGTAGTTTCGGTGCCACGGGCATCCAATGGTTTAACTTGAACCGTGTCAGTATTTGTTAATTTACAAGCATCAACAAAAATAGCAACACTTGCCCTGGCAAGCTTACTAGAGAGTTCTGGCGTCAGTTGTTTAACTGAATAAGCTTCGAGATTAGGTGTTTTTAACCCTTGAAGTTGAGCAACGACTTTCTGACCAATGGCATCATCGCCTTTGTCAGGATTACCATAGCCAATCACAACAAAAACAGGACTAACCTCAGAGGAAAAACCGTCAATAACATTGGCCATGGTACCTTCCTCTACTCATTTACCGATGTCTTACCTACCTACATTCTAGTAGCAAATTGATCTACCTGCTAAACGATACTGATGTCGTTTTATTATGTCCTCTACCAGGCGTAATTGCCTGGTAGAGGACAAGGGAGCAGAACTATAGTGTGATGAGGCGTTATTGATGGTCTACGATGACGTCCTCAGTCTTGTGTTCATGACGTTTGGTTGCATTCGGCTCATGGACGACCAAGACCGAACAGGGAGCATGATGCATGACATAATTACTCACACTGCCCAATAGCATCTCACCCAAGCCTTTACGGCCATGGCTGCCGACCATCACCAACTCAGCTGACCACTCTTTTGCATGGTCACAAATGGCACGACCAACGTCGCTATTGACCAGCTTAAAATCACTCCGAACACCGGCCTGTGTTGCTTGGTCAACAAAGTGACGCAACCGCTCGGTTGCCGCCGCTTCATAGTCACGATAGCTTTTGAGATACACCTCCCAAAGACTCTCGTGCCCCCCTAACGCGAAAGCTGTCAGCCCAGTCTGTTCGGGGAGGGGTAAATGCCCACCCCCATCAGGGGTTAAGACACTGAAAAACAGAAGTTCAGCCCCAGTCGCCTGGGCAAGGGTCAGCGATTGTTGGCCGAGCTCATGGCAGGTATCGCCATGATCGAGAGCAACCAGAATTTTAGTGAACATCCCACAACCTCCCCATCAAAATAGATCGAATAGACCAACAATTATCCATCGTCGTCATGCCCCCCCTACACAGACAGCTCCCTAGGTCATGGTCTCCGCCTCCATGGCCGCAATCGCTAAGGTGGTCTTTAAGACAGAGTCTGGATTGAGACTAATGGAATCAATCCCCTGCTGCACCAAAAACTGAGCAAATTCAGGATAGTCACTCGGCGCTTGGCCACAGATGCCAATCTTGCGCTGATTCGCCTTCGCCTTCGCAATCACCTGACGTACCATCGCCTTGACCCCAGCACTGCGTTCGTCAAAGAGATGGGCCACCAGGGCAGAATCCCGGTCGAGGCCCAGGGTCAGCTGCGTGAGGTCGTTCGACCCAATGGAGAAGCCATCAAAGATCTGGCTAAACTCATCCGCCAAAATCACATTGTTGGGAATCTCACACATCACATACACCTGTAACCCCTGTTCCCCTCGCACTAACCCATAGCGGGCCATTTCAGTGAGCACCTGCTGCCCTTCTTCGGGGGTCCGACAGAAGGGCACCATGGGAATCAAATTGGTCAAGCCCATGTCTCGACGCACCCGCTGTAAGGCCTGGCATTCCAAGCCAAACGCTTCCCGATAGCGCGGGTCGGTGTAACGAGAGGCCCCCCGCCAACCAATCATCGGGTTCTCTTCGGTCGGTTCAAACGACGCTCCGCCCAACAGATTCGCATATTCATTACTCTTGAGATCGGAGAGCCGAATCACCACAGGCTTGGGATAAAACGCCGCGGCAATCATCCCTAATCCATGGGCCAACTGTTCCACAAAGTAGTCGGGCTTATGGGCATAGAGCGCGGTCAGCTGCTCAATCTCATGTTTGATGGGGCCGACGGCTAACTGGTCAAAGTTGAGTAAGGCCAGGGGATGCACTTTAATGTGGTTGGCAATGATAAACTCCATGCGCGCCAATCCCACCCCATCACACGGAATTTTCGCAAAATGAAACGCTTCTTCGGGATTCCCCACATTCATGAGAATTTGGGTCCGCGTCCGGGGGATGTCATCAATCGCCGTTTCTTCGACCGTAAAGGGCAGGTGTCCCCCATAGACTTTACCCACTTCGCCAGCGGCGCACGTCACCGTCACGCTCACTCCGGTGGCTAGACGCTCGGTCGCGTTGCCACACCCCACTATCGCCGGAATGCCCAACTCTCGGGCAATAATGGCCGCATGGCAGGTGCGACCCCCTTGGTCGGTGACAATCGCACTCGCCCGTTTCATAATCGGTTCCCAATCCGGGTCTGTTCGCTGGGTAATCAGCACATCCCCCGGTTGAAACTCGGCCATGTTTTGCACCGATTGGATCACCCGCGCGGACCCCTGACCAATCATTTCACCCACCGCTTGACCCGTCACTAAGGGCGTCAGGTCGGTGGTATCCGCCTGGAGAACATAATTACGCAGAATCGAGGCTGACGTTTGAGATTGAACCGTTTCCGGGCGCGCCTGCACAATAAACAACTCTCCCGTGAGACCGTCTTTCGCCCACTCAATATCCATCGGCGTGTAGGTGCCCCGCACCTGGGTATAGTGGTCTTCGATGATGCACGCCCACCGCACTAGGGTTAAAATCTCATCATCACTAATCGCATAGCGCTGACGCTCCACCTCCGACACCGGGACATTCTTCGTCAGCTTGCTACCGCCCACGTCGTACACCATTTTGATCTCTTTACTGCCCAGGCGCTTTTTCAATATGGGACGATATCCCTCCCGAAGGGTCGGCTTAAACACTAAATATTCATCGGGGTTCACCGCCCCCTGCACCACATTCTCGCCCAACCCATAGGCGGCGGTGACGAGTGCCGCGTTCTTAAAGCCGGTTTCGGTGTCGATGGAGAACATCACACCCGAGGTCGCCAAGTCCGAGCGCACCATCCGCTGCACACCCACCGACAGGGCCACCGTAAAGTGGTCAAAGCCCTTGATGGTGCGATAGGAGATCGCCCGATCCGTAAAGAGCGAGGCAAAACATTTATGGCACGCCTCCAGCACGCCCTTGACACCATGCACATTCAGGTAGGTTTCCTGTTGGCCGGCAAAACTCGCATCCGGCAGGTCTTCAGCGGTGGCACTCGAGCGGACCGCCACATCCAGCGCTGGATTCCCACTGTCAGCACAGAGGGTCAAGTACGCCTTGGCAATGGCCGCTTCGAGCTCCGGCGGAAAGGGCGTGTCGAGGATTAACGAACGGACGGTTCGACCACAGTGGCGCAGGGCCGTGACATCGTCGATATCTAGATCGCTTAGGTGCGCTCTCAACGCCTCGTCCAGACCGGCCTGCTGTATAAAATAGCGATACGCATCGGCGGTGGTGGCAAACCCAGTGGGCACCTGCACCCCTTGGGGCGTCAGCTGTTGAATCATCTCGCCCAAGGATGCATTTTTTCCCCCCACACAGGGAACATCATCAATCGTAATCCGCTCAAATTCAAGGATAAAGGCGGATTGAGTCGGCGTCGGGGCCAAATTTGCAGGGGTCGTTTGCACCATAAAAACAGAATCCAAAATAACAATCACTAGAAACGGGGGTGACCGTTTCCAATCTGGGTATAAGTCAAGACTTTGAGGAATCTATGAGGATGCCCACCCACGTATCGTTTCATTAACTCCAGACCAGGGGGCAGTCCCTTTTTTGGCATCCATGCAACAATTAAAGCAGGGTAGATGAGAGTCGTCGTCTGCTCGATGGAGTTCTCGTTCAACAGGGTGCAACAGCCTGGCTGTTGACCTAGGAGGAGACTATGAAACGACACTATTTAGCCGCACTCCCACTCAGAATGGGTTCGTAAATTATTGTAAAGGAGTGAATGTTCTTCCTTTCGTCCCTGTATAACCAGCAGTGTTGTTAGCACTGGAGGAAGGGATGAATTGTCTTCCGTATCCCTCAGATTTAAGCGATGATGAGTGGGACTTGGTTGAGCCATTAATTCCCGTCCATCAGGGTGTCGGTCATCCTCGAGAAGTGAACTTACGAGAGATCGTGAATGCCATTTTGTATTGGGTCGATAACGGTATCAAATGGCGTGCGATGCCCTATGATCTGCCGAACTGGTCAACTGTCTATGATTATTATCGTCGTTGGGTCAAGATAGGCTTATGGGACCAGATCAATGAACGCTTGGTAAAGCTAGTAAGACTCGCAGAGGGACGAGCTGAGCAACCGAGCTTGATCAGCATTGACAGTCAATCTGTGAGGACCTCAGAGAAAAAAGGACCTGAACAAGGAATTGATGGTCATAAGTGTGTCAAGGGACGTAAGCGTCATATCGTTGTTGACATCTTAGGCATGGTGTTAAATTGTTTTGTGAGTGCCGCCAATATGGCGGATATTAAAGCAGCCGTTGCAGTGTTAGGTCCTGTATTAGAGACCTATGTGAGGCTTGAGAAAGTGTTGGCTGACCAAGCATATAAGGGAGCTTTAGGAGAGATTATAAAACACGTTCATCACTGCATTCTAGAGGTGACAAAAAAACTAGGAGAGGGGTTTATCCCGGCTCCTTATCGATGGGTCGTTGAGCGAACCCATCGGTGGGCATAAGCGCAATCCCCCGAACGGTATGGGCATCTAAATAATTCACCACTTCAACAGTGCCACTTCCACCGATAATCACCTGGGTATGTAAGGCCGGTAAGGTGCCTGGAAAATACAGATCGACTACACTGCCTCGCACAGCAATCACTCTTCCCGAAACTGCTCCAGTCACGATAGACCTCATTGCTGATGAGTCTCTGAGATATCCCCATCAAAGGGTTGTACCCCTGTCTTAGGATCACCATCTTTAATGTATGAAGAAAGTTTGGGGATATTATGAGGAAATGAGACATCTGTTGCTTGAATTTACCCGATCCCTCAGCTCGCAGCAGTGTAGACGTTGAAGTAACAACACTGCAGTTAATATTGGAAAAGATAGGTTCTGTTGATGTGCTCAAGGTAGACGTTGAGGGCTCGGAACATAGCATTTTAATGCCCTTTGGCGACTTACTAAAGTCATCAGTTAAATATTTAATTGTTGAAGCTGGCGGTTCTCCCCGAGGAGATGGTATGACCTTACTAAAATTTCTGAAACATTTGGGGTTTTCCTGTGATTTTCAGGGTGACGCTTCGCTGATGCTAATTCGAGCTAAAAACAAACACTTACTGGGCGATTAATACCCACCCCATTTTAGAGCGATTTTTGATCTTGTAGAGTGCTCTCTTCACTGTACTCCTACATACCCTATCAATAGATTCTTGGGAACGCACCATGCCTATACATTCCTTGCAGTAAGCGGTCACAATGGGAAATGGTATGACAAAGTTTATGATAGTGCGAATTACTAGTTGTCTAAACCATCTACCCATACAGGCCCGTTATGACCATGGAAGCCTCGTCCTCTTCTAATAGTACGATTAAGCTTGAAGCCAGCTGGAAAGCGGTATTAGAAGATGTGTTTACCACTCCCTACATGCAGGATCTAAAAAAATTCTTAAAGGCGGAAAAGGCCGCTGGCAAGGTTATTTACCCCCGTGGCGCACTGATGTTCAATGCAATGGATAGCACACCATTTGACCAAGTCAAAGTTGTGATTCTTGGACAGGACCCATATCATGGCCCCGGTCAGGCCCACGGCTTGAGCTTTTCTGTCCCGGAGGGCATTGCGCCGCCGCCTTCTCTGGTTAATATCTTTAAAGAAATTGAGCAAGATCTGGGCATTAAACCTCCTAACCACGGCTGCCTGCAAAGCTGGGCAGATCAAGGCGTGTTACTGCTTAACAGCGTCCTCACAGTGGAACAACATAAAGCCGCCTCCCATCGGGGAAAAGGCTGGGAGCAATTTACAGATGCCATTATCACTAACCTAAATCAGCAACGAAAAAATCTCGTGTTTCTGCTGTGGGGTAGCTATGCACAACAGAAAGGAAAATTTATTGATCGTGAACGGCATTTAGTGCTGACCTCACCTCACCCTTCGCCGCTCTCAGCACACCGTGGTTTCTTTGGCAATCGGCACTTTTCAAAAGCCAATGAATATTTGCAAAAAAATGGCATTGCACCTATTTCATGGTCGCTATAGTCGTTTTTTACCGATTTCTAGACTTTGTAACCCCTGGGGGTAACCATGCGACCCTGATGCAAAAACGTGCGGGTATTGCCGATTAACACCACGGTGAGCATATCGATGGTGGTCACATCTACCTCTTTCAGGGTAAGACAGCGGACGGATTCTCCTGAACGGTAGAGAGAACGTGCGATCGCAACCGGTGTATCAACCGGACGATGCCGCCGCAAAATCTCTAACGCAATTTCAATCCCTTTGGTGCGGGTTTTCGAACGCGGGTTGTACAACGCCACCACAAAGTCACCCTGGCCAGCTGCCTCCAACCGCTGTTCGATCACGTCCCAAGGCACTAGCAAATCAGACAGGGAAATGGCACAAAAGTCATGCATCAGGGGAGCCCCCACCCGGGCTGCCACTGCCTGGAGTGCCGTAATTCCTGGGAAGGCTGAAACACCGGGTGTGTTGCCATCCCAGCCTCGCTGCACCAGGCATTCCATCACCAGGCCCCCCATGCCATAAATGCCGCAGTCGCCGGAGGACACCATGCCTACGGTTAATCCTTGGTGGGCCAGGGCAACGGCTCGCTCTGCCCGCTGTACTTCCTGGGTGATTTTGCTAGTCTCAACCACCTGGTTAGGATGGAATAGGGGCCGCAACAGGTCTAAATAAAGGCCATAGCCAATTACCACATCACAGTCCAACAGAGCGGCCCGGGCCGCTGCGGTGAGCTGGGCTAAAGAGCCAGGACCTGAGCCAATCAGATACAGGTGACCCGGCCGGGGATTGTATGGCTGGTCAGCGCGGGCTACGGCAATGGTGCAGGCCCCCTGCTGCTCACCTTTAAAGACTTGTTTTGTTATCACCAGTTCCTGACTATGGGCGGCCAGCAGGGCAGCGGCTTCAGCGACAGACGGTGTCCCCACCGCCTGGGTAACGACATCTGAGGGATTGGGAACCGCTGGTTCTTGTAGTTGAGCAGCGCTGAATAAGTGCAGGGGCCACTGATGCCGTTCTGCCAGGGTTTGAAAGGCGACTTCGTCTTGCTTGAGGTCAATGGAGGCGATGCCGGCGATGGATTGCCAGGCCAGGTTGCGATCGCGCAACACCTGTCTAATACTGACCTCAATTAACTCTGTCGATGTCCCTCGCTCACAGCCCAGCCCTAGCCATAATGTACGAGGATGCCAGCACACTTGAAGAGATTTCGCTGGGTTGTGCCCTTCTGAATCCTGACTAGGGGGTAGCTGATCCGAAATCCACAGTTGCGGAGAGGCTGGTAATTGAGTATTTGAAGCCGCAGTCTGCTGATCTGCAAAATAAAAAGAAGAATCGTCAGGTAACATCTGTCGCCATAGAGTCTCACCACAGGTTTGATGCACTGCGATCGCCTCTCGTTGTGCCAGCGCTGACGCCACCTTTGTCCAATCTCCCCCTCCACGCTGCCAACCATAGGGCTTACCCAACAGATCTACAGCCGGTAGCTGTTGTCCTTCAGAGGCTGACGTAATTACCGGTGCAGCTCTCAGTAGGGCCGCACATTGTCGTGTGAGCGCATCAGCTCCCCCCTGGTGTCCCCCGCTAACGCTAACCACAAACTTACCACTGTCATCAATGGCCACCACCCCCGGATCCTGGTGTTTGTTTTGGAGTAGTGGGGCAATCAGTCGCACCACTGCCCCCACGGGCAAGAAAAAGACTAGCTGTGTGGCTCGGTCCCAACAAGCTGCCACCACAGGGATTAGGGAGCCACTATAACAATGAACGACACCAAATTCTAAGTCAGTAAACCCAGCTAAAAATGGATGCTCCTGTAGGGGCAATCCCTTGTGGTTGCCCTGCGATATTTGGGGCTGACAATCAGGATATTGTATAACACGATCAGCAGTATCCATCGAAGCTAGAGTATCTTCCCTGGTCCAAAGTTCCAGGGGCTGCAGACCATCCCACAGCTGCAGAGCTTGCTGGCAACCTGCCTCCGTGGGCGCAATCATCACGATCTTGGATTCGAGCTGTCTAGATTCAGACTTTGGAGAAGATTTAGAAGTGATAGTCATGGCGGCGCACAATCAAAATGGAAAAGTAGGGGGGGGTATGGTCAGCCAGGTCCACCAGGCTAGAATACAGTTTTTCCTCCGGTGAACCCACTTGTTCCACCAGACTGGCGTGGTCTAGAAGGTCTGCTGCGTGGAGGATTTGCCATACCTGACCAAACACCGATGCCACTTTCATCAACACCACAACTTCAGCCCACTCCAGGGCATGGGTCAGTTCGGAAACGTCATACAGGGCAGGAAGAATGGCAATTTTTTCTGCCCCCAGGGATAAGGGCATATTGAGGGCAGCCATGGCGGCTAGGGGAGAACACACACCCGGTACAGTGGTAATCTTGACGTCAGGGGCCAAACGATGCACCGACTGGGCCACATAGCTAAAGGTGCTATATAGGCTGGCATCTCCCTCGGTGATAAACACCACATCCTGGCCTTGGGCTAACAAAGGTACTAGTTTCTCTCCTGCTGTGGTCCAGGCCTGTTGTAGCTGCACCGGATCGCGCACAAAGGGCAGATCTAAGGGCAAAATCGTTTGCTCGGGCCGCAGGTGAGATTTGACAATGTTGTAGGCCATGCCGGGCTTTCCATGTCGATTCTGGGGACAGGCCACCACATCCACGGTCTGTAAAATTCGCAGTCCTTTTAGGGTGAGCCATTCGTCATTTCCTGGACCAACGCTCACTCCCCACAACTTGCCCCAGGCAGAAGATTTTGTCAGTAACTCATTAGATGTCATTGCTTTCTCCTTGATCTGAGCCTGCATCGGGTTGAGGGAATGGTCGAGAGGCTTGCAACAAAATCACAGGGTTTAAAGGAACAAACCGGGTGGCGGTGGCCAGGGTGGCTGAGCGGGCAATGTTGACTTGCAATAGCTGTACAATCCAGCCCTTATTTTGTAGCTGTTGCTTGGCTAGCATACAGGTTTCGAGGGTGGCAAAGTTGGCGACAATGAAACCGTTCGGGCGGATGCGATCGCAACACACCGCCAAAATTTCCGACATTGCTTTTCCTCCCCCACCAATCATGATTCGATCCGGGTCTGGCAAAGAGTTTAGCGCCGCTGGCGCAACACCTCGGATAGGAGAAATGTGAGGCGTACCAAAGCGACGACAGTTTTTTTCGATTAAGGTCAGCCCAGCAGCCGTTTTCTCAATGGCATAGATGTGGGCATCGGGTATTAGCCGCGCAATCTCAATGGAGATGGACCCAGTACCGGCTCCTACATCCCATACCGTGATATCTGGCTGTAATCGCAGCAGGGAGAGGGACAAAGCACGGACTTCCTGCTTTGTAATCAAACCAGGCTGATCGGGAAAGGTGTGAAAGTCTTTATCGGCAATGCCGAAGAGGGGCTGAGGCAGGGCTTGTGTCAGAGGCTGTGCTTCTAGGACAACAACATTAGGGCTCGGGAACGAACTGTCTATTGCTGCTTCTATAGAAATTGATTGGATAGTCTCCTCAGTAGCTCCGAGCTGGCTACATACGGTCATGTGATACTGCGCAGGGGGGCGTATATCTTGAATAAGCCGGGCAATTTCTCCTGGCGTATGGACAAAATCGGTCAGAACTGCGAGGGGAGATTTGCCTTGTTTGAGGGCCTGCTCCAGGTGATCGGGCTGACGACCGTGGACACTGACGATGGTGGCCGACTGCCAGGGAATCCCTAGACGGTTAAAGGCCAGTTGGATAGAGCTTACCTGGGGATAGAATCGGAGATATTGCCGGTCGAATCGTTGTGTTAGGAGGCGGCCTAGACCATAGAACAGTGGATCGCCGCTGGCTAGAACTACAACGGATTGTTGTTGAAGTATGTCGGCTATTTGGTCGATCCAGGCGACAATATTGTTGCTGAGGGGCAGCTTGCGAGCTGGATGCTCGGCTACAGTTTGTAGATGGGCTTTACTACCTGCAATAATCTCAGCTTTTTTCAGACAGGCTAGAGATTCAGGGCTCAGACTTTGCAGACCGTCTAACCCTAAACCGATAACATGCAGTAAGTTTTGAGGACAAGATTGTTTCACGCTGAAGAGCTTTTAAACAAAAGAGAATTGCATGGCTTGGGATAACCTGAACAATCGACCCCACCGTAACCTCACCACACCCGTATTGTTGCTATGAGCGACTACCCTGTCGGGGAAACCCAGCTTGCCTAAGTGGGATCACTTGGATACTTCCGTAAAGGGGAGTTAGGCCCCCACGAACAGAAGGGGTTCGGGGAGGAAAGTCCTGAGCAGTCCTTATCGCAATTAGCCAACTTTACAACCAAGATATTTTGAGTAGTTGGCTAACTGCAAAACCAGCTGCTTGGGGTCCCTCCGAGTTCCCCAAACCCCCATGGGCAGGGCCGGAACGCCGCCCTACAACCCAACGTACTAGGCTATCCAAAATTGCATAGATTAAGGGGTTACGGCGGGGTCGATTGTATATATCCTGAGCTGCTGCCTGCCAAAAACGTAGCGCAGAAAAACAGAATCATGGACTTAGTGTTAATGCTCTTTTAGGGTACCTGCCAGGCTCGCTCATGGTAATCCTCCACTTCGGGATAGAGGTCGGGAATGCCGTGGTATAGGGCTTGTCCTTCAGGGTGGTCGTGGCTATGACTGTGGCCGTGCTCGTGATTGTGGCCATGGTCGTGGCTGTGCCCGTGATCATGATGGTGATGCCCATGTCCCTGGGCGCTGACTACCTGGCGAAACTTGCAGGTGTAGCAGTTCATGGAGACCTGGCCAGCTTGGGCTTCTTGTTCGCGATCGCGAATTAGCTCAAACAAAATTGGATCGGCACCAATTACTGATAGGCTCTGCACTTCTATGTCAGGGTGAGCCGCCTGCTCTTGTTCAACAATGGTCTGAATCCGCTTTGCCAGCACCCCATCAAACAGCAGGTGGGGGATCACAATAATTCGTTTAGGATTCCAGGCTCGGGCGCGCTCAAAGCCTCGTTCCATCCGAGGGTGGGTAATGCCGGTAAAGCAAACTTCCAGGTCGTGGTAGCCGCTACCTTCCCACAGCATCCGAGCCAGCTTATACACATCGCCATTGGCATCAGGGTCCGATGCGCCGCGACCGACAAATAGCAGTACGGTTTGTTCACGGGGTACGGTGCTTTCTTTATCTGCCTGTTCTAGCCGTTTTTGCCACAGGTCTAACCAGCGTAGGGATACACCAAAATGGCGACCATAGTTGAGCTTCAGTTGAGGGTGACGCTGGATAGCCCGATCTAGTTCATTGGTGACGTCAAACTTGCTGTGGCGTGCAGCAAACAGTAGCACCGGCAGTACGGTTAGCTCGTGATAGCCCTGCTCAACACAGCTATCAATGCCTGCCTGAATCAGGGGATCCGTCAGTTCCAAAAAGCAAGGAACCACGGGACGGCTAGGGTCATAGGTTTGAAACGTATGGGCAAAATCAAGAAATGCCTGACGCCCATTAGCATCACGAGTGCCATGGCCCAAAAGTAAAAGAGGGTTAGATTGACTCATGTGGTTATCATGGCCTCTGGGCAATCCAGAGAGATAGAGGTCAGGGATTAACGTTAACATTTGTCGGCAGCCGACGAAACATGGAATTCCCCCATGCCGATTTGCCCTATGCACACTTTGATTTTTCGGAAAACTATAAACTCTCGCCGTCTTCCAGGATCAAATGCTCCATAGGGCAGTGGCATGTTACGAGAAATGTTATGTAACTAAAGGACCTTTAGCGTTTCAACATAGTTTTCACAGCATGCCGATTCCCACCCTTGTTATTGCTGGAACCCACAGTGGTGTGGGTAAGACGTCTATTGCCATTGGTCTCATGCGGGCGTTTACCCATCAGGGTCTGCAGGTACAGCCTTTTAAGGTAGGACCCGATTTTATTGACCCCAGCCACCATCAGCGGGCAACGGGGCGAGTGTCCCATAATCTGGATGGCTGGATGCTAAATCAGGCTCAGAATCGTCAGATCTTTGATCAGGCTTGCCAGGGAGCTGATCTGGCCATTGTTGAAGGGGTGATGGGGCTGTTTGATGGCTACGGCGCGGAGTCTGAATCGGGGAGTACGGCGGAAATGGCCAAGTGGCTGGGGGCACCGGTGGTTCTTGTGATCAATGCCCGTTCTTTGGCCCGCAGTGCAGCAGCCCTGATTTCAGGCTATGGCAACTTTGATCCAGACCTGACGGTGGCGGGGGTGATTTGTAACCAAATTGGCAGTGCGTCCCACCTGGATCGCATTTGTTCGGCGGTCAGCCAGACTGTGCGGGTGCCTATTGTAGGGGGGATTCCTCGCTCTAAGCCCGTAAGGATTCCTGAACGTCATCTAGGACTATGGCGGGCGACAGAGGAAGAATTAGCTGAGACTGACTATCTGGACAGTCTGGCAAAGCTGGTAACCGACAATCTGGATTTGGCAGAGTTAGTCAATATTGCCAACTCTCGCTCAGACCAACTCGTAGCACCCAGTCATCTAGAGATGAAAACCGATGCTCAACAATGCTTGTCCCACTCTCCTAAGGTCCGTATTGGGATTGCCCAGGATCAGGCGTTTTGTTTTTACTATGGGGTCAATCTGAGTCTGCTGGAACAGGCAGGGGCAGAACTGATTCCTTTTTCCCCTCTAAAGGATTCTTTGCCTGAGAATTTGGATGGTCTTTATATTGGTGGTGGGTACCCTGAGCTGCATTCTAAACAACTGTCTGGGAATAAGGGTATGCGGGATGCGATCGCAAACTTTTGCCGGTCAGGACGCCCAGTCTATGCAGAATGCGGTGGCCTGATGTATCTTTCCCAGGGATTGTTGGGTGCTGAACAACAACGCTATCCCTTTGTCGGCATGCTTCCGTTTTGGACAACAATGGGACAACGGGTGAAGCTGGGCTATCGCCAGGTAGACATGGTGGGACCCTACGGTGGCTTCCCTAAACAGGGCACCATTCGCGGTCATCGGTTTCACTATTCAGACATTGTGGATGCTCAAGGTAATCTGCTGGAAATCACCCCGACGTCCCCTGAGCGAAGTCGAAAGGGACAATTAGAGTTTAATTACAAACTGCAAGGATGGAAAAACCATCAAACCTGGGAAGGTTATCAGGTCTATAATGTCCTCGCCAGTTACGTTCATTTACACTTTGGCAGCAATCCCACCTTTGCCCAACAGTTTGTTAAATGTTGTCGGCCATAGTCTTTAGAACTACCCCGACAACATTAGTATCAGCTAACGTCCTTGAGCCTAGCGATGCGGCAAGAGCTCTCGATTAAAAGGACACCCGTGATCGTCGCAACCCTAGAACATTATGGCTTTGTCTCTAATGCTGAGCCAAATGCCAAATCTGCTCTAACGCCACCGCTGCTCCTAAGGCAATCCGATATTCCACCACAGACGACAACATCGTTTCACCCGGATTAATTTCTACCGTGGGAATACCCTTCAACTGTGCTCTAACCAGAGGTTCGGCAATATACGGAAAAAGCCCCGACGTTCCTACCGCAAAGACAAGATCCCAGGCCATGTCCCGAAACTGGTAAAGCGCTTGGATGCCCCGTTCGGGCAAAGTTTCACCGAACAGGACAACGGCAGGACGAATAATCCCCTGGCAGGCTGGACAGATGGGGGGCAGAGGCACCTCTTGGCCATAGTCCGCCAGGAAGTCCTGGGCTGTGGTGACATAATCACACTTGATGCAATAAAGCTCTGAAGCACGACCGTGAATTTCCACCAGGTTTTGACTGCCTGCCGAGCGGTGAAACCCATCAATATTCTGGGTTAAGACCCAAGTGTTAGGCTTATGGTGCTCAATTTCCGCAATCACCTCATGCCCACGATTGTGGCAAGTATTGTGTAATGCCGCACCAAGTTGCCAGAGATATTTCCAGGTAATGTCGGGCTGCACCTGAAACATGGAGCCACTTAGGGCTTCTTCAATCGAAAAGCCTTCTGCTGTCGTTTGTCCTTCGTATAGCCCACCCACACCCCGGTAGGTGGGCAAACCCGAATCAGCAGAGAGGCCTGCCCCCGTAATAAACAGAATCTGCTCGGCTTGACTCAAATGCTCGGCAACGTCCTCAAGAATAGTAGTCATAGTCTAGGTATAGCAATGGGTAAGGTGTTTGGAACATCCAGGTTAACCTACCCATCCCAATGTCCTAATTGCTTAAGGACGACTATAGTCTGGTATTACTTCCTCGAAGCTACCGAACCACTAAAATCTCTAACTACAGGCCTTTTCTACATCACCCTTCGTAATGGAAAACGCATCAAACTCTCCCCCTTCAAACTCACCGGTTACAGTCACTTGTTCCCCGACGGTGATGTGACGAGTGGTGTTATCTCCACAAACGTCGTAAGAGTCAACAGTTATAGAGCGATCTTCCGTCTTCAACTGAAATCCGTCTTCCCACACTCGATACACTTCACCCACAAAGGTAGTATCCTGCGTCTGGGCAGTGGCAAGCTCACCAATAAGGATGCCGGCAAACACAAAGAAAGAACTTACAATAGTTAATTTCATCAGATACCTCATCTGCCATTGAGAATTATTAATTGTTTTTTAACCTTAATCAACTTTAGATGAATTGAGAATGACGTTTTTTTATCGTTTACATTTATAAAATCTCAGATTGCTGCAACACAAATTTCCAATATTCAAACAATTCGACGGCTCAAAGAGATACAACGCAGTTTGACTTCGCCTTACTTCGATGAACTTCGCCTGACATCTGGCCTATTGGATCTGCTTCCGTCAGCTACACCATACTCATGGAAAATTCATTGAAACTATTGCCAAACTGGCTCCATAGACAGATGAGGGTTTATGCAGGTAGTAGCTATGTCCAAGTTTCGTCGACAACTTCGCAAGGAAGCAGAACAGTGGTGGCAAGAAGGTGTCATTACCGTAGATATCTACGAACAACTGTCGGAGCGTTATAAATTTGGTGAGATTGAACCAGACGCCCAAAATCAGTTTATAGCTATTTTGTTAGGCCTTGGTGGCATCTTGTTGGGGTTGGGGCTAATCACCTTTGTGGCTGCCAACTGGCAGGTTTGGTCCCGAGCATTTCGAGTGTGCTTGTTGATGGTGCTGTTTGTTGGGATCAATGCAGCAGGGTTTTATTTATGGCGACGACCCTCTCGCCATAAAGGGTTACAGCGGTTGGGCCACGGTCTTTTATTAACAGGGGCACTATCGCTGGGTGCAAATATGGCCCTGATGTCGCAAATGTTTCACCAAAGTGGACAGGCCTATGAGCTTTACTTTTTCTGGGGAATAGGGGTGACCTTGATGGCCTACAGCCTCAGGCTCACATCCTTAGGTGTAATGGCTTGGGGACTTATGGCGATTAGCTATGGTTCATGGGCTGTTTCGACTTTCTGGCCAACAAACTCTAGCTGGCTAGAGTTCCCCATGAGAATGATGCCGCTGATAGTCTGTGGATTATTTGTGCCATTGGCCTATTGGTGTCGGTCACGGGTGGTGTTTGTTCTGGCTGGATTGGGTTTTGCAAGCGCATTTCCCCTAGCTCTATTTTCCTATGATGTCACCAATGGACTGTTGGCCATTTCACTGCTGCTGCCAGTCGCCTGCCTATGGAGCTATGACCGAGACGTGTGGAGATTTACTCCCCGTTCTATTCATACTCGACCAGATCCGTTTCAAACGGTGTCACGTAGCCTGGCTATTACGGTGCTGAGTCTCACACTCTATATCTTTTCATTTAAGGCTACCTGGGCCAGCCCACACCTATTTCAAGATGATACGTTGACCGAGTTGTCCTGGTGGTTTGTGAACATCGTAGTATTTAGCGTTTTTGCGGGGCTAGGATGGCTGCGACTGCGACACCAGCTGAGACATGGGAATCTCTGGCAAGAACAGTCGATCAATACCGTTACAATCGCCCTGATACTCATCCTATCTACCGGAATCGTAATTACCCACATCTCCCTGGGGGATATCAACATCGTTGCAACTATTGTCGTTAACATTATGTTGTTCTTACTGGCGCTGGCCCTGTTGCGGGATAGTTTAGCCTTAGGCGTACGCCGCACCTTTTGGGGTGGAATGGTGTTGTTAGTGTTAGGACTACTCAGTCGCTTATTTGAGTACAACACTGACTTAATGTTGAAGGCCGTTGTATTAGTACTCTGCGGCATCGGCATAATTGTTGCAGGGTTATGGTTTGAGCATCGACTTAAGCATTCATCAGCACGCCTCAGTCAAGCTTAAACCTGATTTTTGCAAACGACACTTCTTGAACAACAAAACAACATTTATCATTGATCGTTTTTTTAGGTACTGTCCTATGTCATCTTCGTCATCTCAACATCCCGACATTAAAACTCTGGTTAAGCCTGATGGTAAGCCAGTGCCCATCCAATCGTTGCCAAGACGTAGACTACCCGGTTGGCGATTGTGGGCTCCCCTACTGATTCAGACCGCAATAATTGTCGCAGTGCCTGCTCAGGATGTCTATACCTCCGCCACAGGCACATCTGTTACGCTACAAACTGCCCCTGTCGATCCCTACGATTTTTTGAGAGGGTATTACCAAACCCTGCGTTATGACATTTCCCAACGTGAGACGTTGCGCACACTTCCGGGTGGCGAGAAGTTTTTTGAGGACTATGACTATCAGCCTCAGGCCTTTTTTGTTGTCTTGGAAGCTCCCAAAACAGAGACTTCGCCTCCAACTCCCTGGCAACCCATTCTCGTCAGTGAAACACGACCTGACGATCTAGACACTAATCAGATTGTTCTAAAAGGTCAATACGCTAACAATCGAATCACCTACGGTCTGGAGCGTTACTACATGCCAGAGGATCAAAGAGTAGATATCAATGCACATATTAATGAAACTCAATGGCGAGATCAAGAAGCTTTTGTGGTAGACATCAAAATCGATAGCCATGGCAATGCGGTGTTAGTAGGACTATGGGTAAATAGCACTAACTATCGTTTTTAATGTAAGGAGATATCTTTGGGTTAGTCCCATTGGTGTTGTCGAGCTTCATCGACGATCCCTTGGGCCTCTTCGAGGGGAATATCATAGCGAGTGCTCAAGAGTTGGGGCATGCGATCGCAGGCACGATTGGGATTCACATCTGGTTGCTTGGAATAAGCAGGCAATGCAACATTACATAAAAAAGGTGAAGGTTTCACCTCGAGTTGAAGCGGTTCAAGATTTAGAACTTCTCGTAAATTTATAAAAAATAGCAAGGCCCCGCTGAGGTTAGCATCGCTGAGGTTGGCATCGCTGAGTAGGGTACAGTTGAGGTTGGCCCCGCTGAGGTTGGCATATCTGAGATCGGCCCCGCTGAGGTCGGAATATCTCAGGTCAGCCCCGCTGAGATTGGCATACCTAAGGTTGGCCCCGCTGAGATTAACCCCACTGAGGTCGGTACTGATAAGGTCGGCCCCACTCAGGTTAGCGCCGCTGAGGTCGGCCCCGCTGAGGTTGGCGCCGTTGAGGTTGGCACTTATAAGGTCGGCATATCTCAGGTCGGCATATCTCAGGTTGGCCCCGCTCAGGTTGGCACTGATAAGGTCGGCGCTGATGAGGTCGGCCCCGCTCAGGTCGGTCCCGCTCAGGTCGATTGCCTCTGCATTTCTGTTAGCAATGCGGAAACGGAGAAAAAGGAAAACTCCACCGGCAACCATTGCGAGCGTCCCAATCCCCCTGATGAGGGTTTGACGATGTGGGTGAGCAAGGGTGACTCTTTCGTTGTGGGATAGGCGACCGTCATCTGGCTGAGGTTGACGAACGGGGAGTAACCAAAGCCACCACACTAACCAGAGAAAGACTGGAGTGGCGATCGCTCCCATCACCCACCCCTTGTTGATGCTTATCTTTGGTGGCCACTGCTTGAATCGCTCTCGCATGCTTGAGACTCCCTCAATGTTGAGCCCATTATCGCTCCCATCATTCGGGAACGCCCTAAATATTTATGCGCGCTTAACCACCCCATTTACGCCAAGGCGTATTCTGCCTTTTTTGTGCTTTTGCAACCAATGCGGGTTTGAGCCATGGTCCATGGACTTTTGAACTAAGTCGATGGGCCATGGCTCACCATCAGGCCTATGCAGTTCCTGCCATAGCTTGAGTAACGGTCTCTTTATCCAGCTCAGAGCCAATGACCACTAGCCGAGTCTGACGAGATTCATCCGCTTGCCAGGGGCGATCATAAAAGTGATCAAAACGCTGGCCTACACCTTGCAAAACTAGTCGCATCGCTTTGTTTGGGACAGAGACAAAGCCTTTAATGCGATAAATCTCTTGCTGCTTCACCAATGATTGCAAACGTTGCACCAAAACAGCAGGTTCAAACGCCTTATCTAGCTCAACATAAACGGACTCCAGATGATCGTCATGCTCATGCTCTTCTTCATGATCATGATGGCTGTGACGACTATCCAAGTCATCTTCAACAGCGGCATTAAAGCCCAGCAAAATATCTGGGCTAATCTCACCCTGCTGACAAGGAACAACCTTAACACCCGTGGGTGCCTTCTGTTGGAGCCATCGTTGTACCTTAAGACGGTTATCCTCCGACATCACATCGGTCTTAGTCAGTAGCACCATATCAGCACAGGCTAGCTGATCCTCAAACAGTTCCTCAATGGGTGTCTCATGGTCTAATGAGTCATCTGCCTGTCGTTGGGATTCTAGGGCCTCTAGATCGCCAACAATTTGACCCTTGGCAAGGGCATTGCCATCCACCACCGTCACCACACCATCCACGGTTGCGCCAGTCCGAATTTCAGGCCAACGAAATGCCTGCACTAAAGGCTTCGGCAGCGCTAACCCTGAGGTTTCAATGACAATACAGTCAATGTCTTCTCGTCGCTTTAGAAGAGTTTGCATGGTAGGCAAAAACTCTTCTTGCACAGTGCAGCATAGACACCCATTAGCAAGCTCTAGAATTTTAGTATCAGGGGTCTCATCTTCATCACAGACCTGGCAGGATTTTAGAATTTCTCCATCAATGCCAACTTCTCCAAACTCGTTGACTAATACAGCGATGCGTCGTCCCTGGTTGTTTTGCAATAGATGACGCACCAGCGTAGTTTTACCGGAACCTAGAAAGCCGGTGACTACGGTAACAGGAATTTTATGCATTGGTTTTTCCTAACGACTAAAGATTCAAGATTTTGTGCAAATTTGGTTTGGTAGAGGTGCACATTGGTGCACCCGTCAGGATGCAGACAACTGATTCTGATCCTGCATTGGACGTACAGCAGTGGGTTCCTACAGAGGAACTATTTATTTCTAAAAAAGCTCTTTCCTAAATTCTCTCCAAGCAAATTGAAGTCAAGTATGAAAGAAAGCTAAAAATAACAAACAGGATAGTTTGAGATGTCTAGTCGATCTTTTACCTTTCCTTTTGGAGCTACCATGTACGCATAAGTTGCAGAGTGGGCAAATTCAAGACCATGTCTACCTTTTGGGACATTATCTTCCAGATACATACACAGTACCCTTTAAGAGGGTTCACAGTAGATCAGCGTAGGTTAAGCGAGCAAAACATAATCCATCATCAGTGTGGACAGAAACGTACCGCCCACACCGCAAATAATAAAACCAGCAAATCGCAGCGCTGAACTTTCGGGTGACTGTTGGAATAGGCGACTACCCATCCCATAGGCAGCTGTTGCGATCGCAAGCTGAATCAATGCAAATCCTAGCAAATAAGCCATCAAAGGACCCATTTCAGCACCAAAAATGGATTCTCCGTAAGCAAATCCATGGAACAACCCAGAAATGGCAGCTAAACCAGTGATAATTGTGCTATTTGGCCGCTTTTTTAGGGCTAGTAGTACACCAAAGACAAGCACTGAGGCAGAAATTACCAGCTCAGGAAGCGGCAAATCAATGCTCACCAAATGAATTCCTGTACCCAAAAGAGAGGCTAAAACAAAGGCAACAGGAATAATTAAGTTGCGACCAATGGCTGCTGCTAACAACCCTGAGGCAATGACAAACACTAGATGGTCTAATCCAATGACCGGATGACCAATACCGGATAAAAATCCTTCAATGAAATTACCGGGTGTCTTTCCACCTAACGGATGGTGAGCTAGGGCAGGCAACCCATTGAGGAGAAGTGCTGTGATCGCAACAAGCGCAATCTTGCCTGAACGACAAAGATTCTTAACCTTGAAACCCTTCAAGGCGACTAAAGCATATAAACCCATCTGTACCTCGCAGATCAATAAAACGGCAGGTTGACCATCGGCGGGCATTCTGACTGGGAGGTATAAAACTTCCTTCACAGCTGCGGGACAGTGGCAGATTTTCACTGCGCTTTCCCCCTTTCCTCTAGCGGCTGTTCCCCACTAGAACCGATGCTAAGCAGATTAAATCTACCACCTTCGCCTTCGCTTTGGATATCAAAATTGCATAGGATTAACTATTTAGGATTGGCATAGAACGTTGTTTCTTGGCCTTTCTGTTAGAACTATACCCATACCCTGTTGTAGGTCCTATGCCATTTGCCACGTCATCTCTTCCCCTGCCCGTAACGGCACAAGTTCAGACTCAGTCAGAGGCACTTGATCAGGGATGCGCCACGTTGTTTTGACCAAGGTAATTTGCTGCGTATTGCGGGGTAGTTGGTAAAAGTCTGGTCCATGGAAGCTGGCGAACGCTTCTAGTTTATCGAGGGCGTCAACGCTCTCAAACGCTTCTGCATACAACTCCATAGCATGCAAGGCCGAATAGCAACCGGCACAGCCACAGGATGTTTCCTTATTGTTGCGATCATGGGGGGCACTATCGGTACCCAGAAAAAACTTAGGATTACCCGAAGTGGCCGCTTGCAAAATTGCCCGACGATGCTGCTCATGTTTCAAAATTGGCAGGCAATAAAAGTGGGGGCGAATTCCCCCTTGGAAGAGCGCATTACGGTTAAACAATAAATGCTGCGGTGTGATGGTTGCAGCCACATGGTTATGGGCCAGAACAAATTGCACAGCATCTGAGGTGGTAATGTGCTCAAGCACGATACGCAGGTTGGGAAATCGCTGCTTAAGTGGGAGCAACTGTTGCTCGATAAATATCTTCTCACGATCAAAAACATCGACCCCTTTATCGGTCACTTCCCCGTGTAACAATAGGGGCATGTCCACCTGCTGCATGGCAGCAAAGACGCGATCGCACTTACGAATATCCGTCACACCAAAGTCTGAATTGGTTGTTGCACCGGCTGGATAGTATTTAACCGCTTTAACAAACTGGGAGGCTTTGGCCGCAATGATCTCTTTGGGGTCTGTATTGTCAGTCAGGTAGAGGGTCATCAGCGGCTCAAATTGTTTGCCAGCTGGAATGGCTGCGATAATGCGATCTCGATAGGCTGCCGCATCCGCTACCGAGCGCACGGGGGGCTTCAAATTCGGCATAATGATGGCGCGGGAAAACTGACGCACCGTATGGGGCAAAACCGCTTTCAGCATCACACCGTCCCGCACATGCAGATGCCAGTCGTCGGGTCGAGTTATGGTAAGCTTTTGCATCTTTTAATCATTAAACAAGTAGCAACGTGATTATAGTGTCCATCCACTATGGAAAGCCATCTAATACTCAATCCCTATCTGGGCTGGAATACCTGCACTGATGGGGTGCTTGATGCGATTCATTTCTGTCACCAAATCAGCAACATCAATTAATTCCTGGGGCGCATAGCGTCCGGTACTGGCCACATGACAATGGTTAGGACGAGCCTGAATGCCTGCCATTACAGGTGTCAGATCTAGCCGAGCTTTTTTGAGCGCAATGTGTAATTCATCCAGAACAACCAGGGAAATATCGGGGTCCGCAATGAGCTTGGTTGCCGTTTGCCAGGCCTGCTCCGCCATCCGCTGGTCTTGATCCGGGTCCTGGGTTTCCCAGGTGAACCCCCCACCCAGGGTATCGATACTGATGGGAAAACCCTGTTCCTTGAGCTTTTCCAACATGATGCGATCGCCATCGGGAAACGCACTGTCGTTTTTAATAAACTGCACCACAGCCACCCTCATATCATGGGCTAAATGGCGATAAACCAGGTTCATGGCACTACTGGTTTTACCTTTACCTAATCCTGTAAACAAAAGATACAGTCCTTTTTCATTCCCTGCGCGGTTGGCACGGGACTGATCTTTAGCGGCTTTTATCTTCTGTAGACGGGCTTGCTCTTCTGACGTATTTTGTGGGGTGTTCTGTGGGTTGGTCATAGTGTTTCCTCAATGTGAGCTTCGGCATCTAATACAATGGCCCTCAGCTGTTCTAGCATTTCGGGTGAAACCTGTTGCCATAATCCTCGCTGGTGGGCTTCTAACAACCGTTCTGACATATCCCGTAACGCCCAGGGATTATGGGTCTGGATAAAGCGTTGAACGTTGTCGTCTAGAATGTACGTCTCGGCAACGCCAGCATACATAAAATCAGCCACCGCGTGGGTTGTTGCATCATAGGCAAAGAGATAATCCACCGTGGCAGCCATCTCAAAAGCGCCTTTATAGCCATGGCGCATCACCCCGGCAATCCATTTAGGATTGACAACGCGGGAACGGTAAACTCGGCTGATCTCCTCGGGCAAAGAGCGAATTCGCGGCTGTTGGGGGCGGGAGTGATCACCAAAATAGGCTGTGGGATTTTTGCCCTGGGTGGCGCGCACGGCAGCGACTAGGCCCCCCTGAAACTGATAATAATCGTCAGAGTCCAATAGATCATGTTCTCGATTATCTTGATTGTGCAACACAATTTGCAGCTGCCCTAGCCGTTGTTGAAAGACATCGGGAACGGAGGTGGAGCGCAATTTGCCGTTACCCGGCTGTTGTTGCTCCGAAGACTCTCCTGTGCTGGGTCGCCCATAGGCATAGCAACTCCAGTTAATATAGGCCTGAGCCAGGTCGCGATCGCTACTCCAGTTTTGTGCCTCAATCAGTCCCTGAAGTCCGGCACCATAGGCCCCTGGCTTAGACCCAAACACCCGGTACTGGGCACGAATATCGGCATCCTCAGCACTAAACCCCAGGGACTGCCAATGGTCGGCTTCTTGCTTTACCTGGGTAGCCAGGGGATTCATGCCAGACGGTTCATCCAGCGCTGCCACCGCTGCCACCGCTGAGTTAAACAAATCAATCAGGTTAGGAAAGGCATCGCGGAAGAATCCCGAAATGCGCAGGGTAACATCTACGCGGGGGCGTTGCAGCACCGATAGGGGCAGAATTTCAAAATCCACCACCCGACGACCCACCCCATCCCAAACGGGGCGCACTCCCAGGAGAGCCAGGGCCTCAGCCATGTCATCTCCGCCCGTGCGCATGGTGGCCGTGCCCCACATGGACAGACCCAGGGTTTTGGGATAGTCTCCCTGCTCTTGGGTGTAGCGCTCCACCAGGTTCTCTGCGGCTCGACGACCCACATCCCAGGCACTTTCCGTCGGCAGTCCCCGAATATCAACGCTGTAAAAATTCCGCCCGGTGGGCAGCACATCCGCCCGTCCCCGCGTCGGTGCACCAGAGGAACCGCTGGGCACATAGCCTCCATTTAAGCCGTGGAGCAGGTGGGTGATTTCCTCGGAGGTTTGGGTGAGTTTGGGCCAGAGCCACTGGCGGATCCAGGTAAGTTCTGCAGTTGTTTTAGGACCGCAGACGAAATTCTCTTCCTTAGCCAGCAATTGTTCCACTAAGCAAGCCGCCTGGTGTTCTAGTACTTCAACGGCATCACCAACGGTGTAGAGAGTTGCCAACCGCTCAGGCTGCAACAAAGTATCTGGTATCTCCAGATCTTTGATAACAGTGCCTAAATCTGCGGTGAGGGGGTCAAAATGCAGATCCCAGCCCCAGTCGTCTGCGATCGCACGGGTTAACCCCTGACGACCGGGACCGGGCTGCCGGGCAATGGCCACCATCAAATCCCGCAGCTGCCTGCCATCGGGGCACAGACCTAAAATATGCAACCCATCACGGATTTGAGCTTCCTTGAGATCACACAGGTACCCGTCTGTTTGGGTAATAAATTCGCTAAAGGCATTTGAATCTAACGATTGATCATTGCGCCGCGATCCAGGTTGCTTTTCTTGGGAGAGTTGCAGCTGTGGCAAGATGGGAGCCAGACCTGGCAACAAACTGAGATCCTGTTGTAGATTTGCTTGGGTGACCAGGGAACAGATGCGATCGCGAATTACCGGAAGTCTTTTTGGATCTAACGACTCCGCATCATAATACTCATCAATCAGCGCCTCCAAGCGATGCAGCGAGCCATAGAGTTCAGCCCGAGTCAAAGGTGGCGTCAGGTGATCCAAAATCACCGCCTGCGCCCGACGTTTTGCCTGGGTGCCTTCCCCCGGATCGTTGACAATAAAGGGATATAAATGGGGCATTGGCCCCAGGGCCACTTCTGGATAACAGGTTTCAGACAGGGCCAAACTCTTGCCCGGCAGCCATTCCAAATTGCCATGTTTGCCCACATGGACAACAGCTTGGGCTCCCCACTGGCAACGCAGCCAAGCATAAAATGCAAGATACCGATGGGTGGGTTCTAAATCTGGCGCATGGTAGTTCAGCGACGGATCATCGTCATAGCCCCGAGAGGGTTGAATGCCGATAAAAATGTTACCCAGTTGAATGCCGGCAATGGGAATATCCACGTCAGGGTCCACCGCTCCCCAGCGGTCAATGACACCCTGTTGCACAGCCGCAGGCAGCATTTGAAAATACTCTTGATAATCTTTTGCTGAGAGAGTTTGATGCACAGGGCGCATGCCTTGCCCTTCAGGATCATTGGTAATGCCCTGGGTAAGCCAGTCGATCAAATCTGCACCGGTGGCCGATAAAATTTCTTCTGGGGGAATAGTGCCGGGGGTAACGGTATAGCCTGCTGACGTTAGCGATCGCAAAATCTCCAAACAGCTAGCGGGAGTATCCAGCCCCACCCCATTGGCCAAACGACCATCTTTGTTGGGGTAGTTGGCCAGAATTAGTGCCACCTTGCGCTGCTGGGGTGCCGTGCGCCGCAGCGTTACCCAATTAGCTGCCAGGTCAGCAACAAACTCAATACGATCAGCCTTCGGCTCATAGGCCATCACCGTCGTCTCCAGCTGAGGATGATCCGTCTGCACCGCCTTAAACGACACCGCCCGACTAATGATGCGGCCATCCACCTCCGGTAGCGCCACATTCATCGCAATATCTCGGGGTGACAATCCTCGCCACTGTTGTTGCCACTGGTCTTCACTGCCACCGCTGAGCATCACCTGAAGCACCGGCACATCTAACTTTTGCCAAAAGTCCACCTGGGGAGACTCAGCATTTAACTTAGCAAGAGAGAATCCAGTGGTATTCAAAATCAAATCAATACTACGATTCTCAGTGAGTTCAGTTAGCAGCTGAGCCTGAATATCTGGATTGCGGAGAGAGGGCAGAAAAAGCGGCAGCGGATTTAACCCACGGCATTGCAAGGCTTCGCAAAGAGTATCAATGACGCGGGTATTGCCAGACAGATAATGAGCCCGATAGAAAAAAATCGCCACCGTCGGCTGGGGCTTAAGATATTTTCTCGAAGAAACTATATCGGTTGAAGTCCCCCCGAGCACCCCAATTCTGGGAGAAATAACGACATTTTTGTCTGTTTCTTCCCTCTCCCACTCTCCCATTCTCCTACTCTTCCATGCATATTCCCCCCACTGCGGCACGGACTTCGGTGCAGGTGGCTCATAGGGATATTCCAAACAGGTTCGAGCCAAATACTGTAGCCCGTAAGTCAGATTTTCCGCTCCCCCTTCCACAAAGTAGTGCCAGAGTGTATCCGCTACGATTAGGGGCACCGTACCCAAACTGCTCAGGGCCGGATCGGGGCGATCGTCACCGGGTAATACCACCAGGCTAATGCCCTGGAACTCTGCAACTTCCCGCAGGCGTTCTAGACCATAGCTCCAGTAGCTGCGTCCCCCCAACAGCCGCACTACAATGACCTGGGCTTTACTCAATACATCATCTACATAAGTATCAATGCTCAGTTCTTGTTGTAGCTGCAGCAGGCTAGCGACTCGAAATTCAGGAAAGTCTTTAGGAAGTCTCGGCAGGCTAGCAGCCAGGGTTTGGATTTCTGTATCGGCAGCGGTGAGGATTACGATGGGGGCTGGGGTTTGTTCCAGAATGATGACTCCGTCTGTATCTGGGCTCCATCCTCCCGGTGTTGCGGCAATGCGATGCATGCGGTCATAGGTGGGTATCGGCTATGGATCTTAGCACTTCCCATCACCATCCTGATCCCGTCCATTGTGCAGACAGCCTGCACGCATATGCTCAGCAGAACAGCTTAAACCCCGCAATTAACAGCTTGGCAGTTCAGCACATTGATATTGTAGGTAAACCGTCCTGGTCTGTAGACGTCAAAGTTAATAAACGCAGTGTTACCAAATGTCACGTCCCTGGCGAAAACTTACCGATTACCAATCCTCCCAAGTTCCTCAAAATTCTTACCTATATTGCGGGGGTAAGGAAAAGAACTCTACGAGGTACTTACAAATGCTATCTCAAATAGAAACGGTAGCGCCACCCAGGACAGTACTTAGTATACGTAATACTACCGTACGTTATGGCTCTGCCTTGGGTGTTTACGACGTTTCTTTCGATATTCCAGAACATCAGATTACGGCTTTGATTGGTCCATCCGGGTGTGGGAAGAGTACCTTAATTCGTTGTTTGAATCGCCTCAATGATTTGATTCCAGGAGCACGTACCCAGGGAGATATCTTATTTTATGGTCAAAATATTTATAATTCGACGATGGAGGTCGATATCCTGCGTCGAAATGTTGGCATGGTGTTTCAAAAGCCCAATCCATTTGATCATTCTATCTATGAGAATATTGCCTTTGGTGCACGCATCAATGGTTATACCGGTGATCTAAATGAGCTAGTCGAGCTCTCTCTGATGCGGGTGGGGCTTTGGGATGAGGTAAAAGATAGGCTGTATTGTAGCGGTTATGATCTTTCAGGAGGACAACAGCAGCGGCTTTGTATAGCCCGCTCCATTGCGGTTGAGCCTAAGGTGTTATTGATGGATGAGCCTTGTTCTGCTCTAGATCCGCTGGCAACTCACCTGATTGAAGATCTAATGCAAGAGTTGCGGGAACATTACACCATTGTGATTGTCACCCATAACATGCAGCAGGCATCTCGTGTGTCTGACATGGCGGCATTTTTTAATACGAAGACTGATCCGAAAGGTCTTCGCTATGGTTATCTGGTGGAATATAATACTACCGAGACAATTTTTCAACAACCCCATGAGACATTGACCCGAGACTATGTGAGTGGTCGCTTTGGCTAGGCGAAGAGAAGGACGATAAACCATAGCGAACATTAAACTAGCGACGGGGAGATAGGGGGCAATGGCTGCCAAGTTTCTGCCATCGGATACTAGAGGCCTTTAATTACTGCTTTTTGCGAATATTCTTCAATCTTTTTTAAAGCAGTGTGATGGGCTTTGGTGTGGGTGGGCACCTGATGTAAATAGTTCAAGGCTTGCTCAAAGTTTTCAATAGCAGCTTGTTTATAGGCTGCGCGCAACAGGGTTTGGGCCATGATTTCTTGCTTCTCGCTGTATTCAGCTTGAGACTGGCTAAAGCTGGGACGAACATCAAATTCGCCGGGAGTCTCTGGCACAGGAATGGGGACTGAGTCACGGTTAGTTTGAGCAACCTCTATATCATCAGTAATAACCTTGGATGAAGTATCTGGTGCTGCGGTGACGTCTTGATTGAGATAGTTCCAATTTTGGTAGAGAATAACGCCACCCACTGATGTGGTCATTGCCAAGACAGCTGGTGTCCACTTAAAGTGAGATATTTTTGAACCAGGTGACTCTTTAGGCAGCTCAGGAGCCATCAGCAGTGTTTCTTTTGAGCCTTCAATAACAGTAGGGTTGGCATGGGCTATGGTTGCCTCAACGATAGTCGGTTGGGATAAATCTTCTATGGAGACTGTCTCTAGTGCCATAGAGGCTAGGACTAAGGTCTCTGTGTTCACCAGTTCTGGATGAACAAACGTTGAGTCACGGGATAGTACGTTTAACTCTGACTCGATAGAAAGTAAGGCTACCTGCGATTTGACAACTGGCAACGTGTCGGGACTTGATTTAAACTGGAGTAAAGCATTAGCTGATGGTTCTTTACTTGGCAGAGAGGCTGGGAGTGATCGCTGATCTAGCATCCCATCATAGTCTAGGAGCCTACGCTCCATTTGACTGAGTTGATAATGGTTTGGCTGTCGCTGCCAGGAATCTCCTAAGGTCAAGGGAGCTTGTGGAAGTTTGTTTTCTTGCTCTCTTCGTTGTTGTTCTATGGGTGCTGGTCGTTGTTGCTGGTCGTCTAATTGAACGTTATCTAGAGCAAACAGTGCGATCTGAGCATTCATATAGCGCTGGTCTGGGATGCTATTAACCATGCGCTTAAGGATAGTTACCAACGGCTGATAAGGTAGACTACTAAGCAGTTGATGGAGCTGCGTTTCAGAAGTCCAAGACTGGCGACCAAGAAGAAACTGCAACCCTAACATTCCTAGCGCATAGATATCGCTGCTGGGTTGATGACAGCCTTGCCATTGTTCGGGAGCGGCGTAGGCAGGATGTTCTAATAGTCCTAAAATGTTACTTCTGAGGCCCACCTTATGCCGTCTCAGGGTTTGGTGATAGCGTCCTTGGGTACCGGTAAAATCCGTCAATATCAGCTGTCCATCAGGTCGACGGATCACATTATTGGGGTGAAGATTGCCATGAACAGCACCTTCTTGATGACATTGGACCAGCGTTTTCAAAATTGACCGCAGCAGGTTAATGACCTGATTGCCATTCCAGCCTATCTGATTTGGAATTTCCCAAGTCAGCGGTTGTCCAGGAATATATTGACGAATGAGATAGCTGTAACTGTCTACTTGAAACCCACCTAGCAGTTGAGCTGCCGCTGAGATGCTGGGTGTTGGCTGAAACAATTCTAAAATCGGTTCGTCATTGTTATTTATCGGTAACACGCGTACAAGACAATAACACCCTTCAGGTTCGCGGTTATCTCTGGCGACGTAGGTGACGACATCTTGGAACGTGCTGAGTTGCTCAATTAGAGCATAGCCTCGGAAGGTTAAATGTTGGAGAACATGTTCCTCACGAACGGATTCACATTTGAGGCAATTGTCCACGGTCATAGGACTACCAGTTGAGCTAATAACGTTATATCGGTAGATTTGTGACCCTACCTACTTTCGATAGTTAGGAATTTAAATTAGCAACAGGGATAATACCCATTGCTCGTAGATGGTCCTGGCTTTCCTGACGATTGAAAAGTTAAGCAATAACTGCCTCCATTTCAGAGTTGTTTGGATATACCAATACCAGTGCATAGGCTAGTAGTTCTTCATCTACTAGCTGGTAGATCAGGGTTATATCTGGTTAAATAAAATTCTTATGGTCAAATGCATGATTGACATTGGTAAAAATGTCTTACTGTCTCCGGCTATGGCCGCTTAGAATTTGCGATCGCACTTCCCAAACAGATCCACCACCCAGTCCTGAGACCGTGTTTAGCTGAGAAAAACCGTGTTTAGCCGAGAATTACCGTGCGTAGCCGAGAATTACCAAAATAATATCATCGGCCCGCAAAACCGCCATGACTATCAGACTTTGCTATTGTCAGATGCTTAGGCTAAGAGACGTCTAAGCATGGGATGTTCTATCAACACTGGCTCTTCCGGTAGAAAACGGGAAGGATAATTAGATTTTTTGCCTAATGCCTTCATCTTACCGATGGGCAAAGGGGGTTGAAGTTTTTCTAAATCTTTGAGTAACCAAAAAACGGCCCAGGTGGGTTTGTCAGTGGCGGTTGTTTCTGGGCGATGTATCGCTTTGCCAGGATAGCGACCTCGACGAGAATGAACCTGTTTAATGTAAGTTGCCCTCCAGGTCGCCTGGGAATTTAAAGTGGGATTATCTGCATGGGATGCATAAATATAAACGTCGGCCATGCGATCTTTACGCAATGCATCTGCTTGCCCAAAAACTTCAAAGGCATTGCTGCCTAAGGCTACCATGGGTTGTGTCTCAATCGCATCATCGTCCAGCTGGCGAGTAATCGCATCAAGCCCCGAGACCAAATGATGTTCTGGCACAGGGGCCAAAATAGCAAAGGTTTTAGTATTAGTTTTTTCCATAGACTGTGTTCATTGATGCCAGCTGTTTAATGTAACAAGTTCTGAGGTACTTAGGTTAGATCGGGGCATAGAAAATAAATTTACCCTTCATACCTTGTTACCAATAAACACCCACCCAATAGGCTTACAGCCGTTAGTAAATATCATCTCCTGGCTTGATCACCCCATCCACATTTGATAGTGGTCAAACTTACGCCACACACGCCACACACACCACACAGTACTAGTAGGCAGGAAATAGCCGATGACCCCGAAATTACAGAAAATGGGCCATCAGACTAAAGGTATTGAATTCATTACACGGTCAAACGTTGGGCATGGGCATCACGGTTACACCATCGTTGCATTCATAAGCTCAGACGATTTTAACGGAGTGTACTACCTGGTATTGTTTGACGGGTTTCAGCTTTATAGTTTGATTGGCCTCGGTTGCAGAACTACCAGCACTGATAATTTCATCTTTCTCTTTAACGGTAACCTTATATATGCCAGTGCCAGAGGATGTCTCATAGCTAACGCTCATATTGACCCAGGTTGCACCTTTGGTCCAGCGGTCTAACCAGAGCTGCAACAATTTAATAGGAATGATTTTCAAGATCGGATAGGCAAGTTTTTTAATTCCCGTCAGTCCCTTACTGGTGGTTTTAACAGTTCTCGGGCAGTTAAACCAGTCCCATCCTTCTTGTTGCCAGACCGCTCGCTCAGCCATCTGCTCAAACTTGTTAACGCCTGCCCAGCCCCGATAGCATAATGCAAGCTGGCGTTGATCGCCGCTGCGCTGCATCAGATGTGTTAGGAGACCCGACTCTAAGTGCCCCCAAAACTGTCCTGTGGGTAGGTCAATTAATGTGGGGGCAAACTGATGACCACCAAAGTGAGTGCTTTGCCATACCCGAACATGGGACTGACCAAAGTGTTTGCGTAACTGGCGATATATGGGAGTGCCAAATCGGCCACAGGCCAGATCAACCTGGGTGTGGGTGCACACTAGCATCTCTCGTATATGTTGAGTCTCTTGTTGGTAGGTGGCAAAAGACTTGACCGGATTTTTTTTGCCCAATAGGCGATTTAAGAGGCCCAGAACCAGCTCAATGGTGAGATCTTCGGGGACCAGGTATTCTTCTTTCAGGTACTTGGCAAACTGTTTTGCGGGACGCGAGTAATACAGAACGCGGGTAAAGCCGGGGGCAGAATAGTCGGGATCGGGTGCGATCGCAATCGGTCTCACTATTACTCCCCGTCTAAAAATCAGCTTTTTGATCAGCGGAAATATCTGACTGATAGCTGGATTATCTGTAGCCATTGTGATGGGCCAGGGCTGAGGAACTTCCACAATTAGCCAGTAATCTATCTGAGGGGCTGAACCAATGGGATCTTCGCCATTGGCCTTAGAGACCTGGGAGCAATAGCGACAGTCAGCAAGACTTTCCGGCAGATTATCTAGAATGTGCATAGCTCCTTTATAGGATTTATTCCTAATAAATCTAATCTATGCACATCTTAACGCCTGGCAGGATTTATTGAAATATTGTTCTCTTTTAGGCTATGCCTTGTACCAATACTTTGCGCCCTATGGAAATCCGCACCATGGGAATCCACAGTCGTATTTCAGACCAGACTCTGACGTCATGGATAGCTGGGTAAAGAGATTCATCAGGAGAGATTTAGAACATTATAAAAATGGACAAAACCCTTTTTGTCTAAAACCCTACGGTGTACACATAAGTCCTGGATACTAGCGTTCGCGGTTGCATCACCCCCTCTAACTCCCCCTTGGTAAGGGGGAGGACTGGAGTTTCCCCCCTTACCAAGGCAGGGCTGTTTCATTGTCTGGACAGAAAATCTGAAGGCATTGAAAGCTCATTTGAGGAAAAGCATGCTCTACTTGGAGGTGGGCCAAACAACAATGCGATAACCTGATTAATCGACCCCGCCGTAACCCCTACTTTAATGCAATTGAGGACAACTCAGTAGGCTGGGTCCTAGGGCGGCCTCCGGCCCTAGCCATGGGGGTTTGGGGAACTCGGAGGGACCCCAAGCAACCGGTTTTGGTTCCCTCCGATCATATGTCGATTCAGTATGAACGAAGTAATAAGCCTTACAGATTTTCTCTGGTGAACATGAAACAACCCTGCCCTTACCAAGGGGGGATTAAGGGGGTAAAGCAGGATTTTGAACCATCTTCCGAGATATGTGTACACGGTAGGTCTAAAACCAATATCTGGTTTTAATAACCCTGGTTAAACAAAAGGATGACGTCGGGATACTCCCTTGGGAATGCCCCGCTAGGATTGTTTATTTAAAGTCTCTCTTGTTCAGGGCAAGACGTTGATAATTATCTTCTCTAACTGGGACTGTCTTGATTTATGCGTATCTGCCCAAGCTGATCTTTAAATGATTGAGCAGAGAAGTTTGTTCTGTTTGAATAAAAAAGTGTTTGCCTGGTAACACATGGCGGGTGAATTTGGCCTGGGTCTGTGACTTCCATGTTATTGAGCACCGCTGGTGGAGTGCCCTGAAGCCGGGTGAGTTTCTCTCGAAAGGCCTGTTCCGGCAGATTGTGCACCGGCTCTTCCGGGTCGGGCAGTTGCGGCGCACGATGACCTGACACATAGAGATGGCTGGGCATCGGCAGATGGTGGCGGCGACAATAGCGGGTCAGCTCAAAGCTGATCAAGGCTCCCATGCTGTGGCCGAAAAACACAAAGGGGCGATCGCAAAGGGGCAAAATCACCTGGGAGATCGCCTCCAGAACTAGATCCCAATTGTCAAAGGGCTGTTCAGTCAGGCGCATCCCGTGCCCCGGCAGTTCAAGGGCACATACTTCAACATTCTCCGGCAGGGACTGGCTCCAGGTTTGAAAAATGCGGGCACTGCCCCCGGCATAGGGCAGGCAAAAACAGCGCAGGGACGCATTGGGATTGGGGGTACCGCGTCGGAGCCAGCGGTTGGTATCAGGGGTGGTGATCATAGCGGGGATTTATAGAAACTACCTTAGGGTTTGCAATTTGGGAAATTGGTGGAGCAGTTTATCCACCTGGGCTTCGGGCAGCTGATCGATTTGGTCTAGCAACTGCTGGATATCTGAGCTTTCAAACCTGGGTAGGGGTGCGATCTCATCCACCACCAGCTGATTCTCGCTCTGATACTAGACAATCGCCCGAGCCAGACCAGCCATCGTCAATGCCGATGGGACGAATCCCTAAAAATGACTCCCAAATCTCCGCCACCTGCTGTTCTAAGGGAGAGCCGCCTGATAGTCACCAGCCAGGGCCGCACGCTCGGTTAGCCTCGTTGCTGGCGCTAGCTGTTGCTGGCGCGCCGTCAGGTCCCCTTTGGAGGCAATTATCTGGGGCACGGTGAATACGCAAACAGCCGCTGCCACGTTCTCAAGAGATTATAAAGTGATAGCAGACTGTACCTCTCCCTGGGCGTTATTTTTTATCGAAGAGAGAGGTTCTTCTGATCGCACCAGTTTGGTCATCAGGAGTTAAGTCAACTTTGTCACTTCTAATCCACGGGCAGCTGCAGGTCGTTGGCGGCAGCGTTCGTACCATGACATCACGTTAGGAAAGTCCTGCTGTAGCTGGAACACCTCAACTGCGCCATACCCCCAATCGAGCGCACCCACCCAAGGGAACATTGCTATATCAGCAATGGTATAGCCCTCTTTTAGAAGATAATCTTGTCCCTGCAGCTGTGTCTCTAAAACGCCCAACAAACGCTTAACTTCTGTTTGATAGCGATTAATGCCATAGGGAATCTTTTCCTTAGCGTACTTATAAAAGTGACCAAACTGACCAAACATCGGCCCCACGCCGCCTACTTGAAAAAACAACCACTGCAAACACTCACTACGAGCGGCTGGATCAGTGGGCAAATATTGGCCTGACTTTTCTGCCAGATAGATCAGTATTGCACCTGACTCGAATACTGATATCGACTCGCCCCCAGGCCCGTTGGGATCAACAATGGCGGGAATTTTTGAGTTGGGGTTAATTGCTACAAATTCATCGGTAAACTGATCGCCTGCCATAATATCGACCCGATGAGCCTCATAGGGCAGGGCCATTTCTTCGAGAGCAATGGCTACTTTCTGGCCATTGGGGGTTCCCAGTGAATAAAGTTGAATTCGATCGGGGTATTGAATGGGCCACTTTGAAGTCATAATTAAGTCTCCTAGGTTATCTCAGTTTAGAATTAGCTCCACTTAATCGAACAGCCCATGCTAGGGTGCTGGACCGTTGGACCAGCGCCAGTTGCTGCCACTAATGTCATGGCTGCCAGCAGCTCAGGCTTGCGGTTAGTCGGATCGCCCATGCGAGCATCGTCTAACCGACCACGATATTGCAGGGTGCCATCAGCATTAAAGCCAAAGAAATCAGGTGTACAAACCGCACCGTAGGCTTTACCCACAGACTGGTCTTCATCGACTAAGTAAGGAAACGTAAACCCATGCTGTTGGGCAAATTTTTTCATATTGGCAGGGCTGTCGGCAGATACATAGCGGTAGTCGTTCGACATCACCGCCACCACGTTCACTCCATTGGCTTGGAGTAATTTGGCATCAGCAACAAATCGGTCAATCACCGCCTGCACATAGGGACAGTGATTACAAATAAAGGCAACCAGCAAGCCTTTGTCGCCCATCAGACTTTCGAGAGAATAGGTTTTTCCATCTGGATCTGAGAGGGTAAAGTCTGGGGCCTGCTGGCCTGCTTGACAAGCCGGGGTGTTGAGTAACATGGGTAATGTTCTGTTGAAAGATTGTTGAGTGTTTTTTCTGATAGAAGCGTTATGTCGAATGGGGGTTAGTGCAGATAGGCTAGGCTTCGTTGGGCCATCGCCTATCTTTTAGGCATTGCATTAACCCAGCCGCTCTAAGGCAACATTTCAGCAAACTGTTTTTCAATGGCCTTGAGTCCTTCAGTCACTCCTGAGAGAACTTGTGCAGCTGTGTCATCGGGATAAATATCTTCGATGCCGTTTTCTAGTCCGTGCAATAGAGCATCGGCGACCTGGCTAGTGGGTGCTTTGTCCAAAGGTAGCTCTTCTGCCATTCTGGTGTCGATGGGACCGGGGTAGAGACCGACAACAAGCGTGCCTTGGGCCGCTAGCTGAGCCCGAGTACCCTGGGTCAGTGAATGTAGGGCAGCTTTTGCGGCGCTATAGGTGGCAACAGAAGGAACATTTACATAGGACGCGAGGGAGCAGAGATTGACCAGTGCACCGCCGCCATTGCGTTTCAAAATGGGTGAAAAGGCGCGGGTCATGGCCAATGTGCCGAAGTAAGTCACATTCATTTCCCACTGGGCGGTTTCAATGCTGTTATCGATGAACAGGTCACCGCCCCCCAGCACGCCTGCATTATTGATGAGCAAATTGACATCTTGAGCCTGCTGCGAAATGGCAGCTATCTGCTCAGCATTGGTCACATCTAGAGTTAGGGGAACAATCCGAGCTGGGTCGATGGCAACAACGTCAGCCAGGGAGTCAACATTACGCGCTGTTGCGTAAATCTTTTGTGCTCCAGCCGTGTGTAGAGCTTCAACAAACGCTCGACCAATGCCTCTGTTGGCACCGGTTACTAAAGCGATCGCACTTTTAATTTGAATAGGCTGAACTGCCATGGATTGATTCTCCGAATAAATAGGATGTTTTGAAACAGTGTTTAGACCACTTGGTACAAACTATCACAAAAAAATAGTTTGTACCACCCATTCCAGAAAAAAAGTTTTTATCGAGGCGACTCGGAGTCTAGGTAATGAGTCGCTGTGCCTGGGCTGCAATTGATCTCAAGGCGCTTTCTTCAAAGACTCCGCGACCCAAGACTCTAATGCCGGTGATCAGAGCAACTAAGGTTCTAGCGGTTGCCTGGGGATCGATGGATTCGGGCAGCTCAGATCGGGCCTGACCCAGTTCAATTTGGCGTTGCAAAAAAGCTTCAACGGCCTGTAGGCCAGTCTTTACAATGGTTTTAATCTCTTTGTCATGGGTTGGTAACTCTAGGGATGTATTCACCAGTAAGCACCCTTTTTGGTCCGGGTCGTTCAGGGCTTCTTGGATCACGCCTTCAAATAAGGTTTGGATGACTTGACGGGGATCTTCGATTTCTTCAAGCTTGCTTAGGGTGGCTCTGCTGTTCTCACGGTCGTATTTACGCAGTGCTTTAACGAATAGATCACGCTTGCCACCAAAAGCGTTATAAAGGCTGCTGCGCTTGATTCCTGTCGCTTCAAGCAGGTCTGCAATTGAGGTGTCTACATACCCTTTGGTCCAAAACACCTGCATGGCTTTGTCAACGACATCTTGGATTTCAAACGTTTTTTCCCACGGCATGAGCTGACACGGTTAGAGGATGGTGGGATCCTAACACTTTGGACCGATCGATACAATCTAGCGGGATTGGGCATACTATCCCTTACTGGCTGTGCGGTAGCTTAGGCGTGTCACTGGTTTTATCCATCACTGCTGAATTAAGTATTCGCTCAGGCTGCATCGACACCTATGCGGTGAACTCGTGGCGCGAACAATAACTTTAGCTAATGCTAGTCCTGTCTTTATTAAGCTGTGCCGGACAGCAGCTAGCCAAAAATATTGCCACGGTCGAAAGCTTCATCAGATAAGGTAATGCTTGTTTTAGGCAGTTGAGCTACCCATCTACGAAAATCCTCGGCGCGTTCTACAGGCGTTGCACGTTGCCAAAATGGCATTGACTGTGCGGATCTGCTGAGCCTGGTTATCATCAGAGGATTAGTTGCTGCGCACAGCAACTTGGAGTTATCTATATCTAGTTATATTAGGCTGATCTTCAAGTGATTGAGGAGAGAGGCTTGTTCCGTTTGAATAAAAAAGTGTTTGCCTGGTAACACATGGCGGGTGAATTTAGCCTGGGTCTGTGCTCTCCAAGCCCGTAGGCGGCCCCGTTGGGTGGTGGGATCTTGGGTGCCGCCAAAGGCGGTAATGGGACAGGGCAGGGGCGGCTCTTGAACATAACTGTAGGTTTCACACAGGGTGAAATCAGCCCGCAGCACCGGCAACAGCATCGCCATAAACTCTTTGTTATTGAGCACCGCTGGTGGAGTGCCCTGAAGACGAGTGAGTTTCTCTCGAAAGGCCTGTTCAGGCAGATTGTGCACCGGCTCTTCCGGGTCGGGTAGCTGGGGCGCACGATGACCTGACACATAAAGATGGCTGGGCATCGGTAGATGGTGGCGGCGACAATAACGGGCCAGCTCAAAGCTGATCAAGGCTCCCATGCTGTGGCCAAAGAACACAAAGGGGCGATCGCAAAGGGGCAAAATCACCTGGGAGATGGCCTCCAAAACCGCGTCCCAATTGTCAAAAGGCTGTTCGGTGAGTCGGGTGCCGTGCCCCGGCAGTTCTAGGGCACACACCTCAACACTGTCGGGCAAGGACTGGCTCCACGGTTGGAAGATGCGGGCACTGCCACCGACATAGGGCAGACAAAAACAGCGTAGGGACGCATTGGGATTGGGGGTACCGCGTCGGAGCCAGCGGTTGGTATCAGGGGTGGTGATCATGGCGGGGATATGTAGAAACTAGGTTAGGGCCTGCAATTGGGAAAATTGGTGGAGCAGTTCATCCACCTGGGCTTCGGGCAGCTGATCGATCTGGTCTAGCAATTGCTGGATGTCTGAGCTTTCAAACCTGGGTAGGGGTGCGATCGCATCCACCACCGGCTGATGCTCACTTTGGTGTTGAACAATCGCTTCGGCCAGACCAGCTACCGTTGGGTTATCAAACAAGCAGCGCAGGGGAATATCCACCTGAAATTGCTGACGCAGATGGACCATAATCTGGGTGGCCAGCAGGGAATGGCCGCCCAGTTCAAAGAAGCTATCGTCAATGCCGATGGGCCGAATGCCTAAAAATGACTCCCAAATCTCCACCACCTGCTGTTCTAAGGGGGTGGTGGCCGCCTGATAGTCACCGGCTAGGGCTGGGCGATCATACTGGGGACGGTTGGCCTCGTCGGTGGTGGTCGCTGGCGCTGGCTGCCATTGCTGCTGGCGCGCCGTCAGGTCCCCCGTGGAGACAATCATTTGGGGCACGGTGGCATAGGCAAACAGCCGTTGCCAAACGGCACCGCCCTCCGCCGGGGTGAGGGCAAAATCGGCCATGGTTTGCCCCAGCTCTGGATGCTCGTCCGGTTGAAACCGCCAACCATCCCAGTTAATGCTCATCCAGGGCAAGGAGTCGCCTTGGGACTGCTGCTGGGCAAAGGCATCCATAAAGTAATTGGCGGCGCTGTAGCTGGCAAAGCCTAACCCGCCTAAGACTGAGGCCAGCGAAGAGCAAAGCAGTCCAAAGTCTAACGATTTACCCTCCAGGGCCGCTGCCAGGTTTTGTAAGCCGGTAACCTTAGCCTGAAACTGCTGCTCTAATTCAGCACTGCTCGTTTCCGCGATCATCCGAAAGGCTTGCTCACCGACGGCACCAGCGGCGTGAATGACGCCGTTGATGGGGCCGAAGTGGGATTCGGTTTTTGCGATCGCACCCTCCAACTGTGCCGCATCAGCCACATCAGCGGCGAGTATGAGCACCTCCACACCCGCAGCCTCCATGGCCTGAATCTGGCGAATTTTGTCACAGATCGGATCGGTGGGCACATTCTCTAAATAAGCGGGCCACTGAGCGCGATCCGGCAGGCTGCGTCGACTCAGCAGGGCCACCTTGGCCTGCCAGGGGGCCAGGGATGCGGCCAGGGTAAGACCCACATTCCCCAGACCGCCGGTAATGAAATAAACACCCCGTTGGCGCAGCAGCGCTGGCTCTGCCTCCGGTAGAGGCATGGGGACAAAGCGCTGTACCCACCGCAGTCCGTGACGATAGGCCACCGTCGGTTCTTCAGCAGCCCCAGCGACCAGCTCTGCCAGCAGTACTTTTAGCTCCTTGGGGCTATCGCCATCCACCGGCCAATCCACCAGGCGGCTGGTGATTTGCCGATATTCCTGGGGAATCACAGTGCAGGGGCCAAGGATGGTGGCATGGGCTGGGGACAGGGATTCGGTGCCATTGACGTTCAAAATATTGGCGGCCAGCACCGTTAGCCGCAGATCATGGTGCCACCCGCACTGGGCTAAGGCCTGGGTCAAATACAGCAGGCTCTGGCAGCCCTGGGCCTGAATCTCGTCAAAGTCGGTGCCTGAGGTCAGACTCCAACCGTGCAGAATTTCGGTGGGGCGGTGGTCCCCCAAGGCATTGAGCAGGGCTCGATAGTCTTCTGGGCGGTGAGGGTTGATCGTAAAGGTGTGCTGATCTAAGCGACTAAAGCTGTCGCCAGGGTGTACCGTGACGGCGGCATGGGCCAAGGATAACCCCTGGGCAATGGCCTGGTTACGGGCGGTGTCATCCACAAACAACAGCCAGGCAGCCTCGGACGTGGTGTGGGCCACCGCCGGTCTTAGGTGAGAACGCTGCCACTCCGGTAGATAAAACCAGTCAGCCACATCGGGCTTTTTCTGTAGGACGGGCTGGGGGGCTGCGGCTAAGGGCTGCGCCTCAACCCAGTAGCGCTGCCGCTCAAAGGGATAGGTGGGCAAGGGGATCCGCCGTCGCTGCTCATGGGCATAAAAGCCTTGCCAGTTAATGGCCACATTGGCGAGCCACAGCTGCCCCACCGCCGATAGCAAACAGGCGAGATCCGGCTGAGAATCTCTGGGGTGACCCAGGGAGGGAATGATCGATGGGGTTTTCAGGTCATGCTGGCGAGCCAGGGTGGTTAACGTCTGGCCTGGTCCCACTTCTAGCAGCAGCGACCGATCATTATTGAGGGTTTCCAAACCAGGGCGAAACTGCACCGGCTGCCGCAGATGCTGCACCCAGTAGTCTGGATCGGTGGCTTGCTCGGGGGTAATCCAGGTGCCGGTCAGGTTAGAAACCCACAGTTTTTTGGGGGGATTGAGCGCAATTTGGCTCAGCTGTTGACGAAACGGTTCTAAAACACCGGCCATCAGCGGTGAATGGAAGGCATGGGAGGTTTTGAGCAACCGGCAAGCAATGTCCTGGGCCTCTAGCTGCTGCTGATAGAGGGCGATGGCCTCAATTGGCCCAGCCACGACACATAGCTCGGGGGCATTGTCCGCTGCCAACACCAGATCCGTCGGCAGCTGGGCTGCAATTTGGCTAGCGGATTGGGCCACACTTAGCATGGCTCCCTCTGGCTGCTGGGCCATTAACCGACCGCGCCATGCCACCAGGGGCAGCAGGGTGTCTAAATCCGCCACCCCCGCCAGACAGGCAGCGACATATTCCCCGAGACTATGGCCGATAAACGCCTTGGGGGTAACGCCCCACTCTTGCCACAGCTGGGCCAGGGCATATTCCACCAGAAAGAGTGCGGGCTGAGCGATGTCGGTGCGGCAAATCTGTTCCGTTGCTTCGGCCATCTGGCCATCGTCTGGGTAGAGGATCTGCCGAATATCTAGACCCAGGTGGGGCTGCAGCAGTTCGGCTCCGCGATCAATCACCTGGCGGAAACGGGGCTCCGTTTCGTAAAGCTGTTGCCCCATGCCCACATGCTGGGCTCCCTGGCCTGGTAGCAGAAATACCACCTGGGGGACGGTGTCAGGGGCAGTGTTGGACTTTAACCGCTGGGAGGTGGCTCCGTTGAGAACGGTGAGGGCATCGGTGCGATCGCAACACACCATCATCCGCCGATGCGCAAAGGCCTGCCGCCCCACCTGGAGAGTATGGGCTGCATCGGCTAAATCCACTTGTTCTAACGCCGTACCTAACTGCTGAGTCGCTGCGGTCAGCGCCGTCTCGGTTTTAGCCGACCACAGCAACAGCTGCCAGGGACGGGAGGCACTAGTGGCCGCCACCGGAGGCGCTTCCTCCACAATCACATGGGCGTTGGTGCCCCCCATGCCAAAGGAACTCACCCCTGCTCGCCTGGGGCTATTGGACTGCTCGGGCCAGGGCTGCAGCTGATCATTGACGTAAAACGGACTGTGGTCAAAGTCAATCTGGGGGTTAGCCGATTCAAAATGCAAACTGGGGGGAATCTGCCGCTGCTTTAGCGACAGCAAGGTTTTAATCAACCCCGCTGCCCCGGCGGCGGCATCCAGGTGGCCAATATTGGTCTTCACCGACCCCAGGGCGCAATATCCCCGCTGCGCCGTTTGAAACGCCTGGGTCAAAGCGGCCACTTCTATGGGGTCACCCAAAATTGTCCCTGTACCGTGGGCCTCAATATATTGAATGCTCTCCGGCTCCACCTCCGCCACCTGCTGGGCTGCCCGAATTACCGTCGCCTGCCCTTCAATGCGGGGAGCTGTGTAGCTCATTTTGGCTGAGCCATCGTTGTTGATGGCGGACCCCTTAATCACGCCATGGATCGTATCGCGATCCGCCAGGGCATCCTCCAGCCGCTTGAGCACCAGCATCCCGACCCCGCTACCGCCCACCGTGCCCTTGGCACTGGCATCAAAGGCGCGGCAGTGGCCATCCGGGGAGGAAATTCCCCCCTCCTGATAGACATATCCCCCCTTTAGAGGCATCCGAATCGAAACCCCACCCGCCAGGGCCAGATCGCATTCGCCACTGAGCAGGGCCTGGTTCGCCAGGTGAACCGCCACTAGGGCCGTGGAACAAGCCGTTTGCACATTGACGCTCGGCCCCTGCAAATTCATCAAATAGGAGGTCCGCGTGGTTAGAAACTCCCGACCATTGCCCAGCACCAGGGGAAACTGGCCCACGGTCTGCATCAGATGGGGGTTGCTGTAGAGATTAAATAAATAGCTGCTGAGGGTGGCTCCGCCGTATATGCCGATGGCTCCCCCAAACCGTTGCGGGTCGTATCCAGCGGTTTCTAGGGCGGTCCAGGCGGTTTCTAAAAATACCCGTTGTTGAGGGTCAAGGATTTCGGCATCGCGGGGACTGAGGCCAAAGAACCCGGCATCAAACACATCGGCATTTTCAAGAATGGCGCGGGCTTTGACATAGTTAGGCTGCTTTACCGTTGCCGTCTCAATGCCGGCATCCAGCAGTTCCTCCTCCGAAAAGAAGGAGACCGATTCCACGCCGTTTTGTAAGTTGTGCCAAAAATCAGCCAGGGTGGGGGCACCGGGAAAGCGACCGGCCATGCCAATAACGGCGGTTTCTAAGCCCGTGTAGTGAGTCGTCATGGTGAGTCTGAAATAAGGGGGATCAACTTAAGTCAAGAAATTTCGGCTAGGGTGGAAGGCGGAAGGCGGAAGTAAGAAGTAAGAAGTAAAAGGGAGATCATTCCGAATTCCGAACTCCGAATTCCTTAGGAAACCGTCTCGCTTTGTGTTGTTACCTGAAATAAGCACTGGAACTATCGAGATTTCGTGGTTTGGCGGCGCTGCCGTTGTTGCTGCAGACGGGATTTTCCTTGCTGCCGCTGGGGGGCAGCCGCTGGCGTAGGCTCAGCTGGAGTCTGGGTGCTAAGGAATTCAGCAAAGTCATGCACCGTGGGATACCGGAACAGATCCATTAGCTCAAACGATGTCTTTAGCTCTGTCTGCAGCCGGTGATGTAGCTGCATCAGTCCCAGGGAATCTCCCCCCAGGTCAAAGAAGCTGTCATGGATGCCTACGGTGTCCAGATGCAGCAAATCCTGCCAGATGCGCACAATGGTTTGTTCCTGCTCCGATTGGGGTCCGGCATAGGCCACGGGCAGGGATGGGCGCTCGCCACTGGGGGCGGGCAGCTGCCGCCGGTCGAGTTTGCCGTTGGGGGTGAGGGGAAATGCGGGCAGAGTCACCATGGCGGCTGGCACCATGTAGTCCGGTAGTTTGCCCTTGAGCCACTGGCGCAGTTCACCTTCGCTGAGGGGCTGATCGCGATAGATCGTGTAGGCCACTAGTCGCGGCTGAGCTGGTGGGTCATGGCGCAGGATTACCGTTGCTTCCCGGATTGCCGGATGCTGGTTGATTGCTGCCTCAATTTCCCCTAGCTCAATGCGAAAACCGCGCAGCTTCACCTGATTGTCCAAGCGGCCCAGATAATCGAGATCGCCGTCGGACCGCCACCGCACCTGATCGCCTGTGCGATACATTTTTCCTAGATGCGGATCAAATGGATTTTCTAAAAAGCGCTCTGCCGTTAGCTCTGGGCGATTTAGATAGCCCAGGGATACCCCGGCACCGGCCACATATAGCTCCCCTGGCACCCCCACCGGCACCAGCTGTCGGTGCTGATCGAGGACATAGAGGGCTAAGTCAGGAATGGGACCGCCAATCATACTGGTGGAGGCAAGGGCATCCTCTTGGCGCAGGGGCCGGTAGGTGACATGCACCGTCGTTTCGGTGATGCCGTACATGTTCACCAGCTGGGGGGTGCGATCGCCATGGCGTTCAAACCAGGGTCGGAGGCTGGGTAAATCCAGGGCTTCCCCACCAAAAATCACCCATTTGAGCGCTAGGGGGGCCTGGACCGCTTCGTCTATGGCCATGAGTTGACGGAACGCCGTTGATGTCTGGTTCAGCACCGTCACCCCGGTTTGCTGCAAATACTGGTAAAACGCCTGGGGTGACCGACTGATCTCATAGGGCACAATCACCAGCTGGCCGCCATGGAGTAGGGCTCCCCACGTTTCCCAAACTGCGAAGTCAAAGGCAAAGGAATGGAATAACGGCCAAATATCCTCATGGGAAAACTGAAACCACTGCTGCGTGGCCGTAAATAGGCGCACCACTTCGCCATGGCGCACCATCACCCCTTTGGGCTGTCCGGTGGAGCCGGAGGTATAGATCACGTAGGCCAGCTGCCCTGGCTGAGGGGTGGGTAGCGTTAGCTGGCTGGACTGCTGGTTAATCACTTCAGCATCGCGGTCCAGGCAGACGCTGACCTCAGGCGCTAACCCTAGCCGTTCGATTTCTGCCGCTAGGGTCACGACCACCGTTGGCTCCGCGTTGGATAAAACCCAGCGCAGCCGCTCGGTGGGATAGCTGGGGTCCAACGGCACATAGGCCCCTCCCGCTTTAAGAATACCGAGGGCGGCCACGATTAAATCTAAACTCCGGGGCAAACATAGCGCCACTCGGGTCTCGGCGGTCACCCCCTGCTGGGCGAGATAGTGGGCCAGCTGAGTGGAACGTCGATCGAGGTCTTGATAGGTGAGGGTGCGATCGCCGTCTAAGAGGGCCACGGCATCGGGACGCTGTTCCACATGGGTGATAAAGCGCTCCACCAGCCCTGGCTGCTTGGGAAAACTCCCCTGGGCCTGGCCCCAGCTGAGTAGCTGTAAACGCTCAGCCTCTGTCATCCAAGGCAGCTCTCCGAGGGCTGCGGTGCCATGGTCAGGGATGGCCTTAAGCAGGCAGGCCAGCTGCCCCAGTAGCCGCTCGATACTATCGGCCTCAAACTGCTGCGGGTCGTATAGCCCCTGCAGTTCCAGTCCCCCCGGAGCCGCCGTCGGATCCGTCAGGGCGACGATGGTTAAGGGGTAGTGGGTACGCTCGGTGGTGTAGATATCGCTGATTTTAGCCTGCTGGTTGGTGGCCGCCTCCTGGGAAACCGCCTGTAGCTCTGGGTCCACCGGGTAGTTTTCAAACACCACAATACTGTCAAACAAAGCGGTGCCAGGGGGCACCTCGCTCCAGCGCTGCACCTGGGTGAGCGGGCTATATTCGTACTGCCGCAGGCTGGCCTGCTGCGCCTGAAGAGACTGCAGCCAGGGCACTAAGGGCTGATCAATATCCACCGATACGCGGGCGGGCAGCGTGTTGATAAATAGCCCCACCATGGCCTCAGCCCCTGGTAAATCTGGGGGACGTCCGGCGGAGGTTACCCCAAAGACCACATCGGTTTCGTCGCTATAGCGGCTGAGTAAAAGGCCCCAGGCCCCCTGCACCAACGTATTTAAGGTGAGCTGATGTTGGCGGACAAAGGTTTTGAGCGTCTGTGTCAGTTCAGGGCTAATCAGGTGGGTGGCATTGGCGATGTCTGAGGTGCCTGCCGACTGCTTGAGGGTGCGGGGAATGCCCAGGGGTGTGGGGGCGATGAATCCCTGGAGATGCGATCGCCAAAAGTTTTCTGCCTGAGCTAAATCTTGCCGCTGGAGCCAGGCCACATAATCCCGGTAGGGCGGTGCCGGTGTGAGGGCGGGTGCCTGGTGCTGCCGTAGGGCCTCGTATCGAGTCAGTACAGCCTTCAGCACTAAGCTGGTAGACCAGCCATCCAGCAGCAGGTGATGCTTACTCCAAATGCAGTGATAGGTGGTGTCGGCCCAGCGGATTAATGTCAGCCGCATCAGGGGGGCCTGGGAAAGGGTAAATCCCTGCTGTCGATCCTGCTGGATCCAGGTCTCTAGCTCTTGCTGTTGCTCAGCGGTGGACCGGTCTCGCCAATCCAGCTGAGTCAATGGCAGCGCCACTTTTTGACGAACAAGCTGGATTGGCTTTTCCAAGCCTTCCCAAACAAAGGCCGTGCGCAGAATGGAATGCTGCTTTAGGGTTTGTTCCCAGGCCTGACAAAAGGTATCGATGGCCAGATCGCCCTGGAGGGTAAAGCCAAACTGGGTGCAGTACATGCCCTCATTGGGGGCCATTAAACTGTGGAATAAAATACCCTGCTGGGTGGGGGTCAGTTCGTACAGGTCTTCGAGATTATCTACTTTTTGCATGGTTTAACCCTCCCCACTGGTTTGCAACTGAGCTAGCACCTGATCGAGGGCCGTCTGACTCAGGTTGGCTTGGGGAAAATCAGAGGGGGTATAGCCGCCAGCCTCATTGGAGGTGCAGTGGGCAATCAGCGCTTTCAAGGCGGCCATTGTTTGCTCGGCTACCTGGGCAATGGTTTCCCGCCGATGGCACTGATCGCTGTAGGTCCAAGCCAGCTGCAGTTGGCCGGACAACACCCGGCCATTAATCTCAATCACATGGCGTCGCGGTGTCTTAGGGTCTCGACTGCGGCCCTCGGGTTCTGGAGCCAAACCAAACAAACTGGCCTCGGGCAGGCTGCTGTCAAACTGGCCCAGGTAGTTGAACACTAAGTCAGGCTCTGGGTGCTTTTGGCCTGCGGCACTGAGATAGCGCCCAACGCCGTAATCTAGGGGCCTGCCGGGGCGACGCAGCTGTTCTTTGATGGCCATCAGCGCCGCTCCAGGACTGGGGTCCGCAGGCAGTGTCAGCTGCACTGGGAAGATGGCGGTGAACCAGCCCACGGTGCGGGAGAGATCCAGCTGGCCGTCAAAATCATCGCGGCCATGGTTCTCTAGCTCAATCATCAGGGACGATTGCTGGGTCCATGGGGCCATCCCTTGCAGCAGCGCCGTTAGCAGTACGTCATTGATCTGGCTCTGGTAGGCCTTGGGCACCTCCCGTAACAGGGCCTGGGTTTCGGTGACATCCAGGCTGAGGGCCAGTGTGCGTGCAGAGGCCACTGTGTTGTTGCCGTCGGTAAAGTCCAGGGGTAGGGGGGCTGTGTTTGGAGCGAGCTGGGTCTGTTGCAGGTCCGCTGATTGACTGTAGGTGATCAGGTGTTCGCCCCACTGTTGGAAGGAGGTGGTTTTGGGGGGCAGTGCGATCGCAACTCCACTTTGCAGCTGGCCATAAACCGTCTGTAAATCCTCCAGCAGCACCCGCCAAGATACACCGTCGATCACTAGATGATGCACCACCACTAATAATCGGGCCGAGCGGGCAGGGCCGAAGTCAAACCAGGCGGCCCCCATCAGCGGTCCATCGGTAATATTTAATGAAGTTTGCAAGGCGTCGGCGTGGGTCACAATCTGGGTTTCCACGTCAGCATCAGCGCAGCCTGTCTGATCGATCCGCTGCAGCGAAAGCGGCCTGTGGTCTCCATGCACCGCCTGCCAGCGATTGTCTTGACGCTGGAACCGTAACCGCAGGGCATCGTGATGCTGGCTCAGATGATTGAGCGCTTGCTCCAGTAAATCTGGGTTGAGAGACTCTCGTGCCTCCAGCAAGAGGGCCTGGTTCCAGTGGTTGCGATTATCAACTGCCTGCTCAAAAAAGCGATGTTGAATCGGGGTGAGGGGGGCCACACCGCTCATGGGGCCTTGCTCCGCCTTGGCCGCTGTGGCGGTGCCCGCGACGGCGGCTAGGCCCGCAATGGTTTGATGATCAAAGAGTTGGCGGGGGGTGAGCTGCAGACCGGCCTGGTTGGCCCTGGCAATCACCTGAATGCTCAGAATGGAGTCCCCACCCAATTCAAAAAAGTTGTCGTGGATGCCGATAGTCTCCGTCCGCAACAGGTCTTGCCAGATGGCCACCAGTTGTTTTTCAGCATCGCTGCTGGGAGCCGTCTGCTCAACCGCCGAACCACGATTGGGGGCAGGCAATGCCTGGCGGTCAATTTTACCGTTGGCGGTGAGGGGAAAACTCCGTAATGGCACCACCGCTGCTGGCACCATGTAGTCAGGCAGTTTTGTCGCTAGATATGTTCGCAGGTCTTCTACAGACGTGGTCGGGGCAATCGCATAGGCCACCAGTTGGGGCGTCTCGGTCTCTTTGCGTAACAGAACGATCGCCTGTTGAACAGCCAGATGCTGTTGCAGTACGGCGGCTATTTCTCCCAGTTCAATGCGAAAGCCCCGCAGCTTAATTTGGTCATCAATGCGACCCAAAAATTCTAGCTGGCCACTGGGTAAGTGACGCGCCCGATCGCCGGTGCGATAGAGCCGTCCCGGTGCAAAGGGATTGGTGATATATCGCTCTGTAGTTAGGTCGGGGCGATTGAGATAGCCTCGACTAACAGCCGCACCACCCACATAAATCTCACCGGGAATACCCACCGGCACTGGCTGATGGTGAGGGTCCAAGACATAAACCTGGATGTTGGGCAGCGGCTGACCTAGGGGCAGGGTGGTGGCTGGCTCGAAGTGCTCGGGCACAGTATAGGTCAGCACCCCAACGGTGGTTTCAGTGGGGCCGTAGTGATTTAACAGTTTAAGCTGGGGCCGATAACGGCGTATCTCTGCGACCAGGGATCCTGGGGCGGCTTCTCCACCCAGTACTAAACAGTGATGGGGCAGCCAGACGGCGGCAGATTCATCACTGAGCAAGGCTCCGAGATGGGACGGCACAATTTTTAAACAATCGAGGGGATATTGACGACAGTAGTCGGCAAGGGCACTAGGCTGTAGGGCTCGATCATCATCAATCAGGTGTAAACAGCCGCCGGTACACAGGGCTGCAAACAACACGGTATTACCTAAATCTGCGGCCACACTGGACACTAGACCATAGTGGGCATCGGCCTCTAGACCCAACTGGGGTAATATACCCTGCACATAGTTGAGGATGTGGCGATGTTCAACGGCCACCCCCTTAGGCTGTCCTGTTGAACCAGAGGTGTAAATCACGTAGGCCAGATGTTCGGGAGCTGTCTGGTGAAGCAAGTTCTCGATATCTGTTTTATCCCAGGGGGTATCTAGACAATGGGTGGGAACAGTCTCGGGCATGCGATCGCACCATTCTGACCAAGTCAATACCTGTACTACAGCTGCATCTTGGCAAATGGTTTGGAGCCGTTCGGTGGGCAAATGGGGGTCGAGGGGCAGGTATGCGCCTCCAGCTTTGAGAATACCCAGGATGGCAACAACCCAGTCGAGACAACGGGGGAGGGCTACGGCCACCACAGTCTCCGACGTTACCCCTTGCTGCCTCAGCATTTTGGCTAACTGATTAGCCCGACTATTAAGCTGGCCATAGGTTAAACAATCTGCTTCAAATCGAACAGCCGGATGATTAGGCGTTTGCACGACCTGGGCCTCAAACCACTGATGTAGACTGGTATAGCCGCAGGACTGGCTGGTGGCTTGATTAAAGTCCACCAGTAAGGCTTGTCGCTCTGCTGCACTGAGTAACGGCAGCTGCGAAATAGTCATCTCCGGTGCAGCTATTGCTGCCATCATCAGGGTTTGCCAGTGGTTCTGAATCTGTTGAATAGCCCATAACTCTAAACGGCTAGCGTCGTAGAGCCAGTCTAGGGTGAGAGTGTTTGCTGCGGACCGACACACTAGCTTTAACATGGAGGGTTCTAGCAGAGCGTTGGCTGCCATAACCTTCACAGGAGAGAGAGTTTCTAGAGAGAACTCGTCTGGGGAAGCTGACTGCATACCAAAGCTAATGGGAAACCAGCCAGCTTCATCCTGCACGTTTTCCCAGGCAAAACAATCCTGCCAGGGTTTAATTTCTTCTAGTTTCTGATGAACGTGAGCGACAAGCGTGGCAAAACTTTGGTTGGGCTGCAGGTCTACCTGTAGCGGCAGATCGCGGGTTAATGGGCCACAGGCCGTTTGCAGCTCTTCATAATGCTGACGGGCATCACAGCTATAACCCAAGGTGAATGTCGATTGTTCAGTGAGTCGCGCGATTAAAATCTGCCAGAGTGTCAGACACACCTCATCTACTGTCACTCCCTGCTGAGCTGCCCAGCGATACAGGGTTTGGGTTTGCTCCACCGGCAACACAACAGAATGGACCTGGAGGTGAACGGTGTCAGCCACAGTAGAGTCCGCTGACCGCTCCAAAGGTAGTCGTTGTATTACCTGTTCCAAATTGCTTGAGCGTCGCCAGTAGCTACGTCCGGCGGCGGTATCTTCCCCTGCCAACAGATCGGTCTGCCACTCGGCTAGATCAGCGTATTGCAGTGGGGGGTCCTGATTGATTTGTGGGGTTTTTCCAGGGGTTTCTCCATAGAACTTCTGGAATTCGTTGGCTAACAGTGACAGGGTGGCACCATCGGCACACAGCGCTGGCAAATTAAATAGCAACTCATCGTAATCCCTTCGCTGAATCCAGTGCACTTGAAACAGGGGGCCTTTCACCCAGTCAAACGACTGCGCCAACAGGGTTTGCACCTGGGCTTCTACGACCTCAGTCGACAGGGTTGCATCATTATGCTGCGTCAGTACCGACTGACTCGACAGGGTTTCTGCAATTACCTGTAGTGGCATTGTCATCCCCGGCAGGGTGGGAAAGGTCGTACGCAGAATTTCATGTCGATCAATCAGCTGTTGTAGGGCTGTAGAAAGCTTTGCGGCAGCATAGGGCTGGGGCGATCTCAACCGTAGCGAAGCGCGAAAGGGCTGTCCAGGATAGCGTTGCTGTAGTCGCCATAAACGTTGCTGCTGGGGAGAAAGACGATAACCTGCAATTTCAGACGGAGGGGGGGCTTGGGTAATTTGCATAGGATCTACGCTGATGGTTAGAGAAAGATATTAGGAAACAAAAAACGAACAGTTAGTCAGCGACCCCTGCAAGGTTTTGGTGAGGTTGGGCCATGCCCACCAACACCTTGCGAGGGCCACTATAGGGAGTACGTCCGTGGGCCGCCAACATGTTGTCGAGCAGCAGCACATCCCCTTGTTGCCAGGGAAACATCACCGTATGGGCCTGGTAGGCCGCGCGAATAATAGCTAAATCGGCCTCATCTATTGCCGAGCCATCGCCATAGTAAGCGTTACGTGGCAAGTCTGCTTCGGCAATATCTGCCAGCAAACCCTTACGTACCGATGACTCCAGGTTAGAAATATGAAATAAATGAGCCTGGTTAAACCAAACCCAATCCCCAGTGTGGGGATGACGGGCCACCGCCTGACAGATCTGCTGGGTGCGGAGACGGTTGCCGTTGCCCCAAGTCCAGGTCATGCCGTTGGCCTGACAAAACACTTCCACCGCCGCCGGATCGTCCGTTTGAAATACGGTTTGCCAGGGCAAATCGAGGGAGCCACCATAGTTGCGCACATAGAGGATTTGTTGTTCTTGCCAGCGCGATCTCAAATCTGTTGGCAGGGCCTGATAGACCTGACGGCTGTCGGCAATGGGCGTCATCCCCCCCGAGACAGCAGGCTGGACACAGAGAAACGCAATTTTGAGGGGCCACTGACGGCTATAGGCCATTTCGTTGTGCAACGGAATGGTCTGGCTGGCCGGATATTCTGTTGAAGTATACACCTTGCCACTCACCTGAGTGCGTGGCGTAGAGCGGTAGGCGTAGTCCAACAGATTGTCACTGAGCACGTTTAAAAACTGTTCTAACCCTGGGGTGTCGGCGCTGTCAAAACCACGAAATAACAATCCACCATGGTGATGGAGTTTAGTCTCAATCCAATCTCGCTGGGTCTCAGCCCAGGCAGCCAAGTTGAGGGAACCCTGGGTGGGTCGCACCACCAGCGGTAGCCGCCGGTCGGCAGCCAAGGTCTGAGCTGTAATTAAAGATTCCGAAGAGACCTGAACCGAGCGGCGACGAATGCCAGTCAACCGCTGACGAGAAGAAAAAGTCATAGGGCTAGGAAGTAAAGGATTGACGGCGGGTGCCTCTAAGCTTTTGCCGCTGGGTCGATAACAGCGCTCGTTTTTGTTCCAGCATTTTTTGCTGCTGTCGCTGTTGTAACTGTTGGACCAGGTTTGCAATTGACTGGTCGGGATCGCGGGCAATGTCGGCCAGGAGATCTTCATAGCCACGGGCTAGCCGAGCCACTGTAGCCGATTCAAAGAGATCGGTGCTGTACTCCAATGCCCCCTGTAATCCCTGGGGACTTTTCCATAGACCTAGCTTCAGGTCATGCTTAGCGGTGCCCAAGTCAATCTCAATCGGTTCTAGGGTCAGCCCCGGAAACGACACCGTGGTGACTGGATCGTCCTGGAGATAAAACCAAACCTGATATAGCGGTGTTTGACTTAGATCCCGCTCGGGCTGGAGTTCATCCACCAGTTTTTCAAAGGGTAAATCCTGATGGGCATAGGCATTGACTGCCTGGTCGCGCACTCGCTGTAGCCATTGACAAAAGGACAGATTGTCGTCGATGTCGGCACCCAGCACCAGCGTATTGGTAAAAAAGCCAATCAGGTTAGCCACTTCCGGGCGATCTCGGTTAGCAATGGGGGTGCCCACTCGAATTGTGGCCTGCTGGGCATAGTCATATAGCAATACCTGAAAGGCGGCCAGGGTGGTCATAAACAGGGTGGCATTTGTCTGCTGGCTCAGCGTTTGCAGCTGGGCTGTGAGTTCTGGCGATATCCCTAGGGAATGTCGGTGGCCGCGGTGGCTGCGCACGGCAGGGCGGGGAAAGTCGGTGGGCAGGCTGGGTAACACAGGCGGAGAGAGTTGAGTCCGCCAGTAGTGAAACTGTTTTTCTAAAATGTCTCCCTGCAAAAACTGTCGCTGCCAGACGGCAAAATCAGCATATTGAATGGGCATAGGGGAGAGCTGAGCCTGTTGCCCCCGTTGATGGGCATCGTACAGAATGGCTAACTCCCGGATTAACACTTCCATGGACCAGCCGTCAGAAATAATGTGGTGCAGCGTGAGCAGTAGTACGTGGGTCTCGGTCTGTAATTGGATCAGATGAGAGCGCACCAAGCCATCTTGCTCTAAATCAAAGGGCTGTTGCACCAGCTTAAGCGCCTGGGATTGAATGGCCGCTGTTGGGTCCGCTGATGGTAAATCTTGCCAATCTAGCTGGGTCAACGAGACAGCCCCCGTGGGCTGCACCCGCTGATAGGGTTGACCATCCACCAGCACAAAACGCGTCCTTAAGGATTCATGACGCTGCACCAAATCCTGCCAGGCACACTTTAATGCGGCTACATCCAGGTCGCCCCGCAGCCGCACCGTGGCCATCATTGTGTAGGCCGGATTACCCGGTTGCAACTGGTCCAGAAACCATAGTCGCTGTTGGGCAAAAGACAGCGGGAACGTATTGGGATGTTGAAGGTGAGATCGCAGCAGGGTCGCTAGTTGCGATCGCTTATCGGATAGCTGGGCAATGGCTGGCCGAAGTGTGGAAGTCATAACCTTTAAAAAGAATAATTCTCGATAAATTTGAGGCTAAAAACCCATAAACTCAGGTGCGTGAGCAAAGTCAACAAGCTCAATCACCCTCTAACCTGATTTCACTAAAAACTTTCAATGCTTTTTTCAGAAAGAACTTTGTCGAATAGACACAAACGGATTTAAGATCTGAAACGTAGCAACGTCAGGACATGCATCCTTAATTAACTCAAGTATGTCCACCAAACAAATGGAAAACCATGCAATAGCAGGCTAGTCTTAAACAAGAATCTTTGTCAATAGAATTATTTTACACGCCATTTGCCATGAATCTTCTTTCCCTGCTGTTGCGCACATCCCCTATGGCAATGGTCATAGCTATCGTGGCTGGGGGGCTCAGTGGTGGTGGCAGTGCTCGTCTAGTGGCCCTGGTCAACGAAGTTATAGCGGGGCGACAAGCAACAACGGCATCCTTTTTTTGGGGCTTTTTGGGGCTGCTGGTCGTTGTTTTGGTGGCCGGCTATTTATCACAGCTACTCTTGATTCGCCTGGGTCAGGGGGCTCTGCTGCACCTGCGTTTGATGCTAGCTCGCCAGCTGCTAGACTGCCCGTTACGTCAGCTCGAAGATTTAGGCAGCCATCGTCTATTTGCCTCGCTCACAGCAGATGTTGAAACCATTGCCTCGGCATTCACAGTGGTGCCTTTTCTCTGTATCGACTTAGCCATCGTGGGCGGTTCTCTGCTGTATTTGGGCTGGCTATCGGTCCCGTTGCTGTTAATTATGGTCGCATTTTTGCTCTTAGCAACCGTCACCTATCAGCTGATTGCCCGACGCGCTCGACGCTTTTTGGTCAAGGCCCGTAACGAACAAGACCGATTATTCAAACACCTGCGCGGCCTGATTCACGGCATGAAAGAACTCAAACTGCACCAGCAGCGACGACAGGTTTTTCTAACCGATGAATTGCAACAGACAGCCACCACATATCGCCGTTTTACCGTCTGGGGCATGGGCATCTTTGCCGGAGCCGCTAGCTGGGGGCAGCTAATTTTCTTTGCCGTTATTAGCGTCTTTTTGTTTGTTATCCCCCAGTTCAGCGCCCTGGATATGACGCTGTTCTCTAGCTACGTGTTGACCGTTATTTATCTCAACGGTCCCCTCGAAAATTTAATGCGACGCCTGCCAATTCTGAGCCGAGCCAGTGTGGCCCTAGACAAAGTAGAGTCCTTTGGGTTTATGCTTAACCAGTTTCCAGAACTTCCTAGTATAGAGTCCCTATCTCCATCGTGGCAGCATCTAGAACTGAAAAACGTAGTCCACCACTATGACCGGGGAGCCGATACGACTCCATTCACCGTAGGCCCCATCAACCTGGCATTCAAACGACCAGAAGTGGTGTTTCTCATTGGTGGCAATGGCAGTGGTAAATCCACACTGGCAAAGCTGATTACGGGTCTATATCCTCCGAGTTCAGGCCAGATTATCCTGGATGGCAACCGGATTACTGATGCCAATCGAGAAGCCTATCGACAACAGTTTTCCGCGATTTTCGCTGATTTTTATCTGTTTGACCGCCTCCTGGCCCTAGATAACCCCCAACAGATTGAACAAGCCAACGCCTATTTGCAGGCCTTGCAGCTCGCTCACAAAGTTCACATCCAGGATGGCAAGCTGTCCGACATCGATCTCTCCCAGGGGCAACGCAAACGCCTGGCACTCCTGACCACCTATCTAGAAGATCGGCCCGTGTACCTGTTTGATGAATGGGCTGCCGATCAGGACCCCCATTTTAAGACCGTGTTCTATACCCAAATTTTGCCTGAACTCAAGCGCCAACAAAAGCTAGTCTTGGCCATTACCCACGATGATAAATATTTTCATCTAGCTGATCGTATACTCAAGTTAGAGAGCGGTCAGTTAGCCGATAGTTCAATGGCAAAAGTCCTTTCATAAAAGGGTTATAGTAAATTTATCCAGGAACGGAAGATAGTTTAATTATTGCAATGATTTCTCATTTAAACTATCTTGATTTTTTATGGGTCTAGACCGACTTAGGAGTTAAAGCAAAACCAATGTTGGAGGAGATGCGCTATATCAAAAGGCTGCTACCAGCCATCATCGCGTTGGTGCTAGTTGTTGCCTGTGGTGGGTCATCCCCCACAACTCAGCTGGTCATCCCAGAGCAGGGACACGCTGTCGAAACCGCATTAGGTGAGGTGATTGTTCCCCAATCACCCCAGCGGGTGGTAGTGCTGTCTCAGAATGCGCTTGATAACAGTCTGGCCCTGGGGATTAAGCCCATTGCCTCTACCTATTCAGGATTTCCCCAGCGCTCCAACTACGGCAATTTTGCCAGCTATTTGGCAGATAAAAGCGACGGAATTGTCAATATCGGCCATTCATCTCAACCTAATTTTGAAGCTATCCTGGAGCTAAAACCAGACCTGATTTTGAGTAATGTAGAGGACCACCGTACCTTCTATAATACGCTCTCCCAAATTGCCCCAACGGTACTGGTTGAGACCCGCGCCGATGCCATTACCACCTATGCTACGGCCTTGGGTAAACCAGAACAGGGGCAAGCACTGATTCAAGATTTTCAGGCTAGGGTTCAAGACTTTCGGCAACAGATGGGTGATCGTCTGGAAACCACTGAAGTTTCCGTGCTACGATTTCGCCCCGATCAGGTGCGCTTATATATGCGGAATTCATTTTGTGGCTACATTTTAGAGCAGGTGGGGCTGCCTCGCCCACCGTCTCAGGCCAAGGCAAAATTTTACGAAACGGTTAGCCTCGAAGCCATTCCCGCTATGGATGGGGATGTTATTTTTTACTTTCAAGACAATCCTCAAAACTCCATGGCTCAAAAGGTCACTCGCCATCCCCTCTGGCAACAGCTTGGGGCAGTACAACAAGAGAAAGTATATCCAGTATCCTTTGATACTTGGTTTTTGGGAAATGGGATTTTGGCAGCTAACGCGTTGTTAGATGATTTGTTCAAATACTTAGTTGATACCCCAGTGTGATGTCATCCCAATCCATTACCACTTGCCCCGACATCGATCTCTGTGCTGTGTTTTCTAAGCACAGCGGTGAAGATCCGATCGGGTCAGCCCCAGAGTGCGATCGCTACCTCATTGTTGAGGTGCCCATGCCCTGGGGACGTAATGTGCTACAGAGTAAAAATTTTCCAGCAGCCTTACTACCACTGCTATTACAAGCAGCGGCCCGCAGCACCAAGGGGCGTTGTCTAGCAATTGCTCCAGAGCCACGCTACCATCGGCCAGGCTACCGCCGCATTATTTACTTTCAGCGCCCTGCAGAACAGTTTTCTGTCTACGATAAGCAAGAGTTTTGGCTACCTGAGCATCTTGTGGTGCCACTGGTCAACGCCCTATCTACACCGGCCAAACTTAAAGCTTTTGAGGCCTATCGCCAGCCAGCTACAACGCGAGACTTTCTAGTTTGCGCCCATGCCGAGTTAGATATCTGCTGTGGTCGCTTTAGCCGACCCATTTATGAAAGGCTTAACACCTATGCTCAAAAAGATACCGTCCGCATCTGGCGCACCAGCCATATCAGCAGCCATAGACTGGCCCCCACCCTAATTGACTTTCCCGAAGGCCGCTATTGGGGACATTTAGAACCCGATACATCTCACCATTTGGCACAACGCAACAGATCTGTGACCGATTTAAGATCCTACTACCGAGGCTGGGCTGGGCTGCCACCCCTGGCCCAGATCGTAGAGCGAGAGATTTTTATGGAGAGAGGCTGGGACTGGTGTACCTACCGTCAGTCAGGCTGGGTATCGGCTATAGATGAGGCCCGTTCTCAGGTGCAAATTGACTTTACTAGCCCGGATGGAGAAACAGGCTGTTACCGCGCCACCGTAACAGTCAATGGCACCGTGATGACGTTACACAATTCGGGCAAAGGTGATTTCAGTCCAGTTAAGCAATACAAAATTAGCAACTTAGAACAACTGTAATGCCCGTCTACCCTGTATTTAGCCATGTCACCATTGACGCGTACTGACGGCGACTTTTGATCAGGATTCTGACCTTGGCGTAGTTTGGAAACACCAACGTACGCCAAGGCCAAAACCAATTTTCAGTAAGCGTTAGGAGTTTAGCTAATGCTGTTAAACCCTTGCTGTTACCATTCCATCAAATACATAAGACGTATGGTTCGGCCTCGACCTCCGACATAGTTACGATCGTCAAACCCCGACAAAAATTGAGCTGTAGCTGGATAGTATTGGATGTCAAAGATATTCTCAACACCCAGTTGCAACCTGCCTGAGCCAATATCCACACTACTGATAAAGTCAATCGTGGTATAGCTCTCAATCGATAAGGGCTCAATGCCTTCATCAGCGGCTCGACTACGACCGCCTACGATCAAGGCCTGTAGACGATTAGTCCAGCCAGGTAGGGTTTCATTTTCCACATAAGCGGTAAATTTAATCGGAGAAATTTCGCCACTATTCAAGGGGTCAAAATCATCATCTCGATCCACATCATTTTCACCTTCAGACCAACCAACCGTACCGCCAATGCCCCAGGTGTCTGCTGGTTGCCAATCCACTGTGGCTTCTACACCATATATCCGCTGAGGGGCACGCTGAATAGTCAGCAAACCATCTTCGTTGGGCACCAGACTTGAACCCAGGTCTGATGTGTTGTAAAAACCGCTGAGGCTCGTTTGAATCGATGGCCAATTACCGCGCACACCAATTTCATATTCAGTAACTTTGATCGGTTGAGTAATATCCAAATCGTCCTCAATACTAGTAAAGCCAGGGGGGGGCAAGCGTAAGACTCGACTAAACTCAGGCACACTGAAGCTCTGGGCAAAGCTGGCAAAGAGTGAAACCTCGTCAACAGGCTGATAAACCGTACTAGCGTTAAAAACAACGTCATCAAAGTTGCGATTGCCACCTTCAATATTGCGACTGCCAGTGACTGAAAAATAGTCATCCACGTCAAGGTTGATATTTTCATAACGCACCCCACCCCGCAGCAGCCACGATTCACTGGGCTCCCAATCAAGCTGAGTGAAAAGACCCAGACTATTCACCCGATAAGGGGGGGTAAAGTCAAATTCTTGGAGCGGGGTTAGTCGCTGCTCATTGTCAAATGTTGTTGCATCAAACTGGGCCGTAATCTGTTGATTTTTCTGATTTTCATAGTCTGCACCCCACAGTAGGTTAAGGGTTTCATTCCTGGTTAAAGGGGTTTCAACCTGTAGTCGCCCGCCCCAGCGTTCGGCCTCAAGACGTGATTGAAACAGAAAGGGAAAGAAATCGATGCCGAGACGACCATCAGCAAATTCACCACGGGCGAGCGTATTTTGGTAATACAATTGTCCTCGCAATTCGCTACCCCATAGATCATCATGGGAATAGCTCAAGTTTGTGACCAGGCTCCGATCTGTTGGATTATTTTCTCGTTCAAAACCAGGGATCTTCAAGGCCCGAGCAGTTTGTCGACCAGGAATAAGGAGGGTTTCGGGACTAGCAATAAACTCCGTATCTCGCTGGGAATTAAAGTAGTTAATTGTGAAATCGAATTGCTCTTGGTCGCTGGGCTCATAGTTAAATTTGCCCAACAGGTTGTAGCTGGTGGTATCGCTCAGACTCGACTCTGAAACGTTACGATTACCGTCGGCATCGAAAAAGCTACCGGTTTCGTCACGGGATAGGATCAATCTATAGGCGGAGCGTTCAAATCCTTCTGAAATATTGATAGCAAAATTAGTGCCAAAGCCATCGTCCTCTAGGTCACCTAATGATGCGCTACCGCCAACCCGAGTTTCCAGAATCGCTTGACCATCTTCGGGACGACGGGTGATGATGTTGATGACGCCACCGGTACTTTGGCCACCAAAAATGGCGCTGGGGCCACGAATCACCTCGACTCGCTCAATGGCAGAGGGGTCAATACTACGCAGTTCTTGGCGATTAACCCGAAAGTTAGTGGACAGCGGTACACCGTCAATTAAGATGGCAGCTTCTCGACCTCGAAGGGTTTGCCCACGGGTGGTGCGTAACTGGTTCGGGGGGCCAAATCCTGGCACTAAATTGCCTAACGTATCAGCAAGATCGTTGGAGAGAATAGACTGTTGTTCGATTTGTTCTCGCTCAATGACGGTGATGGAACGTCCGATGTCGTCTATGGACTCTTCGGTACGGGTGGCCGTAACAACTAAGCGCAGGGGAGCTGCGTCTTCCAGTCCCTCTGCCGATTCATCAGTGGGTCCAGGGGGATCGCCAGAGGGATCGGTGGTTACGGGCTCGCCATCGGGGGACGCTGGGTCAGTGACGACGGTGCTGACGGCGAAAATTAGACCTCCAGGCTGCTGATCAATTTCAACGGCTGGGGCAGTATCTTGCCCGACAATCGTTACCTGAATACGGTTGGTGGCCAGGGATTTAACCGTAATTGATTCGATCCCCGTAGCCGGATTGTCTTGCTGAAAGGTATCCCCCTCGGAGGTTTGAAGTTGGGCGTCAACAACATCGACAACAATTGTGTTGTCGCCACTGCGATTGATAAAGGTTTGTAGGGGGGCCTCAGTGGGAGATTCAAGGGTGAGTGACAACCCTGTGTCAGTTTGGGTCAGCTGTACAGCAGTAATTATGGACGTCTGTGCATAGACAGGTTGCGCGATCGCAACCGTAATCGCACTTGCGATCCCAAGCGTACAGGTTCCTAAAGACAATTTCATCATCATTCCTCACACACAAATAATGGGGCCCTAAGCCAAGTAACTGGGGCCTAAACTCGCGGGTCTCAGACATCGCTGTTGCCACGCTAAAGCTAAATATTGTCAATTAAGAGACCAAAAAATGGATTTTTAATGAGAATATTATCAAAAACCTAAAGGGCAAAACACTCCCTTGTCAAGCTCATCATGGACGTCAAGAAAATAATTAAAACCATTGATTTGCATAGAGTAACTGCATTGACTATCTAACTTCTTGCGAATGAGAGCTGAGTCATCTATACTCACTATTGCGAAATGGTATCAATTAATAAGTTTGAGTTTTAATCTCATTCGCAAATGTATTGCCTCCGCAATTCGCAAATGTATTGCCTCCGGCACTCCGGTTCGCTCCCGTTTACCTCAACCTGTTGGGTCCGTCTACCTCATCTATTAGCCCTACTCCATGCCCCATCTGACCTTTAACTGTCTCCAGGGTGTTAGCCCAGGTTTGACCTGGGTTGATCTCCTTAGGGAGAGAGCGGCACAACAGCCCTCTCGAATTGCCTTCCAAATGTGGAATGACGGTGTAGTGTCGTCTGAACAATTAACCTATGGCGATTTAGACTGCCGCAGTCGAGCGATCGCCGCCCAGATGCAGCGATTAAATCTCCAGGGAGAGCGCGTACTCCTGCTCTGTCCCCCTGGATTAGACTATGTTTTGGCATTTTGTGCCTGTTTGTATGCGGGTGCGATCGCTGTGCCGATACAGCCACCTCGCCCCAATCAGTCCCTAGAGCGATTTCAAGGTGTTGCTGCTGATACGCAAGCTGCGCTGATTTTGACAACGTCTGCTCAGCAGTTCCAACCCAGACCCCTGTCGAACATTCCCACGCTTCAGCTAGATTCTGTTCTTGCTACAGCGGCAACTGCCTGGCAGTCACCCAACATTGATCCTGAAGCAATCGCCTTCTTGCAATACACTTCGGGCTCTACCGCTGCACCGAAGGGGGTAAAAATTAGCCATCGTAATCTCATCCATAACGTTGCTGCCATTAGCCATAAGTTTGAGTTAAACAACCGTAGCGAGGGAGTGTGCTGGCTACCGCCGTATCACGATATGGGACTGATCGGCGGCATTCTCACATCTCTATACCAAGGATTGACCACCACACTGATGTCGCCCGTGGACTTTTTACAACGTCCCCTGCGCTGGTTACAGGCTATTTCCCGCACCCAAGCAACCATCAGTGGCGGTCCCAATTTTGCCTATGACCGTTGTGTAGAACGGTTCAAGCCAGAACAATGCGTGGGACTGGACTTAAGTCATTGGTCAGTGGCCTTTACGGGGGCGGAACCAATCCGGATGGCCACCCTTGAGCGCTTTGCTGCAACATTTGCCGATTATGGGTTTTGCCCTGAGGCATTCTATCCCTGCTATGGCATGGCCGAGGCGACGTTAATGATCACCGGTGGCGATCGCACCAGTGCCCCCAAACAATTAACCGTAGATGAGAAAAAACTAGCGGACCATCGCATTCAGCCTGCCGACCAGGGACGCTTGCTAGTGGGCTGTGGACAGGTGATTGACTCAGGTCAGCTGATAATTGTTAATCCCCAAACCCTGACGCGGTGCCAACCCAACGAAGTTGGAGAAATTTGGGTGACTAGCCCCAGCGTCGCCCAGGGCTATTGGCAGCAGCCACAGCTAAGCCAAGAAACCTTTCATGCCCACCTGGCTGACCCTGGGGCTGGACCTTTCCTACGCACAGGGGATTTGGGCTGTCTGCAAAATGGAGAGCTGTTTGTGACCGGGAGGATAAAGGAAGTCATGATTATCCACGGTCGCAATCACTATGCCAGCGATGTGGAAGCCACCGTGGCTGCTAGCCATCCGGCTTTTCGGACCACATGGGGAGCCGCGTTTACCGTGGATCGACATGAACAAACTCAGTTGGTTGTTGTACAAGAAGTCGGACGGGTGTGGCTGCGGCGATTAGAGCCTAAGCCCATCATCCGAGCCATTAAGCAAACCGTGAGCCAGGTTCATGGCCTGCGGGTGGAAACCATCGTGCTCGTTAAGCCTGGAAGTATTCCTAAAACCTCCAGCGGCAAGATTCAACGTTCTCGCTGTCGTTCACAATTTTTGGCTGGGCAGCTGCATCCCATTCCCATGGCCCAACCTGCAAACACTCGTTAATTGTGAGCAACTGTGAGCAAGGCTTCTCCTATGAATTCATCCGTTAACCCGCAACCATCTGTTATGGACCAACCAACGATAGCAAACATTGAGGCTTGGCTGTCTGAGAGACTGGCAGAGTCTCTGGGCACCACAATTGAGGGCATTGATCCAGATGCGCCTTTTGACAGCTATGGACTCGATTCTACCGAAGTAATTGGGCTGTCAGGAGAACTTGAGGAGTGGTTGCAGCGACAGGTTTCACCCACATTGCTTTACGACTATCCCACGATTGCCACCCTGGCTGAACACTTAGGAGACCTGTCCTTAGAAACTGAGGGGCAAGAGAGCTAGTACTTTATGGCGTAAGTTTGTCCACCATCCAATGTGGATGAGTCGATGGGTGGATGGGTGGATGCAAGGGTGCCAAATTTTTGCCATCGGGTACTAGGTCTTTGGCATTCCTGGCGAGAACAGTCTGTTTAAGAGCGACATTTGGCCAAGCCGATGCCATGGATGATGGCTCTGGCCAGGCAGCAGTGAACCAATGACCATTTGTTAATCTGCACTGAGAGGCATTCTAAACGATGAACCCAATTGCGATTGTCGGTTTGGCCTGCCGGTTTCCGGGGGGCGACAATGCCGATAACTTTTGGCAGTTCCTGTGCCAGGGAGGTGATGCCATGACGTCAGCTGCACCCAGAGAACTGCCAGGGCTAGCCACCACCGGATGGGGGGGGTTCCTGTCCCATATCGATCAGTTTGATGCAGCGTTTTTTGGGATTTCCCCCCGTGAAGCGGCCTATCTCGATCCCCAACAGCGGCTGTTATTGGAAGTTTGTTGGGAGAGTTTAGAGCAGGCGGCTATTGCACCTCAATCCTTAGCGGGCAGCCGTACAGGGGTATTTGTTGGCATTAGTCACAGTGACTATGGTTATCTTTTGGGTCAACACCACAGCCCAGAGAGCGACGTGAGCCCCTACAGTGCCACTGGGACGGCGCTTTGTGTGGCCGCTAATAGAATCTCCTATGCCCTCAATTTAAAGGGGCCTAGTCTAGCCGTTGATACTGCCTGTTCATCGTCGCTGGTGGCCGTACACCTGGCAGGGCAAAGCCTGGCGGCTGGCGGCTGTGACTTAGCGCTGGTAGGGGGGGTGAATTTAATTCTCAGACCCGAGGTGACGGAGGTGTTTCAACAGGCCGGGATGATGGCCGTTGATGGCCACTGCAAGACGTTTGATGCTGCCGCCGATGGCTATGTGCGCTCAGAAGGGTGTGGCGTTGTGGTGTTGAAGCGACTGGCTGATGCTGAACAGGCGGGAGATCGGATCTTAGCGGTGGTACAGGGTTCAGCCGTTAATCAGGATGGGCTGAGTAACGGTCTAACCGCCCCCAACGGCCCTGCCCAACAGGCGGTTATTCGTCAGGCATTGACCCAGGCCCAGGTGCCTGCCGCCCATGTTAGCTACGTTGAAACCCATGGTACGGGGACACCCCTGGGGGATCCGATTGAAGTGAATGCGCTAAAAACGGTGCTAATGGCGGGTCGTTCCTCCCAACAGCCCTGTGCCCTAGGGGCGCTAAAGGCCAACGTCGGTCACATGGAAGCGGCGGCTGGCATTGCGAGTCTGATTAAGGTGGTACTAGCACTACAGCATCGCTACATTCCGGCCCATGGGCATTTACATCAACTCAATCCCCGCATCGACCTGACGGACACGCCGTTGTTTATTCCTCAGCAAGGTTGCCAGTGGCCGTCATCGGTTGGTGTGGATCGACCGATAGCGGGGGTGAGTGCCTTTAGCTTTGGGGGGACCAATGCCCATGTAATTGTGTCTGCGGCATCCAGCTCCCCGACGCCTGCCTCGACTTCTGTTGCTGCTCCCGCCTGGCACAGCCTGATGCTAACGGCTAAATCGGAGCCTGCTTTGACCGCCCTGGCGGGTCGCTATGCGGAGTTTTTGCAGGCCCATCCTGGGGTGAATCTGGCAGATGTCTGTTGGACAGCCCATATGGGGCGTTCTATCTTTTCTCATCGGGCGATGGTGGTGGCGGATTCGTTAGAGGGGATGAGATCGCACCTCACTGATATGGCCCAGGGGAAAAATTCGACCGCTGTGGCTATGGCGAAAGCTCCCCGTCGTCCCCAGCGAGACATTGCATTTTTGTTTACGGGGCAGGGGGCACAGTATGTCGGCATGGGACGACAACTCTATGACACACAGCCCGTGTTTCGACGCATCTTAGATGAGTGCGATGCTGCCTTGCAATCTGAGCTAGACCCGTCGCTCCTGACAGTATTGTTTACGGAAACAGAAGAGCAGGCAAACAGACTACACCAAACAGCGTATACCCAGCCCGCCCTATTTGCTTTGGAATATGCCCTTAGTGAACTGTGGCGGAGCTGGGGGATTGTCCCCACGGTTGTTCTAGGCCATAGCCTGGGAGAATATGCTGCTGCCTGTGCGGCGGGGTGCTTAAGCTGGACAGATGGGCTGCGGCTTGTGACCCTGCGTTCTCGTCTGATGCAACAGTTGCCGCTAGATGGCACCATGGCCGCCGTATTTGCTGCACCTGAACAACTACAGCCCTTAATAGAGACCTTAGATGGGGTGGAAATTGCTGTCATCAACGGACCCGGCAACACCGTCATCTCTGGTAACAAAACAGCTGTGGACTCCGTCTTAAAAATTCTTGCTGATCAGGGGATTCGTACCCGCCCCCTACCTGTTTCTCACGCCTTTCATTCGACGTTAATGGAGCCAATGCTCGCGGAATTCGCAACATTTGCCCAAACCCTGACCTATGCATCCCCAAAAATCCCGCTAATTTCTAATTTGACGGGCCAGCCGTTAACAGCGGCCCCAGATGCCGATTACTGGTGTCAACAGCTGCGCCAACCGGTTCAGTTTGCCACTGGTTTAAAGACCTTGCTGGCCCAACGCCCTAATCTATGGCTTGAAATTGGGCCACAGCCCACGCTGCTAGGAATCGCACAGCGCAGTTTTTCTGAAGCTACCAAACCTTGGCTGCCCTCCCTGGTGCCGAAGCAAGATGACGAATGCGTGATGCTAAAAACCCTCAGTCAACTAGCTGTTCGAGGGTTTACCGTCGATTGGGCCGCTATCAATCAAACCCAGGGGCAGCGGATTGCCCTACCCACCTATCCTTTTCAACGCCAGTCCTATTGGTTTATGCCGACATCTCCCACACGACCTACCCCCACGGACACCGCCAAGGTCCTAGTAACGTCCAACCAAGTTGCCCAGATACAGACAGAATTGCAAACGCTGGTGGCCAAGCTGCTAAAGATCGCGCCAGAAGCCGTTGATTCGCAAGCGCCATTCCTGGAAATGGGCGCTGATTCTATCGTGCTGATTGAAGCTGTTCAGGCCATTGAAGCCCGATTTGGTGTGACGGTCACCATTCGGCAATTCTTTGAAGATCTACAGACTCTAGAGGCATTATCTAACTTTATCGCTCAGCAAACGGCAGATGGGACCAACCGTAATTCCGATCATAGTCCCAACAGTAGTACTGGGACGCCCGCAGCGACCGACTCTCCCCCACTCAACAACAGAGAACCACTCACTGTAACAACAGCATTTCCAGAAATGTCTGTGGGGACAAGTCCTGTGGTTGCTACCACAGGCTTAGAGCAGATTGTGTCACAACAGATGCAGCTAATGACACAACAGATTGAGCTGCTGCGTCATGCCCAGCAAGGCACCCAAATGCCAGCCACGGTCTCTCCAGCCACGGTCTCTCCACCACGGCCCCCACAAAAACCGGCCCCGCCACATGTCTCCTCTCCACCCCCCACAACAGTACCCGCAGCTCATCAGTCCCTAACTGAATCACAGCAGCACTATCTCCACACATTTATTCAGCGCTACACCCAGCGCACGGCTGAGTCAAAACGTCGTAAGCAGACTAGCCATCCCTATTTAGCCGATAGTCGTGCCTGTGCCGGATTTCGGCCCTCCATCAAAGAGATGCTCTATCCCATTGTGGGTACCCGAGCTGAAGGGGCTCGACTGTGGGATATCGATGGCAACGAATACATCGACATCACCATGGGGTTTGGAGTCTATCTATTTGGTCACCGCCCCGACTTTGTTCAGCAAGCGATCGCAACCCAGCTACAGCGCGGCATTCAAATCGGTCCCCAGGCAGAACTAGCGGGAGATGTGGCCAAACTCATCCATGAACTGACGGGCATGGAACGGGTCACCTTTACCCAGTCCGGCTCAGAGGCCGTGATGACGGCTCTACGGTTAGCCCGCACGGCCACGCAACGCCGTCTCATTGTCAGATTTGAGAACGCTTACCACGGTCACTTTGACGGAGTCCTAGCTAGATCAGCAGAAGATAATGCTGGCGTGCCCATCGCTCCAGGCACTCCCCCCGGCATGGTGGCGGATGTGCTGGTGCTACCCTATGGCGACTCTACTGCACTTCAGGTGATTCAGAACCGGGCCTCTGAACTTGCCGCCGTCTTAGTAGAACCCGTGCAAAGCCGTCGCCCCGGTTTACAACCACAAGACTTTCTGCAAGATCTACGTCGCATCACCCAGGACCATGGGGTGGCGCTCATCTTTGATGAGATTATTACGGGCTTTCGCATTCATCCCGGTGGAGCCCAAACCTGGTTTGGCGTGGAGGCCGACTTGGCCACCTATGGCAAAGTGTTGGGCGGCGGCATACCCATTGGTGTTGTTGCCGGTAAGGCCCAATACATGGATGGCATTGACGGTGGTCTCTGGCACTATGGCGATGACTCTTATCCGGGTGTGGAGCGTACTTTTTTTGCCGGAACATTTTGCAAACCCCCCCTGGCGATGGCCGCTGCTAAAGCTGTTCTGCTACACCTTCAGCAGCAGGGAGCAGACCTACAAAAACAGCTGAACCAGCGCACTGAGATATTTGCCCAGCGGCTAAATACGTTCTTTAGCCAGGCCGAAGTGCCGATCGAGATCGTGCAGTTTGGTTCGCTCTTTCGGTTTGCCTTTACCGGCAATTATGATTTGTTGTTTTATCACCTGATTGAGCAGGGAATCTATGTCTGGGAAGGACGTAACTGTTTTCTCTCCACCGCCCACACAGAGGCCGACATTGAACAAATCATCCAGGCGGTCCAAACAGCGGTGGCCCAAATGCAAAAGGGAGGCTTTCTGCCGGGAAAGTCATTGACGGCAGCTCAGGTACTGCCCTTGACCGAAAGCCAGCAAGAGATTTGGCTATTAACGCAGCTCAATCCTGATGCCTCCCTTGCCTATACAGAATGTGTCTGGTTAGAGTTGCGGGGGCCATTGCATGAGTCGGCGCTACGCCAGAGCCTGCAACAGCTGATTGACCGCCATGACGCGCTACGAACTGGAATTGTCTCCACCGGCACAACCCAGCAGGTAGTCCCCAGTCTGACATTCACCTTGCCGTTCATTGACTTGAGTGCCCTCAGCTCCGAGAAAAAGACTCTCGAAGTTCAGCATTGGCTACAGCGAGAACAACACCACGTTTTTGACCTCACCCAGCCGCCCCTACTGCGCATGCAGGCTCTGAAATTGGCGGAACAACACCATGGTTTGGTACTTACCGTCCATCACATTGTCGTAGATGGCTGGTCCACTCAGATTTTACTCGAAGAGCTGAGTCAGCTATATAACATGGCCGTTGGGGATAACATTCAACCACTGCCGTCCCCAGGTTCCTATCGAGACTATGTCCAGCGAGTCAGCCAGGCCGCCGATGCGGCCTACTGGCAACAGCAACCCCTGCCCCAATGGCAGCTATTGACCGACAGCGAGTCGATGGGGTCACCCGATTACCACAGCACCTCCCAATCATGGCAGCTATCTGCTGAGCGCTATCGACAGTTTCAAGTTTGGAGCCAGAAACACGGTTGCACTCCCTTTATGACATTGTTGGCGGCCTTTTGTTTACTGCTACATCGCTGGAGTCAAACAACAGAATTAGCGGTGGGTATTTCTGTGGCTGGCCAGGGACAACCCGGCTGGTCGCGGCTAGTGGCTCACTGTGTGAATGTGTTGCCAGTGTATAGCCAGCTTCGCCCGGAGCAATCACTGACCGATTATCTGCATACAATTCGGACGACATTGTTAGAGTGCTACGACCATACCGACTATTCTTTAAGCCAGTGGGCGCGCTGGGCAAAAAACAACCGAGCAGAAACATCGGCTAGATCCGCCGATCCGCTACAGCCAATTGTGCCCGCGTTCTTTAACCTAGACCCATCGTTAACCACTCCTGATTTTCAAGGATTGGCCGTAGAAGCAGTGCCCCCATCCCCAGTGTATGGACGGTGGAACCTGACTTGGCACCTGAGCGAGGCTGAAAACGGCCTTCATTTAACAACGGTCTACCGCAGTGCTCTGTTTGAAGACACAACTATCGCCGGTTGGATAGCGGCCTATGACAGGCTATTAAACCTGATGATGGAATCTCCGCAAGCAACGCTGGAAGAGATCCATCAGACGTTGGACGATTTTTTAACAACCCAGACTCAGCGCCTACAGACAACGCTCGTCCAGCAAAACCGTCTAAAACTGGAAGCCACACGCCGTTCTCAAGGGATCAAAAGGATGAATTGAGCCGGCTGAGCCCATAGATGGCCTAATACGTCTATGACAACAGAATCCTCTGAAGGCTAAAACAATTTCATTTTACTAGTCTCTGCCGTGGCTTGCATCGTGGCAGAGGCTATATTGTTTTCAAAAATGAAACTAAGTATCAATAGTGATTTCGCAATGAGCATACACTATGAAAGCTTTTGTATCTTGAATTTGCAGCCTTTTTATATAAATTTTCAACATATTAGCTTGATTTCAGTATAAAAAACTACTTTCGGCATGGCTGTATTTAATGAAAATGAATATCATTAAATAGAAGGTTTCAGAAAAAGGGGCAGTACCCTCTGTCATAGTGAACATGCAGACAGCAACATTAACTCGATCTAAATCTTTAATTGGTACAGCTGTTCCAGCTAATACCTTTATCCTGCTTGAGGTGCCGCCACCGTGGGATAAGCCAGCCTTGTTGTCGTCAGGGGTGCCTGAGTCCTTAAGGAAGGTGGTTAGGTCGTTATTGGTTGCCAAGTCTGATGTGCGTGTGCACCTGATTGCTAATGAAGAGTCTGGGCAGCAACAGCGGCGGCGCATTTTAATTTTTCGGCGTGCTTGTTTGCCAACTGACAGTGGCCTCCAAACCGAGCAAGCGAATACCTTAGTGAAAGACTATGGCTGTTGGGACATTCAAGTTGAATCACCTGATGATATGGCCGTAGCCATTGATGATTTCTTTCAGCAGAAATGCCGACCCCTAAAGCTTTCATCACAGCGACACTTGATGGTATGTACCCATGCAAGCCACAATGAGTGCTGCGGTATGTATGGTTATCCATTTTATCGAGATGCGATCGCAACTGTTCAGCAACTTGGCCTGAGTGACGACGTTAAACTGTGGCAAGTTAGTCACATTGGTGGGCATCGATTTGCTCCTACACTAATTGATTTTCCCCAAGGACGTTATTACGGCAATCTGAATCAACAATCTCTGATGTGTCTGCTGAAACAATCAGGCAATATGGCACCCTTGTTATCCACCTATAGAGGTTGGAGCCTTCTACCTAAACCGCTTCAGCGTTTAGAAGCAGAGCTTTGGCGACATCATGGTTGGTCTTGGATGCAGAGCCCAGTATTTGGCCAGATTTTAAAACAATCGACAGCCTATGTATTGGCTGAGTTGACTGTTAAGTTGCCTGGTCAAAACCTGTTGCGCTACATAGCTGAAGTTCAAAATAATCAATTAAACTGTTATCCACTGGGTTCGTTGGTTGGAAGCGATATGCCCAGTTTCTCGATACGGCTTGAGTAATTGCCCCCACAACTAGGGGTACTTTCAACTGTTCTACCACCTGATGCTAGGAACTACCACTGGCAAGATAACTGCCCACGAGCTTTTGTCGAAAACAAAGTGCATAAGGCTGTATAGCTTGCTAAGCCTAGCTTATTAAGTGGCACGAGAGTTTTGCCTCCGGCTAAATCTGATCGAGAAATACTATATCGTCTGATAGTGAAGACCTATGGCGAACTTGAATGGATTCCACTACAACAATATAGTAGGTGTTTAGTGGGATAGTTATGACTATCTTCACACATATCAAAGCATCAACAGATACGGGGAAGTTGCTCACCACTGAGAAAGTCGAGAATCCGCTGGGATCCAACAGCATTTTTTATTGTGACCAATGCCCTTTGATCATCTACGACTTGTCCAATAATTTGAGCGTGTGAATGGTACTGTTGCAGGCATTTCCATACATCTGATGCCACACTTGCTGGTACAAAAGCAACAAAACGGCCTTCATTAGCGATATACAGTGGATCAAGTCCCAGAATTTCACATGCACCTTGGACTTGCTCTTCCACCGGAATCGCTATACTCTCTAGTTCAATGTTCACATGGGCAGCCAATGCAATTTCATTCAGGGCACTGGCTAACCCACCCCGAGTTAGATCCCGTAAACAGTGGATTGGCCAATGTTGCAGCAATTCAAGAACAGGTTTCACTAAGGGAGCGGAATCACTCTTTATGGTCGTTTCAAACGTCAGCCCTTCTCGGGCAGACAAAATAGCAATGCCATGACGGCCAACATCTCCACTGAGAATGATCACATCGCCTACTTGAACAGAAGAGGGACCGATTAAACCGTCGTGCTGAAGCACACCAATCCCAGATGTGTTGATAAATATCCCATCTCCCTTGCCCCGATCAACGACCTTGGTATCGCCGGTAACAATCTGTACGTGGGACTGTTGCATGGCTGCTTGGATTGACTGCACCACTTGCCACAGGGTTTCCATCGGCAGCCCCTCTTCTAGAATAAAACTAAGACTGAGATAGTGCGGTCTTGCGCCGGCCATAGCCAGATCATTGACCGTGCCATAAACAGCCAGGGAACCAATATCACCCCCTGGAAAAAACAGCGGGGTGACCACATAGGAATCGGTAGTAAATGCCAACCGGTTACCGGCCATGGTTAAACTAGCGGCATCATGCTGCCAGTCTGGGTCCGGCTGGAATGTAGCTAGCAACATAGTCTCAATGAGCTGGTGCATGAGACGTCCGCCGCCGCCATGGGCCAGAAGGACTTGAGGATATTGATGAATGGGAATGGGACAGGCAGCATGCATAACATTATCTGGGTTTAACTTGACGCCCTGCCTGGAGTTGCCCATTGAGGTGCAGGACAATGTGTTCTTCAGGCTGTAAACTGCCTGTTATCTCAGCGGCCATAGTACTGCACTGAAACACAAATCCCACTGACTGACGGCGAAACCATGTCAGGGCTTGCTCATTAAACTCCCACATGATAAACATTAGCTTAAAAATGTGAAGAAGTTGTGAGCAGACGCCCATCAGGCCATAATATAGAATTGTATTCTTCTCTTATCTTCCCTCTCTTCTACTAAAATCCACATACCACTCCATTCTTCCTCATGAGTTCCTCAAACTATTCTTTTACAGTGTAGTTGAGGACTTAGCTCAGCTGCCCAAGTTCTCTTCATCCCCTAGCCAGCCATAGGAGGAAGCAGTATGTGGACCATATTTTTTAGTGCCGCTGCAATTTTGCTCATAGCTATAAGAGTCTTTCTCACAGCCGATAAACAATTTGAAGTCATCTCTGCTGGGCTTACCGCCACGGCCTGTGTGATGATTTTGATTGGAGTTGCTCCTCCGGCACTTCAGATCGCCTTGCTAGTAGCTATTTTCCTGATTGAAAACTGGGTTTTGGATCACCAACCCAAAGCCAGTTAACTATCTACCGCAATACCCATTAGTTTCTTCGAGGAAATTATCGACTGACTTCATTGTGGATACGGTAACAAGCCCATCCATTACCCATGAGTTGACGAGGTGAGGATTAACGAATATTCACAATACCTATTGAAAATTATCGATTCCAGAACTTGTTGAGCATGCGATCGCATTCATCTCATTGAGCTAGCTACCCTGAGACTGGGGAATATCTCAAAAGTCTCAGGGTATTTTTTTTCAGGATGGAATTGTCATTACTGGACAAGACGCATGGTGCAAAACATAGTTGCTAATACTACCCAAGAACAATTCATCTAGTTTAGAACGATCAGGTTGCCGAATAACAATCAGATCAGCCTCCCAATTATCGGCCATATGACAAATAACATGACCAGTGTTACCGACATTTTGTGAAAACTCAGCCTTTACTCCAGCAGTTTGAGCCTTTTCTGCTAAAGCTTTGAGCATTGCCAACCCTTGATTTTCGACATCTTCCCACCGTTGTTGATAGCCCTGCATCAGCTCATCTGTAATGACTGGATACCGATACAAGGTTGGATTAGGAAGTGCTGGAGTACTCCTCATCTCAGGAGAGATCACATGGAGCAACATCAAACCTGCCTGATTTTGTTGCGCTAGAACAAGAGCCTGATCAAAAACACCTTGATCGGTCATAGTTGTCTGAATTGGTGCAAGTATCTTAGAAAACATAGAGCCTCGATCTAAGTGGATAATGTAGAGGGGAACATTACTATTTTTATCTATCTCTACAAAAATATCTTTAGTTGTTAATCCAAATTATTTTTTGTAATCAAGCAACGTGCTTGAAACAACAAAAGCTATCACTAAACCCCATTACCCCATCACTCATCCACCCATCGACAGCCCCAACCTGAGTCTTTTTTTGTGCAGTCCCCCAATACCATGCTCACAAGTTCCTCAAATAAAATCTTTATATTAAAGACATACGACAGATGCCACCAAACTTTTAGCTGCTGTAGCAGCTGTGTAGATACGATTGCTCAATGCTATGCCAGAACATTCCTCGCCACCTCGCTCAACTCCACCACAAAAGAATTCATCTGGATTCAAATCACCCCTAATTAATCTAGGATGGCTGGTGGTTGGGCTGTTGATCATGATGTTCACAGTTACCCGCATGCCACAACGATCTAAGGAAGTAGCCTACAGTGAGTTTCTCAACCAGGTTGAAAGTGGCCAGGTCGCTAAGGTACACATTAGTGAGCACCAGATTCAATACACTCTCAAAACATCGGCTGATCAAGAACCAGCAGACACTGAGACTGTATCGAAAACATCCGTGACCACCCCCTTACCCGATGATCCCGATCTCTCCCGTATTCTACGCAGGCATGGTGTTGAAATTACAGCCACAGCCGCCAATGAAAACAACTGGTTGGTCGGACTTTGGCTCCTTGGATTTCCCCTATTATTGTTATGGATATTATGGGGAGTCTTTGCCAATAGAATGCAAGAAGGGCCTGCTGCTCTCAATGTTGGTAAGAGTAAAGCTCGTATTTATGCCCAAGGTAGTACCCATGTCACATTTGATGATGTAGCTGGTGTAGATGAAGCGAAAGAAGAACTACAAGAAATTGTTGAGTTTTTAAAAGATGCCCAAAAATATACTCGGTTGGGAGCCAAAATCCCTAAGGGTGTTTTGCTAGTTGGCCCACCAGGAACTGGTAAAACCCTATTAGCCCGAGCCATTGCTGGCGAAGCAGAGGTGCCCTTTTTTAGCATTTCAGCCTCGGAATTTATTGAAATGTTTGTCGGTGTGGGGGCCTCTCGAGTAAGAGACCTGTTTGAACAAGCCAAAAAACAGGCTCCTTGCATTGTTTTTATCGACGAACTAGATGCACTAGGCAAATCACGTACCGCGAATAATCCCTTTTCTAGTAACGATGAACGGGAACAAACCCTGAACCAGCTTTTGGCAGAAATGGATGGATTCGAGCCAAATACAGGTGTGATTTTATTAGCGGCAACTAACCGTCCAGAGGTATTAGATCCGGCACTGCTTAGATCTGGCCGATTTGACCGACGTGTGGTGGTCGATCGCCCTGATCGTCAGGGTCGAGAAGCTATTTTGCAGGTCCATGCCAGAACAGTTCACCTATCGGATGATGTAAAACTAGCCAAACTAGCAGCCCGCACTCCTGGCTTTGCTGGGGCTGACCTGGCCAACTTAGTGAATGAAGCCGCACTCCTGGCCGCCAGGAAAAATCAAGAAGCGGTGATGATGGCTGACTTTAATGAAGCCATTGAACGGATGTTAACAGGGCTAGAAAAGAAATCACGGATCCTAAATGATTTAGAAAAACGGACCGTCGCCTATCATGAGGCAGGTCATGCCATCATTGGAACCTTAATGCCAGGCTCTGGTCATGTAGAAAAAATCTCCATTGTACCTAGAGGAGTCGCTGCATTAGGCTACACGCTTCAGTTACCAGAAGATGATCGGTTCTTGATGATGGAAGATGAGCTGCGGGGGCGACTCATGACGTTGTTGGGCGGGCGGGCCGCTGAAGAGTTGATCTTTGATAGAGTATCCACTGGCGCAAGTGATGACATTCAAAAAGCAACTGACCTGGCAGAACGCTGCATCACCCTCTATGGCATGAGTAAAACTCTCGGACCGGTAGCGATAGAGCGTAACCAGGCTCAGTTTTTAGATGGCTTTGCCCAACCTCGCCGTCCCATTAGTCCCCACCTGTCAGAAACCATTGATCAAGAGATCAAAGAACTCATTGACCAAGCGTATCAAATGGCCCTTGAAATTTTAGTTAGAAATCAAGGTGTTTTAGAAAGTATTGCCCAAAAACTGCTGCAAACAGAAACTCTAGAGGGCGATACATTAGAAACACTGTTATCAGAGCTTCGGCCATCAACAGCGCTGCAATCTTGGCTAAATCCAGGACATCAGAGGCTACAGGCAAATAACTTACGAGGAGATTGGCAGTATGAAACACCCTATTAGCTCAGATCATCACCATCCTAGCTTTACCCAAACTGTCACAAAGTTATTCGTTATTCTAGGACTCACCCTCTTGCTGATGCTCCTATGGTCTGCGCCTGTAGCCTTAGCAAAGGTACAGTTTTTGAAAGAAGCCGATCAATGGGTTTATCATTCACAACAGTCACTCACGGATACAATCGGCAATCGGTGGGATGCAACAGTACTAAAATCCATGGAACAGGATAACGCAGGCGTTTATTTATGGTTAACAACTCAATCAAACAGTGTTTATCTTGATGCTGGCCAGCCACTAGTCGTAGAGACCAATTTAGGGCAAAAATTGAGTGCCCCTAATCTTACCCAGCAACATTTTATGGGTACATTACCTGCCCCAAATGTCGGTCAATACGATATCCTTACATTGTTTGCATCTATTCAGGATGCAGAATCTCTACAGCTACAGTTACCTACAAAAACAGAGAGTCCAGTAAGGCTCTCGATTCCTGCTGATGTATTGGAGGAATGGTTAAATGTAGGAACATGCAAAGGCTTAATTTGTGGGCACCTGTAAAGCGGGCAGCTATCAGTACTTTATGACTGCGGGATGGCTTCCAATTCTGATTGTGTGTGCGAAGTTAATCCAGGGTGAAGAGCCTTAGGGGCAAGCCATCAAGTAGCATCAACTGATACCCTGGAACACCAACTAGAACATCCATGACAAAATGGATAATATTCAGAATGGTATACACCAGCGTCATACCAAGTTGAGAAACTTATGAGGCTGAACGGTAACGATAGTAAGCTGCACAGGCCCCTTCGGAAGAGACCATCGGAGCACCGAGGGGATGCTCTGGGCAGCACTTGGTCCCAAAGGCAGAGCACTCATGGGGCTTTTTGAAACCTTGTAGGATGAGACCGCTGATGCAGGTATTTTCAGAGGGAGAGGGGGAGAGGGGGAGAGGGGGGATGGTCAATCGGTCGGCAAACCGCAATTGAGCATCCAGGTAATCGTAAGATTTACGTAATCCCAAGCCGCTTTGATCAAGACTGCCCAGACCGCGCCAAACCCGATAAACTACTTGAAACACCTGGTCCATGAGCTGTTGTGCAGGTTGATTACCCTGGATTTGAACAGACCGGGTATATTGATTCTCAACCTGCGCATTACCAGCTTCTAGCTGCTTTAGGCAGAGATAAATCCCCTGCAAAATATCGACGGGTTCAAAGCCAGTTACCACAATGGGGACGTGGTACTTTGCTGCAATCTCGTGATATGCCCCATAGCCTGTTACCGTACACACATGACCTGCTGCTAAAAACCCCTGTACCTGACAATCTGGTGATGACAAAATCGCCTCCATAGCCGGAGGAACGAGCACATGGGCTATCAACACTGAAAAATTCTCAACCTGTTGCTGATGCGCCTGGTAGACTGCCATGGCCGTTGCTGGAGCCGTAGTCTCAAAGCCAACGGCAAAAAACACCACCTGTCGGTCTGGATGCTTACGGGCTAGTGCTAACGCATCCATCGGGGAATATACCATGCGCACATCCCCTCCTTGGGCCTTGATACTTAACAAATCTGTAGAGGTACCGGGGACCCGCAGCATATCACCGTAGGAGCAAAAGATAATCTCGGGCTGAGCAGCCAGTACCAAGGCCTGATCGATAATTGCCATGTCGGTCACACAGACAGGACAGCCAGGACCATGGATTAAGGTGATATCTGGTGGTAACAGCTGATCGAGACCGTATTTGACGATGGTGTGGGTTTGACCACCGCAAATCTCCATCAGGGTCCAGGGTTGGGTAATTAGAGATGCAATGGCATCCCCATAATCCTGTACTATCAAGCCATCTCGATACTCGTCAACATACTTCATCCAGAGACTATCCGATGACACGGGTCTAGAATATTAATCTTTTTAGTCACGGTTCCCACAAATATCAAAGAACCATATGAATCAGGGAGCCAGATGAATGGAGTGTGGCTGAGGTCGATAACTCTGGAGCGATTTAATATACTGAGCCCGCTCAAACGCACTGGGATCGGGGCAATTTATCTGGCTCATGCTACCTTTTAGCTGGCTAAGAGAAGCATACTCATGGTCCTGTAACCACTGACGTAAGGCCTGTTCAACGGTACTAAGGTGATCAATGCCATAACTTAACAACGCACTTACCATCATGGTCACATCGGCCCCTGCCATTAACAGTTTGATGGCATCCTGGGCATGGTGAATGCCGCCTGTTGCGGCAAAATCGATAGGCATAATACCATAGAGAATAGCGATCCATCGCAAGGGTAGACGTAAATCTTGTGAGGTACTCAGCAGAACATGGGGATACACTTCCAGGGTGTCGATATCAATGTCAGGTTGATAGAATCGATTGAATAGAACTAAACCATTTACCCCTGTATGGGAGAGACGATGGGCAAAATTAGCCAGGTTTGTAAAATATGGACTGAGTTTGACCGCAACCGGTAGATCAACACTGTGGGTCACCGAATGCACTATATCTAGATAGGTTTGTTCAACCTGAGAAGACGTTAAGCTTATATCTGTCGGCACAGCATAGAGATTGAGTTCTAAAGCATCGGCACCAGCAGACTCAATTTGTTTAGCATAGTTAGCCCAACCATCATTTGTCGTACCGTTCAAGCTGGCAATAATGGGAATATCCACTCGCTGTTTAGCCGCCTGAATATGCTCTAGATAAGCTTCAGCACTGACATGAAACAAAGGCCGCTGAGGAAAGTAGCTAAGCGCCTCTCCATAGCTTTCAGTTCCCTGGGTCAAATAGTAATCTAGTTCGAGGCGATCTCTATGTAACTGTTCTTCAAACAACGAATGAAGAACAATTGCCCCGGCACCCGCGTCTTCCATCTGGCGAAGATTGTCCAGATTTTCGGTTAAGGGACCACAGGCACCGACGACCAGAGGAGAACGGAGGGAGAGACCAAGATAAGTGGTAGAAATATCCATAGTATTTATCATTGATTAGGTAACTGAGAAGATATTTTTTGCACATAGCTCAAGCCAGACGTGATCGCTGAAAAATTTAGGTGGCAACAGCCATGTGCGGCACAAACCATCGGTGTGTGATACTAAACGTTGAGGCCCCACAGCAAATACACAGGCTTAATTACACTGGGATCTTGACTGACCCATAGAGCCCACAGTAGAGCGATTACAGCCAACAGCCACCACTTCAAAGGTTTCCATCCCAAGGGATTACGACTTACGTGAATGTCAGTCATGGTTTTTCTTCTCCTAACGCAGCTAAATACTGATATAGTTGCCACCGAGTTTGTACATCTTGTTGTGCCTGCTGCAACAGGTCTTGGGCTACCTGAGGCTGGCTGTGCACCAACATCTTGAACCGATTTTCAGCGTACATGGACTGTTCTAACGGTAGCTTCGGCGCACGACTATCTACGATTAGGGGATTTTTGCCAGCTGAGCGACGGCGAGGATCGTAGCGGTAGAGCAGCCAGCGACCGGAATCAACAACTGCTTTTTGATGGCTCATGGCAGCGGACATATTAATTCCGTGGGCAATGCAGTGGGCATAGGCAATGATCATAGACGGCCCATCATAGGATTCGGCCTCCAGGAAGGCTTTAAGGGTATGTTCATCACGCGCGCCCATGGCTACACTGGCTACGTAAGCATTACCGTAGGTCATAGCCATTAGACCCAGGTCTTTCTTAGGTGTTGTTTTACCACCTGCTGCAAACTTGGCAACAGCGCCTCTAGGGGTAGCTTTAGATTGTTGTCCACCAGTGTTGGAATAGACTTCTGTGTCGAGAACAAGGATATTGACGTTGCGATCGCAACTCAACACATGGTCCAATCCACCATAGCCAATATCATAGGCCCAGCCATCCCCTCCTACAATCCAGACACTCTTTTTCACCAGATAGTCTGTCAGGGGCAACAACCGTTGAATTTTATCCTTCAGCTCTATCGAAATCTCCTGTACTATCAATTTCTTCAACAAGCCTTTAAGCTGAGCTACACGCTCTCGTTGCTCGACAATATCAGCCTCATCTGTTTGCTGGGCTTGCAGAATCTGTTTGGCCAATTGCTCCAGATGAGAAAAGCCAACTTCCACAACCATCTCTGCATCGACCTGCTGTAATAGTTCAGCTGCGTAGGTAGTCTGTTTATCAATGGACACCCGGAATCCTAAGCCAAATTCAGCATTGTCTTCAAACAATGAATTTGACCAAGCTGGCCCCCGTCCATCTGCATTATGGCTCCAGGGAGTAGTGGGCAGATTGCCTCCATAAATAGAGGAACAGCCAGTGGCATTGGCCACCAGTAAGCGGTCGCCAAAGAGCTGAGTTAACAACTTCAGATAGGGTGTTTCACCACAACCTGCACAGGCTCCAGAAAACTCAAACAAGGGCTGCTGCATTTGCTGCTGACTGATCTTGTGCAGATTCAGCTGCTGCCGATCCGGGTTCGGTAGATTCTTAAAGAACTCCCAGTTAGGTTTCTCCTGCTGCCGTAGATCAACAATATTTCGACCATTTCCATTGACTGATGTTTCTTGGTAGACGGGGGTCATATTGATCGCTTTAAGTCGAGGAATTGATTTATTTTTAGCCGGGCACACATCGACACAGATACCGCACCCCGTACAGTCTTCCGCCGCCACCTGGAGGGTAAATTCTTGCCCCGACCACTCGCGAGCGGTGACATGCTTAAAGGTTTTCGGGACTCCATCCCATGCCTCTGGTTTATAAACCTTGCTACGGATGACGCCATGGGGACAAGCCATCACACACTTGCCACACTGGACACAGATATCTGGATCCCAGACAGGAATTGTCTGGGCAATATTGCGTTTCTCCCATTGAGCAGTGCCCGTTGGATAGGTACCATCACAGGGTAAGGCACTGACAGGCAGGGTATCTCCCTGGCGTTGCATCATTTTACCGAGAACGTTTTTTACAAAGGCAGGCGCTACCTCTGCCACAGGAGACTTTAAAGGAGGAATCTTGCCAACTTGTTTTTCTGCTGGTAAAGGAATCTTATACAAATATTGCAGCGTTTGATCCACGGCCTCCAGGTTCATCAATACGACTTTTTCACCTTTTTTGCCATAGGTTTTCGAAATAGAGGTCCGAATAGCATCCAGTGCCTCTGGGGTTGGCAAAATCTTAGATAGGGCAAAGAAGCAGGTTTGCATCACCGTATTGATCCGGCCTCCCAACCCAACGGATCGAGCGACTTCATAGGCATTAATGACATAGACCTCAAGGTGTTTTTGAAGAATCTGGGTCTGAATTCGTTCGGGTAGCTTATCCCACACCTGATCTAGGACATACGGCGAATTTAACAACAACGTAGCCCCTGACATAGCAGGCCCTAAAATATCCAGCTGCTCTAAGAGTATCCATTGGTGACAGGCAATAAAATTAGCCTGGTTAATTAGATAAGGGGCATGGATAGCATCAGGACCGAAGCGCAGGTGAGAGATGGTGACCGAACCCGACTTTTTCGAATCGTAGACAAAGTAGCCTTGGGCATGATGATCAGTTGTCTCACCAATAATCTTGATGGTATTTTTATTAGCACCCACCGTCCCATCTGAACCTAGACCGTAGAAAACTGCACGGATAGTCTGCTCTGGCTCGATGGAAAATGTGGCATCATAGGCCCAACTGGTATGGGTCACATCATCATCAATACCAATGGTAAAGTGATTTTGGGGCTCTTTCTGACTATGTTGAAACCCATCCAATAAAAGATGATCAAAAACAGCTTTGACCATTGCTGGGGTAAATTCTTTTGACGAGAGTCCATACCGTCCCCCCACAATCATCGGCAACTGATGGTCTACTGTGGTGAAATGTGATTCTATCAGGGCTGAGAGAACGTCTAAATAGAGAGGTTCACCCGCTCCCCCTGGCTCCTTAGTGCGATCTAAGACAGCAATCGCCTTGACGGTTTTGGGTACAACTGCCGCAAATCGTTGGACATCAAAGGGACGATAGAGTCGGACTTTAACCACACCGACATTTTCTCCCATCTCATTAAGGGCGTCTACAGTCGCCTGAGCTGTTTCACAGCCAGATCCCATTAACACCATCACTCTTTCTGCATTAGGATCACCATAATATTGGAATGGCTGATACTGTCGCCCCGTGAGTTGGGCAAATCTATCCATTGCCTGTTCGACAATATCCACACAACGGGGATAGTAAAGGTTTACGGCTTCCCGTGCCTGGAAGAACACATCAGGATTCTGGGCCGTACCTCGCATCACCGGATAGTCAGGACTCAGAGCCCGTTGACGGTGTTGAGTAATTGACTCATTATCGATCAGAGAACGTAAACTCTCCTGGGAAAGAAGATCTATCTTTTGAATCTCGTGGGAGGTGCGAAACCCATCAAAAAAGTGGATAAAGGGAATACGACTGGCGAAGGAGGCCATTGTTGCGATCGCAGCCATATCCTGTGCCTCTTGCACCGACGCAGAACACAGCATGCCAAACCCAGTACTGCGAGCCGCCATCACATCACTATGGTCCCCAAAAATGGACAGGGCCTGAGCCGCTACCGACCGCGCTGCGACATGAATAACACAGGGCGTCAGTTCACCCGCAATCTTGTAGAGATTTGGCAGCATTAACAGCAACCCCTGGGAAGCCGTAAACGTAGTTGTTAACGCCCCTGTCTGCAATGAACCATGCACCGCCCCTGCTACACCACCTTCACTTTGCATTTCCACAATGGCAGGCACCGTTCCCCAAAGATTAGGCTTGTTGCTAGCTGCCCAGACATCCGCCCATTCACCCATAGGTGATGCCGGGGTGATTGGGTAAATTGCAATCACTTCATTGAGGGCATAGGCCACCCATGCGACGGCTTCGTTGCCATCTAAGGTGGCAAACCGAGGTTGAACAGGTACAGAGGTTTGCATCATGGTTTCTCAACGCTGTGTTGGCGGCCTCACCAGGACATGAATACCGTATCTACAGTATTTAGATTAAGAAAATAGTTTGAGGAACTTGTGAAGACCAATCATTTTTATTTTTCGGTAAAAATTATGCCACAAGCGTCATCCCATTGGGCTCAATTGTTATCGTAAGTGTCAATCAAACCAGACACTTTGGGGCCATCAACAGATGGAGAAAGCAAACATTGAGACAGTTAAGCGAGAGTTTGCTAAGGCAGGCAAAACTGTATAGTCATCTGCATTAGGCGCTTACGCTGACATAATTACCCCATTTCCCGTTACGGGCTGGTGACGGTGACCATTATTTGCCGAGTCTAGAGAGTTGGAGATCAGGGCATGTTGGAGGATTTGTTGGATGCGATCGCACCCAACAAACTCCATCTCCTGCTTAACATGGTCTGGCACATCCATCAGATCTTTTTCATTTTGCCGTGGCAACAGTACTCGACGAATACCCACCCGGTGGGCCGCCAATACCTTCTCTCGAATACCGCCAACGGGTAGCACATCACCACTTAGATCAATCTCCCCAGTCATGGCCATATCCGTACGAACCGGTTGATTTAGCAGTAGAGAGGCAATTGCCGTCAGCATCGTTACCCCTGCAGAGGGACCATCTTTGGGAATCGCCCCTGCCGGCACATGTAAATGTAATCCATTACTCTTTAGCTGAGATAGCTCAATGCCCAACTCCTTCGCATGGGCCCAAATATAGGAGCGAGCGATCTGCACAGACTCTTCCATCACATCGCCTAACTGTCCGGTTAAGGTGACTTCCCTCAGCTCAGGCAATAACACCGCCTCGACAAAAAGGACATCACCGCCCGCCAGGGTCCAGGCCAACCCTGTTGCCACCCCTGGCTGCGGTCGTTGTCGTCGATTATCCCGTAGATAGCGCGGCGGACCTAATAAGGTCTCCAACTGTTCAGGGTGGATATTGACAGATGTAGCTGCTCCAGTCGCATACTTCACTGCTATTTTGCGACAAAGGCTGCCCAGTTGCTGCTCCAGACGACGAACACCGGCTTCGCGGGTGTAGTCGTCGATGATCTGGCGTAGGGCTACCTCCGGTAAAATAATCGCATCTTTGGGCAACCCAGCTTTTTCTAGCTGTCGTGGTAGTAAGTAGGTTTGTGCAATCGCCAGCTTATCGCGATCGGAATAACCTGAGAGCTCTACAAGCTCCAACCGATCTAGCAAGGGTGGAGACACCTTTGAGAGATCGTTGGCCGTGGCAATAAAAATCACCTGGGACAGATCAAAGTCCACATCCAAGTACAAGTCATGGAAGCAATAGTTTTGCTGTGGATCCAAAATTTCCAACAATACCGACGCCGGATCGCCCCGGTAATCCATACCCACCTTATCCAGCTCATCTAGCATAATCACCGGGTTCTTCACACCAGCCCGATAGATTGCCTGAATAATCCGTCCCGGCATCGCCCCGATATAGGTACGACGGTGCCCCCGCAATTCTGCCTCATCTCGTAGACCACCTAGACTAATACGTTCAAAAGGACGCCCCAATGCCCGAGCAATTGATCGTCCCAGGCTAGTTTTACCCACACCTGGCGGCCCAACAAAACAAACAACCGTACCAACAGCGTAACGCTCCGCCTGCTCTCTCATCGACCCATCAGTATCAGAGGGCTGCTGCCGATGTTTGAGTTTGAAGGTGGCTAAATGCTCAATAATTCGTTCTTTTACCTTCTCTAGACCATAATGGTCTGCATCTAGAACAGTATGAGCATTTTGCAAATCTAAATTATCTTCGACGGTCTTCTGCCAGGGCATTTCTAGCAACCAATCCAGATAGGTGCGAATAACCCCACCCTCCGCAGAACTACTACCGATCCGTTCGAGGCGCGCCAGCTCTCGCTTGATTTGTTTTTCAGCCACTGCTGGTAAGGCTATCGCGTCAAGAGTTTTACGTAGTTCAGCAATTTCTTCCTGATCGGGGTTACCCTGTCCCAACTCCTCTTGAATTTTCTTTAATTGCTGCCGCAGGAAAAACTCTCGCTGCTGCTCATCAATTTCCTTTTTGGTTTCCCCCAAAATTTGACTACGGAGCCGTTGTTCCTCGACATGTTTTTGTAAGTTACCTAACACCTGCCTTAATAGCGTCTCTAAGTCATTTTCAGCCAATGCTGCCTGGGTTTCAGCCACATCTTGCTGCATTAGGATAACTGATTGATAAGCAATTTGGGCCGCATCGTCATTACGGCTCAAAACAGCTAACAATTCGTCAGGAAAATTAGGATTAAGAGATGCGGCCTCTTCCCAAAGAGACTTGATGGCATCAACTAAGGCATTGATCTTTGTAACCTCTCCCCCATCGGCTACAGCAGCTTCTACGGTCAACGCAGGTAGCCTGCAAAACTCTACTTCAAATCCTTGCTTGGTTACGTGTAATTTCTCTAGCTGTATACGCTCTAACCCCTCAATCAGCAACTGAATAGGACCAATGGGCAGCCGTGCCATTCGCCGCACCACACCGAGGGTAGCAACAGAATATAGATCCGATATTTTTTTTGCTTCTGCCTCTGCATCACGAGCCTTAGCTAATCTCTCTAGACACTCTGGACGCATCGCTGCAATCACCATCTGCTTGCTCTCTGTAGCTACCGCTGTTTCTACAGAGGCAATAGAATGGGGGCGTCCTGCCACTATTGGCAGAGTAATACTGGGCAATAGCACAGTATCCCGCACTGGCAGTAGAAAACCAGATTCGAATTGAGTCAATTTTTGAGCGGAATGGGGTAGCCACAGCATGGTTATTATCTCCCCCTATTGTGATGGATAATTGCTCGACAACATAGAAACTTTTTTTCGTTTGGGAGCAACTGTTTTTTGTTATCAGGTGTTATAGAATCAATCTCTATCAGCTCTGCCAATGGAGATTGTAATTGCCTTTGGTCCATCTCTAGTATAAAGCGAATGGGATGACGATCTTGTGAGTTAAACCGTACTTACTAATCAATAAAAATCAGGAATTCGTGAGTATATCCTGCCGGTTTCCCATATTCGCCACCTCATAAAGTTCTCACGTTTCATGTCTACCCTATAGACGTACTTAGTGACAGAAAGTCAATTCGTATCAGATAACCCCAGTGGCCCTGCTCAAGCCAGCAGCAATAGAAGAGAAGGAATTACCATAATGACCCAAATACCCAGTGTACAAATTTTTAAAAATATTCCTGAAGAAATAAGCGGCGTAAGCCTCAGACGAGATCCATCAACAGGAACCCATATTGCAGTGATACGATTTAAAACTTTAGCGTCTATAGAACATTTCTTGAGCTTTAGAAAAAGTTCAAGAAATGCGTTACACCTGATCGACACTGAGGGCGAAATCTTAATAATGCCCTCTGGTGTCAAAATGTTCTATGGAGACATAGATGGAGAAGAGCTCACAGGCGTTGAATGCAAACTTGAGATCGATCGAGACGATCATTGGGAACGGTTCATGCGATTTATGCATCGCTATGCAGAAGCCAATGGGTTAGCCTATGGAGAATCTGAATCAACCTAGATATCGCGTAGACAATTAGGTAGATTGAAATCCCATCATTCGATAAGTTTCGATAAGTTTTGCGTCCTGCTCTCCGCACCACAGCCAAGCATATGTTCTACAGTAAGTAATATGCATGCCAGGGGGCAACTGCCCATGGTCAGCCCACGAAACAACATCATATTGCTGAGATAGAATATGATGCACGACGCTAATGTGGAGAGCAACTAAGCCAAACTCTGCCACCATAGGACGCAACATCAATGGCTGTGGTGGAAACAGCAGTCTCGGTATCACTACAATCAACAAACCCAGCAGCAATGCTAGATCTATCAGGGGTTCTCGTGGCTGCCCATGGGGTCTCACCAGCACTCTCGTCTTGACGTGAGGCTCGTGGTGAGGCCTATGGCCAAATCGCAGGTCCCACAAGTGCCTGTGAGGGCCTACCAGGACTTTCGTCTTAAAGTGGGGGGCGTTATCTTTTCCGATAAAGTAGTGTCATCTTTCCTGAGAATCTTACTCAAAAGAACAATGTCTAGGTCTGAGTTACCTCATTGGTACCTCACTAGTACATCTAAAGTACAAAGAAATTATGGGGAACCTATGAGTCCCTGTAGAATAGGGCGACTCCCATGACAGAACCCGCAACTGATATGATCATCATTGGGGCTGGCATTGCCGGATTAGCAGCTGGTTGCTACGCCCAGATGACTGGTTATCGCACCCAACTCTTTGAGCTACACAACCAGTCTGGCGGTTTCTGTAATTGTTTATAGCGCCCTATCGGCTAGAAAATCATTTAGTTGCTCTTATTTCACACTGCCATTAAGCTGAGCAGTCTTTCAAGTCTCCCCGTTGGGTCACCGCCATCCAAACCCTACAAGATGATTCACCTTGCATCAAAGCTCAGTCCTATTTTGCTTGATCATTCACATCTGCTGATTCTTGTCGCTCAATAACAATCGTCAGGTGGGCTACCATAGCACCAATGATTCCCACAGCTGCAATCACAGGAAAAAAGGCAGCACTAATAACACCACCAAGGACTCCCACAGTCATGGGAATCTCAATCAGAGTATAACCTTCTTCATTTTTGATAATAATGCGGCGAATATTACCTTGGTGAATCAGTTCTTTCACCTTGGCAACAAGGGCATCACCAGAAATTTTAAGCTCTTCTACAACCACCCTCTCGGCAGACTTGCCTTCTGACTCAGTAACAGTGCCCCCTTCAGAATTGGAAACATCAGATGCCGAAACATCCAACGTTTGAGTCACTTTTCCAGGATGAGTATTCATAACAAAGTCTTTTGACAGCTTACATTTATAAGCTAAACAAGATTTATGAGGAAGTTGTGAAGAACCTCAAGTCAATCAACCTGAGGTCAAGTAATCTGAATAATGCATATAAAACAGGGATTCACCCAAACAGAAATTTTTATCCAAAAGGTGTTTATTTTTCTTAAAGATTGAAAAACAAACACCTCAAAGTCTTATGATGTAGTTAAATCAGCTTCAAAGGGCTAAAAAGACAAAGGAGGGTATCTCCCCAAAAAGGGATAACTGGAAAAGGATATCTCTAAGCAAAACGGTTTTACTCTTCTTCTGCTTCTTGTAAATCAAAGCTGACCGTAGCCTGTAAGGAGACCAATCCTATATGCGATGGGTTATTCAAGGTAAAGATCTTAAAGTCACAGATGCCATAAATGACTATGTCCGTCAAAAAATTGGTAAAGCACTAGCACGTCATGAAGATATTGCAACCAAAGTTGACGTTAAGCTATCCGCCCCTCTTCAAATCAAAAAGCCATCCCAACAACGTGCTGAGGTGACGGTACATGCAAGTGGCACAGTTATTAGAGCTGCTGAAAAACATGAAAACCTCTATGCCAGCATTGACTTAGTAACCGATAAGCTGATTCGTCAACTACAGAAATATAAAACCAAAAAACAACGTCGAGCCCAGCCTCGGGAATCCCTTAGCAATGATCTAAATCAGTCACTTGAAACAACTGCTTTGGAATCGTCAGATCGCTCTCCAGAACTACCGCCTAAAGTAGTGCGCAACAAGTTTTTTATGATGCCTCCTATATCTGTCGAAGAGGCTCTGGATAACCTCCAACTCGTGGATCATGATTTCTATATGTTTCGCAATGCCCAGACTGATGAAATCAATGTTATCTATGAGCGGAACCATGGCGGCTATGGCGTCATTCAACCGCGCGAGCAGTCTGATAGTTAGCGAAGTGATATAGGTTGGGACATAGGCGTTTTTAGCGTTAACGCCTATGTCCATAAGTTTATACCTCATGGGAAAGACCAACAATATCATCAGACGATAGAGTCAGAACTACTGCCCATAGGAGCCGAAGTGTCAATGTATTCATGGTAACCTCTTTATCTCCCCATGCATGGGTAACCGCACTGCATTAGCGAGGGGAGTAATTGTCATATAACCACTCACCCCTAACCACTACACCAGGCCTCATACTCTCTATCCTTAAATGCCTCTGGGTACTCTTCATCGTAATATTGCTCAGAGGCCGTCTTGTCAATGGATTCAGCTCGTTGACGTGCAGCTTCTGCTTGTAATGCATCGACCGCTAACCAAGCATTGAGGCAGGCCTTTGACGCTGGACCATTCTCTCGGCAAACATGACGTGCTTTCTCTGAGAGATCACAAATTTGATCCGCAAGCAAGGTTTCCTGAGGTTGTTCAATTGCGTTACTACGTTCCAAAATATCGGTAACAGACACAATTCCCAATAGTTCCGATTGAATGACGGGGGCACTGTGTAGATTCGCCTGGGTCAATAACCGGGCTGCATATTCCACACCTAAATCAGGATTTAAGACGATACAGGGTTTTGTCATCAGTTCATAGACTCTTATCCACCTAGCATCTCGGCCAAACGCGATCACTCTGCCAACAATATCTTCAACCGTGATTACACCATAGGCATCTAGTGCATGGCTGCGTTCCACAATTAACGCCTGAACCCCACGCTGACTCATCAGCTTAGCGGCTTCTGCTATGGTTGCAGAGTTACGAATAGTAACCACTTCGCGGGTCATAATATCGGCTACTCGCATCATTATAGATACCTCTACTAATTTACTGGCCAATCACATAGCTGTACGGGCGATGTCATCCGCGGACTATCATACAGGTACATGGATTGCATATTCAGTTTTGCGGTGTGAAAGATAATCCACTTCACCTGTTCTTCTCCCACACCCTCGCTATGGACTAACTCAGCCTGACTTAAGGATAAAAGCCCCTCTGGAGAGTCCCAAGTGAACTCTTCCTGAGAGATCTCTGGCCAGGGATTTCCTGTCCAACTAATCACTAGACCTTTACCCTGGAACCAGTCATCAATAACTGAGCCACGTAAACAGACAAACGCACTGCTGTGGGGATAACCATAGTAGCCATCAACAATTGTGCCCTGTTTATCAATATTTAGACAGGTTCCTGAACCATCACGCCAATCTTCAGGGGCAGGCTCAGTACAAAGCTGATAGGCCCCATCCGTGAGATTGGCCAATGGAGTTTCCATGGTAGGGGACTGCGACTCAACAGTGACAGGAGTGAGTAAGATAACACCCAATGTTAGAAGCCAGCCAAAGTTAATTAACCTAACTGGGCAACATCTACCAGCCATAGAGATGCCTCCAGCTATTTCTCTAGGTTGATCCTAGACAAAAATCTTGGTGAACTTATGAGGATATTTAATAAACCTTATGCATGTCCAAAATGGTTGTCTTGGCCATGTTTAGAATTCTATACTAGGAGAGTCAACCATATGCCCACACCATCTTTGCGGTTGTGAAGGAGACTTTTTATGGGCATGACTCTGTCCCGTACTAAAGTGACCTCCATGCCTATCTGCCCCAGCTAAAGAAAGTTCTAAACAGTGATTCCCTGATCTTTCCCTCGGGCGAGGCTTTACCCCTTTGTTGGTTTGATTCGGCATATCGTCAACATATGTCCATCCCTGATATAGCAGTACATACTTGATTAATCCGAGTTGGCACTGGCTGCAATCTGTTGAAGATAGGTCAGGGTTTGTTCTGCTTCTTCTAAATCAAGTTTGCTAATGGCAAATCCTACATGGACCACTACGTAGTCACCGGCCTGGGCTTCAGGTACATAGGCCAAGCTAACTTCTTTGACTACGCCTCCAAAACTAACTCGGCCCATGCGAGATAGATCCTCCCCTTTAATACTGATGATTTTTCCGGGTACGGCCAGACACATCGTTGTTCTCCTAAGGGTTAGACAGACATAGACAGATGACGTAATGCACCGATTATCTGCCCAACGGCAATCCCACCATCATTGGGCGGCACACGCTGATGCCAGTGGGGGGTGAATCCTGTAATTTGTAAATGTTGAATGGTCTGCTCACTGAGAAGTTTGTTTTGAAAGCAACCGCCGGTCAATATGATATTGGAGTTGTTGATGAGTTTTGCGATCGCAGTCACAATTTCCACCAACGTGCGGTGAAACTTGGCAGCCACCACCGCTGTCGCCACCCCCTGACCCTGATCATGAATGATTTTTCGCACCATCGGTCGCCAGTCAATAATGTAGGGTACAGTACTTGAAATTATAAAAGGATAGCCTCGCTTAACCATTGTTTCAGCGGCGGCAAACTCCAGGGCCAGTGCCGCCTGGCCTTCAAAACTAACAACTTGATGTAAATTAAGCAGTGCCGCCACCCCATCAAAGAGTCGCCCCACGCTGGAGGCCATAGGCGTATTAATTTTGTTAGTCAGCATTTGCTGTAGAACAGTCCGTTGAGATGCTGAGAATTCTTGTACGGGAACTAAGTCATCACGCTCAAATGCCACGTCGCCATAACAGCCATAAAGCAGACCCAAAGCAGACCTTCGAGGTTCTCGGCTACACAATTCCCCCCCAGGTAGAGGAAAGGGTAACAAATGGGCAACTCGTTCAAAACCAGACGTCGTAATCTGGAGAAATTCTCCTCCCCAAACAGTTTGATCAGGACCATACCCCATACCATCCCAGGCAACGCCCAGGATCGGCGCACCTAGGGAATGCTCAGCCATACCCGCGAGAACATGGGCATAGTGATGCTGTACCGAGATCACGGGCACAGCCCATTGCTCAGCCAAAGTATGGGCCAGTCGCGTAGAGCCATAGTCCGGATGAAGATCACAGGCAATGGCCGTCGGCTGACAGGTATAGAGAGAAAGCATGTCAGTCACGGTGTGTTTCAACCGTTCCAGGGTTCGTGGGGCATCCAAATCACCAATATACTGACTCAGCACAATGTGATCGCCTGAAAACAGAGCAATTGCGTTTTTGAGGTGAGCACCCAAGGCTAAAATACGCGTGTCAGAAGCCACTAGACCAGACAGCGAAATCACCTGGGGTGCATAGCCTCGACCATGACGTAACACCTGGCATTTGTCGTGGATAAGTTGAACAACAGAGTCATCAACCGGACGTTGGATGGGACGATTGTGGACCAAGAAACCATCTGCCACGGGAGCTAGTCGCTGACAGGCATCTTGTTTAGCAATACAAATAGGCTCCCCGGAAAGATTTCCACTAGTGGCAACAACAGGAGAGGTCAACGTCTGAAGGAGAAGATGATGCAGCGGTGTGGTCGGCAGCATGACCCCCAGACGATCCATCTTGGGTGCAATATTGTTGGCTAGGGAAGAACTCCCTAATCGTTTTGGCAAAAGCACAATTGGAGCCTGGGCTGAGGACAACAATTTAGCAGCGTCTGCGGAGACCTTACAGTCCTGGTGAACCTGTTCTAAGGTAGGGTACATCAGGGCTAGCGGTTTATCAGGGCGTTCTTTACGCTGTCTGAGACGGTCCACAGCACTATGGTTTTGGGCATCCACTAGTAATTGGAATCCACCCAACCCTTTCAGCGCAACAATGTCACCCCGACGTAGCATGGCGATAGCCAACTGTAGCGGGTTGCCAGACTGCTGTGGTCCTTTTTGTTGTTCTTTTATCCAAAACTCTAGATGCGGACCACAAACAGCACAGGCATTGGGCTGAGCGTGAAAACGGCGATTGTCAGGCTGGGTGTATTCAGCCTGACAGTCTGCACACATGGTAAAGTTCGCCATCGTTGTGTGGCAGCGGTCATAGGGCAATATCCGGATAATGCTAAACCGAGGACCACAGTGGGTACAGTTGGTAAACGAATAGTGATGGCGACGATTATCAGGGGAAAGAATATCTTGCAAACACTCAGCACATGTGGCCAGGTCTGGCAAAATTTGGGTCTTAGTAGCCTTGCCCACAGCCTCAGAAGGCCAGATGTGAAACCCCCCTATTACCCCCTGCGCTGGTAGGTCCTGTTGCTCTAGTGCTCGAATCACTACATGGGGTGGCAAGTCCTGTTGTAGCTCTTGAAAGAAAATCTGTAACGTCTTTTCAGGCCCCTCTATTTCAATCACGACGCCCTGGGAAGTATTTTTCACACCACCCGCCAGACCTAATGCTGTTGCCAGCTGATACACAAATGGCCGAAAGCCCACTCCCTGCACAGTCCCTCGCACAGTCAGGTGACGTCGACAAAGGGAAGGCGTTACCGGCATCATGACTGTTCCAACTTCATGTTTTCTATAGCTTATAGCCAATTTGTCGTAGAAATTGTTGGCGCTCAGCCACATCCTGCGACGCCTCTACTCCCTTGGGCGCAAAACCATCAATAACGCCCAAAATGCCACGTCCCTGGTCGCTGGTGGCGATCACCACCTGGACCGGATTGGCCGTAGCACAGTAAATGCGACAAACCTCTGGACACTGTTTAATAGCGTTCAGCACATTGACCGGAAACCCTTGCTGCATAACAATCACAAAACTGTGACCTGCACCCATCGCTTTAGCATTTTCAACTGCCACTGTCTGTAGCGACTCACTATTCCCAGCTGCGCGAATCAAACAGGGGCCGGACGCTTCGCAAAACGCTAGACCAAACTTGATCTGGGCAGAGGCATTGACCATGACTTCATAGAGATCCTCTACGGTTTTGATAAAATGGCTCTGCCCCAAAATTAAATTGCTATCGCTGGGCAAGGTTAAATCAACAAGTGTTAGTTCCATTGATAATTCCAAAGAGTGATGTATTTAGGGGGCGGTATGAAAATGCAGTCCCGGCTAAAGGTGATAGCAGAAATCTCACTTAACATGCATTCACAACAGGGTTTACCTTGTCATGGCATTGAAAGATGGCCTGTCCTATGTAAGCATAAAAACTGGCTAACCCTTCACCAGTGGTAGCAGAAAGTTCAAATACTAAAGCTTGGGGAATAATCAGATGTAGATGGTGTAGTGCTTCATCACGATTAAAGCCTACAACTTTAGCTAGATCAATTTTGCTAATGATAACAGCGTGAGCGGACTTAAAAAGGGTGGGATATTTCAGTGGTTTATCTTCTCCCTCAGTCACAGACATCAACACCAGGCGCAGGTCTTCTCCTAAGTCATAGGCAGCAGGGCAAACCAGGTTACCTACATTTTCAATGATAAGTAAATTTAGGTCATCCAAACCCAGTTGTCGTGCGGCCCGACCAACACCTTCTGCTTCTAGATGGCAGAGATTTCCTGTGTTAATCTGTATGACTTTTTGACCGGTTTGACGCAGCCTTTCGGCATCACGGTCAGTAGCCAGGTCACCAACAATCACTCCCGGTTTCACCTTTCCATGCAGGCGGTCTAATGGATCAGCTCCCGCAATTAAGTCACGGTCGTTGAGGATACGCTGAATCAGCGTTGTCTTACCCGCCCCCGGAGACGACAACATATTGATCACCAGAAGATGCTGCCAAAATGCCCGATTATGCTCGGCATAATGATCGTTCTTCTCTAATACATTCTGATGTAACGGCAAAATCTGCCGGTCATGCTGACAACCACAATGTCCACACATACTAAATGCACCTCCTTATGAAATTTCTAAGGACGTGAGTGCTAAGGTTTTACCTTGACGAATGTCCGTACTCAATTGATGACAGCGTGGACATTTATACACCCAGTCTGAGGGCTGAAATATCTGTTGGCATGATGAGCAATAACACCTCACGGGTATTGGTATAAGCTCTAGCTCGGCCTTTTCTGCCAGGGTACCGCCACTGACCACGTCAAAGGCAAATGCCAGAGCATCTGGATCCACCCCTGATAACTCTCCTACCTGGAGTTGGATACGATGAATCTGTCGAGCACCCTGATCTTGCGCATGGTCTAAGGCCACAGATAAAGCAGTCTGTATCAGGCCAATTTCATGCATGGGGCTGGTTGTCGATAGGTAACTAAGAATTGCTCAATTGACCTCAAGGCGCGATCGCAACCTTGATGGGCTTTGGATGAAAGCTGACGTCCTAAACCACAGGATTCAATGGGAATTTGCAATAGCCAAGCCTGGGGATGATGGTTATACAGCCGCTGGGTGAGATTGAGTAACGCCAGCGGATCATAGCTGTGGGCTGCAAACGCCATGGACTCAGGTTGCTCGTCGTAGGCAACAATGGGATCAATCTGTACCGTTTGAATACCCTGATTACCACAGGCATCCACAAACATCACATAGTTTGTTTTCGCTAATTCAGCGGTCAGTTCTGGTGTCAGTTGTGGCACAGCCAAGGATTTAACAGCCGGTAAGTGCCATTCGGCCACCACCATCGCAACCCAAGGACCAACGGCGTCGTCTCCGCATAGTTCATTACCGTAACCAATGATTAAAAAGTCATATTCAAGCGTTGTTAATTCTTGAGTCGATGGCAGCATAGGACCAGCCTCGTGTGTGCTCTGCTTTTTCTTAAAGCTATTAAAAAGATATGAGGATCTTATGAAGTCTTAACGGTAACATTCAGCCAGCAGCTGCCCCTCTGCACTGATCAACTGGAGCTGCAGCGGCATTTTGCCAAAGGCATGGGTAGAACAGCTCAGGCACGGATCAAACGCACGAATACCCGCCTCTACACGATTTAGCATGGGTTCTGGAATCTGGGGACCGTGAATATAATGACGGGCAATCTGGGCAACCGTACGATTCATGGCCAAATTGTTCTGTCCCGTAGCAATAACTAGGTTGACGTAAGTTAATAAACCCGTGTCATCAATTTTATAATGATGAAACAAAGTACCCCGTGGAGCTTCCCCGACGCCGATAGCTTCATGTTGATTGACATCGGCTCTGGCTCTGAGATGATGGCTCTGTAGGTCTGGATCGTCCAGGGCAAGCTCAATTCGTTCAATACAGGTGAGAATCTCAATCAGTCGCGCATAGTGATAGAAAAAAGAACTGTTACCCATATCGTACTGCCGGAAACGTTGCAGCTCAATTTCGGCCAGGGGCGTGCCGATGCGATCGCAAATATTCAACCTGGCCAGCGGCCCTACCCGATACAGGCCATTTTCTAAGCGACAATGTTGCGTCTGATCAGGATATCCCAAAGGTTTATAGTAAGGTGACTTTAAATAGGAATCTGGCTGCACCGCCTCACCGATGAAATCTCTGTAATTACTGGGATCTAGCTGATCCCCAAGAATGTTGCCACCGCTATCGACCACTCGCAAACAGCCATCATAGTGCTCCCAGGTACCATCAGCACCAACTAAGCCCATAAACAAACTGGGAAAATTACCAAAGATATGAACCTCTTCTTGAAAGTCTTCCAGTAGTTTCTTAAATAGGGTGAGCGTTTCTAAGATCGTTTTTTTAGCCTCAGATAACTGCTGACAAATTTGCTCCCGCCCAACCCGTGACAGACTGCTCCTAACACCTCCTGGGACAGCCCAAGCTGGATGAATCTTGCGTCCCCCCAGTTGTTCAATCACGGTTTGACCAAACTGACGTAGCCGCACTCCCCCCCGAGCTAGTGCAGGCTCAGTTGCCATGACCCCAAATACATTACGTTGAGCCGGATCACTCTCCCAGCCCAACAAGAGATCCGGACTGCTCAAGTGAAAAAAACTCAGAGCATGGGACTGAATAATCTGTCCCAAATTCATTAATCGCCGTAACTTCTCTGCCGCTGGGGGGATTTGCACTGCCAGTAGACGATCACCAGATTTAGCCGATGCTAACAAATGACTGACAGGACAAATGCCACAAATACGAGCCGTAATTCCTGGCATTTCCCAAAAAGGGCGACCCTCACAAAACTTCTCAAATCCACGAAACTCAGTTACATGAAATCGAGCATCTGCAACCTCTCCCTGATCATCCAAATAAATCGAGATCTTGGCATGCCCTTCAATCCGAGTAACCGGGTTAATGACAATTCGTTTGCTCACCGCACCGATAGTTCCTCAGGCTAACTACGAAATGACCGTCCACTCACTTCAACCTTTTGGATATACAGGCGTTCCAGGCAAAGTCTCTCCAGTATTTGCTTGAATTTCCTCCAGCACCTGCCAGGCAATATCACATTCTTGCTGGATCTGCGCATCTTGATCATCAATGACACGAGCATGCTGAAGAGCTTCATTGACACGTCGGGATAGATCATCCTTGGATAAGGCTCCTGGATTACCTTTCATTAAAATATCCGTCATTGAAACAATCCCTAAGAGCTGTTCATTTTCAATCACAGGAGCCCGATGAATCCCGGACTCGGAGAAAATTTTGGCAGCTTCTTGCAATGTTGCCTCCATCGGCATACAAATACAGGGGCGTCGCATGATTTGGTCAACACGAACAAAATGAGGTGATCGCCCCTTAGCAATTACGTTATAAACAATATCTCGTTCCGTCAAAATCCCATAGGGACCTTGCTCATAAAATTCTTCTACGATTAGCGATCGCACTCGCTTAGTCCGCATCAGCCAAATAGCATTTTCTACCGTAGCCGAACTGCGAATGACAACAACCGGCTTGGTCATAATATCTTTAACAAATAACATGATCGCCCTCCCTCAGCGGTGACTCCAATACAAACAGGTGCCCTACCCCTTATTTTTATGTCGAAAGTGTGAGGAACCTGTGAGGAAATCCCCTATTCAGGCATTTATTTCGTAGATAAGTAATGGGGTAATGGGGTGATGATTGAAGGGCAAGCGCTTTACTTCACCTAGCCAAATTTAATCAGTTCAGGACCTATCAAATGCGGTTGTTTCCCCTGTAGCAAATGCCCCAACACAGCTCGAATCCGTTTAGCATCCGGTGGACAGCCAGGTAAATAACAGTCCACCGATACCACCTGGTGAACAGGTATGACCTGGTTTAGCAAGGTGGGAACCAGATCTCCATAGGGCAATTGAGGTTGAACATCTGCCTCTAGATAAGCGCGGTTGAGAACAGAGTCGGCTGACTCCGATGCACCTAGGATGTTGCGGATGGCCGTGACATTGCCAGTGATCGCACAGTCACCAAAGGAGACGAGAAATTTGGTGCGATCGCGAACCTGATGGATCATGTCTAGATGGTCTTGGTTTGCGATCGCACCCTCCACCAAGACCACATCCACACCGTCAGGATAGGTCTTAACATCCGCTAGGGGGCTGTAGACTAACTCCACCTGACTAGCCAGCTCAAATAGCCACTCGTCCAGGTCGAGAAACGACATATGACAGCCAGAACATCCCCCTAGCCAAACCGTTGCCAGTTTAAGTTTTGCCATGGTCTATAGACTCGCAATATATGTAAAAATTTTGAGGAACTTGGGAAGGCAGTCTGTTTATCTAATCCACTGTTGTTGCTGACGAGCCGTTGTAATAAAGCTAAGCTGGTCTCGATCATGCTGCATTTCCCCAACCGTTGAACCCCGATGAAATAAGGCTCCTGTCGGACAAGCATTCACACACTTACCACAGGAGGTACAGCTACTCGACTCTCCCCAAGGTTGGTTCAAATCGCTAATCACATGGGATGTATGGCCTCGCCCAGCCATATCCCACGTATGGGCCCCTTCCACCTCATCACAAACTCGGATACAGCGCGTACAGAGAACACAGCGATTGTGATCAATCCCAAAACGAGCATGGGAAATATCTACCTTACGGTCTGGAAACTGATAGGTAAGACCAACATGATCGATCCCCATTTCCACCGCTAAATCTTGCAATTCACAATTACCATTGGAGACACAGACCGCACAGACATGATTACCTTCAGCGAGCAGCAATTCCACAATTGTGCGTCGATAATGGTGTAGTCGCTCGGTATGCGTCTGCACCACCATAGCTTCCTGCACTGCTGTCGCACAGGCAGGTAAGAGCTTAGACGCTCCTTTCACTTCCACTAAACACAGGCGACAGGCTCCTACGGTAGATAATCCCTTTAAATAGCAAAGGGTAGGAATTGCGATCGCTGCATTTCTAGCAGCATCTAAGATAGTCTCTCCCCCACGGGCACTAATCAATTGATTATCAATGGTTAGAGTTTTAACAGACATTGGAGATTAGTGTGAAAATAAAGTGCTAGTAAACGTCAAATGGAAGCGATATTACTCTTAAGGAGATAAGATGTAGACCCTAGGGACGATACAATTCTGATTCCAGGTTATTTTAAAACGTTGAGAAACTTATGAAGTTTTTTGACCTCAGTGACTATTTTCTCACTCTTATTTATCTAAGTGTCAATGTGTAAACATCTTAGATAAAACATCAAACTACATAAGATAATAAGGATGTAGGATAAATCGTTCATCTCTTTGATGGTGATTTTTCTGATAGGGAAACACCAACAGAGACGGAAGTAGGGAGTCATCCCGAAGGAACGCGCCTCTCTTCTCTACACAGTCTAAGGAGGCGGCACTATGTTAAAGTATCGTGGTGTTTCTTATAATTACCAGCCTACAGAGTTGGGCACTCGCCCTACAGGTGATGTGGGGAAATATCGTGGCCAGGATATTCAATTTAAAACTGTTGAAAATCCTCCGCCTGCGTATCCCTTTGAGGCTAAGTTGGTTTATCGGGGTGTACCTTACACAGTTGGTGAAACAATGGCTGAATCAACACCCATAACCACTGTTGCTGAAACAGCTCCTGTTGAGTTTCTGCCGATTAAGGCTTGGATGCGTGGCCTTGTTATGAAACATCTGCGCAACATTCGTCGGCGTGAACACTCTATGCTGGTTCGAGCTGCTAAAGATGTCGGTCTACCGATGGAAAATGCTGCCGAATATGAAAGCCATATTCAAGGGAAAATTCCCCATGATTTTGCTGGTTATGACCGCAGTAAATCGGCCATGAGTTGAAAGGTCTGGCTCAGCCATGAGTCTCATGAGACATACCGTTTCTATCGCTAAACTGCCAGGCCCCCTTAAGGGTACGTGGTAAAGCTCCTGAGTCCAATGTCCTTAAGGGCGTTGGACTTTTCTTGAGGGTTGAAATGATATGCCTGGTCAGGATTCAACACGACAGGTTTAACCTTTTAGCCTGATAAAAACAGTTTCAACTTATCTTTCTCCGGAAGAAGGAGGATGCTATGAGCTTGATACGTTTTAGTCGTTTGCTAGCTGCGACTGTGATTGGGTTGGTGGCATGTGTGTCACCTGTGAGTGCGGACTCCCGAGATAGCACTCTCCATATTCTTATATGGCTCCACTCACCAACTGATAACGGGGTTACTACCAACAATGCAGAAAAGCCAAATTTCCTTAAGAACAGTGGACTTTTCTGTATCGTTGAAATAATCTGTCTGGTCAGCGCAACTGGTTTCAACTTAAACGTATTTTAGGAAGTCGTAGAGTGGAATATTCTCCTCCCCCCTGGCCGCTAAATTCCAATACCCGAGCACCATCAGCTACCCTATAAATAGAGCCCTTACAGAAGGGAAAGAGAGCAAAAATGACATAGATCCTGGTGTACCAAGAATTTTCATGTAATAGTGCAATCTCATTATCACCAATGCTCAATGTTGTTTCAACGATATAGTCCTGATTATGGGCATAAATCGTTGCATCCAAAGGAAACTTCTGTTGAGCCTTGGGGTCCAAGCACCAATGGTGATGCTGCCACTGTAATTGGCCTTCCCTAGCCCAAAAGCGAAACGCTTGTTGAACACCCTCGATGGGAAAACTAAGGTCTAGATAACTTAAGTCTTGAGAATGATGATAGGTTTGCCAAACCCATTGAACACCAGTTTTTTCGTCTGACATAGCGGCAAAATCCCAGCCGCCTGCCCAAAATAGCCATCGCCCAAAGGAATTTTCGCGATAGCCATGGCCAACAATTTCAAAAGTTACTTTTTGCCTTAAGTCTCGAATATAGCCAGAGACTTGAGTCCGAGGCCAAATGACATCAACGGTCCATTGTTCCCATGGCAGGAGCCCCATATCTCGACCGGTAACGGGCGTAAATACTTCGCTGCCATGGGAAGAGTGATTTTGCCAATCTTCTTGTACGGCCAGCTGATACTCAATGTCATGGGTGCGCCCTGCTATCTGTAGACTATTATTGGGTTTCACGTGGAAAGTAGCCTGGAGATTACTGACATCATCCTGGGCGGTGAGGGATTTGGTATCGGTGGAAAGTTGAGCCTGATCGAAATCGAAATGTAGGAAATTTGCGATTTTGTGACCATGAGTGAACATGCCTGCGATCGCAACACCCACACCACTCGGCAACAGTGTAAATCGTTTTAACCAACGTACTCTTTGCGCAGTTGGATCAGCTAACACATAGCCAATGGATCCAGTAAAGGCTCCTCCATGGTCATGGATCATAAAATAATCCCATTCCAGTCTTAAGCGACTGAAAATGCCAAACGCCTGCCGTGGGGGCTGCAAAATATGCCACCCTAACTGTTTGTCTGTACTAGGTGTTGTTGACATGAATTTTTCCCGTAACCATAGAGCCCTAAACAACTGAACCCACCTATGAAGCCATTGTTTGTAATGCCTAATGATCTCCCCCCTGTTCCGCCAGGTCTAATAAGGGATGGCCCATGGTAAAATCTCAGGCAGGCACTTCAACACCCCCCACCGCCATCGCCGCCAAATATTCATCTCGGAAATATCGCAGCGTACTCAACACTGGATTTGGAGCCGCCTGTCCTAAACCACACAAACTCGTATGCTTCACCACATCACACAGCATCTCCAACTGCTCTAAATCTGCGGGTGTTGCCCGGTGTTCTTTAAACTTTGTCAACAACTGGTAAAGTTGTACCGTCCCAGCCCGACAGGGAATGCACTTCCCACAGGACTCATCCATGCAAAACTGCATAAAAAACTGAGCGACATCCACCATGTGGGTATGCTCATCCATCACAATCATGCCGCCTGAGCCCATAATCGAACCCAGTTTTTTCAGCGATTCATAATCCACAGATGTGTCAAAAGCATCCGCAGGAATACAGCCACCGGAAGGCCCGCCGGTCTGCACAGCCTTCACCTGAGCTCCATCTGGGGCACCCTGTCCCATCTCCTCCACAATCTCTTTGAGGGATATTCCCATGGGTACTTCAATCAGTCCTGCATTTTTCACCTTGCCCGTGAGAGAAAAGACTTTAGTCCCTTTACTCTGCTCAGTCCCAATAGAGGCAAACCAGGCCGCACCATTACGGATAATGGGAGCAATGTTAGCATAGGTCTCCACGTTATTAATTAATGTGGGACACCCCCATAATCCTGACTCAGCGGGGTAAGGGGGACGCGGTCGAGGAATTCCCCGTTTTCCTTCAATGGATGCCATTAAGGCAGTCTCTTCACCACAGACAAAGGCACCTGCACCCATGCGCAAATCAACGCGAAAATCAAAGGGAGAATCAAAAATCTGACTACCTAAAAGACCATGGCGCTTGGCCTGACGAATGGCAGTTTGTAGATGATTAATGGCCAGGGGATACTCTCCCCGCACATAGATATAGCCCTGGTTAGCACCGACGGCGTAGGCTGCGATCGCAAGTCCTTCCAACACCCGATGAGGATCACTCTCTAACACGCTGCGATCCATATAAGCCCCCGGATCACCCTCATCCGCATTACACACTACATACTTTTGCCCCGACGGCATTTTTGCCACTGTGGCCCACTTTAATCCGGTCGGATAACCTGCCCCACCTCGACCCCGTAGACCGCTGCGGGTAATCTCATCTACCACCTCGTCGGGTGACATCTCTCGCAAACAATGATAAAGCGCTTCATACCCAGATGCCGCAATATACCCCTCAATCTTTTCTGGATTAATGCGACCACTATTTTCTAAAACAATCCGATGCTGTCTGGTAAAAAATGGACTATCCATCGGCTGAGTTTTGAGATTGCTGCTTTCAGCGTGAGGCGATTGAGTGAGCAATGCCACAATAGCCGCAGACTGTTCTGGCGTCACCTGCCGATAGAGCACATCAGCTACGTCTTCAGATTCCACCCGTACCAATGGCCCCTGACTGCACAACCCCATGCAGCCCACACCCGACACCTGCACCTGAGCGGTTAAATTACTAGCAGCCACCGCCGTTTTCAGATGTTTTTTAACGACAGCACCATTAGCAGACAGACAGCCACCAACCGTGCAACAACAAATGCGACATTTTTTTGGAGCAGCTGATGCAGACTGCCGTAATTGCTCTAAAGTCATGACTTAGATGCAGATAAACAAGTATTCAGACGTGCCGTTACGCTTTCTACGGTTTGATGCCCTTCAAGCCGCTCATCAAAAACCACGGCAGGGGCAATGCCACAGGTACCCAAACAGCGAGCCGTCATCAACGACAGCTGCCCATCAGACGTTGTCTCTCCAGCTTTAATACCCGTAGTTTTTTCCAAAAAGCTGAGCAGCTGTGCCGCCTGTTTTACATAACAAGCTGTCCCCATACAGACAACACAGCTGTGTACGCCTTTTGGAGCTAACGAGAAGAAGTGATAAAAGGTAGCTACACCATACACCTGACTAGGAGGCAGTTTCAGTCGCTGAGCAATGTGCAGCAACAAATTGATATCTAAATAACCAAATAGCTCCTGAGCGCGATGCAACACCTCAATCAGCGCATCTGGACGATACTGATGCCGTTTCATGGTGGCTTCTAACAGGCGTAATCGCTTGTTAGAAGCTGAAGGAGCATGAATGGTGGAGTTAACAGTCATTGATGGTCTACGATGACGTCCTCCGTCTTGTGTTCATGACGTTTGGTTGTATTCGACCCATGGACAACCAGGACTGAACAGGGAGCATGATGCATGACATCATGACTCACACTCCCCAATAGCATCTCACCTCCCTATGCCCCCCTACACAGACAGCTCCCTAGGTCATGGTCTCCGCCTCCATGGCCGCAATCGCTAAGGTGGTCTTTAAGACAGAGTCTGGATTGAGACTAATGGAATCAATCCCCTGCTGCACCAAAAACTGAGCAAATTCAGGATAGTCACTCGGCGCTTGGCCACAGATGCCAATCTTGCGCTGATTCGCCTTCGCCTTCGCAATCACCTGACGTACCATCGCCTTGACCCCAGCACTGCGTTCGTCAAAGAGATGGGCCACCAGGGCAGAATCCCGGTCGAGGCCCAGGGTCAGCTGCGTGAGGTCGTTCGACCCAATGGAGAAGCCATCAAAGATCTGGCTAAACTCATCCGCCAAAATCACATTGTTGGGAATCTCACACATCACATACACCTGTAACCCCTGTTCCCCTCGCACTAACCCATAGCGGGCCATTTCAGTGAGCACCTGCTGCCCTTCTTCGGGGGTCCGACAGAAGGGCACCATGGGAATCAAATTGGTCAAGCCCATGTCTCGACGCACCCGCTGTAAGGCCTGGCATTCCAAGCCAAACGCTTCCCGATAGCGCGGGTCGGTGTAACGAGAGGCCCCCCGCCAACCAATCATCGGGTTCTCTTCGGTCGGTTCAAACGACGCTCCGCCCAACAGATTCGCATATTCATTACTCTTGAGATCGGAGAGCCGAATCACCACAGGCTTGGGATAAAACGCCGCGGCAATCATCCCTAATCCATGGGCCAACTGTTCCACAAAGTAGTCGGGCTTATGGGCATAGAGCGCGGTCAGCTGCTCAATCTCATGTTTGATGGGGCCGACGGCTAACTGGTCAAAGTTGAGTAAGGCCAGGGGATGCACTTTAATGTGGTTGGCAATGATAAACTCCATGCGCGCCAATCCCACCCCATCACACGGAATTTTCGCAAAATGAAACGCTTCTTCGGGATTCCCCACATTCATGAGAATTTGGGTCCGCGTCCGGGGGATGTCATCAATCGCCGTTTCTTCGACCGTAAAGGGCAGGTGTCCCCCATAGACTTTACCCACTTCGCCAGCGGCGCACGTCACCGTCACGCTCACTCCGGTGGCTAGACGCTCGGTCGCGTTGCCACACCCCACTATCGCCGGAATGCCCAACTCTCGGGCAATAATGGCCGCATGGCAGGTGCGACCCCCTTGGTCGGTGACAATCGCACTCGCCCGTTTCATAATCGGTTCCCAATCCGGGTCTGTTCGCTGGGTAATCAGCACATCCCCCGGTTGAAACTCGGCCATGTTTTGCACCGATTGGATCACCCGCGCGGACCCCTGACCAATCATTTCACCCACCGCTTGACCCGTCACTAAGGGCGTCAGGTCGGTGGTATCCGCCTGGAGAACATAATTACGCAGAATCGAGGCTGACGTTTGAGATTGAACCGTTTCCGGGCGCGCCTGCACAATAAACAACTCTCCCGTGAGACCGTCTTTCGCCCACTCAATATCCATCGGCGTGTAGGTGCCCCGCACCTGGGTATAGTGGTCTTCGATGATGCACGCCCACCGCACTAGGGTTAAAATCTCATCATCACTAATCGCATAGCGCTGACGCTCCACCTCCGACACCGGGACATTCTTCGTCAGCTTGCTACCGCCCACGTCGTACACCATTTTGATCTCTTTACTGCCCAGGCGCTTTTTCAATATGGGACGATATCCCTCCCGAAGGGTCGGCTTAAACACTAAATATTCATCGGGGTTCACCGCCCCCTGCACCACATTCTCGCCCAACCCATAGGCGGCGGTGACGAGTGCCGCGTTCTTAAAGCCGGTTTCGGTGTCGATGGAGAACATCACACCCGAGGTCGCCAAGTCCGAGCGCACCATCCGCTGCACACCCACCGACAGGGCCACCGTAAAGTGGTCAAAGCCCTTGATGGTGCGATAGGAGATCGCCCGATCCGTAAAGAGCGAGGCAAAACATTTATGGCACGCCTCCAGCACGCCCTTGACACCATGCACATTCAGGTAGGTTTCCTGTTGGCCGGCAAAACTCGCATCCGGCAGGTCTTCAGCGGTGGCACTCGAGCGGACCGCCACATCCAGCGCTGGATTCCCACTGTCAGCACAGAGGGTCAAGTACGCCTTGGCAATGGCCGCTTCGAGCTCCGGCGGAAAGGGCGTGTCGAGGATTAACGAACGGACGGTTCGACCACAGTGGCGCAGGGCCGTGACATCGTCGATATCTAGATCGCTTAGGTGCGCTCTCAACGCCTCGTCCAGACCGGCCTGCTGTATAAAATAGCGATACGCATCGGCGGTGGTGGCAAACCCAGTGGGCACCTGCACCCCTTGGGGCGTCAGCTGTTGAATCATCTCGCCCAAGGATGCATTTTTTCCCCCCACACAGGGAACATCATCAATCGTAATCCGCTCAAATTCAAGGATAAAGGCGGATTGAGTCGGCGTCGGGGCCAAATTTGCAGGGGTCGTTTGCACCATAAAAACAGAATCCAAAATAACAATCACTAGAAACGGGGGTGACCGTTTCCAATCTGGGTATAAGTCAAGACTTTGAGGAATCTATGAGGATGCCCACCCACGTATCGTTTCATTAACTCCAGACCAGGGGGCAGTCCCTTTTTTGGCATCCATGCAACAATTAAAGCAGGGTAGATGAGAGTCGTCGTCTGCTCGATGGAGTTCTCGTTCAACAGGGTGCAACAGCCTGGCTGTTGACCTAGGAGGAGACTATGAAACGACACTATTTAGCCACACTCCCACTCATGGCCCTTTTGATGGGCGCTCCCCCCAGTCGGGCAGAGGCACCGATTGAGTCAGGCTTGGAGGCACGGGTGGCCGCCAATGTACAACAACTGCTCATCACCAACCACTGTCAACGCTGTTATTTGGTCGGGGCTGACCTCAGTCAAACGCATTTGATTGGCGCGGACCTCCGAGGCGCAGACATCCGAGGCGCAGACCTCTCCTGGAGTAACCTCGAAGGCGCGGACATCACCGGGGCCAGCTTGACCCATGCCAATTTGACGGGGGCCTTTTTGACCAATGCCAGTCTGGTCAACGCCAACTTAGACCATGGGAATTTTGCACAGGCTCAGCTCTACTATGTGGATGTGACGGGGGCCTCTATGGAGAACCTCAACCTTGCCCAGGCAACGGTCGTGGGCACTCCCATCAGTATTGGGGGAGGCACGGTACCGGCTGAACCGGGCAACCACCTCCCGATCTTTGTCCCGGATGAGGCGCATCCCCTGGTGCCGCCCCAGAATCTCTGGCTTGTGCCACACCCTCATACCCCTGACATCTTAGATGTCCCCACACACATTATTCCCCATGCTTGAGGGGGTATGAGAGCCCTCCCTTATCCATACCCAGAACTGGCAGATGTTCCCGTAGAGAACTCAGCCGGTTACACCTTGGACGTGATTTAATGCTCGAAATATTAGTCATAACAACGTTGGGGACGACGTCATTTCTCCCGTCAAGAGATAGTTCACTACGGCCACAGGACATCCCTTACCAATCGTTACTTAGGTATGCAGAGTTGGCAGCCCATCTGCATTTTCCAGATGGGCTGCCAACCCTTTACTGTAACCACAGTTCCACCTGCTATGGCCTACTGATTAGTCTCTGAAATATCTCCTTCAAAGGGCTGTACCCCCGTTTCAGGATAGTTATCATCACTGGGAGAGAAGAGTCGTTTAGCAGCATCAAATATCCAAACTGTAGATTGCTGAATAGACTGACCAACCGTGCTTACCATTCTTTGTAATGCGCTCATAATAAAGCTCCCTTAATGCAGATAAATTGATCTAGCAATGCTTTTCTTTGTAGGAATATTACAATTCCCAACAGTCTTCTAAAGACTAAACTCTATGGTTAGGCAAAACTGCTATGGCTCTAGAAGAATTATCCTGCTGCTTGTATCAAACAGCGATTGGTTCAGATAACGCCATAAAAGCATCCCTACATGCTCCAAGCGAGTTTTCTAGATGAACACTGGCTACCCCCCTCCCTGATTGTTTAATATCGAACACCTTTTAAGATACAGAGAAAGTTTGGGGATATTGTGAGGACAAATAATATGGTGCAATGAACACGCCGACAGCCCCCCTAGTACCTCCCCATTTACAACCAAGCGTTACGGCCCTCAGGCACTTGCAGCTAAATAACCACCACGTCCCATGCACCCATCTACCCATGCATCTACCCATGCATAGTCCTAGCCTGGGACGGTTTTGTGGGCAATCTAGCACTCTGGTGGTATTTCCTTCAGCCTTTTAGAGCACGCCGTTAAAGGAGTATAGATTGCAACTCTATTGAAACGATATAGTTTAAATACGTCTAACACCAATACATCTTGTATTATGACTCATTACCAAGATGCTTTTATTTCCTATGGTCGGGCAGATAGCAAAGCCTTCGCTACCAAGCTAAATGACCAGCTGGTCGATCAAGGATTAGATGTTTGGTTTGATTTTGAGGATATTCCTCTAGGCGTAGACTATCAAAAACAGATTGACACCGGTATTGACCGGGCTGACAATTTTCTCTTTATCATTTCGCCTCATTCTGTTAATTCATCCTATTGTAGCTTAGAAATTGAGCGGGCCATATCGCGAGGGAAACGGATTATTCCGATCTTACACGTCGAAGAAATTAGCCGAGAAATTTGGCAACAGCGCAACCCCCAAGGTGCAGATGCAGATTGGGAAGGCTATAAGGCTGCTGGGAAACATTCTAGTTTTTTAAATATGCATGCTGCGATCGCAAAAATCAACTGGATTTACTATCGCGAAGGCATTGATGATCTTGACCAGTCCTTTCAAGGACTGTTAGCAATCTTACAAAAACAGAAAAAATATGTACACCGCCACACCATCCTGTTAAAGCAAGCGCTTTATTGGGAATATCATCAAAAGCAATCTGGCTATTTGCTAATTGGAAAAGAACGGCAAACCGCAGAAGCCTGGCTCACTCAACCATTTAAAGATGAGCAGCCTCCTTGCCTACCAACAAATTTACATTGTGAGTTTATTACTGAGAGCACTAAAAACGCCCATAATCTGATGACTCAGGTGTTTTTAGCCCATGCCGAAGAAGACATTTCTTTTCGGGAACAACTGCGTCAGCGTTTAATGCGGGAGAACATTACTGTTTGGACCAACAAAACCGATATTCTCACTGGCACAGACTTTAAACGAGCCCTCAAAGTCGGCATTGAAGAAACAGACAATATAATTTATATTCTTTCCCCCGCAGCCTTAGGGTCCACCTATTGTCAGCGAGAGATTGCCTATGCCCAGTTATTAAACAAACGGATTATTCCCCTGCTGGTTAAACCGTTGGATATGCAGCGGCTTCCTCCCCGCCAACGCTCCCTTCAGTTTATTAACTTTTCAGACAACACCAGCCTCGAACAGTATGAAGATGATATTGCCAAGCTATTACGAATTTTGCGCCATGGGGCCGATTACCACAGCGAGCATAAACAACTACTAGCAAAAGCTCTAAAGTGGAAACGCCAGCATCGCAATCCCAGCATTTTGTTAAGGGGCTACAATTTACGCCATGCTGAAACCTGGCTAAAAGTCGCTCAAGACCGTCTCCAACAAGGGCCTACAAAATTACAGACCACCTTTATTAAAGAAAGCTTACGCCAGCCTCCGGCCCAGTCACTAGACGTTTTTATCTCCTATTCCCGTAGCGATTCAGAATTTGCTCGTCGTCTCAATGATACCCTTCAAATTCAGGGTAAAACCACCTGGTTTGATCAAGAAAGTATTAGCTTTGGGGTAGACTTTCAGCAGGAGATTTATCGAGGCATTGCCTCAACGGATAATTTCTTGTTTGTGATTTCTCCACAGGCCGTAAACTCTCCCTACTGTGCTGATGAGGTAGCCTATGCAGCCAGCCTAAATAAGCGCTTTATTCCTCTATTGTATCAGTCTGTCGATACCCAACAGTTGCCTCCTGAGTTAGCTAAAATACATTGGATTGATTTTTCACCCCAAACCCACGACTTTTTAACTAGTTTTAGCCAACTAGTACGTACCCTGGATACCGACCGCAACCACGTGCAAAGCCATACAAAGTGGTGTCAACTGGCCATTGAGTGGGAACAGAAAGATCGCAGTGCCGATCTGTTGTTACGAGGCAGTGAATTAGTGATTGCTGAAGCCTGGCTACAGGAAGCCGAAATTGGCAAAAAACAGCCTCCTGCCACATCATTGCAACAAGCATTTATCCATGCTAGTCGTGCCGCCCAGAGGTCTGAAGAGGCTGCTGAACAGCAGCGCCAGATCCACCTACTTCAGCTACAAAAAGAGCGTACCCAAGAAGCAGAAACCCGGCTCGCTGAACAGAAAAAGTATGCCAAACGGCAACGGTGGTTTGTTGGAGTGCTGAGTGTTGCCTTAATCGTCGCCACTGGGTTAGGCGTGGTCGCCTTGATGTTGTTTGGTTGGGCTCGCGTGAGTGAACAACAGGCTAAGACCAGTGAGCAACAGGCTAAAGCCAATGAAGTAGAGGCCATCAGCCATACCTCAGAAGCACTATTTGTCTCCCATCACCAGCTGGAGGCCCTGCAAGCAGCTCTGCAAGCTGGAAGAGAGTTAGAAACAATGATCAATCCCACTGACCAACAGACTATTCCCGTCATTCGGGCATTGGGCTCGGTGCTCTATGGTATCCATGAAGCCAATCGGTTTTCAGGCCATGCCAACCTGGTATCCGATATTAGCTACAGCCCCGATGGTAAACATTTGGCCTCAGTCTCCTGGGATCATACCCTACGGCTTTGGCGCTGGGATGGCAAACTTTTACGGGTGTTTAAGGGCCATAATGAAGCAATCTACAGCGTTGCGTTTAGCCCTGACGGTCAAACCCTAGCCTCTGCCAGTGGTGATCGCACTGTGAAGCTCTGGGATATCGAGGGGACCCTGCTCAAAACTCTCAGCGGCCACCGCAAGACTGTCCGGGCCGTTGAGTTTAGTCCCAACGGCCAGCTGCTTGGTTCCGCTAGTGATGATGGCGATATCCGCATTTGGAATCGGGATGGTACTCTGCGCCAGACGCTCACAGCGCACCATGGGGGCAGTCCAGTGCTGACACTGGTTTTTAGCCCTGATGGTCAAACCCTGGCTTCTGGCGGCGGAGATGGCACGATTAAGTTGTGGTCCGTCGAGGATAACCAACCAGCAAAACTGTTGTCCGGTCACCGCCAGGCAATCTCCAGTATTGTCTTTAGCCCCGATGGGGCAACCATTGCCTCTAGCAGTCGAGATCGCACTATTCGACTCTGGAATTCTGATGGGACTGCCCGGCAAGAACTCAAGGGGCATACGGCCTCAGTGGATAGTGTAACCTTTAGCCATGATGGTGAACGGCTGGCATCGGGCAGTCGCGATCGCACTATCAAACTATGGAGTTTGACTGGCCAGTTATTAAAAACATTACAGGGCCACGAAAATGAAGTACAGACAGTCACCTTTAGTCCAAATCATCAACTAGCCTCAGCCAGTGCAGACAACACCATTCGCATTTGGCACACTCAGGAAGACCTGGTAACCGTCCTGGATGAACACAAAGAACCGATGCGGGATGTCAGCTTTAGCCCCGATGGGACCTTAATGGCCGTAGCTGAGGGGAAAAACGATATTAAGATCTGGCACTCTAACGGTACCCTGCTGCAAACTTTAAAAGGTCATAACAATATCGTGCATTCGGTGACCTTTAGTCCCGATGGCCAAACCCTGGTTTCCAGCAGTTACGATCAAACAGCAAAAGTTTGGCAGGTGGGCGCTAATCAACCGGCACACACATTGTCTGGTCATCAGGGACGCGTCTATGCCTCTAGCTTTAGCCCCGATGGTAAAACCTTGGCCACGGCTAGTCGCGACACCACCATTAAACTTTGGGATCTGGAAACTGGTAATCTGCTACAAACTCTTTCTGGTCATAGCGATCGGGTTTATGACGTCACCTTTAGCCCCGATGGCCAATGGTTAGCTTCCACAGGACGAGATACCCATGTTCACCTACGGCAACGACACATGGATGGTAGCTTCGCTAATGAGCCTGCTCGTGTGCTTACCTTAGATGAAGAAGACCGGGCCTGGAATAGAGCGATAGAGTTTAGTCCCGATGGCCAAACCCTGGCAGTGGCAGGCTACGACAAAGCGATTCGCCTGTGGAGTTTAGAGGGAGAATTATCACATACATTAACCGGTCACGGTGCCTGGGTGTATGGCATCAGCTTTAACTCCGATGGCACGTTACTTGCCTCCGCCAGTGGCGACAAAACAATTAAACTGTGGCATCTGGATGGCAAGTTACTATTAACCTTGGCAGGTCACAATGACTGGGTATTTAATGTTGCATTTCATCCCGAACACTCACAAATTGTTTCTGCCAGTGCAGATGGAAAAGTCATTCTCTGGAAATTACAGTTCGAGCTAGAGAACCTGATGAAACATGGTTGTGATTGGGCAAGGTTTTACTTGCACAACAATGTGGAGATGGATGAGAACGCTCGCCAACTGTGTAACGGTTAGGATGCTATTACCATAATCTTTCCGAGATAGGAAGAATGCTAGTAATAACAAGACTGAAAGAAACAATGGAGCTGATGTCGGAGAGCTTAACTCTAGCCTATGGAAACGTACATAGGATGGGGTTTATTGCTTTTAGTCATAGTTGTGTGAATAAAATCTTGTAAGCCAGCAATATCTCTAGCAAGCCCTTTTTCCCTACTTTGTCGATCCAGAATCCGAAATCGTTGAGAATTGATGCTGGCGTATGAATCAATAAATCGCCGATGGGATTTTTCCTTAATTGAGTTGATGGGAATTAGAATAGCGGCTTCGATCACATTGCCAAACTCAAGATTACAAACACTGCCAAAGTAACGAAGCTGATCGCTCGTCTTTAGATAACTATTGAGCAATGATGGCATTGACTGTCCTGTTTTCTTAAGTTGAACCCTAAGAGAATTGAGGGCAGTTTTATCAGAGCCCTCTGCCCATGAAAAATGGGGAAATGAACCATTAAGGGTAGCCGGGTCATGAATTCGACAATGGATCTTAGGGACAACCAACCTGTCTTGAGTCATCCCGTAACGTTGCATAAACGGCAATAATAGCGCTTGGACAGAGTAATAATGGGGTGATGCAATAGTCACTTTGCCAAAAAAATAGTCCATGTCAGGATACTCTCGTATCAAAGCACCCAACCCACACCAGACTGCAAATAGTCCTAGTCTGCGTCGTTGGGCACTACGATTAACAACTGAGCGCCCTAGTTCAATGGTCTTAGGCAAATATTGCTCTAGAAACCGTTGGGAAAAATCAAACAGTTTAGCTGTGGCCAGATCCAGCCTACCGTCCACATGCAGAGCATCACGGCAGAGAATGTAACGATGCATGGAGACAATTTCTTGAGCAATGGGATCCCATACCACGAGCTGACGATAGGGAACCGGTCCATAATCAAAGCAATCGATATCTTTCGGTTTTCCACTGCCACCTCCCTCCCGGCGAAATTCGACTTCTCGAATCCGGCCAATTTCGGTCATCACCCGAGGCGCATCATCCGCCGTTACCAGATAGATCTCTAACCCTTTATGGGTCCGAATCAGCTTGTCTACAGTCAACTCAGAGGACAAGACCTGTTTGTCAATGGCGTTGGTGATGGAGGGCAGCATTGTCGATGTCGCATTCATTAGTAACACCTTTCAAGTTATAGCGATCAAAGAGGATACCATCCTTAGAAGATGTGCCACTTTACTGGTGAGACGCCAGAAGTCTAGTTGGTACGGATGACATTACCACTAGCTGCGTCCTCAACCACAGCAATCCATAGACTTAAGCCACTGATTAGCAAGGATAACAGTGAAAAATAACAACGTTAACGTTTGTATCAGAGAAGAGATTTTGAAGCACTACAGGAATATGCTGTACACATGAGTTGAAAAGCTCATAGCCACAACACAGGGAGGTCTAACGATAGATATTTCGATAGAATCATCAGAAGGCTCAAAGACAACACCCAAGCACATCACTGATATTTCTTCTTACTTGCACTAGAGAGCCCTGTTTATAGTCAGTTCGCCTGACATTAAATACCTCTAAAAAGTCTTGTTTATTTTAGAAGAGTTCCTCAGCTGAGTGTTCTGGATGTTGTTGTATTTTAAACCTGCACTCAATCCATCGCTACAACATCCGGGGCTAACACAGGAATACACCGTTAATCCCTGACTCAATCCCTAATCCGCTTACACCGCAGTGATCGCCGACACAAACCAAGCAACCTTGATGGTTGTATAAGCAGACCATAGGCACATCGGATAAAGAGAATGACATGACCCATAGTTAGCTTACTGTGAATTCACAGACAACGCAAGTGAGTGCATAACGTCTTTCAACCCCTACATCTGAGTAGAAAGAGCACTATATTTCTTAACCCTTTATATCTAAATCGAAGCCCCCATGGGTCTTAGCACTTGTGGGATTTCTTATATAGCAGTTATCTCACCGACTAGTACAAGGTAACTGATTTACCCACCCTCATAACCCTTTGAACAATAAGCAGAAAGTTGATTAATCTTTAGGTTTTGGGAATCAACTGTAATGCTTTGACGCTGTCTTTGTAACGGATAAATTGAGTCTAGGCAGGAGGGAGTTTATTAATGAGGAATATGAGACTCTCCTAAAAGAGGATGTCGAGTATGTGCCACTGATATGCACTGCGGAATTTGTTAACCTGTTTATACAGGTTAAGACCTGAAGAAAATTGTAAGCCTACAATAAAACCACTGAGAATTACTTCACACCATGCGACTTGATGGATAAAGTCAAATTAAGGTGATACTCTACACAGATATCTTGATACTACATAGATATTCTTGTTTAACGAGCCATAGATGTCGAATTCCATGTCGACTCGAAATATGGCTCCATACGATGCTATCCAAGGAGACACTGTGGAACACGTTGGCATTGAAGCAATGAATGTTTTCGGAGGTACGGCCTACTTGGATGTAAGTAAATTGGCTGTGCATCGCAAACTGGATGTTGATCGTTTTGAGAACCTTCTGATGAAGGAAAAGACCGTAAGCTTGCCTTACGAGGATCCGATCAGTTTCGGAGTAAATGCAGCTAAACCGATTGTGGACGCGTTGAGTCCGGCTGAAAAAGATCGCATCGAACTGCTCATCACGTGTACGGAGTCGGGGATCGATTTTGGTAAATCGATCAGTACCTACATACACCATTATCTTGAACTCAATCGAAACTGTCGCCTGTTTGAACTCAAAAATGCCTGTTATTCCGGGGTTGCTGGCCTGCAAATGGCAGTCAATACAATTCTTTCTCAAACATCGCCCGGGGCAAAAGCCTTGGTAGTGGCAACAGATATCACCCGTTTTCTGGTTGCGGAGGGTGGTCAAGAGCTGACACACGACTGGTCATTTGCCGAGCCTAGTAGCGGGGCTGGCTCAGTTGCCATGCTAGTCAGCGAAATGCCCTATATTTTCCAGGTCGATATCGGTGCCAATGGCTATTACGGGTTTGAGGTCATGGACACCTGTCGTCCGGTTCCCGACAGCGAAGCGGGTGATGCGGACCTATCGCTATTGTCCTATCTAGAGTGTTGTGAGAAGGCCTATCTGGAATACCAAAAACGCGTCAAAGATGTCGACTATACCAGCTCCTTTGGCTACCTCTCGTTTCACACCCCGTTTGGTGGCATGGTCAAAGGGGCTCACCGCAACATGATGCGCAAGATGGCCAAGGCTAAGCTACCGCAGATTGAGGAAGATTTCAGCCGTCGGGTTGCACCGGGTCTCACTTATTGTCAGCGGGTCGGCAACATTATGGGGGGAACAATGGCATTGTCCCTGGCCAGCACCATCGATTGCGCGAGTTTTGATTCACCGCAACGGATCGGATGTTTTTCCTATGGGTCTGGCTGTTGCTCTGAATTTTTTAGTGGAGTAGTGACCAGTGAGGGACAGCAACGTCTTCGTCGCATGGGGATTGAGGCGCAATTGAATCGGCGTTACGAGCTATCCATGGAGGAATATGACAAGATGCTGTTGGGTAATCATGCGGTTCGTTTTGGCACCCGCAACGCGACATTAGACCCCAACTTTATGCCTGCAGCAAGATCAGCAAGGAATGGGAAACCACTGTTGTTTCTCAAAGCGATTCAAGAATATCATCGTGAATATGAGTGGGTATCGTAATGGAGCAATACGATACCATACGCATCAGGTTTGACGGTCCAATTTGCATGCTACAGATTAACCGTCCAGAAGCCAATAATACTATCAACGATCTACTGATAGCAGAATTCCAAGACGTGCTTCGGAGGTATCGAGACACAATTACCGTTCTGGTAATTGAGGGATTGCCTGAAGTGTTTTGTTTTGGGGCAGATTTCCAGGCAATCGAGCGTAGTCTAGCGGGTGGTGAAGCAAAGGGGCAGGATCCTGAACCTCTGTACAATGTCTGGTTAGATCTGGCCACTGGGCCTTATGTCAGCGTGGCCCATGTTCGGGGAAAAGCCAACGCAGGCGGTATGGGATTTGTTGCGGCCTGCGACATTGTTCTGGCCAATGAAACCGCCATATTCAGCTTGTCCGAACTGTTGTTCGGACTCATGCCTGCCTGTGTGCTGCCGTTTCTAAACCGTCGCATTGGCTTTCAAAAGGCTCATTACCTGACCCTGATGACCCAACCCATCTCCGTTCAAAAAGCTGAGGCTTGGGGGTTGGTGGACGCTTATGATGCCAACAGCGAGAACCTGCTGCGTAAGCATCTGCTCCGCTTGAGACGGCTTTCTAAAAAGGGCATCACCCGTTATAAGCGTTACATGGGCGATCTCGATGGCTCGCTCGCCCAGGCACGACCCCAGGCTTTGGCGGCCAATCTAGAGGTTTTCACCGACATGGACAATCTTGATAAAATTGCCCGCTATGTTACAACAGGGGTATTCCCATGGGAGGAATGAGCACGGTATCGGAATCAGTGGTCAATGTTAAGGAGGTGGAACCCTATATTGTCCAGGTGACTATGTGCGATCGCGTGCACAAGAATACCTTCACCCATCAAATGAGCCGTGAACTGATTCTTGCTTTCCAAAGCATCGCAACCAACAACACATTTAAGGCCGTTATCCTGACTGGCTTTGACAGTTATTTTGCCAGCGGTGGCACACAAGAGGATTTACTGACCCTCCAGGAAGGGAATGGAAAATTTTCAGACAACAACATTTATGGCCTCGCCCTCGATTGCCGGATCCCGGTAATTTCAGCTATGCAGGGGCATGGCATTGGCGGCGGATTTGTGATGGGTTTATTTGCCGACTTTGTGATCTTAAGCAGGGAGAGTATTTACACAACCAATTTTATGAAGTACGGATTCACGCCAGGCATGGGGGCCACTATGATCGTTCCCCATAAGTTAGGACCAGTCCTGGGGCCAGAAATGTTGCTTCAAGCCCGTCGCTACCGGGGGGCAGAGTTAAAAGAGCGAGGCGCTGTTTTTCCTGTTTATCCAAGAACCGAGGTCATGAAGCAGGCATTGGACGTAGCTCGGGACCTAGCTCGGATACCGCGTGTTTCCCTGATCACCCTGAAGGATCATCTTGTGCAGCAATTGCGGAAGGATTTACCCCGGTTCATTGAACAAGAAGTAACCATGCATGGCATCACCTTCCATCAGCAAGAAGTAAGAGATAACATTCGGTCTTTATTCGGCAAATAACATCACCTGACCCATGAATGATCTGCTCACCTTATTTAAACGCAAGCTGAATACTCAAGCGCCTACATCCCCTGATAACAGACCAACCATTGCCCGACCGCTCGGCAAAATGGAATATTCCGCCTGGATCTTTGACCAAGCGAGCCCATTTAACATAGGTGCGGCTGTGGATATTCATGGCAATGTGACTGAGGATACTTTAGCGCAGGTGCTTCGTTGGTGCCAAATACGGTATCCGATGCTTCGCAGCATCCTACGCCAGGAACATCAGAAACTATACTTTGCCTGTTATGAGCCAGCAGAAGCACCGGTAATCCCCATCGAAATGTGTTCAAGCACCGAGGAGAATCGAGATCGGATTGCCACCGAAGAATTGCGCCGACCATTTGACGGCTATCATGAGTTAATGATCCGGGTAAAACTCGTAAGATTTTCCGAGGATTACTGCTCCGTATTCGTAACCTTTCAGCATTTAATCGGCGACGGCTTTTCCCATGCAAACCTGTTGGTGGACATTGTCAATTTACTTGGCACAGTCTCCTCCGGTGACAGCTTACCATCACCGGAACCGCTTCCCTTCCCGCCGATGCTGGAAGATGGCATGGCCTCCCGTTTCAAGGGAATTAAAGGTCTGTTGCAACTGGTAAGCTGTCAATCCAAGGTAATGGGGCAACTCAATCAGCTGGGCGACATGCCAGCACCGTTGCGCAACGACGCAGATGTGCCGTTTGCTGAGCGACGGCCCATCGTCGAGACCTTCACGTTTAATGCTGCTGAAACAGCATCCCTAATTGCATATGCCAAGCAAGAACAGGTCACCCTTTACGCGCTGCTCATCGCCATCACCATGGATGTCATTCACCCACTCCTGGCCGAGAGCCCAAAGCAAAAAGATACAACCGAGCGGGTCATCACCATGCCCATGCCCATCAATCTACGTCCTTTCCTGTCCATTCCCAAAAATGATTTTGGATTATTCTCCTCTACCGTGGATGTGGTTCGCAAACTAACGGATAAAAAAAATATCCCCGAGATGGCCAAGGATATTAGACGCGAAATCAAATCCGCCATGAAGAAAGATTCTCCCCGGTTGTTTGTGATGCCAACGGTTGCGGCCATCATGGACTGGAAACTATTTTTCCCAAAAGGAAGCAAAGGTGTTGATCGAGCGGCTCGGTTCATTGTCAGCATGGCTAAGTACAGTTCCACCAGCTTGACGTTCCTAAATCTAACAAGAATGTCGACTAAGACTGGCAATTTTACGGTCACCAATGCCCGTGGTTACGTAGCTCCGTCGATCCTTGGCACTGCTCTTTTCAGCGCTGTCTTGTTCAAAGACTTACTAAATATTCACCTGAGTTACAACGAGAAACAATTCAGTGGAGAGGATGCTGCCCTATTGAAGCACCGATTTAAGACAACGGCACTGGCCGTGGCACAGGGAAGCAACACCATGGCTCAAAGCAAGCCTTAATGAGCTTGGACAACTGATGACTAAAACCAGCGAGCCCCCATCAGACTGCTATAGGGTTGATACGGCTGGAAAGCCCCAGTGACGAACCAGACGTATCGGTTGGCTACTGCGAAGGGCTGTCGTCACAATGTAATTTGGTGAGGGTAACCATTGCTCAAAAAACCAGTCACCAGCTTGGTTAAGCAGTCGAGGACCTCCTTCTCGTAGTTCAAATGCAATGCGTTCAAATGGCATTGACAGACCAAGTCCGAGGGCTTTTGAATAGGCCTCTTTGAGTGTCCAATATCGACTAAAAAGCAGAGGTCGCTCAGAGTCTGGCACCGTCAACAAGCTAGCCAACTCGGCAGGGGCAAGCACATTTGCAGCCAAGTGTTCCAAACAATTAAAGCGCTCGACTGACTCCACATCCACACCACAATCTAACTCGCGCGCTACGATAACAGCCACCATGCCACGTGTATGTGAAATATTGAAGCGCAAGGGTGGAAAGCCATACCCTGTAGCAATTTCCGGTCGACCGTAGGGGGTGGATTTGAAAACCCAATTCTGCGGTGCCACGTCCAGTTCAAATGATGAGAGAGCATGTCGGGCAAGGCCATGGGCCGCACGATAAGCATCCCGATCCCGATCGAACTGGAACCGTCGCATTTGCTCAATTTCTGCTGGCACGAGTGCAGCTTCGCAGCGCAGAATATCGACTCCACTAAGCTGAGAGACATCGACTACCCAAATCTTTGCAAGATTGTTAGTCAATGATCTCATTGCAGAGCCGATTTCAATCGATATGGCAACTCTCGATTCATCTAATCGTCAAGCCAGTCATGAAGACTATCAATAGCTGATTTCGGCATGAATCTCTTGGCCTGCCTTTCATTCTCTTTGTGGGCCTCAGAATTCTCAACTACATGCTTCCAAGCAGCCTTTTGGGCTTTGTGGTTATTAGTCAAAATATCCACGAGAGAGCTGTGCTTCTTATTACTCTCCGATTCTTCATGCAGCTCGCTTAATTTCTCGAAATAAACAGCAGCAGCTTTAGAAAAGACTTTGATCTCGTCCGTCAGGCCACCGAGAAGCTTATCGGTGGCAGGCTTATCATCGTCGTTATCGGATGCATCAATGACTTCAACATCATTATTTTTCTGGTCAGACATGATAATTACTTCCTATTTGACTAGTGTGTTTAAGTTGACCGTTATCTAAGGTGGTATCACCTATCGTTGAAAACTGATTGTGCCATGGGGCATCTGCCCCCTACTTCACCATTGCGATGACGATTTGAGTATCGTCTTCGACTTTTCCCTCTGCTTCCAACCCCTTCAATATATCTGAGATTTTATCCATGATGGGGCCATCAAAGTTTTCCCTTAGTTGGGTAATATGTGAGCGAGGCTTTTTCCCGAGCTTTACCAAAATTGGCTTCGTCGCGGCTAGACTCACTTCGGGAATCGCGCCAGGTAAAACTCCAGTCTCAAGGAAAACCAAGGCGCGCTGCTGGAAACTAAACGAGTTTTCATAGCCAATAACCTCAGCATAGCCCGTGCCGTTGGCAAATTGGCCACTGGTATCTGTGAAATCTACAGGCATCTCACTGGCAAGGCTCCAATCCTCTGCATTAAATGTAGCGTCATCTGACCATGCCGTCACATTACCTGCCAGGGCATGAGCCCAGGTATGATCCTTAACATTAGTTAGGGTCCAACCATTAGGGATGAGCGCATTTGGGGGATAGGGGCCGGACGCATTCGTAATCGTTGGCAATACTTGAAAATTCGTGATTTTCATCTCTCCGACGAGTGGAGGTTTCTCAGGGTTACTAAGAATGGTTACGTCTAACTTACCCTCTTTGATCGATGTATAGTAGCTAGATGTGGAGATTATAGGTAGTTGCGGCGAGAGGCCTATCGGATTTGGTCCAACATTTAAACCGATGGTCATTAGAGTATCTTTGTTGGCCAGGTTCAAATACATCCAACACCAACCGAGAAAAGGCTGGCCATCGTCAACAAAGGGGATACTGTCATAACCAGGAGTTTGCTGAGGCGGATTTTCCAAACTGCCATTCAGGTTTTGATGATCAATCCAACCTAAGCCAGACTCTACCTGATACGTTTTGCCCTCCACCATGACCGTACCAGACACCTTGATCTGGGGCCAACCATACTCAAAGCCAGGAGCGGGTAATTCGGTGAATCCGCAACCATTAACACCGCGAAGGAAAAAAGCGGTCTCAGGGGTAAGCTCATCCTGACAGTCTGCCACCAGGTCCAAACGCATACGGTCTCCATCGTTCACCTGCGCTCGCAGCGGCAGAACATTCTTCGAGCCGGAGAAAGAATCTGGACCACACACAAAGCGAAAATTCTCACCAGGTTTGCTGTAAGCTATATGCCCGCCTTTAAGAGGCCACTGAAGGTTTCGATTTCGCCGAATGAGTCGTCCCTTGCCATTGTCTGTTTTCATAACCACAGTCACCTTAGAGGCGCAAATAAGGGATTCCTCATCGCTCCACTTCGCCTCCGTTTGAGCCGTAGTACCGACAATGCGATTCTTTTGCAGCCAAATCATTACACCAATGCGCTGCGATTCACCATTCGGGCCTTTGGTATTCAGATCACAGCTCAAATAATGCCACTCGGGCCCCATTTTTGGATGTAAATGGTGATCCTTCGGAAAACTGAGGGGCTGCTCAGGCCCAGCTGTCTCCATATCAAAGCTGGCACCTCTGCCGAGAAGTCGTTGAATAATCAGCGCTGTTTGCGATGGATATGAAGATTCATCCAATCCACGAGCAGCCCTTTGAAGGACCTCATAGTTTGGGATTTGAACGGCTTCACCAGTTGCTGGATCCGTAATCTTGTTAACGGCAGTGTTAACAGATTCCAAGTATTTCAATATAGTCCCGGAGACCGGTTTTGACTGGGTAATGTTCACGATATCTCTAGCGAGCTGACAGATGCACTAAGTTGATAACCGATTCGAACAAGTTCGCCACAATAACCTGGCGAGTCATTGAGATCAAGTAAGAAATAACACTTTTGAGAAGGAATCCTGCGTTGTCTTCTTCTATTTCTTTAATACTTTATGGCCTATAACAGGTACCACGATACAGTGAATGGCTAAGAATAACAATTTTTAATCATAATAATCTCTGACATTTAGGCACACCTTGCAGCTGACTGAAAGTATCTTTCTTCAGGTGAGTAAGTCTCATATTTTCTTATTACTACCAAATCTAAAAACTGTATAATTCCCTGTAAACAAAGATGTTCATGGAATGGCAGGCCTGACGGTTGTCGAGATTACAATCTAAGGATATATCTTGAATCTAAACACCTGAACGTGTTACATCTCACCAAAAATCCGGATTATCAGGAGCATGAATTATGGCCGATGTAGTGGTTGTAGGCTTTGGCTTCAGTGCGATTCCATTGATCCGCGAACTGATCTCCACAGGTATAGACTTTAGGATAATCTCGGCCGATGGCAACAGCGTCTGGGACCGTCTTAATAAGAGTGGAAGATTAGACTTTGATCTAGTTTCCAGTTACTTAACAAGCTTTTACTCGTTTGACCTCGTAGATGAATTCCAAAGGGATCATTACCCTTGTGCTACTCAGTATTATGAAATGCATCAGAAGTGGCAGAAGCACTACGGAGAAAGAGTTATCCGAGACATTGTGACCAGGGTCGATAACTTTGCCGATCACAGCGTTGTATATACCCAGAGTGGCACTACGATTAACGCACGGCATGTGGTCTTCGCAACTGGGTTTAGTCGAGCCATCTTTTCACACCTCACCACCACCGATTACAACGCGCCAAATAAGACGTTTGTGTTTGACACAATGGGAGATTCTGCCAACCTGATGATTTCCCATTTAATTCCCCATGATGCGAAGGTGATCATTCGCACGAATGGGTTTCACCCACGGGATAAGGTCGTGCCAGCGTTTGAAACGACCCACACCTTAGATCAACTGGAGTTTCAAAATTTTCGCTACTTCTCCAATCGTCATTACGCTGACATCGTTTACGGTGCAACCGCTGGTACTGGAATTCCTATTTTGATCGGCGATCAATTTCCAGTCAGCCTACGGGACGATAGTTGGAACACCAGCGAGTCACGTCCAGCCAGTGGTGCCGTTGCCATAAAATACTGGCCCATTGATGAATATTGCCGCAATTTTAGCGACAATTTGCCCGATGCATTTTCAAAGGGCTATTTTTTGAATGACATTTGCATGTGGTTGCATACGGGCCGAGCCATTGTTGTCCCCAAAGATACCCCAATCGATTTTGAAAAGAAAACGATTACCTACGCTGGGATTGAAAGAGCTTTCGATCATTACATCAAGGGCGATACGGAAGCACCAAGGCTGCCCACCATTATGGTTGACGGAGCAGACCCCTATCAATATCAATATCGCGATAACTTTATGGGAGTGATCCCAAAGACGCTGAACAATATCTACATGCTTGGCTATACGCGACCATACAGTGGGGGGTTAGCGAATATTATAGAAATGCAGGGATTGTTTATTCACAAGCTTGTTACTCAACCGGGTTTTCACTATCACATCCATCGCAATTTAGATGCTCGCATCGCAAGCTATAACAAGCATTATTTTGGTGATAGCGAGCCTCGTCGGCATGACCATCTGGTTTACTACGGCTTTTACAACGATGATGTGGCGAGATTGCTTGGTATTGATTACAAACCTCAAGATTGCAAATCGATACAGGACTTGATGTTCTACTATGCCTTCCCAAACAATGCGTTCAAGTATCGCCTGAGGGGAGAGTATGCGGTGACAGGTGTCGATAGATTAATTGGGAAAGTAAATCGGCAGTTCAAGAACTTTATCGTCAGCTTTGCCTATCTGTTGCAATGTAGCATCAAAGAACCTGACAAACGTCCGGCATGGCTGCACACCGTCAAACGGCACTTCTTTAATGACATGCGACATAAGGAACCTTATCGACCCTTTCTTGAGGAGTATATTCAGGTTTATCGCCAGTTCAAGCAGGTGCACATTGAGCCGATTGAAGATCCACAATGGAATGCCCTGGTAGCTAATGCCTGCCAGACCAGAGACGAGGCGATGTCACAAATCTCGTCCCCGTTGAATCATCAGATGGATGAGGATATTGCAAGTGAAATTCAGCTAATTCAGTCATGGCTTGATGATAATCAAGAATTAGACCAATTGAGATTTGACCCAACGCGCGCCTCAATTTTTGCCTCTATGGTGGAGCCACCAGATTACGAGATGTCATTTTTAGATTAAAGGAGCTATGCAGCCTTTATTTTTTAGACACTCGCTGCAAATACTGCCAATAGTAACTGTTCCACCGACACCGTTGGCTGAGCGAAGCGTCTCCTTCGGAGTTAGTCTCCTTCGGAGTTAGGCCAACACTCCTAGCCAGCATCCCCTTCGACTTCGCTCAGGGGACGCTTACCTACCAATAACCCTAAAGCTGTAGGTCTAATCTCTGTAGTAATTCGGGCGAGGGTTGGAAATCTAGAACCCGAAACTCCGGTTCGTTTATCATCTTCACCAGCAGGTTTTGCATGGCTTCACCAAACAATTCGATGGTGTGAGACGACAACAGGGTTTTGTCGTACAAAAGCTGCAGAGTTAGTTGTCCTGCCGTTTTCACTAGACATACGACCAAGGGGCCAACAGGGTCACGCTCCTCCAGCGGCATGTCAATCATTCGCTCGGCAAAGTCCGTTACCTGACAGAGGGCGTCTCGATCATTGCTGTCGATGGAGATACCACTCCACTTTCCTGAGCTACCCAACTGACCAATCACGTCCATGAAATCAAATCGCTTGTGCATCTGGAGTTCCAAGGATGTCTGGCTATAGCATGCAAAGACATCACGGAGCGTCATGGTTGATTGGATATCCAGCGTTAAGGGTGCCGATGATGAAAAGTCTCCGAAAACATTCTCAAACTCGTAGCGATCGCGCAAATTGTAAACCATTTGCACTACCATATTTTGCCCCGTCAGGCGGTACATGAGCACGCCAACCGCACAGGCGACCATTTGTGTCAGGGTGACCCTGAATCGTCGGGCACCGTCCAAGAGGTCTATCGAAGTATCGATGGTTAAGACACCAGCTTTCGGGGATACGCTTTCTAAATACTCCGCCCGGTCCCGCAACATTGGCCCATGGGCTTGTCTGTTCAGGTAGTCCTGCCAAAATTGCGTATTCTCGGCATTAGCCGACTCAAATAGAGAGAGCGAAAAGTGCGCATATTCAGCTCGCAGTGTGGGAGGTGTCCAATCTGCTCCTTCCACCAGAGCTCGATACCGCTGATACAGTTCCTGCTGAAGGAGGAATAACGTGAATCCATCGGCATGAAAATGATGCGTTTGGAAATAGATTGCCCCCAAATCCTTCCCGTTATGTACCACGAACAGGTCTAGCAAGGTTGTCTGAGCAGCATCAAACCCTGCACCAATCTGCTCTAGCTGAAATGTCTCTAGAGCGTCAAGGAAGGTTGCTTGATCTTCGACATCAGGCCAAAGCTCTTCCTGACAGTCGACTTCGTTTCTCTCGTACACAACTTGAACCCATTGCTCGCCTGCGCGTCGAATGCCAGTGCGTAAAATGGCATGATGTTGCGTCATCTCGTTGAAAGCCCGGCGGAGCAATTCCATATTGACAGGACTATCGATCCAAAATGCCTGGCCAATATTGAGAGCGGTCTTCCCGTGAACTTCAGAGGCATCCAGTGCAAATCGCTGCATTTGACTGGTCGGATAATAGCCAACACCTTCCGTGAGTAGCGACAGCAGTGAGCGAGGATGACTCAAGAGACTTTGAACCGACTCGCGCGTTTGCGTGCCCTTGAGGAACTCGAAGCATAGCCGTCCATTCACTGACCAGACACCGACCCCATGTTGTATTAAATGTTCTAACTGGGCCTCACCGTTGCCGGTGTTTATCACCTCCGTTCCAGGTGAAATCGCCAACTCTAGCCGCTCAATAAATGCCGGGCAAGGTCGCTCAATGCCCGAAGTCCGTAAGGGTGATAGGCTTGAGGGTACTTCGTCACCATTCCATTGAGATCCTGTCTGAATTGTCGCCGCCATTTCATCTAGGCTGCTATTCTGCAAAAGTGATGCATCGAAGTCCTCGCTAGAGAAGGCATTAATTCGATTTAGTAAACGCATGCCTATCAATGAGTCCACACCGTAAGCACTAAGCGGTTTTCCACTCTCAATCTCATCCGGTGACAGGCCGGTCAACTCACCCACAAAAACTTTTAGATGCTCAACAATCTCAGCTGTAGGCTTGGATTTTGTAATCTTCTGTACACCCTGGGATGTTTCGCCTGAGCCGGTGCCGGATACCCAACATCGACGTTTTTCAAATGGATATCCAGGTAGTGACAAGACAGCCTGCTCTGCCGCTGTAAAACAAGCTGACATGTCCAGGTTAACGCCTTTCGTATAGAGATCCGCCAGGACTATTAGGTCTTCTTCCGTTGGTTGCAACGGTGCCTGGAGGCCTTTAATGGTGGCAGCCGCAAGTGTGGACAAGGCAGGACTCAAAGGACTGGAGGCGTCCACCCTGCCAAGAAAGCCCTTTTCGATCGGATGGCCATCGCCGATGCGAGATAACTGTGTTCGCAACGTGGCAACATCGCTGACCACAATGGCACAGCGTTCCTCAAAGTGCGACCGGTACATCAATAGGTTTGCGGAGAGACGTTGCAAATCACAGTTCAGACCCTCTGAGAATGAATCCAGCCAATGCTGAAGATCGCAACATCGCTGCCGCAGGCCAGAAGCAGTGCGAGCAGACAACGGAATCAGCACAGGCCCACTGCGAACTGAAATTGGCTCTGCCGCCGCTGCCACCGCAGGAGATTCAGAAAGTACCAAATGCACGTTGGTTCCGGTGGCTCCAAACGAATTGATGGCTGCTCTGCGTAACTGCCCAGGTTCAACCTCCCAAGGGAGGGTTTCTTGGATAATCGAGAAGGGGCTATTCTCCAGGTCTAATGAGTCTGATGGTCTTCGCACGTTTGGCGTGCCTGGAATTCGCTGATACCGCATCGCGAGTAACGTCTTCATGAGGTGGCTCATGCCCGAAGCATGAAACGCATGCCCGACATTATTTTCTACCGTCCCCAGAACACAAGGCTGCTGGCGTTTCGTAGTAGCGCCTCCAAAAATACGAGTCAGAGCGTGAGCCTCAACTGTGTCCGCCAACGGCATACCGGACGCATTAGCCTCCATGAGCGTAACGGTTTGAGGATCAATGCCGAAGCGAGTATAGACGTCTTCCAATAAAGCCACCTCAGCATCTGCGTTTGGGGTAACCATGCCATTTGTCTTGCCATTATGGTTACTGCCCCAACCCTCAATTACACCGTGAATGCGGTCCCCATCAGCTAACGCGTCGGCCAACCGCTTCAAAACAACGACACTGACTGCTTCAGCGGGCATCATGCCGTTAGCCTGCGCGTCCAATGCGTGACCGGTCTCAGCCGCTGAAAGCAGCTCGATCTGACAAGCACTGATCAGAAGATTGGGGGTTGAGTGGAGCAATGCCCCGCCTGCGATCGCGGCTTCACATCGGTGCATCACCAGTTGATCGCAAGCTTGTGCAATCGCCAGGAGGGAAGAGGCGCAGCCAGCATCCACCGATTGGCAAGGTCCATTCAAGTCCAGACAGTGTGCAACTCGGGCTGGAACCTGGGAGAGGGTAACATGGGGCGAGAATCCCAAGACCTCTTTTAGCCGCAGCGAGTAATCACCGCCGTTGCCGCAAAACACACCCCATCGACACCCAGAAAGACTCTTGGGGTCAATACCGGCATCCTCAATCGCCCGCCATGATTCCTCCAGAAACAAACGTTCACATGGATCCATCGTCATCGCCTCTTTGGGCGAAATCTCAAAAAACAATGGATCGAAGCAGTCGATACCCTGCAGAAACCCTCCACGGCGCACGTAGGTTTTGTTGGGGTGCGGAGTCGAGTGATAAATCCCCTCCAAATCCCAATCTCGATCCCGTGGAAGGGGAGAGAATGCAGTTTCTCCCCTTTCAATCAGGTGCCAGAACGCATCCAGATCCGGTCCACCGGGAAACCGCCCTGACATGCCGACAATGGCAATATCGCTCGTCTGCTTATGGGAGGTTTCCAAACGATGATGCGCTGAGTTGACCGTAAAAGAATCTGGTGCCGCTGTCTCTGATTCATGGGACTGAACCACGCTGGGCTGCCCCAAAACAGCTGCATCGATAGGCTCTGTCTCGCGGCTGGTAACTGGCATTGGTTCGGCCAACGGTACGGGTGACGGGGACACCGAAGGGCTCAGGTCGCTTATTTCATTATCAAGGAATGCCGTAAACTTTCGAAGGGTTCCATGCTCATAGACGATTGCTGCCGCTATGTCCAAACCAAACTCTTGGTTGATATACCGAATCCATTCCGCCGCCACAATCGAATCAAGCCCCAAGTCCATGAATGGCTTGTCTAGCCCGATTTCATCCACTCCCATAAAGAGTGTTTCAGCCAGACTGGTCAGCAGCTTTTTCTGGAGGGATTCAAGCTCAGTCACTGAACGCTCCGATGGAGGTGCCACTGAACGTGGTGCCGCGACCGGCTCACTGATAGATTCAGCCGGTCTAATAGGTTCGGCATCATCGGTCGCCAACTGCTCGCTGGACACAACGTTCCTGGAGAATTGTGGATTAGTCGATAACGGCGTCAATTCGACGAGTTGATTAGGCTTGTTCGGCATCGCCGTCATGAAGCGGGACTCCATACCATCAAGGGTGGCCAATGGTTGGGAAAGTCCAGTCAACTCGGCCATTGGTGATGGTGCCGTTCGCGGTGGAATAGCGACTTGGGCGGCCATTGGCCATGGACCACCAGATGGAGTGCCGGGTCTTTCAACCCAATATCGACGGTGGGTAAAAGGGCTCGTCGGCAGGCTGATACGTCGGGGGCTTGGGCTGATGGCACGGTGGAGTCTAGTCCAGTCAAATTCATGTCCGCAAACCCAAAGTTGAAGGATTTCTTGCCCATCGCCCCCCCCAGCGAAGCGATCAACCATGGCGTTACTATCCGAATTTGATGACAAGGATTTGAAGCCATCCGACAATTGCTGATCGTCGCGGCCACGAAGCTGTCCCTCCACGGGCAAAGCACTATTGAGAAACATCTCAAGTTGGTCCCGTAACTCCCCCATGGAATCCACCACGAAACCTAAACGCTCCGTCATAGGTTCCCGTCCTACCTGTAGCGTGTAGGCGATGTCATGTAATTGAGTATCGGAGGCGCGTGATGGATCAGTCACAAAATCGCGTAGGTTGCGAGCCGCTTGGCGCAGTTGTTCCTCGCTTCTGGCCGAGAGCAAGATGAGGGCGCGTGGAGGCTGACCGGCCTTGAAATTCGCGTTCGGGGTATCCTCCAGCGGTTGCGAAATGGATACGTTGGGGGCTTCTTCGATTACCAGGTGGGCATTAGACCCGCCAGCACCAAAAGATGAGATGCCAGCAATGCGCTTCATCGGCCTGCCGTCAATATTGGCAGGCTGCCAATCGCGCAATTCCTGATTAACGACAAAGGGCGTGGATGCAAAATCGATATGGGGATTCAGGACACTGGAGTGAATCGACGGCACAATTTGTTGATGCTGCATTTGCAATAACACCTTGGTCAGGCCAGCAATACCCGCCGCCGCCTCGCAATGGCCAATGTTAGATTTTGCCGACCCGATCCAACATTGCCTATTGTTAGGCTCCAGACCAAATGCCTTGGTCAACCCTGCAATTTCAATTGGATCTCCAAGCTTAGTTCCGGTGCCATGGGCCTCAATGTAGCTAACGGCTCTGGGGTCAATGCCCGCTTCGTTTAGGGCTTGAACAATCACTCGCTTCTGCGCGTTAGGGTTCGGCACGCTATAGCCGTTGGTGCGACCACCGTGATTCAAAGCGCTGCCCTTGATCACGCCGTAAATGTGGTCTCCGTCGCGCTGGGCATCAGCCAAACGTTTCAACAATACGACGCCAACACCCTCACTGGGGATATAACCATCACCGCCCTCGCCAAAGCTTTCGCATCGACCCTGGGTGGAAATAAACTGACCGCCACTGAGCATCAGATACTTATTGGGATGGACGGTGAGATTGACCCCGCCAGCAATGCCCAGGTCAGTCCGACCTGACTTTAGATCCTGACAAGCCAGGTGCACACAAGTGAGTGAACTGGAACACATCGTGTCCACAATCATGCTGGGGCCGTTGAGATTAAGGACGTAGGAGACTCGATTGGCAATACTGGCCAAATTGCCCGCAAAAGCTGCGGGTTTACCGACCATCGTCGACTCTGCACCCAGCAACTGATATTCGCCATACATCGAACCGATATAGACACCGACCGGTGAAACCGTATCCTCACCAAGCTTTGCTTGAAGATCCTGGGGACGATATCCAGCATCCTCTAGTGCCTTCCAGGTCTCCTCTAGAATCAGCCGTTCCTGCGGATCGATGAATGGAGCAACCCTGGGCGAGATGTTGAAAAACTGGGGATCAAACTTGTCCACATCGTCGATGAACCCTCCCCATTTACTGCTGTGGCCAGCACCATTACCGGATTCGTCAGAGTAATAGTCCCTCCAGTTCCAACGGTCAGGCGGTACTTCTGTGATGCAATCGCGACCGTCCCGCAGATTGGCCCAGAACGCTTTCAAATCGGCTGCCATGGGATAACGCCCGGACAACCCAATAATAGCGATGTCAAGGGCACGGCTTGAAAGAGCTTCCTGAGGTTTAGTGTCCTGCACAGCGGAGCGATGCCGTCGAGTTCGCAACATACTGTTCGCTATGGGGACGGTTGTTGTCAGTGCTGTCAACGGCTCGGTAGTTGCCGCCTGTGTCCTGCCCTTTGCCATTCGGTCTCCGCGAATGACCGATGTCAGTTTTGCCCTATGGGTTTCAACAAAATATCGTGCCAGCGAACCAATGTTGTCATATTCGAAAAAGAGTGTCTTTGGTAATGATCCGAAGGTTTCCTCCAGTTGATTGGTCAGGTTCATCACCACAATCGAATCAATGCCAAATTGTGAAAATGACTCATCCGGACGTAAGCGATGGGGCGGTATATGGAGTGCGGAGGTAATCAATTGTCTTAAGTAATCGATGGCTACCGCTTCTGGCTCAGAATATTCATCGACCCTGGCTGTCGACCCATGGTCAACCTCAACCAAGGTCCTGTCGGGTTCAACAGAAACTTTAAGCAGCGATCGCAACCGTGACAGGTCGCCTGTTAATGGCATCATCTGGCCTTTGCCCGATGCCAATATGCATTCAAACGCCTCTAGCCCAACCACAGATGCCATGGAAGTTAATCCCAGCTTATCTGTCATCGTCGCTTGGGCAGCGGCGGCCATCTTCATGCCACCGTCCTGCCAAAGTGGCCAATCGATGCTGACGGTACGTCCACTCCGCTCACCGCGCTCAACACGCCCGTTGCGGAAATGGGCAAAGGTGTCTAAAAATGCGTTGGCCGTTGCGTAATCACTTTGGCCCGGATTGCCGAGTAATCCCGCACCCGCTGCAAACAGAGCAAAGAAATCCAGATCCAGTTGCCTCGTTGCCCGATCCAGATTCCAGGCTCCGGCAACCTTAGGGGACAGGACTTCTTGAAACTCATCAACCGGTTTCTGAAGTATGAACGCGTCCTGTAAAACCCCTGCCGCGTGAAGAATACCGTCGATTTTCACATAATCCCTGACGATCTCCTGGGCCAGGCGTTCAACGTCTGCTTCCAGGCTGATGTCGGCCTGCCGATAGTCCACACGGGCACCATTGGCATTCAAGGTTTCAAGCCATTCTCGTTGCTCGGCAGCCAAGGCTGATCGGCCTGTCAATATCAGCGTGACATCCTGCGTTTCGGTGGCAATATATTTGGCAAAGAGGCGTCCCAGACCGCCCATGCCCCCCGTGATCCAATAAACACCTCCAGATTTCCAGGGTACAGTCGATAGTTTTGTCGGCATCGGCGATGCAAATTCGCACCAATGTATCGTCCGCCGGACACCCCGCTCATATCGGATCCTGACATCCTCCAGACCAGTGGCATTCTCAGCCAAAATCTGCACCAACGTGTCTGCCGATGTTCGAACATCGACCTCAATCACTTGACCCGCAAACAGGGGATTCTCTAACCGAGCCGTGTGCAGCAAGCCCGCGAGTCCACTGAACAGGTTGCCTGTCCCTTTGGACGGAATCAAGATTTGCACTAGCACCCTACGGGTGGGTTTCTTAGCCAACAACTCCTGCGTTAAACGAAAGACTTGCGTAGAGACCCCTGCAAAAGCAGCTGCGACATCGTCTTGGTCAAACGGCAACTGTTGCCATGCAACCCCTGGTAACTTAGCGTGAACAACGTCGTCGGATAGCCCATCAACGCCATAGACCAGGAGATGACGGTGCTCAAAATTAGGTGAGGGATCCGCAGCCATAACGGATTGCTCGCGCCATTCAGGATAGGCAAGCAGCAGGCTACTCGCTGCGTCTGGGTGAGAAGAACCGGATGGTAATGGGCGAAATGTGAATCCTTTCATGCGAATGCACACCTGCCCATGGGCATCGCACAGCTCGAAATCAAGTTTCTGCCCTCCTGCTGACGGGGATGTCGCTTCACTCACCTGAATCCAGACCCACATGTCGTTCACCCATGGGGCGAAGATCTGCAATTCATCCAGGGCAAACGGTACGGTTGCCGCCAGGTTGTCAGCGACAACCGTCTGCCCCCCCTGTAGTGCCAAGCCAATCGCCGCCTGGAGCGCGCCGTCTAAGAGACTGGGATGCAGTAGATAGGCGTCGCTGGTTGCTAATGCCGCATCAGGCAGTTGCAGCCATGCCAACACGTGCTTGCTGTCAGCAAACAGTTCCACCAGGCTTTGATGGGATGGTCCGTAGTTCACCCCCATGGATTGGAATGTGGCATAGCACTGGGCGGCATCGAATCGCGGCGCGTTAACAACTGCCGCCTTGAGCCTATCCAAGTCCAGCACAGGCGTCTCAGATTCCATCTTCACAGCCTGGAGCATGGCAACCCCCTGGCCATGCAGCACAGGAGAATCATCCGTCAATGACGAGTAGATTTCGAACCGTACCTTGCCCTCCCCTTCATCCAAAAGGCCGACATGCAAAGTTTGTGGACGCTCCGCCACAACAATTGGTCGAGCCCAAACAACATGGTTGATCGACCGAACTGACAAACCTTCACATGGGCCGCTGATCTGCTCCACCGCCGCCCGTGCCATTTCCAAACAGGCTACGCCCGGCAGGAGCTTTTGACCGCCCACAACATGGTCTGCGACATAGGGCGCGTCGGCTAAGAACACTGAACTGAAGCGTAATCCATCCAGGTCCGACGTATTCTGATGAAGCAGGGGATGCAGGGGCTGCACACTCTGTCGTTCATTAGCTTTGGAGACACCCACGCGAATCCAATAGGGTTCCTGCTGAAATGGATAGGTGGGCAATACGACCCGGTTTGGACGGGGATGCCCATAGAGCTGCTCCCAGTCTATGGGCATCCCCTTGACCCACAAATCCAGAAGTTTAGACAGCTTTCGCTTGCTGTGCCAAGCTCGGATCATCTCCTGGGCGTCCTCGTCATGGGCAAGTCGTGTCAAACTATCGTGGCCGCGAGCGACACAGTCACGCACGCAGTCCTTCACCTGATCTGGCCCGACAGCAAGAAAGCCCTGGAGCTTTTCGATCAGCTCGTGCCTGGTGCGGGCAATAAAACCAACCCGCTCCTCCATCGGATCACGCCCCGTTTGCAGCGTGAAGGCGATATCGCGTAACGCCGGAAACTCAGAAGCATCAGCCCGACTCAAAAAGTGCAACAACTTTTCGACATAGGCGGAGAGACTGTCCTCCGTTTTGGCAGAAAGGACGATGATCACAGGATCGTTGTTGTCGTCGTCGTTAGCGATCGCAACTCTGTTGGGGGGCTCAGCCAGGATCACGTGGGCGTTAGAACCACCCGCTCCAAACGACGAGATGCCAGCCACATAGGGATATTCTTTCAATGGACCATCGAGCCTTAACTGGGGCCGTTCCCATGGCTCCGGCTGCACCTGCACCTTAAACGGAGTCTTTGGAAATGGGATCTTAGGATTCAAGGTTTCTGCATGCAAACTGGGCGTCAGTTCGCCGTGTCGCATCTGCAGAACCACCTTGGTTAACGCTGCAATCCCGGCAGCGGCCTCCAAGTGACCGATGTTTGACTTAACCGAACCCAAGGCACAGTAACCGGTGTCTGTAGTATCCGTTTGAAACGCCTGGGTCAGGCCGGTCACCTCAATGGGATCGCCCAACTCCGTACCCGTGCCATGGGCCTCCACATAACTGACGCTGCGAGCATCAATACCAGCATTGTCCAGCGCCTGTCTGATCAGCTCGCTTTGGGCTTTGGGGTTGGGGACGGTATAGCCATTGGTCTTACCGCCATGATTAACCTGGGTGGCCCGAATGACGGCATGAATAGGATCGCCGTCCGCTAGAGCATCAGACAAGGGTTTCAACAATACTACGCCGACGCCTTCGCCTGGAACAAAACCATTGCTGCCGTCTCCAAAACTTCGACATTGCCCAGTTTTAGACAGCATATATTGGGCACATAGACCCACGTAGGAGGACGGATGGAGATACAGATTAACGCCACCTGCCAGAGCCATGGCACAATCCCCCTGACGCAAGTGCTGACAGGCCTCATGGATGGCAGTCAGAGAGGAGGAACACATCGTGTCGATCGGCATACTGGGGCCGTGGAGATTCAGCAAATACGAGACGCGATTGGCAACTGAACCGAACGATGTATTGGGCACTGCGGTTTCCCCCTGGTTTGCCCAATCCCGTGCATATCGATCAAATCCTGTCTTGGTAATGCCAGCAAACACACCAACATTGCCATCCACGGTCTGGGCCAGTCTTGCTCGTGAGTACCCTGCCGATTCGACCGCCTCCCAGGCCGCCTGCAAAAATAGACGTTCCTGGGGATCTATGCCCATTGCTTCGAGGGGCGAGATGTTGAAGAACAGCGGATCGAAGTCGGCGAACCCGTTTAAAAATCCCCCCCATTTGCTGTAGCTCAGGCCCTGGGCCACCGCCTGCTGTGGATCCGGATGGTAAAACCCGTCCAGGGACCAGCGTTCCTCGGGAATTTCAGTGATACAGTCTTTGCCGGTTTTCAAGTTCTCCCAATAAGTGTCAAGGGAATCAGCTTGGGGATAACGACCGCTGATGCCAATGATGGCGATCGGCTCCTGAATCGACTGACGGGGGCCATTGCCTACAAGTGAGGAATCTGCGTTGTTGCCGACTCGGTTCACATCCTCAGCCGAAGGTCCGACGTCCTTGGCATTACGGGTTGTGGTTGGTCGAGTCACAGGTGCCATTACCGTGTCCAAACCTGTCCAGCGGATACAGTCCAGGCGAAACGTATCGACTAAATGATCGGTAAGATCCCGCAGATTACGGATCTCAAAGAGTAAGGTCTGGGAAACCTCTGGGAAAACACGCCCCAGTTTCAGGTTGAGTTGGGTCACCAGAATTGAATCGATGCCGTAACTTTCAAGCGGTTCATACTCATCAATCCGGTCTTTAGCAAGATTGATGGTTTCACCCAGCAGAGATTTCACCTGATCTAATGTGCGATCGCAAAGTTCCTGTTCGTCCACAGCCGCCGCTGATTCCAGGACATCATTGGCGGACTGTTTTGAATTCCCTGACAAGATGACCTGACGGAGACGCTTTGTTTCTCCGGACAGAATCATGACCTGGGTAAGTCCACTGGCAATTATTTGATAAAAGGCTTTCAGACCCGCGTCGCTCTCCAAAGGGATAGATCCCGTCCTTTCATGCATGGCTGCCAAAGTGGCATCATCCACCCTCATCCCCCCGGAATTCCAGAGGGGCCAATTGACAGAAACGATCCGGGTCGGGCGAGCATTCGCTCCATGCTGGAGCCCATGCCCATGGGCAAACGCATCCATAAAGGCATTAGCAGCAGCATAGTCTGCCTGACCCAGGTTACCGGTTACCCCAGAGCAAGACGAGAAAAGAACAATCAGCTTGGGAGCTAACTCTCGGGAAGCACGCTCCAACAGCACGGTCCCCTCCACTTTGGCTGCCAAAACAGTTTTGAATTCGGCAGTTGTTTTTTTCGTTACAAAGTTGTCACGAATCATGCCAGCGGCATGCAACACGCCATCCAACCGTCCAAAATCACGTCGAATGCTTTTCATTAAGTCTGTTACGGCAGTCTCGTCTGCCACATCGACCTGCCGATAGTCCACACGGGCACCTGCAGTTGACAGCCGGTCCAACCGAGCTTGCATTGGATCATTGAGCACCGACCGACCGACCAGAATGATACTGGGAGTCGCAACCCTGGAAACGATTTCCTCAGCAAACAACGCGGCCAGTTCTCCAGCACCGCCAGTAATTAGGTAAACGCCCTCATCCTGCCAGCATCGTGATGGCTCCTCAGACACATCAGTCAGCTCTTCGAAGGTGAGCACCATGCGGTTGCCATCGACATAGCGGATCCGTACATCCTCTGCTTGCGCATGATTTTCCAACAAGGTGGTCACCGGATCGCCATCTGGCTGTAATTCGATCACCTGACCAAACATGGCAGGATTTTCAAGGGTCGCCGTTTGCAGCAGTCCTGCAAGACCGGCCAAAATCTGCCCCTCACCCTGGCTGTCAATCAGCACCTGGACCAAGGTTTTACCCTCAGCTTTTTCAAGCAGTAGGGACTTGATGGTTTCAAACACCTGGCAACTGACATCCCCAAAGCGGACCGCAATGTCAGTCGCATCACAGTGTAAAACAGTGCAACGCGCCCCCGGTAAACCAGACTCAATAGCCGCCGCCTGGGACTCAAAACTGCCACACAGCAAGATCACATGGCGGATAAAGGGTTCAGTAGTGTTTTCAGTAGTATGCTCATCGACAGAAACCGCCGCCGCTTTCCACACTGGTCGACACAACAACGTCGAAGAGGCCAGAGAAGGAGTCAGCCCTGAGCTTGCAAGTATAGGGAGCACCCTTGAGGTGCTAACGGTTTCATCCCCTGGCATGGCAACAGTAGGCTGCCGCCAATAATGCTCCCGTGCAAAGGGATACGTCGGCAGGGAAACACGGCGTCGCTGTTTCCCTGTGTGTAGGCATTGCCAATCGATGTCAAGGCCATCGACCCAGAGTTCCATCAGTTTGGCATAATCCTCCTGTGCCATCCATTTTGCGACCAATTCTTGCATGGCACCGTCGGCAGCAAGCCGTGACAACGCATCCTGATCACGTTGCAGATGCCCTCGGAAAAGCCCAACCACATCGTCTCCGGAAAGGTAGCGTTGAAGCATTGTCTTCAGCGCCGCCTCTGATTTGGCAACGAAGGCTAAACGTTCAGTCATCGCAGCACGACCGATTTGGAGCGTATACGCCAGGTCGTGCAAACTGCACCCGGACGCCTTGAATTGGCTGTCCATGTAGTGCAGTAAATTCTCGCCGATTGCCCTGAGCCGATCGCGATTCTTGGCTGATAGCAGAATGACAGCTGGTGCCAGGGGTGCGTTGGTTGTGTCCTTTTGGAAAGACGGCACATACTCTTCGAACACCACATGAGCATTCGTGCCGCTGAATCCAAACCCGCTCACCGCAGCGCGACGCACTTCACCGTCCTTAATCTCCCAATTCCGACAGGAGGTATTCACGTAAAACGGAGAATTTTCCAGATCGATGTGCTCATTAAGTGCTTCGAAATGTATGGTCGGAGGGAGTTTTCGGTATTTCAAAGCCAGTATCGATTTGATCGCACCAGCAATACCCGCGGCTGCAAGTAGATGACCAACGTTGCTTTTAACCGAGCCGAGAGCACAATAACGCTTGCGACTCGTGTAGTCTTGGAAAGACTTTTTCAAACCCGCCACTTCAATCGGGTCGCCCAGTTTCGTCCCGGTACCATGGGCTTCGACCATTTGAATACTGTCGGGATTGAGTCCAAAGCGATCGTAAACGTATTTTTCCAACCTGGTTTGGGCATCGCCATTGGGCGCAGTGATTCCATTAGTTTTTCCGTCCTGGTTCACACCCCAACCCCGGATCACACCGTCGATGCGGTCCCCGTCCCTTTCGGCGTCCTCCAGACGTTTCAACAGAATAACGCCGACTCCTTCACCCGGCACAAAGCCGTTGGCCCGCTGGTCAAAGGTGAAACAGCGTCCATCCGGCGAGAGCATGCCAGCCTTGCTGGTCATAATGTGCATCATAGGTCCAGCCATGATGGCAACACCGCCCGCAAAGGCAAGATCGCTGTTGCCAAGGGTCAGACTATCGCAGGCTGAGGCAATGGCAACCAGCGATGACGAACAGGCCGTATCCATGGCCACGCAAGGCCCCTGCAAATTCAACACATAGGAAATGCGGGCCGCCAGAATCGACATGGATCCTCCCATCAGAGTAGACGCGTCCCTTTCTGCGCCCTCGAAACCCAGACCATAGTCGCCAGGTCCACACCCCGCAAAGACTCCACACTTGCTGCCCGCCAACTTTAACGGATCGTAACCGGCATCTTCGATGCAACTCCAACAGCTTTGCAGGAAGAGACGTTGCTGTGGATCCATTGCCTCCGCTTCCATGGGAGAAATGTTAAAGAAAAGTGGATCAAACTTGTCCACATCTTCCAACATGCCCATCCATTTGGAATAGGTTTTTCCGGGTACCTCTGGGTTGAGGTCGTAATACGACTCAAGCGGCCAACGAGTCGGCGGCACCTCCGAGATACAGTCTTTACCTTCGAGCAAGTTATTCCAAAATGTAGTGATGTCGCGGGCCATTGGAAACTGACCGGCCATGCCAATCACCGCGATGTCGTGACGCGTTAGCTCACGGTCTCGGGAAACTGTTTGAGATCGCGCCGTTGTTTCGAACCCACCCATTTGTTCGGTATCCGCAGATACCCGAGGAGTTTCAACAGTGGCGGTGCTAACCGCAGAGGGCTGGGGCTGGGGCAGATGCCTGTTATCCGGCAATCTGTTATCCGGCAAGAAGAGCCCGAGCTTGTTACCCTCATGCCGCACATATCTTGCCAGTTCATTGATTGTGGGGTGGTTGTAAATCTCCGTGGCGGGGATGGACAGTCCATAACGCTGATTGACTTCGCGCATCCAGGTCACACTGTTGATAGAGTCAAGCCCCATTTCAATGAACGCTACGTCATTTTTTATCTTGCCTAATGCCATGTGCAATTCGGCGGCCAGGGTTTCGCGTAGGGTATGAACAATGGTGCGTAAGATTTCGCTGCGTAAGACCTCGTCACCCATTGCAGAGGTTTCGGCAGCCTGGTAGTCGGACTGTGCCTCAGTCTGCTCCATTTGGGTTGCCATGGGGGTGGATGGACCACCATACAAGGTCTCAATTCTTGCACGCACCTCCTGGCTCCCCACAAAGGTTTGCTCATGCATGGCAAGTTCTGCGGCGTAGATCGATTCCAGGCGTTGCCTCAATACACGAACGCGCGTCTGCTTCCAGTCCATCAATGTTTGGCGGGAAGCAGACGCTAGATGATGCGCCGCCGCCATAGCACCCGCCAACACGTCTGAACGTGGAAGCACAGGCATGGTAATACCGCGACGCTTCAACTCATGGCCTTTAAATTCCCTAGCACCAAACAGTATTTCCCCCCCGAGATCATGCCCGAACTGATGCGGGATAATCAGGGTTGAACCGGCACCGGGCGTAAATCCATATTGCATGTAGGGACTGTGATAAACACTTTCAGCGCTAAACACGGCCCCATCGCAGAACATCCCCAGCGCCCATCCAGCACCGATACCATGGCCTTGCATCGCAGCAATCACCGGAATGTTGCATTCCAGCGGTAGACTGGTAACCCGTGAGTCAGTGAAACGCGCCCGTCCTGCCTGAATCGCCAGCAGTGCCTCACGCGTGCCACCACAAGCAAAGTAATGGCCATACCCGGTCAGCACAACCACCTTGATTGAGAAAGTCTTTTCAACCCATGCAAAGGCCTCAGTAAGACCTTGGGCAAGGGCTTCAGTAAATGTATTCTTGCTGTCTCTGTCATCCATCGTCAGGACAGCCACGCCGTCAGAAAAAATCTCTAATTTGACAACCTTGGACTGAAGATTCACGATTTCAGGGGCTGCCATCTCGGGTGTTGCGGTTGCCTTGAATGCCGACTGCAACAGTGCTTCGGACGCTTCAGAGTCTAAGGGTAAATCAGCATCTTCTACCCTCGTTATGGCAGTGACCGTTCGATCAAATGTAGCTGCAATGGGGCGGGAGAGATGCCGCTTCAACAAGGTTAGAGATTGGCGCGGGGCACCTGCCATTCGATGGGCAAGATCCAAGGCAAACTCATCAATGTCATGACGAGGCAATACCAGGCAACCAATACCAAGGTCGTACAGTTCGCCACCTGTGGAACGATTGCTGGGTTGAATCAGGGCCTTAGCGATCGCAGGGCCGAAGCGCTCTGTTAGAAAATCCATAGCTGCTTGGGAGACGGATGCTTCGGTACCGGGCTCAAACAATTGCAATCCGCTCTCTTCACCGCAGATCATCAAGTCGCAAAGTGCTCCTACCATTAATCCTGCCCCAGAGGCTGAGCCCTTCATGACCGCGATGATCGGTACCTGCTGATCGAGCGTCAACCGGCCAAGTTGTTGGTCAAAGGGCGAAACTGCCGCCGAGGGGGCACTGGTCAAGAAGCCATCGTCATTGCCCCGCAGCAATACCACATTTACATCTGCCCGGTCACATGCGATCGCTAATGCTTGTGCCAATTCATCGAGCAATGCCTGGGTCAATTGATTACAACCGTCGTGGCTATCGATTAGAACCGACACCACACCGGCTCCGTGCTCCTCTGTATTCACACTGAATAGCGACGGCTGCTTGAACGACTGCTGCTGCATCCACCAGTTCATGGGTGGATGCAACAGCCTTGGTACCTTGGCCACAGCCGGGACAGGAAACGCACTAGGCATGATGGTTGGATCGCCCAAGGCCACCAGGCGAGGTGGCTTAGCCAAAATCGTTGCAGGCGGGGGTGTCCCATCACCTATCAATGGACGGCTCCCAGCATGAACGCTTGCAGTTGGCTCTGGAGATGCTGGCACCCAATACCTTTCCTTGGCAAATGGATAGGTCGGTAAACTGACATGTCGACACTGTTTGGGTTGCGGCCAAATGAGGTCCCAATCAAATACGAGCCCCGTCACCCAAAGTTCCAGCAACAACGAATAATCACCAACGTTTGATTGGGCCTCAATGCGCTGGAGCGTCTCCTGGTCAGGTTGAAACAATGCCAGTCGACCACGCTGGCGCTGAACTCGACCGCGAAATGTCCTCGACCCTGCAGCCTCATTTTCAAGAAACTGGGTCAGCTTCTCAATCAACTCGTCAAGGGATGACACCACCCATGCCAAACGCTCTTGCATGGCTTCACGCCCAACTTGCAGGGTATGGGCAAAATCTTTTAAAGAAGGTAGCGTTTGCGAGCCCGACGTCAAAAAAGCACGGAGATTTTCCACCACATCACGCAGACGATCTTCATCCCTCGCCGACAGGACCACGGGAGTTGGCAAGCTAATATCTGATGATTTAGGAGAGGGATTAGCCTGAACATATTCTTCGATCACAACGTGGGCGTTGGTGCCGCTGAAGCCGAATGAACTCACCGCACCCCGTCTGGGATGATCTGCAAGCGCGCTCCAATCTTTCAACTCTGTGTTTACATAGAAGGGAGAATTCTCAAAATCACAGTGCGCATTGGCATGCTTGAAGTGCAAACTAGGCACCAGTTGCTGGTGTTTCAGCGACAATAACACCTTGTGAATACCGGCCATGCCCGCCGCCGCCGAGGTATGACCTATGTTGCTTTTGACCGATCCTAGAGCGCAATAATGTTGTTGATCAGTCTTTTCATGAAACACTTTGGTTAGGGCTTCGAATTCGATCGGATCCCCCAATTGGGTACCGGTGCCATGGGTCTCTACATAGCTAATTGTGGCTGGATCGATTTGAAACCGATCATAAACAGTGCGTTCCAGTTCGATCTGGCTCTGAACACTGGGGGCAGTAATGCCGTTGGTGCGGCCATCCTGATTAATACCTGAACCAATGATCACGCCATGGATACCATCGCCATCGCGCTCTGCGTCTTCAAGCCGCTTTAATACCACAAGCCCCGCCCCTTCACCGGGAACAAAACCGTTGGCCGAAGTATCAAATGACTTGCACTGACCATCCGGAGACAGCATTCCCGCCGCGCACATGCCAACGTAAGACGCTGGAGTCAGATAAAGGGTGACACCACCTACCAGGGCCATGTCAATCTCACCGCTACGCAACGCCTGACAAGCCAAATGGACGGCCACCAGAGATGACGAACAGGCGGTGTCAATAGGGATCGCCGGTCCTTTTAGATTCAAATGATACGGTATCCGGGCAGCGGCAATGGAATAACTGTTGCCCGTATTCAGCCCTCCAACCTGTTGCTGAGACAGCAAGTGGACGTACTCGCTGTTCATGATTCCCATATAGACACCGCACTTTTTGCCATCCAGCGCCTGAGGACTGTAGCCAGCATCTTCGAACGCCCTGTAGGCCTCCTCAAGAAAGATCCGATGCTGTGGGTCCATCAGTTCTGCCTCGGCGGGCGGAATCATGAAAAACGACGTGTCAAAGCAATCAATATCCGCTAAAACACCCAGCCATTTACAATAAATCTTGCCAGGTTTGGCAGGATCGGGATCGTAATACTCGTTTACGTCCCAGCGATCCTTCGGGATCTCTGCCACAGAGTTTCGCCCCTGTTTCAGATTGTCCCAAAACTGTTGAAGATCGGCGGCACCTGGATACCTTCCGGACATCCCAACAATGGCAATACCTTCAGCTACAGGGGGGTGATTTTCGGTCTGAGTGAGGGGCTGTTGAGTCTGCTCATCGAAGTGCCGTGTTGGTTGTATTGCCTGCGAAGTAACAACAGTATCAGCTGATGATGCGATCGCAGAGGTGAAAGTGTGCAACTGGGTCGGGAGCTTTCCTTGAAGTTCCGTGCCCAGGTAATCTGCGAATTGAACAATGGTTGGGTAATCGTAGGTCCGAGTTGCTGGAATCTTGAGCCCATATTGTTGATTGACCGTTTGAATCCATTCCACATTGATAATTGAGTCAAGCCCCATTTCACTAAAGGGCTCATCAAGGTCCACATCCTCCTTGTCCATGTAGAGGGCAGCAGCGAGACTTTCTCGCAGGCTTTCCTGTAACACATCCGGGGAACCCAATGCCTCTGATTGATTACCCTTTAGGTGGCCATTCGATTCCTCAGTGTTGCTGTTGGCGCGTATGTCACGTCGAGCCTCTTCCAGGCTGAGATCACCATCTTGCAGGGACTGTAGGATGTGTTTCAAGCTCATGGTTTAACAAGTTCTAATGCGGCCAGGTCAAGTTTTTCAATCAGGCGTTCAGCTTCTGAGACCTCCAATTCACCACGCTGAACGTGCTGAAGAACTTCGTCCAAAGAAGTTGATTTTGCAGGTGCAGACTCCTTGTCTTGATTTTGCGGAGGGGACTGCTGCTCCAGGGTGTCGGCAAGAAAGTTAGCGAAAGCAAGAATATTGGGATAGTCGTAGACTTTAGTAGCCGGAATCTTAACGTCAAAACGTCGATTGACTGCCTGAATCCACTCGACACCGATCACCGAATCCATGCCCATATTTGTAAACGACTCATCGGTCGAAACATCGCTCACACCCATGTAGAGAATCTCGGCTAACATATCCACCAGCACATCAACAATTGACTCGATTAAGCCTGACGGCGAGGCTAATTTGAGCTGAGGGTTCACACTGGGTTGGGCCACTTCAGATAGCTCAGTTTTGACAATCGATGGCAGATTCTGACTAAAGACCGTTTCAGATGATGGTGGGGAGAGGGTAATGTCCTGCAGCTGCGTTAGTAGCTGCACACCGTTGTCAGCTGCTGATTTATTTCCGCCCTCATTTTTCTTAGCGAACCAGAATCGTTTCCGATCGAATGGATAGGTGGGTAAGCTGATGCGTTCCGGCGTAATGTCTCCGTGGAGTTGTGACCAGTCGGGGTCGGCCCCCTCCATCCAGGCAGCCAGCCAGCTTTCAGGGGTGTCCTCGGGACCAGGCTGCCGGTTTGCGCCCCCCCGATGAACCCGACTATGGTAATAGGTCTCGGCCTTTTCACCTGCCAAAAATGATGTGAGCGTCTCAACGGTCTCGTTCAGGTCAGCGGCCACGAAACCCAACCGCTCTGCCATCGCCTCCCGCCCAGTTTGTAGCGTCCAGGCAACATTTCTCAGTCTGGAAGACTTACTGCCAGCGGTCTGCGTCAAAAAGGCCAGCAGTTTCTCGGCGTATCCCTTAAGACAGCTCATATTCCTGGCGGATAAAACCATCACCTGGGGATGATCCGCAGGTGGTTCCGGGCCAGCGGTCGCTGGTTGCCCATGGCCATAGGCTTCTAAGACTACGTGGGCATTGGCCCCCCCAATGCCGAAGCTGCTCACACCTGCCCGACGGGGCAGTTCCTGCCCATGGGCATCGCGCGGTGCTGGCCAGTTCTGGGTTTTATCGGCCAAATAAAAGGGCGTTTTCTGAAGGCCCAGATAGGGATTGGGCTCTTTCAAGTGGGGGTTACCCGGAATCTTTTGATATCGCAGCATTTGGATCACCTTAATCACCCCGGCCATCCCCGCCGCCGCCTCTAAATGGCCAATATTGGCCTTGACCGACCCTAATCCGCAATGGGGTTCACCGACGTTAATGCCCTGTCGTTGATACAACTCGGCAAAGGCCGCTTTTAATCCGTCGATCTCAACGGCATCGCCCATGGCCGTCCCGGTGCCATGGGCTTCAATGTATCCCACGGTGCTTGGATCAATCCCCGCCCGGGTGTAGGCATCGACGAGCAACGCCTGTTGAGCCACCGGATTGGGGGCTGTGGGAGAGGCAGCTTTGCCGCCATGGTTTTCGGCACTGCTGCGAATTAAACAATAAATATGGTCACCGTCTGCCAAGGCCTGATCGAGGGGCTTTAGCCATAGCGCGGCCACCCCTTCACCCCGTCCATAGCCATCGGCGCTTTTATCAAAGGTCTTGCAGCGACCGTCCTCACTAAGCACACCAGCGCGACTGGCGGCGATGGTGATATTTGGGGTCAAGATCAGATTGACGCCGCCCACTAAGGCGGACTCACAATGGCCCATCCGCATGGCCCCAATGGCGCGATGAATAGCAATTAAAGAGGACGAACAGGCGGTATCGATGGGCTCACTGGGACCGTGTAAATCCAACGCATAGGAGATGCGATTAGCAACTACAAAATGGGAAACGAGTAAAGGGCCGTCCAGTTCCTGATCAGAGGCCGCATGTTGGAGCCAGGCGTCCTTATAGTCAGAGGTGGAGACCCCCATAAAAACACCGACCGGACGACCGGAAAACTCACTGGCCCGATAGCCAGCATCTTCGACAGCGGACCAAACGGTTTCCATCAGCAGGCGCAGCTGCGGGTCCATGCCGATCGCCTCCCTGGGGGAAATACCAAAAAAGGCCGGATCAAATTGGTCCACATCCTCCATAAAACCGGCGCATTTGACTTTGGTTTTGCCTCGCTGTTCCAGTGGATCGCCGTAGTATTTCTGCCAGTCCCAGCGCTCCACTGGCACGTCTGAAATCAGGTCGTGGTTGGCTTCTAGATGACGCCACAGCTCATCCACGTCTTTGGCACCAGGGAAACGGCCACTGATGCCAATGATGGCAATGGGGTCCGGTTGACCTGGTGATGGTGGCTGAGCCATGGCGATAGTCGTCTCTTGGGACACATTCTCGATGTCCGGAGTAGGGGAATTCATGGGAGGTTCTGCCATAGGCCCATGGGTTCTGCCATGGGTTCTCCCATTTGCTCTATTAATGGGGGCAGCGACGGTCTCTTTTGGCGCACTGCGAAAACGACTGGTGGATTCAGGCGGCTTTGCCAAAACCTTGGCTGGCATATCTGGTGTTGGTTGTGGGACCAGCTGCGCCGCTAGGGTCTCCGGATAACGTTCCAGCAGGTGTTTGGCCAGGGATCTCAGGGAAGATTTTTCGAAAAATAATGTGGGCATCAGGTCGAGCTGAAAGCGGCGATTGAGCCGATTTGCAAACTCAGTGAAGGCCAGGGAATCGAAACCATATTGGGGAAGTTCCACATCCGGTTCAATTCTGTCTAAGGGCACCTTTTGCTGATCCGCCACCATGGCAGTCAGGGCCTGGAGCGTTTGTTCAAAGGAAACAGTATCGGTGCCTGCCGCAGACTCTTCACTCACAGTGTTGTCCGTTGAGGTAAACAACTTTGCTCGGATGGCTGCCCCCTCACCATGGAGGACCAGCAGATGGTCGCGATCGCTTTGCAAACAACGCTCAAATACTGTTATTCCCCTGGCCGTATCCATGGGGGTGAGACCAGAGTTTTGTTGCAGCAGGGTGTTATGTTCTGCATCGAGCTGCATACCGCCGTCACGCCAGAGGGGCCAGCCAATGGATACGGTGCGACCGCAACGGTGCCCTGCCCGGACCCGAAGATTACGTTCCCTGGCAAACAGGTCCATGAACCCATTGGCCGCAGCATAATCGGCCTGCCCTGGGTTGCCAAAGGTGCCGGTGAGTGACGAGAACAGCACCATGAAATCTAAGGGGATATCCCGGGTGACTTCATCCAAGGCCAGGGTGCCAGCAATCTTGGGCTGCATTACCCGCACTGCTTCCTGGGTGGATTTCTTCAGTAAATGGGCGTCCTCAATTACCCCTGCACAATGGACAATGCCATTTAAGACTGACTCAGTTTCCAGGATCGAAGCCAGGCTTTTTTCGACGTCGGCACGATCCGCCACATTGCATTGCAGATAGCGCACAGTAGCCCCTGCATGGGTTAGGGAATCCAAGACCTGGCGCTTATGCTGAGACAAGGGCGACCGCCCGCTCAAGACGACACGGGCCTGACGAGTCACCGCCAGATGTCGGGCCAGTTGCAGGCCGACACCGCCAAGACCCCCGGTAATCCAAATCACATCACCGGGCGAAATTTCATACGCTGGTGCCAATGTAGCAGGCACAATTTCGGCCAGCGAGGCCACAAACCGAGTTGCTTCAGCGTCATAGAATGTCTCAACATCGCCAAACGGATGACTGAGTTCGGTGGCCAAGATCCTTATCCAGCGGTCATCCAATGGGCATTGCACAGCAGCGGGCAAGTGGCAAATCCGGACATCCACGTCCCCCTGTTCCAGCCGCACTGTCCTAAATAGCCCAGCTAGGGCAGCGTGCATGGGGGAGAAAGCACCGTCTGGCACCGCCAACATAACCGGCTGAATCCTGTCCGAGGCCTGTCCGAGGGCGGCCTGGATCAGCTGCAGGACCTCCAGAACACTGGATTGTGCTGCCTCTGCCGGGTCGCTAATGGATGAGAGCTGGATGAAACGCGCCCCAGGCCATTGGGCCTGTAGAGAAGATTGCCAATGGGCGGTATCCCCGTTGAGCAGAAACACTGGGGCCACCGATGGCCGCTGAGGCTCAGGGCCGTCGCTGGCGGCCATCGCCTGGGGCCTCCAGTCCAGTACCCCATAAAGAATGTCTGCTGGGATATCTGCTGGAATATCTATTGGGGCTGCGTTACTTGGCTGAGTCGCTGGGATGGCACAGTACCCCTGCATCGAAACCACCACCTGGCCCTGGCCATTGGCGATCGCAATGTCATACTTCATGGCCCGATCGCTGGGCCCATTAGCATCATCTTCCACAACCTGGGTCACATGGGCGAATGCCTGCTCAGGCAGGTCCCCATGGATCCATAAGGCATCCACACTGAAGGGCACTGGCGGCCCACCCGGACGACGAATCAGGGACAACAGATTGGCCGCTTGTACCGCCCCATTCATCATGCTGGGATGGAGACGGTAGTCCTGAAAATCATCCCGCACGCAGGCTGGCAGTTCCAGGGTTGCCAGCGCTTCTACCTGATTGTGGCGGAAATCTACCAGGCTGCGAAAACTCGGACCCAGGTCTGTGGCTAGCCTGCGATCGCACTCTGATGGCACAAGCCTCTCACCGCACCGTTCCCGAATTTCATCAAGGGGAATGTGGGGAATGGGGCCAGCAAATTCTTCGGTGGCGATCTTGCCCTGGGCATGCACCCGATCGTCGGCGCTTACCCGATAAAGAACAGTGCCATCCTGGTGTTCTAGCGAGGTACAAACATCACGAGGGCTACCGTCCAGACGAATTAGATCGCTCCAGACTATCTGCTTTAATCCGGTCACTGGACCCATCAACGTGCCAGCCACCTGGGCCCATTCTAAGGAAACCACCCCAGGCAACAGTCCACCATGATCTTTCAGGAAAAACTCTTTCCCCGTTAATCTGCGCACGTAACGATCTCCAACTGCCCTGGCAAATGCCCGGACAGAGAACCCCTCAATGCGTACCGCCACATGGCCATCCCCATCGCACACATCAATATCCAGTTTGATCACGCCGCTGTTGGTCATATTCTCCGGAGAGCGACGTGTCCAAACCCAGGACGGGACGGGACAGACCGCAAAAACGCTGAGGCGCTCTATGGCAAAGGGTACCAACGGCGGCGACGAGCCATGGCTCCCTTGCCCATGGACAAAAGACTGCAAGCCGAGCATGGACTGGAAGGCGGTATCCATCAAACTTGGATGCAGCACAAAGGCATCAGCTCCGACGGTCGCCACCTCGGGCAGGTCAATGCGCCCAAAGGTTTCTTCATCACCGATCAGCAGTTCCTGCAAGCCCTGGTAGAAGGGACCATAGTTCAAACCACTGGAAGCAAACGTTTGGTAACACTGCTGGGCTGAGAGTTGTCCCCCCTGCATGCGTTGTTTGATGGCTGGAATGTCCAAGGGCGACGGCGGCAATGTGGCTAGCATAGATACCCGTCCCGTGGCGTGAATCACGGGCATCGCCCCGTCGGTGCGGCACTCAAAGTTAATGCCGTCATCTTGTTCTGTAAGAGCCAGCTCCACCTCCAGCCCCCCTGTCGGTATCACCAAAGGCCTTAGCCATACAACGTTTTGCAGTTGATAGCCGGATTGATAGCCAGATTGAGGGTCTCGGTGAGCGACTGACTGCTCGAACGCGGAACGGGCCATTTCTAAAATGCCAACCCCAGGCAAGACTGTTTGGCCATGGACCACATGGTCGGCCAGAAATGGCTCCTGCCCCGTGAACATAGACCTGAACTGTTGCTGAGAAAAATTAGAGGTGTTGCGATGCACCAGGGGATGCAGTTGATGAACCGCTGGCCTGATTGCTGGCCTGACCACTGGCCTGTCAGCTAGCCTGACCGGGGACGTACTACCGTCACTGACCCAGTAGTGATTGCGCTCAAACGGATAGGTGGGCAGATGCAGGCGTGGCGGCAGGGGCATCCCCCACAAAAGAGCACCGTCCAGCTGGTATCCCTGACAGTAATAATCAGCCAATGCCCGCAAGGCGTCGCCATAGTCTTCGATCGTGCGATCGCGACATTGGCCCATTAAGTCTTCCGCATGCTTCCGGATCACCGTCTGCCCTTTGAAATCCGGCGGCACCAGCCCCTGAAACACCTGGGGATGAGGTTCCTCATTCAGGGCGGCGGTCCAGGCAGCGACGGCGTCATCATAATCCGCCACCACCACCGCCAATCGGTAACGAAAATGATGGCGTCCCTCCCATAGGGTGCAACTGATCCTGTCCAGACCGGCCTCGGCAGTCGCCTCCATCTGCAATACCTGGATCAGGCTACGCACCCTAGCTTTGAGTGCGACGGATGTTTTGGCCGATAAAACTAATAAATGGTAAGGGGATACCTGTGATGGGGAATAGGTTGTCTCACAGTACTCTGCAAAGACCATATGGGCATTGGTGCCGCTCATGCCAAAAGCACTCACCCCACCCAGGCGTTCTCTAGTGTGATGGCGCGGCCAGGGTCGGGCAGTCTTGTTGACGAAAAAAGGGCTTTCATCCCAATGGATATAGTCATTTTCAGTGTGGCAATGCAGACTGGCAGGAATCAGGTCGTTTTGAAATGCCTTGACCAGGCTGACGGCACTGAGCAAACCGGAGGCAGCAAAGGTATGGCCAAAATTACTTTTCGTTGAGGTTAAGGCGCAATGACCATGGTTCTCGCTGGTGCCCTTAAACGCATCGTAAAGCGCGTTGATTTCCACCGGATCACCCAGCTTGGTGCCAGTGCCATGGGTGACGATGTAGTCCACATCCCCAGGGCGGATGTGGGCCTTTGAGTAAACGTCCCTTAGCAGCTCGGTCTGGGCAACGCCACTGGGGGCCGTAATACCATTGGTTTTGCCGTCATAATTTACACCGCTAGCCCGAATCGTCCCATAGATCGGATCCCCGTCAGCTTCAGCCTTGGCCAACGGTTTCAACACCATCGCCACCACCGCCTCACCGGGGGTCATGCCATTGGCCCGCCGGTCGAAAACAAAACACTTGCCATCGTCTGACAACATGCCCGACTGGCCCATGGCCACCAGACCGGCGGGGGTAAGCAGCAGGTTCACCCCCGCCACCAACGCCATGTCACACTCCCCACCGCGCAGACTCACACAGGCCTGATGGGCCGCAACCAATCCTGACGAACAGGCGGTGTTGATGGCCATGGCTGGCCCCCGTAGGTCCAGAAAATAGGCTAACCGCGAGGCCAGGATACCGTTATGGTTGGCGGTGATTTGCCCGTCTCCAGCCAAAAACACATAGTCACCCTCCTCTGCCCCGACAAACAGCCCCACCTTGTGATTTTGCAGATGTCGTGGGCCACAGCCAGCATCCTCCAGGGCATTCCAGGCCTCTTGCAGTAGCAAACGCTGGCGGGGGTCCATGGCTGCCGCCTCGCGGGGCGAAATTTCAAAAAACAAGGGATCAAATTCGGCAACGCCAGGAATAAAGCCGCCCCATTTACCATTGGTCTTGCGGCTGTCCGCCTGGGGGTCACCGTAATACTGACGCCAGTCAAACCGCTCTGTCGGCACTTCCTCAATCGCATCCCTGCCGGTGGCTAGGATTTCCCACAGGGTGTCTATATTCCGGGCCTGGGGAAATCGACCGCTCATGCCGATAATGGCAATCGGTTCCCCAGGGTATCGATCCGGTGGCTGGGGCACTGATGTCTGGACGACGGCTGCTGTGGTCAGGCGGTGAACAGGGGTCTGGGGTTTCACCTCGGTCTGTGGTGCCTGGGCATAAAACCCATGAACCGCCTGATGATGTTCGTCCATAAAATACTGACAGAGCTTGTTTAGGGTGGAATGCCCAAAAAACAACGCAGGTGTGATTTCGATGTCAAAATGCCTGGTCAGGGCCTCGGCGAATTCGGCCAGACTGATGGAATCAAACCCGAGATCTGCAAAATTTGCAGTTGCCTTGAGGCGGTCTCGTTTGATTTTCAAGAGGGCTCCCACCAACTCGCGCAGATCCCACAGCACACAATCCTCAACGCTGAATCCCTTCATTTCAGGCTTACGCCCCCGACCAAGAGCGGGCTCTGCGGGACGCTCCGAGGCTGTATCAGATGCCGTGCCCGCTAGGTTTAAAAACCGCCATACCCGGTGACGCTTGCCCACCAGCACTAGATGCTGCGGGCCAGGCTGGGCCAGCAACTGTTCAAATAGGTCAAACCCCTCTTGGGTTTCGAGCGCCCGCTGACCGCTAGTTTTCAGATAAAAGTCCATCTGTTCACGGTTGCCTGCCCCCATGCCTCCTTGGGCCCAAACCGGCCAGTTGATCGCTACGGTCTTGCCCTGGCGCTGCCCCTGGGCCACCAGCTGATGGCGATGCCGGGCAAAGGCCATCTGAAATCGATTGCCCATGGCATAGTTGCCAGCACCAAAGTCCCCCAGGATGGCGGCACTGGAGCTGAAATACACCATGAAATCCAGGGGCTCATGCTGGAGCACCTGATCGAGCACCCGGGTGCCATTGATTTTTGGTGCGGTCACGCGCTGAAAATCAGTCATCTCCATGTCCAGAATGGTGTGGGTCGATTCCACCCCTGCCGCATGGATGACGCCATCAATGGTGCCGAAGCGTTCTTTAGCTTGGGCCACGGCTAACGTCATGGCGTTAGCATCGCTCACGTCTGCTTGCAAATACATGACGCCGCCGCCCTGTTTGATCAAGGCATACAGTTGCGATCGCTTCTCCGGTGTCAGCTCCGAACGCCCGGTCAACACGAGATTTGCCTGGTGTTTGTGGGCCAGATGTGTGGCCAACTGCAAACCTAAGCCGCCGCCGCCGCCGGTAATTAGATAGGTGCCCCCTGGTTTCAAGGGCAGCGCAGTCTCCACAGGAGGCACCGTGTGCTCTGGCAAATTTACAGGCTGTAGGCGCGCCGCCAGGCGCTGCTCTCCTTCATATAGAACACTCTCAGCTACGGTGGCGTGCCATTCATCATGTAGCGCCTGGGCACATTGCTCAACCGCAAGGGATGGCTCGGCAATGCGCATGCCGACAACCACGACCAGGGTTTTTGGCAAAATCATTCCCAGGGACTTTTCGCACCCCACCCAAGCGTCTGCATAGCAACGCTGCAGGTCGCTATGGAATGGACACATAATTAGCACGCGAGCGGGGTTGAGCGCAGCTTTTGCCAGGGCCTGGATCAGCGGGACGATGTGGGCGGGATTATAAAGCCCGGCGGGGTTACCGATGGTGCGCAGATCGAACAGAGCATCGGGGGATCCAAACTCCTCACGGATTTGCTTGAATGACTTTTCCAGGGCACCTGCGCCATTATCCTGAATCAGCTGCCAATGGCTATCGGTTGCTAAGGATTGCAAAACATCCGCCACCGCCCGTTGTTCGGGAGCATCGCCCAGCACACATACTGCTGTCTTGGGTTTCTTGGGTTTAGAAACCGTTTCCCGAACCAGCGCTGCAGGCTGCCATGTCTCCTCGAAGAGCAGGATTTCATGGGGTGCCTCCTCGGCGACATTTGACGCACTGGGTTTAGCGGGCGCTGGAGTAGGCAGAGCGGCCAGGGTGGAGTCTGGCGCGGTTACATCCAGCCAAAAATGCTCTTTCTCAAACGGATAGGTGGGCAAATGAACACGCCTGGGATTTTCCTGGCCGTAAAGTCTGTGCCAATCAACCGCCACCCCGCCAACCCACATTTTTAACAGTTTCGAATACTGGCCCGCTTCCAGACAATGGCGCACCCATTGGCCGATGTCGTCATCATCCACTAACGCACCCAGCACAGCGTCTGACTCTGATGCTTCGCCGTAAAAAATCTGCGCTTTGTCCATGGTGCCGTTCAAAAAGGCGGTTAGTTGCGATCTTAGTTCGGCTTGCGATCGCGCCAGAAAACCCAGCCTCACGGCCATCGCCTGGCGGCCCACTTGCAGTGTGTATGCCAGGTCCTGTAAGCGTCCAACCGGATAGTGCAGCAACCTTTCTGCCGCTTGCCTGAGCTGGTCTTCCCCCTGGGCGGACAACACGATCATCAGCGGTTGTTGCTCGTCGTCAGCGGACTGAACCAACGGCTCACCACTGTCGCCTAACACCACATGGGCATTGGTACCGGTATGGCCGAAGGAACTAACGGCAGCAAAACGGTGCTCAGCGTCCCAAGCCTGCAAAGCCGTGTTTACATAAAACGGACCATGGTCAAGATCGATGTCCGGATTGACTGCTTCGAAATTCAAGGACGGCGGAATCGCCCGATGATGCAAGGCGAGGGTGGCCGTGATCAAATTGACAATGCCCGAGGCGGCCTGGGTATGGCCAATATTCGTCTTGGGGGAAGTGAGGGCGCAGTAAGGCGGATGCTCTCCATTGGCTCCAAAGGCATCCAATAGGGCATGGTATTCAATGGGATCCCCCAGAGTCGTGCCAGTGCCATGGGTAACGACGTAGGCAATCTGCTCCGGGCGGACACCACTCTGACGCTGTACCCGTTCATACAGTTCGCGCTGACGTTCGCCACTGGGGGCGGTCAAGCCATTGGTACGGCCATCATAATTAATGCCACTGCCTTTAATCACCGCATAAATAGAGTCGCCATCCCGCCTGGCCTGGGATAGGCGCTTGAGCACCACCAACCCGAGGCCCTCGCCGATCACCATGCCATTGGCCCGGTGGTCAAAGGCGTAGCAGGTTCCATCCGGTGACAGCATGTTGCCCATTTGGGACAGAGCGGCGTGGGTGCGCTCCGGCTGGCAGATAATATTGCATCCTCCCACCAACGCACAGTCACTCTCTCCATCGAGAATGCTTTTACAGGCATAATGAACAGCCACCAGGGAAGAGGAACAGGCCGTACTGATGGCCAATAATGGCCCCTTAGTATCGAGGAAATAGCCAATGCGTGCCGGTGCCGTACCGCCATGGATGGCCGTGATCTGGGATGCCGTCGATACCGGATAATCCGATTCTTCGATACCGATGAAAATACCATGATTCTTGCCTTTCCAGTCCTCCGGGTTGTAGCCAGCATCCTCAATGGCGGACCAGGCCGCCTCCAACAGCAGGCGGTGTCGCGGGTCCATGGCCTCGCATTCCCGAGGAGCGATGTTGAAAAAGAGCGGGTCAAAGGTATCGATGGACGGCAAGAACCCCCCCCGGATATCTGGGCCATCCGTCGCACCGTTAGCTCGGGCCACGGGCAACTGTGTAATGGCGCATTGGCCCTCCTTCAGCAACTGCCAGAAGTCTGCATGATCCTCAGCCCCGGCAACGCGCAAATGCATGCCAATAACTGCGATATCATCATCGGCCTGCCCGTCCGTGGCGGCCTTGTCCTTGGGGCCAGGCAACGTCTTAGCAGGGCGAGATTTTACGCTCACCCCTTCGTTGGACGCACGCCTCAATGTGGCGACATGGGTGGCTAAGCGATCGGGTGTTGAGTAGCTGAACAGATCGGATTTGCGAATGGAAACATCAAACGTGGTTTCCAACTTGGAGACCAATGAGCCGATGGAGAGTGAATCGACACCGAGTTCGGCAAACGGTAAATTAATAGTGGAGGCTTTATTCTTTTGCCCCAAAGCCTCCAGCATTACGGCCAATACTTTTTCTTTCAGGTCGCCTGGGGCGATGTCCGTCAACAACGGCTTCGCGATCGCAGGGAACCAATGACGTTTAAGTTCAAAGGGTCTTCCCTTAAAATTTTGTTGACGATCCGCCGTTGTTTGCCATGCACCTTGATAGTCTTCTAAAAGTACATGGGCATTGTTACCACCAGATCCGTAGGAATGTAAGGCTGCCAACCTTGGCTCTGAGGACTGTTCCCACAATTCGGTTTCCCGAGTAAAGCGACATGGCATCGCCTCCTTGTCGCAGAACTCGTTGGCTTGCTCGAAGCCTGGGATTTTATGAATCTTATTGGTCTGAAAGCTCCGAATAATCTTTAACAACGCCCCCAGGGAGGACGCGGCATGCATATGGCCCACCAGAGGCTTGAGCGTACTCACCCGGCAAAATCCAGGCTCGTACGCCAGCCCTTTTTCATCACACAGCTGCGTCAATGCCCGATTAATGGCGTTCCATTCCGCGATATCCGCCACTGGCAGCCCCATACCTTGGGCCTCCACATAGGCAACTCTCCTCGGATCGATGTCCGCCTCTCGGTAACACGCCTTAATTAACTCCGTATGGGCTTCAATGTTGGGGGCAGCCATGGAAAAACCACCCTGGCCGTTGAAATTGACCGAAGCGTTTTTGATCACCGCATACACAGAGCGACCCGCCGCTTCAGCATCTGACAATCGTTCAATCAAGATTGTCCCCACACCTTCGGCCCGGAGAAACCCGTCTGCACCATGGCCAAAAGACTTGACCGATGAACCAGCAGTCAACTGACCGGCCTCGGATAAGATCCTAAATGGATCAGGCAACAGAATGAGATTCGCCGCTCCCACAATGGCCCGCTCAATCAGCCCTAGCCTAACGGCGGTAAACGCCCGATGCAGTGCCACCGCGAACCCAGCACAGGTGGCGTTGACCATCTCACTGGGACCGGCAAAATCAAAATGATAGGAGATCCGGTTGGCCATCATGCTGTCGGCCTGGCTCAACCCCATGGTCGGAACAAAACCATGCTGGGCCATTAACTGCGCGTATTCGTTGGATTCACAGCCAACAAACACACCTGTAGCACTTTTCTTGAGAGATTCAGTGTTTATACTGGCATCTTCCAAGGTGCGCCACGTGGACATCAACAACAACCGTTGCCGAGGATCCATCTCGTCAGCTTCAATGGGCAGGATCCCAAATAATTCAGCATCGAAAGAAACAATATCTGGGATAAATCCACCCTGTTGCCGCCGCATAAACCCCAGCTGATCACCCCCTTGATGAATCATCAGGTCCAAACGGTGATCAGAAATAGCCGTAATCAGAGGCTGATCATGATCAATATGATTGAAGAATGAAGCCACATTCATACAGCCAGGAAAATAGCCAGAGACCCCCGTTACAACAACAGCGTCATCAGTAGCCGTGACAGAAGCTGGCGGCTGAGTAGCCGCTTTCCTGGCCTTTATCCATGTCCGGATCCATTCCAATCTTTCTGTTTCAGCCTGCATGACTTAGCCCGCTAGATGTCTAGATTCTCGGTTACGGTTAACCAGTTCCCCCACATATTCGAGTGATTGCTGCACCGCACTGTATTCAACACCGAAGTCCTGCAGTAATGCGATGTCATTCACCCCAGCAGCGATCACCTGATCGATCTGTCGCTGACAATCTGTCAACGGTCCAAAAATACCGCCCGTTTGTAAATACCGGGCATAAGAATAATCAACAATCCGATCAACTTCTGAATCGTTAAAATGCTTGCCTACCGCTTTCATCTGAGGCAAAACACTGCTAGCAATATACTCCTTAAATGGTCCGGAAACGACATGTTGCACCCAGTCCATGTCCGGGTGCACAAAGGTGTGCATCAGCAATGAGACAATTCCGGTTTCTGGATCAAAACCTGCAGCAGCACGCGCCTGGCGATAGCGGCTAATCTTTTTGGCTAACGCATTCACATTGTCGGGCAGCAGCATCGTAAAAATGTTGTAGCCCATACTACCAGCACGCTCAAATCCCTGTTCAGAGAATGTGGAATACCAAACATTTAGTTCCGGCTGAATGGGGCGCGGATACACTGATATGGGGAACATCTCTCCACCGGGTCCCGGAAAGTCAACCGTTTCTCCACGCCAGAGTTTTTGAATGATGGGAATCCGCTGATCACGCAGTTTGAAACGATTCTCGTAGGTTTCAGGGGAAAGGACAAAATCGGGTTTATTCCAGCCGCTACCGAATCCCAAATCCACTCGACCATTCGACAAGATATCGACCATGGCCCAATTCTCAACAATTTCAGCAGGGTGATGCAACGTGACAGAAACCGCAGCCGCCCGCAACCGCACATGGTTCGTCAATGGGGCGAAGTATGCCGCCACAACCGCATTATTGGCATAGATCGCGCCAAACTCATGGAAATGCCTCTCAGGAAAACAGACGGCTTCAAATCCTGAATGGTCGGCAAATTCAACCAGCTCTCTCACAAATGCATACTTGCTGCGATTGGAAATGGCCTTACGGACATCAGAGAAAAATATGCAACTGAAGGTCACGTTGGTTAAGCCACCACCAGCGTCCTGGGACAACATTGACGTTGAAGACCTGGATGGCTCCACAACAATGTTCTTAGAGAACAAATCTGTTAATCGCTGATTAACCGTGCTCATCGATCACCCTTCAATTCTGCAGGTTCTGTATCAAATCTCAACTCGCGATCGCTTGTCTAATAGGAGCGTGAGCCAAGCAGCGTGAATTGTTCGAAATATGAGCCAACTATAACTATGAAGATATCTGAAGGTTAGATCAAAAAGATCATGGCCACAATTTCCATCGTACTTCTGAACCGTTTCGATGACAACTTTAAACGTTACGACCTCACCCCTCAGACTCTCGACATTTGAGCATAGCTACCCATGGGTGTATTTGAGACGTGAGATTTGAGACGCTAAATTTGATTTATTACGTCTATCAGACATTCTAAATTCAGAACGTGCTAAATAATACAAAATAATACAGGGAGATTGCAACCGCTTTCCTGGAAAGCTAGTAGAATGCCTTTCACAATCGAGTGTAAATTTTTCTTATCACGGTTTATCCAATGTAATTAGACAAGAGAAAGAAACTATTTCTTAAAAAGAAATAGTCGCTCTCCGCATGTGCTTGGTCATCCGAATCGCACCAACAGATTTCAGAGTGGAATGAATCGCTGTAGCCGATCAGCCATCGCTGATGCTCCGTCAAATGGTAAATGTTATCTTGCGTCGAGCCCCAAAATGCCACCATGCTAAAGAAAAGCCAATGTACAACGCCATTACTACAACCATCGGAGAAAAAGGCGTTGCAAGAAGTACCGGTCAGTAAACCGCAATTTTGGCGGATCTTCTTTATCTTAGGTCGACTGTTGCTGTTGGTGCTCAATTTTTTGCGTGACATCGTTCTGCAAGGTTCTGAAGAGGGCAGAGCAGCCAAGGTGCGTGAGTTTCTAGAACTCTTAGGCGGCATGTGGATCAAAGTGGGGCAGATATTCGCCATGCGAACCGATTTGTTTTCACTAGAGTTTTGTAGGGAACTTGCAAAACTTCAGGATCGCGCCATGATATTTTCACCCCAACTTTCTATGGAGATCATTGAGGCGCAGTTGGGAACTTCTATCGATGAAGTATTTGATGATTTCGAGCTGGAACCGTTTGCCGCCGCCTCTCTCTCTCAGGTGCACAAGGCGAGGCGCAAACAGGCAGGCAACTGGGTGGTCATTAAAGTTCAACGTCCCTACGCAGCCGAATATTTTCAATATGACTTTAACTTGTTGAACCTGGCATTCAATCTTCTGGGTCAATTCAAGGCCCTACAGTATTTAAGGTTAGATGAAATGCTTCAGGAAATTCAGGCGAGCATGGAAGAGGAGTTGGACTACCGACTGGAGGCCAGCAACATGCTCAGGCTCAAGCAAACACTTACTGATCATGGAATCTATGTGCCTGATGTCTACCTGGAGTTCAACACCGACCGTGTTCTTGTCATGGAATTCATTGACGGTGTATTTGTTAGTGATTTCAACAGTGTATTAAGGGACGATCCTAAAAGGGTCAAGCACTGGCTTGCAGAAAATAACATTGATCCCTGTAAAGTTGCCCAGGAACTCTTACAAAGTGCTTTCAGACAACTGTATGAAGATTTACTTTTTCATGGTGATTTACATTCGGGCAATATTATTCTTCTGAGAAACAGCAAGCTGGCGTTGATTGATTTTGGCAGTGTTGGCAGACTCGATCCGAAGTTTGCTGCCCAGTATGATCAATATTTCCGAGCTATGGCCGAAGGGGCATTTGACAAGGCAGCCGAGCTATTATTGCTCACCATGGGCCAACTGCCGCCGATAGACCTCGTGAAAGTGAAAAGGCGAATTGTCCGAGTACTCAACAAACAGGCAGCCCGCAGCATGATCAAGAATCTGCCTTACTACGAAAAGTCCATTGGCAGCTCTTCAGCCGAACTCGGTCAAATCATGGCCGAGTTCAAAATTGGTGTGAATTGGCAGTACCTGAGGATGAGACGTACTTTTGACACATTAGACCAAAACATCAGCATTCTGAATCCAGGGTTTGATTTTGTAGCGGAAATACAGATGTATCTGGAAGGGAAATTTCGCCGGATGAAATGTAAGCAAATACAACAGCCACCGGACATGATGCAACGCATCAATGACTTGTATGAACTACTGACACCTGCACTCACCAGACGAGCGTTTGAGTTTGAAGGAGAAGTCTCGCTCGAATCTCGCTTGGCGGCCATGGTATTGCAAAGTATTACCCTCGCCATGTGGCTTGTTCTGATCTTTTGCTTTGGAATCTATCTCTATCAATACCACTACTCTATTGTGGGAAATCTTCACCTGACGAGCAACTGGTTCACCCATTGGCTCGATTCAATTCCCCCTATTCACCCATATGCTTGGTATCTGCTTGGTTCTGTCATGATTGTCATCATCTTTCGAACCAGTCGATTCGCGTCCTCTCTTTTGGAGCCGGTTGTGCCGCTGCCACGGGATTAATTTGATGGATTGTCTTTCACTTCCTTATTGAGTTTTTCCATCAGTAAATTTAGCGTCGGATACTCAATCAGCCATCGGGGTTGCACTGGACAATTTAAATGCTTTTCTAATGTGGTGGCCAGTTGCATGGCAATAATCGAATCCAATCCGTAATCCTGGAGTGGATGGTTCCAATCCAGTTCACTTTCCGGAATCTTCAGGGTCTTCTTGATACTGGCCAAAATGGCCGCTCGTAATGGATCTGAGTCTTTAGACGCTGGCTTAGGGCTAATTGCGACTTGGATTGGGCTGTTAGAGGGCTGTTGCCCAGTATCAATACGAGCACCGTTGCTGTTGCGTTTCTTTCCAGCAGGCCGTTCAGCAGGTCGTGAAAACGAATCAGCAGCACGGATCACCCGAATGATTTCAGCTTGGATGGAGTCAGTCAGATCCTGGTCGGGAACTGAATCCAAGAACCGAGCCAGATCCAAATCCGTCCATTGCTGGTGCTCATAAGCTTTGATTCCGTTTGCGATCGCCTCTTCACTGACATGGCTATCCGCCCCCAGCCCCAGCGTGCGCCGCACCCGCTCGCGATCAAAAACGGCCATAAAGCCCACCACACTGGTGTCATCCCTGACAGAGGCCTGCATCAGGGCCATGGCAGAGGCCGCATCAATGGTATCCATACCCATGCCGCGCAGGCGTTCCAGTCGTTTAGGCAACTGTTCTGAGGAGACCACACCATCCACATCCCACTGTCCCCAACAGATGGACCGGGTCCGCCCTGAACGTCGTCCCTGGGAGACTTGTTGGTCGCGAGACCGAGCCAGGGTATTTTGATACGCTGCGGAGAAAGCATAATCCGGCGAGCCCTGGATACCAAATGCCGCCATTGAGGAATACATCAGAAAAAAGTCCAACGGTTCATCGGCGGTCACGGCATCAAGGTTTAAACCACCCATGACCTTGGCCGCCATCACATCAATAAAATCATGGAAATTCTTCTGAACAATCGGGGCATCGGCCACCCGCCGCGCCATATGGATCACCCCGTTGAGTGTCACCCCCTCGGCCTTGACGGACGCCATCGCCTGCCTCAAGGCAGTTTGGTCCACAATATCGACGGAGCGATAGAACACCGTGGCACCAGCAGCCCTGATCCGGTTTAACGCTGCCTCTGCTTGATGTTCCCCACGCCGAGAAAAGATCACCAACCGCGCTTGATACCGACGGCCCAATTCTTCGCAAACCTGCAATCCAGCAGGGCCAAGGGCACCAACCATCAGGTATGTGGCCCCCTGACGAAATACATTAAGCTCACTCAAATCCGTAGGCGGCATTGATTCAGCCGCCCGCAATTCGTAACGTTGTCCCTGTTCGTAACGGACCATTGGCACCATCGCCACTGGCAGTTCCTGGGTTTCATCGCACAGCCATTCCTGGACTATTCTCAACGCTGTGCGTCCGTCTATAGCGGATGCGGCGTCATGGGACACCACCCGATAGCGATGGTTCACCGACTCTGCCATCGCGGACTTAAATAATCCCGCCAAGGCCTCACCGTACAACCAGTGTGCAGCAGCCGGTTCCGTATAACAACAATAGAAATGTGTCGACCTGGCATGCATCACCCGCATCACAGACTGAACAGTGGCAAACACCTGAGCAAGCTGATCGATGCCGTCATCGACTATCGGTGGCACACACAGAAAAATGGTGAGGGGGTGAGTGACATCCCCCCGAACAATGGCAGCCAACAGGGTTTCATCCAACCCATGGGTGTCAAGGGATAAATGCCTCACCGTCCAGGTATTGGCTGGATATTCAGCCAGCCTGGCGACGGTCTCGCAAACCTTCATGATGGCGTCTGCATCTTCTAATTTTGCACTGATAACCAGCACTTCGTTCGTCTTGACCGCATCGATTCTTGGCGTCCAATCAGCCACCTCAATCGGGGCCGCATACCAGTCTTCCTGGCAAGTCAAAAACTCTTTCTCAAGCGGGGCCGCACCCCAGTCTTCCTGACAAGCCAGAAACTCTTTTTTTCCAGAAATATTTTGGGGTGTGCCCAGGGAAGCCGCCAGAATCTGTTGCCCCAATTCGTGGGATTCCCCACAGGGGAAAACCACCGATGCGAAGCCCTCCTCTCTTAGCACCTTTTCCCAAGTCTCGGGATATAGAGCCGGTGAACCAGGGATGCGTAATTCGTTGTCTTCATTCAGCCACCAGCCATCTAGCAGCCCAAAGGTGAGATGCCCGAGCAGAGACTTGCGGCTGATTTCGTTAATTAACAAGAGCCCATTGGACCGTAGCACCGAACGGGCATGACCCACGGTACGCCGGATGTTGCGCGTGGCATGCAACACATTGCTAGCAATAACAAAGTCGTATTGTCCCTGGGCCACACCCTGTTCTGTAGGCGGTCGTTCCACATCGAAAAGTTGAGCACGAACAAAGGGATAGTCTGGAACAAATCGCTCTTCGGCATGGAACTGAAACGATTTGGAAATATCCGTGTGACAATATTCGACCACATGCTGACCAAAGGCTTTGAGGCATGGCAATACAGCAGCGGTCATGCCACCGGTACCGGCACCGATCTCAAGGATGCGAATGCGAGCCTCAGGATCGGCGGCAATACGCTGTTCGATGCAACTCGTCAGTGTGCGACTGAGGATCTCGTTGAACAGGTCTGACACCGGATTGCCTTGATAAAACGGTTCCACCAGCTCTAGTGAAGCATCTGGGAACATCACTTCCACGGCGGTGCGATCGCCTTGTAGAATCTCGGGCAAAGAGCGCAAGCAAGCCTCAATCAAGGGAAACTGGGCCTGCTTGAGTGGATCGCGGCTTTCAATCTGCTGCTGCAAGTCCCACAGAGTCCAGAGGGATGCAAGGCTGGGTGGATGAGCATCGGGGGTGACAAACTTGCCAGCAGAATAATCCAGCTGCCCCCGCCGGACAAAGTCTTGGAGAGCTGCCTGTAGCCAACGTTCGTATCCCTGACGAATCTTGCCAGCGGCCATGGCTGCAGACAAGTCAAAAGAGCCTCGTTGAAACAGCCCCATGGCTTGCAATATGCCCCATAGCAATTGGGCCAACAAGTCTTCTAAAGCAGCTGGCACAAAGTCCCTGGCAACTCCGAGGGGATCAAGGTCCTTTAGAGTCAGCGTTGGCAGTTGCAGGGGGGAGAGTAGTGGACGTTGCGTGGCTGAGGATTGAGGCAGGGTACTGCTGCCCCCTGGGTTTTCTGCCACTGCATCTACCCAGCAGCGATGGCGGGCAAACGGGTAGGTGGGCAAACTGATGCGCCTTGGCCTGGCACTGCCATACAAACGGTGCCAATTGACATCCAGGCCTTTTACCCACAGTTGCAAAACGCTATCGAGATTGCCCTGTTGCATCCACTGGTCAACAGTTTCTATAAAGGTCTCATCATCCACGAGGGCCTGGACCGTTTCATCATGGGGGTTGACCTGCCCCCGAAAGTACCGGGCATTACCGGGCGCATCCGCCAGAAATCCCTGTAGCGCTTGAATCAGTTCATCCATCGAATCCACAATAAAAGCCAGCCGTTCCTCCAGTTCAGCCCTGCCTACCTGGAGAGTGTAGGCCAATGACGGTAACTCGATGGCATCTGGGGTCTCGGTGGCAATTAAATGATCATGTAACTGACGGACTACTGTTTGTAATTGGTCTACTCGTCTGGCAGAAAGCACGATGACCACGGGGGATGGCCCGCTCGGTGCTGGCGACGCAGAGGGTGGTCCCACATAGTCTTCCAACACCAGATGGGCATTGGTGCCACTGAATCCGAAGGCGCTCACGGCAGCCCGACGAGGGGAAGACGGCTCCGTTGGCCAGGCCTTGAGTTCGGTATTTACATAGAACGGCGACTCGGCAAACTTGAAGTGGCGATTGGGCTTTTTAAAGTGCAAACTGGCGGGCAGTTGTTGGTGCTGCATGGCCAGCAGTGTCTTTTGTACGCCTGCCACACCAGCCGCCGCCGAGGTGTGACCAATGTTGCTCTTCACCGAGCCCAGGGCGCAGAATTGCTGACCATCGGTTGACTGACGGAAGGCCGTAGTTAAGGCCTCTAGCTCGATTGGGTCGCCCAGCCTGGTGCCGGTGCCATGGGTTTCGACATAACTGATGGTGCTGGGATCGATGCCATAGGTAGTGTAGATGCTCTGCAATAGATCGATCTGGCGCTGGGCACTGGGGGCGGTGATGCCATTGGTTTTGCCATCCTGGTTGATGCCAGAAGCGATGATCAGTCCATAAATGTGATCACCGTCCCTTTCTGCATCGGCAAGACGTTTTAAAACCACACTGCCAGCCCCTTCTCCAGGGACAAACCCATTGGCATCATCATCAAAGGCTTTGCATTGGCCGTCAGGCGACACCATACCAGCGGCGCACATGCCCACATAGGATTCTGGAATCAGATACAGGCTGACACCTCCCGCCAGGGCCATGTCAATCTCCCGCTGCCTGAGGGCCTGGCAGGCGAGATGAATGGCCACCAAAGAGGAAGAACAGGCGGTATCAACGGGGATTGCCGGTCCCTTCAGATTGAGGAAATAGGGAATGCGGGCCGCGCCGATGGCAAAACTATTGCCAGTGTTTGTTAGCTCGGCCTGACGCTGCTGGAGCAAAAAGGCGTACTCATAGCTCATCACCCCCATGTAGACGCCACAGTTGACATTGCTCAGCAGGCGGGGACCGTAGCCCGCATCCTCAAAGGCTCGGTAGCCTTCTTCTAGAAACAACCGATGCTGCGGGTCCATGCCTTCGGCTTCGGCAGGGGAGATGCCGAAAAACAATGGGTCGAAACAGTCGACCTCATCCAGGGCACCCAACCATTTGCAGTAGATCTTGCCCGGTGTGGAAGGATTAGGATCAAAATAGGCATCCACATTCCAGCGATCGCGAGGAATTTCACGAATGGAATTCTGACCGACAGCCAGGTTCTGCCAGAACTGCTCCAGATCCTTAGCCTGCGGATATCGGCCTGACATGCCGACGACGGCGATGGGTTCGGGGGGTGGGGGGGATGACGGCTGGCGATCGCGACTAGCAACGGACGTCTCTAATGGTTGTTCTGGGGGAGACGGAGAAGAGAGGGAAGCGGGGGCCGGTGGCGGCACGGTGGGTGGGACAGGCAGGATGTTCTTGAGGTGCTCCGCCAGCGCCTGGATAGTCGGGTAATCGTAAACCCGAGTTGCCGATAAATTCACGCCAAATTCCGTATTGATAGCGTGCACCCATTCCACACCGACAATGGAATCTAGGCCAAAATCGACAAAAGGCTTCTTGGGGTCGATGGCCTTGGGTTCAATGAACAGCGCCTTGGCTAAACTGGTGACTAAGAAGGTCTCTAATTGGGCCGTTGTGAATCCATGGGCGGGCTCTTGCACGGTCGATGTGGGTGTCGGTGTGGGTGCTGACCCATTGGATATGGGTGCCTCGGATACGGGTCCATCGGAGTTGGCGGTTGCCCCATCGGAGTTGGCGACCCTGGGGGTGGCAGGTTCTGTTGCCTGGGTTGTGTCGGCTAAGGCCTGCCGTAAATATGTGGCCAATTGACGGATAGTGGGAAAATCGTACACTCGGGTGGCCGATAGGCTCAGTCCGAACTCCTTGTTGATGGCATGGACCCATTCAACGCCAACGATGGAATCCAGGCCCATGTCGATATAGGGTTGATTGATTGCGATCGCCCCTTCATCAATAAACAGGGCCTTGGCCAAACTCCTCTTTAAGCTACGGATTAGCGTTCCTTCGGAAAGTTGCGGCTCAGGGCTATTGGACAAGGGCGATGTGGCCATATCCTGTAGATCCGAGGCCACCGGAACGCTCAGATTACGCAGTAAGAGATCCTTGGGTTTGGCAGCAGGGCTGACAAAATTCATCTGGTTATCTGGGGCTTGAGCAAGCACTCTCTGGATCTTCTGCAATGGCGGCGTCGAGAACTCTGTGGGCGTTGGCCTGGAAACGGCATGGGTCAGGATTGGCCGATCACCATCACCGGACAGTTCCCCCGGTGCAATCCAATACCGTTCTCGGGCAAACGGATAAGTGGGGGCGGCCAGACGGCGCGGTGGTCGGGTCCGATAACGTTGATGCCAGTTGACCGGATGCCCCTGCACCCAGGCCTGGGCCAGCCTGGTCGGGTCTAGACTGCTGGGATTGATAGTGGTCGCTGCCCCGGTCGAGATTTCCTGTTCGTGATCCACTTGTCCCCGACAACAGTCTTTACCCAGGGGTTGGCCATCAATGAAAAGGCTAAGGTTGGCCACCAGCTCAGATTGGGAATGAACCACCATGGCCAGCCGCTGATCCATGGCCTCTCGGCCAACTTGTAAGGTGTAGAGGAAATCAGGTAGCTGGTTGGCTGATATATGGTTTTGCAGGTGGTCCCGCATCGCCCTCGCGTAATCCCTGAGACGGTCTTCATTTTTAGCGGACAGCACAAATACCGCTGGCGGGTTGTCGGCATCGGCTTGCGGGGGATGGATAGTTTCGTCCATGTACTCTTCGAGAATCACATGGGCGTTGGCTCCTCCTGCCCCAAATGATGACAACCCGGCGATGCGGGGATATTCCCTGGGGGTGCCATCAACGTTGACCTGGGGACGGTGCCAGTCCGCCAGTGAGCGCTGTACCTGGAAGGGGGTGTTCTCGAAAGAAATGTTCGGATTCAATCGATCGGCATGCAGGCTGGGTGCCAGTTTTCCGTGCTTCATCTGCAAGAGAATTTTGGTCAGCCCTGCCATCCCGGCAGCGGCCTCCAGGTGACCGATATTGGACTTGACCGACCCCAATGCGCAGAAGCCCACATCCGTGGTGTCATGGTGAAAGGCCTGGGTGAGGCCAGTGACCTCAATCGGGTCCCCCAGAGCCGTCCCGGTGCCGTGGGCCTCCACATAACTGACGGTGCGTGCGTGGATGCCTGCTAGATCTAATGTTTTGCGGATCAACTCGGCCTGGGCCTTGGGGTTAGGAACGGTATAGCCGTTGGTCTTACCCCCATGGTTGACCGCCGTCGCCCGAATCACACCGTGGATATGGTCCCGATCCTGCAAGGCCTGGGCCAGGGGTTTTAAGATCACAACGCCGACGCCCTCGCCGGGGACAAAACCGTCGCCCCCCTCCCCAAAACTGCGGCATTTCCCGCCCTTAGAAAGCATTTTCAGGGCCGATAGCTCAACATAGTTGGTGGGGTGCAGGTAAAGATTGACCCCACCTGCGATCGCCATTGGACAAACACCCTGACGTAATCGCTCACAGGCCTCATGGATGGCAACCAACGAGGAGGAGCACATGGTATCAATGGGCATGCTGGGGCCATGCAGGTTCAGCAGATAGGAGACCCGATTAGCCACGGACCCAAAGGACGTGTGGGGATAAAACAGTTTTCCATGCTGACGCCACTCCGCCCCGTGCAGGTCATAACCGGTCTTGGTGATGCCAGCAAACACACCGACATTGCCATCAAACCGAGATTGCAGGGTTTCCCGAGTGTAGCCAGCATCCTCCAGCGCGGCCCAGGCCGATTGCAAGAACAGCCGTTCCTGGGGGTCCATACTCATGGCTTCGCGCCCCGAAATGTTAAAGAACTGGGGGTCAAACTCCGCGAACCCGTCAAGGAAGCTGCCCCACTTGCCATAGCTCATGGCCTGGGCCACCGCTTCCTCCGGTTGCTCCAGATAAAATCCCTCCAGGGACCAACGCTCGGGCGGGATTTCCGTTACACCATCCTGGCCCACAGACAGATTGGACCAGAAGGCCGCTAGCGAATCGGCTTGGGGATAATGACCGCTAATGCCAATGATGGCAATCGGTTCCTGGCGGGGTCCGCCGGTTGCCTTGATAGCCCCGGCGACCAAAGCGGTCGGGACCGCTGCACTGACAGCTGGTGGGGGATTACCACTAGACTTACCCCCCAAACCACACCAGCGCTGGCAGTCCTCTGGATGGTCTGCCACAAAATAATCCGTCAGGGCACTCAAGGTTTGATATTCGAAAAATAGGGTCTTGGAAATTTCCCCAAAGACGGCTTCAAGATCCTGATTGAGATCTGTGATCAGGATCGAATCAATGCCATAGCGCTCAAAGGGCTCCTGGGAGGCAATCCGTTCCGGTGACAGTTTAAGGCGTGCGCCCAACAACTGTTTGAGTTGCTGTAGCGTTGCGGCCCTCAGGGCCTGGTGATCAATCGGCCCAGTCTGGCGGACTGTTTCAGCCTTATGCGGTGTCCCAAACAACCGCTGCCGAATGGTGGCAAGATCTCCAGTAACCACACCCACCTGGGGGTGTTTGGCCATCAGTGCCTGGTAAAAGGCCTGGATGCCGATGGTGGTCGGCATCGCCTTCATGCCGGTCCGTTGGTGCATCAGCGCCACCGTGGCCGCATCCACCTGCATGCCCCCCTGCTGCCAAAGGGGCCAATTGATGGACAGGGTTTGGCCAAATCGTTGCCCTGCGGCCACGAGTCTTTGCCGATGGGTGGCGAACTGATCCATAAACCCATTGGCAGCGGCATAGTCGGCCTGGCCCAAATTGCCGGTCACCGCCGCCCCGGAGGAAAACAGGGCAAAAAAGTCTAAAGGAGTAGCGGCCAGACTTTGGTCAAGGTTAACGGTGCCCTGGACCTTAGGGGCTAAAACAGCTCTAAACTCGTCATCTGGCTTGTGGATGAGGTAATTATCCCGGTGAATTCCTGCTGCATGGATTACGCCGTTCAAGGGGCCGTGGTTAGCCTGAATATCCAAAATCAGGGCCTGTACCTGCTGCGGTTGACTGATATCGACCTGGCGATAGTCGATGCGGGTGCCGTTCTGTGCGATCGCATTAAGGCGGGCTTCTTTTTCTAATGTGAGGGGTGATCGGCCTATGAGCACAAGGGTGGCCTGATTAACCCGACTGGCAATTTCACTGGCAAAAATCAAACCAATACCACCGGCCCCACCGGTAATCAAATAAATGCCTTGGTCCTTCCAGGGCAGGCCAGAGGCAGACAGGTCACCAGGACTCAATTCATGCCATCGGATGACCTGTCGAACCCCATTTTCGTAGCGGATCAGAGTGTCCTGGGCGCAGCGGGCATTAGCTTCAATTTTAGTCAGCAGCCCCTGGTCGGTGTCCCTGACATCCAGGGCGATCACCTGCCCCTGTAGTTTTGGATTCTCCTGCTGGGCAGTGTGCAATAACCCGGCAATGCCCAGCAACACCGAGGCCTCTGCATCGTCAGGAATCACCACTTGCACCAGGGTTTTTGTTCTGCCATGGGATTGCAGTCTATTGCGGACGTGCTGAAAGACCTGCAAGGAAAAGTCGGTATAGGCGGTATCCAGCGGGGTTGAGTGTCGGTCTAAACGGATGACTGAGGCATTGGGTGTCGTCAGCCGTTCGCAGACCTGTTCGATCACAGTAGTGGGGTCAGCCCAGAGCATAATCAGTCGCTGCATCCCTTCAGGCATAGATACACTGGAGGGAACTGGGACCGTTTGCCAGGCGGGAGATGCGAGCAGGTAGTCGCTGGTGTCAGCACCATCAAGGGGCGTAGGCGCTGTAGCCGCCAAGACAGGTGCAGCCCCCATGCCTGTTTGGGTGGCTCCGTTTGCCCAATAGCGTTCCTTGGCAAAGGGGTACGTGGGCAAATGGATGCGGACCGGTTTGCGATCGCCATACAGCCGCTGCCAATCCACTGACCCTCCCTGGGACCAATAATCAGCAATGGCTTCAAACCTCTCCTCTGCCAGCCATTGAGACAGTTGGTCAGGAGAGTTAGCTGCCAGGCTGCCATCAGTTCTCCCCGAGGCCCCATCCGCTAACCAGTCAGTCAGCGCTTGCTGTAGTTCAGCCAGGTTATGGACGACCAATGCCATACGGCAATTCATCGCTTCGCGGCCCGTTTGCAGCGTATAGGCAAGATTCCTGAGGGTCCCTGGCCCGGCAGCCCGCGGAGTGTCACGCAAATACCCCCGCAACTGTTGCACCACCTGTCTGAGCCGCCGCTCATCTTTGGCGGAAAGCGGCACGATCGCAGGATTCGATGGCATTTGAACCGACTCATCCGTGGGTGCCCATAGCGGCGGCTGATATTCACGAATCACAAAATGGACATTGGTGCCACTGTGGCCAAAGGAACTCAAAGCCGCCATTAAGGGCTTGCCATCATCCCTCGACCAATCCGTTGTCTGAGCAGGAATAAAGAAGGGGGCATGGTCAAATTCAATCCGGGGGTTGAGGGTTTCAAAATGGGGTAACCCCGGCAGTTTGCGGTGTTGCAACGATAGCAATACCTTGATCAAGCCAATTATCCCGGCCCCGGCAGCCGTGTGACCAATGTGGGCTTTGGCACTGCCCAGGGCGCAATAGTGCTGCCGATTTGTAAATCTGCGAAATGCCTGGGTCAGGGCATTGGCTTCCACCGGGTCCCCCAGACGGGTGCCCGTGCCATGGGCCTCGACATAGCTGATATCCTCTGGGTTGATGCCATAACGCTGATAAACATCGGTGATCAATTCTTCCTGGGCCACACCGCTGGGGGCTGTGATGCCGTTGCTGGCTCCGTCCTGATTCAGCCCGGAGGCCGCAATCACACCGTAGATGGGATCGCCGTCCCTTTCGGCGTCTGCCAGGCGTTTCAGTGTGACCATACCGACGCCTTCCGACAACACCATGCCATCGCCCTCGGCATCAAAGGTGCGGCAGCAACCCGACGGCGACAGCATTTCAATTTCCGATAGTGAAATTAGATGGGCCTGGTTCATCGACGCATAGACGCCCCCCGCCAGGGCCATGGAGCACTCGCCATTTCTGAGGCTTTCACAGGCCAGATGCAGGGCCGTCGCCGCAGAAGAACACCCTGTATTAACCACCAGGGCCGGTCCCCGCAGATTCAGGAAGTAGGATAGCCTGGAGGCAATAATGGCCTCCGATGCCCCCGTAAAGGTCTCATGGAAATAGCCGTTTGGTTCGGAGCCCACAAAGATGCCAGTCGGAACACCAGCCAAAGATTTTGGATTGTATCCTGCGTCCTCAAGGGCCTTCCAGCCCTCCTGCATAATCAAGCGCTGATGCGGATTCATGGATTCCGCATCGCGGGGGGAAAGATTGAAGAACAAAGGATCAAAACAATCTCGATCCTTTAGCACACCGCCCTGGTGGCAGTAGGTTTTACCCTTTTGCCGCTGTGGGCTGTAGTACGTTTCACGGTCCAGATAATGGGCCGGCAATTCGCTCACCGCGTTCTGACCGCTGAGCAGGTGTTGCCAAAAGTCGGGGGGGGTTTGGGCACCAGGGACCTGTAGGGAAAGTCCGATAACGGCAATGTCGGTGGCAGCTGGGGAGGTGCTAGGGGATTGGGAAACGGTCGGTGTTGTCTGCGGCCTTGATCTGGGTGCCTGCCCAGGGCTGGAGGCGGGGGTAGTCTGGCCCCCCAGGGGTTCCTGGGCACCCAGGGGTTCCTGGGCACCCGGTGTCTCTAACTCGGGGGCTCGATCGGGCGCAGGCGGGGTAATGCGATCGCCATAGGCTTCCAGAACATGGGCACTGAGTCGCTCCACGGTGGGGTAATTGAAAATAATCGTCGTATTCAGGTCAATATCTAACGCTGCACTGACTAAGGTGATAAACTGCGCCCCTAAGATGGAGTCCACACCGTAATCGGAAAATGACACATCCAGTTCGAACCGACTGTCATCCAGCCGCAGGGTCCGAGACAGGCAAGCGACGATCTGCTGTTGCACATAGGCCGATTTGTCTATGGTTGGCTCCGTGTGGCTCTCTGGTGGCTGGTGACGCTCCGCCACGGGCAAGGCGATCAGTTCAGGGGCAACTTGCGATCGCTTCTGTCTAATCACGCCATCGCTCTCCGCCACAATAATTTGCTGGGCCAGGGGTTGGGCCGAGGGCACCGGCAGTTGGATGTGCTTAAAGCCAGTTTCCGCCAATAGCTGCCGCCAAGCAGCGGGGGTTAGACCGGGACTACCGGGAATCCGCAGGTGAGTATCTTGGGCCAGGGACCAACCGTCGATTAAGCCAAAAATCAAGGTGGCAAATACCGTCTTGGCGGTCATCTCATTGAGCAGTAGCACCCCATTTTCCGCCAGGGCGGCCTTGGCATTGCGCACCGTATTACCCATGGAGTGAGTGGCATGCAATACATTGGTGGCAATCACCAGGTCATATGCCCCCACCTCCAGCCCCTGTGCCGCCAGGGGCTGCTCGATGTCACAAATTTTGTATTCCAGGTAGGGATGGGCCGCACCATATCGCTGGGCGGCATCCATCAAAAACGAATTGGAAATGTCCGTGTAGCAATAGGTTGCGATCGCCTGCTTAAACGGGGCCAGGTGGGGCAGCACTGTGGATGTGGTCCCACCGGTCCCCGCACCAATTTCGAGGATGTGAATTTGGGCTTGAGGATCGACGTCCAGGCGCTGCTGTAACCAGGCAGCGGCAACTTCCGCCAGGGCCGTATTAAAGAAATGGGCGATGGAGTTGTCCTTATAGAGGACTTCCATTTTGTTCACGGCACCTGCCGGAAATAGAATGTCCGTAATTAATGTGTGGCCGCGCACAATGGCAGGCAGTGCCCGAAAGCATTCATCAATGATGGCGGTCAGTGGCCGCATCTCATCATCCTGATCGGTTTGTTGACAAAACGCCTGCCATTGCCGCCAGATCAGCTCAGGGTTTTCAAGCAATGCGGCATCCTTAACGGTGATGGTGCCGTTGTTGAGGTGGACCCATCCCTGCTGGCCAAAGGCCGCCATCACCTCATCCCACCAAATCTGATACTTGGCCAGCACCCCCGTGCGCTGTCGCAATGTGGCACTGTTTTCGATGACGCCGTTCTGCAATACACCCATTTGCAAAAACTGGGCCAACAATAATTTCACCATCCAGACATCCAGTTCAGCCAGAAGCGGATGCACGGCTGGAACTGCAATGGCGGGTGAGAATTCCGCCAGGGTCGGCAAGCATGACGGCACAACTCTAGGTGCCTGGGCTATGGTCTGATCCAACACCACACCCCGAGGGGGCCTTGAGGCATCGGATTTGATAAAGGCCCATGGGGAGAGGTTGCTACTGATGCACTGTTCTAATACCCCCATGCCCACGTCAGCATTGATCGGCTGTACTCCCTCGGTCTCTTGGAGATGCCGCCTGAGGGTATCCGAGATTCTGGCACCGCCGCCGATGCTCCAAAAGCCCCAGTTGATCACCTTGACAGGGATAGAGCAGATCTGGGAGAGCCCCAGGGCAAAGGCATCTTGGAAGACACAGCCAGCTGCATAGCTGCTCATGCCCCGCACCTTGCCAAAGGAGGCCAGGGACGAGAAGAAAAGGATGACATCCAACGGCGCGTCTGCAAATACCTGGGCAACCCGCACTGTGATATCAACCTTGGCGGAAAGGACGGAGCGGAATTGGGCCTCATCCATGGCCGTTAAACTCTGGTCATAGCTGCCCAGGGCCGAATGGACCACCCCGTGAATCGAGCCGTACTTTTGTTGAACGGCGTTGCGAACCCTCTCCAGGTCACTGACGTTGGCGGCATCCGCCGAGAGATACCAGGGAGCTGCCCCCAGCGCTGCCAGGGCGTCGATTTTGGTTTGAATATCCGGATTCAAGGGCCGCCGTCCCACCCAAATCACCTGGGCCTGCCAATGCTGGATCAGATGTCGAGACAGCACCTCCCCCAGCCCTCCCGCGCCACCAATGATGATGTATGTACCCTGGGTCCGGAACGGTTCTGGGTTGACCGCCAGATCCTGCACCGGTATTAGCGCTTGCTGGAACCACTGGTTTCCCCGGTAGGCCAGGGCTTCCCCTTGAGGGTTGGGGGGGATGGTCCACAGGTCATCCGGCCAGGGCTGGGCGTCTAGATCCAGCAGCCGCACCTGCCATTGGGGAAATTCCTTCGCCATACTGCCGACAAATCCATGGATACCGGCATGAGTGGGATGAATGGGCTCCGTCGGAAGCACGGCCTGGGCCTGGTCAGTAATTACGGTCCAACCCAACGGTTTTTGACCATAGCCCAGGGAAAGCAACGCTTTGACTAACCGAAAAAGTTGAATGACGCCGATGTCCTGGGCCTCAATCACCCGGTCGTCCACTAGCGATAATGGCTCAGTTTCAGGCACAATCCAGAGGATATGAGCCAACCCTGGTAGGCGATCCAAGATGGCAGACCACGGGTCCAAATCGGCGGTATTGGGCAGCTCCAATGGCTGTGCCGACGGATATTCCTGGCGTACGGCCCTCAGCTGATCCGGAGTGCCGCCAATGATGGCAATGGCGGCATTGCCATCGGGAAATCGCTCCACTGCTTTGGGGCAAACCCCATCCCACACCGGGTGCAACGTCCACTCGGTCACCGTCTGGGCATCTAGCTCCTTAGCAACGGTTTTATGAATGGCGGTGTCATGCACGGCGATGTCATGGACAGCTGGCTTCGACCGTTTTAGTTCTGGCAGCCAATAGCGCTCCCTGGCAAAGGGATAGGTGGGCAAACTGACGATACCGGGTTGGGTGGCCTGGTATAGCCGCGTCCAGTCGATGCTCAGACCTTGGGTCCAGAGTTCCAGCAATTTGCTCAGCTTGCCCCGTTGTATCCAGCGGTCAACCGTCTCGCCGAAGTCCTCGTCGTTGCTAATTAAAGCTAGGGGGGTGCGATCGCGCCCCCTACGCCCCTGAAAACAATCGGTCCCCCGGTTCCGCCCCTGCAAAAACCCATCCAGGTTTTCCAAGAGTTCATCCAGGGTCGACACCGCCATCGCTAACCGTTCATCCATAGCGACGCGACCCAGTTGAAGCGTATAAGCAATGTCTTGCAGCCGCCCGTCCAGCGCTGATCGATGGTCCACCAGAAAATCCTTGAGGCGTTTGGCATACACCTGCAACCGCTCCTGGGTTTTCGCCGATAGAACGATGCCCACAGGGCCGACCAGCTGGGGAGTGGCCCTGATTGGGGAGGGGGCATCTGTAGCGGCCAGTCCACCGGGATACTCTTCCACCACCACATGGGCGTTAGACCCACCCGCACCAAAGGATGAAAGGCAAGCGATGCGCGGGACTTCCTGGGTGGCATCGTTGACGACGGGTCGCGGCCAATCTGCCAATGTCTGTTGCAGCTGGAACGGAGTATCGTCAAACTCAATATGGGGATTGAACTCCGCTGCATGCAGACTGGGCACCAGCTGTCGATGGCGCATCTGTAGCAAAATCTTGACCAGACCAGCAATCCCAGCTGCCGCCTCCAGATGGCCCAGGTTGGACTTGACCGAGCCCAGAGCACAGAACCCTGTGGCGCTTGTATCCGCCCGAAATGCTTGGGTCAGTCCCTCCACTTCAATCGGGTCGCCCAGGGAGGTGCCAGTGCCATGGGCCTCCACATAACTGACCGTCCTGGCATCAACCCCGGCTTTATCCAGAGTCCGACGAATCAGGTCCGCTTGGGCCTTGGGATTGGGCACCGTATACCCATTGGTTCTGCCGCCATGGTTGACCCGACTGCCCCGAATGACGGCGTGGATCTGATCGCCATCGGCCACGGCGTTGACCAGGGGCTTCAGTAAAACAACGGCGACACCCTCTCCTGGTACAAAACCGTCGCCCCCGTTCCCAAAGCTACGACAGCGCCCATCTTTTGAGAGCATCTGGAGAGTTGATAATTCAACGTAGTTGGCAGGATGCAGGTACAGGTTTACCCCGCCCGCCAGGGCCATGGCGCAGTCACCCAAGCGTAACCGCTGGCAAGCTTCATGGATAGCAGTCAGCGATGAGGAACACATGGTGTCCACCGGCATGCTGGGGCCTTTGAGATTCAGCAGAAAAGACACCCGATTCGCCACAGACGCAAAAGACGTCCGGGGTTGCAGGGTATCCCCCGTCTGCCACAGTTCCGGTCCGTACAGGTCGTAGCCGGTCTTGGTGATGCCCGCGAACACCCCCACGTTGCGATCGCAGCACTGCGCCAAGCGAGCGGGGGTGTACCCCGCATCTTCCAGGGCCGACCATGACGTTTGCAGAAACAACCGTTCCTGGGGGTCCATTCTCAATGCTTCCTGGGGAGAAAGATTGAAAAAGAGCGGATCGAAGTCGGCAAATCCCTCCAGAAATGCCCCCCATTTGCCATAGCTTTTACCCTGGGCCACCGCCTGCTTTGGGTCTGGCTCATAGAAACCGGCTAAGGGCCAGCGTTCGGATGGAATTTCTGTCACTACATGGGTCCCCGATCTCAACATTGACCAAAACGCATCCAGGGTTTCGGCCTGGGGAAACCGAGCACTCAGCCCGATGATGGCAATCGGCTCCTGGGCGGTGGGACTGGGTTTCCTCCCTGAGCCCCTACTGACCTGCTGCCCCCGAGCCTCAGGGGGGCGGCTGTTATGGCTATCATTACTATCTTGAGCGGGGCTCGGATCCGGTCGCCCAGCCAGCCCCGTGGCCATCGGCTGGGACGACAGTGGGGACGCCAACGACAGCCCCGTCCAATTGGCGCATTCCGCCGGAAAGGTGTCGACAAAATAACTGCATAGGGAGGCCAGGGTGGGATATTCAAAAAATAAGGTTTTAGGGAACTTCTGAAAGACTGGTGCCAGCTTTTGGTTCATCTGGGTGACGATGATCGAGTCCACGCCGAAGTCCTCCATGGACGCCTGGACATCGATCCGGTCTGGATGTAGTTGAATGACCTCGCCAAACAGCTGCACCAGCTGCCCCAGGGTCCGCTGCCAGAGTCTTTCCCGAGCATGGCGGGCGAGATGGGGCAGGCGAGACCGCCGGGATTCGCTCTCACCCACCGGTTCCTGCCTAAGGAATATTCTGCGCAGCCGGGCAGCATCACCGTAGGCGATCATCACCTGGGCTTGATTGGCCGCCAAGGCTCGGTAGCAGGCGTCCATGCCTGCCGCTACGGGCATGGCCATCATGCCTGTGTTTTGTTCCAAAGCATCCGCTGTGGCGACATCCAGCCCCATTCCCCCTTGCTGCCAGAGGGGCCAGCATAGGGCGACGGTTCTCTGGGGCAATTTCCCAGCTAGCTGGGGCAATTGCCTAGCCAGCTCGGCTGACAGCGCCTGACGGCAATGCTCGGCCCAGGCGTTCATAAAGCCATTGGCGGCGGCGTAATCTGCTTGCCCTGGGTTACCCATCACCCCAGACACCGATGAGAATAATAGGAATACCTCCGGGGCCAGGGCGGCAAAGGCCGCTGCTAAATTAACGGTGCCGGATACCTTGGGGGCCAGGACGTCTCTCAGATCGGCTGGATTCTTTTTGAGAATAAAGCTGTCCCGCACCAGACCGGCGGCATGGAGGATGCCATCCAGTCGGCCAAACTGGGTTTGAATATGGTGGGCCAGGCGATCGACGGAGGCGCGATCGCAAACATCGGTCTGGCAATAGTCCAGGCGAGCCCCCCTCACTGCCACATCGGCCTCAAGCTGCCGCAGGCTTTCCCGTTGGCCATCGCTGAGGTCGGAACGTCCTGTGAGAATCAAGGTGACGTCCTGGGCCTGGGTGGCAATCTCTCGGGCAAACAGCAACCCCAGCCCCCCCGCACCCCCGGATATCAAATAGACGCCGTTGTCCCGCCAGGGGGGAGTAACGGCGTCCGTCATGGCCAATTCTTGCCACGTTTGCACCAGACGCTCCCCATGGCCATAGCGGATGTGAGTGTCCCCCGGAGAATGACTGTCCTGTATCAGACGCTCCCCAATCGCCGCCATCCCCTCGGATGGATCCACTTCAATCACCTGACCGTGGAGGTTGGGATTTTCCTGGTATGCAGTTTTTAGCATCCCGCTAAGACCGCTATGCAGCTGCGCTTCCCCCCCGGTTGGCACCACCAATTGAATTAATGTGGTCGCAGACCGGTCCCGGAGTAGGGTGCGGAGCAGATCAAGGAGCTGGGCCGCGTAATCCGCGAATCGCCCATGGATTTGATCAGCCTGGCTCTCCATAAGGTGGCAGGTGATGCCCCTGGCCTGAAACCCAGCCCAAGCGTCAGGGCTACATTCACCCAGATCGCACAGCAGGATGTAATGCTGTGTCCATTGGCCCTGGCTGGCCATCAAGGGCCTGGGCTGCCATTGCGGCACCATCATTAAGGTAGAGGCTGACGGCGTCGGGCTAGGGGAGGTTATATCTCTGTCAAACCAGTAGCGATCGCAATCAAAAGGATAGGTGGGCAGGCTGACTCGACGCCGGGTACCCGGGGCATGCAGACGGTGCCAATCAAATTCCCCACCCCAAACCCAAAGGCTTAGCAGTTTGTCGTACTTGCGGTGCTGTATCCAGGCCGCCACAACATCGCGCAGATCGTCATCACCACTGAAGGCCAGGGCATCACGGTGCCCCCCCATCTGGCCCCGATGCAGCCTATGCTCATCGCTGCCATTACGGACAAACCGTCGTAGCTGATCGATCAGCTCATCCCCGGAAGAGACCACGCAGCCCAGGCGTTCCGCCATCGCTTCGCGCCCGACTTGCAGCGAGAAGGCGGCATCGTGCAACCATTGGGCGTCTATCTCCGGCATTTTTTCCAAATAAGCCAGGAGCTGACGGGCTGAGCGTTGCAAGCCCGCCTCATTTTTTGCCGACAGCACAATCACCGCCGGTTGCCCCGCATCAGCTAACCCAGCAGTCTGGGTACGTTGAACCTGCTGAAACTCCTCTAGCACGACATGGGCATTGGTGCCACCGGCCCCAAAGGACGACACACCGGCCAGCCTTGGATACTGACGCGATTCGCCCTGCAGTGCCAATTCAGGTCTTGGCCAGGGACCGGCCTGGCGCTGGACGTAAAATGGTGTTTTCTCAAAGCTGATATTTGGATTCAACGCTGTCGCATGCAAACTGGGGGCCAGCCGTCCATGTTTGAGCTGCAGGACAACTTTGGTGAGACCGGCGATACCCGCCGCCGCCTCTAGATGACCCAGATTGGATTTGACGGAGCCAATGGCGCAAAAGCCAGTGTCATCTGTGTCCGATTCGAAGGCTAGGGAGAGGCCGGTGATCTCAATCGGGTCGCCCAATTCCGTACCCGTGCCATGGGCTTCGATATAACTCATCGACCGCGCATGGACCCCCGCCTGCGCTAAAGCCACCTGGATCAGATCCCGTTGGGCTAAGGGATTGGGCACCGTGTAGCCATTGGTCTTGCCGCCATGGTTGACGCTGGAGCCCCGAATGACAGCGTGGATGTTGTCCCCATCTGCGATCGCCCGCTGTAGCGGTTTCAGAACCACCGCCCCCACCCCTTCCCCAGGAACAAAGCCGTCGCCGCCCGCCCCGAAGGATTTGCACTTGCCATCCTGGGACAACATGCCACTGGCACACAGTTCGACATAGCTCGACGGATGCAAGAAGAGATTCACGCCCCCGGCGATCACCAGATCACAGGTGCCCCGACGCAAATGCTCACAGGCCTCATGGATTGCCGTCAACGACGATGAGCACATGGTATCGATGGGCATGCTCGGCCCGTGGATATTTAAAAAATAGGAAACTCGATTGGCCGCTGAACTAAAGGAAGTACGGGGTTGGAAGCGACCGCCACGGGCTTGAAAATCAGCACCAAACAGCTCGAACCCCGTGCGCGAGATGCCGACAAAAACCCCAACTCTGCCACCGTACTGGTCTGCCAGCATGGTGCGTGTGTGACCGGCGTCTTCCAGGGCCTCCCAGGTGGCCTGCAAAAACAGCCGTTCCTGGGGGTCCATTTTCATGGCCTCGCTGGGGGGTATACCAAAAAACAACGGATCAAAATCGGCAAAGCCTGGGAGAAAACTGCCCCACTTGCTATAGCTTTTAGTCTGCTTGACCGCCTTTTCCATATCTGCTTCAAAGAAGCCATCCAGGGACCATCGGTCCGCCGGAATTTCTGTGACGCAATGGTGGCCAGCTTCCAGATTTTTCCAGAATGTATCCAGGTTGTCCGCCTGAGCATAGTGACCGCTAATACCGATAATGGCGATTTCGGAGGCCAGAGCCGGACCGCCACTCTGCCCCTCACTCTGACTCTCACTCTGGGGGCGATGGCGTTCAGCAGATACCGTGGTTTCGGTGCCTGCCAGACCTGGGGCAGACACCACCGGCATAACCGCCTGACTAGGGGAACTCTTGGCCCTCAGCACACGTTCCAGAGCTGGCCGTTGATGGTGAATAAAATGGTCAGCCAGGGCGTCAATGGTCTGGGCCTCGAACAACAGGGTACTGCGCACATCTCCAAAATTTGCCCTGAGTTTGGCGTTAACACGATTGATTAAAATCGAGTCGATGCCATAGCTTTCTAACGGTTCTGTAGCTGCGATTTCGTCGACCCGCAGCTTTAGGGTGGCGGCCATCAGCTGTTTGAAGTAAGCGACTGCTTGCGATCGCAAGGACACCTCAGCCCCGACGCCACTGCCATTGCTATTTATCGGCACCGGCGGCTGTTGGTTAGCGGTCTCCGGAATGCTCTGGCGCACCCAGCCGTCACTGGCCGCTAAGATAATCTGTTGTCCCAGACCGTGGGCCCACTGACCGGGGAACACCACCGGATCAAACCCTTCATCAGCCAGTACCCGCCGCCAAGTTTCTGACGCCAGCAGGGGCGACCCAGGGATGCGCAGAGCCTTGTCCTCAGGACGCCACCACCCCTCCAATAAACCAAAGGTGACATGGCCCCACAGGGTTTTATCCTTGACCTCATTGATCAGCAGGATGCCATTGCACCGCATCGCCGTTTTCACGTGGCGTAGGGTGTGACGAATATTTTTCGTAGCATGTAGGATGTTGGTCGCAATCACAAAGTCGTAACGTCCAGGTTCAATCCCCTGGGACTCAGGGGGCGACTCCACATCGAACAAAGCCGTGCGCAGGTATGGATGGCCAGGGGCATACCGTTCCCTGGCATGGAGCAGAAAGAACTGAGAAATATCGGTATACAAATATTCCGCAATCCCATGCTTGAAAGGCTGGAGTTTTTTCAACACCTCTACGGTGGTTCCGCCCGTGCCAGCACCAATTTCGAGAATGCGTACCGTCTGGGTTTCATCTGTCGTCAACCGCGCCCCTAAGATCTGCACCAGGGCGTCTGCCATCAGACCGTTGAACAGATCGGCCACGGCATTCCCCTGGTATAGATGCTCAACCAGGGCCATGGAGGCATCGGGAAAAATTACGTCGGTTGCCCGTTGCCTGCCTGCCAGCATATCGGGCAGGGCGCGCAGGCAGATTTCCGCCAGTTGCCATCGGGCCTGATTGTCCCTACCAGCCTGGGCGCGGGCGTGACGCCACTGGTCCCACAGCTGATGGAGCGGGGGGCGCTCCGCATCGGGCACGGTATAGTGCCCCCCATCTCGGCTGCCCAATAGCCCCCACTGATGGAGCGCGGCCAGGCTCTCCGCCAGCCAGCGATCGTAGGCTGGCTTAAACAACACCCGTGCTTTCAACTCCTCCAGGGTGAACCTCTGTTCCCGGAAGAACCCATAGGCATCGAATATGCCAGCCAGCAATTCGGCAATTCGGCGCTCGATGGTCTCAAATTCTTGAGTTATGTCCAAGCGAAACGAACTCATCTGCTCCATGGGTCTCCATCTGTAACAAAATGTTTCGGATTAACGATGGCGGGAGATCATCGGTTTGGCGAGAGATCAATGCCGCACTAGCAACTCCGTCGATGGCATCGGGCCTGGATGTATTTACCAATGCCATTTGTTCCAACGACCCCTGCATCAGGGTCTGTAAGCCCTGCATGCCCATGGGGGGCTGAATTGGCTCGATACCCAGCTGCTGATAGCGGCGTTTGACCTGAGCCGACACTCGCTCGCCCGAACCCACCCCCCAGTAGCCCCAATTGACCACCTTCACCGCATGGGGTAGCTCAGTGTTTAAGGCTCGCGCGTAAGCATCCATAAACACACATCCCGACGCATATCCCCCATAACCGCCTGCCTTGGCAAACGATGCCATGGAGGAAAAGAACAAAATAAAATCTAAGGATTGATGGCGAACGGCCTCGGCGATCCGCACGCTGATATTGATCCGGCTCGCCAACACCCGGCGAAATCGCTCTGGGGTCATATCGGCCAGGGCCAGATCAAACACATCCATGGCGGCATGGACGATGCCGTGAATCCTGCCGTAGCGCTGGCGAATTCGTTGGAGCACCCCCTCCAGAACACCGGGCTCAGCCGCATCCGCCTGGAAGTAAGCGGGTTTTAAACCATCTTTGGCGAGGGCGTTCAGCTGTTGTTCCAGGGCCGCCGCGGGTCGTCGACCAAGCCAGATCACCTGGGCCTGATAATGCTCCTGCATCCAGCGAGTCCACACCTGGCCCAATCCGCCGCCGCCACCGACCACAACATAGACACCCCCACGCCGATAGCCATTGCCGTCTGCATCCAGCCCCCTGATTGGTAACAGCACCGACTTAAACCACGTCCCATCCCGATAGGCCAGCGGGGTGCCCAGGGCGTCCAAGGTCGGTGGGGTCGGTGGGAAAATGTCCTGAACCGGCCAGGCTGCTGGCAGGTCCAGGGCCTGAATCTGCCACTGGGGGTATTCCTGGGCCAGGGTGCCAGCCAAGCCATGGACACCGGCATGGGCGGGTTGAATGCGATCGCTACGGTAGACGGCCTGGGTCTGGGTGGTGATCACCGTCAACCGTAGGGACCGATCGCCATAGCCCAACAGCAGCAACCCTTTGACCAAATTAAACAGTTGAAAAAGCCCTGTTTCCTGGGCCTCAATCATGGATTGCCCCAGCTCCCGCCCCAAGTCAGAGGACGGCGCAATCCAAACCAGATGCTCCACATCACCCTGCTGCCGGATGCTATCCGCCACCACGGCAGGACTGGCCGCCACCGGTAGGGTCAAAACGGTTGCCGCCGCCTGCTTACGGATGGCAGCGATCTGCTCCGGTGTGCCGCCGACAATGAGGGGGGAGGTGGTCGTAATGCGGCGCGATCCGGACGCATTTGGCACCGGGAGAGCCTCCCAACCAGGATAAAAAGCCTGTAAATTCCCATCATGGGGCGCTACTGGCGGCGTTGGCTCCATCGCAAGGGGCAGATGCCCGTTCTGGGGCATGACACCAACCCAACAACGGTCGCGGGCAAAGGGATAGGTGGGCAGGCTGACCCGAACCGGATGGATGTCACCGTAACATTGCTGCCAATCGACGGTCCCCCCATTCACCCAATGCGCCAACAAGCGGCTGTAGTCACCGGACTGTCTGCATTGTTCCACCAGTGGCTGGCTGGCATCTGGGCCAGGCACATCAGGGTAAGTCTGGCCGTTTACTTCGCCGCAGAACAGCCCCCCCGGATCACCGGCACCCTGGAGGTAATGCCGCAGTTTATGCCGCATCATCTGGAAGGATTCGGCCACAAACGCCAATCGGCTTGCCATCGCCGTGCGCCCCACCTGCAGCGAGTAGGCCACTCCATGCAGGCTAGGGGCGGCCCTCCCTGACGCAACAGCAGATCGATCAACCCATGCCAGCAGGTTTTGGACCAGGTCCCGCAGGCGATCGCCATTGCGAGCCGACAGCACAATCATCGGGGTAGGCCAGGCGACCCTCGGGGACGATGGCCGAACAGTGCCATCGTATGCTTCGAGAATCACATGGGCATTCACACCGCCAATGCCAAACGAACTCACCCCTGCTCTGCGAGGCAACTCCTTGCCCTGCGGGTCCCGTAGAGCCACCCATGGCTGATTTTCCTGGACCACATAGAAAGGACTGTCCTGCAGTCGAATATAAGGATTTAGCCGTTCAGCATGGAGACTCTTTACCAGGGTGCGATGTTTGAATTGCAGCAGCACTTTGAGCACGCTGGCGACACCGGCGGCCAATTCCGTATGACCAATATTGGACTTGACGGAGCCCAAACCACAGCCCTGACGCCCCACATCCAGCCCATCTGCAAGCAACGGATAGGTTTCACGTAATTCGTTAAATGCCGTGATCAGACCGTTGATCTCCACGGGGTCCCCCAGCTTTGTGCCGGTGCCATGGGTTTCGATATAGCTGACGGTGCTTGGATCGATGCCTGCTCGGGTGTAGGTGGTTTTTAGTAAGTCAGCCTGGGACCTGGGATTGGGCGAGGTCAGCGAACCGGCTCGACCGCCGTGATTTTCAGCGGAGCCGCGAATCACCCCATAGATATGATCGCCATCGTTCTCGGCAGCTGACAGGGGTTTGAGCAACAGCATGCCGACACCTTCGCTGCGAACATAGCCATTGGCTTGCTCTGAAAAGGGTTTGCATCGACCGTCCACAGCCAGGGCTCCGGCCTTGTTCATGCTGATGTGCACGTCCGGTGTCACCAGCGTATTCACGCCGCCCACCACGGCCATCTCGCAGTGACCGTTTTGAATCGCCGTCACGCCATGGTGCACTGCCACCAGGGAAGACGAACAGGCGGTTTCGATCGGTTCGCTGGGACCATGTAAGTTGAGGTAATGGCTGATGCGGTTGGGTCCAACCGACGGCAGGTTACCAATGGCGGTATGGCCTTCGATCGGCATTCCTGTCTTTTCGACCAGGGTGTGGTAACCACTGCTGGCGGTGCCGACAAAGATACCAGTAGCACTGCCCGACAAAGATTCAGCGGCATAGCCAGCATCCTCGAACACTTTCCAAACGTGGGTCATCAACAGCCGCTGTTGGGGGTCCATCAACTCCGCTTCTCCCCGAGAAATGCCAAAAAAGAGCGGGTCAAACTCGTCTACGCCAGCAATAAAGCCGCCCCATTTGATATTGGTTTTGTTGTCCTCATGATCCGGATCGCCGTACCAGGCAGCCCAATCCCATCTTGATTTGGGAATTTCTGTGATGCAGTCCTGGCCTGTGTTTAAGTTATGCCAGAAGGCCTCTAGATCAGGGGCCATGGGAAAGCTGCCCGATATACCGATAATGGCGATGGGCTCAGCCGGAGCAACAAAATCCTGCCTGACCGTAGCAGAGCACTGCGGTTGAGCCTGAGCCCCATTGGCCTGAGCCCCATTGGCCTGAACCCCATTGGCCTGAGTATTGTTGACCTGAGTACTGTTGGCCTGAGTATTGTTGACCTGAGTATTATTGGCCTGAGTATTATTGCCCTGATCGCCGTTAGAACGGCTTTGGATTAAGCTGGCCAGGGCATGCCGATAGTCAGAGGCGATATAGTCGGCAATGCGGGCAATGGTCAGGCGCTCAAAAAAGACTGCTGGCGTCAGATCGAGTCCCAGTCGAGTATTCAAACGAACTGCCAGTTCGATCAACAGGGTGGAATCGAACCCATAAACATTTAGGTGAGCCGATGGATCGAGATCTCCGGTGGGGATTTTGAGCAAATCGGAAACGATCTGGGTCAAAATCGTTTCCACCTGTGGGCGGATCTGACTCGCCTCCGGGTTGGGCGCACCGCTGGTCAGGTCGAGACCTTGCCCATCACCCCGTTCAGCCATCTGAAGGCTGGTTCTCATCGCGTCTGGATCACCACACATCACCAATAGACGCGGTTGTTCCGCTGCCAATGCCTGGGATAGCGCCTGTAGTCCCCAAGGGGTGGGCATCGGCGTTAATCCATAACGCTGTTTAAATGCGGCCTGGACCGCCCCATGGGTTTGAATACCGCCATCTTTCCACAGGGGCCAACCGATGGCCACCGTTCGGCCCGTCCTCTGGCCCTTGATCACAAGTTGGGAGCGGTACTCGGCAAAGACATCCTGAAAGGCATTGGCGGTGGCGTAGTCCACCTGCCCCGGATTACCCAGCACCGCCGCATTGGAAGAGCACAGGAGAAAAATATCCAGGTCAAGGTGACGTGAGGCCTGATCCAGATAAAAGGTGCCTGTCAGCTTCGGGGCCAACACCGCTGCAAAGTCCTCGACTTTCTTTTCGCGAATGATCTGGTCACGGGTTATACCGGCACAATGGAGGATGCCATCAAGGCCTCCATAGGCATGCTGAACGGATTGAATCAGGGTGTCGGTGTCGGCTCGGTCGGCGATATTGGCTTGCCTGTATTCGACCTGGACACCGAGCGATCGCACTCGTTCAATCACCGCAAGTTTGTCACCATCCAGTGGCGAACGCCCCACCAGGATCAAAGTGGCACTGCGGGTGTTACGGGCAATTTCCTCCGCAAAAATGCTCCCCAAACCACCGCCACCGCCCACAATCAAGTAAACGCCGTTCTGCCTCCAATCAAAGGATTTTTCAGTGGAGGCTGGTACGGTTTCCTGCCAGGATCTGATGTAGCGATCATGGCCGTGATAACGAATATGTAGATCGTCAGGATGGCAGGCGCAGTCATTCACCCTGGCGACCGTCTCCGAGAATAATGCCTGCCCATCCAGTTCAATCAGTTGCGGTACCAGCCATTTATATTCCGCCCGCGCCGTCTTCAACATGCCGATCAGGCCACCATGCAGACAGATTCCCCCATGATGGGGAACCACCACTTGCAAAAGAAGTTTCTCAGGCGAATTCAAGCCTTGGATAAGTTTTTGGATGAGTTTAAAGACCTGGAGAGCGGCATGGCCTAGCTGTGCTTCCAGGGTCCCCTGATCTGAGGCAAGAACTGGGGAAGGGATGTGATGGACCATCACCCCCTCCAAACGAGCCGCACACTCTCTGCCAAGGCTCTGGTCAAGACCACAGAACAAAACATGACGTTCATGAAACGATGGCGGTTCTGATAATCCATGGTCCGCAACGGGATGCGCAGTCCAACCGGGTTCGAAGATCAAAAGTGAAGACAACGATGAGGGTGGCGATGCAGCTAGCGGCGGCGGCAGATTTACCGATTTTGACCCGGCGTCGGACGAGAGCAGACGGGCCTTATGCATCCAATATCGTTGTCGGGCGAATGGATAGGTGGGCAAGGACACCCGGCGCGGCTGACCCTGGTCATAGAACAGGTGCCAGTCAACATCCAGCCCCCTCACCCAAAGGCTCAGAATATGGGAGAACTTGCGCTTTCTGGCCCAGGCCCTGAGCATCTCAGCGGCATCCCCGTCAGTATTGAGGCACCCGAGGACCTCCTGGCCGTGCTTGGCATGGCCACGCGCCCGTTCGTTGGTTTCACCAGCCAGATAAGAGCGCAGTGCTTGCATCAGTTCGTCAAGGGATGACACCACCCAGCCAACCCGCTCATCCATGGCCTGCCGACCGGTTTGCAGGGTGTAAGCAATACTCAGCAGATCGGGGACAACGGTGTCCGGGCAGTCCAGTTGCTGTTCCAAATAGGTCAGTAGATTTTGGCCAGACACCTGCAACTGTTCCTCAGTGCGGGCGGAAAGAACGACCATGGCAGGCGACTCCAGCCGCTCTTGACTGACACCAAGGTCTCCGGTCAGGGCTCCATATTCCTCAATCACCAGATGGGCATTGGTGCCACTAAACCCAAAGGAATTGATCGCCGCACAGCGCGTTTGCCCTGGGGGCGCAACCCATGCTTGCCCAGCACTGTTCACATAAAACGGTGAACCCTCCAGATCAATTTGGTCATTGAGGGTTTCAAAATGAAGGGTGGGCGGAATATGTCGATGCCGGATCGCCTGCAGAATTTTAATCACTCCCGCCACTCCCGCCGCCATCAGGGAATGGCCGATATTGCTCTTAACCGCCCCCAGGGCACAATACCCACGCCTGTCTGTGTACTGCCGAAACGACTGCTTTAACCCCTCTACCTCAATGGGATCACCCAGTTTGGTGCCAGTACCGTGGGCCTCCACATATTGAATGGTGGCCGGATCAATGTTGAACCGATCGTAAACCTGTCGCTGTAGCCGGGTTTGGGAATCTCCATTGGGGGCAGTAATGCCGTTAGTACGACCATCCTGATTCACGCCCCAGCCGCGAATCACCCCCAGGATCCGGTCACCGTCCCGTTCTGCGTCCTCCAGCCGCTTCATTAACAAAACGCCTACGCCTTCCCCAGGCACAAAACCATTGGCGCGCTGGTCAAAGGTGTGGCAGCGCCCGTTGGCGGACAGCATGCCAGCATTGCCCGTCATCAGATGCATGGCCGGTCCCGCCAGCACGGTCACCCCGCCCGCCAGGGTCATGTCACTGTTACCAGCCACCAAACTATCGCAGGCCATGGCCATGGCCACCAGGGAGGAGGAGCAAGCCGTATCTAAAGCCAGGCAGGGTCCATGCAGATTCAACGTGTAGGCAATGCGGGCGGGCAAAATAGATGCGGCTCCCCCCATTAAGGCCTGGGCATTTAACCCGTCTGCCTCCAGGGACAGGCCGTAATCCCCGGCACCACACCCCGCAAACACGCCACACTTTTTGCCGGACAAGGAGGATGGGTCGTACCCTGCATCCTCAATACAGGCCCAACTGGCTTCTAGAAATAGCCGTTGTTGCGGGTCCATGAGTTCCGCTTCACGGGGAGAAATGTTGAAAAACAACGGATCGAACTTATCAACATCCTCCAATACCCCCATCCACTTATGGGGGGGGTGGTTCGGAGCATGGTCGCGACTGTTATAAAAGTCTGCTGGGGACCATCGCTCCTGAGGAATCTCGGTAACGCAGTCTAGGCCCTGGGCGATGTTCTGCCAAAAGGCATTGAGGTCAGGGGCCTTGGGAAATTGCCCGGCCATGCCGATGATGGCGATGCCTGCCCTTGGCTGAGGGGTGACTACAGGGGGTTTGGGCGGTGGTTTGGGCAGGGGGTCAGGGGCCTGAGTCGTGACTGGTGTTTCGGCCTGCGGCAGCAATGGAGCCTGCGGCGTCTCAGGCGACGGGGCCTGGGTGATCCGGGCCATAAATTCCGCAAACTGGCGCAGGGTGGGGTGACTATAGATCTCGACCGCCGTTATTTTGACCCCATAGCGCTGGTTGATCTTGCGCACCCAGGTAACACCGCTAATGGAATCCAGCCCCATATCCACAAATGGTGTTTCAGGGTTCACTCGCTCGGGCTTGATCAACAGTTCCTCAGCCAGGGTGATCTGCAAAGTTTTGAGAATGGCATTCACGACGTCTGAATCTGCTGCCGTAGCCACCGGCGTAATTATTACCGGCAGCGGTGCTTCGGCTGGCGGCGCTGGTTCTCCACCGTCCTGGTCAACGGTCCTGGCCAGGACCAGATCGGCAAATTTGTTCAGCGTAAAGTGGTTATACACCTCGGCTGCCAGCAGGCTAAGACCGTAATGTTGATTGACCCGGCGGACCCAGGTCACCCCGGTGATGGAATCCAGACCCAGATCGACAAATGCCCCATGGCTATCCACCCGTTCCAACTTGAGTTGCAATTCATCGGCGAGGGTACGGCGCAGAAACTCGAGGACCTGGTCACGGCGATGGTGGGTAGATGCCGCTGATGACACCGCTGTTTTCTCTGCGCTGGGTGCCACCGCCATGCCCGAGTTGTAGTATTTGCGAATCCGCTCCTGCACTTCTTGATTGCCGACAAAGGTTTTGTCGTGCATGGCCAATTCCTGGGCATAGTTCGGCTCCAGCAGGGTGCGCAGCAGACGGGACCGTTCGGCCTTACGCCTGACTAGCTCATGTCGGGATTGTCGCGCCAGTTCACCGGCCCGTTGTAGGGCCTGCCCAAGCACCTGAGCCCGTGGCAGGACGACATCCATGTTAATTCCCCGAGACCGCAGCTCGTGGCCCTTATATTCCCTAGCTGTGAACAGAATCTCCCGACCTAAATCCCAGCCAAACCGGTCCGGAAAAATCAACGTGGCCCCCGCTCCTGGCGTGAATCCGTACTGCATGTAGGGGCTGAAATAAAGGCTCTCTTCACTGAAGATGGCCTGATCGCAAAACATGCCCAGCGCCCACCCAGGACCGATGCCATGGCCCTGCATGGCCGCGATTACCGGAATCTCGCACTCCAGGGGAAGACTAAAAATTTTGTCGTCGGTGAACCGGGCGGTCCCCCCCTGGATCGATAACAGGGTTTCTTGGGTGCCACCGCAGGCAAAGTAGCTGTCGTATCCGGTTAACACCAGCACCTTGTAACGCGGATTGTCGCGTACCAGGGCAAAGACTTCATTGATACCGGCGATAAAGGCTTTGGAAAACGTATTGCGGCTGTTGCGATCGCACAAAGTCACCAACAGGACGCCCCCTCCATAGGCCTCGGCACGGACAACGTCAGATTGCAACAACAATGGTGCCGATCTGCCCAGATCCTCCAGCAGAATTGAATTTGCCCCAGCAATTCCGCCAACGGCTGCCTGGGGCACCGCCGCCCGAGAGATTAACATTTGAGCCAGATGCCGTCTCAATTGCACCAAAGATTCCTTAGGTGCCTGGGCCAGTTCCGATGCCAGGCTGGCGGCATGGGCGTTGACGCGATCTGCCGAAACCACTGGCAACAGCAGGCCCATCGCTTTCAATTGGATGCCCGTGAACGAGCGCTGGTCGCTCCAGAGCCCATCCCCTTTGGGGCCAAATCGCTCCTGCAAGAAAGCCTGCTCTCGCTGAGACAGTCGCCACTCCCCAGGGGGTTGAAACTGAAATTCAGCCCCCTCTGCGCACACCATAAAATCGCACAGGCTCACCAATAGACAACCGGCTCCGCGACAACGACCTTTAACAGCGGCAATGATTGGCAGCTCGAACTCCGTAAGCAGCTGGAATAAATCTGGTCCCCTCCGGTCCTTCGGCCCAGCGAACCCCGAGTCTGCCGACAGAATTACGACCCTGGCATCGGTCTGGGAAGCAACCATTTCGAGACTTTGGGCCAAACTGGCCCACGATGGCGTCGCATCACCCACCACGATGCGATAGACGCCATCGCCGTCCTGGTGCCATGGGAAGAACCCACGGGAATGGACCTCAGCAGATGAGGAGAGCTGCGCCTCTCGCGGTTGTGCAAAGCTCTCCAACGGCGTCAGTCGATGCTGACCCATGGTGGTCGCAGCGGGTTGAAAACGAGATGCGGTCGGTAGCTCCAGCGAAATCCCATGGGATGGCACCTGGCCATGGTTTAAAGAAGACTTTTCAGAGGTCTGTTCTTGCCCCTGGTGAGACGTTTCAGGTAACCAGTAACGATCCTTTTCAAACGGATACCCCGGCAGCCCATGGAGCCGCCGCCGCCGCCCTGCTACATGTAAAGCACTCCAGTCTATAACGGACCCACCCACCCAGGCTGCAGCAATTTCATCAAATTGTTGTCTGCCAAACCATTCCCGAATCGTTGTCTCACCTGGTGTTTGGTCTGAATGTTGTCCCCCTTGCATCACCCCAACAAAACAGCCCGGAGTCGCCGGATTGCGCAAAAAGTCTGCTATGCGCTGCCGTAATTCCCCATGATCGTCAGCCACAATGGCCAGTCGATGGGCCATCGATTCCCGGCCAGTTTGTAGGGTAAAGGCCAAATCTTGAAACTGATCGGGGTTGAGAGTCTGGCCATCAGATAAATAATCTCGCCAGGACTCCATCAAAGTTTGCAACCGTTCAGCACTTTTTGCCGAGAACACAAAGAGCGCCGCCGCCTCAACCGTCGTCGGTTGAGGCGGCACTGACAGTTCTGCCACCGGACCCTCCACAACCATATGCACATTGGTCCCGCTGAACCCAAACGAACTCAGCACACCGATACGACGACCTTGGGCATTGGGTTCCCAGTCCCGTAATTGGGTATTTACAAAGAAGGGGCTTTGGTCGAAAGCAATGTGCTGGTTCGGCTTCGAAAAGTTGATACTGGGTGGAATCTGACCATGGTGAATGGACAGCAGCAGCTTAATTAACCCGCAGACACCAGAGGCATGGACACAGTGACCGATGTTGCTTTTCACTGAACCAATGGCACAGCACTGTTGTTGATCGGTGAACTGCCGAAAGGCATCGGTTAATGCTTTGATCTCCACCGGATCCCCCAGTTTGGTACCAGTGCCGTGGGCTTCCACATAGCCAATGTCCGCAGGGTCAATCCCTAGCTTCCGATACACCGTTTGGATCAATTGGGTCTGAGACAAACTGCTGGGGGCTGTAATGCCGTTGGTGCGACCGTCCTGGTTCATGCCCGAACCCTTAACCACACCATAGACATGGTCGCCATCCCGAATGGCATCCGCCAGCCGTTTCAACACCACCACCCCAGCCGACTCGCCAGGGACAAAACCATCGGCCCCATCATCAAAAACCTTACATTTCCCATCCACGGAAAGCATCCCGGCCTTGCTGCACAGAATGTGAAAGTCAGGCATCACATGGATAGAAACACCGCCTGCCAACGCTAGCGACACGTCGCCTTTACGCAAACTGTCACAGGCTAAGTGAACAGCGGTGAGCGATGAGGATGACGCCGTGTCCACGGTCAAAGCCGGCCCCTTGAGATTCATAAAATAGGCGATTCGCGCCGCCAGAATAGAGGCGTCATTGCCCATAAAAGCAGACGCATCCAGAGGTAATCCTGCCTTTCTCAGGTAGGCCTGATAATCACCCGCATCGGCACCGACAAAGACGCCCCAATTGCTGCTGCCCTCAAGACTCCGAACCGCATATCCGGCATCCTCTAGAGCATGCCAGCTTTCCTCTAGAAACACCCGCTGCTGGGGGTCCATTTGCCGCGCTTCGCGGCCCGAAATGCCAAAAAATGTGGCATCGAAGCAGTCAATCTCTTCTAGAAAACCGCCGTACCTGCCGTAGGTCTTATCAGACTTGGTCGGATCTGGATCGTAGTAGTCATTAATATCCCAGCGAGTGGTGGGAACCTCGGTGATACAAGTTTCACCGTTACGCAGCATCTGCCAGAAAGCACGAACGTCTCGCCCCCCCGGGAAGCGTCCGGCCATGCCAATGACGGCAATTGACTGGGTGTCCTGTTTGTCCGCTGAACTCTCTCTTTGGTGACCTCCAGAATCCATCGATGCCCCCGATGGGGAAACAGTTAGGGGCTTAGTGGGCTCAGCCTTGGCTGACTCAGCCGCTCGCAAACGTTCAACCACCTCGGGGTAATCGTGATAAATGTAGGCGCTCAAATCCCTGACACAGACATAGTCGAACAGCGTCGTAGGAGGCAGCACAATCTCAAAGGTTTGATTGAGCGTCACCACCAACTTGATGTTGGCCATGGAGTCAACACCGTATTCGGAAAATGGCTTGACGCGGTCAATGGCGACGGCTGGTGAGTCTAAACAACTCCTCACGCTCGCTGTCACCATGTCCTCAATGCGCTGCAAAGCTGCATCGGTATCGCCGCCGCCGGGTTTAATGTTGGGGATAATGGGGTTGGGAGTAACGGGCAAACTCTCATCAGGTTCAAGGAAGCCGCCATGCTCCGCCAGACGCTGCATAAAGGCCGCAGGTGATGCCCCCGTGGCAGGCATCACCGCCGTGACGGATGCCTCCATATCGTCCGGGACCTGCTCGGGCGGGACAAACTGCAAACGAGACAATTCGGAGGCAGAAAACGAGAAGACTTCAACATTGTTCTCTGAGCGCCGCAGGGGATTGCCCAGTTCTTGCAAAAACTGTTCAGCAGGGTGATTCTTGGGCGTTCGGATAAAGGCCACTTCCACAGTCCCAAGGTCCCGTTTTTCTGCCTCCCTACCCAGGGCTGCCATCATGGCATATTCCACGCCCCTGCCTAGCACACGACAGCTCAATAGAAAGGCATCGATTTTAAGACAATCTGCGATCGCACGAAAAACCATCAGGCCACACAGGCCATAGTCACCAAACCGATCCGCAACCTTAACGGCCAAACTCCCCACCGTGCTTTCTTCACTCAGCTGGCGGAGTTCTGTGGCGGAGTAGTGACGCTTGGCAAAATTGAACTGATTGGTTCTCTGGGTCAACTGTGCCATGCGGGCCAAGTCGTCAGGGCACGGCTCCGTTATGCGAATGTCCAGTTCAAGACTCTCAATGAATTCCGCGAAACTGGACACCTGCCGACGAAAGTCTTCGCGCCTTGCCTGTTGTTTGTAAAGTTCTGTCCTATGGCCGTCTTCTATGGTTTTGCGGGCATGATCAAAGGCCCAGACGTGATTAAGAAATGAAGGAATGTCCTTTTCAGCAGCGGGGCATTGCAGCGTCAACACCTGGGGACAATGGGCTCGCACCTCAGCACATTCGATCGGACTGTCATCGAGAAAAACAAAGCTCTCCAGCCCCAGACCCAGGGACTCGGACAGACTCTTCAGGTTGTCGGATTTGGGTTGCCAGTTGATGCGACAGGCAACAAAATCATCCCATTTCAGGCGCATATCGTCCCGTGTTTCAAAAACACGGCGGACATCCGCCAAATCATTCTTACTGACCAGGCACAGCAGCATACCCTGCTGCTTTTGGGCCAACATAAACGTTTGTAATATTTGAAAATCGTTGTTAACAACAATATCTGAGGCACCCGTTTCACCGACGATTCCCGACCAGAGAGTGTTGTCACAATCGAGGGCAATTACCTTGTACGGTTCGCGCTGTCTACAATGAAGACGACGGACTATGTTCGAGGCCAGTCCAGTGAAGAACCGAGGGGTGTAGGGAATGTGCCCCATAGCATCGCGCACAGGATCGTGGTAATCTCCCCAGTCATAAACCGACGCCTGGTCAGTCATCGATATCACATCAATCCCATCCTCGTGGGACAATGTCTCCCGTAGCCAGGCCTCCGTTGTTTGCAGAAACTCGTTGGATAGCGTTGCTAAGGCCTTGACTGACGGCGGACATACCACCACCAGATGGGGCAACGACCGGCTGGCAGCAGCTCGCTTGAGCAGAGACACCCAATCTTCGAGATTTCTCTGGATGCCTATTTCTAGCGCCGATCGTCTGGCGAACATAGCTGACCGGGTACGTTTTCCATAGATATTACAGAGCAGGGACCCTTTCAACAGATCTTCTTCGACAGTTGAAATCTCGAAACCTTTTTCACGCAAGAGAGCCGTAACCCGCTGTGACAATTTCCAGTTCTCTTGGTCGTGAACCTCAACTACAATCTGCCGGATCTTTGGCCAATCATCAGGTGCAATGCTGCTGAGAATATCCCATTCACATTTTTCAGCATCGATCTTCAGCAGGCCAATTTCCTCGATCTGATATTCTGTGATCAGACTCGACAGCGATCTCAACTGACATTGATACGTCTCTTTCTGAAGCCTGGCATCGACCATACCGTCGAGGTGCTCTCCCAGGGTCTCCATGTCCGTCGCCTCGAACCGTTGGGAATACTCATTGATAATTGCCTGACGCAGAGCATGGCCATCTTCTTGATCGTCGGCGTGAAATCCTGAAAACACCGATGATTTTGGATAAAACACAAACGGCGCTTCTCGATCGTCATCCGCAACGCCAACAGGCAGAGCTGTGGCCCCAGGTGCATGCAGGAATAAATTTTGTTCGAGAATTTGGAAACAGATAGGCGAAGGTTCACAGGCAAAAATACGAGCACCCTTACAATGTTGGGCAACAAACATCGAAAACATACCGATGTTGGCACCAATATCGAAAACCACATCACCTTCCTCCAGAACAATCCCGTTCTTCAGATAGGTTTGTTCAACAAAGATCTCGTGGTATAGATACCGAGTTTCGTATGGATTCAGATTGGCAATCGTCATCCCATTGGGGAGTTGATAGCATTCATCACCAGTTGGCAATGAATTGTTATCTCCAGCATCGGGAGAGACACCAGCCTCTGAAACACTGGCTTGAAAGTCTTCAAGTCGAATTACTAGAAAATTGGCACCGGAACGATTTTGGGAGAGCAAACTGCGGGGATTCAGAAACTCTTGATAAATCTGGTTGTACGGAGCGAACTCCACCCGTGTATCCCAGTCTAATTGTCGACTCAGATCCATCAGCGGCGCTTCGAGCGGTTCTGCCGTGAAGGTGGATGCTACAGCCCAAAGGCGAGATGCGATCGCCATCTCACCATTTTGCTCATTATCACTTTGATGGTGGCTGCCCCCTGCCTTACCAGTTTTCTGAGGGGAAAATGCCCGGATACAAAGATCTTGCATTTCACCTAAAAGTTTGCCACCCTCACTCACTAACTGGACGTCAAAGGAAAAATGACTGTCGTTATGGCCTTCTGTTTTAAGCGTTGCCAGACAAAAACACTGGTTGCCAGGAGCCTCGTGAACCAATATTTCTCCGAGGGAAAATGGGACACACACCGCTACAGTGGGATGTATCTGACGCACCAAAAGCAGGACGCACTGAATCGCCGCATCCAGAAGACCGGGAAAACAATCAGGGTGACCCACTACAGCTGTGGGACGCACCAGATGACCCACAGCAGCACATTCACTAAAATAAAAGGATTCAATGCAGCGAAACGGTTCTCCATAGGCAATGCCATTGTCTTCAAATGTTTGGTAAACGGCGCTTGCGTCCAACTGGTTGGGGAGTTCACCCACTAAAGCCTCCACGTCAATCGTCTCAGACGTCTGGATTTCAATCGACTCCCTAACACCTAGAGAACCTGAGGCATGGGTGATTAATTGTTGCTCTCCACCAGACAAGATGCGATAGTCAAACCCCTGCGGAGTCCTATCAAGCTCAAGTTCAACGGCAAGCTCACGTTGATAGACACTCAAAGGAGCAAGCCAAAACGCATTACTAACCTTCCATGGAAACATCCCTAATTGACCGGGATCTAAAACATGGGACATCGACTCAAAGATCATATCGAAATAACCCACCGCCGGTAAAATTGGACGGGTTAACACGACATGATTCATCAGCAAAGGATGGTCGGATTTTAGAACAGCTATTTTTTTATCCCGCATAAATACTCCGGGGATTTTCCTAGGTTCTCACCAGCAAATAACACCTATATAGGCAATAGCGACTCGACAATCTCCTGGAACCAGCAATCTCTTGTCTAATATTTTCAACAGACTAAATTCAGTGTAGCAAGCTACAGTCCATGAAACAGATTTTATATAGAAATAAAATGAATTAACAGACAGCAACTCTTCAGGAAAACCGTTACATTAAACACAAGTTGGAACATATTAATTCATGATGTAATGAAGGAGAGTTTGCAAGGTATCTCCCGGTCCAATTTCTTTAAACGTTGGGTTGGGTTGCCTGAGTAAATATTGCATTGATTCAACCCAACGAACAGGCGAAGTGACTTGTTTGGCCAGGAGTTCAGCAATTCCTCCGTTCGGGTAGGGTGATGCTTCCACATTGGAGATCACCGGTATGTTAGGTCGGTTGAATTGAAAGCTTTTCAGGAATGCTTCAAACTGCCTGCGGGCTGATTCCATAAAGCGTGAATGGAAGGCACCGCTAACTGGCAGGGGCAAGAACAACTTGGCCCCTGCCTCCTCAAATGAAGATTGGATATCATTAATAACCGACATAGACCCTGAAATGACGGTTTGTTTTGGTGAATTCAGATTAGCGATGCTCACGTCAGGGCTGCCATAGAGCAGCATCACATCGCGTATCTGGTCTCTGGTTAAGCCAATAATTGCGGCCATTCCACCTCCCGTGGCCTGGGCCATCAGTTCGCCTCGTTTTTGGACCAGCCTGAGGCCTGAAACAAAGTCAAAAGCCCCGGAAGCAAAGAGCGCATTGTACTCTCCAAGACTGTGGCCAGCCACAAAATCAGGAACTCGCCCAGTCTCTTGTTTAATGCTCAGGTAGGTCATCGCATTGACCGTGTAAAGTGCAGGCTGGGTATATTCAGTTTGGTTGAGCTTGTTGTCAGGATTATCAAGACACAGGGTTTTGATGGAATAACCGAGCGTTTCATCCGCAGCTCTTGTAATATCTGGAAATTTCTCAAACAGCCCGTCACCCATTCCTGGCACTTGAGTTCCCTGGCCAGGAAAAACATAAATCAAACTATTAGCGTTCATGTTCGTCGTCAAACTCCCTGATGATGCCGATAACACTTATCGACATGGACCACAAATATGTAACGAACCACAAATAATTACAGGAACAAGCTGGATTATAGCGTGATTATCCGAGCTCGCAATAATTATAGATGTTCTTTTTTTGCTTTGAACACTCCGGAGAAACCAGTGTATTCACGAATATCTTGAAATCAGTATATTTACGAATGTATTTCTTTTTAGTCTTTGAATGATCCGAAGAAATCCGTATATTTACGAGTTATCAGCAATCAACAATGTCAGTAGTTTCCCTTATAGGGCAGACTCCAATCGCTCCAGATTTACCTGGGCCTGTTGAAAGGGTGTCAGGATCGGGGAGATTTTAGAGTGGGAGTCGGGCGTCAGAAGGTACTTCAAAAACGTTGCCAAAGTGCCCGATGGCCCCAGATCCACAAAATGATAATCGCCATCGGCTTCAAGTCGCCGGATAGTCTTTTCAAAAAATACCGGGCGTCTCAGTATATTCCACAAGAAATCCTCAGGTAAGATATCCAGGATTTCTGTATAAGCAAGAGATACCAGTGGAATTGTCAGGGATTGAGGATATTTTCGATGACCTTGAGCCTTGTAGTACATTTCAATTGCATCCATGGCAGGCGAGTGAAACGCGACGGTAACCGGTAGGCGCTGGTGTGTGATTTCACTTGCCCGGAGGTGGGCCTGAACACGATCTATGGATTGCTTGAGTCCAGACAGGACAAAATGGTTGCGAAAATTATGAGCTGAGATCGCCATGTCCTGATAAACAGGGGAAGAATCTACGATATCTGGCGATGCCATAACGGCGAGCATGCCACCCGGTGGTGTACATCGTTTCAACAGGTCCGCCTGCTCGACAACTGATTCCAAGGCAGCCGCAAATGGCAAGACACCAAATACAGAGAGTGCCACCCATTCACCCAGGCTATAACCCAGCATCAGATCCGGTTTCATTCCTTGACTTAAGAGGGTTTGGGCCAAACTATATTGGATACATAGGAGCGCTGGATGCGTGTGGTGGAGATTATCGAACGGTGCAGATTTAGATACATTAGCCCTGGGGTAGATGATCTCCAAAATCGAAAACCCCAGGAGACGTTCACAGTGAGCATCACAAGCCTGCATCCTGTCTCGGAATACAGGATTTGCTTTGTAGAGATCACGCCCCATGTCGAAATATTGGGAGCCTTGCCCTGAAAACATCCAAATAACCTTACTCATGGTACATTAATACTCTCATAACTTTAGTTATCAAGGTTTATTGAAAAATTTGATCAGTCCTAACCTCAAATCCGAGACCTTTTGAGCCCCTTTCGGTTAGACCTTGTTCTTAGACCTTGTTCACAACTCTTACACCTTTCTCGAAGTTTATCGACTAACATTGATTGTAAATTAAGGTGAACTACGTCCAAGTTGAACCCCATAGGTTCTTCTCGGTTAAAACAACCGTTCTGGGCGTGGGCAAGGTTTATTTAGCGTTTTCACACACTTCTACCTATGGCGCTCAGAACAAAGTCAGAAATATTCGATGTAGTTACAGGTAACTTGCGGGAAATTCTTCCAGAGTTAGACTCTGTGGAAATTGATCCACAACAAAGTATGAAAGACCTGGGGGCAAATTCCATTGACCGGGCTGATGTCGTCGTCCAATCGATGGAGACGTTGGAAGTCAAATTTCCTTTGAACGAACTCGCAGGGGTAAAGAGTATCCAAGGATTAGTGGATTTTCTGCACAGCAGGATGCATACAGAGTAGATTCAGGTGTTAAGAGACGTTGTCGTCACAGGTATCGGCATCATTACATCCATCGGTGGTGACAGGGATGCCTTTACTCGGGCCTTGCAAGCAGGTGTCTGCGGAATCACCGCAGATGTCGGCGACGGATTGGGCGTCGCCGGGCGGATATCTCCATGGGATTTTAAAGAGAGACTCGCGGCTCTCAAGTTGCCACCATCACTTTACTCCCGTGCCCGAAGAGCCGGGCATCGAGTTCCGCTTGCTGCCCAACTGTCACTCCTAACCGCCCTTGAAGCGAGCATTCATGCCTTTGGTCCAGCTGAAGATATGCCCCTGGAGTCAGCCAATCTCATCGTTGCGGGAAACAATATTTCGCCAGGATACCAATACCAGATATGTGAGAAATTCTCGCAAACGTTGGACTTTATGCCTGCGAGTTACGCCCTGCACTTCCTGGATACAGATCATGTGGGCATTTTGAGCGAGGTCTTGGGAATTAAGGGGGAGGGCTGCACTGTGGGAGGGGCCTCAGCCAGTGGCAACATGGGAGTTCTACAGGCCTGGCGGCAGATCAGATACGGTATTGCCAATATCTGTTTGGTCGTCGGGGCCATGACGGACCTTTCTCCCATGGAACTGCAAGCCTTCCGTAATGCAGGAGCCTTGGGAGGCAATCGATTTAAAACTAACCCCGAGCAAGCATGTCGCCCATTTGATCGAGATCGCGAGGGGTTTATCTACGGTCAGGGTAGTGCTTGTTTAATACTTGAATCCGCTGATTGCGCCAAAACCCGTGGGGCAGAGATCCTAGGCCACATAGCCGGTGCAGCGACCTGTCTAGATGCCCATCGCCTCAGTCATCCCAGCGTTGAAGGAGAAGCTCGAGCCATGGGATTGGCCCTTGAGCAAGCTAACACATCACCTGAAGCAGTGGACTACGTTAATACCCATGGGACAAGTTCTCTGATTGGGGATGAGACCGAGGCAAAAGCTCTGAAAGATGTGTTCGGAAAGCATATAAACAGTGTCGGAATTAATGCTACAAAGGGATTGATCGGCCATTGCCTTCATGCAGCGGGAGTTGTAGAAGCGGCGGCGACACTGGTGCAAATGAATCAACAGTTTCTGCACCCAAACTTAAACCTGAGGCATCCCATTGCTTCTGCTTACGGGTTTGTAGGAACAACAACCCAGGCAGCCGATATCGAAGTGGGCATAAGCAACTCCTTTGGATTTGGGGGAATCAACACATCGCTTGTGATTCGACGTAGCCGCTAACGACCCTGCCCATTGATCCGTGGGCAGGCATGAGTTGAACAGCAACTTGCAAGAGTCTGTGGTAACATTCAACTCACGCAAATGGGCCTTCATTGTCTTTGTCTTTTTTCCCAAGGAGAATCCAATGGCAACCATAAATGCGTCAGGTTATAACAACGGGACCTATAGCTTTGAACAGCAGATATTTTGTCTATCATGGGCCACTGTTCTCAGCTTTGGCTTCAGAGGTGGTGCCTCTGAGATTGCGAGTCAGACAAAAGCATTGCTGATCAACGTATTACAAGACGAAGAGATCCAAAAATTGATCGGGGTTTGGAACCTGGTCTGGGGGCCAGGAATTTTCAGCGCTCCGATTGTGTCAGACAAAGCGGACAACACTATGTTTATTGTTGCTCCAGAAACAGATCCTACTCAAGCAGTTGTTGCGATCGCTGGCACGAGTGGCTTAGTAGACTGGGTGTTTGAAAACTTTAACGTTAAAGAAACTGTGCCATGGCCCTATGGCCATTCATCGACGAATCCACAAATTTCCAAGGGCATCAACTTTGGGTTGGACAAGCTGACCGACATGGAAAGTGTTGACTCAACAACCAGCTCTTCTATCACGGCCCAGCAGTATTTGGCTAGTCAATCATTTACAAAGGTCATGGTGACCGGACACAGCCTTGGCGGAGCTTTGTCCCCCTGCTATGCCCTCTATTTGGATGAAACCCGTTCCCAATGGGACAGCATCGGCTCTGCAATCATCAGCTGTTTGCCCACGGCTGGCCAAACCCCAGGGGATATTAACTTTTCCCAATACTACGACAGTAAGCTGCTAGCGACGACCACTAAAATATGGAACTTGTTAGACATCGTGCCCCATGCCTTCAATACGGAGAGGTTAGGCGAAATTCCTGACCTGTACGAACCGGATCTTTCTTCTACTGATGGCATAAAATCGCTAGTTTGCCAGCTTCAACAAGTTACAGAGAGCCTAAACTATCTAAATGTCGCTCCTGATGCGGAAGGATTTCCATCACAGGTCGTTGACCTTGCTGACTTTACAGATAAATACAAACCCATTGTTGAAGCCATTGAGGAAACCATCGAAACACTTAAGCAGGCAGGGACTGCTTTCGGGGATAATGAAGCCAATGGCAACGTTGAGGGGTTTATCCAGTTTATTATTCAGGCCCTAATCCAGCATACAGCCGTCTACACTAATAAATTTGATGTTGGAGATTTCCTCGACATCATGCTTCAATATCAAAAGAAAAAAATATCCCCTCAACGTTTGACTCTTTTATCCAAACCTGTAGAGGGTGACACCCGTTTAAGCAAGATTTTTAGTCAGCTATCAACTTAACGTGGAAAATTTAGTGGTTAATCCACAAGCCGATTCTTTTAGATCTTGGTCAACGGCCTCAGCCCAAAATTAACCAGTTGAAGGAGAACCCAATGGCAACCACAGATGCGTCGGCTTACAACAACGGAACCTATAGTTTTGAGCAACAGATATTTTCCCTATCGTGGTCCACTATTCTCAGCTTTAACTTCAAAGGTGAAGCCTCTGAAATTGCCAGCCAGACAAAAGAGTCGCTGGTAAATGTATTAGAGGACAAAGAGATCCAAAAGTTGATCGGTGTTTGGAACCTGGTCTGGGGACCAGGAATTTATGCCGATTCGTTTGTGGGGGAAGAAAAATCACTCAACATGATGTTTATTGCCATTCCAGAAGGTGATCCTGAGCAGGCGGTGGTTGCGATCGCTGGCACCAATGGTAGTTCCTTGATGGACTGGATCATTGAAGACTTCAACGTCAAGGAAACCGTGCCATGGCCCTATGGTCCTTCGCAAACAGAGGCACAAATTTCCAAAGGCACCTACTTTGGGTTAGACAAACTAGTTAACCTTGAAAGTGTTGACCCAACAAGCAACACTTCAATCACGGCCCAACAATATTTATCTACCAGACCATTCAAAAATATTATGGTGACTGGACATAGCCTTGGCGGAGCCTTGTCACCCTGTTATTCTCTTTATTTAGATGAAACCCGTTCCCAATGGGATCTATCGGAATCTACAATCATCAGCTGTTTGCCCACGGCTGGCCCCACCCCTGGTGATCGTAACTTCTCCAAATATTACGACAATAGACTACTGGAAACGACCAATCGGCAATGGAATCTGATGGACATTGTTCCCCATGCTTTCAATACAGAGCTGTTAGCCCAAGTCCCCGACCTGTATGAACCAGATCTCTCTGCCAGTGTGGGCATCAAGCTGTTAGTTCGTTGGATTCAACGAGATACCAAGAGCCTGGACTATCTCAATGTCGCTCCTCAGGCAGCAGGTTTTTCATCCCAGTATTACAGCTTGTCTGACTTTATAAGTAATGATAAATATAAAGCCATCGTGGAAGACATTGAGGAGGCCATTCAAACATTTGAGGAAGAACTAAAACCATTTGAGACCCCTAGCTTTGGTATCGGTAGTATCCTTGAGTTTCTCATTCAGGCCTTAATCCAGCATACGATCGGGTACATCGCCTATTTTGACATTGGCGCCTTTTCCCAACTCCTGACTCCAGCATCTAAACAGTCCTCAGCTTTGGTATCTAAACCTGAAGATGGGAGTGGCCGCTTGCGGAAGTCGCTTGAGTTATTAACGAAAAAACCAATTCTTCTCGATCTCGTTCAGCCCACCAGGCGCAAACTTGACGAATTGCAAGCAGGAGAAGGCCCACTTTGGGATGCGCTCCTGGCGAAAGTTGACCAAATGAATCAAGACAAGCCCAACCAGGGCGCTCAGCCCGTAATCTTTTTGGTTGAAGATCAGACGAGTACCCCCTCTAGTGATCATTGTTGGTCTGGTGGTAGCTCAGGGCGTTGATCGGTGGGTAGTCCAACTGATTTCTATGAAAAGTCCTCAAGATAATGGGATCACGGCCCAGCAATATTTAGCCAGCAGCTCATCCAAAAATAGCAAGGAGAACTCAATGGCAACCACAGATGCGTCAGCTTACAACAATGGAACCTATAGTTTCGAGCAACAGATATTTTCTCTATCGTGGTCCACTATTCTCAGCTTTGGCTTCAAAGGTGAAGCCTCTGAAATTGCTAGCCAGACAAAAGAGTTGCTGGTAAATGTATTAGAGGACAAAGAGATTCAAAAGTTGATCGGTATTTGGAACTTGGTCTGGGGACCGGGGGTGTATGCTGGTTCGCTTTTATCTGCTATTGTGCCAGACAAATCGCTCAACTCTATGTTTATTGTTGTTCCAGAAAGCGATCCTGAGCAGGCGGTGGTTGCGATCGCTGGCACCAATGGTAGTTCCTTGATGGACTGGATCTTTGAAGACTTTAACGTCAAGGAAACCGTGCCATGGCCCTATGGTCCTTCGCAAACAGAGGCACAAATTTCCAAAGGCACCTACTTTGGGTTAGACAAACTAGTTAACCTTGAAAGTGTTGACCCAACAAGCAACACTTCAATCACGGCCCAACAATATTTATCTACCAGACCATTCAAAAATATTATGGTGACTGGACATAGCCTTGGCGGAGCCTTGTCACCCTGTTATTCTCTTTATTTAGATGAAACCCGTTCCCAATGGGATCTATCGGAATCTACAATCATCAGCTGTTTGCCCACGGCTGGCCCCACCCCTGGTGATCGTAACTTCTCCAAATATTACGACAATAGACTACTGGAAACGACCAATCGGCAATGGAATCTGATGGACATTGTTCCCCATGCTTTCAATACAGAGCTGTTAGCCCAAGTCCCCGACCTGTATGAACCGGATCTCTCTGCCAGTGTGGACATCAAGCTGTTGGTTCGCCAGATTCAACGAGATACCAAGAGCCTGAATTATCTCAATGTCGCTCCCCATGCAGAGGACTTTCCATCCCAGTATTATCAGCCGGATGTCTTGATAAAGCATACTAAATCCAAAGTCGCTGAAGACATTTGGGAGTTCATCCAAATGTTGAATGCATCTGAGAAGACACTAGAACAAGACGGGGTTCCTACTTTAGATATTGGTAGTACCCTTAAATTTCTCATTCAGGCCTTAATCCAACATACGATCGGGTACATCGCCCATTTTAATATTGACGATTTCTCCAAACGACTGACGCCAGCATCCAAGCAATCCTCAGTGCTTGTATCTAAACCTGAAGATGGAAGTGGCCGTTTGAGGAAGTTGCTTGAGTTGTTAACGAAAAGACCAATTCTTCTCGATCTCGTTCAGCCCACCAGGCAGAAACTTGACGAATTGCAAGCAGGAGAAGGTCCACTTTGGGATGCGATCCTGACGAAAGTGGACCAGATAAATCAAGACAAGCCCAACCAGGGCGCTCAGCCCGTAATCTTTTTGGTTGAAGATCAGACGAAGCCCCCCTCTAGTGATCATTGTTGGTCTGGTGGTAGCTCAGGGCGTTAATCGGTGGCCCAACTGAGGTGATACCTGCAAGCGTTAGCCTTCCATACCTGCCTTTATACGGCTAGTGATAGTTTGAGAAATGAGTTTCTTTTCTCCCGCATGATCCAAGCATGGGCTCCGTGCCAGATCAAATGCCCACCTAAACGAATATTCGGAAGGTAAGCTTCAGAGATGCATCTGTATGCCCATTCTGCATGGGCGAATGGAACTATGGGATCTGCTCGATCGTGCAAAATTAAGGTGGGACAAGCAATGGTATCTAGTGCAACACTCTCATCGCCAACCATCATGGCTAAGTCATTCAGATAACCAGCTGGCTTGGCAGCACAATCGACTCCCATGGCTGACATTGCCGTTATAATTGTTAGGACATCAGGATCTTGCTGAATGTCGTAAAATCGGGTTCCACTTAAACTTTCGATGCATGACATTGGGTTTAATTGTACGTGTTGCCAATATTGTCTGTTATGCCAGCTCAACAGTGGTTCGAAGATGCTGTGTCGAAACAGGCATAGCAACTGACCAAGGCCGTTGGGTAACCACATGCCGTTGTCCCATCGATGGGATTGGGCACATTGTAGAACCAGGGCAGCAGTGTAGTCTGGATAACGACAGGCGAACTGTGCCGCAGGCATACCACCACCAGATGTGCCGATAACCGCGACGCGATCGACGTTGAGATGATCCAACAGATGGGCCGCTAAGTCAGCGCAAAAAGTAGCTGAACCGCGACGCCCCAATGTTGTCCCATAGTAGCCCGGTCGATTTGGAGTAATTAAACGATAGCCAGCATCCAGCAATGATTGTTCAAATAGAGCCACAACACCGTTGCCACATCCGGTACCGTGGAAGTAAAGGATCGGGGGGCCGGTGCCAATGTCACAATATTCAATGGTGCCGATTGCTGATTCAAATTGTTGTTGAGGAATCATGGTCATTACTCTTGCCAAATAACGCTTGAGGTCAGCGACAAATCCGCCTATATGGGAAAAAACAAATGACAACTACCGATACTTCAGGGTACAACAACGGAACCTATAGTTTCGAACAGCAGATATTTTGTATCTCGTGGTCAACTATCCTTAGCTTCAACTATACAGGAGAGGCAGCTGCGATAGCTAAACAAACAAAAGCCATGTTGACCAAGGTATTACAGGACGAAGAGATCCAAACGTTAATCGGGGTTTGGCATTTGGTCTGGGGACCGGGTGTGTCTGTCGGTTCGTGGGCTGGGCCAGGCAGAGCGGTCAATACGATGTTCATTATTGTGCCACAAACAGATCCCAGCCAGGCAGTTATTGCGATCGCAGGAACCAATGGTAAATCCTTAATGAACTGGGTTCTCCAAGACTTTAACGTCAGAGAAACCGTACCATGGCCCTATGGCAAAAAATCCAATGTGGCGTCTATTGCATGTTACCTTGGTCCTCATTGGTGTGGGCCCCAGAGGGAACCACGCATTTCTAAAGGAATCTCCCTGGGGTTAAAAAATCTGGTCTCCATTAAAAGTCCTCAAGATCATGGGACCACGGCCCAGCAATATCTAGCTAGCAGGCCATTCAAAAATATCATGGTCACCGGACATAGTTTAGGGGGTGCCTTGTCACCCTGCTACTCCCTCTATTTAGAGGATACTCGCTCCGAATGGGACACAGACGGCTCTACATCGATTAGCTGTTTACCGACAGCCGGCCAAACTCAAGGTGACACTAACTTCTCCAAATATTATGACAGCAAGCTGTTGGCTACAACCAATAGACAATGGAACTCGATGGATATGGTTCCCCATGCTTTCAACAGCGAAATGCTCGACAAAATTCCCAAACTATACAAACAGTGCGATTTGCAATCTACTCCGCTTGTAGATCTACTCGTTTTCTTACTTAAACAATCCACAAGGAAGAATAACTATCTAAACGTCGCTCCCAACACAAAAGGGTTTGAATCAACCTGTTACGATTATGATATTAATAATATGAGAAGTCAGTACCCAGCCACCTCTGACGAAATTGACCAAGTCGTCAATGAACTAAAGAAGGATCTAGACCTATCGGAGACCAATAAAAATCATACTAATACCATTAATTTTCTCACTGAAGCCTTAATACAGCACTCAATCGGTTATATCGAATATTTTGATATCGGAGATTTTGCCCAACGCATGGATGCAATCTCCCAGCGAACTGTGACTGTTATGTCCAGACCCACAGAGGCGGGTGTTCGCATCCAAACAGTCCTCGCGTCATTAAACACAACCCCCATCCTGATGATGGAGCTTGGTCAACGGTCTAAGGACAAAATCGACGATTTAAAGGAAGGTGAAGGTCCGCTTTTAGACGAGATCCTAGAAAGAGTTCATCAGTGGAACGATGGCACACCGATGGAGAACTCTCAGCCCCTAATTTTCCTGATTGAAGAAGGATGGTAGTCCACAAAATATTGCACCACCCCCGACAGAGCCGGGGGAGATAATGCCTACTTTTGTGTTGATTTTAGTTGAAACGTCAAAACCTGAAAATACTCAGAAGCCTTTCTAAAAAGGACTTCGAATCCGACGATGGTTCTGGCACCTGTCCTGTCCGAAGCATTTGTAATCCACGGTCTGTATATTGGATCGTACTTTCAAAGCCAAAAGATTCACAATAGCCCACACCGTCAGGCAAATTTGGATCAGAACTATAATACGTGACCGGTAGCTCACTAAACATCGACCAATCATTGATATTGATTGCACCATCCCCCGCCCAGGCACTCGCGAATCCATCCAGCAACGGCTGCGAATTATCCCCCAGGATCAAGTACTTCCAAGTTGTGGGCATAATGGCACTGGGTCGATCCGGGCCAGGCTGACTGGCCACGGTCGGATTGACGTGAAAATCCCCCAACATGATGGACGACCCTTGGGGTGTACTCGCTGTGGGAAACGATGTCACCTTCCATTTTCCATCATCGATTGTTGCATAGACACCAAACGGTGGAACAAGGTTGATAGAAAAATTGTTGATATTCACACCCGCAAAGATGGCGGCATCTTTGTTGTCAAAATTAAACCACTGCCAGGCCCAGCCAACAAAGGGTCTCGGATCTTCAAGGTAAGGGATAGGATTAACGGCACCGTCCGCATTTTCAAGGCTAGTTGGCATGGCTTGATGCACTATGGTTCCGGTTCCAGCAGTAATCTGATAGCGCTTGCCTTCCACCATTAACGAACCCGAAATCTTCAATTGCGGCCAGTTGACCTGGAAGCCCGTCGGGCCAGCGGGTCCCTGCAAGAAAAATGCGGTCTCCGGTTGAAGTTCTTCAAGACAATCTACCATGAGGTCAAACGTTAAATTCTCTCCATCGTTGACCTGGGCCTGCAAAGGTAGAACATTCTCAGTGCCACTAAAAGAATCAGGGCCAACAGAAAAAATAAATGGCTCACCTGTCTTGCTGTACTCCAGTTTTCCACCGACAATCGGCCATTCTAAAAGACGACTACGACGGACTTTTTTTCCCTCCAGACTCTTCTCACATTCGAAGACCAGGTCTTCCCCAGCTCTAGAACTCTGTTCTGGGCCACCCTTTACTGAACTTTTCGCATAGGTACTTGCCAAAAACGGCATTTTCTTTTTCTTTTTCGGCGGAGCTAACACTGCAGTGGCCATCACCGACCCCACCAACGTATCCCCATCAGACCAACCCGCACTCTTTTGTGCGCTCAGACCGACCATGCGATTCTTTTGCATCCACATCGCTATGCCGATCTTTTGAGGGCGACCGTCGGGATCTGTCGTATCCAGATTGGCCGCTAAAATATAAAACTCCATGCCTCCAATGTCTGGGTGAATATGATGATCTGCCGGAAATTCCATCTGGTAACCAGATGGAATAGCTTGCATGTCGAAACATGACCCTCGCTGAAGGAAGGACGTAATGACGGATGCGATATCTGCCGGATAACTTGTCTTATCAAGATTCTCTGCTGCCTGCCTCATGACAGAAAAATGGGGAATCTTTAGCGGCATATCCGTGCACGGATTGGTGATGGTCGCGACCTGGTTACTAACCGAATCTAAGTAACTAGGGATTACCTCGTGCGGACGTTTCTTATTTAGACTCATAATAGGACTTTTCCTATGAAATTGATGAGTGCATGAGATTGAATAGGATAGGGCAGAACAGTTAATCCAAGTTTCGCTATACCAATACGATTGATTGCTATGTGGAAAAAGTTTTTTAGCTTAGATAAGTAAGAGAAAACGTGGTTAAACAGTTTAAATCTGCTCTACTTAAGCTTACCTTACTTAACTACTGAGCGCAAAGTTAATGTTGCATTTTTGTCGTTTTTTTAAGCTACCAATGAAGGTATTTTAGAGTTTTTCCCTGCCCTATTTTATCAGCCCATAATTTAGACAACAGTAGAGCAGGCATACTCTTAGATAAAACAACCCCTTGTTGTTTTTGGAAAGCCATCCGAACGATCCATTCGCTATCGCAATGTCAGTCTCGGGAGGTGAGTAATGACTCTGGGAACAGAGACGACATTGAAAAACGAGAAATTGACGACGACGCATTTATTGTTTAACCCCCATCTGGAGAGAGTCTAATATCCAACAGTTTTATCACTAGCCATCGTGAACTCACGCTTTATGAAATTTCCTTTGACAGTGCTTCAATCTGTGCAGGATTTTTCACCGGAAGAACGAGCTTTATTGACTGATCAAATCCTTAAATCACCTCGAATGAGTAGATATGGAATTTCAGGATCTGGTGAGAAGTATGTGACCTGAACGCATTGTCAGTCAAACTCGTCTTGGCAATTACCTACCTGATACTCCACAGGAACCTCGCGAATTTTTCTTAGTTAAAAATCGTGGTTTTCGTCAAGTGATATTTTGTAATCGACTATGCTAATGTCCAACGTTCAGATGCCGATGTAATAATTTTAGACGTCGCGATCGCACTCCCTAACTACGCCATAATATAATCAGCCAGCCACCCCAAAAATTATGATTGCCGTACCCCCGCCCCAAAAAATGACCACCGCCGCCTACCTGGACTGGGAACCCCAGCAGGAACTGCGCTACGAATTTGTCAACGGCAGCGTCTATGCAATGGCCGGGGGCTCCTTACCCCACAACGACATCGCCATCAACCTGCTTACCAAACTACGACCCTACACTCGCGAACAAGGTTGCCGCATCAACATGGCCGATGCAAAAGTCAACATCACCCCACAGATTTATCGCTATCCAGATTTAGCCATCAGCTGCGACGAACGCGACAAAACCGCATTGGATGCCCTGCGGTACCCAAAACTTGTTATCGAGGTCCTGTCGCCCGGCACAGAAACCTTAGATCGCAGCGAAAAGTTCAGAGAATATCGCAGTTTGCCCAGTTTAGAAGAATATGTCCTGATCAGCTCCACCCAGATTGAGGTGGAAATTTATCGGCGAGGAGAAGGGCGACTATGGCTATATACCACATACCAGGCTGAGGATATCATCACCCTAGAGAGTGTTGGGTTTGAGTGTCCAATTGAGTTACTGTATGAGCAGGTAATTTTGGAAACTAACGCAGGGGAGGAAGAAGAAAGGGGGTAAGGGAGAAAATTGGTATCTTTTTAGCAAAGGAAACACAGCAATACATCCTTACCCCCGTAAACAGTCCACCAAGACAATAGTCAAATACCCAAACACAACTGCAACCGCCGTATCTTCTGCCGCACCTCCGGCAACGGTTCCGGTTCAGCCTCCACCGCCGAACAATACCTCGCATAGGCACACTGCCCACACTGCTCCCCACATCTAGGCTGCCAATCTTCCTCATCCAACAACCGCAACGCCAGATCACCAATCACCGCTTCCACCTGACGCCGATGCTCATCGGTCACCCCATAGGTCACTCGCTCCCCCGTCCGCAAAAACAACAAACTCAGCCGCCGCAACAACTTGCCATAACGCTGCTCTAACGCCAAACTATACAAACCCAACTGCAAATCCACCGTATCAGCCTCAGGTACCCTCGGGTTCTTCGCCGACTTATAATCAATCAGCTCCAACCCATCGTCTAAACTATCCAATCGGTCATAACGCCCCGTCAGCTTAAACTCCAAACCATTCACTTGGGTCAACCCCTGAATTCTGCCCTCCGTTGCCAAGGGACGCTGCATCACCCCCAACGGCACAATCTCAGTCTCAAAATACCGCCACAGAATCTGCCACCCCGCTTCCACCTGGGCCGCCGTCAACGCACTAATCTGATGCTCCCAGCAATACCGTAGCCACCCCTCTGACGGTAACGGCTCCTGATAATGCCAATCCTGGTATAGCTGCGCCAGGGCACCATGCAAGGCCTTACCCAAAACCGCCGCGCCAAACATCGACGGCTGTTTCAAACCGTACTCATAGCGAAAATAATAGGCCCTGGGACACTGGGCATAGGACTTGAGTTTGGTTGCCGAGAGAAGATATGCCATAGCCAGCATTTTACTACTGACAGCCAACTACAGCACAGGGCTTTATCAAGTTGTCATCAGGGAATGGAAAGGTTTCTAGAGACTCCTGTCCATGGGTCATACCGATCATCACTACCATAACAACAAGACTGTTGAACTTTTCAATCTACAAAGTCTTTCTGTAGAGTTGATAGCGTCTCTGTATAAGGCACTGGCCATGGGGACAATTGCTTCTGGTGGAGTTCGCGTCCTCAACTATGACACTATCAGTAGTCTGGCCACTTCAGAGATGGCCAGACTACAGGTTAATAAACCTTAACCTATGAATTTCCCAGTCAGAAATGGTGGAATCTCAAACACTTAATTACGTGTTTTAAGTGGCAACAGGATGAGTGTCTCGAAAAACGACAAGCACTGACAAAGCAGGCATATTTTTAATCGATGAGATCGCACCAGATCTTGAAATCAGTGGTAATGTTAAAAAATCATTGGCTTTCAACTAGAATATCTCGGTCTTTGGGACTTTTTGATTGCAGCATTTTTGTAGCTTTACCTTGTATACTACATGGCCGTTGCATCAAGGTTTTGCAGCGTTAGCTATAGTTACCGGTCTCAGATTTCAGCTCAAACCTGAACAGGTTTCCCATGGCCAGATATTCGTAAATAAGAATTAATACCCTAAATCACGACAGTCATCGAGGAACTGCCGTTATGTATCCCTCTAGATCGAAGATATCCCTGGATGTTAAGTTCCCATGGCTTATTATCTTGGTCGGCATTCTATTTACCCTCAGTCTGCAAAAATATACCCAAGGGGGTGTATTTTTTAGTGGTGATGGTGGCCTTAAAGCCTTGCTGTCTCAACAACTGGCTGCAGGAAATTGGCATTTTGATTTACGCTTATCGGCCCCAGGCTGGGTTGTTGAATTATGGAAACAAGGGCTGTATCCCTTCACGCCTCCCTATGTCTATGAACGATTTGATAATTATTTCATTACCTTTCCTTTTCCCTTTCCAGCACTGACATCTATTTTTTACAGTGTTCTAGGCTACTGGGGGCTGTATGTTGTTCCTTTACTAGCCCTATGGCTAATCTGGCTAAGGTTCTTTCAGATTGGACAACAACTAAAGTGGAGAGCAGATGTGGTTGCGATCTCACTCAGTATCCTCATTTTTGCCTCTCCCTTAACCTTGTATGGAGCCATGTACTGGGAGCATACCCTAGCCGTAAGTTTAGCCTTTTGGGGAATCACCATACTGCTAGGGCCAAAGGGTGCTACAACCTCCAATATTCAGGTATTTTTATCCGGTAGCCTGATCGGTCTTTCCATTTGGTTTCGCTCTGAATTTATATGTTTGGCCGCCATTGTAGTGGGACTTACACTTTGGCAATGGGTGAGTCCAAAAATGTTGTCTTGGCTACCAATACTCCAGGGTAAAGGCCGCTTGTTTATAAGTGGCCTTTTGTTGAGTATGTTGGTCTTTTTTGGGCTTAATCAAACGATTTATGGCCATTTTCTAGGTATTCATGCCCTTCAGGTGGTCGAAGAATCTTCCATTCGTCAGCAACTGTCCCAAGCCATGGCTAATTATCAACAGTTGCTCAATGCGTTAATCAAATACTTCCCATTTACCCTATGGGTACTGACGATTGCCGTTTTAACCAGATTTAGCAAGCCTCGATACTTTCGTTATCAGATCATCACAATATGGTTAATTCTTCTACTATTTACTCTGGTTGTTCCTCTGATTATTCCGCCTGGGGCTGGTGGCAAACAGTGGGGCGCTCGTTTCTACCTAATCCTGGTGCCACTACTTACCCTGATTGGCGGCACCTATCTCAATCAAGTGCTCACTTGCTTGAGGGGCTGGCGATATTATTTAACAATTAGTAGCCTAACTATCGTATTTTTAGCAGGTGCTTATCTCAACGTTTACAACGGTACCGTCGCCAACTATGGAGATCGCGCCACGGCCTCTGTTTCTCTCAGTCGCAACTATGGGCCGATCGCACCGGCGATTACTGCTATTACTGAGCATTCCAGCCCTTACATTGCTATGTCCCATCAGTTTGTCGCTCAGCAACTTTGGGTAGCAACCCCTGAAAAAACTTTTTTTCTGACTGAATCAACATCCGACGTTCGACAGTTGGCAGATGGTCTGTATGAACAGGGATATAGCCAATTTTTATATATCTGCTACCCCCATCGCCCTTGTCCTACCCCTGAAGAACCCGCTGAAAATTTAGTAATTCTCTCAAAGAAAATGTCGTTACAGCTTAAATTCTCTTCGTTAGGGACATTTGGAAAGTACCCTGTGTACGATGTCATGATCTCAAAACTTTGAGAAAGCCACCAGGCTTTATGGGGGTTTCCCATCTTTTTGAGGTTGCTGGATAAATGCTGAAAGCTATGTCCTCATTGAATTTAAGATCCTAAATATTTTAGAGTTATGCTCTTTTTGTAGCGTACTACTCACTCACTACAATGGTTTACTTCAGTGGATACACTTAGACAATAAAGAACTTTATATTAGAAAAAACTGTATGTTTTTTCTGTGAAGAGCTTTCAGGCCTCTGGTCTCTTTCCCTAAGGTTCGTGCGATTATGACACCAGTATTTTCTCGCAGCAACCAACGGTATAAGGTCTTACATTCTTGCCTTCAGTCACTCAGGCTCTAGGTGCAGAACATTCAGGTTGCCCCTAATCTGCATAGTCGATTCTAAACTTCGCACCGCTATCTTTTTGTTGATAGCTTTTCCAGCTTTTTAAGTGCGATCTCCCTAAGTATCATTTGTGATCAAATTCTTATTTGGAGCTCTGCTACATTGCCATGTTTCAGCTCTCTGTATCCCCAAAGCTCACGACCCTGATTGATCTGTTACGCTATCGAGCTGATAGGCAACCTGATCAGCTGGCCTATCAGTTTCTTGAAGATGGTAAGACTGAAGCCGCTTGCTACACCTATCAACAACTTGATCAACAGGCTCGGGCAATTGCCGCCTGTCTCCAACAGGCTAAAGGAGAGCGAGCATTGTTGCTCTATCCCCAGGGAGTTGAGGTCGTTGCCGCTTTCTGTGGCTGTCTATATGCTGGGGTGATTGCTATTCCGGTTCCTCCTCCAGACGCTGGGCGTATGAAGCGAGCACTGCCTCGTCTACTGGAGATTGTGAAGGATGCTGATGCTAGTTTAGTGTTGAGTACTCAACGCATCATCGATCTTCTGAAGAATAATAAGGATGTAGTATCTCCTCAGTTTGAACAGATGACCTGGTTCAACACCGAGCAGGTAGATTTACATTTGGCGGAGCAATGGCAAGATCCCCAGGTAGATCAACAGGCGTTGGCTTATCTACAGTACACCTCAGGTTCGACATCGGTGCCTAAAGGGGTCATGCTGAGCCACAAAAACTTAATGCACCATTCTGCCTATTTGCAACGGGCCTGTGGGTATACGCCCGAGGGGGCAACAGTTACCTGGATGCCCTATTTCCATGACTATGGCTTGGTGGAAGGATTAATCCAACCCCTGTATACTGGGGTGCCTTGCTATGTGATGTCACCCCTGGCGTTTGTAAAGCGACCTCAGCGTTGGCTGGAAGCCATTTCTAAATATCGAGCTACCCACAGCCAGGCCCCTAACTTTGCCTATGACCAGTGTGTCCGTCGGGTGAAGCCCGCCAAGCGAGAGGGGTTAGATCTGAGCTGTTGGAAAGCAGCAGGTAATGCGGCAGAACCCATTAACCCTCGCATCATGGGTGAGTTTTTGGATGCCTATGCCCCCCATGGTTTTCGATGGACAACATTTGCCCCAGCCTACGGTTTAGCAGAGGCTACTCTCCTGGTCTCTAGTAAACGGGTGGGGACAGAGCCGGTGATTTTGTCGCTGAATGCCACTGCTTTGGAGCAGGGGGTTGTCGCTCCTGTCCAGGAAGATGCTCTACTGAGAGATATTGTGAGTTGCGGTCAATTAGTCTGCGAGACTGAGGTTGTCATTGCTAACCCAGATACGTTAACTCGATGTGCTCATGACGAGGTGGGAGAGATCTGGGTGGCTGATTCGGGTGTTGCTGGCGGCTATTGGCAACGGATTGATGCCACCGCAGAAACATTTGGAGCAAGACTCAAGGATACACCTCAGGTTGGCCCCTACCTGCGCACAGGAGATTTAGGCTTTATGCGGGCCGGGGAGCTTTATATCACCGGACGTATTAAGGATCTGATTATTATTCGCGGTGCCAACCATTATCCTCAAGATATTGAGTGGACGGTGCAGCAGCTACATCCGGCTCTTCGTCCGAACTATGGCGCAGCCTTTTCCATCATTGATGAAGGAGAAGAAAAGCTGGTAGTGGTGCAAGAAGTGGAGCGCCAGCATCAGTTAACCATGACAGCGGACGACATTTTGACAGATATTCGGCAGGCTATTGCCGAAGCCCATGAATTACAGGTGAGTGCGATCGCACTCGTCAAATCCGGCAATGTTCTGAAGACGTCCAGTGGCAAAATCCAACGGCGGGCCTGCCGCGATCACTTTTTAGTCGGTACCCTAGAGGTCATTGCCGACTGGAGTGAGCATCCTCAGCTGACGGCCAGGATGAGGAGCTTTAAAAATGATGCTGACGCCCTGGAAAACCAGGTACAGATGGCATCTTCTTGATGGTTGTGGGTGCTACAGAATCAAGTTGTTCTATTTTATGACGATCAGGCCTTATTGCCTAGATTAAGTTCTCAATCCTAGCGACAGTTCTATGAAATCTCTTAAGCAATACTGGGTGGCGGAAGCCCTGGAGCGCTCCCTAGGCAACCCCTTTATTCCAGAGAACCCTCTCTCTTTTCAGCACATGGCCACCCTTGATGAACAAGAGGTCTTCCCTGAGGCTGAAATTAAGGGGCTCTATGACTGGGGATTACAACACTATTACATTCCCACTGACTGCGGTGGCAAATTTACCTCTTTTGAGGAATTTGTTGCATTTGTGCGGGTGCTCTCTCGTCGCGATCTGAATACTGCGATCGCATTTACCACCATGTTTTGGTCTTTCCTCACCTGGATGGCAGGTACGGAAACACAAAAACAACAGCTGGCTCGGTTTATGCAAGATGATTACGGCACCATGTGCCTGGCCTATTCTGAACGGGAGCACGGCAGTGATCTAGTCGGTGGCAGTTTAGTGGGAGAAAAAGTGCCTGGCGGCTATCGCCTCACGGGTGAGAAATGGCCCATTAACCGGGCAACTCGATCGGAAATCACCTTTGTGCTGGCCCGCACTGACAAAGCCGGAGGTAATCGAGGGCTGTCCCTGTTTATGCTAGACAAACGGGCACTTGATCCCACCAGTTTTGGCAACAACCCTAAAATCAAAACCCACGGTATTCGTGGAGCCGACATGAGCGGTATTTATTTTGAAGACTGTTTTGTCCCTGATGAAATGCTTTTAGGAAAAGAGGGGCAAGGATTAGAGCTAGCCCTAAAAGGATTTCAGATTACTCGGGCCTTGTGTGCAGCATTTTCCCAGGGTTCCGCTGATACTTGTCTGCGCACCACCCTCAATTTTGCCCTGAATCGTCAGCTCTACGGCAAGACCGTCTGGGATATGCCTCACCCCCGCCGTGTGTTGGTTAATGGATTCCTTGATATCCTGGCCTGTGACTGTGTCAATATTGCGGCGGCGCGAGGATTTCACGTTGCTCCCCGGCAGTTTAGCGTCTGGTCGGCGGTGGACAAGTATTTTGTGCCCGTCACCCTAGAAAAAATGCAACAGGATATTTCAGTTGTCCTGGGTGCAAGGTTCTATATGCGCGATGAGCACGACTATGGTGTTTTCCAAAAAATGTTGCGCGATAGTTCCATAATCAGTGTGTTTGATGGCAGCTCAGTCGTTAATCTCCATGCCTTGATCCTACAGCGACGGCAGCTAGCCAAAGCTCGCAGTCGGCGTAAACCCAAGGATTTAGTCGCTCTCCAAGCACGTTTACGCAACAGCTTTAATCTAACGACAGAGCTCCCTACCTTCGATCCCAGCCAGCTCGATCTGATCGCTCGGGGCACCGATGATGTGCCCCAGGGATTAGAATCCGCCCTGGCTACCCTGGAGGCCCTCGGCAACCCCCTAGATATAGATAAAAATGTCCTGGACTGTCTCAAGCAGCAGTACCAACAATTTCTGCAAGTCTTGGATGAACAGGATGAAGCCATTGTTGATGGTGCTTTTGAACATGGTCACGATCAGTCCTTTGAAGCCTTTGAAGAGGCCAAGCGATACTGTTATATTCATGCTGCAACGACTTGCCTGCACATGTGGCTGCACAATCGCAGCCAGCTGGGAGATTTCTTTGCTCAAGGGAAATGGCTGGTGCTGTGCGCAGATCGATTGTTAGCCCAGCTCACCCCTGAGCAGCCAGCCATACCGTTGGCTTACTACGAAACCGTAGCGGAGGAACTGTTACGGCTCCATGGGGCTGACAAAATGTTGTCAATTGTGCCATTCCAATTGGCACCTAGGACAAGTTCTGTTAACGCTTCTGCTCCGATCAAATCCCCTGCTCCCATTTTGCAGGTTTAGATCTGAAAGGGTTTCTCATGTTCAAACTAGTTAAAGCTGTTGCCGTTTAGTTTACTCTCGTTAAGACCGTTGACCTTACATTAACTGAAACCTATGACATCTTCTACTACTCAAAACCCAACGGTTATCTCTCCGATTGAAGCTATTCAGACCTGGCTGGTTCAACAGCTAGCTGATGTGCTTTCCTTAGAGCCAACGACGGTAGACGTCACCCAACCTCTGACTCGCTATGGATTAGATTCCATCGATGCTGTGACCCTAGTTGCCGATTTAGAGGACTGGCTTGACCTGGAGCTACCGTCTACATTGTTTTGGGATTATCCCACCATTGCCAAAGCCTCTACCTACTTAGTCAATGAATTTGAGGTCTCGATAGATCCCAAGGATCTGTAGGGCAAATGCTACTAAGGAGACACCGTTTTGAATTTCTCTGAGTTTTCCTTTTGGTGGATTTTGCTGCTGTTCTGTGTCCCGTTTTTTACGGTGCGCTTGATTGGACAGGTTTTTAACCTTTGGCGTGGCGTTTTTGACACGGTGGGGATTGCGGCTCTATCGCTACTGCTGTTTTTCAATGCCAGTGCCACCAGCTTTGTTGTCTTTCTGATCCAAATCCTGTTTAACTATTGGATGGTACGGTGGATGATCACCCGCCCACCCCAACAGGAACGACTCATTGCCACGTTGCTGATTATTTTTGACATAGGTGTACTGGTCTATTTTAAGTATTTAACCTTTTTTGTTGAGGATATTTTAGGATTGGCGGTTGTGGTGCCGGGAAATTGGCGATCGCAATTTCCACTGCCGGTCTTTGAAGGAATTCCACCTGGGGTTTCATTTTACACCTTTCAGATGGTGGCGTTTGTGGTGGATTCCCTCAAGGCCCGCCGTAAAAAGCCGATTGAGTTCATGGACTATGTGAACTTTGTTGCCTTTTTCCCTCAAATTGTGGCGGGTCCGATTGAGCGACGGTCGGCCCTATTACCGCAAATTTCTAGTTTTAGATTTAAGTTCACAGCCGATAACTGGGACTGGGGGCTGCGGTGGTTGTCCCTGGGCTTGTTTATGAAATTTGTCCTCGCCGATAACATTGCACCCTACATTGATCTGCAAGAGGCGGGGAATGCTTGGCTGGTTTGGTTTTATGCCTTTTTGTTCACGCTGCGAATTTATTTTGATTTTGCCGGCTACAGCTTTATGGCCGTGGGCATTGCCCGGGTGTTGGGGGTGCGTCTAACTGTAAATTTTCTAGCCCCCTATACCTCTCAGAGCATCAACGAGTTTTGGCGACGCTGGCATGTTTCCCTAAGTACCTGGTTTCGTGACTATGTGTTTTTACCGCTCATGGGGTCTCGAAAAGCCTGGGCTCCTGCTTTTCTGTTTGCGACGTTCACCCTCTCGGGATTCTGGCACGGGGCATCTTGGAACTTTATTCTCTGGGGCGCTTATCACGGTGCTCTCCTCTTGCTCCTGCGCTATGCTGGTCGACCCTTTCAGAGAGTTGTTAACAAGTATGTCAAACGACCTCAAATTATGTCGTGGGCATTAACCTTTGGCTCAGTGGTGCTGGGCTGTTTGTTCTTTATGGAGTTGAATACGGCTCGGCTCGTCACTAAGTTGACCACATTGATCACACCCTGGGCGTATTCGTTAGCGAATCTCGGCAGCGCATTTAGTCAGTTCAGCCTGAATGAAGCCATGGCGCTGGGGCTGATTTTGTTGTTAGCTGCAGGTTTTTTACTGGTAGAGCATATTGCAGTTTGGCAAGAACGGTCTTTAGAATATGAGCTTTTTTTGGTGCCCTGGGTTTCTAAAGCCTTATTAGTGCTAACGATTCTCTTTGCTGCCAATATTCCATCTGAATTTATTTATTTTGAGTTTTAGAGCCTAGCGGCTATACAGGGGGGGATCAGTCAGATGCAAGAGTCACTCAAGTTGTTACGCTGGGCTGCGATCGCAAGTTTAGCTTGGGGTGCTGGCAGCCTGTATAACGTTTACGGCGGTGGTGAAACCAGCTGGCTGCGGTCTATGTATCAGCGCAAAATCGCCCTGGCGCAAACTCTTGAATCTCCTAAGTTGATTGTCACCGGGGGGTCAGGAGCCCACTACACGATCAATGCTGAGGTGCTGGAGGCAGATCTGGGGCTACCGGTGATCAATATGGGCATTGATGGTCCAGTGGGGTTGAACCTGATCTTGCCCAGTGTTTTACCCCAGGTAGAACCGGGTGACACTGTTCTGTTAATCCCGGAATATCTGTTGTTAAACCATGAAAATGGTCTAGGTGAACGCTCTGGAGCCTTTGCCCTGGCAACGGGGCAGCCGTTAACCGGCAATATTCCACCAAAACAGTTGGCACAAAATGTGCTGATGTTGGGGGTGCCTTCACTGCGGGCAGTGGTGAAGTCTTCTATAGATTTGGCCACCTTGGGGCGAGTGACGGGTTACTACGATGATCCCCTCACCGACCAAGGAGATCCAACCATCACCAAGGCGCGCACTGGGGAATGGTGGCAGATGAAAATCAAACAGCCTGCCACACCCTATGCCCTTGACCGTATTGCTGAGTTTCGTCAGGAGGTGGAGGCCAAAGGCGCTACGTTGTTGTTGGCACTACCCTGGGTCTACGCCGATGCCAGCGATTTAGAAACACAGAAAAATGTTGAGGCCACGGTAGATACATTATCAAACATTGCTCCTGTGGTGTATGACTCTGAAACATTGAACATTCAGTCCGATCCTAATCTGTTTGCCGATACCCATTATCACCTGATGCCTGAGGCGCGGAGGTTGCGATCGCAAACCCTAGCCCAACAACTTCAACCGCTACTAGCTAACCAATAGGTCTGGCTAATAAAGCCAACAAAATTGAACCTATGAATCCACCTCAAAACTTGCTTACTCCTTAAACAGTCTCTTTATCCTCCTTGCCCCTGTAGTTCCATGGCCGACACTGTTCCCCGCCTCGGATTTCTAGAAAAGCGCTATGGCCTAGATTTAAGGTCTTTGGCATTGTTACGCATTGGTCTGGCTTTAGTCATCCTGGCGGATCTGTTGACTCGTCTGGGTGATTTAGTCGCCCACTATACCGATGCGGGAGTGTTACCCAGGCAGGCAGCCGCCGAAATCTTACCCGATGGGTACTGGTCGCTTCACCTGATCAGTGGTCAAGCCTGGGTACAGGCCCTAATATTTCTGGTGGCGGTGATCTTGGCCCTGGCTCTGTTGGTGGGGTACAAAACGCGTTTAGCGACCATTGCCTCCTGGGCACTGATTGTCTCTCTCCATAATCGCAATCCAGCCCTGATCTTCGCGGCTGATGATGTTCTGCGGGCGATCATGTTTTGGGCGATGTTTCTCCCACTGGGGGCCAAGTATTCCATTGACAGTGCTCTCAATACCGCTGCCCAAAGCCTACCAAAACGTTTCTTTGGGGCTGCTAGCGTCGCTCTTATGGTTCAGCAGTGTTACATATATATGTTCTCCGCCTTCTTCAAAACAACCAGTTCCACCTGGTGGCCTGAAGGCAGTGCAGTCTATTATGCCTTAAGCTTTGACCAATATGTCACCCCCCTAGGAGCATGGCTCTTAAATCTGGGTGCTTTGCTCCCCATATTGACCTTTTTTACCCTGGTGTTGGAGTGGATCGGTCCGCTGTTTATATTTGTGCCTATCCGTACCGCTCTGTTTCGCAATATCGCCATCGTCACCTTTATTTTGCTGCACCTGGGCTTTGGTCTTACCCTTAACCTTGGCATTTTTCCAGCTCTGAGTATTGTTACCTGGCTTGTGTTTATTCCCACCTCTACCTGGGAACGGTGGGACAAGCGCTGTTATGGTCGGGAGCACCATGGCCTGGTGATTCACTATGACGCCGACTGTGGCTTCTGTAAAAAAGTCGTGCACCTGATCCGCACGTTTTTACTCTTGCCAGATACTCCTCTCCGTACTACGCAGAGCGATCCTGATATCTTTGCGGCCATGGAGCGCCATAATTCTTGGGTAGTCGTTGATTGGCAAGGCAAGTATCACTATAAGTTTGAAGCGATCGCCTATGTGTGTAGCGTATCGCCTGTCTTCTGGTTTTTAGCCCCGGTGCTGCGTTGGTCACCCATGATGAAAGTGGGTACTCGGTTTTATGATGCGATCGCCAACAACCGCCGTAGGGCTGGTTTAGTCACACGTCCCTTCAAATTTAAGGCTTTTTCTGTCAGTGCTTCGTGGTTTGGCAACAGCCTGACGGCAATCCTGTTAATCCTTACCTCTATCTGGAACTTCCGCAGCATTACCCATCACCATGCCTTTGTTGATAATCCCCATCCAACAATTCGTGCTCTCAGGCGTGTGACCAATAGCCGTACCGCCAATCGGCTGCACATTCCAATGCAAGCGACGCGACTAGATCAGTCCTGGAGTATCTTTTCACCCGGTCCTCCCCGTGATGATGGCTGGTATTCTGTAGTAGGCACTTTGGCAGATGGTCATACCGTGAACTTACTGCAGCCCCATCAGCCTATATCTGCAGATAAACCCACCCTGGCTCAACGACAGGCAATCTACAAAAATCTGCAGTGGCGTACCTATTTTATTAATCTCAACCGTGCCCTAGGCCAACAACTCTATCCCTACTATGGAAAGTATGTTTGCCGCAGCTGGAACCATAAAAACTCAAACAATCAGCGCCTCAAACACTTTGAAGTATCTTTTACAAAGGAAAGAACTGTTTCTCGGGGTGAAATACAAACTACCGAAGAGAGCCAACCCTGGAGCCAGTCTTGTATCCCTAATTGAGTTCACAACGATACTGATATTCACCCTCAATGAGTCCGAACTGTTGTTTGTATAAAATGGCAGCACTTTAAAGATAGGATTGCCCGCCTCTGTCCAATATCTGAATAGGCCAAAAACGCTACAGGTTATTGTCTGACATGAAGTTACTCACCAAGCTTATTTTAATTACATTTTTATGGCTTGCTGTCATAAATCCCGGCACATACATTGGCCTAGATACTACGTTAAGGCTGCAAATGACCCATTCCTGGTGGAAAGGACAGGAAGAAGTGCTTGTGTCTTCCGAAACGCAGCCTAAACGACGGGGAGACATCCGATTTGGTGTTCAAGGCAGAGATAACAAACGGTATATTGCCTATGATGTTGGGCAGTCTCTGCTGATGTTGCCTGGTGACTGGGTCGGGACACAGTTAGGACGTTTATTCCCCTCCATTGGAGAAACTGTGTTTCGAAATTTAGCCGTTCAATTTTTAGTGTTTATACCTTTGAATGTAGCAGCTATCATCGCTTGCTTTTGGCTACTCAGATTATTTCAGTTTAAGCAGCATGTAGCAGCTTTGTCGAGCATTGGCTGGTTACTAAGTTCGACGGTGCTCCACTATGCTCAAATTCCCCAGCAAAATAATCAGATCCTGTTGTTTGTGACCATTGGATATGCATCTGCCCTAGCGGGTGTACGTTTTAATAAACTCTCCTATGTATTTTTAAGTGGCTTATCCTTGGGGCTCGCCATACTCATTCGCACAACCAGCATTTTCCACGCTTTGACGGTCTTTTTGTTTTTAAGTGGCTGCGTTCTCTATCAAAAGCGATACCTATCCAACCTTTTTAGATTTTCAGCGGTTTGGATCTTAGGGCTGGTTCCATTTACTCTGCTAGGCCGCTTTGTTGATTATCTGAGATATGGCAGTGTATGGGCAACGTCAAACAGTGAAATCTTAAAGCAGCTTGGAACAGATCCCATGTGGACTGGCTTACCGCAACTTCCTGCAAATTATCCCTTTGTCAATCCACCTTGGATCGGCATTCTGGATACATTGTTCTCGCCAGCGAGAAGTATTTTTATATACGATCCACTATTTTTACCCTGTCTGATACTGACCATTGTCATCTGGAAAAAGATTTCTCCCTATGTCCAGCTGTACCTATTAACTGGGCTGCTAAATCTAGCGTTACATATATTGCTGACCAGTAAACTGGTGTGGACGGGGGGTACAGCCTGGGGTGCCAGATTTCATGTTACCTCTGTTCATTTGTTGTTAATACCCCTGTTGGCTCTGCTTGTACAACTGCTTTTATCATCCAGGCAATTGAAAAGATACTTCATTCAGGGTGTACTTGTAATTGCTATTATGACCCAGTTTGCTTCTGTGCTCATGCAACCCAACTTGGAAATATATCAAAAAAAAGTTGGTTTTCCTGGAACGCGCTTTGATTTCCGGTTGATGCAGCGAGTTGCAAATATTGCTTGTCTTGTAGATGATTCCATCTACAAGGGATGTATTGGGCAAAATCCTGAAAAGAGGCAATATGTAGACAATTTAGATCATATCTTTATGTCGCCTTTTGTTTTAAGCCACCAAGCGGCAGATGATAATAACGTTGCCTTAAGCAAGCTATCGTCCATCGTTTTTGTACTTTGGCTACTAGCCCTCGCGACAGCTATTGGCCTCACATTTTGTTCTGGATGGCTCTATGAGATTTAAGCTGATATTGGGATATATTTTTATACTTTTAGCAGTTGCGATTGGATTATCAACACGGCTGTTTGCAGTATTTCAGTATGTGACATTTGATATTGGTCCTGATCCCGATCAAATCAGAGATGCATTTGCAGTCATAAAAATGTGGCAAGGCTCTTTTCCCACGCTCGGGCCGCAAAGTAGTATCGGTAGACATCATATTTTACCTCTGTACTATTATCTTTTCTTTCCTTTTACTCTTTTAGGACCCGATCCAGTATTTCAAGCACTACCCAATGCACTATTTTCTTTTTTGTCGATCCCTCTTTTTATTTGCTTGCTATATCAGCTTTTAGAAAACACCAAAAATTCAACTAGAGTTTTTCTGAGTGGTTTAGGAGGATTGTGGTATAGCCTTCTTTTTGGAGATATTTTTATCAACAATTTTCAATGGAATCCCAGCTCAATACCATTTTTTATTATGGTTCTAACCTTGCTTTATAATCTACAGATGCAAGGGAAATTTTCTTTTTTTGTTCAAGCATTGTTATGGATTTTCTCCGGAGTTATTGTAGCTATTTTAGTTAGCTTGCACTCTTCAACACTATTTATAATGCCAGTTGTTGTTGCTATCACCTCTTCAGTATTTATATATAAAGTGATTAGGAGAAAACGCAACCTTTTACTGATATCTTTGCCTATTATAAGCATCCTGTCAGCTGGAATTATATTATTACCTTATTGGATCGGCGAAATTGGGCGCAACTTTCAAAATACAAAAGCAATTTTAAAGACAGTACTTGATCCTAATCACAACTCAGGCGACCATTTTGGAGTTGATTTATACACTAAAATTAGCAATTTTTTTCTTAGTTATCTCACGCTCAATCAACAAGCTTATTTTTGGAATTCCTCATTATTTTGCTTTGTGGTATCCATACTATTTCTATCTCTAGTCGGTTGGTGGGGAATTGTTAAATTTAAAGGGAATCAACATATCTGGTTGATGTGGTGTACTGTATGGATAATTTACTTACTGGCCGCTTCAAATATCAATTCCATGGGAGCGCCCCTTCATCACAGATTGCCTATCCTTTTTGCTCCGATTGTGCTGACGCTCACCTCACTGGCATATCTGGATTGTTCACCAAGTAAGAAGAAACTTTTTTCAATTTCTGTCGGCGTGCTGATTACAGGCTCAATGTTCGTTAATTCACTCCACGATTATCAATTTATACTCAGCAAATATGGCCCAAACCGATTGATGAGTACAAGTGATATAACTCAAATACTAGCCCAGCTACCTTCTGGTTCGGTTATTTGTGATCCTAGAATAAAACGTAAAAGAGAGATTAATAATCAGTACAACTATATTGATACATATATTGCCCATAAAGGAATAACGGCTTTAGCTGATTGTCAAACAGATAGCTTTGTTATCCATCCTAAGAGAGTCATGTTCATAGAGAATAATTTTCTCAATAGAGGTACGTATCAAGAAACTTATTTTGTAGAATCTATGCCCAAATCGCCGATCAACCTATTTCCCATATTCAAGGTTGTTGAAAATGAAGCCATGGAAAAACCACACAAGCTTTTTTTAGAAACGGATACAGCGTATGTCTATCGTTTAGATTAGAATTTTCTAAAACTCTTGCTGACCCTGGAGATATTGCCCTAGTATTCTGTGGCGTAAGTCTGCCCACTATCCAATGTGGATGAGTCGATGGGTGGATGGGTGATGGGGTAACGGGGGAATTATTTAAGCGCGGGAGCCTTAAGGCGGCTAGCTCACCTGATGTCGAAATTGATTGGTGCTAATGGTAACTAAAACCGCTGCAAATACCAATAGAGCGATCGCATGGGGCCAGATCACCTCCAAACCTACACCCCGCAACAATACAGCCCGTAAAATTGCTACATAGTGACGCAGGGGATTCAGCAATGACAAATAACGGAAAACCGCAGGCATGCTTTCGATGGGTGCGATCGCACCCGACAGTTGGATCAACGGCATATTGATAAAAAACGAGGTCAATATTACCTGCTGTTGATTGCGACAGAGTGTGGCCAGCATCATACCAATGCCAATCCCGACAAAGACATACAACCCCGACATCACTAAAAAGAGCAACAAGCTGCCCCGCAACGGCACGTTAAAAATGATATTGGCAACACTTAGCGCCAACAGTGCATCCCCCAACAACAGCACAAATAACGGCACCACTTTTGCCAGCAAAATCTCCCCGGCTGACGCTGGAGTCATCAAGAGCTGCTCCAGGGTGCCCGTATCTTTTTCCCGAATCAGGGCAGACGAGGAGACGATGGATCCAATTAACGTCAGGACGACGCCCATCATGGCAGGTACAAAAAACCAGCTACTGATGAGTCCAGGATTGTACAGGAAGGTAATCTGTGGTTCAACAACACTGGGGATTTCAATATCATTCAATTGACGATTATATTGCTGGACAATCTGGGTAAAGTAGCCACTGGCAATTCCCGCCGTATTGGCGTCCACACCATCCACCATCACCTGAATCTCAGCCGATTTATCCTGGGACAAATTGCGATTAAAGTCAGGCGGAAAGACTACCCCCAAGGTGATGTCTCCCCGTCGCACCTGTTTCCCCAGGCTCTGTTGACTGGCACTATAGCGATCAACAACAAACACATCATTCTCGGTCAAGGCGGCCACCAGTTCACGGCTGGCCCCAACATTAACCTGATCCACAATTCCTAATTTCAAATATTGCACATCTGGGTTTAAGATCAAGCCATAGAGCAACAGTTGCACCGTCGGTGGAAAAACTAACATAAACAGTAGCTTCTTATCTCGCAAGATCTGCTGAACCTCCTTTATGGCTAAGGCCCAGAAGCGACTGTTAAGTAAACGCTGGAACAACTTAAACATCAATCAGTCCGGTAACTGCATCCGACGCAGACCACGCCAGGCGGCTGCAAAAAATAACAATGCCAGCAGCGCAATGGCCACCAGGGCAACCCAAACGCCTCCCCACCCGGTCCCCCTGACAAAGGCATCGCGAGTCACATCAATGTAATAGCGAGCTGGCACAATGTTAGAAATGAGTGAAATGGGAAACGGAATATTACTCAACGGATAGATAAAGCCCGAAAACAAAAAAGAGGCTAGAAAACCAGTAAATGCCACCCCCTGCACCGCCGCAATGCGATTACTAGAGCGGACGCCGATCAAAAGACCATAAAGAACACTGACCGTCGCAAATAAGCAGGTCCCTAGCATCAATGGTAGAGGATTACCGGCCAACCCAATCCTAAACAGAAGCGAGCCCAAACCCATGATGCAAAGGGCCTCACCCATGGCCACAATGAAGTAGGCTAGCCCTTTACCCAGCAGCAGTTCAGTTGCACTTAAGTTAGAGGCATAAACCTGCACAATCGTGCCTTGTTCCTTCTCACGCACCATGGCGAGAGTTGCCAGCAAGGCCGGAAAGATGGCCAAGATAACGGCATAAAGCCCCGGCACGATGAAGAGAGATTCCTTGCGACCCGGATTGAACCAGAGGCGAATGCGGGCAACCACCTTAACTGTTCTAGATTGAAGTCCTTGATCCTGCACAAAGAAGTTAGTCGTTGCCCGTATGCTGTTGCGAATCACGCGGGCATTGTTCACATCGGTACCGTCCACCAGCACCTGGATAGGGCTGGATTTCTGGTCTTTGATGCGACGGGAAAAATCTGGTGGAATAATCACTGCCGCTTTAGCGCGTCCTTGATCAATGATCTCAATGGGCTCTCCCGACCCTGGGACAGGCTGAAACTGATTGGTGGCAAAGAGTCGTTCTACATAGCTACGACTGAGGGGAGTCATGTTAAAGTCCTGGATCGCCAGGGGAATATTTTTTGTCTCCAGTCGGATGGCATAGCCAAAAATAAGTAGCATCCCCAACGGCAAGATAAAAGCCAGGGCAAACGTCAAGCGATCGCGACGAAATTGAGCCAATTCTTTGATGCACTGAGACCAGATGCGCTTCATGGCTGTCCCCCCTGGGCTCGCTGGATAATGCCAATAAAGGCATCTTCCAGGGAGAATGGCACAGCCTGGATAGATTGAATGTCGAATTCTGCTGTGCTCAGTAATGAGCGGAGACGAGGCACGTCTATATCCGGCTGATCCAGAACAATGTGGAGACGATCGCCAAATAGGGATACTCGCCAATCCTCAAAATACTGTTTGAGTAAGTCGGAGACAACCTGAGGCTGGGGAATCTGCACTTCAAATAGCTGTCCCGGCTGGCTGGCCTTAATTTGACTCGGGGACCCATGGGCAACAATCTCCCCAGCTGCCATAAATGCCATGCGATTGCAATGTTCAGCTTCTTCTAGATAGTGGGTGGTTACCAGCACGGCTGTGCCCTGATGGGTTAAGTCTTCAATTAATCGCCAGAACTGACGACGAGCCAAGGGATCCACACCGGATGTGGGCTCGTCTAAAAACAAAATTTCAGGTTCGTGCATCACTGATGCCCCAAAGGCCACCCGCTGTTTCCACCCACCTGGCAGTTGCCCCGTCATCAGGTCTGCTTTGCCCGTCAATCCACAAATGTCTAAAACCCAATTGATTTTGGCAGAGCGCTGACGACGGGGGACACCATAAACCCCACAGTAAAATTCCAAATTCTGTTGAATAGATAAGTCATCATAAAGGGTAAACTTCTGGCTCATGTAGCCCATCCGCTGACGTAGAGCACTGCTACGCAAATTGCGGGTTTGGCCGGCTAGTGTGACTTCACCTTGGGTAATGCCCAACAACCCACACAGCATCTTAATGGTGGTGGTTTTGCCAGCACCATTAGCCCCCAACAATCCATAAATTTCACCATAGCGGATGTCCAGGTTGACCGCTTTAACCGCCTGAAAATTGCCAAATGTCTTACTGAGGTCACGGGCACCAATGGCAATATCATCGCTGCTGTGGGCTGGCAATGGCCGCAGCCGAGGCAATGGCACAAAAGCAGGGTCCGACCCCTGTTGGCGCAGCTGGTTGACAAAGACATTTTCCAAAGTAGGCGCTGCTGGACGAATCGTGTTGATTGTGAGCTGATGTTGCCCCAGGAGAGCACGAATCTGGGTTTCACCAGTCTCTGCATCGTCAACCAGTACATCCAGGCGATCACCAAAGGTTTGTACATCCACAATCGGAGTAGACGGTTGAGCAAGTAACCCCTGTTCAGCGGTTTTGAGGTCGCTAGCGCGCACCTCTAAGCGTTGGAGTCCCAGATTATCCCGCAGTTGAGCCGGTGTTCCCATTTGCTGAATCTGGCCATCATACATCAGGGCAACACGATGACAGCGCTCAGCCTCATCCATGTAGGGTGTGGCCACCACAATGGTGACGCCCTGGTGGGAGAGGGTGGCCAGCACATCCCAAAACTCACGCCTGGAGACAGGATCCACACCCGTTGTCGGCTCATCTAGAAGTAATATTTGGGGTTGAGCAATCAGGGCACAGCACAGGGCCAACTTCTGTTTCATGCCACCAGACAGTTGACCAGCCAAACGATCTGAGAACGGCTCCAGATTCATCAGCCTGAGATATTGGTTGCGCCGCTGTTCAAAACGCTGGGGGGGCACTTCATGGAGACCAGCTACATATCGCAGATTCTCATCCAGGCTGAGATCCAGATAGAGCGAAAAGTGTTGGGTGAGATAGCCCGTTTGCAAGCGAGCATCCCGAGGCGCACGCTCCAGAATGATCACATTGCCCGAGGTTGCCTCCATAACACCCGCCAAGATTTGGAACAGGGTGGTCTTGCCAGCACCATCAGGACCAATGAGGCCAAAGATTTCGCCCCGCCGCACCGTAAACGTCACCTCGTTTACAGCGGTTAGTTTGCCGTAACGCTTATAGAGTTCATCTACCTGGATAGCAGGGGTTTCGAGTGCGGTCTCTGGCTGCTCAATCTGACGAGTTGTTGAATGCATGATTTGATTTGTTCACCCATGATTAAGACAAAATCGGCATCATCATTCGAAATAAATTTCACCATCGGCAGGCATGCCAGGCTTTGCAAATCCATCAGGATTATCAATGCTGAGTCTGACACCAAACACCTGTTGCACCCGGTCTTCTCGGAAGTAGATATTTTCAGGCGTAAAGGAAGCCTGGGTATCAATGGCAATAACTCGGGCACTGAGGGGATTCTCGGGTGCTGAATCTAGAAAGACGCTGGCCGCTTGTCCTACTCGTACTTTGCCAATCTCTCCTTCAGGAATAAAACCACGCAGATAAACAGTGTCTAGATCAATTAAAGAAAGCAGCGTACTGCCGGTCGTCACCACTTCTCCCGGTTCAGCGCTGCGAGCGGTAACAACTCCAGCGAGGGGACTAGCAATGGTGAGATAGCCCATGCGAGCTTCAATTTCTCGCTGAACGGCTTCAGCCCTGGTCACATTATCCTGTGCAGCAACCGCCTGGGATTGTACCTGAATCAACTGTTTTTGCAAAACGTCTAACTCAGCCGTGCGAAGATCTGGATTGAGCCGGGTGGTTTGGGCCTGGGTCAATCCCCCTGCTGCGGCATCAACCTGTCTCTGAGCGGCGACAATGGCGGCTTCACGTACACCCAACCGGGCTTGGGTAGTTTCAAACGTCGTTTGGGCCTGGTCCGCACGCTCCTGGGTCGCGGCACCGACTTGGGCAAGCTTGATGTAGCGATCGCGTTCCACCCTGGCCAGATCCAAGTCTGATGTAGCCGCAATCAGCTGTGCCTCTGCTTCTGCTCGCTGCGCCTGAGCCGTAGCAAGATTAGCCTCGGCCTGGCTAACCTGACCAACTGTATCCCCCTGGGATTGTTCCAGACTCACCTGGGCTCGCCGAATTTGGCTTTGCAGCACCTCAATCTGCAATCGCGCCTGTCGTTCTCGCTGTTGGGCAGAGGCCAGCTGTGCTTTAGCCTCGTCTAATTGAGCCTGCACTTCTTCATCATCAAGCCGAACAATCACTTGACCATCATTGACCTGGTCGCCTTCTCTGACAGCTACAAACTCCACTCGTCCTGATACTTTTGCACCCACGTCTGTCTCGTAGCCCTCAATGCGGCCACTCAACTGCAGCGTATCTGTGGGGGAACGTGATAAGAAGTAGGTCACGGAGAAACCCGCACCCACCACCAAAAGACCTAACGGAAGCAAGACACGCAGCCTGTTTTTATGTTTACTTTTCGATACGTCAGAGGTAGTGGAATGGGGCTTAAACCGAGCAACTAATTGGTTGAGATTCAGCCGTGAACCTGGCAAATGCATGAACAGATCTCCTCATTAAAGGGGCGAGAGGATTTGACTTTTACAGCAGTTAAAACCTGCTCTATCTTGAACTTAGAAAATGGATATGAGGAAGTTATGAGTACCCCACTAAGCATCGCTAAGCAATTTTCATGCCAGCGTTCTAGGGGGTTTCTCCATGATTTCCTCAAAGTTGATTTGTAATCTACGGGTATAGATCGGTTTTGAATATGTCTGAGCAAGCAAGACCGGAAATTAGACACCGCTAATGTACTAGTTCTCGGGGGAGTAACACAACGAAATGAATGGTAATAGCAGACGTAAAAACTGGAAACATTTTATTCTATTTTCCCTTCTCGGTATTTTTGTTGCGATCGCACTGGCTAATACATCATGTGCTAGACAGCCCACAATGACTACATGGGAATACGATCAGCTAATTCAGGCGATTGAACAGGATAAGATTGAGAGAATTGACATTTATTCACATCCCCATTACTTCCAAGCTACTGTAGAGACCCTAGAAGGTGAACGTATCGCGGTTAGATTACCAGATGATCCAAAGTTGTCAGATGGGCCACAGTTACAAGAGATCTTGATTCAAAAAAAGATTGATGCTTCCATGCAACCTTATCGTAATGAACGCTTAGCCTTGATCAGAACAGTTGCTATTCTGATGAGCCCTGTTGTTGTTGCTCTATTTTGGCTATGGGTATTGATTGACTGTGCTACTCAAGAAGCAAGTGAGGGCAACACTAAAATTGTTTGGACTATTATTATCCTATTCTTGAATTTTGTTGGTGCACTGATCTATGTCTTTGTGAGACGACCACAGCGTCGCCGGGAGCTAGCACAGTAAAGTCTAAGAGAAAACTTTCGGGATGGTGTAGTCATGAACCAAAGACCTCCCAAGGAGTCGACATTAAAATTCAATGCCAGTAGATAGGGAGCAAGGTAAGAAAAAACAGAAAAAACAACCGGTTTAAACAGCCAGCCCCCTATATCTACTCTGAGAGTGAATTGCCTCAGATAGTTTCTAAAAAGAAATTATCAGTTTCCTGAGCCTTCTTCTAGTGTTGAGAAGCAAAGGTACCTTTGCTTAGCCAACATTTCGGCATTAGAGCTTCAAAGCTAAATTAGGCATCTGAACCACCAGTATGATATGAAACTCCACGATACTTCAGGTCAAAAACTGGTGAAGACAGTGCTTTAACCAATTTGTGGAAGTGGAACGTAACACCTCGATATTTACCGACTTCTTCACTGTCGGCAATTGCGACATCAGGAGCCTTATAGTCATAGCTAACGCCGCGATACTTTAGTTTCATAATGTCCCCCTGAAATTGTTAGAAAGTGGGATACCCTCATCCCACTTTGATGTTAGATAAAGAATTTGAGAATCTTATGAAGCCTGTGCTATACCCCCATAGTCTTCAGGTTTGGGTTGGTGGATAACCAGCTTAGGAACCACAATTAATTAGGCTCCACTATTGGATGTACAGACGTTGCATGCAACGTCTCTCCAGCATTAATTTTTGGATCTTATAAAATCCTTATCCCTTAAGCAGAATTGCTGCATCTGCCTCTATGACAGCTCGCTGTCTTCTAAGGACATTTCTGGTAAAGAAGCTACCAGTTATCCAGGCCCCCAACCCCCCAATACTGGGGACATGGAAAGCACTTACAGCGTTAGAAACTCCCAGCAATCTTTCACAATCTAATCCGGGCTGGTAACTGTCCTGTCTTCGCCAGGTAATCATGCAGCTCATGGGGCTTGAGATGACACAGATCTCGAGCCAATTCATTCATTTTCAATGGCTTGGGTAATAGAGGCGTGCAAACTTCTCTCATCAGCCCTAGAATTTGGGGTGCCGCAATGATAATAAGTTGTCGAACGTGTTTAGACTCAACCAGATCTAGTACGGTTTTAGCAATAGATTTAGCAAATCGCCGTTCAAATTCAAGTTTATGACTCTGGCGATGGTCATCATATCTGTGGGACTGACCGCTCGCACCACGGTTACGTCCTGACTGAATATTTGACCATAGAGCCTTGCCGGGTAGTTCTCCCTCGAAACTCACCATACTTTTATGTTCAACTAGCGTTAGAACGTCCGGATCATACATAGGTAAGGTTGCTGGTTCTGAAGTGAAGAAACGAGCAACGGCTCCATTGATAGTAGCAACAAGCAATTTACCCATAGACTGTCTCAGTAATTTTGTAGAGTTCTATGTCACTAAACTGACGTGGTTACACCTGAGGAACCAGGCGCTATCATAACTAATATAATTTTATCGTTGAACAGTTGTATAGTTTACTCCTGAGATACATCTTGTAATCTCTTTGCTTATGAAAGCTCCATTTCAGTCTATATATCAATGGCGGATCCAGTTTCTAGCAACAATATTAACCGTCGTTTTAATCCTATTAGTGCCTGTTAAAACAGTCGCGAGTGATGTTGTCGATGTGTACTTCTTCCACAGTACAACCTGTCCCCATTGTCTGCGTCAGAAACCACTGATGGAGGATATTGATACCTACAATCCAGATGTGAAGGTACATCTGATTGAAGTGAGCGAAGAACCTCAAACGTGGCAAGATTTTAGGGAACGATATAACATCCGGTCTGGAGCCGTGCCTCGCACATTTGTTGGCGAAATGAGTTTTGTTGGCTATAGCGAGAGTGATGGCTCACTAGAATATGTACCAGCCTATGAGGGATATATCGGCTACCATAACCAGATTTTAGATGCGATCGCAACTGCTGTCGGCCACACGTTGCAGTTAGGCACCGCCACAAACACATTACAATTAGACACCGCCACAAACCCCTGGCAGTTTCCCTGGTTAGTCCTGGGGTTACCGGGCATATATCTAATCAGTTTCCCATTATTAAGAAGTCGTCTTCAATCCCCCCAGGCTCGACGCTATTGGTGGGGTGGCTTAGGGGCCATCTGCCTACTCAGTCTGTTTCTGCTAATAAGCCTCACACCAGATACAATCATCAAGACCTTTGCTCAACAATTACCCTTTCCACTATTTGTCTCAACCATTGCCCTGGCTGATGGATTTAACCCTTGTGCCTTTACCGTCTTAATCATTTTGTTGTCGTTGCTCACCCACACTAAACGACGAAGAGATATGCTTCTGATTGGGGGCACGTTTATTATTACATCAGCAGCAATGTATTTCCTGTTCATCATGGTGATGATTGGCATGGGGGCATTGTTACTAGAGCACTATGGTCAATGGTTCTTACTCGTGTTAGGAATTGGAGTTGCGATCGCCGGATTAATCAACATCAAAGACTACTTTTGGTTTAAGCAAGGTGTTTCCCTCTCTCTATCAGCCGACGAACAGCGCACCATTACCCAAAAGGCCAGCCGCATTGTTCGTGCCCTAAACGAGCCCCAGAAAAATCGACTCAAGTTCCTCGCAGCGCTGGGCAGTACAGTCATTCTGGCCATTTTTGTGAATACCGTTGAACTGGGTTGTACAGCCATCTTACCTGTGGTCTACATGACAACCTTGGTAAACTATTGCAATATTCAAAGTGTAGACGGTACTTTCCTATGCCAAACCACATGGACTTTCCTGTATGCCGTCCTCTATATAGTGCCTTTGGGGCTCATCCTGGCAAATTTCATCTATTCCTTTGAGTCCACTCGATTGAGTGAAAGCCAGGGCCGCCGTCTTAAATTAGTGGGCGGATTGTTTATGTTATTCTTTGGGCTAGTGATGATTTTTCAGCCAGAATTATTGTTATTAACTTAAACTTGGCGTCGAAATAACGTGTCTCCAAAACGACTCTAATTGAGCATACGCAATTCCTTTAAGAAGCTTGTGAAGACAGGAATCAAACCTTAGATTAAGTGATCATTTGCTCCAACGCCTGTTGCAACTCTTGGGTCAGGTCCATCACCGCCTGTCTTCCAGCCCTGCGGTTGGTTTGATACATAGGCCAGCGCTCTGTCACCGAAATCGGCTCACCGATGGTGAGTGTGGCCCGACGAGCAGCTAACCGGGGCCGACAGGGGTGTCTATCACCTCGCAGACGGGCCAGCATATCAAACATCAGGAAGGTGGTCTCTGCACAGCGTTCAAAGGACGGTTTTTCCTTCAGGTAGGTCTCGGTAACCGCCACAAAAGTTTCCACCAGGCGCATATGGAGCATTCGCAAACTGGCTTCTTGAGCTACCCAGTCTGCTAAACCTCGATCTAAAGGCGATAGGGTGCTGCGATCCGGCAAATCATCTCGATAAATATAGGTCCAACCCGCTTCCTCTAAACGGCGACAGCGTTCCGCCAGATTGCCATGGGCCGAAATGCCAAAGTATTGCTCACCCACCTGCAGAGCAGCCTGCAGCAGTGCTTGCAGTCGTGTTAAGCAAGCAGATTGGGCATCAGCATCAAACTGAAAAGAGAGCTGTTTTTGGTGATAAAAACGACTGTAAAACGTTGCCATCTTGCTCAGCAGATGATCTCCAAGGCGCATGATGCGTTGATAAATAATCTTCTCAGATACTGCGCTATGACTGACATCGGCAGGTAATCCGCTATCCCTTTCTAATCGAGCTAACAATCGTCCCAAACGTGACCAAGCAGGTTTCACATACCGATACTGGATATTGATAGGGATGATATAAACCGATTCACTGCGACCTGCTTTGGCCAAATCTTCAGCACACCAGAATGCTAATTGAGCAGTTCCCATCTCCAAAGGACCCACTCGTTCACTGTGACCATTGGTGGCCCCCTCCGGAGCCACCGTCATGGGCCAAAGGCCCTGACTCAACATCTGTCGTGCTTGTCGTAGCCCTGACCAGTCGGGTTGTCGTCCGCGGCGAATGGGAATCCCACCCAGATGAGAGAGCGCCCAACCGAGCCAGGTTCCTGCCCAAAGTGGCATTCCCCGTTCATAGAGAAAATGGGTATGGAGCGGCGTTCGTAACTGAATACGCTGTTGCCGAGCAGCCTGAGGAACGGCCCTGGATAGTAGATACAAGCCACAGAGAGGATCATCCACTTCTACATGACGAAAGGCCATTAGAAAGCGTAGGTTCCCTTGTTGAAACTGTTGGTAGAACTCCGCTAGCACTCTACCGTTGGTCACCTGAATCTGGGTGATACCTGCCGGTAACCAGGGTGACAGACGCACACGCAACAGTATGGGCAAAATTCTATGAACTACCTTCAGCAACCAGGCGCTGTAGGCAGGGGCAATAAATCCTAATGGGGGCTGAACACCATCAATACTTTGGGGCATCTGAACGCAGTCTTCATCAAAGGAAAACGAATATCGAACTCACCGCAACACTCCTAACCAGGACCATAACACCTATCCAGCATCAAGTATCCAGAAATATAGCAAATGCGGCTATGTGAGGTGCAAGACAAGCTACAAACTCTGTAAATCCAAAGAATGGTTCGGGAGGATGAAACCTTGGACAACTTAATAAGCGATAAATGACGGGCTAGTCGATAAGTGTTTGACCCGTCATTTTTTTATCACTCACCAAAATACCTGAGGGCGTTTGGGTTCACTAAATCTAAATTCTCCATAAAATCCTCATATTAGTTATTTAACCTAAAGTAAGCCTTAGAGATCAGCTAATCCTAGATAGATCTAATTCCTATGATTTGACCACCAGATGAGATTCTTACCCTCTCCATTAGAAGAGGTCGGTGGTCTAGGGAGATTATGTTTTTAGATCGCTAAACCCTTTGTGCCAGAAGCAAAACGGCAAAGTCGAACAAGGCAGTATCTTTGTCTTTTCTTACACAATTATTAATCTATACTCTTGAAGATAACCATGAAAAAAATTCAGTTAAGTCAAACAGGGATTGACGTCAGTTGTTTATGCCTAGGAACACTGCGGTTTGGGACCCTTAACACGTATGAACAATCAGCCCAGCTGCTGGATATTTATTTGGAAGCTGGAGGCATATTCATTGACACAGGCAACAGCTACAATCAATGGAGTGCCAACGGCAAGGGTGGCGAAAGCGAAGTTGTAGTTGGCCGGTGGCTTCGGGAACGGGGCAACCGAGATGATCTCTTCATTGCCAGTAAAGTTGGTTTTGGTTATGGGGAAGTGCCTGATGGTCTAGCTGCATCAACTATTATTTCTGAATGCGACAACAGTCTGAAGCGGTTAGGTATTGATCATTTAGATCTCTACTATGCCCACAAGGATGATCCAAGCACGCCCCTAGAGGAGACGCTAGAGGCGTTTCACTCATTGGTAAAAGCCGGTAAGGTCAGGTTTGTCGGGGCGAGTAATTATTATGCTTGGCGTTTAGCAGATGCAGATGCGATCGCAACAGCTCAAGGGTGGAACGGGTTTACCTGTATCGAACAGCGATTTACCTACCTACGCCCAACTCCTGGCGCAGATTTTGGTGATCAGCGCCTCATCAACCAAAACTTAATGAGCTATGGTGACGCCCGGGGAAAAACCATGCTGCCCTACACACCACTCCTACGGGGAGCCTATGTCCGAGCTGATCGCCCCATCTCAGCTGTTTATGCTGGACCAGATACAGAAGCCCGGATAGCTGCATTACGGGAAGTCGCCCAAGAACTTAACGCTACCGCCAATCAAGTTGTGTTGGCCTGGATGATGCATCGCCAACCGCCCCTGTTACCTGTTTTTTCAGGTAACAGGGGCGACCACCTGAAAGAAAACCTGGGGGCGTTAGACCTGACCTTGTCCACTAAGCAGATGGCAAAGCTCAACAACGCGGGTCACTGTGTGAATGAAGAACCTAACTAGGGTTGGAGCATTTACTTTCATAAGATTCTCATAATGTGTTTTTAGCATTATTGCGGTTTCAACTCAAATATATATCTGTTATCCACACTAAAGGAAAAGATAAGGACTGTATCCCACCCTGGCTCGAAAGATTATTGCAAACGCACCTTTCAACACGGTAGAAGATGTTCTCAATATGCCAGGACTCAGCGAGCGCGAAATCGATATTCTGAAAGACAATCTAGAGAATTTTGTAGTGACTCCGTCTGAACCGGCACTAATCGAAGGTGGGGATCGAATTAATCCTGGTATTTATAAGTGAACCATCAACAGCAGCAATCTTTTTTATAACCAGAAGAGTAATGTAACCAACAATATCGGTAACGATTCATTGCTTGAAGCGCTCACCATGGGCACCTATATTTCAAACTTAGTTCTAGCTAAATAGTTTTATTAGACAGCTAGAATATACTAATGAGTCGAAAGTATTGTCCGTTTAGTTTTTCCTGTGAAGCGATTACTCAAACACCGGGGCTATTGGCGGCTCAGTGTCCTAATTTAGTGACTTGTTCAGAACTGGCTAAAGCTGACGAAAACGTTGGAACAGTTAATCTTCAAGTGGGTGATGAAGCACAGGCACAGCATTCTGTACCGATGTCGGCTAACTCGGCGGCCACACTAATGTTACGACAGCGGGGCAACCCTCAAGACCTGGATTCGCTGGGGATTTCGTCACTGATGGAGACACTCCAAGAAGCCATGGCTGAGTTGGAAACCCAATTCGCTCAGTTAGAACCGGACAGCAAACAGTATATTGCTCCTGAGGGAACGGAAGTGCATGCCTATGCGGTTAAGCGGCCTTACGGTACCTATTGGTACAACAAACTGGCGGCCCATAGGGAAATGTTTCATCCCCAGGCACAGCAACGATTGGTGCGGCACATTCATTTGGGTAAAACGGGCGAGCCACGCCATCGGGAAGCACGGGCGGGAATTGAGCGGCGCAATCAGTTGGTCAAAACTCGGACACAGCTGATGCAGGCGGCCAAGGCATTGGAAGAAGCGCTCTCGATCCTACAAAATCCACGTTCCTAAAACTCTGTTCAGCCGCAGGATTACTAGGAAAACCTTTGATACTCTTGTACCAGTATGAGAGTTACCCATGGCTAAATCCGATCCACAACCCACATTTATTGAGTTCCAAGATGGCAGGCCCCAAAAGCCTGTAGTGCCCCAGGCAACTCGTGAGCCTGATTGGGTAGATCGGTTTCTTGAGAATCGGGAGTTAAGACCCAGTACAAAGAAAACCTACACTCGTCAGCTGCGGCAATTTCAGCGGTGGTTAGCTGGAAAGGGATGGCCAGATGTCACCGAGCAGGAGTTAACTCGCTATAAGACTCATCTAAAAACGACACCTAAGGCCAATTCATTCAGCCTAATATTCCCCCCATAACCAGAGTTTCTCTGCCAATAGCAGAAACTCCTTAAGCTAATGGTGATTGAAACGGTAAGCTATAGATAGCTCTCACAGCCAAGCACTAAAAATAATCAAACGTACGACGCAAGATAAGTTCATTATCTGCTGTAATCGTTCGAGTACCATTCTCCATCATTGAGATCAACCCCTGACTAATTCCAGTTAGCATCGCCAACTTACGCTGACTCCATCCCTTTTCCACCCTAAGACTCTTAACCTCCTCCGGAGTCAACTTCGGTACCGCAGGTTCTATCTCAACAGGTTCTTCTGCCGCCTCCCCAGATGGAAGATTTGCCGTATCCCAGCTCTCAGGAGGAGCAACCAACAACTGCGCCTTTAGCAGCTGATCAAAAAATCCCCTAGGCCGACGAGACGTATCCCGCCCAAACCCCGACGGTTGAATCTCAACCGGATACGTCTCAGCATCAAACGTAATCTGCCAACCCCGATCATGTAACGCCAGCAAATCCTCATCCCACGTATTCGTCAGCTTCTTCCGCAGCTGATTATCCGACTGCGCATTGTGCACCCGTTCCACCCCATAGGCCACCTCCAACAAAGTCCGCACTGGCAACGGATGCTGTGGACTAAACTGCGCCTTAAACAACAGCCATACCATCAATCGAGCCGCCCCCGCCCGGTGCTGCCAAATGCTCATCACACTTTCCAACAGTGATTTCGGCAACACACCTGGGTTAACCGGCAGCTCCTGTTCCTGAGCTGTCTCCTCATTCAAAAAGTACTTAGCCCACAGCCCCGCCTTCACCACAAAGGACATCCCAGTCAGCTCTTTATTACCAAAATTATCCTGCTGATAATGATGGCGAGTACCCAGGAGGTGCCACAGGCGGCCTTCCTCAACTGTAAACCCCTTTCGCTTGCCGTAGCGCGGCCAGGAAATAAGCGTCGTAATCTTACAAGGCTGTTTAACAATCTCCTCAATCAGCGCTAGCTTCTCACGACGATTCTTATCGGTACGTCGCTGCAAACCAAGATAAGCCTCAATTTGGCGATCATCAATCACCAACTCCTCTTCCCAGGGCCGCTCCATCTGAGACGCATGGGCCGCCAGGATCAGGTGTATACACGCCGCCCGAATATCAAACGTATCAATAACCGCCAGAGCAGCTGCCCCCGCTAGCGCAGCAGGGTGTTCTTCCTCTGTATTGTCCGCAATCCAGAAACAAATTGCCCCCTTGCCATCATTAACCTCACGGCTATAAATCAGCTTGCCATCGGGATCAGTTGTCCAAGGCAACTGCTGACGCTGGGTGAGAATATTGCTCGCTTCCCAGATTGGCAATGAGGAAGTTACTTTAGTCAGCGATCCCTGATCAAACAGATCTGGATTTGTTTTAGGACGCTCACCTGGGGCCACTTTGGTAGTAGGCAGTTTCTGCTGCGTCGCGACAGAACGACTTGCCCGCGTCTCAGCATCTAGTTTTTTGTTAGATTTTGAGGCCATTAGATTCCCTGACTTCAACATTGTCCACGTCCAGTACCGTCATTTTGACCTAGAAGCACCTGCAGACTTGGACGTGGTTTAGAGAGCACTGGACAGGCAAGAAGAAAACATGCCAAGCTTCACACCACGCGGTGAATTATAGCGCCATATTCACACATATGAGGACAACTTACAGAAAGCGTGAATATTCTCATAGTCGTGATTACATTTGGCCTCAAAACTTCCATTTGATTACAAAAGTCTCTAGACCCTGTCACCTAAATTGAGACAACAATAGTCAACACACCATATGGCAACAGCTTTAGGTGATTACAAATATTTCTAGAACCCAAGCTCGATTACAAGTAAATCTAGAACCTAGCCCCGAAACACAGATCACACAACCCCTTGAAGTGATTACATTTGGAGCTGATAACGGCTGTGATTACAGGTTTTCTCTAGAGCCTGAGCCCAAAGTTGATTACAACAAAGCCTAGAGCCTAGACCTGATTACAAAAACCTCTAGAACCTGGACCTGATTACACGTTTCGCTAGAGCACAACCCTAGAAAATCAGTTAGAAGCCTCATTGAAGTGATTACATTTAGAGCTGATAATGGCTGTGATTACAGGATTACTCTAGAGCCCGAGCCCAAAGTTGATTACAACAAAGCCTAGAGCCTAGACCTGATTACAAAAACCTCTAGAACTTGGGCCTGATTACAGGATTACTCTAGAGCCCAGCACCTAAAGTACGGTGTTGATGGGGAGTTTAAAGGTGTTGCTTGGGGTCCCTCCAAGTTCCCTTTCCGGAAGTAATCAAGCTATCTCAATAGGCATACTGGGGTTTCCCCATGGCAGGGTCGGAACAAGGTTTACGGGTCCTAGGTTCGATCATTACTATGATTACACATCTCCTCTAAAGCCCGAGCCCAAAACTGATTACATCTGAGTCTAGGGCTTCAACCCAATTACAACAATCTCTAGAACCTGGTACCTGTAATCACGCTAGAACATTCCAAGAAGGTGGCATCTAGAAGCAAAACCCTAATCTTGATTACATTCTTATTCTAGAGCCCAATCCCAAAGTGATTACAAAATTACAAACATAGGATTCTGATTACATCAATACTCTAGAGCCCGGCCCCTACAGTGATTACATCCATGGTGTCCAAAGGGATTGATTACACGATTTATCTAGGGCCTGGTACCCATAATGATTACAAATTAGTTCTAGAACATAGACCGGAAAATTCTAGGTCCCTTACCCTAAACTATCTAGACCCCATACCCAAAATTTTGATTGTTGTTATGTGATATTTCCCAACAACAAAAGAGTTTGATGTTTTTGGCCCTCTCAGAAGCCAAGCCATGATTACAAATTTTCTGTTATCAGAACAATCCAGGCAAGATTTTGTAATCAGACAGTCTGCTATAAGCATTGAAGTCAACATGAGTAGTTCATTTGTATAAGGCACACAATTAAAATTCAGCACTTTCTAGTGCTTTAGACCACTGTGAAACAGAATATTGCTATTGCTGATTTAGAGTATGAAACGATCTGTCAGACATGCTATCAACCAGCATCTTTCAGATGAAATCATACCGAGGATCAGCAATGCCAGGATTATCCAGTTCTGTTCTTTTGGATTCCTACCCTTAGCCTCTAAATAAAGCAGGATTCCTGCTTACAGCTAGGGTTGTTTTGTGTTGCCAAAATACAGGTCTACTCGTAGACAGCGGGAATCACTCGTCTGAGTGCAGCAACATCCCGATGCTGTTAACGGAACTGTGGACCTAAGCGTGACATTGGCTCTGCCAAATCCATTTGAATACGTGCAAGAACGAAACAATCGATTTCTTGCACTATTTTCCCATCGTCACGATTACATCTACGCGAACCATCCATCCCCAGGCAAACGCCCCCAATGGCAAACGGAAAGTCGGCATCCATTATCAGACCGACTGATTGAACAGGGCACTTATTTATATGGTGTGCGATTTGGGAAAGAAACCCAGTACGCCATGGTCGATATTGATATCGGTAGCGCGTACCACCCCAGGCGAGATCCCATTGCCTTTCAAAAACTGACTGAAGCACTGGAACCCTTAGGTCTTGTGTCAGCCATCACCTGCACCTCATCCGATAGTCAGGGTCTGCACCTATATTTTCCATTTTCAGAATCACTGACAGCTTGGGAAGTGGGCAGTGGCATCACATTGCTTCTGGAAAGTCAGGGCTTTAAGGTCACCCCCGGTCAGCTTGAAGTCTTTCCCAATGCTCGGTTATACACCATCGAAAGTACTCCGAACTTATTTAACGCCCACCGGCTACCGCTACAGCGTGGGTCGTATTTACTCAATGATGATCTAGACCCGATCTGGACCGACCAGACTACCTTTGTCGAACAGTGGAAACAATGCCAGGGACGCAACAATCTAAATAATGCGATACTACAGCGGATCATTCGACAGAAGAAACGGCGCAGTTATCGTCTCTCGAATAAGGCTGATAAGTTTCTAAACGACCTCAATGCTGAAATCGAGCAAGGTTGGACCGACCATGGCCAAACAAATCGATTACTGGGTCGAATCACCATGCGCACCTATGTATTTCACCATGTGATGTACGGTGGTGAACCGCTAATCGGTGACAGTCTAATCAAAGAAGTTCTAACTATAGCCAAAGCATTGCCGGGCTATGAGTTGTGGTGTCGTCATCAGCATGAAATCGAAGACCGCGTTTCAGAATGGGTCAGCTGCATCGAGAAAAGTCACTACTTCCACTATGGAGAACAGTTTGGAAAATATAAATCTAAAAAGGAAAAGAAGGAAAAGTCTGAATCTGAAAATACTGAACCCAGTTGGAATCAACAGCAGAGTCAAAAAACCAAGGACAAGATTCAAGCAGCACTCAAAGAACTCTCAGACAAAAACGAACTTCCAGAACAGGCCACTGCTAGATTCAATGCCCTTAGAAAATTTGGCATCGGAGGTGGGTCTCTATATCGCTACAAAGAACTGTGGCATCCACTCTGGAAAACACAGGAGAACTGCCCAAACACACCCCAAATCAACAATGAATCTGGACAGTTTGGCCAAGCTAACGCGCCAAACTGTCACAGCTCCACAAGCTTATTACAAGGGATAGATGGTAATGATAATGAAACCAATGGTTCTAGCGATCTGAAATCTGTTGCATCTCAGCCAGAGGGTGGTAATCCCCACCAAGAAGAGATTCAGCGTATCCGGGAAATGTTGTCGAAGGCTCAGGTCGCTGTCGATTTACAGGCAGCTCAGGAGGTTGTAGAGGCTGAAGAAGTAATGGCTCAGGAGTCTAGGGCAGCTCACCTGCAGCAGATGGCTTACTGGCTAACGTTGGATGACCCGATTTTGATGGCGGAGGCGTTGGCATGGTTACGGCAACAGCCGCCTGAGCTATGTGCTGAGCTGGTGGATATGGAGCTGTCAGAGGCGAAGCAGCAGTCATTAGAAACGATTGTGGAGATAGTGGAGCAGCTGCAGAAGTTGGATTGGGGACCGGGAAGGATTCAGGAGGAGTTGCGAAGCTTCTTCGAAGCGGCTATAGCCCCATCAGGCATGGCTTCGCTAGCGCCAACGCAATTCACCACATCCTCGCTGGCCCATCTCACGGCTGAACAAAGACAACAGTGGTTATCTTATTTGCGAGCCTTCTCTGGAGAGACCTCGTCGACGCATCCTGACACAGGATAACTCTCTAGCCACCCTTGGCCCTATGGGCTGAGTTAACGGAAGCAGTGAAAAGTAGCCCAACTGATGTGAGGGTGCGATCGCAAATGTAGTGCCCCCCAAGACCATAGCCGATTAGAAATAGGCTGATGGCAAGCCCAAGATGCCAAAAGAGGTAGCTATTTTCAAGAGATTTATAGAAAGGGTTTTGAAGCATATCTTTCGCATATTTGAAATAGAGTACCCCTATTTGTTTGCGATCCTTTTTAGGGAAAATCCACAACCAATGGGACCACCAAAACCCTGCATATGGTACAGAGTCCGTCTGTGGATGGATACAGTGCTACCAGTGGAATCGCACCTAAATGGGCTATGTCAAAAAAAGAAACAACAGGCCAATCAAGTTGGGCTTTTTGCACAGTGAGCCATCTAAGGCCATTGGCCATTTGCATAGTAGCCTTCGTAGGTAACGTCTTTAATCTGTTGTTCAACATGGTTGATTTACTGACTGGCTATATTTGGTCTTCTGTTGACTTCAGGAGAGACATCATAGTGAAAGCTTGGACTTGACTCATCAAACCTATTAGACAAGATATAAAGTCTGATAAGTCATATCTCCAATATTTCGAATCTTGAAAGAAATTTGATGCCTTTTGAGTCGTCTAATATGGCGAGCTAATTCATAGCGATTCAAAATATCAATGGGTAAATGCTTGGTCCCTTGAATGGTCTCTAGACACTGATCACTGCAACAGAAACAGGGAAAAGTATTGAATAAATCCCATTCTGTTGAAGGATAAAAGCGGGTAATAGGTTCACCAACTTGCATAAGTTTTATACAAATAACGTCGCCTGATGAGTTCCGCTGGACTCATAATGCTTCTGCCTCATTTAACCTTATTAGGTATACTGCAATAACTAATCCCAGAGCTAGACAACAATATTTAATATAACGATGATCCCTGGTAGAAAAAATCCCGAAAAGTTCAGGTTGATTCAGGTAAAAGTTCAGGTTTACCCAGGTATTGAAGTAATAGAGCCGTCGCAAAATAAACGATGTGTGCCATAGCTAGATATCGACAGTAAAATGCTAACTATGGCATATATTCTCTCGGCTACGGGTATGTGCGAGATCCATCGTAGACGGTTGACCAGTTGGGCAAAGCGTAGGGCATCGCAGCAAGAATTGCAGCTAGTTCTGAACTGGTTACTTATGGAAAGTGGACTATCCCCCCGGAGAACAGCGAATTTTCTGGATGAGGAATTGAGGATTGGGCAACAACACAATAACAAAGACTCTTATGGTGATAAGGCATATATTTTACATCGTTTTCATAGCAATCCTATCGTTGTCATGCAAAAGGCTTTGGCCATCAATCCGGTGCAGCGCAACACCGAGACCATCGACACCGATTTATTCCCAAACTGTGCACCATTCTCGCAACGCTTCTTTATATGACTGAGTTTTACACGGCATTAGCACAGCCAGATATCACCAAAGCTGAAGCTTTTCGTCAGGCACAGCTAGCCCTGATGCAAGACCCACAGCTAGCCTCCTCTCACTTCTGGACTCTCTTTGTTCTGGCGGGTAACTGATTATAAATCTGATAAATTCAGTTGGTGATTTTGCTGAAATTTGTCTCGTGCCCCTGAACTGAATAGCATGAGTCTATTTGCTAACTGCATTCTTTGAAAAGTTGTTGTTATACACTCAAAAAGCGCTTGACAACTTTTGTCGAAGTGTAGTATCATCACATATATCTCTTGAGATTTTGAAATAGCGTTATTACTTCAGAAGCCTAAGGAAGTTGTTGAAACGACTGTAGAAAATTCTTGAAATGCTTTCTGGGCCGTGGTTTTTCTTTTGAGGTTTATTTGATGTAAGACTGCTTGAATGTCTTTAAACAGTCTTATGTGAGAGAAAAGAAAACCTCAACAATCTGATTCTCTCTCAGTTTTCTTTTGAATCCACTGGATAAAGCTCCAGGCTGGCTTTACCTCCATGATCTAGGCTTCACCTTGAAAGTGGTGTCTTCAAGTATGTTTCATTAATGCAAAAAGGAGGGTGTAACAATGAGTAGTACAGAAACAATTAACATCAAAAACCTGAAGGCCTTTCTAAGAAAAAATAAGAAAATTGATTTTCGAACCGCCGATTTACTCCACGCTTCGACTCTCGATACCTATAAGTGGACTGGTTTAGAGGACAATAAGGAAGGTCTAATCAGGCAGCTTAAGGCCTATCAGCGTTTATTAAGAGTTGTTCCCAATGGTCAAGAAGACCTCGCTATAAAGTTGCTACAAAGCGGATTTCAATCTGCTTTGCAAATTGCCAATACGCCCAGAAAAATGTTCATACAAGATAATCTTAAAACCTTTGGTAATGACAGAGTCCTGGCCCAAAGTGTGTATAAGCGTGCGGTGGCGGTGCGTAAAGTTGTTGCATTGCAATATACGGACCGTGCCCAACAGACAGGGGCCCACAGCCGTGTAGCTGGTCTTGCTCGCTAAGTCTAATCTTGCTCGCTAAACAAAGCTATCCCTGAAGGCTGGCCAATCATCGACCAGTCTCCGTTTTGATCTTAAGAATATTCCCCCCACATTCATTTCTGGAACAGAATTCCTATGAGTATGATCTCCAACATTCCTAACTACGCAGATCTCTTTGGTAACATCGACTTTAAGGCAGGTGACGAGTCTCGTTCTGTTTATTCTCCTGCAGCCTATTTGGTCGACCTGCTGCAAATGCTGGACGATGAGTTTGTGACCGACGAAGCTGATGAGGATGCCGTCGATTTTCACTCACGCCGGAGTGATATCCAAGGAATTGATCTGGATGCCGAAAACACTACAACGCTGATTCCCTATCTCGATATTGTCAACGAAGTGCTAGAGGGTCGGGTTGACAGTACCGACTACGAAATACGAGAAGCCTTAGAAGCAGCAGTCTTCGGTGTCTTGGAGGGGGCAAGCTATCCTTTCAACATGCCGTTTTCCCTAAATAGTGAAAAGGTCAAGAACCATCTAAATCACCTAGGCATCACGGCCCATGAGTTGCGTCGTCTCTTTGCGACTACAGCAGACTACACCACCGTGGCGCGGGAATACCTGGGGCTGTCTACAGCAGAGTGGACAGCTCTGTTAGAACCTGATGAGGTAGCTGCCTCATCTGTCATGGCCTATGGTTATATAGCGAACTATGACATCGAACTATATGATTCCCTGGCGGATGTTGACGCTCTGCCGGAGGGTGGGACAAGCCTGGTAATTGCGGCAAAAATTGGTGCTTTATACTACATTCGTATCTTTGACAGTACTGGAAGCATTATCTTCGATCAAAGTAGTGATGACTTTTCAGACTCAACTGAACTGCTGTCTCTATTAGCGGAGATATTCGAGGATATCTCATCAATTGATGCCGATAAAACGGCTGAATTGCTAAGCGAAATTAGATCCAGTCAAGCAAGCGTCCTCAGCAACCATTTAATCAGTCTGCTATCCACCGTCACCAGCTTTATGGAGACAACGGATCTAGAATCCCAGGAGATGTTGGAGCTGCTGTACCAAAATCTTTATGTTGACCCGTCCGATCATTCCGCTGTTGAAGCTGGTCGTGGGAGTTTTTATATTAATACCGGTACCAGCAATGGCACAGGCTATGTCACTTTGAGCGATGACGAGACTACACTGAAGTGGTCCGATGGCGGTGCTGTGCCGATCGAGTGGTTTGACCGCACCAGCCGTTTTGTGCGGCTAGCGCAGAAAACAGGTCTGAGCTTTACCGACTTAGACCATATTTTGCGCCACTGTTGCCAGGTTGATAGTGTACCTACGCTGAGTGCCGATACTCTAGTATATATCGCCCAGGTGGTCTATATTCACAAGACTCTGGAGCAGCCTCTTGATACAGTTGTTGCCATTCTAAGTGAGATCTCATATGTGGGTAGAACCAATGAGGATCTGCCTCAGGATCAGTTCAACCGAATTTTTAACTTGCCCTGTGTGTCTATCGATGAAAAATATTTTTATATTACGGATCAGACTGGGGAGCTTCCGGCTCAGTATAACGACACTACTTACCATACCTATACTCAAATCGACTATGCAGAAGATTTATTTAGCGATGACAATGATACCTATCGTCAGCGTCTGCGCCATGCTTTAGGGTTTACTGAAACCGATCTGATCAATATTACTGAACGTCTGGCATTTGAAGAGGTCGCTGACAGCAGCCTTTGGGAGAACACTGGCGATGCATACCAGTGGAATTTGTTAAATGTGCTTTACCGTATTTCGGCCTTATCCAATGCGCTGGATGTACATTTCCTGGAGTTGTTTATTCTCTTTGACCTGCTGGAGCAAGATCCCTTTATCGGTCGACTAGATTCCCAAACTCACTTTGTCTATCAGGTGCCTAGTACTCAAAAGTGTTTTGAAATCTTGATGGCCCCTATCAACAGCGATATCCACAGCATCAGCGATCAGCTGTGGCTGTTTGAGTCTCTGATGGCCTTGACCAAATGGATGAAGGAGTTTGGCTACTCACCAGAAATGCTGTGGGCAATTGTCAACGGTGCCCCCATGACCGACAAGGCAGAAGAGACTCAGAATGCCCAGGATCTTGCCCTTTACAATACGCTTTTACAAAGCTTTCAAGCCAAAGAAATGCAGCCGGATACCCTGGCAGATGCGCTAGGCGATCAGCGGGCTTCTCACTTTGCCTTTAATTTGATGCAGCAGCGCCAGGAGGGGATGAGTGGGGATATGCCGGGCGATATGGAGAAGTCTTCCTATCGCTGTAAGTCAGGTGCCCATAAGAAGCAGAACAGATATAAAAACCATAGCAAGAAGCTGGGGATGCACCATATGCCGAGCATGGCTCACGGCACGCTCTCTATGCTGTCTGCCTATCCAGAGTCGGGGATGCATCCTAAGGCTGCCAAGGGCTATCATCGGCATCTGCTAATGGCCTATGAGCCCCGCAAGATTCAGGCATTGACTGAAGAGTTTATTCAGCAGCTGGCGGTCATTCAAGACTATGAATTTGTGGACTTACAGTTTGGGGGCAAGCTTCACGAGAAAATTGTTAAGAACCTGATTAACCATCAGGTGATTGATGGCAGTGGCAAACTCTTGACCCAAGATTGGATCGATGGTCAGCTGCCCACTGTGGAAAACTTTCAGCTAGAGTTCGATTTTAGTGAAATTCGTCAGGATGTCTTTGAGATTATCCACGGAGTGTACCAGGAGGAAATGGCGGGCCAACTGGACGAGAATGACGAGATTCAAGTGCAGGTGTTTAAGTCAGACTTTGAGGGCTTGGGTCTTTCTGTCGCTGAGACACGGGAACTGTACGACAATCTGATTTATAACGACTACATAGATGAGCAGGGCTTTGTCACAGATGTGGCGATGTTTAGTCATGCTGACGGCGTTGATGAGTTGTTTCTCGATGCAGATTTGGCAGAATTGACCGATCAGGTGCATCATCTGCTCCAGCAGCAGCTAGATAAATTTGCAGCCAGTAAGATCCAAATTAATGCTCAGATGTTTGCTGAGCTGGATCTAGATCCAAACGCCCTTAAGGATTTAATCCGCAACCTGCAGATGAATCGCTACATTGACAAGCACATGTTTGTTGTCGACAAGATGCGCATTGTTGATGAAGGACCGAGGATGACGGGGCTGGCGCTACAGTTTTATCCCCATCGCGAGGCCATTTCTAAGGTATTGCATAATGCCATTGTTGCTGATCAGGCCACCTGGCTACAGCTAGATCAGAACGAATTAGCCAAACTAGCAGCCAAGACAGTATCCCGCTGGGTGCATGAGGATCTGCAAGAGGATGGGTACTTAAACGGTAATCAGCTGCAATCGGGTGCAGGTGCCTTCTTTAAGCAGGAGGACAATCGCGAAAGCTTTGGTTTGCGTAACTATTTTGATGATAGTCAGAATGCGATCGCATTTGACCACCTAGCCAGCATCGTCACCTATGCCGACCAGTATCGCCTCCAGGATGAAAAGCTCACAGCCCTGGAATTTAATGCCGACGAAATCGAAGCCTTAAAGCACAACCTAACCGACATTGACGTCCTGGATGAGCAAGATCTTCTGCAGGCCGATCGGATTCCCTTTTTTCTGGTGCCGGAAAATGCCGCCGCCTTCCATCTTCCGGGCTTTGAAGACTACAACCTGGAAGTGTTCTTCCAAATCCACGACATTGCCAAAGCCATCAATGGCACAGTCAAGGCTGTTGACCAAGCGATAAAAGCCCACACCGACGAGCAGCAAAGCGCCATTATCGAACAGCTGCAGGGAGTGCTAGGCATTAACCCAGATGCGGTCAAAGCCCTATCCCAGGCCGTGTTTAAGACTGAAAACAACTTGCATTTTGCTTGGTTAAAGCCCCTGCTAGAGGACGCCAATGCCCTGGGCCAGCTAGATGAACTCCCCAACGATATGCACTACGCCCAGGCGGTAAAACGCATTCGTCAGTTTGCCTTGTTAATCAAACAGCAGCAGCTGGATATCCATGAGATCAACTTGGCCCTTGAAGATCAGGAGCTGGTGGCTAAATTCCCAGAAGACTTGATCTTACCTGATGATCCTGACAGCGGCAGTCCCATTACCAGCGTCGATGCCCTCTTAGAGACAGACGAATTTATCTATCTCTTCAAAGATGATTACTACTGGATTTATCTGGCCAAAGACTACACTCTAATCGACAAAAAAGAGATAGATCTAGATAGCGAGGACGACCAGGACCTGGTTGATCTACAAAAAGACGATGAAGCCCTGCAGAAAAGACTTAAAGAAGACCCCATTCGCCAGCTATTTGACGAAGAAGAGGAGCTGAATCAAGTGGATGCGGCCTTTATTGATCGCCATGGTACCTGGGTAATTATCAGTGATGCATCCCACTATGTGAGATATGCCGATGGCGATAGTTGGGACAAGCGAGATAACAACTTTGGTCAGGTAGACAACGACTTTGACAACTTGGAGATGATCGACTCGGCCTATGTGGATTCTGAGGGGAGGCTATTCCTATTTGCCAACGATAAATATGTGCGGTACTCAGATATCGGCTCCACCCTAACCAGTAGCCTCACCGTCGATCAAGGTTATCCCAAGTCCATTGCTGAGGACTGGAACAGCGAGAATCTGGCGATTCAACTGCCCGCTGAGTATGGGGAGGACTTAGGCCCCATGTTTGACGGGGGAGATCAGTACAGCTACGCCTTTTTAGGCAACACCTATGTCTCGTCAGAGGATGGCCAGGTGCGCCCTGCTGCTGAAAAGTGGGGACATCGGGAATATAACTTTGGCCACCCCAGCCAACTGAATGCGGCCCTGGCCTGCCAGGGGAATTACTACCTATTCTTGGACAACAAAATTGCCAAGTATGTGGGCAGCATCGAGCTGGCCAACCTCCAACCTGAAGACAGCTATCCCAAGGGGATCCATCAGGAATTTAGCGGCCTGCCCGATGAATTTACCGCTGGCATTGATGCCGCTCTCTATGGCTGGGATGGAACCATCTACCTGTTCCGGGATGATGAATATGTCAGCATCGACCCTAGCACCAATACTGTCAATGAAGTGACCGACACTACCGGGGAAGTCACCCTGGCCCAGGTAACCCGTGAGCAATGGGGTAAAGTGGCCAACGATATTGCCGATAGCGGCACGGTGGATGCCGCCTTTGTGGGACTGGATGGATACACCTATTTGTTCTCTGGTGAACAATATGTGCGCTATTCCGGCCATGACTATACCCAGGTGGATGATGGCTTTCCTCGGGATATTGCCGAAGATTGGGAAGGGCTTACCACCGTCACCGCTGCTTTTGTGCTGGGGAACAAGACCTATCTATTTGGTACTAAGACCACCGAGACTACCGAGACCACTGAGGTCACCGAGGCTGAGATCGGCACAACCACAACCACTGAAACTGTTGACGGCGTCACCACCACTACCACAATTACGATTAGTGCAGATGGCACAACAACGACAACCACAACCACAGAAAATGTATATGTACGCTACTCTACCCTGCATAAGGAGGAAGACGACTACCTAGAGGTGGATGAAGAAGACCCCAATGCCCGTGTGATTGAAACGGTGCTGGCTAATCGCCCCGATGTGGATGAGATCGAGGTGTTCCCTGCCCTTGTGAACGATGACTTTTGGAGTTTGCCAGAGAGCGTCACCAATGGGGCGACAGATTTCCAAATTGATGCAGTGATGAATGGCCCTGAGGGGAAGGTTTACCTGTTCTACCTAAGTGCCGAGGATGGTCTCTACTACTACATTGAGCATAATTACTCCAATCGCTGGTGGTCAGAACCCAAAGTCCTCTCAGATCAGTGGGATCGCAATGTCAATGGGCTGGCTGATGAGCGAGTAGTCGCAGCCTTAATGGGGACAGATGGCAAAACCTACCTGTTCTATGGTTCTAAATTCCTGCGGTTTTCTGATGCTGAGCTACGCAACATCGACTATGGCTATCCCCGCTTGACCCATAAGGTTTGGGGTAAGGTGCGCAACAATATTGAAAGAACCGGTAAGGTAAATGCCGCCTTGATTGTAGAGTCTCGCTGGGAGGAGCAGGATAAGAACGGTCAGCTGGTGGATATGACGGCTAATCACACCTATCTGTTCTCTGGAGATCAGTTTTTCCGGTATGTGAACAGTGACTACAGCACCGTTGAGCAGGGCTATCCCCGCTCTATCCATCGCCTCAAAGACGAACCCCGTTTCCGAGGCTTACAGGTCGCCTTCCCTGAGGGCATTGATGCCGCCTTTGCCGATCAGCGTCAGGTCTACCTGTTTAAGGGAGACAGCTTCCATGTCGTGATTGGCGATGAAGACAACTACAAACAGTATGACAACGACGCCTTTGCCGATGTGCAAGCGGCACTTCAGGAAAGAGGAGAGAACTACATACTCAGCGGCGACACCTGGTATCAAACCAGCCACCTGGAAGCCCGTACACTCACCCAAACAGAAGCCACTCCCCGCACGGTACAGCGGGTGGAATCACTGCTGGAATCCGATGCTCAAGCCATGACCGATGTGAGTGCAATACTCCACGGCAGCGATGGCAAAAGCTATGTGTTTGCTGGTGACAAATACTACGATGTTGAGCTGGAGCAAAGCTTTACCATTGCCGACGTCTGGGGGCGTTCCCGCAATCCCATCTACGACCAGGAAACCATTGATGCCGCCTTTGTGGGTCGCGATGGGGTGACCTATGTGTTCTCTGGGGAGTGGTTTGTGCAGTATGACGCCGATACCTCAGACTATACCGCCAGCACCGTCACCTATCCGCCCCGCCGCATTAGCGACAAATGGCGGGGGCTCAACAATGTTGCCCTGGCCTATGTGTGGAAAGAAGACACCTATCTGTTTGAGCGTCCTGATATCGATGGCAACTTCCGCTATCTGCACTACACCAAGGATAGCTATGACCAGCCGGTGCCCCTATACGAGGGGGATTTCAGCCTGTGGGACATGCCGGAAGAGTATCAAGAGGAAGGATTTGATGCCATTGATGCCATCTTTGTCCACGAAGAGAATCTAATCTTTATTAGCGATCAGAAGTTCTTGAGCTTCAACCTGAATACTGAGATCTGGGGGTTTCCCCAGCCCCTGGAGCTACTCTACCCGGATGTTCCGTTTAATAAAACGGACTTTCAAACCTTAAAATCTGGGTTTGTGGGTAACGATAGCACCGTCTATCTCTTTAGCCAGGAACGCTATGCCGCCTTTGACGACAATGACGATGACTGGACGGTTGTGACAGACATCAAGGATGCCTGGGGACGACAGAAAAATATTTTCGACAACGATAATCGGAAGAGCCACTGGCTGGATGCCGCCTGGGTGAATCCTAGCGATCGCACCACCTATCTGTTTGCTGGGGACTCCTATGTGCGCTACAGCGGCGACGACTATCGCTATGCAGACGAGGGCTATCCCAAAAAGATTGCCACCTATTTGCGTGACGAACCCGCCTTTGCCTTTATGACCAAAGAGTTCCAGCAGCATTTAGATCAGCTAGAGGCAGACTACGACGGCGAAACCCCATTCTTTGACGGCTTGATGGACAATGGCCGCTGTCTCTACTTCTTTACCAACAACACCGTCTTTACCGGCAGCCCCAACAAATATGTGGCCTACGATATTGATGGCCTGGGCCATATCGATAACAACTTTACCCTGGGGGGCTATATCGATGCCGCCTTTGTGGCCGCTGTCGATGACATCGAAAAGCAGATGACCTATCTGTTCTCTGGTGAACAATATATTCGCTATACAGTGGAACAGACAGGAGATACCCTCTACCGGGGCGACTGTTATCGCTATGTGGATGAGGGCTATCCCAAGATTATTGGCGAAAGTTTGGCCGAGGAGCTAGGGTTAGACAGCCTACCGGAAGACTATCGCAACGGCATTGATGCAGCGTTTTACCTGGCCACCGATGCCAGCGAGCTGGGGCTAGTGCTGTTTAACGAGCGCAATTATCACCACGTTACCGACCTGCAGACCGATAGTGCCGCCGGTACCGAAGGGGACGTCAACGAGATTTGGGGTCATCTGGACAATACCTTTACCAGCACGGCTGGTACCCAGACCGTTGATGGGGCCTATGTGGATGGTGAAGGCAAATTGCTCGTCTTTAAGGACCAGCAGTTTGTGTGCTACAGCGATACGGCGGACCTGTTTGCCCTCAACCCCTACGATGAGCCCCGCTACGTGGATATGGAGTATCCCCGTGATATTAATGAAACCTGGCCTCAGCTAGATGACACTATCCTCACCGACAGCGGTGTGAGCACTGTCTTTAAGTTTGAAGATGAGATCTACTTCCATACAGGAGAAAAGTTTGTCACCCATAACCTGGACCTGAGCGATCATGACGCTGAAAAGCCAGTGCAGGTGCTGGCCTATCGCTGGGGAGAATGGTCTGATTATCTCCTGAGTGATATCCATGCCATCACTCGGTTTAAAGACCTGGGCCAGCGTTTTACTGGCGGTAATCTCACTCTGACGGAACTGATCAGCGGGGCCAAGGGCAAGGTGAAAGAGCCCTATATGCACTTTGCCGCCATCTTTAACTTTGAAAAAGAAGACGTACGCTGGGTCAAACAGCGCAATGCCTTCCTGGCGGACCCGGTGAATGTGATGGAAGAGGACTTCCACCTGGAGCTGGTGCTGCGTCTCTACGATATTCTGGCCACTACCCAACGGATGCGGGCAGATGTATCAGAGCTATATAACAATGTTTGGCGGCCCCTCTACGACCCTGACTATTGGTCCAATGGTCAGCCTGATGTGAGTACGGCGGCGACGGGTGCTTACGATGTGCTGGTGTCGGTGGACTGCGATAACAACTATGCAACCCTGGTTAAACAGATTACCAATGAGGTCAATACCCTCAAGCGGGATGCCCTGGTGCCCTATGTGATTGCCAATGATGATGAGATCACCACCACCCGACAGCTGTACCAAAAGCTGCTGATCGATATCCAAATGGATAGCTGTGCGGAGACCTCGCGCATTAAGGAAGCCACGGCGGCGGTTCAGCTGTATCTGCATCGTTACTTTATGAATCTAGAAGAGGTCACTCTGGAGGGTGATGACACCAGCGATCAAGAGGCCCTGAAGGCCAATCTGAAGGAACGGTGGGAATGGCTTCAAAATTATCGGGTGTGGGAAGCGAATCGCAAAGTCTTTCTCTATCCAGAAAACTACATTCGTCCTGAGCTGCGGGATGCGGATGTAAAGTCTGCTGCCTTTAAGGCCCTGGAGTCGAGTTTGACCCAAGGGAAACTTACGGATGAGTTAATCGAAGAGGCCTATGTCACCTATCTGGACTCTTTTACAGAAGTCTCTGAGTTGACCATTGCCGGGGGCTATGTTTACGACGATACCAGTTCTGATACCAACAACAAGGTGTTGGTGCTCTTTGGCCATACCCGCACCGACCCAATGCGCTATTTCTATCGCTTTGCCACCTTTGTTGGTGGAGAGAGCTCCGCCATTATCTGGGACCCTTGGGAAGAGTTAAATATTTCCATTGAGGTGGCCCATGTCAGGCCGGTATACGCCTTTAATCGGGTGTTTGTATTCTGGACCGTGATGGATGAAAGTGCAGCCGATCCCTCCTCTGCCGTTGTCACCACCAGTGGCAGTGATAGCGACCAAACGGTTTCTAGTCAGGGTAATAGCCAAAAGGAAATCAAGGTTTACTATTCCTTCTACAACCTCAACAAACGCTGGAGCCAGCCCCAACTGCTGGACACCAATTTTATCTCTAGTGAGACTGTGACCATCAACAGTGAGCCTTATACATTGACGGATCTGAAGACCAATCTGTATATCTCCGATGTGGACTTGGTTGTTGAAAATTCCAGCAAACTAAGCGATGACGACTACGAGAATATCTACATCAATGTGAGCTTCTACGTCAGTGATACCTACGGGAACTCAAGCCCTAAAGGCCCGTACATTCGAGCCTATAACCTGACTCCAGAGCTGTACTCCCAGGAAGCTGACACCCAGAACATCGAGAATCAGGGGCAGGATCTGTTCAATGATTTATTCCCGGAAGAAGGGGGCATTGATGCCGATGATATGGTAATGCTGAGCTCCAACAACAACTCCATGGATGGACCCTGGTTTGCTTATAACCATAAGGGTTGTGGTTTCTTGGTCAAACCGAATGCAGACTCGCTAGATAGCGAAACTACGCTAGAGGCGTTGAGCGCATATAACATTCTCTCAGTCATCCCAGATGACACGAGTATCACAGCAGCAGTCCAGATGTTTGACGGTGGAGCAGTCTACTATTTCCTTGACGATGGCACCTATATCACCGTGTCTGCCGACAGTGAAACTGAAAGCGGCTTCGCAGCGTCTGCCCAATTGACCATTAGCGATCGCTGGGGGCGGGCCTATGATGGGTTGGATCAGGATGCAGAATCAGCATCAGGATTCTCAACTACCGAAAAAATAGCTCTAGGCTTCATCATTGAGACTACTTTATCGTCCCTTGACCTGGAAAAAATTATCAGCGAGGACGATTGGACGGACTTTGAGGCAGCACTTAGTCATTGGGAATATGAGGCACACATAGACGATGCTAAAGCTTGGGTTCTGGATAGCCTTATAAGCACCTTGACTACTGTGGACGCTGCTTATGTAGCAGATGGCCATCTCTACCTGATTAGTGAGACTGAATACTACCGCTATACGTTGCCAGATCAGAGCAATGAACCTATTCCAGAGTTGGCAGATAATGGTTCTCCCGTTACGTATGGCGTAGCAGTGTCGAATACTGAGCTTGAAGATCTGAGTCACGAAAAAACTACTCTTACAAGTGTCATTGAGACCCTCAAGGATACAAAAACAAGTAACCTTGAGACATTGTTAAACACCTATGAAGTCATTACCAAACCTGAGGCAGACGGGTTTAATGATAGGGCTGCAGCTTCATATTCCAATCTTGCAGATAAATACAAGGTTAATTATGTTGTCGATCGACAGGCAAACAACGACGGAACAATCACCTATGCAGGCTATTCCGACACGCTTCAGGAGTATATCAATACCCTGGAAAATACAGTGGAGCCAACCCTAGATAATGTTACCAGTCTAGAGGATCTAGAGGATATAAGTGACCATCTAAGCGAAGTAGTTGATGCTCTTGGGTATCTAACGCAGACTCTAGCCTTTAATATCAGTTCTCTCGAAATCTTAAATGATCCAGTAGCCACAACCGATGCAGGAGCTAAATGGGTGTCTTTGGTATCGGATTTCAACAATTCAGCTGAAAATTTGCAGGGGATTGTTGACAAGATTAAGACAATAACCAGCAGCAGCGAAACTCTGAGTAAGGGTATCGACGCTGCCCTGGTTCTCGACATTGACAGCAGTGACAGCAGTGACAGTAGTTACTATGTCTATCTCTTCTCAGGTACAGAGTACTACCGTCTTAGCAAAGATACCCCTGAGCCGGACTCGGGGCTATTAGAGCTACCGTTGAGGATTTTAGGGGGTTGGGGCAATCTACCGGCTGAAATCCGTTCCTTTTCCGCCGATGGTGAGGATGGTCTGGAGGCTGCTCTAGATGTCGCCTTTAAGTATGTGGATGACAGCGAGCAAAAGACCCTATACTTGATTCAAGGAGATAATGGGCTTGAGTACGATTTGAGTGAATACCGGCCCTACGAAATCAACAGTGTGATGTACGAGGTGCTCCGTCTAACCTCCAGTACGGCGGAGCAATTGAATCAAATTCTATTTGCTGGAGAGATTGAGGACTTTCTAAAGATGTCAACCCAGGAGATTAACGAATCTCCCACTATCAGCGAAGCATCATCAAGTCCTAGCAATATTCAGATAGATAGTACTCGATTCAATACAGAGCCAGTCAACAGCCATCTTGACTTTAACAGTGCCAACGGTCTCTATTACTGGGAAATCTTTTTCCATGTGCCTTTCCTGATTGCTCAGACCTTAAATACGGATCAACAGTTTGAATATGCCAAAGAGTGGTATGAATATATCTTCGACCCCACGGCAATATCTGACTATTGGAAATTTCTCCCGTTCCTGGCGGTCGATCCGGATGCGTTGCTGACTACCCTCACCAACGATTTAGACGCCTTTGAGGCTCTTACCAGTACGGATACAGTGGCAACTGCTCGAACGGCTCTAAGCAATCTAGATAGCATGTTAGCTGGCTACCAGAAGGTGTTTCTCGGTCAAGAAGATCTAGATACATACGAGGATGCCTCTGGGACAGATCTGTCTACTATTGCAACCTGGGAATATGTCACTGATCTCGAGTCAGCCATCAACAATCTCGCAACCACTGCTGACGAGTTGTTGGCCACTTGGCAAAGTGAAATGCTAGAAGTAGTGGCAATCATTAAAATTCTTGATTCTCGTCTTGAGCTGATGCGCAATTACAGTGCTCAGTTAGCAGAATACTTAGACGATCCCTTTGATCCCCATGCCATTGCAGCCCTGCGTCCCATTGCCTATCGCAAAGCGATCGTTATGCGCTATATCGACAACTTGCTGGACTGGGGTGATATGCTCTTCCGACAGTACACCCGCGAGAGCATTAACGAAGCGCGGATGCTGTACATTTTGGCCTATGACATCTTGGGTGAAAAATCCAAGAATATGGGCCGTGTGGTGCTGGAGTCCACCAAGAGCTACAGCGACTTCTACACCGATCAAGACGGCAATTCGGTAGATCCCAATGAAGCTTATGATTTCCTGATTGATCTAGAAAACACAGTCACCGATGGAGTGGTCGATTATGAACAAAGCCTGAGCTTTGCTGCTACCCAGTTTGATACCATCACTAATCCCTATTTCTACCTACCAGAAAACGAGCTGTTCACCGAGTACTGGACCCGAGTAGAAGATCGCCTGGGTAAAATTCGGGCTTGTCTAAACATTGACGGTGTGGCCCAGCCCTTGCCACTGTTCCAGCCCCCCATCGATCCCATGGCCCTGGTCAATGCAGTGGCTGGCGGTGGGGGCATGGCGGCAGCGGCAGCTATGGCGGCTGGTGCGGCGACGGTGCCCGACTATCGCTTTAGTTCCCTGATGGCCAAGGCGCGGGAACTGGTGACCAAGCTCAATGGCTTTAGCGACGCTCTACTCTCCGCGCTGGAGAAGAAAGATGCTGAAGAGCTAAGCCTTTTACAGAACAAACAAGAATCCATACTGCTTGACCTCACCACACTGTTAAAGGAAGAGGCCATTCAGGAAGCCGAGCAATCTTTGCTGAATTTGCAGGAAACTAAACTGGGGGCCGAGCAACAGGAAACCCACTATGCCGATCTGATTGATGAGGGCTATCTACCCGAAGAACTGACACAGCTGTCCATGATGGGGATTGCGGCCACATTGCATGGGGTGACGGCATTGAGTAAATACATGTCTGGTCTTTCCTACATCGTGCCGCAGTTTACGGCGGGTCCCTTCAGCTTTGGTGTCACCACTGGGGGTGAAGATATTGGGTCCATGTTGGCCCAATTCGGTGAGGCCATTCAATCTGGAGCTGAGGCCCTGAGTATGGGGGGCGAGGTCGCTGGTGTGGCGGCCCAGTTCAAACGCTCAGCGCAGGATTGGGCTCTGCAAAAAATGATGGCAACCAGTGAAATCCAACAGCTGGAGTATCAGATTCAATCGCAAAAACATCAGCTTGCGATCGCAAAGCAAGAAAAAATCATCCACGAAAAGGACATCAAAAACCACCACGCCATTGCCGATTTCATGAAGAACAAATTCTCCACGGCGCAGCTCTACAGTTGGATGAGTGGCAAAATCTCGGGCCTATACTTCCAAACCTATAAGCTGGCCCACGATTACGCCAAACAAGCAGAACAAGCCTTCATTTTTGAAAAAGGCGTTGCCGCCAGCCAGGTCAACTACATCAACGGCATGTATTGGGATAGCCAGCGCAAGGGACTGCTGTCGGGTAACAGCCTGGGTCATGACCTGGATCGTCTAGAAAAGGCCTATCGAGAAACCGATAGCCGTCGTCTGGAAATCACCAAGAGTATCTCGCTATTGGAACTCGACCCCATGGCGCTATTAAATCTCAAGACTAAAGGGTTCTGCCAGTTCCGACTATCAGAAGAGTTATTTGACTATGATTTTCCCGGACATTACAACCGCCAGATCAAAACCGTCTCCCTGGCCTTTGATGTGGGCGAAGGGCAGCAGGTAAATGCCACCCTGAGCCAGCTCAGCAGCAAACTGGTCATGGCAGCGGACATCAAAGCAGTGAAACACCTGATTGATCCCTCCAATGAAGCCACCCCCAATGTCCGCGTCAACTGGCGCGCCAACCAGCAAGTGGCCCTCTCCCATGTGGATCAATACACCGAAAACAACGGCATGTTTGAGCTGAACTTTGGCGATGAGCGCTATCTGCCCTTTGAAGGCACTGGAGCCGTCTCCAACTGGCGCTTAGAACTCAATGGCATGAAAGGGTCCTACAACCCGGCAGACTTGTTGGATGTCACCGTCAAACTACGCTACACCGCCAAGCAAGGCGGCAGTCGCTTTGCCAACGAGGTCAAAGGCGTACTGAAGCCGTACCATGCCACCAGCTTCTTTGACCTGGCCTACAACTTCCCCGATCAGTGGGCGGCCTTGACCAGTGGCGATGTGGATGAAGCCGAGATTACCTTTACCCGCGACATGTTCCCCAATATGAGCAGCAGCAAGATTATTGGCCTGTTTATGCACTATGAATACGCCGACGACCAAGGTGGAGCGATCTTTACCATCAACGATGATCTACAGGTGCCCAACAACACCTACCTGCAACCGAACACCATCAACGTGGGCCAAAACGGTAGCAGCTGGACCTTTATGCTTAAGGGCGATGGCAGCACCTTAAAGAATGCCGAGATGGTCCTGGTTTATAAAGCGAAGGTTTAGCGAGCATCGGTTCCCCTTCGTAAGGGGAACCAACGGAGGGGTCTTCGGTCGTTAGCGCAAGTTATCCAGACCCCTCCCTGACGGTTCCCCTTGGCAAGGGGAACCCTGGCTAGACCATATTGAAACCATTGTTATTTAAGGGTTTTAGCCATTCTCTCTGACTTGTGTATATACCGTAGCCCTCCCAGGAGGGGATCTGGAACAAATAAATCTCTCTAATCACCATGAGGTGAGATTATGCCTAGCCAACGTACGAAAAAAATAAAACGTAAAAAGAAGCAAGATGCGCTTAAACGAAGCCAAAGCACGAAGCTCCTCAAGGGTCGTGCCAGCCGTCGTCGTTTAACCCAAGGAGGCAACAGTGATGGTTCAGGGGGAGTCTCTCGACGGTCCCGCAGTCAGAGTGCTCCCACATTGGGTCGGGTGGAAGCGCGACGGGCACGAGCGAATGCCGTAGTCTCACGAAGTTCAACACTTACGGTGGCAAAGCCGCCGGGTTTACGGCGACAAAAGGCCAGCCAGGATAACACTCAGACTCAATCGGCCAAAACACCGAAGCCCAAAATCGATCTGGGCAAAGGACGGATGATCTATCCGGTCACCGAGGGGGGAAAAACAAAGTACCTGCCAGCTCGGAGTCAAGCCAGTGAGTCTGAAATCGAGGCGGGCAATTTTGTAGACGATGAGGCGGTCCGCAGCGAGCCGGTGAATACCATTGCTGATGCATCAAACTTTGAGCAACCCACCGTCACCGATGCCAAGACAGAGCGCACATTATTTGCCACAACAACAAACAGTCCAGGTAAAGAGAAAATAGAATATCTCCCCCGCCAGAGTGAGGCATCGCCCCTGGAGTTAAGTGCTGGGAAATATATTCCAGAAAAATCTTCCAACGTCGGCGACGAATTAGATCAGCCTCCCAAGATTGACGAAGATAACAACAATCGTAAACTGTTTGCCACCCAGGCACCAGACGGCAGTATTCAATACTATCCAAAAAAGAATCAGGCTACAGCCAAGGAACTGGCAGAAGGTCGATATTTAGACGGATTTGCTGCCAAGGATCCGGTTAACAAGCTAAAAGATCCAGCGGACCTGAACGGCAAGCCAGCTACTACCACTGAAGCCAGAACAGGGCGGACGTTATTTGCGACTGCCGCATTGAGCAATACAGGCGAAGAGACCAAGACAGAATATCTGCCCCGACAAAGTGACGCCACCATAGAAGAACTCAATGCTGGCAAGTATATTCCAGAGAAAGCCTCAATCGCAGGGGAGGTGCTGGACAAACCCTCCCAATCTGACCCGGATAATCCAGATCGCACGTTGTTTCCCACCGCGGGGCCAGATGGTAAAACTCAATATTTACCTCGTAAGAATCAGGCCACGACCCAAGAACTGGCAGAAGGCCGATATTTGGATGGATTTGCCGCAAAAGCTCCCGTCAATCGGCTGCTGGAGCCATTTGAGCTGGAAGGAGACCGTCCTACGGTAACAGAGTTTCGTACGGGACGGACTGTATATGCTACAGCCGTACTAGACAGCGATGGTAACAAAATAAAAACAGAATATCTACCTCGACAAAGTGAGGCTACAATGGAGGAGCTTAATGCTGGGAAGTATATTCCAGAGAAAGCCTCAATCGCGGGGGAAGAGTTATTTCAACCACCCCGAAAAGACCCAGATAATCCGGAACGCAAACTGTTTGCGGCGAAAGCTGCCGACGGCAGTGTTCAATACTTTCCAAAACAAAATCAGGCTACCGCCCAAGAGCTAGCTGAGGGGAGATATCTGGAAGGTTTTGCGGCCAAAGATCCGGTAAATACCATCGAAGACGCCTCGCAGTATAAGCGACCAACGGTTACCGAGTTTCCTTCGGGACGGATGGTGTTTGCTACCACACTTACCAACGGGTTCGGGAAACAGAAAACGGAATATCTGCCCCTACAAAGAGAGGCCACAGAACAGGAACTGCTGAGGGGGAAATATATCCCGGAGAAAGATTCGATAGCGGAGGAGGTGCAGGACCGATTGCCTCGATATGACTTTGGTCAGCGGAGGGATCTGTTTGCGGTGACAGCGGAAGATGGTAGTACACAGTACTGGCCGAAGCAGAGTCAAGCCACGGCCAAGGAGCGTTCGGAAGGGCGATATGTGGAGGATGGGAAGATCAGTCAAACTGTTCCCCTGGGTCCGGTGAATGCGATGCGTAATGATGCGCCAAGGTTTGATGTTAAACACAACCGTAAAGTTTTTGCGATGCTTACAAAAGCAGGAGAGACAGATTATGTACCGAGGGAAAGTGAGGCGACGGATGAGGAGCGCGCGCAGGGGTTTTATATCCCGGATGATGTGGTGGATAAGCATGAAAGCCAGCGTCGCCGTACGGCCCTGAAGGATGATTTGGCGGATCGGGCGTTACGTCGTGCACAGCGGAGTCAACGCAGACGGGTAGTACAACTGCGACCTTATAGACACGATACGAATGATAATGGAAAGAAAGGTGGGGATGGTATATTCCAAAGACCAGACGGAGGAGCAAAACGCATTCCAACCGCAGGATCATTGCCAGAATCAGCCCAACGCCAAAACTATCCAGCCTAGGCCCTCTAAACGAAACCCCACAAACTGTCCAAATTATATCAGCGATAAATCCTTGGCATGGGGCAAAACAACCATACAACTGAAACCGAACACAATGAAGTGGGTATAGCTGAGGCCGAACACAACGAGGACCCACGACAGAAACCACACCACGACGAGATAGAATCATTAACATGGGACAACCGGTTTCGACACCGATGAAACACCCGTTGTGTCCGACCGGCATACCAACAAATATCGACAAAAAACAAGAGGCACACCAATGTCATCCAACCAAAGACAAAAAAAGAAACTCCGCAAAACAAACCCAAAGGAATGGCTCAAAGAGAGGGGCAAGATGCAATATGCCGTGCAAACAGCCAACAAGAACAGATTATCAAGGATAAGAGACCAGCAAGTAGAAGATGTCGGGACCATCCTGGATCTACAGGAGATGAACGCGAAGATGCAACTGGATTTAAATCAAAAATACCAGGATTTAGAAACCGCGCGGGCAGAAAAGGCTGCGACATTACCCGACGACATCGACCAACTAAACCAAAAAACATCATATGAGACATGGGAAAAGAAAGCACGACCGCTAGAGGTAAAGATACAAGAGTTGAAACAACAAGCCAATGACTTAACCAACATGTACAATACAGTCTTAAGGAGGATGGCCGAGACCAGACAGCAATGGATCGAAGCCATGGACGCCGAGCACGACAAAAGGCGCAACGTGGATTCAAAATTAACAGAATACGAGACAGAACGAGACGCCGGCTATATCGTGATGCGCGGGACCCACCTCCCAAAGATGGCCAAGACCAAAGCACACGAGTTAGGGATGGAACAACAAAAGCGCCAAAAATGGCTTTTAACCGGGAATCGTTATCAAGCGCATATTAAGAACGATGTGGATATCAAAAAATTAAAAGAGACGGTCATAAACACACTGACAAGTCGTTTCCTTATGGCCCCAGACGCGATAACATTACAGCCACCCGACGAGAACGCAGAGATAAAATACGAAGGCGATGTTTATGCTTTCGAGATCCAACCAAGTGACACCCTTTATACTTACATAAAAGAAGATGATAAAACTAATGCAAGCGGGAACACGAAGACCCAAACCGTTGCGTTTAGTCTAGACGAAAACAATAATATCCGGGTCTTCCACATCGGCGTAGGAGGGTGAAGACTGCAATCAAACTCACGTTCAGGAGAACTCGAAAGCCCCCAGGAGATACAACTATACGGGGCGGCAAACCCGAGGATAATATTCATGGTAGCACGATAGGCTCCGTAAAGCCAGGTAGGGTGCGTTAGGCCTCGCCGTAACGCACCGCATCACCCATTAAAACCCCAACCGGCCATGATGATAACAATCCATCTAACCCACCCCTAACCCACCGCCACCAACGATTCACATATGTCTCAATGCAGAGAGGAATAAAAAGTAAAAAGTAAGGAGTAACAAGTAACAAGTTTAGGCAAAAGTAGCAAGTAAGAAGTTTGAGTAGATAGCGTTTTCTGTTTATAAACTTGTTACTCGCTACTTGTTACTTTTTACTTCCCCCTCGCCCCTCCCTCCCCCGCCGCAAAAACCGCATCTGTCGTCAACGCTAACTCAGGAAATATGCCAGAAACCAACCGCTCCCCAGCCAAAAATCGTCGTATCGTATACTCTTCCGCTTCAAGCTGACAAATCGTGATCGTTGGCTGTTTCGGCTTCCCAATATGCCGCACCGCACCCAAAGCCCGAAAATCCACGATCCAATATTCAGCAATCCCCATCGCCTCATATTCCACAAACTTATGACCATAATCATCACGCCAGTTCGTACTAACCACCTCAACCACCAACGGAGCCGTTTCCCCCCGCTGAATCACCGACGCCGTTGGCCAACGTGGCTCCTGCTGCAATAAATCACGATTCAGAATAACCACATCTGGCACATATCCTGAACCTTCCGAGCGAGGTTTAACCAAGCAAGTACGAGGAATCGAATAAGGCAGCTGATGCCGCCGAATTTCAAAACTTAACTCTGCACTGATAAAGCCAGCCACATCCTCATGAGGTCCGGTCGGTAACATCTCAACAGCACACCCCTCAATCAACTCAAACCGGCGTCCATCCTCCGGATACCACGCCAGGAAGTCCTCAAAGCTCATCGGATTTGGTATCCGCGCCTGAACCATAACCGTTTCACTGTCTATCTACGGTTTTAAGTCTATCTTAAGCCTGTAGGAGGGAGTAAAAAGTAAAGAGTAAAAAGCTGGGTGGGCTGGGTTATGAGGGCAGTGAAAAGTAATAAGTGAAAAGTAACGAGTAAAAAGTTTAGGTAGGTAGAGTTTTCCGTTGATAAACTCGCCACTCGACACTTGTTACTTGCTACTCGTTACTTGTTACTTTTCACTCGACACTCGACACTCGCTACTTGTTACTTGCTACTCGTTACTTGTTACTCGTTACTCTTTTCTTTCAACGTTTTTATACTCGACACAAGAATCCCAATAATGCTATTCAATTCCGAAAGCATTGGCGAGAATTGTTGTTCAGCAACAACTCCAGACGTAATCAATAATTTGATCCAATAACGACACTCCGACGCCTCCTTGAGAGCAATCGAATACTTCGAAATAAAATCCTTACGCGACTGAGCAAATTCTGCCTCAGCACAATTCGCCCCAATACTCGTCCCAGCCCTCAAAAACTGCTTAGACAAAACCCTCCCAGCATCATCAAACGATCGTCTACTCAACTCCCCATAAGCCCTAACCACCCTAACCGCAAATAACTCAGACCTTTCCTGAATACTAATCCGATCACCCATAAACACCCCCCAAACCCAAACCCACTAGCCGTTACCCGTTACTCGTTACTCGTTACTCGTTACTCGTTACTTGCCACTTATTACTCCCACCCCACCCCCTCCCCCACCATGCCCTCCTCCTCCATCTACCACCAAACCCTCAAAACCCTCTACCACCAACCCATCACCCCTCAACAACGACACCAACACATCACCCACCTACGCCAAAAACTCTTCCCCAACACCAAAAACAACCTTTTCCCCACCCTCCCCACCACCACCATCCTCCTCCTAATCAAAGCCTGCAAGCACCTACAAGACTGGCCCCTAATCATCCACTGCTGCCAAGAATACCAAACCCGCCTCGACCGAGCCATCAGCAACAAACCCTCTCGCAACAGCCTCAACAACCTACACCTACTCAGCCAAGCCTACCAACACCTCGGCCTGTACCACCTAGCCCAACAAACCCTACAGAGAGCCATTAACCAGACCGACCAGCCACCTCCACACCTCCTCGACACCTACCAACAACTCCAAAAACAAACCAAAACCCTACCCAACGGCATCGACATCCTACAAACCGATCCACTTATCCTCACCCCCCTCCAAAGCCACCACCAAGACACCTTTCTCTGGCAATACGCCGACCCCACCATTGCCGAGCTATGTAACCTGCCCGACTTTAACAATGACGAAGACGAAGACTGGCAACAATGGCTCCACACCAACCAAACAGCTACCAAACACCTGTTCGCCGTCAACCACCGACACTGGGGCCTGATCGGCTCCGTCGGCCTCGAACACTTCAAACACATCGGCTTTTTCCACTACTGGCTCGGCAAAAACTTTCAAGGCCACGGCTACGGCCCCCAGTCCGTCACCACCCTGCTCAACTGGGCACGCCGTCACCTAGGCCTACGCTGCTGCTACGCCACCACCTATCGCCACAACATCCCCTCCCGCAAAGCCCTCACCAAAATTGGCTTTCAACCCGTACCCCTAAAAGTAGTCCTCCCCGATAACCCAGCCTATGAAGAAGATATATTTTATCGAGGCAACCAGAAAAGCCATCAGACGTTACTTTCCGAAATAAATCGACTTTTTATAGCACGCGATTTTGAAGGACAGGTGGTGTCGGTGGGGAGGAGAGGGGTTGGACTAGCGGCGTGAGAGGGAAAGTAAAAAGTAGCAAGTAGAGAGTAACAAGTGTGTATGCAGAAAACCCAGTCCAGCTAACTTATTACTTTTCACTTATTACTTCTCACTTTTCTCACAACGCCAACCCATCCAACTTTTTACTCTTTACTTTTTACTCTTTACTCTTTACTTCCCACTCCCATGGCCCACTGCATCGGCAAAAAACGAAAACGACACTCCAAACACCGAACCCATAACGGCTACGTCGCCCCCAGCAGCAACGACCACCGAGGCTACTGTATCGAAAAATCTCAGCCATTTTCCCAGTCTCTACTATGGAGCCTACAGCGCGACTACTTCACCCAGCGTGGTATAAACGCATGGTCCCAGGGCGAAGTGCCCCACTACATCACCAGTAACCCCACCATCGCCACTGCCTACGCAGAAGTCGTCTTTGCCCATTGGCAAGATCAGAGCCAGCACATTAACAGTACCCAACCCTTCTATCTATGTGAACTGGGTGCAGGTTCCGGGCGCTTTGCTTTTCAGTTTCTCACCCACCTCACCCAGCTCTCTCAGCAACACCAAGTTCCCCTTACCCACTTTCGCTATATCCTCACCGACTTTGCCCAGGCCAACCTTGATGCCTGGGAGCGTCATCCTCAGTTTCAACCCTTCTTCCAACAGGGCATCCTCGATACCGCTCGCTTTGATATCAACAACGACAACCACCTTACCCTGCACCATAGCGGAAAAACCATCAGACCCAGCACCCTTGAACGCCCCCTGGTGGTGATCGCCAACTATCTTTTTGACAGCATCCCCCAGGACCTTTACTACATCAATAACGGTGAGATCAAAACCTGCCTTGTCTCCCTATTTTGCCAACAAAATCCCCAAACCCTTGCCAAGGCAAAACTGCTGGAGCATATCGAACTCCACTACGACTACCAACCCACCGATCTCAGCCGGTTAGACTCCACTCTGCAGACCCTACTGCGGCACTATAAAAATCGCCTCACCGACACTCACCTGCTGGTGCCCAACATTGGCTTTCTCTGTCTCAAACGACTGCAGGCACTATCCCAACAAGGACTGCTCCTACTCTCCGCTGACAAAGGCAAACTCGACCTCAGCCACCTCCAGGGCAATCGCCCCCCCAGGCTAGTCACCCACCACGGCTGTTTCTCCCTTAGCGTCAACTACGGCCTATTCCAAACCCTTTGCCAACAGCAGGGAGGCATTGCCCTGATGCCGACATCCCACCACAGCCTCTGCGTCATCGCCCTGATCATGGGCCAGCATCCAGAGCGCTACCACCACACCCAGTGGGCCTATGAGCACTACATCCAAACCTTTGGCCCCGACGACTTTTTCCGCATTACCAAACACGTACGCAACACTCTGGACCAAACAACAGTGGCCGACATTCTGGCTTACCTACGCCTCAGCCAGTACGACAGCCATCAATTTAACCGCTACCTCCCCCGGCTGCAGCAGCTTATCCCCGATATTACCCCCCAGGAACAAACCGCCCTCCTAACCACCATCGACCAAGTCTGGCAGCGCTACTTCCCCATCGGCGAAACCAACGACTTTGCCTTTAACCTAGCCAGTTTCTGCTATCAACTCCAAGACTACCAGCGAGCCCTAACCTACTTCGAACAATCACTACAACTCCACGGCCCACAAATTAATACCCTGCTCAACACAGCCCTATGCAGCCAGCACCTAAACCACACCCACCGCGCAAACACCCTCCTCAAACAAATACTCAACCAAGACCCCAACCACAAACAAGCCAACAAACTACTAGCCAACATAAATAGTTAGAAACCATCCCCTAACTTGTTACTCGTCACTCGTTACTTGTTACTCGTTACTTGTTACTCGCCACTTTTTACTTGTTACTTGTTACTCGCCACTTTTTACTTTTTACTTTCTACTTGTTACTCATCACTCGTTAATTCCCCCCCTCCCCCACCATGACCACCACCACCTTTTCCACTCGCACCGCCTGGGAAGCCGAAATAAAAGACAACCCATTAACCATTGAAACCTTTGATGCCGAGCGTCCTCGCCCGTTAATTTATAACGATACCAATACCGTCGGTGTTCTAGAAATAGAGACCATACGACCGACGGGCGCGACGGGCAGTATGGTGATCATCGACGCCACCAACTCCCATGCATTTAACACCACCAACGCCTTTTACTTGGGTCTTGATGGTAACCCCCAGGCATCCCTGACTATTCACTTCCCTAAACCTGTTTTAGCCTGGGGGGCAAACTACTCAGCTCCCAAGTCCGTAGGTGACTCAGCCCAGGCCACCTTTAACGAGGATACCTATGACTTTCCGGCCACAAATTCTGAGGGCTTTATTGGGTTTGTTAGTGATACGCCTATTTCCTCTGTTGTGATCCAGAATCCTGGCAGCAGCTTTGCCACCCTGGTGCTGGATGATTTCTCATTTATTACCGGCCCCCGCATTACCAGCCCCATCGACGGTGCGATTGTCACCGCAGGAGAGTCTGTAGTCTTTTCCGCCATTCCCGCCGAGGTTACTGACCCCATTTGGACCTCCAGCATCGATGGTATGCTAGGTAGCGGTACCAGCCTTTCGTCAGATTTGCTCTCGACCGGTATCCATCAGATCACCATTACCGATGGCTCCTCTGAGTCAACCTTCCTGCTGGCCGTGCTGAGCGTATCCCAAACGGGGCAGGGGGAAACCGGTCCCCAGGGTCCCCAGGGTGAGAAAGGTGAAACCGGGGCTCAGGGCATGCAGGGTGAGAAAGGTGAAACGGGAGCCCAGGGGGCCCAAGGTGAACAAGGTGAGAAAGGTGAAACGGGAGCCCAGGGGCCCCAAGGTGAACAAGGTGAGAAAGGCGAAACCGGAGCTCAGGGGGCCCAAGGTGAGCAGGGCGAACAAGGTGAAACCGGAGCCCAGGGTCTCCAGGGTAAGCAGGGCGAGAAAGGTGAAACCGGGGCTCAGGGGGCTCAGGGTCTCCAGGGTGAGAAAGGTGAAACCGGGGCTCAGGGGCCAGCCGGTGTTATTGATGCTGAAACCCTGGCCAGCTTACAAAGTGCGATCGCAATCCTGACTCAACGGACTGAATGCCAGCGTATATTTCATGTCCTAGAATTTGCCGGTGCAATACAGCTAATGCCAGATGAGGAATCAGAGCAGGATTATATTGAACTTAATCAGGCCACGGCGGAAAGACTGAAGATTGATGTTGACGACGCCATCAGCTGTATTGCAGACATCACCAATCTTTCAGTCCAGCTAAGCGAAACAGAAATACCCCTTGATCTTGAAGTCACCCTGGTCAGGACAGATAAACAACGGGTACTCACCGTAATAGAGAATAACACCCAGATATCTGAAGATGAGATTGATGATTGCGAAATTACGATTGCTGCCAATCTTCCTGAGAATAGCCCTTGGTTGGATAAGGTGAACAGTATGGAAGTTAATCTAAATGATGGTCAAATTGTAAGAACTGAAAATGCTCCCCCCTATAGCCTATTTGGCAAGAAAAACAGTAAGTCCATTGGTGGAGAAGAATTCCTAAATGAGGGGAGCAATACAATTACGTTTACCCTATTTTCTGAAGAGAATCTAGGAGGAACCGAGCTAGGAACAGTCACTCGAACGTTTACTGTTACCGATGATTAAAATTTGCCAAACTCCAGTGCATACTCTAATTGCTCAAGAATTAACCGTACTACAATCTCTTTAGACTAAAAAGAGCTTTGTAAGCAAGTATTCATTGCTTCAGCCATAACCTTTGGAATTTATAAAATTCTTATCTCTTAACCACAATGTTAGTATGATAGGGCCTACTGGACATAGGTCAAATTTCGGTGTGACGTTGCACCGAGGCGAGATTATGCAGATATCAAACTAATGAAACTACTGTCCATAGACTGTGAAGCGTTTTATGATGCTGATTTTTTAGGCAGAACCAAAGCGAAGTCACTTTTTGACGAGATTATCTCTAGCTTTGATGTTACCAACAAGACTGTCAAAATGGCCGATGGGAGCGAGCAAATCACTGAACTAGGCACTTACCTATTTGCTGACGCGGAACTAACTTCATTCGAAGCTTTTCCAAAAGTATGGGGTAAAAGGTCAGCTTGGCCTCAGACCCTGGCCAATGTGCGAGACTGCATTGAGCGGAAGACAGGTGTTCGATTTCAGGTAGCGCGATGTGTGTATTACCAAAATGGTAGCAAAAGTATGGGCTTTCATAGAGACTTGCCAGCCTATGGAGATACATCTGCGATCGCATCCCTCAGCCTTGGAGCCGAACGGGAATTTATCTTCCGCAAGCCTACCAACCCTAACGAAAGTTTTGCTATTCCCCTTGCCTCGGGCAGTCTGCTCTTTATGGGCAAAGGCTGCCAGGAAAATTATGAGCATGCGTTGATTGCAGATCCCCAATGCAATCAACCTCGTTTAAATCTCACTTTTAGGAAATATGGTTGGGGATAGAGTTTCAAGGATGATAATAGCCTTCACTCAGACCAATCCCATTCACATAGCTGGTGACCCCAGACGGTTGAGTCGTCAAGAGTACCCCCCATAGCAGCAGGACAAACCACTCGAAACTAGCTTCGCGGCTAAAGACTGGACGGAATGTTAAAACTATTTGCTCTATGCGCTCATATAACTCCATAATAAAACCGGCTGATTGGTATGATTTCAGCCAGTTTCGGACATTCCTTGCCAGTTGGCTACAGGGATGTTCTTTTTCTAGAAATTCTCATCTGGTGGAGATTAACTTCGCACTGTCCAGTTCTGTAAATGGAAGTATTATTCTCCCAAAATGCTAGATGCAATTCCAAAATAGTGAATTGTATTCAGCCATTCTGACAGTGCAATTATGACGAATTTAATAAACTCTGCCGTTTCTCTCAGTGATCGTATTCAATTACCCCCTGTCTTTCGATCTTTTTCTCTATTTCCCATGGTGTTTACATCCCTCAATTTATTCGGCCAAGTGGGGAAAAGTCTCAGTTTTGCTTTGTTATTACAAACTCAATTCAACAAGGTACAAATATCAGTAAAGTAGAGTAATGAAATTTAAATTTAAGCTTTGTTGTCAGCTAGAATACGATAGCTTGATAGTTACCTAGGTAAATTTGCGTAGCACGCAGGAGTTCAAAAGATCAATACTACGAGGAATAAGCTCCGATGTTCAAAACGCTGACATTATCTGATTTTTCATCCACAGTTGGTAGTTCGTTTCAAGTCTGTCCTGAGCCTGATACTTCTTTGCAATTAGAGTTGTTGGAAGCTGTTGAACTAAGTTCGTCTTCAAGCGCTCGTTCTGAATCATTTTCCCTTCTGTTTAAGGGGCCGAGTGATGTTGTGTTACCTCAAAAACTTTATTCCATGAACCATTCAGATCTAGGTGATCTGAGTATCTTTCTAGTACCTGTGGCCGGTGCATCAGATGGAATACGTTACGAAGCGATCTTTAACTGATTTCGATCCTTTCTTATGGGGGCGCACAGTCTTGTGCGCCTACGTCCTTGCCAGGCCAAGCCTATTCCACACAAACAACATCGATAACCTATGGTTTATGTCTCAGCAGACCCATTGCTAAAAGGAGAGGCGATTGCTCGTTACGAGCTTACACTGCGACCCATCACCGATGCCGATCAACCTTTTCTCAGGCAGGTTTATAACAGCACTCGCGAGGAAGAATTGGCTGTTGTTCCTTGGCAAGAGGAACAAAAACAGGCATTTTTAGAGTTTCAGTTCAACGCCCAACATACGTTTTATCAGAACAATTTTAAGCAGGCTCATTATTGGGTTATTGAGCAATCAAGTGCACCGATAGGCCGACTATATTTAGATCGACGCGCTGATGAAATTTGCATTATCGACATTGCTTTGTTGCCCGCCTATCGCGATTGTGGCATCGGCACAGCTTTGTTGAACACAATCTTGGCGGAAGCACAGGCTAGAAATCAGCCTGTCAGGATTCATGTGGAGCCCAACAACCGTGCTCTAAACCTTTATCACCGCCTTGGATTCAGGCAAATAGGAGATGCAGGTGTTTATAACCTGATGGAATGGACACCTTAAGGTTGATTCCTTTTCTCTTAGGGCCTAATGCCCACATGTCAACAACATGTCAATTTAAACCAGGAGATCACGTTATGAGTGAACCTTTTTTAGGGGAAATTAAGATGTTTGGCTTTAACTTTCCCCCAAGGGGGTGGGCCAAGTGCGATGGGGAGACCTTAGCGATTAATCAAAATCAATCACTGTACTCCCTATTAGGCACGACGTACGGTGGCGATGGTCGGACCTCTTTTGCCCTACCAGGTTTACGGGGACGGGTGCCCATCGGCTTTGGCAGTGGTTATCCCCAGGGGCAACGGAGCGGTGAAGAAGGTTCCACCCTGACAACATCTGACATGCCATCCCACACCCACACGGTTCAGGCAACGAGCGCTGATGCTTCGGGCACTACCCCAATCGATCAGGTCTTAGCCCACACTGCCAACGTAAACATTTATGCAGATGCCGCAAATCTGGTTTCTCTAAATTCAAATACGGTTGGTTCTGCCGGTGGTGGGCAGGCTATCGATAATATGCAGCCCTTCCTTGCGGTCGAATTTTGTATTGCTCTGACGGGTACATTCCCTCCACGTAATTAAGGAGATTAATTCATGGTAACACCCTATATCGGCGAGATTCGCATGTTTGGGGGCAATTTTGCCCCTGTTGGTTGGGCCCTATGTGATGGTTCACTATTGTCGACTCAGCAAAATGACGCCTTGTTCTCACTGCTCGGTACCATCTATGGTGGCGATGGCCGTACTACGTTTGGGCTACCCGATCTCCGGGGGCGAGTGCCTATGCATTATGGCGAGGGACCAGGGCTCACCAATCGTCCTATTGGAACAAAATCAGGCGTAGAAACAGTCACCCTTACGGCTAGTAACATCCCCAACCATACCCATGTCTGGCAGGCTTCCAGCAATTCTGCTACCGACACTGTGCCAACTGGTAAAGTTCTTGCCACGGCTCCTGATGCCCATCCTATCTATGCCGAAGATGCTTCAGGCACTAGTAGTATGTCATCGTCAGTGATTGCTAGCAGTGGAGGGAGTGCTTCCTCAGTGAACAACCTCATGTCCTTCCAGGTCATTAACTTTATTATTGCCCTTACGGGTATCTATCCAACCCAAACGTAATTAGGAGATCCACTACCATGGCAGAACCATTTATTGGCGAGATCAGACTTTTTGGCGGTACCTACGCCATTCGGGGTTGGGCATTTTGTAATGGGTCAACCGTGAGTATTAGTCAAAACCAGGCCCTCTTTGCCGTACTTGGCACCACCTTTGGTGGGGATGGCCGTAACACCCTTGGTCTACCCAACCTCCAGGGCAGAGCTCCCGTTGGCATGGGTCAAGGACCAGGCCTTAATCGTTACAACATTGGGCAACATGGAGGCTCTGCCACAGTGACTCTCACGGAGAGCAACATGCCTTCTCATACCCATCAGGCAGCAGCAGTAGAAGTACCAACCGCTTTTGGTGGATCAACAACTGCATCCAACAATATTTTGGCCCAGCCAGATATCAACATCTATGGCAGTGCCACTAGCCCTGTTGACATGGCAAGTAGCAGCCTAAGTTCAGTCGGTTCTGGCTCGTCGAGTACGGTTGATAATGAACAACCCTACTTAAGCCTCAATTTTCTCATTGCCCTTACTGGTATCTTTCCAAGCCGGGGCTAAAGCTTTCTTTGGAAAAATACACGCAATGACAGCAGGTTAGCGCCTCAGAACGCTAACCTGTTTTTTGGCTGAAAGCAAACGGTAGGCTATTTGCCATATCCATTGAGGTGCAACGTCATGCGCCCTTTGAGGTGAGGCACGTGAGCACGACGACGTGAATCTTAGTAAGAAACCGTCGCTGGTTTAGACCAGCGACGGTTTCTTGTTAGCTGCCCAGAGATTATCTAACCCATGCTGATCAGGTCAGATAATACAGCTGATTTAGAGCGGCCTAAAAAGATACACCAAAGTTGACGTTATTGCCAAATTGCCCCACCGAATCACCATTATTTAATCCGGAAATATCGGCCAGGGCTTGGGCAACATTTACGACGGCATTTGCACCACTGTCAATGAAGAAGATGTCTGCTTCAAACGGGAGATTACCAGTGCCGGTGGTGCCATTGTCACTCTGCATGTTGTTGCCAGTCACACTGATATTTAACGTGGCATTGTCCTCCGCATTCAACGCCAAACTAGCATTGTTGGCAATACTCGGTGCTATTGCTGACGGCACACTATTGTTAGTCACCGTGGCATTAATGGTACCGTTATTCTCTGAGTCAATCAGAATATGGAAGTTACCGGTACCATCAACGGTGTTGTTGTCGACTAAGACATCGAGAACACCTGCAAAGTTTATGACCTCAATGCCTGAACCGGCCCCTAGCGTGCCAGTATCGGCATCAATGTCGTTGTTACTGATCGTCGCCGTCACACCATCGCCACTATTTTCAAGCCGCAGCACATCGGCACCACTTGAGGTGCCACGATCAATCGTATTGCCGGTGATATTAACAATGGCATTGTTAGCATTGTTGTCAATCAAGAACCGGGTCAGGTTTGTTCCTGTTGGATTGACTGGAGTCAGGGTGTTATTCAGGATGTTGAGTGTGGCACCAGCCGTGTTGTTTGTAATCGCAAGATTACTTCCGTTGTTACTAAAGACCACATCCTCAAGGGTCAGGCTACCGACATTGGAGCCAGTAATATCGCCGTCAACGTCAATCCCCTGCACCGTATTACTCGACGCCAGGCCAATATCACCGGTGATTGTCGGTCGATTGGCGTTAGACCCAGAGATCAGAGTGGTGCCACCAACCACTAAATCGGTTGTTTGCCCCAATAGGGACTGACCATTCTCCAGAGTAATGCCGCTACCATAGGAGCCATCCAGGACGTAGATGGTATCGCCAGCACCATCAAGGCCGTCGCTGCTACCGCCAGTGTTAATGGGAACTAGGCTATTGAACGGGTTCCCTGACGTGCCATCGCCGCCAGCTGCTGCATCATCGTCAACATACCAGATGCGATCGCTACTCACATTAATCGTCGCCGTTGCCGTGCTGCTACCGCCATTGCCATCTAAGACAGTAAACGTGAAGGTATCGGCAACGCTGGCATCGCCTGCCTCAGGAGTATAGAAGAAACTACCATCGGCATTAATGGTAACGCTTCCACCCTCCGTAGTAGTCTTCGTCTCCTCAAGAACAGACAATGTATCACCATTGGCATCTGTCGCACCGGTGAGCAGGCTAGTTGCACTGGTTACAGAGGCCACCTCATTACCAGGAATATCTGCACCAGCAACCTCTAGCACCGTATTACCAAAGGTGGAATAGGACTGATTCTGGGCAACAGGATCCACATTTTCAACCACATCGGTAACCGTGATAGCAATGTCTTGAACATCGGTTAAACCACCTGAGTCAGTTGCGGCGACCTGAATGTCGTAGACGTTATTGCCACCAGCATCTCCAGGATTCTCAAAATCAGGTGCTGCATTGAACGTGACTACACCAGTATCAGCATCAATGGAGAACAGGGCTTGATCGGCACCACCTGTGAGGCTATAGGTCAAGCCTGAGCCTTCAGAGTCATTATCATCGGTCGCATTGACATCAATTGCACTCGTCTGTTCCTCCTCAACGCTTGCAGTCGCCGAACTCGTGATGGTGGGTGCTGCATTCTCAGCTACATCCGTCACACTAATGACCAGGTCTTGCGTATCGGTCAAACCAGAAGAATCTGTAACCGTAACCTGAAGCTCATAGTCATTGTTGCCATTGGCATCAACAGGCGCTTCAAAGTCCGGCGCATTGTTAAAGGTAACAACACCACTGTTAGCATCAATCGAGAACAAGGATTGGTCTGCTCCACCACTCAGGCTATAGGTCAAGCCAGATCCTTCGGAATCATTATCATCCGATGTCTCCACATCTATCGCACCGGTCTGATTCTCGGGAACACTAGCCGTGGCTGAACTCGTAATTGTCGGTGCTGCATTCTCAGCTACATCCGTCACACTAATGACCAGGTCTTGCGTATCGGTCAAACCAGAGGAATCTGTAACCGTAACCTGAAGCTCATAGTCATTGTTGCCATTGGCATCAACAGGTGCTTCAAAGTCCGGCGCATTGGTAAAGGTCACCACACCACTGTTGGCATCAATCGAGAATAAGGATTGGTCTGCTCCACCTGTGAGACTATAGGCCAAGCCTGAACCCTCGGAATCATTATCATCCGATGTCTCCACATCAATCGCACTGGTCTGATTCTCCGCCACACTCGCTGTCGCAGAACTGGTAATGGTTGGTGCACTATTAGAGCCGCCGTCATCAAAGATAAAGTCATCCTCAGTTAACTTATTAGGACGAATTCCTACAAGTTTTGCCAATCTCTCACCATCATTCGGGTCGCCTGGTTTATCAATGCGAATCTCTGAACTGAATCTACCGTGTTTGCGGATATCCAAATCCTCAAAGGTGAGACCGCCCTCTAGCTGAATTTTATCTTGTCCATCCTTAAAGTCTGTTAGTACGTCAAATCCATTGCCAGGAGCTAACAAAACAATATCTGAGCCTTTACCAAGATGGATAACGTCGTTACCTAATCCACCATCCAGAAGATCGTTACCTGAACCACCAAGCAGTAAGTCATTACCCTCACCGCCGCTGAGATTGTCATTGCCACCATCCCCCCAAAGTGAATCCGCACCCTCACCGCCAAAGAGCCAGTCGTGGCCTTTACCACCTAGCAATACATCATTACCAACACCGCCCTCTAATTTATCGGTTCCTCTACCACCGGAAAGCCAGTCATTACCAATTCCACCTTCCAGTAAATCGGCCCCGGCCATCCCTTTGAGGCGATCATTACCACCCAGACCAAACAGTTGATCGTTTAAGTTGGTACCATTCAAGACGTTATTGCCACCATCTCCGGTGAGGACAACGCCATTGACTTCTGGGTTAAAAACTCCGTCAGACATTTACTTAGTCTCCTAAAGCAGTTAAAAAATAAGTGAGTAATCTTTTCTGATGCAGTCCCGTGGCTAGATCATTGCAACGTTGTTTGAACCTATCTTACTTACGTCAATGACCTCACTATCGCGAAAACTTCTAGCAGAAAACATCCTGAAATGTTCAGGTTTGTTCAGATAAAAGTTCAGATTTATTCAGGTGTTATAAAAATGTGTGATTTGTGCCAATCTATTGGGTTGACACAAATCACACTTAGCAATTGATTAGTAGGTAGCCATCAAAGGTAACCGTCCAAAAAGAAACTAGACGCAATTTGAGTCAGACCATTACAAGAACATAATACAGTCTTTCCTCAGTGAAAAAGACTGGCTATTCCTTGACAGCCAGTCTTTTATAAGAGAGTCTCTACCTAAGTACGCTTTTTACCCTAAGTCTCCCCTCAGATTTGGCATCTGACGAATGGCATTTCCCTATTCCATATCCAAATAATAATTTACTCGACAAAGGCTCTAAGAGAGATACATGCTCAGCATACAAATCTGCATCACTCAAGTTACTTCACTAATAGACAACTTAAAATAGTTACTAACCATCAAGTTGACAAGAGATTGAGCACTACAATCAATAGCATTGACAGCATTTGACCTTCAAATCAGGCATCTATCAAAGTATCTTAAACATCCTTATTGCACGCCTTAAAACTATTCACTAGCATTCTTTAAAAAATCATCTAATGTCTGTAGAATAGTCTCAAGCTGATGTCGTTGATCTTGATTGAGCTGTTGCTCAACCCTATTTATCTGTTGAGCGACAACTTTTAGTTGATGACCAAGAGAGGCTGAAGCTTGTTTAATCGGTTCAGATACTTCTGCTCTTAATGCTTTCACCCTCTGCTGCACCCACCGAAATGATGTAGACTCTCGGTTTAAGATCTCCTCCAGCAATGCCTGACGCACTGTTGTATCCTTAAGCTTATGCATCTCTAAAGCAATTGACCACGAGATTTGTCCTTTCAGGTGAGCTTGAATCAGTTCATTCGGTAGGAAAAGACTACGCAAGTTTCGGGTTCGAAACGTTTGTAGTTCAATATCAAAGGACCGCAGCACTGCTTCAATATTTTGCAATTCTTGGCTTGGTGCAACGTCACACCGGGAACGTTTATCCGGATGCCCTTCTGTTCGTATAATTTTAGAGGCTTGAGCTTGACTGAGTCCATAACGCATCTCGATCAATCGCAAGATGGCCATAGTTTCCTCTAATTTGCTGAGATCAACTCGTTTAATGTTCTCAATCAGCGAAAACTGTAACGCCTCTTCATCACTAAACTGATTTACCAAACAGAGAACTTTTTTAATCCCTGCTTTTTTAGCAGCTCGCCAACGACGTTCCCCTGCAATCAGCTCATATCGCTCAGTATCTAACGGTCTAACATTAAGTATCCCCTTAAAGCCATTCTCTCTAAAATTCTTGGCCAGGCTATCGATTTCCGACTCATCAAAATACTGACGCGGTTGCAATGTTCCAGATTGAATATTCGCAACAGCTATCCACTGCTCCATAGACACATTATCTAATCGTCTTTCATTTAAGCATTGTTTGTCACCCTCAATTTCCCTCTGACTTTCAACAATAGGGAATATGAGACTATCACTCTGTCCATCGGGTAGCTGAACAGTAGAACTCGTAGATAAAGTATTTAGATCGTCTTTAAGCATTTTTCGGTTTCCTGGCTGGCCATCGTTAGGTTTTCATTGATTTCAAGAACAACGCCATGGTGAAAGATGTGCACTCTACTCACCAAAATTGCTAAAGTAAAATACAAACTCTGATAACTCACATCCCCAATATGCCGAATAGTGAGAGCAGAAAAAATACCGATAAGTTGAGGTTTATTCAGGTAAAAGTTCAGGTAAAAGTTCAGGTTTATTAAGTAATTAGAGGGATGAGTGACTGCAATCATGACGCCAGATTGCTCAGATCACCGTTTTCTCCGGACAGCTGTGCAGTTCATCACTGGTCCTAGCCGTTTCTAAACTTGACTCCATTATGGCCGGGTCAAGCCAACTGCCATAGTAAAGCTTCAATGGGTCCTGGAGAGGAATTAGTTATGTTCTTTCTTACCCGATCGGATTGACGCATCTCCTTGTATTTCAGGTGCTTTTACCTCTGATGTATGTAAGAGAATGAGTTTTTATGAAGGGTTCCTTATATACCTTATACATTTCGATACAATATCATCGAGTTTCGAATTCCTCAGGGTGTCCATAGGCAAAATCACATTGAACCAATTCTCACAATGATGGGCAAGTCACGCACTATAAAGGGTAACTTCAGTAAACTCCTTGGTTGGAAAATATTGAGCACAGTGCTCACCTTACAAAAGGTCATGATTGACTTTAGAGGTGCATCTGAAAACCAGAATAGCAACATGTCAAGATCCCAGAAATCACCCCATATCAAGGATCAGCAACACTCAGAAAAATTGAAACAGTTGTTAATTCTTAGCTTTTGTAGTCTCTTACCAACAAGGCCAGCATTAGCTCAACTGATTCCTGATGCCACTACAAATACCCAGATTCAGCCCAACGTTAATGTGAGAGGCTTGCCATCGGATTTAATCGAGGGGGGCACGATCCGTAGCGATAATCTTTTCCATAGCTTTCAAGAATTTAACATTGCCCCTGGTCAGGCAGTTTACTTTGCCAATCCACTGGATATCAGTAACATTTTCTCACGAATCACTGGACAAAACACCTCTAGTATTGACGGCACGTTAGGGGTTCTGGGCAGTGCCAATCTCTTTTTACTGAATCCTAACGGCATTATCTTTGGACCCAGTGCCAGTCTAGATATTCCTGGCTCCTTTACAGCTAGTACGGCAGAGGCATTTACCTTTGGTGATGATGTCGAATTTAGTGCGACCAATCCTCAAGCGCCGCCTTTGCTCACATTAAGTGTTACCCCAGGAGTTCAGCTGGGTCAGGGGGATATTACCAATGCCGGTAGTCTGGCAGTACCAACCGGACAAACGCTCACGTTGCAAGGACGCAACATTACCCACACAGGTGATCTCATGGTTCCTGGTGGCACGGTAGGGCTATTTGGTGAAACAGTAGGGGTACTGGATAGCGCGCTGATTGATGTCTCGGAGAGCAACGGAGGGGGCACCGTTTTAATTGGTGGGCTCTTACAAGGTGCGAATCCAGAACTCAATGCTCAACGCACATTTATTGGTCCTAACACTCGCATTATTGCCAATGCCCTGCAATCTGGTAACGGTGGTACGGTTGCCATCTGGTCCGATCAGGTGACGGGTTTTTATGGCGATATTACGGCTCGTGGCGCTAATAACCCAGTACAGTTCTCTAATGGCGGGTTTGTAGAAGTGTCCAGTGGCGGCCATTTAATCTTTCGTGGCGCTGTCGATACAACCGCACCCTTTGGTCAAACGGGCATTTTGTTGCTAGACCCCACTACGATTACCATTGCCAACGGTACAGCCGATAGTGCAGCAGACGGAACAGATAGCTTTGCAGGGAATGCCTCTGGGTTGGCAGGGCAGGTCTTAAGTGCTCCCCTAAGCGCGATTAATGATGTCAGTCCCAGCACGATTTTTGAATCTGAGCTGGAAGGTCTGTCTGGGGATACCGATGTTATTTTGCAAGCAACCGATGGCATTACGGTTGAAGATTTAGCGGATGACCAACTGCGTTTTTCCAATGGAACAGGTCGCATCGCCTTTATTGCCGATGCTAATGGAGATGGCATTGGGGATGTGGTGATGCTGGATTTACAAGATACTTTAGCGACCAATGGTAGAGATTTGACTATCTCTGGAGCCAACTTTTTGCTCGGCAACATCGACACATCCACCTTATCTGAAGAGATAACGGTGGATGTTGATGCCGGAGGCCCAATTCCAGCCACAGGTACATCGGGGTCTGCCCAGTTTAGCTTTACTGTTCCTGACGGAGTCGGCACTGTAGATGATCTGGATGTTCGATTTTCTGCTGCCCACACCTTTGATGCAGATTTAACGGTAACGCTAACAAGTCCTGATGATGACTCACTGATCCTCTTTGATAGAGTGGGGGGTAACGGTGATAATTTTCAAGATACGCTTTTCGATGATGATGCACCCGGTTCCATTAATGATGGAACGGCACCCTTTATTGGCACCCTTAGGCCCAACGAAGACTTAGATCTGTTTGCCGGAAACGTAGCCGACGGGGTTTGGATTTTAGATATTGTTGATAATGTTGGCGGAGACTCTGGCGAGCTGTTTCAAGCTGGAGATGTGGCCCCTTGGGGGGAAGCGGCTGGCACACAATTGTTGTTTGCTATTTTGACTGAAGGTAACGGTGGTGCGTTAGAGCTTAGATCGACGGGAGATATTTTAGCCAATGATATTACAACTTCTGGAGTGGGTGCCGAGGGCCAAGGCGGCTCAGTGGTGATTGATGCCGGTGGAACATTGTCATTGACCAATATTCATACATCTGCCAATGGTGGCGGTGGAGATATTGCGATCGCAAGTCAAGGCAATATCTCCATCAATGATTTCAACACCGTTGCCCAGACATTTGGCGGGATAGGCGATGTAGTTGGTGGAGATAGTGGAAATATTACGATTGCGGGTCAGGGGAACGTTGCCATTGGAAATGGTAATACCTCTATGCAGACATTTGGGGGTACTGACAATGTGTTTGGTGGAGATAGTGGAAATATTGAGATTTCAGCTCAGGGTAGCATCCTTACAGGCGACTTAACCACAGGAGCTACCACGTTTTCTAGTAATGCTGACAATGTTGTTGAGGGCAGGGGAGGAAATATTACTCTGTCAACCGCCCTGGGTAATATTTCTGCGAACCGATTAGACACATACGCCCAGGGCATGTCTGGCAACACCTTAACCGGTGCAGATAGTGGAGATATCATCCTGTCATCTACATCTGGAGATATTCAAGTCTCATCCCTGGGCACCTTTTCCAATGACTTTGCTTCTGGGGATATCATTGATATTGGCGAGCGTGGCGACATTACCATTACAACAACCTCTGGGAATGTTGATATCTCAAATATTGTTTCAAGACTCCTCGCCACTGGAAATAATATAACAGGTGGAGGCGGGGGCGATCTTTCAGTGTCAACTATCTCTGGCGATGTGACCCTTGGCAGTATGACTGCAATATCACAGGTATATGGCGATAACGTTACAGGTGGCTTTGGCGGTAACATTACCATTGCCTCAGATTCCGGTAACCTTGATATTGGCCCCCTATCATCAGATTCCCGGGTCAGGAGTAGTTCCTCTAACAGTGCTGGAGGAACGGGAGGGGACGTTAGGCTCTCAACGGGGACGGGAACTATCTCTAGCGATGATATCATCACCTCCAGTAATGGAGCAGGGGGGCAAGGCGGAGCCGTTGTTATTGAAGGTGAGCTGTTGTCATTAGCCAATATTGATACCTCTGCCAGTGGCGACGGGGGAGATATTGAGATCGCAAGCCAAAGCGGCGTTACAACAGGTGATTTAATTACTGAGGCTCGAACATTAGGTGGATCGGCCAATGTTGTTGGGGGAGATGGGGGAGATATTACGATCGCAAGTCAAGGAAATCTCTTAACAGGTGATTTAACCACCTCTGTAATAACATTTTCTAGTGGTGACAATATCGTCGCAGGATCGGGAGGCAATATTGCCTTGTCCACCACCTCAGGTGATATTTTGACAGGCACATTAACCACGGATACCAATTCCACAGGGGGTAACCTGACAGCGGGAGAGGGGGGAGATATCACCCTATCCACCACCTCTGGCAACATCCAAATCCCATCCATATTAACCATTTCCCGCGCTATTGCTGATGATGATATCGTCACTGGAAACGGTGGTGATATTGCCATTACAACCACTTCTGGGAATATCGATATCTCAAATGCTAATGCAAGAACAATAGCTGGGGGAGATAATGCAACGGGTGGCAGCGGGGGTGATTTTTTTGTTTCCACTCTCTCCGGTGATGTAACCCTTGGGAGCATTACGTCAACGTCAAATATATCAGGAGAGACTGTTTCAGGTGGCTCTGGAGGCAACCTGAATGTTTTCACAAACTCCGGCAATATTGATGTAGGTGGCGTATCTTTAAATTCCACAACCAGTAATAGTAGTTCTTCGAGTGCTGTAGTTTCTGGAGGGACAGGGGGAGACATTCTGCTCTCAACCGTGACTGGCAATATCTCTAGCAGGTCTTTGCAAGCCACGACAATCATAAGTGGAAATACGGAGAATTTGATTGCCGGTACTGGAGGGCAGGTTGAAATTGCTAGCGAGGCAGGTACTATCAATCTCCAAACTATTAATACGTCTACATCACAAAGCTCATCAACGGGGACATTAATGGGAGGTCGCGGTGGTGATATTTCAATTACAAATAGAACTGGAGATATCCTTGTCACATCCGGCTTAGAAACCAGTTCAAATACGTCTTCTTCTGCTCAAACAGCCCCAACAATTGTGGGGGGAGATGGGGGAAATATCTCAATTACTAACGATGTTGGCGACATTACAACTCAGGTTCTGCGGACGTTTGCCAGTACATCTTCTTCAACCGGAAGTACCCAGGGAGGCGATGGAGGAAGTATTACGCTATCGTCCAACTCTGGAGATATTACCGTTACTGATTCTATAAGTACGTTCGCATCTCTCAATGCTGCCGACAGTGATGATGCAGTTGGAGGCGATGGAGGCGATCTGTCTATATTCTCCAACAGTGGTGAGATCGATCTGAATGTTCCGATATCCACCTTCTCGTTCTCAGAAGCAGGAGCATCAGGTAATGGGGGAGATATCTCTCTGATTACAGAACAAGGTAATATTTTAGGCACCAATGTGCTAACTGGTGAGGCGCTCTCCCTACGTTCATTTTCCATTTCTGAAAATGCGGCAGGGAGCGGTAGTGGGGGCCAGGTCATCCTGTCGGCTCAGGATTTGATTTCAGGTTTAGATATTTTGACGGTTTCTTCCCAAGGTCAGGCAGGAAACTTGTTAGTGAATGGCACTGGTGATCTGCTGTTAGATAATGTTGATCTCATCACCAGTGCCACAGTCTCCGTGAATATTGGTTCTGGTCCACCGCTGATTATTGAAATTGATGGGATTGGAGAATCGGGAGATGTCGATATTATTGGCAATGGCGATCTAACCTTGGGTAATAGCAGCATTATCAGTAGTGCCCAGGGCATCCGCGATGCAGGGGATGTACGCATTACCAGTCCAGGATTGATCACGATTCAAGACGAGACTCAGATTTCTAGCAATACGGTGAGTTCAGGTGCCGCTGGGGATATTTCGATTAATTCAGATACAGAGATTTTGGTTACAGGGGACAACACATTTTTGTCAGCAGTGACCGATGCCCAGGGCAGTGCGGGGAATATTTTGCTCAATGCACCCCAATTAACTCTGGCAGACAATGCTCGGATTACGGCCACAGCAACCGCCACAGCGACGGGTATTGAGGGCAGCGGCAGTATCACCCTAAATGCCTCTAGCATGGATTTGGCAGGTGAAGTGGGAGTTTTTGCTGAAACAGAAGGGCAGACACCGGCTGGTACATTGACTCTACAGCCGTTTGATACAAACTTTGGACAGGGGGCTGCTGTGTTAGATCCTGAGTTAAGTATTCTTCTAGCACCTGGTGCCAACATTTCTGCCTCGACATCTGGACAGGGACAGGGGGGAAGTTTACAGGTATTTGCGCCAGAAGCGATTACCATTGCCGGTCCCGGAAGATTGGCCGTTGAATCTAGGGGCGTAGGGGATGCTGGAGATATTGAGATTGAAACACAGCAGCTGACGCTGACCGATGATGTAGAGATCTCTGCCTCCACCTTTGGTACATTGCCTCTTCCCAATACGGGGACGTCTGGCTTTAGTAGTCCGGGGGATGCGGGAGATATCAGGGTGAATGTCGATACGGCCAACATTACGAACGGGGCAACCATTCAGACAAATACTGAAGGAATTGGCAATGCGGGCTCGATTGACGTCAATGTCAGCGATACTTTGAGACTGAATGGGGGTGCGATCGCAGCCAACACCACGACAACATCCACCGGTCGCGGTGGCAACATTAATGTAACGGCTAACACCGCCCGATTGAGTAATGGCAGCATTACCGTTAATAGCCAGGGCGCAGGGCAAGGAGGCGATATCTCCGTTGATGCCGATTTGCTCTCTCTGCGAAATCAATCGGACATTAGTGCCACCACCGCCAGTACCGACGGCGGCAACATCAGCATTCAAGCAGAAGATGCCCTGATCCTGGCCGATCGCAGTGAAATTAATGCCACAGCTGGTACAGCGGCTGCCGGGGGAGATGGCGGAAATATCGACATCAACGCCCAATTTATTGTTGCGCTGCGGGAAGGTCAAAACCGGATTACGGCTGAAGCGTTTCAGGGTAACGGCGGTAATATCAACATTGTTACCATTGCCTTGCTAGGTACAGAGGTGCTCGATATTTCCGCCTCTTCCCAGTTTGGCTTAGATGGTGAAGTCTCCATTAATTCCCCCAATCTTGATCCAGCTAGAGGCTTAACCCAGCTGCCCACTAATCTGACCGACGCCAGTAATCAAATTGCCAATGCCTGCGCTATTGATCAACAGGGTCAAGCCCAATTTGTTGTCACTGGCCGTGGCGGTTTACCCACAACACCCGCCAGTCTGGCCACCAGCTTTTATCTACTATCTGACCTAGGCGTTCGTCAGATACCCGTCATTTCACAAACACCCCAGCCCAAAGAAGTGAAGTTTGGGAACCCCCATGAAAATGTTGTCGAGCCCGCCAATAGTGTGAATCATCTGCTGCAACAAGCCGCCCGTGCCTACCATCAGGCGGACTATGTACAGGCGATTCATCAATGGCAACAGGCGGCAATCCAAGTCAGCTCAGGCAATGATCCTTCAACCTATGCAGCGATCCTCAGCAATCTTTCCCTGGCCTATGCTCAGCTAGGGGATTGGCAGCGGGCAAATGCCGCCATCGTGGCCAGCCAGCAGCTCCTAACCCCTGATGTGGTTACCCCCCAACTGCTGGCTCAGGTTTTGAATGCCCGTGCCAGCCTTAACCTGGGTCAGGGAAATACACAAATGGCCATCACCGACTGGCAACAGGCCGCCGCTATCTATGACCATATTGGCGATCGTTCAGGATACCAGCAGGCTCAGCTGAATCAGGTTCAAGTACTGCAATCAAGAGGGTTGTACCGTCAGGCTCAAGCTCAGCTACAAGACATTTGGGCATCGTTAGAGAACGAGCCCCCATCATCTGAAAAAGCAATCCTACTGTTGACATGGGGCAATAGCCTACGCATCAGTGGCGAACTATCCCAGGCAAAATCCACCCTGGAAACTGCGCTGGCCATCGCCCAACAACTCAATCAGCCAGGGTTAACGAGTCGGATCTTACTTAATCTGGGACATGCTACCCAGGCTGATCAAGCCCTTGCCTATTATCAACAGGCATTTGCGATCGCACCCACTGCACTCAGTCGTTTTCAAGCCAGTATTAGCCAGCTTCGATTGCAGGCCAATCAAGACCCCGCAGCTGCCCAGCATCTTTGGGCCAATCTCAAACCCACACTCCAGCAATCTCAGCTGCCCACTAGCCATGAGGCCATGTATGCCCAATTAAACCTGGTTCACACCGTCTTGAACTCTAGCCTTGAGCCGGTACCGGCTCATCTCTTGTCTCTGCTCGATCAGATTGCTCAACAGTCTCAGATCCTGCAAGATCCAATTGCGGAAGCTTACACCCTGGGTTATCAGGGAGAGATTTACCGTCAACAACAACAGTGGCAACAAGCCGAAGCTTTGACACAAAAAGCATTCCGTCAGGCCCAAACCCTACAACTCCCAGAAGTGATATATCCTGTTGCTCTGCAGCTAGGTCGGTTGCACAAAACTCAAGGTAAACGTGCCCAAGCCATCGATGCCTATGGGGCCGCCATTGATGCACTAGAAATTTTACGCAAAGACCTGATCGCCACCAGCGATGATGTTCAATTCACGTTTCGAGATGATGTAGAACCGATTTATCGGGAATTTGTCAAACTCTTATTGTCAGACAACACCAGCCATTCTCCCCAAGAAAACGATCTAAGGAAGGCCAGAGAACTGATTGAGGCACTACAGGTCGCTGAAATTAATGACTATTTCCAAGACGCCTGTGTGCAGGGATCGTCTACCTTTGCTGACGAAATTGACCCAGCGGCGGCCGTTATTTATCCAATTCTGTTGGAGGAGCGCCTTGACGTTATTATTAGCGTTGGCGGTAATCTAACGCATTACAGTCAGCCCGTTTCTTCTCACGAAGTAGAAACAACCATTCAACAACTGCTCGGATCGTTGACATCGCCTATTCGAGCGAGACGCACCAGCACTACTCAACAGCTACAGCAAGTCTACGATTGGATAATCCGTCCAGCAGAAGCCGATTTAGAACAACAAAATATTGAAAACCTTGTATTTGTGGCAGATGGCGTTTTACGCACATTACCACTGACAACTCTCCATGATGGAGAACACTATCTGATTGAAAAGTATAATGTTGTTCTTTCTCCAGGCTTAAGTCTATTAGACCCACAGCCTTTGCCACAGCAGGGCCTAAACATGTTGGTGGGTGGACTCAGTGAGGCTCGCTCTGGCTTCCCCGCTCTACCCTTTGTCCCAGAAGAGGTCCAGGACGTCACGGCGCAAATTCCAAATAATCAAGTCTTACTCAATCAGACCCTAACTCAGCCTAATTTGCTGAACAGCCTCAAAACAGCCCCAGCCAATGTGGTGCATTTGGCTACCCATGGAGAATTTGGGGCAACAGCTGAAGACACATTTATCTTGACTTGGGAAGGAAAACTCACCATGGAGGAAATGAGCCATGTGCTACGGGCACGAAATAGTAGTGACCTATCCCCGGTAGAGCTATTGGTCTTTAGTGCTTGTAAAACAGCATCCGGCGATAGTCGAGCTGTCTTAGGGATTGCTGGTACAGCCATTCGTTCTGGGGTACGCAGTACCTTAGCCGGACTATGGGCCATTAATGATCAAGCCGCCGCTGCCTTTATGGGTGAGTTTTACCAGGCGTTGGCACAGCCAGGAGTGACTAAGGCAGAAGCCTTTAGACAGGCACAGTTAACCTTGATGCAAGATCCAGAGTTAGCCTCTCCCTACTTCTGGAGTCCGTTTGTCCTGGTAGGGAACTGGCTATAGGCTGCTGTGTCTAAGGACGATGCAGATACATTAACCCAAATAGACCCATACCCAAGACAGCGGCTGTGCCCATAGGTTCAGGCACAGATTGAGTTGCAGGCTCAGAAACCGTAGGCATTACAGATTGAGTAACAGCGGGCAGCACAGGGGGCGTAACAGGAGGTGTAACCACAGGAGTGGGAATCACATCGGCTGCTGGGCTGTTAAACCCTCTGATCGCAATAACAACATCATTAAAATCACGATCATTGCGACGACCTATGCGATCTTCAAATCCCAAGAGTAAAAATTCACCTGATTTATAGCTAGCGATATGGGCTTCACCATCAGGATTTTTACTAGCATCCATACCAAACAGGTTGCCATCAGCCTGTAAGAAGAAATCGACAACGGTACCGTTAGGCATTGCCCCCAAACTCTTTCCCTGGCCAAGCGATAAGGGGCCATCGGCCTCAGGGATTAAGCTATAGGGGGAGGCAATATCATTCCAAATAGTATTTAAATGATGGCCAGCATCTGTTGAATAGAACAGCTGGCTCCTAATAGCAGCTCCTTCATTAATAAAGAAGACTTCAATGTTATCTACCCCAGTCTCCCAGGTAACATCGTCCAGACTGACAGGGTTAAGGGCGGCATCACTAATGGCACTTCCCTCTTGATTGGTGGCCAGTCGATTAAATAATGACCATTGAGCATAGCTGAGCCCATAGCGATGGCCTAGCTGTTGCTCATAGGCCACTTTAGAAAGACTGGCAGCCTCTGCACCTGGGGTAAATACTGTGGCTGCCATCAGCGCAGCACAACATGATGTGAAGACCTGTGTAAACTTTATACTCATTAATTTTTTCCCGCAGCGACGATAGTGGATTGTGCGATATATCCACTATCGCCAATGGCAACAACAGAAAAAATCCCGGTTTATTCAGGTTTATTCAGGAAAAAAGCAGATTTATTCAGGTGTTGGGAAAGAAAAAGCGAGTATGGAACTATCCACACTCGCTTTAATCGCCCATAGAAAACTCAACTCGATGCCAGGTTGATCTTTTGCAGATAGTTAAAGACAACTAGAACCATGACAACACCAGTATCTATAGCGAAACTAGCTATAGCAAAACTTGTCTTGGTCAATCGGTTAAACAAACTGCGCCTGGGCAACAGATATGTTGGCATCTTGAACAAAACCAATCAAATCTGGTTGGTCATCGAGTCCTACATAGCTGATTTGCGTGCCTGCCCCCAGACCGTTAAAGTCCTCGACAAAGGTAAAGTCGTAGCTCTGGTTGGACACAGAAGACAGATCCTGAAGTTGAATCTGATCTGGACCACGTCCAAAATCAGTGATCACAGCCAGATCAGCATCACCCATACCCTGATAGAAAACATGTTTGTCGTTCCCCAGTACGAAGGTATCTCTACCATTACCGCCCGTTAAAATATCAAATTCACCTTTTCCTGGATTGCGTGAAGGTTGATCAACGCCCGAGAGCCTATCTGGAGCGTTGCCTCCATTGAGAATATCGTCTCCAGATGTTCCGGTCAGGATATCTTTCCCATTGCCCCCGTTTTGGGTCTTGCCAACTCGTACTTTGACCGTTCCAGTGTCCAGAAGTTCACCGTCACTGACTGTGTAATCGAACGTAGCAACACCGCTAAATCTTTTATTAGTCGAAGTGTAAATAATATTGCCGTCATCATTCAGAGTCACTGTGCCAACTGTCTTGCCATTCCTACTGACGGCATTTGCTGTCACTCCAGTGATCAACAGGGCATCACCGTTAGCATCGGTATCATTCGCCAAGAGAGTTGATGCCAGGATAGTCTTAGGATTGTTGAGGCTTTGATTAGCCGTTGCAATATCGTCAACAGCGACGGGAGATTCATTACTAGGACCACTAATGGCAATGTTCAGATTGACAGTGGCCGTATCGATTGCACCGGTCCCATCAGCAATTGTATAGGTAAAGCTATCCTCTACAACCCCATTTCCCAAGGAGCTATCAGGAGTATAGATAAAGCTACCATCACTATTGAGGGTTAAATTACCAAAGTCTAGCTGTATTGGGTTTCCGATCAGCGTATCATTGTCATTGGCAGCAATGATTGTAAGGGACGTGCCCTCAAAGTCAAAATCGGAACCCTGGCCATTATCCGATAGCACATTACCCGCAAACGAGTCAGTACTGGTTAAGGCAAAGACATCATCGACGGCAATGGGGATAAGATTAGTCGCAATTGACTCAATTTGGGTATCGAGATTGGTGCCAGTATTTTCAGTAATCACATCATCAAAAGTTTTGGTCCCAACAACAGCAGCCTCCAGGTCATTGGCGACTTGATTTTGGGTAACTTGCTGGGCCTGAAAGATGTTGACTACTGCATCCTGAGGAGAGTTATTGGTTGCCGTAGTTAAGATTGCTCCCGTACTGGCCGCAATCACCTCACTGATGGCAGTACTATTGTTGCTAACAGTGTCTAAATCGAGCGAAAGATCCTGATTTTTAAGGTTGGTGACCGTTGCCTCAAGGATAGTCTTCACCGTATCAACATCACCCAAGTCAACAGCATTTCCGGCTTCTGCCTCAGGTTGGATCACCTCAAGGGCTGTCATGGCAGTCGTGAGCTGCAGCGTCATGGGTGACTTATCTGGTAACGCCCCTGACAGGGTCTCCCCAGTCTGGACAATCAGGGTTTGCAAAGACACCAAATCAGCTAATACCTCAGCTCCCACGGCATCACCATTGGCCGCAGCCGAGAGCGGGTTAAAGTTGGTTAGATCGAGAGAATCGGGCAGGTCAAACGCCGTCTTGATCAGAGCTTGTGATTCTGCCGAAAGCAGCCCCACATTACTAAAACCGTCTCCTAGGGTGAGGTTGCGAAAGTCGAACCCTGAGTCATTAACACTGAGGTTAAAGTCTGCAATTGCATCTGGAGTGCCCCCTACGGTGGGATCATCAACAAAAACATTAATGTTGAATTCAGACTGGACATCAAAATCCAGGTTAGTGCCAGCGGCTAGAAATAATTCAGTACCCTCGATTTCAAAATTAGCGGCATCAGCCCCTGTGAGCCCAAGCGTGTTGGTGCCTAAATCATCATCGGTAACATTAATATCGGCAACCTTAATGCGAGTGGTCGTATCTGTGTCTTCCCGTAAAGCAGCAGTACGATTGGTCAAAGTTACTGCACTGGGAGCTTGATTAATGCTACCAATGACTAAATCATTGTTAGCACTCAGAGATCCTGCCTCTCCTGGAGTAGGTAACGTCAAATCAGGAATATCGGGAGACTCAATGATGCCGATAGATCCTTCACTGAGATCAAAAGCTGTTGTTGAGAAATAGTCTAAGTCAGAGCTGACATCTCCAGCCTGAACAGTATAGGTGAATTGTAATGTGTTGGATCCATTTCTGCCGCTGAAGTTAGCAAATCGATCGGTAGTGCCAGTCTCCAATAAAAGTCGTGGGTTTCCATTTACAAATAAGTTAGGGTTGTCAAACTCAACATTAATGGTAATGATATCGCCCACTGTATAGGCTTGATTGGAGTTAGGTGAGCTGACATTGATGATTTGAGCCATCTTTGAAATTTTCCCTGAAAGAACAACTTGGGTAGAATGCCTAAACCACATCCAGGTTGAAACCTGCAGTTTCTTTTAGATCAAAACGACCACTTTAGGCCTGAAAAATATTTGATACAACATCATAAACAATCATCAGAATTGATGATTGTTGCAGAATTTATCTGCTAACTGTTATTGCATTATCTTTGGCCTGTTTCGTTATTAAAAAAACTACCAATGAGTGTAATAAAGGGCATAGAAGGGACTAGTAAGTCTTGTCCCCGTTTGGACATCTTCAATATCGCTAAAATCTTTAACAGAAACCATCCTGAAACATTCAGATTTATTCAGGTAATTGTTCAGGTTTATTCAGGTGCTGAAAGAAACAGTATTGTAACTGTCCTAAAAGAACTCAAACACAACTTATAGCCCAACCCTAGACTAGGGAAACATACATAGAACTGAGTTTATTGTTTTTAGTCAGATACCATCGTCGATATCCTTACTCTTTAAGAACTACCGATATTTTTACCTGAACAATCCTGAATGCTGCAGGATTGTTCAGGTAAATATTCAGATTTATTCAGGTTTTGGAAGAATCGGTGATTGTAATCATGGCAAGAGATTGATGCAGAGCACAATTTTTGCTCAGTGTGAGTTTAGGCCTTATTACCGAGTCTGCATTACTCATCTCGGTGCAACGATGCACCGAACTCGTTTATTTCATATTTTCTCCAACCGTGAAGCACCTGACTGTAATACTTCTTTAAAGTCCTAAGATTTATCTGAGATAATCAGATAGATGGATAATCGACCTAAAACTCCTACAGTTTTGAAACAATGTTTGGACTAAAGCCCTTACTACATAAATTACTCTTGAGTCAAGATTGCGCTAATGTACCGGTCATTACTCTACAGCTGCTATTGCTGGTTATCTGTATCTTACTCCCCCAAAAGCCAGGGTTAGCTCAAATTGTGCCCGATAGTACCTTGCCAAATCCTTCGACTGTTCCAACTGGAGCTGATTCAGGCACTTTACCTAATGTCTTAATCGAGGGAGGGACGCAGAGCAACACCACATTGTTTCATAGCTTTGATCAATTCAACGTTAACCTCAATCAGGAAGTGCGATTTGCTAATCCAGCTGATGTTGAAAATATTTTTTCCCGAGTGACTGGAGGACGGCTATCTAATATTAATGGCTTGTTAGGGGTTAATGGCGTAGCCAATCTATTTTTCTTAAACCCAAATGGTGTAGTGTTTGGCCCTGACGCCGAATTAAATCTAAATGGCTCCCTGGTGGTGTCTACTGCTGATCAGTTTCTCTTCCCAGGTGGTAATAGCTTTAGTGCCGTTAATCCACAGGCTCCCCCAATACTAACCCTGAGTACCCCCATCGGACTACAGTTTGGAGCTAATCCGCAAGCCATTACGGTAGATGGAGCATCGCTCAGGACGCGGACAGGGCATCCATTGGCCTTAGTCGGTGGAGATGTTACTGCCATTAATGGGGCAGACTTTAGAGTGCAGGGAGGACGAGTGGTGTTGGGGGGACTATCTGGCCCAGGTACGTTAACCCTAAACCTTGATGCAGTGGAGTCTGAGGATGTTGTTAGCCTTCAAACTGGTGTGAATCGGGCAAATGTCACCTTGGATGATGCCAGAATTTCCAACCAGTTTGAAGGGAATGGAGACATTCTCATTACCGCCCAAAACATCACTCTGACAGCGAGTGTCTTAGAAACTGGTATCAGAGATAATTCAGGTACACCTGAAAGTCAAACTGGTGAGATTATCTTAGATGCGACTGGAGATATTCAAATTATTCAGAATTCTAAAATTGTTAATGAGTTTAGGAATAACTCTTTAGGTAATGGTGGGGATATTACCATCAGAGCAAATAATCTTAATGTGAGCGATCGCAGCGATATTTCTACACAGACTCCTCGCAGTGGCAGAGCAGGCGATATTTTAATTGATGTCGAGAATCGTATTCTGGTGCAGGGGGGAGAAGAACTCGACGATCGACGTCGCGGGAATAGCGCTGGCAATCCAAAGCCTGATAGAAGCAGACCTGAAAGGTCGCAGCGAGCACCCAGAACGTTGATTGATTCAGGCTCTCGAGCTAACGAGTCAGGTGCGCCAGGTAATATTACTCTCCTGGCTCAGGAGATAATTTTAGAGGGCGAGGCGCGGGTTTCAATTAATCATGATGGTCCGGTTCGAGGCGGGGATATCACCTTTGAGAGTGACTCTTTTCAACTGCTATCAAGTGCCTCGGTTAATAGCGTCGCCAATGGTACAGCCCGAGCAGGTGATGTGAATATCCGAGCTAGCAGCATTCTGCTTGAAGATCAGGCTCGCCTTCGAGGTCTGGGTGATGGTACACCTGGAATTGATTCTACTGTGGGTAACGGTGGCCGGAATGCAATAGGCGGGACAGTAAACATTACCACAGATAATTTAACCGTTATCGGGGTAAGGATTGGTGCTACGGTTCTGGGTGAGGGCCAGGGTGGAGCGGTGGTGATTAACGCTAGCGATACCGTCACTCTGACTACAACCGAAGCCTCTGGCAGAACCTCAATTGCCAGCGCAGTGCGGGAGAGCAGTCCGTCAGGAACAGGTGGTGATATTTTAGTTAATGCTCGACGTCTGATTGTTGAAAACGGCTCTGCTATTGACGCTGGTGTGGCAGAACCTGAGGCTGATATCAATGGACCTCGCATTAGTGGCACCATTACCTTGAATATTGAAGAAGATATTGTTTTGCAAGGAACACTGCCGGACGGTCAGCCCAGTCGCATTCTCACCCAGCTCAGCCAGAATGCGACTGGAGCAGGGGCGGACATTGTGATTGACACGGCTGAACTGAGCCTGGCAGACGGTGGTCAAATTTCAGCGGCCACCTTGGGGAATGGTCCGGGAGGTAATGTCATAATCCGGGCTAGTGAGAGAATTACATTAGCGGGCTCAAATGCTCAAATCGAACTATCTGCAGAAGAAGAGTCTAACTTTGTTGCTAATGATAAGGGTTTACCTAGTGGTATCTTTGCTAACTCACCAGGAATGGGCGATGCAGGGGATATTGAGATTGAAACTCCTGAACTGGTGTTGCGCGATCGCGCCCAGATTTCTGTTAGCAGCGAAACTTCAGGGGAGTCCGGAAACATTGGGGTGACGGCCAACAATATTGTGTTAGATAGTGGCTTTTTGAGTGCGGATGCGATCGCAGGTGAAGCAGCCAACATTACCCTGAATGTTGAAGACACACTCCGATTACGTAACGGCAGCCAGATTTCCACCAATGCCAGAGAGGATGCTAATGGGGGCAATATATCCATTTCGAACCCGAATGCAGTTTTGCTCCGGGATGAGTCCCGCATCTCTGCCGAAAATCCAGGAGGTACGGGTAATGGCGGGAATATTAGCATCCAAACCGACTTTTTTGTAGCGGCTCCCGAAGGTCTGAATCAAATCATTGCCAATGCCGATCGGGGTGATGGTGGGAATATCAACATCATTGCCAATTCTCTCTTAGGAACAGAATTTCGAGAGTTTTCTGCGTCTTCACGATTTGGTGTAGACGGTGACGTTGAGATTGACTCGCCCAATCTTGATCCAGCTAGGGGTACCACCGAACTGCCGGCAAACCTGGCCGATGCCAGCAACCAAATTGCCAACGCCTGCTCCATCGATCGACAAGGACAAGCTCAATTTGTAGCAACCGGGCGCGGCGGTTTGCCCATCACACCGACCAGTCAGCCCACAGGCATTTCCCCATTACCCGACCTCGGCAGACTGACTACTGACCAAACACCACAAACCAATGCAACTCTCCAAGAAGCCCAGGCATGGTCTGTCGCTTCGAATGGTGACATTCGCCTAACAACAGGTTCTTCCTCTGAGACTAGTTTTCTCAATGCACTTTTGCAGGAAGCTGCCCAAGCCTACTATCAAACTGACTACACAGAAGCCGCCACCCTATGGAGTCAAACTGCAACTATCCTTACCCAAGGGGATGACGCATTAACCTATGCATCTACCCTCAGTAATCTAGCGCTTGTCTACCATCAACTAGGCGACTGGCAGCAGGCAGATGCTGCTATGAGCGCCAGCCAACAACTGTTAACTTCCGACAACGCCACCCCCCAGATCATTGCCCAAATTCTCAATACTCGTGCCAATCTACACCTCAGCAAAGGTAATGCCCAGGCGGCCATTACCGATTGGCAACAGGCGGCAGATAGCTATCGTAACGCTGAGGATATTGTCGGTTATCTCCAAGCACGGCTAAATCAGGCGCAGGCATTACAGTCTCTCGGCCTATATCGTCAGGCCCAACCACTGCTGGCTACAATTACTAATAGCCTCGCGGAGCAGCCCCCCTCCCTCCTCAAAGCTACTGCTTTACTCACCCTCGGAAACGGTTTACGCAATAGTGGTGACACTATCCAAGCAACGCAAACATTGGAAGCAGCCCTGGCCATTGCCCAAAACCTGAAACAACCTGCTCTTGTTAGCCAAATTTTACTGAATCTAGGCCACACGAATCCAACCAGCCCTGACCAAGCCGTTGCCTATTACCAAAAAGCCTTGGAGATAGCTCCCACGGCCCTCGATCAGCTACAGGCCAGTGTAAGTCAGTTTCAACTACTGGTAACGCAAGAACCCAAAGCAGCGCAGCAACTTTGGGCTGATCTAGAACCGACGCTCCAACTGTCAAATCTCCCTGCCAGCAGAGAGAGTATTTACGCTCAGCTATATCTCATCCATACTTTATTGCAACACAGTCTATCTTCCGGTGCCTCTGAGAGTTTAACCACGTTACTCAATCGTACAAATCAGCAAGCGTTATCGTTACAAGATACTGTTGCTCAGACCTACCTGCTCGGCTATCAGGGAGACTTCTATGGGAAAAAACAACAGTGGGATAAAGCTGAAGCATTCACTCAAAAAGCATTTCGCCAGGCCCAAACACTCCAAGCCCCCGAAGTGATATATCCTGTGGCTTTACAACTAGGGCGTCTGCAAAAAGCCCAAGGAAAACGTGCCCAAGCCATTACTGCTTACAATGCTGCCATTGAGGCTCTGGAAATTCTACGGAAAGATCTGATCGCTAGTAGCGATGATGTCCAGTTCACGTTCCGGGATGATATTGAGCCCATTTATCGCGAGTTTGTCAAACTTCTACTCCAGACAAATGGCAGTCACTCTCCTATGAAAGACGAGTTGAGACACGCTAGGCAACTCATCGAGAACTTGCAGGTCGCTGAAGTCAATGACTATTTCCAGGATGCCTGTATCCAAGGGTCTCCTGTATTGGCGGATGAAGTGGATCCAACCGCCGCCATCATCTACCCCATTCTCCTCAATGACCAGCTTGATGTCATCATCAGCGTGGGTGATGATATTCAACATTACAGTCAATCCGTTGCTTCTGCAGAGATTGAAAAAACGGTTCGACAATTACTTAGCTCGTTCACATCGCCCATTCGGGCAGGACGACCTCACACCACTGACCAGCTTAAACAGGTTTATGATTGGATCCTGGGTCCCGCAGAGGACTATCTCGCTCAGCAAAACATTGAAAGCCTGGTCTTTGTCGCTGATGGTGTCTTGCGCACATTACCCCTGACCACATTGCATGACGGTGAGCAATATCTGATCGAGAAATACAATGTCGTTCTCTCACCTGGGCTGAGTCTCTTAGAGCCACGTCCTCTACAGCGACAAGGGTTAGCAATGCTGGCTGGGGGTCTAAGTGAAGCTCGCTCTGGTTTTTCTGCCTTACCTTTTGTGCCTGATGAACTGCAACAGGTCACCACACAAATTCCTAACAACCAGGTGCTGTTCAACCAAGCACTGACTAAGACCAATCTTCTTAACAGCCTCAAAACAGCCCCAGCAGGTGTGGTGCACCTTGCCACCCATGGCGAGTTTGGATCAACCGTCGAGGATACGTTTATTCTCACCTGGGATGAAAAGCTTACCATGGAGGAAATGAGTCGAGTTTTGCAAGCTCGAAACCGCAGCGACCTCTCCCCAGTAGAGTTATTGGTGTTTAGTGCTTGTAAAACCGCAGCGGGTGATAGTCGAGCGGTGCTAGGCATTGCAGGTACGGCGATCCGTTCTGGGGTGCGCAGCACTTTAGCTGGACTATGGGCCATTAATGACCAGGCCGCAGCCACCTTTATGGCTGAGTTTTATAAGGCCCTGGCTCAACCGGAGACTACTAAAGCCGAAGCATTTCGTCAGGCGCAGCTAGCCCTTATGCAAGACCCGCAGTTAGCCTCTCCCTATTTCTGGAGTCCTTTTGTTCTGGTAGGTAACTGGTTATGATAGTTCCTTTGGCTGCTTGAGTTACTTACTGATCGTTGAAGACTTGAGGTAGATTCAATCCTTAGTAGTTGTAAGTTGTTGAGAAGTTCATCGGTCAGAATATCAACGATGATATCACCACCACATTCAAGAAATCCCCGAATTGCGTCTGGAAGCCGTGCGATCGCACGCTAGCGTACATCCTCGATCATAGGAAAACGCTTAAGCCGTTCAGAGTTTTGCACAGATGCCACTGTGTTTGGCATGGTTGAAGGTATTGACTGCATTAGGCTACCTCCAATTTTTGGGGGGCAGATTTCCCAAATTTTAGGCAACATTTTGCCATTATTTCTAGGGCTCAATAGCTGTTTTAGGGAGGTTGCTAAATCCAAGATGAGCAGGATAATGTCATGAAATAAAGCCCCCGTCAGCCTACCTATGCTAACGCTTTCTAAGTTAATCGATGAGGACACGAGAGCCTGAATGGTTTCTGTTAAACTGAAGAAGAGCTAAGGCGTTACTACGAATAGGTGACAGCTTCCCTAGCATTAGGCCTGATTACAGTTCGAGGTTATCTCCGCTGGGCTAACCGACATGGCAGTGTAATGGTTTTGAATAACTTTGTTTGTATGTTCGGGACTGGAGAAAAAATAGGGTATGCAAATCTCCGGACGGGGATAAACCCGTGCCACTACCAGAAATAGATAATCATTGAGAGATGCCTCACTGTGGCGGGTTTGTTACCCTTTTCCTCTATTCAAACAAGGTACACTCATCCAAATCTCTTCTGTCTCATAAAATTCTCCCCGCTGTTCCAACTGAAACCCTCCGAGCAGTGCCGCGATCCAAACTTCTACCAACGGCATCCGTAACTGCTGCTGTAGTTCTATTAACCGTTGAGGGGCCAACTTGCGTTTAGCTGAAATGGCAGCAATCCAAGCTGATACGTCCTCGGAATGAGCAACCGACAACGCCTGTTTCTTAGTTTCCTCAAAGGTCAGCTCATCCACCAGCGCCAGGATCGCTTTTTTATCCACGTCAACCACTAAAGACCCACCATCAGAAATATCGTCTGGCTGTTGTGCAGAATAATTATCTGACCGCCGCACTAACTCAGAAAAGTCTATCTCCTGAGTCTGCCGCGTTAATCCTCGCAGCCAGTCCCCATCCATCACAGGTCCATCACTATTATTTGCATCCTGCCAGTCCTCCCAAAGAACTTCGGACTTTGCCTCACATATCTCCGCCAACTGCGCCAATACGTCCCCACCCATCCGCAACTGCTCTCGCCAGGGCAACTCTGCCATCACTCTCTCAAACTGCTGCCACAGCTCTAAAATATTCGCCTCCTCTGGCATATCCACCGCCTCCTCAAAGGCATCCCCGAGGTCCAGCTCTAGCTGACGCACATCAATCATCCACTACCCCACCAGAGTCAAAACTTTCTTTCAAGGGACAATCCTTAAGGGGACACTCGATGGGCTCCAATCGAATCTCATTGGAAAAGTGAGTTATCCCAAAACGTTCTTTCAGATAGGGCATTACCTTCTGTTCCATGTAGCGTTCTAGCTGACGCTTACGGTATCCGGCGCAGTGGATGGGCTCTACTTCTAAAACTTTTTGACCGTTTTGGATAACGGTAGCTGCGATCGCATGGACCGGCGCATCCTTCCGCTTTTCCCGCCAAATATACAAATTTGCATAGGGCAACGAACTCGCCACCACCTCTAACGAAATTCGCTCCACCCCATCATCTGCCCTGGCTGCAGCCACCTGCTGGCGATACTCCACCCGCCGCTTTTCATTCAAACCTTGCCGATTCCGATAGTGAGACCGTCGCCGATGACATCGCTTTTCCACCCAGCAACCATCACCAGACGCCCCATGGAGCTGCCTGGCCATGGCCACACTCAACTGAGCACAAGCCACACATTTTGGGTTAATCCGTCGTGCCATCTGCCACCCAACACCAAGAAATCGACAAAACGCTCTAGTTTCAAGCTTCATGATAGCTCAAATTCAGCAGATTATTTTTAGTGTAAGTTTTTGCGTAATCTATAAAAAGGGGGTTAGTTTGGGTAAAATTTCTATCACAGGGAGATACCCACGCTAGATGGGGTGTTTCGTCCTGCGGGTTGTTTCAAATAGGGGGAGTTGGCAATGGCTCGTGACATTCCTGAGCCCACTTTTATTGAGTTTGGCCAGATTGCTCAGGCACCGGTGCGGGTGACCGAGGATTTGGGCTGGCAGCGGGTGGTGGAGTTTTTGC
>NZ_JAXSQW010000002.1:0-466579 GCF_043421595.1 Leptothoe sp. ISB3NOV94-8A | reverse complement strand
GCGCACTTTGATGACCGGTTTTAACCGCTTCTCCGTCGAGCGCTTTACTAATATAGCGACCTGATAAACCTAAGTCAACACCTTGGGTGAATTTATTTTTTTGAGCTATTTCCCTTGTTCCGCAAGGCGTTCAGCTATTGTGAATCAATTTTCTACGGCGAGCGCTACATTTTTTCGTCTCCTTTTATACAAATTCTTCGGACGTCAGAATTGAGTTTTAGGAGCTGGTTAATGGCCAGTTCTATAGACGCGAACGGGTCTTACGGACTGGTAAAACTACTGATCAACTGATTTTGCGATAGGTACTAGGTTTTTTCCTCACTTCAGAGGAGAATGTGACGGACATATATATGATTCGAGGAAAGCGCGGTGAATTTTCAGTCTGTCATTGCTACGCTGCATGAGTTTTGGTCGGCGCAGGGATGTTTGATTGTTCAGCCCTATGACACTGAAAAGGGGGCAGGGACTAAAAGCCCTCACACGTTTTTGAGGGCTATTGGCCCAGAGCCTTGGTCTGTCGCTTATGTTGAGCCTTGTCGTCGCCCAGCTGATGGTCGCTACGGGGAAAATCCAAATCGTTATCAGCATTACTATCAGTACCAGGTACTGATCAAACCCTCTCCTGGCAACATTCAGGATCTGTATCTAGAATCCCTACGGGCATTGGGTATCAAACCGGAGGATCATGATATTCGGTTTGTGGAGGATAATTGGGAAGATGCTGCGGTTGGTGCTTGGGGCGTTGGCTGGGAGGTTTGGTTAGATGGTATGGAGGTAACTCAGTTTACGTATTTCCAGCAGTGTGGTGGTCTGGATTGTAAACCGGTGTCCATTGAGATTACCTATGGTCTAGAGCGATTGACGATGTATCTGCAAGAGGTGGATGCGATCGCAAAAATCCAATGGAGCGATACCGTCACCTATGGCGATGTTCACATGCAAGGTGAAATTGAATGCTCCACCTATAACTTTGAAGCCTCAAGTCCAGAGCTATTGTTGAACCTGTTCAACCTATATCAGCAAGAAGCCGAGCAGCTGATGGAGCGAGAACTTGTACTGCCCGCTTATGACTTTGTCCTCAAGTGCTCCCATACGTTTAACTTATTAGATGCCCGTGGCGTCATCTCAGTCACCGAGCGCACCCGTTATATCCGTCAGGTCCGTTCACTCGCCCGTAAAGTTGCTCAGCTTTACTATGAACAACGCGAGAAACTCGGCTTTCCCCTATTAAATGATGACAATAGGGAAAATTCACAGGCAACAAGCCATAAAGAAAACGCCGTACCTGCCTAAAATAAGGGCAGATAACAAACGCGTTAGGAATATTTGATTATGGCGTCTAGCTTAAGAGCATATTTAGAACCGATTGCCGCCTGGTTTGCCCAGTTTGGCTTACCAGAATCCATTACCCACTGGGGTCATCCCGCCATGATGGCTATTGTTGTCTTTGCCATGGGCAGCAGTGCCGCCATTGCAGGCTGGAAAATTCGTACCGGTGCGCCAGACGCCACCATGGGTTCTATGCCTGTACGCAAATTCCATAAAAAAGTAGCTCTGTGGATGACTACATTTATTGGGATGGGTTATACCGGGGGGCTTCTATCCCTAGTTATGCAAGGCCAGCCTATTCTAGAAAGCCCACATTTCTGGACAGGGTCAGCGGTGCTTGGATTGCTCGGTCTCAACGGTGCCATTTCCATGAGTAAGTTTGGTGGCGGTCAAGATTCTCTCAGAAATGCCCATGCTTATATCGGTACAGCCGCTGTAGCCCTTATGGTCGTCCACGCCGCTTTAGGATTAAAGCTGGGGTTGTCCATCTAACCCACATCCAAAGACCTTACTCCTGCCAATAGCTGGGGAACGATAACCCAAGGCGCTGCTTCTAACGAGTTGAGGCAGCGCTTTTTACGTTGTCTCTTACTCAACTACCATGACACCCTGGGGATTCATTATTATCTGCCTAAGCTACATTTTAGGTCTGCTCTCCACAGGTATCGCTGTTAGTCAATCCAACCAGCCTATTGCAGGCTACGGTCTTTTAATGCTTAGTTTAGTCCTAAGCATTTGGCTACCAAAACAATGGCGATTAGGCCCCACAGGGCGTCAGTGGCTATTTGCCGGAATCATCGGTCTGATCGGAGCCATTTACTGCCTATGGCGCATTCCACAACCTGAAATTGACGATATCAGCCGCTATGCCCCTGGCACCTACAGCGTCTATGGAGAAGTCACATCACTCCCCCAGCTCAACCGTAACGGTAAACACAAGTTTTGGCTCAAACCCCATGGAGTCCAAAACCGTTCTGAGCAGGCAAATTATATTAGTCGACAGCCTGCTAGCGGCAAACTATATGTCACGGCTCTACCTGAGCGCAGCGCCAATCTATATCCAGGTCAAGCCATTAAAGCAACCGGTCGGCTATATGAACCCAGCTCCACAGAAGAATTTGATTTCAAAGCCTATTTAGCCAGACAGGGTAGTTTTGCCGGACTGAGTGCTAACTATATTGATGACTTAGCCAACACAGAACAGTCTAAACATGGGCTCTGGCAGGTGCGGCAGCGGATTGCTAATGCTCAAGCTCGCTGGCTTGGTGATACTAAAGGTCATTTAGTCAGTGCCATGGTGTTGGGCCGTAGGGCTGTTGATTTACCCTACGATATTCGAGATGCGTTTATCACAGCAGGTTTAGCTCATACTCTGGCAGCATCTGGCTTTCATGTGGCACTCGTCCTGGGGATGGTATTGGCGTTATTAAAAAGATACTCGAACCGCACTCAAGCAATCGGCGGTAGCATTGCTCTGTTTATTTATGTAGGCCTGACCGGCTTACAGGCCAGCGTAATGCGCGCGGCCATTATGGGTCTTGGGGCCATGCTGGGGTTAGCGTTAGAACGCAAGGTCAAACCTTTGGCTTGTTTAGGGGTAGCTGTCTTTTTATTATTGGTTTGGAACCCTCGCTGGATATGGGATATCGGCTTTCAGCTAAGTGTGATGGCTACCCTGGGTTTAATAGTCATGGCTACTGCCCTAGCCAAACGTTTGGATTGGTTGCCCAGCGCGCTCTCAACTCTCCTAGCGGTTCCCATCGCAGCTTATATTTGGACGTTACCGCTACAGCTCTATCACTTTGGCACTGTTCCGTCCTACAGCATTGTTTTAAATATTTTTGCTACGCCACTGGTCACAGTCATTAGCTTAGGTGGATTTATCAGTGCAATGGTTAGTTTGATTTGGCCTTTAGTGGGGGGTGCGATCGCATGGCTCTTGGCTATACCATTACAGCTTTTAATTACCTTAGTGACGTTCTTTAACCAATTGCCAGGAAACCAAGTCACTATCGGAAATATATCTGTTTGGCTCGTAGTATTAGCCTATGGCCTCTACGGTAGCATTACCATTTGGCTAGCTCGTCGAAATCAGGAAGTCTAGGTCTGGAATGTTCGCCTCGGTGTAGAATAAACAAGCTCAAAATATGGGCGAACCTAATTGAATAGGTCCCTGGAGAGGTGGCAGAGTGGTTGAATGCGGTAGACTCGAAATCTATTATGGGCTTCGGTTCATCGGGGGTTCGAATCCCCCCCTCTCCGTTTGATAGCAAGGGTTTTGGCCCTTGGCAATAGACAGAGAAAGACTTCCTCAAAGCAGCTTTTGTGAGCTGAAAACAGGTGATTGTGGACTGTTTTTGGGGAAGATATGGGGAAGAATTTTGCACCTGAAAAAATCGATATAGGCCCCCGTCTGCAAGCGATTAACCAGCAGTTGGAAAAGGCCAGTTTGCGGCAAAAAGGTGGAAAGCCATACATCCGAGGCAAGTCGGTTGATTCGTTTCCGCCGAAGCCAGGACAGGATAAGCCGCGACGGGTGGAGCTGGCACTGAACTGTAATGCTTCGCTGGCGGGGCTGAAGGTGGCGAAGGCGAAGGCTCAGGAGATAGATAGCCAGCTGCTTTGGGGGCGGTTTGACTGGGGACCATATCTAAAGGGCAAACAGAAGCTAGCGAAGACGTTAACGGAGTGGATTGAGAAGTATAAGGCTGACCACTGGGCGTCTACACCTAGAACGCTGACTAAGGAAAACTCGTATCAGAAAAACTACCGTTTGTTTTTGAAGCGTCTGCCGCAGGAGAAGATGCTTACGCTGGATCTATTGCGGTCAGAGCTTTTGAAAGGGTCTAAACCGGGGACTCGTAGCCGTGAGTTTTACTGCATGGCCTACGGTAGACTGGCGAAGTTTATGGGGAAGCAGGATGCGATCGCAACCACAGACCTGACCACCTTCCTAGCCGAGCTTAAATCTCTCAAACAGGGTTACAGCCCAAAGAAGATACTGCCGAAAGACTTACCGACTGACAAGCAGATCGTTGAGATTTGGCAGTCGTTGAAAAATCCCAGCTGGCAATGGATTTACGGAATGATCGCCACCTATGGTTTGCGGCCCCATGAGATGTTTCATATTGATGTGGAGCGGTTTACGGCTGACACTGAGGTGTTGCGGGTGGCGGATAATACTAAGACGGGGACGCGGTTGGTGTATCCCTGCCCGGCGAGTTGGCGTACTACGTTTAAGCTGTGGAATGTGCGGTATCCGAACATTCAGCGAGAAGGGCGCAGTAATGGCAAGCTGGGGGAGAAGGTTTCGCAACGGTTTCGGGAAATTGGGATTGGTCATAATCCCTATGCGCTGAGCTGGGCTGACTACGGTTTTTAGGCTGATCCTTTCTAACTATTGAAGAGTGCCTGAGCAGTAGGAAGCGAAGCCTCGGAAATCGTCAGTATCTACGTTGTGGCAGTTTTAGCTGATAGTTAACCATTTAAATCAAATCCCCCAGCACTGTGACCTGAGATCCATGGGCTAAAAACGGGCATTCAAAGCGAATGCAAAAAGGCTAACTCAGGCTGGAGAGGATTGATGCTAATAAGAACTCGGCCCAAGGTAAAACCGGATGAAATGCCAAATCCCTGTTCTGGGGGAACGATTGAGCGTCCAGCACTGCGTTACTTCGGTGGAAAGTGGCGATTGGCTCCATGGATTTTGCAGCATTTTCCAGAGCATCGGATCTACTGTGAACCGTATGCAGGCGCTTTTAGTGTTGGCTTACGCAAGCCCCCGGCTGCTGTGGATGTACTTAACGAGCGCAATCCGGGGGTGACGAATTTCTTTGAAGTTTTGAAGGACTGGCCACAGGAATTAATCACAGCATTGAATGCATCGCCTAAAACACGGGATGAGTTCAAACGATGCATGGTAATCGAGGGGAATGCTTTCGAGCGAGCAAGGCGTTTCTATCTCTTTTGTCAGATGAGTTTTAGCAATGGTGGCGGGCGCTGGAGCAGTGGCACGAGTGAGGAGCGATTGCGCCTGGTGCAAAGCCAGGACTGTGATTATCTAATGGCCGTTTCTCAACGATTGGCAAATGTACAAATCACGCATGATTTGGCTGAGGTTGCGATCTCAAAATACGACAGTCCAGAAACGCTGTTCTATATTGATCCGCCCTACGTGCAGAGTACGCGCGGCAGTAAGGACACACGTCACATTAATGGAGCCCCCAGACGGCAGTATGCCTATGAAATGGATGATGACGGCCATCGGCAGCTAGCTGAGCAGCTGCACTCGGCTAAAGGAATGGTGGTGCTCAGCGGTTATGAGTCTGCTCTTTACGCTGAACTGTATCCCGGCTGGCGCTGTGTCAAGAAGCAAATCCAGACTCGTCAGGGATTACGGACGGAATGCCTTTGGCTTAAGCCCACTGCGGGTGAACGGATCTATCTGCCTTTATCCTTTGGCGACAAGTGTGTTTGGGCTCCTAGCTTAGTTAGAGCTGACGGTTTGATTGAGATCCATGCTCATACAAACGGGGAGCCGATCACGGCGTACCACCTCTGGAATGCTGTGACATCAAAAAACTGTCGACAGCAGCCTCCGACTACAGCAACGTCGGTAATCACTGACAGCAGTAAGTCTAAGCACCGAAAGCATAATCAGAAAGGGCAAGCTAGCGGCTGGCTGGAGACTCGCACTGGCAATCGAAAACGGAAGACGCCGAGTATCAGCTACTACTACCGGTGGGATTCTCCCCAGGGTCGGATTACCGAGTACGTAAGTACTTCAAAACTGTCTGAAGTGTCCCGAATGCTGGCGGAGAACTGCCCAGCGCTGGAGATATTGAGATATGTGGTGAAGGGCAAGAAAAAGCTTTCAAAATCAGTTCAGAGCTTATTAGGTAATAGTAGAACTGCAGGAGTGTAGACAGCTTTTTTAGATTCTATCCAGAACAAACAGAATTATTTTTGTTAATTACCTACGGATTTATTGCCATTCAAAATTAATATTCTGAGAAAACTTTTTTTCTGGTGATTCACAGAATCTTTACCAGAATTCGGGGAAATGGCTGTGACTTTTTTTTCTCAGCACTTTGCATAATATGGGAACTGAGAAAAAAAAATTTTCCATGACTGAGCAGAATTCTACCGTTGAGCCCCAGATTTGTCCGACTGTCTTGCAGGACCAGCTTGGTATTAAAAAGGATGCTTACTATGCTTATCTGAAGCATTTGGGTATCACGGCTGAGAAGGATTCTACGGGTAAGGCATTTCTGAATTCTGAGCAGGAAAAATTAATTCGAGCGCTCCGTAAGCATGTGGTTGCTGGTGGAAAGATTGAGGCTTTCAAGGTTGATGAGCAACCGACAGCGCTGGCTATTGCCGATGGAGGCGAATTGGGACAGGTCACTGAGCAACCCGTTGAGGAAATCAATCCAGCCCAGGGGTTAGATATGGAAGCGCTGTATCTGGAGGCTTCTGAGCTTTCGGCTCAGCGGCTCACGGCAGGGCAACAGGTGGTGATGGCGATGGCTAGCCGCATGACCTATGAGGATTTGCATCCTACCGCTAAGGCTAAGGTTGACCATGTGCGGACGGTCACTGTCCCAAAGTTCAATGCTCAGGAGGTGGCGGAAAACCTTCTGAATCAATGCCGCCAGCAGATGCAGGTGGCTTAGGGCAGACAACCGAGGGGTTTAAGCATGTGTGCGCTGCTATCGATTCGGGTAGCAGCGTTTTGGTACTGGCTGAGTTGGGCATGGTGGGGACGATGCCCCAGGACCTGGCCAAGCATTATGGGGGTGAGTATGAGATCGCAACCGCTATTTATAAGGGCAGTGGTAAGAAGTTTTTCGTCTCCATAGCTGAACAGTTAGATATCCCAACGACTGAGCCGAGGTACAACAAGGAGGGTGAGCCAGTTGGTGAAAAGGCAATGACCATGGATGCGCTCAAGGATGAAATCGCTGAAAATATTGGCTCTCAGACGTTGCTGATTTTCCCTGAGGCAAAGCGGTTGACGACGGGGGTGAGGTATTGGTTGGAGGATGCGATCTCAAATGGTGTAAAGGTCATCTGCTTTGCAGCGGCGAATCCTGGCCGGGATATTTTCTTGGAGATGCTGGAGGTTGAGTTAGAGCTGCCCAGCGATAAGTTGATCCGCGAGACAATGCAGGCCGAGGCGGAGCGGATGGGGTTGCAGTTGAGTCGGTCTCGGTTGGCGGAGCTGCAGCCATTGGCCGGACGGAATCCGATGCTGGCACGGAAGGTGATCCGTAATGAGCGGCTTGGATTGAATCGGGAGGCTAGCCTGCAACATACTCAGTACGTGGTGATTATGCCGATTTTGATCGCCTGTTTGATGGCGTTTGGAGTGGTGCGATTTATTGGGATGGGGACGCGGAATAAGAGCCTGTATATTTTTGGTGGTGTGGCGTTGATTGCGGGGATGACTTTCAAGCAGGTAGGCCAAGTGAGAGGGGCACGGAAGCGTTTGGGGCAGTAATAGAGATATGTGAGCTAACATTCAATCTGCCGAGCGATATAGCAGCACATGCAAGATTATTTCAAGCCTCAGAAAATAGTTGCAGACTATCTTTACTTCTACTATCGAGGCAAAAAATTCTCTGGAAAAGGGGTTACTGAGTGGAATCCTGAAACAGGGTTTGAATTAGATATATTCCTTTCACAAAATGCAGGGTTAGAAAGGGTTGAAGCAAGAGGCCTTCGTGTTTCTGAACCCTCAGATTTTTGTTCCATTCGGATTTGGACCGATGATTTTGGCTGGGCAATCGTCCCAAATTTTCCAATACAACGTTATGAAACAGATTTATTAGGATCAGGAAAGTATTTTCCCATTAGGTTTAACAGAATGTATTTTTGTGAGCCTGGAGGGAACAGCCTAGTAGCTGACACTCATTGGACCGGAAATTGCTTATTTCGATTGAAAGGAAGAAACTGTTTTTCCGATCAGATGCGTATCGAAACAAAGATAAAAGGACAACTTCTCAAATCACAAGGAGGGCAAGGTTTTCTGTATGAAAAAAACAACTATAAAGTCATAGGATATTTTATAGAAGAAGACCTTTTTTATCTTACTTGGCGTTTACCGAAGAGTGAATATACGAAAGGCCAAGCCTGGAAATGGCCCCTTGGGTTTCAAGAAGCTCTTCAAATCTGGCTTGGCAAGACAATTTCCCTTTTGAAAAGAGAAATGAACCGCAACACTCATAAATTGATTGAGTTTAGGCAAGATGTAGAAGCTCTGTCTTTAGGAGATTTTCGGCTTATTGCTGCACCTTCAGTTCAGAACGAAGCAATAATTGCATTAGCTAAGTTTTTCTGTAAGGAAGAAGTAAAAACAGAGGTAGAGGTTTGTCGCAATATTTTTAATCAAGTGATGGATGCTAATCAGCAAAGATCACAAGCCGCCCAGGAGCTACTAGTGGCAACTACATTAGAAGCAACCATTAGAACCCTGTACAATGTCCCAACTAGTGGACAAGATAATTCCCATGGTCTGGTACAGCAAAGATTAAAAGGGCAATTCAAAGGAACTTATCTATCTAAAGATTGGACTGCACACTGTGAACGAGCCCTTGAAGCGTTTAAGCGTTTGAGACTTCGTAATGCTCATCCTGATTGGTTGGACACTTTAGGTGATCCAGCCGAGGTTGAAAAGGTGAGAGAAGCAGTGGATGACATGTTGTATTTATGCTGTTTTTACGGTTACATGATTCTTGCGATAGCAGGTTTTAGAATTGAAAATCCTGGGTTTCCTACTCCTCATCAGCAATGGGGTCCATTGTTTGTTGTCTCGATGTCAGATGATCTAGATGATTTTTCTTCTTTTAAAGAAGTGTCAAAGGATAGTGGTTACCATGCAAAAATGATGGCTGCTAGGAAGCATCTAGCATTGTCGAAACAGGCATCAACAACCTCTTCTTCTGCAATGTCGGAAAAACAGTCTGATCTGAGTTCGTAACCCCTCGGATCTCAACCTAACCCCCATGCCTGGGCAACTTAGAGCTATTCAACACAGACAGCTCTAGGCCAATGATGGCGATTACCCACGCTGCGATCGCAACCGCAGGCGCTTCCTTATTCCTAGGTACAGCGGCCCCTCTACCTTTAGGGTTGGCAGTATTAGGCTCTCAGCTGCCCGATATCGATACCACCACCAGTCTGATCGGCCAAATCTGCTTTCCCATCAGCTCATGGATTGAAGACCGCTATCCCCATCGATCCATCACCCATTCCTTAGTGGCCACGGTCACGCTCACTGCGATATCCCTAGGAATAGGGTTTGCGCTAGGGGCAATAAAACCATGGCTAGCGTTGCCATTGGGTCATGTGTTGGCCTGCTTTGCCGATTGCTTCACCCGTCAAGGAGTCCAGCTATTTTGGCCGGTTCCAGTGTGGGCCATCAGCATTGGCAATCCTAAACGCAGAATCTGTACAGGTGGCCCCGGTGAATATTGGGTACTCTCCATTGCCATCGCGATTTTGGTCACTGGCCTATGGCTGGCAGGTGCAGGTAGTGTGCAAACCCAGGTAAATCAAGGTTTGGGACTGCGAGATGGTGCGATCGCAACCTATAACCATAATGCAGCCACCGCCGAGGTATATGCCGATATTATCGGCGTATGGAGTCATGACCGTACAGACGCCACTGGCAGCCATTTGATTCTCGGCAATGAAGGCTCGGAATTTATCGTCACAGATGGTCAAGGTGTTTATAAAACAGGTGAAAGTATCATTGCTGAAAAGCTCACGACTAAGGCAGGTGAACTAACACAGCGATCAACAAAGACTCTCACACTGAATGATCAAGACATAGCTACAGCGTTGGGAAATCTGATGAATTCCTATCCTGGTAACAGGATTTATCTCAGCGGTTCGATTGTTGTTGATTTTCCAGAGGAGATCCAGATTGTTAGCGACGGGCGGCAGCTGGAAATCATAGCCGTATCTGGTGAATCCGTGACGCTTATTATCACCTTAGGAAATAGGCGTCCCCTGAGCGGAGTCGAAGGGGCGCTGGTTGGGGTGTAGCTTCGACTTCGCTCAGCTAGCAGAACATATTGAGCATCCAACTATCTAGACAGCCAACTATTCAAATAGCCGACTAAACCCTCTCCACCCGCCAGGATGTTGCGCGACAAGCTAGAATCCAGGCCGAGCTAGATACCTACGGCCATCTAAAACAGCGCCGCCTGGAAGGGGGCCAATCTTGAACGTCAACCGCGATACCCACGGCATCATTACTAACAAAGACTTAAACGCCCAGGGATAGGTCCGTTAGCATAGACCCACACCCCACAAACTAACCCCATGACCAGTATCACCCTCAACCTTCCTGACACCGCCTTCTCGGCCCTACGCAAAACACCTGACGAATTTGCCCAAGAAATGCGTATCGCTGCCGCTGTCAAATGGTACGAACTGGAACAAGTTTCCCAAGGCAAAGCTGCCGAAATCGCAGGATTAACCCGTGCTGACTTTATCCAGGCACTTTCGCGCTATCAGGTATCCCCGTTTCAGTACACCGAAGCTGACTTAATCCAAGAACTCAATAATGCCGATTAAACACGTCATCATTAATGCATCTCCTCTGATCACTCTCTACAAAAGTAAACTCGCTGACCTATTGCCTCAGCTATTCGGTCAGGTAAGCGTCCCTCCTGCTGTATGGCGTGAAGTAACCGCTTGCAAAAACGACTTCGATTTCTGCGCCAATTTGACACTGGCTCCGGTGACTATACCCAAATCCGCCATCAACTGCTGGATAACTTCACCGTTGATGACATCTTTAACCAAATCGAGCAACGACGCAGTCAAGACAGCGGCATGTCTGGTTCGTAAGACTCAGCACTGCTACACAATAGTTCTCAAACCGCTATGGCAATCCCAAAACTAACGGTATCCTAGAGCCAAAGCCAACTTACGTCACGATGAAGCTGCTCGAACTAAAAAAACGAGTTTGGAACGCCTGGACCCGGTTTAACGAGGCCAGTGGTGTGGTGACGCAGTCCAAAAACTACGTTCAAGACGTCAAACAATTTGGGGACCGTCGCTATAAAGTCACCTGGATTAAGGCATTAGCTCATTTCTCTGCCCAGGTCAGCTACGAAAGCTGTTTAGATGCCTACATGCTGGTATTAAACAGTTTTAATTTCACCCCAGACCGTTGGGACTATGAATCTCGTGCCGATATTCTAGATGCGTTTTTGATGTATCCCGATGGTCTAGAGCTAATCAAAACAGGATTAGAACAACTTTTAGGATTTACACCCCAGGAACAGAACAAAGCCCATGGCTTTTTTGAATTGGTGGAAGAACGAGGCACCCAACCAGGAAGAGACCGCCTCCCAATTAGATTTGAGCGGAAACTCACAGGCGCTTATTCCGCCGCGTAAGCGGGTGGATGGGGCCCTGGTAAATCGGCGGTTTAATAAGTCGTTACAAGCTATCTTGTTGTATTCGTGGGGGAGTAAGAAACCTATGGAATATTCCTAGCAGACGTCCTCCAAAAACAGGCTGGCTGATGATTGGTGGAACACTGCTTGTTGGATTACTATCCCTAGGATTTTTTGCAGGCGCTATGCATTTTGGAATCATTTACTCTGCTGAACACACATCTCTTGCGAGTGTTCGTAGCTGTCTCTTTTGAGGATATAACACCTTTATTTTATCAGCCATTATTGGGGCGTATACCTGTTTCTCAGCGATGCGAGCGCGTCAATAAACTCTTTTCACAACAGTAGCTCTAGTCATGATTAAAATTAATCATCAGGTCCAGATACAAGAGTTGCAACAGGTGATGCGCTATATTTTGGCAGCAGCGAACAACGCTCTGGTCATCTAAATACAAAGATAGGGCGTCATGATACTTCGCAACAATTTTCTGTCAAGTTATGTCAATCAACAAAAATATGTCAGCATCCAATTTAATGACAGAGGAATTATTGAAAATTAGCGGTTGCTAAATAGCGATTGCCTCCTTATGCGACCACACCATTCTAACGTTAGTTATCAAACTAAAGAAAATATTTATTCAACTCATGTTTAATTTTACATTAGATATCTTAAATGAATTCATATACGACATAATTAGTGGAAGAAGTGCTGACAATAAAAACACATCCATTCGAACTTTGATATCTCTATATGACTCAATCAAACATATTGAAGTCAAATCAGAAAAATTACTCCTAGTATTTGAAAAATATAGCAAATCGCCTCAAAATAATTTTGACGTTTCTATGCTCAGGGTAGCAATTCGAAATTTTTCATCGGTGACATGTGACTTTTCTGAACGCTTTCGAAGAGTTGAGAGATCGCTGCCACTCTCTGCTACAGAATCAACTAAAACCTTTCGAAATATTGGTCATAAAACAGTTACTTGTAGAAGTTTAATAGAAATCACAACTCCTGATATTTGCTTTGATAGTTCATTACCTTTAGCACAGCAAAAGTATCTATTTAGGGCATTAGACTACGCAAAGTATAACTTCTCTACCCATAAGGTTCAGCAACAATGGAGTGAGTTGCTGACACAAGCAAGAGCAGAAAAGAAACCGCTTTGGAAGTTAGATGATGAAGCCTCAAAAGAGGTTAATCAACAAAAATGGACAAGTGAGTCACGCACATACTCACGGTATGAAGGTACACAAAGAGATAACACGATGCGTTACGTCGTTCCCTTGGTGAAAATTAATGAGAATGTAGTAAGAACCGTATTCGGCTTCAAGATTTTAAGTTTTACTGATATTGAGAAATTAAACCAAGAAATTCAAACTGGGAGAGAAGGATTAGAAAGTTTACGAATAAGAATAAAAGAATTAGAATATTTTCTGTCAGAGAACTACAGCATATCCGATTTTTTCTGATACTTTTTTGTAGACGGTAGTGGATAAGCCACATTTGCTAGCGGCACGGCTGTCGGAACCGGCGCTGCGGTTTATTGCGTTGCGGGATGTAGTGGTGCCGTTTTAGGGGTGGGGGGTGCATCGCACTTCCCAAAGGCCTTCTGTCCACTTAAGCAGCCGCTGTATAGAAAGGTGATGGTAGTACAGGGTAAACCTTGAAAACATGTCGAAAGACTTTCTCTGCAGTTTCCTTAACCTCGTCGTCGGTATAGCTATCAACAGGTAGGCCAGTCTTATCACTCCACAGAAAATCTTCATTCGCAAATACGGCAATCGCCTCTACAGCGAATACCTCCAATGGCTAGAAGGCCAACACCAAACCCAGCAAAAGTTAGAACCCATCAACCCAGAACCCGAAACCCCAGACCAGCGCCTGCAACGTTACCAAATGCTCTGGCAAAGTCCCACCTGCCGCAAAGGCGTCCGCACCGCCATCCAAAATCACCCCGAATGGCATCTAGAAATCGGCCCTGATGGTCCACGGTTCCAGCAGTCCAAGACCCAAGCCCCATAAAATCCCGTTATCATTTGAAAGCCACATATATCAAGACAACCGACCAGGCCAGTGCTGCGGAGTATCCCATGAATACCCAGCTGATCGACTCCCTCATCCAAGTCATTGAATCCCTCACCCCCGAGGAAAACAAGCTGCTGCGCACCAAACTCCATGCCCGCACCATTCAACAAACACCTGGCGTCTGTGGCGGCCAAGCCCGCATCCGCAACACCCGCATCCCCGTCTGGACTCTCGTCTCCTTCCATAAACAAGGAGCCGACACCGAAGAACTCCTACTCAACTACCCCAGCCTTATCCCTGCAGACCTCGACGCCGCCTGGGCCTACTATCAAGAAAACCAAAACGAAATCGACCAAATTATCCAGGACGACCTAGTCCATGGTTGATCTCTACTCCAACGAAAACTTCCCCATCGACATGGTGGTCCTCCTCCGCAATCTCGGCTACGACGTCCTCACCTCCTACGACGCAGACCAAGCCAACCAAGGCATACCCGACGCAGACGTCCTCACCTACGCCACCAAAAATAATAGACAATCCTGTAATGGAACCATCAAGAATGCTTGTTCGTCTTTCCATACAGTTGCTATTTACTGCAAAACAATGCAAAGACTAATAAAGTTTGGCCTAGCTGCTCTTGGAGTAGCTACGGCTAGTGGTTTTTCAACTCAAGCTCAAGCAGGCGTAATTTTTGATAATGCCGTGTTGGGTGATAATGGCTTCCTCGACAGGGGGAGTGTAACTAATGCGCTAATAAGCGATTTTAATTTTGGCGTTTCAGCAGCCGATGATTTCCGCTTAAGTGACGGCAACAACATTATTACGGATATTCATTGGTTTGGTACCTACAATGAAATTCCAGAAGTAGATAACTTTACGATTGAAATCTATGAGGAGGATGCGGCCCCTGGACCTACTCCCTTCTTTTCACTCAATCTCGGTGATGTGGGACGACAACAAGAGACTGAACTGAGTTGTTGCGGTCTAGCCGGCTTTGATCCTGTATTCAAGTATTCGGCTAGGATTCCAGCTTTAGAACTCACCCCGAATGATACGTACTGGCTTTCGATTAGAAATGAGAATTGGGCCTGGTCTTCTCCCTTTGGTACCCCTGGAAATGCTCATAGCCGACGGGACGGTGGGGAGTGGGTAAATATTGATTCAGAAGCAGCTTTTTTCCTGACCGATGATTTTGTGGAGGACGGTCCTACGTCTGTTCCCGAGCCTCTCGGTTTAGTTGGCATGACAATTTTGCCGTTATTAGGGCTGAGCCTGAAACGTAAAAAGTGAGTAAGGTTTCTGTTTCTGAAGACTGCTCAGAATTAATGATGTAATTCGCAGTATATGCCAGAAAATGGGGGACACTGCCGCCACCAGGGGCGTTGGCTCAGAAAGGAGATGAGTATACGACCCGGAAGCCAATATTACGGGTACGGCCCATTGACCCAAAATAATTGCGATTAGCGGACCGACACTTATTAGGACGATAAATCCATGAGCCTCCACGTATGACACGAAGGGATATTCTTTCCTCCGTATCCAGCAGCCAAGCACTACCATCCGTAGGGGCATTGTTATAGTTCTCGTGCCAATGATCCTGACACCATTCATAAACGTTCCCATGCATGTCACTGAGACCAAAACCATTGGTTACATCAAAGTGATCTACTGAAGTTGTTCCAGGAGAGTATTGAGCTTTGGGACCATATGGATATTTTTTAGGAGCACGGTAGTTTACTAGATCAGGTGTGATTTGGTCACCAAACGCAAAGCGAGTTGTTGTGCCAGCTCGACAGGCATATTCCCATTCAGCTTCGGTTGGCAGTCGATAGGAACGACCTGTATAAACAGAGAGTCGAGAACAAAACTCCACCGCGTCATCCCAAGAGACCTTTTCAACAGGTCGATGATCACCGTTAAAATCAGATGGTTCTGCATAGAGAGTGTGATGATGACGAGGCATGGCTGCCACTAATCTCCACTGAGCTTGAGTGATAGGATACTTCGCCATAAAAAAAGCAGAAATCATGACTTCATGCTGAGGGCTTTCAAAGTCAGTACGCTCCAATTCCTCATCTGGAGAGCCCATAAGGAATTTTCCAGAAGGAATCAACAGCATTTCGAGGGAGATGTGTTGCTCTTCACTAAGCGTTTCTTGATGGCTCTGTTGCTTCATTGGCCACGCAGTTAGTTTTTGCTCTACTTATATTGCTCTACTTATATTTTATCGAGAAGACATCATCGATACTTTCGATGCTGGCAAATTGTGCGGGTAAACGACGCAATCGGGAAAAACAATCCAATACCGCAGAGGATCGGTAAAAGCGATTTTTATTCGCTAGCACGGGGTATGCCTAGACAAGAATGAGATCGCTCAATGACGGCTGGCACTGTCTAGCACGCTACAAGCCATAACAGCAATCCTTAAATTCCAGTCAATGCCTAGCAAGCTACCCATCTAAAGCAGTGAGCCTGGCTTGCCACGATGTTGCACGTCAATCCATGGCCTTGATGCAAATTTCTAATAAAATCATTTTTGTCAAGCTAATTTGCAATTTGTAATAATCTGCGTTACATTAGTTTACATAAGAACAGCCACTTAAAGGACATCGCATTATGTACACCACCATTAACGAATCCGGGCAGCTCAATAACTACGCCACAGAGCCTGAAATGTATCTAGCTTCCTATCCCGCACCTGAGCAACAGCGTCGTTACATGCTCCAGGGGGGTATAGCCGTGTTACTGATCAGCGTACTGATGCTGACTGCGCTAGGCGTTAGCTAGATCACGTAAACAGTACTGATAGTCAACGTGTGATTGATAGTCAACGCTTGACTACTTCACGACACACTTTCAAGTAAGGAGACAAAATTATGTTTGGTATCTTATTAGCTGTCATTATTGTTGGTTGGGTAGCCGCATCCATTATTGGAACCCAAGCCTACTTCTTCGGAGAGCAGTCTAAGCCTATCCACGAACGCAACTGGAACTCTGAAGGCTTTGAGAATCTGGCCAAGCTGGTCACCGGTCGGGAAACTGATTTCAACGAACGTGTTTATCAATTTGGTGGTGATGCTTACACTAGCAAAGCTGCTAACAGCTAATTATGCTAATTTCAAGTTTCACTAAAGTTTAGTTTGAAGGGCATTAGCAAACAGGAGATTTCCTGGGCTAATGCCCTAACTTTTTACAGAATGTCAAACAACCTTTAATTTATGATCTGAGGTAGTCGCCTTGGAGCAATGACATTGTAGAAAAAGTGAGCCTGGCTAGTCTTATTCCTTGGACTCACTACAGTGAGTATTCTGATTAGCCATAAGGTTAAGCAAGGATATTAGGTCTCTACAGAAGTTCTTCTAACTGGCCCAAAACAACCTGTCACAGAAATTCCTCAACGATTCGTAGAGTTTGTCTACGGTGAGAGAATGGCATTACTTTTATCAACAATGCCCCTATTCAACTTGAGCTAAGTCAAGACAGTAGACATTGGGAAGGGATGGTACGCCCTGATGATCAAGGCCTTCTGGTAATGACTGACAAGCTTTCCGAGACTATTCTTGGCTTTGTTGCCATGCCCCCTGTGGAGGAGTAATAGTCGCGATATACAGGAGCGCAGGCATCACAGAGCGGGGGCAGTGCAGAGAGCTGGCGACCAGCATTATTGGGCGTAGCTCATGCTGGGAGTTAAGCATCGGGCAATGACTGTTCGCCCTTCGTGACCATGAACGCGCTCTACCATGGCAACACTCTCATACCAAAATGTAGAGCCGTGGGGGTCAAGCCAGTGGAGCATCACCCAACGATCAAACTCAAACCCTACAGCCACTAAGCCTGTACCACTGATACCGCTCCAGTCTTCATTACGCTGTAGATAAAACGTTCTCGCATAGCCGGCTGTGGTTAAAGGGGCATCCATTGTTTCAACAGTTCGCCCAGGACGTTTATCCTGCATTGCCTTAAAGATTTCAAAGCTAGGAAACATCCCATGACTATGACAAAGACCAAACCAGCTGAGGGCAAACTGACCTGACGGTAATTTTACCCCTGCTGCTATGGGTCTATTGTCCTGGAACACTTGAACGTACTCTAGATGCTGCATAGGGATAGTGCACTCCGAACTCATATCAGATTCACAAACTAGGACAGCAACACTGGCTACCCCAGTTCGTCCCAAAATGCCCATAAAGCGTCAAAACATAACAACTTGATATGAATGAGAATCAAGCTTAAGCATTTCTTTCTACTGTGCTCAATCTAGTAGCCCTCTGAATGCTGGCTCAGAATTTATGGATTGGTACCCATAGTTCACAACATCGGGTATTGCTGAACGCTATAAATAGCAATAGCTATATGCGCAGCCCATGGCTGAAGAGAGTTTTAGCCAAAATAAAACGGTATAGCTTTAATAGCTACACCGTTTTAACTGAAGCTTTGGTCTCAGACTACAGCCTTTGACCTAAATCGGATTTTTTATCTTAGGCAGCAACTTTTTCCTTGAATGCTTTACCTGCAGAGAAGGCAGGTACTGTTGTCGCGGGGATGGTCATAGTTTCACCAGTCTTGGGATTGCGACCTTCCCGCTGTTTGCGATCGCGAGGTTCAAAGCTACCGAACCCCACTAGGGTCACCTTATCACCGCCGGAAACAGCCTCCATAATGGAATCAATGGTTGCGGATACAACAGCATCTGCAACCTTCTTTGAAACACCGGCCTTTTCAGCCACAGTATCTAACAGTTCACCTTTGTTCATAGCAAGAGAAATCAATACTTCCAGGTATTTTTAGCACAGGTCCAAATCGAACACAAGTACTAAATCAACTAAAACGTCCATGATACAGAGGTTTCCGCATCATAAACGCCTTCGTTTTTTAAACTGAGCCTACATTAGCTCAAATTAAACCGGGGTTTTCTGTAAATCAGGTTTTTCTTCAGGTAATATCGCGCCTTCTACGGGGCAAACCTGCAGACAGATACCACAATCAATGCACACATCGAAGTCGATCCAGTACCAGTCAGTCCCTTTCTTATTTTTCTTGGGACCCTCGTGAATACAGGCTACAGGGCAGGCATCAACACAATCAGCAACGCCTTCACAAACGTCAGTAACAATAGAATGGGCCACGGCGCTCCTTGGAATAATTGTTCTTAAAAACGTACATTCATCCAGACAACAGACTTGAAGGATCTACGGATAAATAGTTACATTTGTTTATCTTAAAGGGCGATTGGACTGAGTGCTGGGTGAGTTAGGGTTAATCGGTCAACTTCTCTACCTTGACATCCCCTTGAGCTGATACCCATGCAATATTGGCAACTTTACATTCGGTAGCAAATTGACGTAGCTGGTCCTCGGGTAGGGATGGATCCAGGCTCAGCTCTACTCGGGTAAGGGTATCTGTCTGCCGCAGGGTTTGGGCATGGGTAATGGCAGCTGCGGCAGCTGAGTGGTTAATGGGAACCACTAGCCACTCACTCTCGGCCACTACAGCGGGTAAGTGTGGTTGCAGAATCTGTTGTAGGGTTTCACCATTGAGCACAAAGCCCACACCTGGATAGGACTTGTGGTCAGGGTGGAAGAGGCTCAGTAAGTTATCATAGCGACCCCCCTGACCTACCACTTCACAGGTATGCTCGGTGCGGACCACCGCTTCAAATACAACACCTGTGTAGTATTCAAAGGTTTGCATTAGGCTCAGATCGAGCACGAGCCGAGGCGGATTCTCTAGGGTGTTTTCCAACAGGTCAATCAGATTCTTTAGAGAGCTGACGCTCTGTCGTTGCTGAGCGCTGAGATCAAGCTGGCTAACTTTAGTCAGCACTGAACGGGGCTCCCCGCGTAAATCCATGATATTGAGGGCTAATGCCTTCAGATCATTGGATAGAGATAGGGTTTCTAAGGTGACCCGGTCTAGATTTGCGATCGCCACCTTCACCTGCTGCCGCACCCCAGGCGGAAACGGCTCTAGCAACGAGCTGGTTAAACTCGCTTCACTTAATAACAAATGCCAATGCTCCAGCCCTAATGCCTTCAGGCAATCGGCCATAATCAGCAAGACTTCTACATCGGCCAGGGAGCCGCTCGCGCCCAACAACTCTACCCCCGCCTGGTAAGCCTCGTGCTGCCCGCCCTGGCTACCCGTGGACGACCGTCGAAACACATTGGCATGGTAATAAAGCCGCTGGGGATAGTTACTAATGCGGGTAACTGCAGCCCGAGCGATCGACGCTGTAAGCTCAGGTCGCAATCCCAATCGTTCACCTCGACTGTTGAGCTCGATCACTTCAGACTGTTGAATCGCACCGCCCGCCATCAGTGTATCCATGCTTTCAACGGTCGACGTAATAATCCGTTGATAGCTCCACCGTTGAAAAACGGCCTCAATACGATCTTCAATCCAGCGCTTTTGCGCTACATCTACCGGGAAGAGATCGCGTCCACCCGTGGGGGGTTGGTAGGTCATAGCTTTACTAGCTGCGGTTTCTGAGTGCTATACCAGCTTAAAGCTTTAAGGGGATGACAGACTAGCGCTCCAAACTACTTACGTTTCTTGCCGCCAAACAAACCACCAAACAGGCCACTGCCACCACTGGGCTTTTTAGGTCCCTTACTGGGGCGCTTACCAGTCGAAGGAGCATCCGGGGGAGGATTTCGCCTATTGTAGGTATCTAGTTTCTTTTTCACATCGGCGGCCATCTCGTTATCGGGTTCTAACTCTAGCGCTCGTTTAGCGTGGATACCGGCCATTGTGAGTTGCTTACTACGCATGTACATTCGTCCTAGCTCAGCATGGCATTTGGGATTTTGAGGATGGGCTTTAACGGCTTCTCTCAACTCAATGATTGCCCTTGAGAAATTTCCCTTATACTCAAACTCCTTCGCCCGGTTGATAAAGCTTTCAATCAGCTGGGCACGACGCTCACGGGAAGACATCACCGTTACTGAGCTTTCATCATTGGCAGCCACTCCACCCTCTTGGGTGGAGGGCTGGGGGTCTTTACCCGCCTCAATTTGACCAGGAGCCCCCCCCTGGCGCATTACATAAATAGCGTTGAGTTCGCTAATCTCACCGATGGCATCAACGACATCCTCCAGGGACTCATACTGTTCAAGAGCCAACGGTTTTAGAGCATTACTATAGGCATATTCAATATTGTTACTACTGGCAACTTTCTTAAGGTGATCTGTGGAAAGTGCCAGCAAAGACGGCTGAGATTGGAGCTGCTGCCCCTTGAGTTTCAAACTCACCTTATGTTCCACTGAGGACTTTTCTTGACTGAGGACCTCATAGGCTGGGTTGACCAGCTTAGATAACAATTCGCTAGCCTGCTGCTTCTGTTCGTCAGTGGCAGTTCGCAAACTATCGGGGTGTAGCTTACGCGCAATCTTGAGATAACGCTTTCTCACCTGCTTCGCATCAGCATCTAGAGGCACCCCTAAAATTGCGTGGTGGTCGACTAGATCTAATTTGAATAGTCCGCGGTTTACCTGCATCTTTGCGATCGCTGTTTGTGACAACTTATTTTAGTTTATTCGTCTTGGCATTTAATACCTGTGATGGGATTGACGCCAAACATATGCAGATTGTGTCTAGAAAAACTCATAAATATGAAGATTAGAAATATGAAGGCATTATGCTGGCTTAAACTGCGGCAGTGGCTGTACCTTGGCCAATTCCTGAACAATCAGCTGGTGCAACGGGCCATTGGTAGCCACCAATCGACCGGAATAAATATCAAAGGGACTGCCATCATAGGCACTTAATTGTCCACCCGCTTCTTCCACTAGGACAGCGCCTGCTGCCAGGTCCCAGGGAGATAACCCCCGCTCCCAATAGCCATCCAAACACCCACAGGCCACATAGGCCAAATCAATGGATGCCGACCCTCCTCGACGCACACCCTGGGTGAGATGGGTTAAGTGACAGAATTCCGCATAGTTATTGTCACTAGTTTCTCTACGATCGTAGGCAAATCCGGTCACCAATAAACTGTCTGACAGCTGAGCCGTCGCCGATACTTGCATGGGCTGACGATTGTGGGTCGCACCCAATCCTTTGGCGGCCCGATAGAGGTCATTCAGAATTGGGTTATACACCACACCCACCGTGGGCACCCCAGCCACCAGCAAACCAATGGAAACCGCACACAGAGGGTATTGATGGGCATAGTTGGTGGTACCATCTAGCGGATCAATGGCCCAGAGAAAACGATTATCACACTGCCCAAGTTGACCAGACTCTTCGGCCAAAATGGCATGGTCAGGAAAATGACGTTTGATCACGTTCAGTACGTCTACTTCAGACGCCCGATCTGCTTCAGTCACCAGATCGCCGGACCGTCCTTTTTCTTGGACCGATGACAGATTGCCCCAATATTTCTGCAAAACAGCACCACCAGCCATGGCTGCTTCGGTGGCGACATCGAGAAAACGCCGCAAGTCTTCGGGGGCAGGGGTAGTGCTCATGGGTGGTTTTAGGAATTATGGGGTCGGGCTCTGATGCTCTAATGCGGCTCTTGGGAATCGATAAAGGCAGCGATGTCCGTCTTCGCTAATCATCGTCTAATGGCAAGCCAACCCGCACCTTACCTTTGCCAAAGTAACGGCCAAACTGCTGCTCATAGACTTCGTCTTCGTCTTGGGTTTCAACCTCTAGGTCGGTACGAGGATAGCTGACACAGAGAAGGGCATACCCTTTTTCTCGCAAAGCGGGAGATAGGCCCATGGCTTCTGGCTGATCCACTTCCCCGGACAAGATTCGCACAGCACAGGTAGTGCAAGCGCCATTCCGACAGGAAAAGGGGAGATCCACACCCTGATTTTCTGCTGTATGTAAGATGTAGTGATCGTCAGGCACTTGCGCTGTGTAATGGCAATTTTTCTGACGGTGATGGATAGAAATATTGTGAGTTTGGGTCATTGAACAAAAAAAGAAGCGGTGCCTTGCAATCGTCCCATGAAATACGTCCCACTTTCTGTTAGTATATTTTGGCTACAAGGAATTAATCCTCGTGGCCAAAATATCCCTGGAGAGATGGCCGAGTGGTCGAAGGCGCAGCACTGGAAATGCTGTAATGGGGTGACTCATTCGAGGGTTCGAATCCCTCTCTCTCCGTTGTCTAAATTTTATCTAAATTTGCTTAGTAGTTATCTGCAGGCAATTGCTGTAGACAATTGTAGGCAATTACTGTCTGTAAACAATTTCTGTCGACAATCGTAGGCAATTTCTGTCTGTAAACAATTACTGTCGACTTAGCCGATCCAACGCTAATGTCATGCCGCCAAGGGTAATGAGAATAATGCCAGGCCACTGAATTATCTGTAGAGAAGGCTGGTTAATGAGCGTGAATATCGCCAGCAGGGCAGTCACAATCGGGGTAGCCGCAGCGACTAGGGCTGTCCGTAAACCCCCCACGAGCCTTAAGCCCGTGTAGTGGAAAAAGTAACTAACACCAGCCACCAAACCTAAGGCCAAACCACCTAGCACAAACTGACCGGTGAGATCTTGAGTCACGGCCATAGGGCGTATTAACAAAATAATGCTGCTCAGGATAGCCATGATGCAGTGCTGGATCAGGCCAGCCGAGATGGGGTGGCTCTGGCGACTGTTGAGGCTATTGGTAACTACATACAAAGAAAAAGCGACTGCCGACAATAGGGCAGGTCCGGCATTAGCCAGCGCTAAAGGACGCAGAATTAACACCACACCCATGGCAATGGCCAACATTACCACGCCTCTCAACAAATTGGGGCGATCGCCATTAAGCCACCACAATAGTGGTACTGCCAATAGTGGATAGGAAAACAACAGTGGCGCTGCCACTGCTGGCCCCAAGGTCGCCGCTGCTTGAAACAAAAAAACTTGGGCAAAAAAGTAAAAGACACCGCCGCCGACCAGGGCAAAAAGTCGTGGCCTTGAGCGGATTGATTGACCAACATCACGCCAAACTGAGCGATATAGTTGGGGGGCTAACAGGGCCAAAATCGGTATCAAGATGACTAACTGTAGCCATAGCAGGGTGTTGGCATTGAAGAAATTAAAGGTGTCAAGACCGGTCAACACTAGGTCAAACGCATTGGCTCCCAGACTCAGTGCCCCCACTAGCACCGTTATTGCGCTAAAGCCGAGGGTGGCGATCCCACAGAGCACCATGCCTTTTTTTAAGGTGCGATCGCGCTTTGGTTCATCCACCAAAACGGGAGCAGGGCCAATAGTCTGGCCATCGTAGGATGGCACCACTCGACGGGTAGCACCGGCCACCTGATCAAGGCGAGGACGCTCTACATAGGCACGCCCCCCAACAACATCACTGCCATCCCTCAGGGGGCGATTATCTAACCCACTCGGGAGTGTAGTACCGGCACGGGTTGGCGCTTGCCCCAACTGATAATTGCCCAACTGATCGCTAATACGCGCCACCAGACTCTCTAGAATGACTTCCCCTTGCTGCTCCATAGCTTGCATACGTGTCAGCTGCTGAGCAATGGCGCTCTGATAGCTGCTGAGATCTTGCTGTAGCGCTCTGACACTGCGATTGAGCGTGTCATCCAAAGCATGCAGCCAGTCTTGGCTGGGATTGGGTAATTCTGATGAGTTAGTCACATAGGCATGGAGATCATCGCGGAGGTTTTGAGCGAGTACACGAGCCAGTCGTTTAGCCCAGGCATTTTGCTGAGACAACTCTCGCGTAGATAGGGCAACCTCTGACTCATTCTTAAGAGATTGATAGTCAATATAAAGCTGGTCGTACTCTACACGCAGCGCATCCAGATCGCTCATCAGGCGCTGCTTTTCCGACTGCAAATATTCAATATCTTTAGCCAGTTGATCAGCGAAGTGCCGCTGCAATGCTTGAAAGTCATCATCCAGTGATTGCAGTAGTGGGTCATTCCTGCCCTGGCTATCAGACTCACCCATGTTGCTCCCTCTTATTTATGCTTCACCGACGACAGGAACCTTTTATATGCCACCTATATATCACCCCGAGCGAAGCCATACCCTGCTTTATACCCAAGTTTCGTATTGGTGTCGACACTGTACCAGGCAACCAAAGATAACGGAACAATCGCTTTAATAAAAACGGCATCCAATCCAAAAAGCATCACAACATCTAAACTTGGGAATACAGGTCCTATTTAACACTTAGAGAATCTTAATCCTGAGCCATAACCGCAGCACATTCTAGAACTTTTGGGCATCATATTGACCGTAATAGATATGCGTAGCTTAACTAACAATCTATAAGGTCATCTTTTTTAGAATCGTTTATAAGCGCTTCTTTGCCGTGGGTTGATCCAAAACAAGTTTCATTGCAAAAGTATGGCGTATCTGTAATGCAGGACATGTAATCCAGTTTCGGAGTTGTAGGATTGATAAAATAAAGTTGCGCTATACATGCCCATGGCGTTCGGTTCAAAAGTTTAGCAAGTATTCTGAGGCAGCTGACATCAGGATGAAAAAAATCCTTATTGTTGATGATGACATTACACTACGGTCTGCGTTGACCCGCTATCTGCGAGAGCGAGGCTTTCAAGTGAGCCATGCATCCTCTGGCACGGAAGGACTAGCTTTATTTGAACAAGACCAACCCGACCTCGTTGTCTCAGATGTGATGATGCCTGAGATGGATGGCTATGAGTTCTGTACCAAGCTCAGGGAAATTCGTTCGGGTCAACTCGTTCCCTTTATTTTCCTATCGGGCCGTGGTGAATTAGATGACCGGATTCAGGGCCACTCCAAAGGTGCCGATGACTACATCGTTAAGCCTTTCCATCCTAAGGAGCTGATTGCCAAAATTGATGCTCAGCTGGAACGTTCTCGGCGCATGCATGCTGAAATTATTCGTCTGGTACAGCAGATGCCAGCGCCAGAGTCAGCTCAACCACCGCCGCCAGAACCTCTGCCGTTAACCCCTGCCGAAGAAAAGGTATTTTGGGAAGTTATTCAGGGCTTTACCAATAAACAGATCGGTGAACATTTGTTCATCAGCCCCAGGACCGTCCAAACTCACCTGAGCAATATCTTGAGCAAGCTATCGTTGGAAAATCGCTCCCAGCTAATTCGCTATGCCTTTGAAAATGGCTATCGACCCGCTTCTGACGAATCCAAATAAATAGTTATAACTAACCTGTTTTATCTTGTGCTGCTAAGACATTGTGAGGTAGCCTGAGATTTGGCTCATTATAAAAAAACGCTTAAAACAACGCCAGAGTCTGGTGTTGTAGATGCCCCAACATGACTAATGCATCCGCTGATTCTCCAACGGTTATTCCGATGGACGATGACAAAACGGCTAAGCTTGCCGAACAACTCCGCTCTAATAACTTAAAGCGCCAGTTAAGTGCCGTCACAGAATTAATCAGTGCTGGTGACTCTGGCGTTACCGTCCTCATGGGCTTCCTCAAAGAGGCTAGCGAACCCTCGGTCGCTACTGGTAAAACCTATCAGGTACTCAGCACTAGTGATTCCGTTGCAGCCCAAACCTTTTTAGCGGAAGCCTATCCCAATGGTGTTGTGCCAGCAATCTCTGACAAGGGGGTCGACTATCAGCCATTGCAAGCATTGTTGATTGCCCAAGAATTTGAAGAAGCGGACCGCTTAACGTTACAAAAGCTCTGTGAACTGGCTGGTCCGGCTGCTGTGCAGCGGAAGTGGGTTTATTTTACTGAGGTAGATAGCTTTCCTGTGGTTGATCTACACACCATTGATCAGCTGTGGCGCGTGTATTCAGAAGATCGGTTCGGTTTCTCTAAGCAACGAGAGCTGTGGCTCGGTCTCAACCAGGATTGGAACCGGCTTTGGGAAAAGCTAGCTTGGAAGTCTGACAATATTTGGACTCGCTATCCGGGTGAGTTTGTCTGGGATTTGTCAGCTCCCGTTGGGCATTTGCCACTTTCTAATCAGCTACGTGGGGTACGTATGATGGAGTTTCTGCTCTCTCACCCCGCTTGGAACCCATAAAGAACAATCGTCGCTGACTTCTATGGAACTCACCAACTGCTCGATATAGATCCTCTGGGGTATCGATTAGAAACGTGGGTCCCTGGGCTTCAAGGGCGGTGCGATCGCTAAATCCCCAACTCACAGCCGCCACCGCCACCCCTTGGCAATGGGCGGCTTCAATATCGCGTGTTTCATCACCCACGTAGAGGATCTCCTCAGGTGTTAGGCGATGACGACGCATGATACGGCGTAGGCTGCGGGCCTTACCCAGCAGGCCAATGTTGCCATAGACCTGACTGAACACCTGGCTTAAACCGTGACGTTCTAAAAATGGTCGAATGGTTGAAGGCGCATTGGAACTGGCAATCATAATGGTGTGACCATCCCCTTGTAGCGCCTTTAAGACATCACTCAAATGCTGGAAGATGTGAATCGAGTCAATGTCTTGATTCAGCTCGCGTCTGACCCGACGCATCAGAAACGGCACTTGAAACAGGGGCACATTGGATTGCGCTAATAGCTCAGCTGTACTCAAGGCACGCAGATATTTCAGTCGCTCCGGTGTCGTTTGCGGATAGCCATAGTGGCCTGCCAAGCGGTTAGTAATAGTAACGATCGTCTCCAATGTGTCAGCGATCGTACCGTCAAAATCAAAAATGAGAACGGTCACGCGGGTGTGGTGTAAAAAACAGTCTTGAAAGTAGTTAAGGAATAGCGGTGAAGTGGGGCGGTCCTATATCTATCTATGCCCAAACCTAGAATATGGCTAAAGAAAATACCAAGCCAAGATAGATGGCTATAAATCTTCCATATCCAGGGTGTCCCTTAGTCAATCGTCACCAGTGTAAATGCTCTACCTATAAATACTGTAGCCTCCGGTAAGCTTTATTGTGGTAACAATTATCCTACTGAGAGCAGTGGTGAGCTGATTTAGCCTAAGCAGGCTACGGTGTATACACAAGTCCTGGATACTAGCGTTTGCGGTTGCCTCACCCCCTCTAACTCCCCCTTACCAAGGGGGAGGACCGGAGTTTCCCCCCTTACCAAGGGGGGATTAAGGGGGGTAATGCAGGATTGTGAATCATCTTCCGAGATGTGTGTACACCGTAGGGCTAAGCAGGGGATCACTATTATCGCCAGCGACCTGAGCGAAGAATACTAATAATTAACCAAATACCCAGCAGGGTGGCAGCGGCAAAGAGGCTGGTACTCAACCATTGCAGCTGCACATTGGTTTGATTGCTGGAAATAATGGCAGCACCAATAATCAGGGCGGCAACTACTGTACTAAACGAACGACGGTTGGCCGCTTGCTCGATACTTCGCTGCACGTTAGTGAGGTCTTTGATATTGACATTCCAAGTCAGGGTCTCCTCGCTTAAGCGATCGAGCAGGAAACCAAACTGACGCGGTGCGGACAGGGACAGGTTACGAAATTCTAGCCCCGTTCGCAGTAATGCTTGCAGGGGGTCATCTCCAATCAGCTGCTGGCGGAACAGGTCGACCATTAATGGTCGAATCTCAGCAATCAGATTAATTTGAGGATTAAACTGACGGGCAACACCTTCTAAATTAGCCAGGGACTTGGTAAATAGACCTATATTGGCGGGCCAACGCAAATGATTACGGGTCCCTGCTTCTAAAATTTCGGCAAAGGCTGCCGCTGTATTGAAGCTTTGCAGAGATAAGCCATAGTAGCGGGCTAATAAGCGACTGTAGTCAAATTCTAGCTTCGCTAAATCGACATCCTGGAGCGGCTCTGCCAACTGCAGCGTGAGCTGAGCACACCGTTGGGCGTCGGAACTAACCACGGCTAATACCATCTCGGTCAACGTCGTGCGCGTACGCGGATCTAAGCGACCCATCATGCCACAGTCTAGGAGGGCAATACGACCATCGCTGAGATAAAAAATATTGCCCGGGTGGGGATCGGCATGGAAGAAGCCATCGATAAAATACTGTTGGAAAAAGGCGCGAAACAATAGCCGACTGAGGAGGTTACGGATTTCTGATGGTGCTGGATGGGTACCGATGGCAGCTGATAGAATGGGCTGCCCATCCAGCCATTGCATCACGAGTACTTTGGGCGTGGTCAGGGGCCAGATAATTTCTGGGATGGCCAGCTGATGGGTGTCAAACCAGCGACCTTTAGCCAGGTTTTGACGCAGCTGATCGGTGTAGGTGGCCTCCGTTGTAAAGTCCAGCTCGGCATTGAGGGCACTGCTAAATTCATCGGCCAGGGCAACCACGTTGTAGCGCTGACCAAACTGGGTGGTAGACACCAGCTTGGCTATATCCCGAATCAGCGCCATGTCTCTCCGTACCTGTATATCGATACCAGGACGCTGGATTTTTAGGGCGACGGGCTGACCGTTTTTGAGCACGGCTCGATGGACTTGGCCAATGGAACCGGATGCGATCGCACCATAATCCACCTCTGAAAACACCACATCTGGATCTAATTGTTCCTTAAGAAACACCCGAATTGTCGCTGCATCTACGGGTGGCACCGTCGATTGCAAAGCGCTTAGCGCTTCGATATAAGCTGGTGGCACCAGGTCAGGGCGTGTACTCAGCAACTGCCCAAACTTGATATAAACCGGTCCTAAATCCGTCAAAATATTTCGCAACACTGCCGGGGGCGGAATATCGGGTTCTTCTGAAGCCTTACCCACCAGCAAACGCCGCATATAATCCCAACCGTGGCGTAAAAACACCTCCACAATTTCACCCTGGCGGGAAATAAGATTTGGCGTTAACATGCAGCCCTTCGTTAAAGTAGTGTCGGTTTGATGCTAGCAAAGGGTTATAAGAATTATGAGTTATGAGTTATGAGTTCCCAGTTATTGGTTCGTTGAACTATCTAGTACGCACTGAAAGACGACTCGCACCCAAGGTTCCCAACGAATAACCAATAACCAATAACCAATAACAAACAACTCTCTCCTGCTCCCCTTCTAACCTATGTGGCTACGTAACCTCATCCTCATTTGCACAACGGCGTACCATATCTGGTGTTGTCGCCAAGAAGCTCAAACGCCGCCACCAGGGAAGGTTTATGACATTGGAGATTGCCAGCTCCACCTGTATCGTCGGGGACGATCACGGCCTCATCAACCGACGGTAATTTTGGATCACAGTCTGGGGGGGGTAGAAGGTTATCTGCTAATTGACGAAATTGCTGAATTTGCTGATGTCTGCATTTATGACCGCGCCGGTTATGGCTGGAGTTCTAACAGCCCCAATCCACGCAACAGCAACGAAATGATGCAGGAATTTGAAGCCTTAATGCGCCAAGCGGATATTCGTCCCCCCTATGTGCTGGTTGGGGACTCGTTGGCTAGCTACACCATGCGTCTTTATGCCCATACTTACCCCGACAATGTGGCCGGATTGATTTTGACCGATGGTCTCCATGAAGACGGCATGGCCAGACTACCTGGCAGCCTAAAGCTGATGAAAGCTGTTTTTACGGCGGGCTTTTTGATGTCGGTGGTAGGGTCTGCCCTGGGATTTATTCGAATTATGCAGCAGTTGGGACTGTTCCAGGTGATTAGCCCTCGACTCAGACAGTACAGTCAGGAGCAATTAGCCCCTGTTCTACGTTCCTTTGTACGCCCCAAACATTGGTTTACCATGGCCCGCGAAATGATCAGCCTCAATGCCAGCCATGAACAGCTACGTAAAACAGGAAATTTGGGGTCCTTACCCGTCATTAATATCAAGGCCAGCCACTTCTTTACGCCAGCACCACTCGTCAAACCCTTGCCCCTGGAAACTGCGGATCATCTCTGGACCCAGATGCATCACAATCTCATGAGACTTTCAACCCAAAGCCTCAGCTTGCCCGCCCAGAGTAGTAGTCACTTTGTTTGGGTTGATCAGCCTGAGGCCATGATTGAAGCTATTGATCGGATGTTGCTCAAGTTGCAGAGGGAGCGTCAAAGCTAGAATTTTTCTATTTTTTGAAGGTTTGTAATTCTCCACTCCCTAGTCCCCAAAGCTTGCTAAGGCGAAATAACTATGGGTTAGCGATTACAATAAAACGTGGCTGGTAATAGTTCGTTAGCCTTTACTTCAGTATCGGGGTAAAGGCGCTAGGTCATAGCTAGCCAAAGCTATATATAGTAAGCCTCTACATAGCGGTAACCTGCAATGAGTACACAGCCTGATCGAGTCTTAATTTTTGACACTACCCTACGGGATGGGGAGCAATCTCCTGGCGCGACCATGAATGTCGAAGAAAAGCTAGCGGTGGCTCGTCAGCTGGCTCGGCTCGGTGTAGACATCATTGAGGCAGGGTTTCCCTACGCAAGTCCTGGTGATTTTGAGGCGGTGCAGCGCATTGCCCAGGAAGTGGGAACCGTTGATGGACCAACTATCTGTGGCTTAGCTCGGGCGACTAAACAGGATATCGAAGCCGCTGCTCGGGCAATTGAGCCTGCCAATAAAGGTCGTATCCATACCTTTATTGCCACGTCCGATATCCACATGAAATATAAGCTCAAGAAATCGCGGGATGAGGTGCTAGCCATCACCGATGAGATGGTGCGCTTTGCCAAGGGCTTTACGGACGATGTGGAGTTTTCGCCAGAGGATGCGGGTCGCTCAGAACCAGAATTTTTGTACCAGGTGTTGGAGGTTGCGATCGCAGCCGGAGCCACCACCATCAACATTCCTGACACCGTTGGCTACCTCACCCCCAGTGAGTTTGGCGGCTTAATCAAAGGCATTGCCGAAAACGTACCCAACGTGGACCAGGCGGTTATTTCTGTGCACGGCCACAACGATCTGGGTTTGGCTGTGGCCAACTTTTTAGAAGCCGTCAAAAACGGCGCGCGCCAGCTAGAGTGCACCATTAACGGCATCGGTGAGCGGGCGGGTAACGCCGCCCTCGAAGAGTTAGTGATGGCCATGCATGTGCGTCGGCAGTACTTTAATCCTTTCTTTGGTCGTCCCGCTGACTCAGAAGCGCCCCTGACCCATATCAACACCCAGGAAATTTACAAGACCTCCCGGTTGATCTCCAGCGTTACTGGCATGCTAGTGCAGCCTAATAAGGCCATTGTCGGGGCCAATGCCTTTGCCCATGAGTCCGGCATTCACCAGGACGGCGTTCTGAAGAATAAGCTCACCTATGAGATCATGGACGCCCAAACCATCGGTCTCAACGATAATCTGATCGTGCTAGGTAAGCACTCAGGCCGTAATGCGTTCCGCACCCGCCTGCAGGAACTGGGCTATGAGCTATCGGACCAGGATTTAAACAAGGCATTTTTGCGGTTTAAGGAGCTGGCGGATAAGAAAAAGGAAATTAGCGATCGCGACCTGGAAGCCATCGTCAATGACGAAACCCAACAGGTGGTTGAGCACTTCAAACTTGAACTTGTCCAGGTTTCCTGTGGTAGCAGCGCTCGACCTACCGCCACAGTCACTATCCTCACCCCCAACGGCGAAGAATTAATGGATGCCGCCATCGGCACGGGTCCCGTCGATGCCGTGTACAAAGCCATCAATCGGGTGGTTGATATTCCCAACGACCTGATCGAATACTCCGTCCAGTCAGTGACCGCCGGCATTGACGCCATGGGTGAAGTGACCATTCGGCTGCGCCATAACCAGCACATCTACTCGGGTCATGCAGCGAATACGGACATTGTGGTGGCCTCAGCCGACGCCTACATGCAGGCCTTAAACCGTCTGTACAGCGCCACTCAAGTGGGTGAGTCTCTGCATCCACAGCGGATGGCCGTACCCGCTGGCACTGGCGTTTAGGTCAGTATTACATCACACAAATCCTAAATTACCTTAGGCTCTCCCTTGGCTGAGATTACTCTCAATGCCAAAATAGAGCCTTGGAGTTGCCGTGCGTTGATGTCATTAACGTGGCGACAACCCCAAACCCACGCAGGTAGTAGGAAAAACATGAGCCACCCCACAGCAAAAATTATTTACACCCTGACTGATGAAGCCCCGGCACTGGCCACCTATTCCTTACTACCCATCATCCAAGCCTTTACCCAAGCCGCCAACGTCATTGTAGAAACCAGTGACATTTCTCTGGCGGGGCGGATCATTGCCAATTTTCCAGAAACCTTGACAGAAGCCCAACGTTTACCCGATGCCCTGACTGAACTGGGTGCCCTGGCCAAAACACCGGAAGCCAATATTATCAAGCTACCTAATATCAGTGCTTCTATCCCACAGCTAACGGCAGCCATTAAGGAACTACAAGACAAGGGATATAACGTTCCCGACTATCCTGCCGAGCCCAAAAATGAGGCCGAAGCTGAGATTAAATCTCGCTATGCCAAAGTGTTAGGCAGCGCGGTGAATCCTGTTTTGCGGGAAGGCAACTCAGACCGCCGGGTGGCAGCAGCCGTGAAACAATATGCCCAGAAAAATCCTCACCGAGTTGGCGCATGGGCATTGGATTCTAAATCCCATGTGGCCCACATGGACAGTGAAGATTTTTATGGCAGTGAGAAATCCGTTGTCATTCAAGATGCCGACAGCATCAGCATTGAGCTAGTTACTGAAGATGGTGACATCACAGTCTTAAAAGAGAAAATGACTGTCCTGTCAGGGGAGGTGATTGACGCAGCTGTGATGAGCGTTAAAGCGCTGCGGGCTTTTTATGAAAAAGAGATTGATAGTGCTCAAAAAGAGAACATTCTGCTTTCTCTCCATGTGAAAGCAACCATGATGAAAGTCTCTGACCCCATTTTGTTTGGCCATGCTGTCACCGTTTACTTTAAAGACGTATTTGAAAAGTATGCTGACACCTTTGCCCAACTGGGTGTCAACCCCAACAATGGCCTGGGTGATGTATACGCCAAGATTAAAACATTGCCCGATGATCAACGTGCTGCCATTGAAGCCGATTTACAGGCAACCTATGGCAAGCGGCCTGATCTCGCCATGGTCAACTCCGATCAGGGCATTACCAATCTCCATGTGCCCAGCGACGTGATCATTGATGCATCTATGGCAGCTGCCATTCGTTCCTCTGGCCAAATGTGGGGGACGGATGGCCAGCTTCATGATACTAAGGCCATCATCCCCGATCGGTGCTATGCCACCATGTACCAGGAGTGCATTAGCTTCTGCCAAGAAAATGGAGCCTTTGATGTGACTACCATGGGTAATGTCGCCAATGTGGGTCTGATGGCGCAGAAAGCTGAAGAATATGGTTCCCACGACAAAACCTTTGAGATTCCTGCCAATGGTACCGTGCGCGTGGTAAGTGCCGATGGGCAAACGCTGATGGAGCATGGCGTCGAAAAGGGTGATATCTGGCGCATGTGCCAAACCAAAGATATTCCCATTCAGGACTGGGTAAAACTTGCCGTTAGTCGTGCCAGAGCAACCGGTGCACCTACCGTCTTCTGGCTAGACGAACATCGTGCCCATGATGCAAATATCCTTAAAAAGGTGAAACAGTATCTCCCCAACCACGACACCACAGGTCTGGACATCAAGATTTTGCCACCTGCGGACGCCATGCGTTTCACCTGTGAGCAGATCAAGATTGGCAAAAATGTTATCTCAGTCACCGGAAACGTCCTGCGTGATTATCTAACCGATCTCTTCCCAATTCTTGAGCTGGGTACCAGCGCAAAAATGCTCTCCATTGTGCCATTGTTAGCAGGCGGTGGTTTGTTTGAGACGGGGGCGGGTGGTTCTGCCCCCAAGCATGTACAACAGTTTATTAGTGAAGGGCATTTGCGGTGGGACTCACTGGGGGAATTTCTAGCCTTGGCGGTGACCCTGGAGGATGTGGGGCATAAAACCAATAATGAAAACGCCTTGATCTTGGCTGAAACCCTGAACAAAGCCAATAGCCAATATTTGCAAAATGCTAAGACCCCTTCCCGTAAAGTCCATGAGTTAGATAATCGCGGCAGTCATTTTTACCTGGCCATGTACTGGGCCCAGGCTTTGGCTGAACAAGAGAAAAATTTAGAGCTCAAAGCTAAATTTGCCAAGCTAGCGCAGCACCTGAGGGAAAACGAAGACAAAATTGTTGGTGAACTCAATGCCGCTCAAGGAACATCCATGGATATTGGCGGTTACTATCTGGCAGATGCAGAGAAAACTAGCCAGGCCATGCGCCCTAGTCAGACGCTAAATGCAGCCTTGACAACAGTTTAGCAGAGTACCTGATGTAGGGGCTGTGCCTGGTGCTAGCCCTTTACGGGACCAATCTAATCTGTTTCACCAGGTAAAACATCCAGGCACAACATATATGTTGAGGCTCAATCGTTTGATTTTAGAGCCACATATTTACCGTGAAATTGGCCGACGAGTAGACCATTTGAATAAACTTCAGAGGAGAGGCTTATGCGCCCTTTTCCACGTTTAGTCAGTGTATTGATAAAGCACTGCCAGACATTAGAATCAGGTGCGAAACAACGGGCCTGAACATCTCCTGTAGCAGGATTTGTATATTCCAGGCTATTGCTTTGAATAACAATACGGCTGGGTATATTCAATGTCTTCAACTGCACATGGACAAACGTCCAGGCAGAAAGAATTGCTAAGGTCGAAATACTGCCACCAAATACCGTATTACGGTGATTGATATTGGGCGCTAAGGGTGCCGATAGCAGAACACCGCTGTCATTGATGGAGGCAACAGCTACCGCCATCGCTTTAGACATGGGAATGTGTTCGTGAAGGTACTGTTCTATGGTGATGCAATCAATGGCCATATTATCTGAGGTTTAGGGCTTGCCGTAATGGTATACGGCATTGATCAGATTTTCGGGGGTACCAATATCGAGGTAATGGCCAGTTTCAAAAGGAACAGCCTCTACCCGTAGGTTATTTGCGATCGCACTCACAATCACATCCCCAATTGGCGTTTCAGCATAGTCTGGCATCTCTTTGAGCAGCATCGGAGACTGATCGCCAATCAGCGCCTGACGTTTCGTCTCAACAAACTGGTGGAGAAACTCCGTAAAGCTAGGCCGCCACACAGCAATGGCCCACATATAGGGCAAATGGGTGAGGTTCGACTTTTCATAGATGCCAGAGACGACACCATCTTGATCAAACTCAACCAGCCCCACCTTGTCAGGCTGATCCGTGGGGAACAGACCTAACACCACATCGGCTTGGGTCGTTTGTAACCGAGTTATGAGCTGGGCATAGGCATCAGCTGGGCTAAACAAGATATCGGGAAACCCCATGGCAACAATGGCATCTTTCACAAAAGGATAGGCCTGGTTGAGGCTAAAGGGCACCCCAAAGGGCACATGCACCGTCAAATAGGCCAATCGCATCTTGAGTTGGGAGCCATCACCGAAATAATTGGGAATATCCCACTTACCAGGTCGCAAAATCAAAAAGGACTCTTGCACTCCGCCTTTACCCATGGCCTCCAGCAAATATTGACAGACCACCTTAGGCCGTAGCCCTTTTTCAGCAAGGCTTTGAAAGCCAATGGGGAATAGTTCTTTGCTCATGGATAATGGACTAATGCGGCTACCCTGGCCAGCAGCGGGGAGCAAACCAATGATTCTGGGGGAATGTGCAGTCATGATAGAGTCAGCAATTTGCTATGGACACAGCGTAAACTTGCGACGTGAGATTGCGTCTCAAAGTTCTGGGGCGCAGCAATTACCTGGATTTGATCAAACTGAATGGTGGAGCGCGGCAGGGTGATCGTTTCTGTCAGTGTTTGTTGGGTAACCGCATCAAGGCGGTGATATAACAGGCTGAGATGGGGATCTAGCCTAGGCTGTGGAGCATCGGGAATGGCTGTAACCAGATCTCTCACCAACTGCGTGAAATCAACTGTCTGCTTTAACTGAACATAGAGGGTTTTGGAAAAGTGGGTTTCATAGTTGAGAGTGATGACCTCTAGCTCTATCGGTTGTGTTAATGACAGCCCTTTAACCACGGCTGTCACGGCTAGAGAGGCGGGTAGAGAACCACTGTACAGGGTCACATGGGGATAAAAGGGTTCGGTCTTGAAACGTTCTGCCAAACCATTAATCAGGTCTTGAAAATAGGTTAAATCTGGTTCTTGGGGGACTAACCAAAAGGAATAGTACGATACTGCCATGGCTCAGGGATTCATAGGAGCGATCGCATTGTGGCTGTGCGATCCTCAAGTAAACGTACAGGGCTCAGCGAAACAGTGATTGCGATCGCAATTAAACGTACAGCACTCGGCTAAGCAGCGATAAAGAACACATCAAAAATTTACGAAAAGCTCATAAAAGTAGTTGCCAGAGCCCCTTGACACTTCAGGAATCCTCCAGACCTTCATCGTAGTCATACTGTGAGTTTTAGCCTCACGCGCATTCTAAGCAAATGAAAAAATGAGATTTAACCTTTACTACTTTTACTGGTTCGCCCTTTTATTGATTACAGAGATTTATATCGGCATTTTTGTTAAAGATGACTTTATTCGTCCATACATGGGAGACTTCTTGGTTGTCATCTTGATTTATGCATTTGTGCGAGCATTCTTTAAATACTCAATAAATCTCACCGCCATGGGTGTTTTATTATTTGCGTTTTTAGTTGAGATTCTGCAACATTTCAACATTGTGGACGTGCTTGGTCTCGGGTCTTCTCGCCTCGCTAGAACCGTGATTGGTACATCGTTTAGCTGGGAAGATTTTATTGCCTATAGCCTTGGCATTATCATAGTTTTAGTATCTGAGAAATTTATCGGTCCCAGCCTCAAGAAAGAATCTCCCAGCAGTACTTGAGTTAAGAGCCCGTGTATTACATACATCATCAAAATAGCTTTACGGTCTAACACTTAAAGTATTGTCAGCATTGAGATATGAGTAACCTCAAAAAGGTAAATCACAGTTAAACGTTTGCTCAAGATAGTCCTTGGCTTCCGTCACCACCATACCCGTTCGACGTTGGACTAAATCGATGGCATCCATGTGTCTTCTGTCAGCTAGTAGTTGCTTGAGGTGTTGTTTGACAGGCCCACGTTCGGTAATCGGCAGAGGAGCAACATCAGGGTAGTGATCGATATAGTTTTTCGCCTCTTTGAGACTCCAGTTTGTCACAGTTCTTACCAGCTTAATGGCATCAATCTTGCGCCCTCGCTGCATAAACAGCCGCACACGGTCATTAATATCATGGTGGTCTATATCGAAGGATTCTATAGGGGGTGTAGGATTGCCGTTACCCATGCCCTCGGTGATAGGTAAGGGGGCCAAATAAGGAAAAGCATCTACATACTCTTTAGATTGTTTTAATCCCCATCCTGTTGTAGACCGAATGAGCTTAATGGCATCAAGTTTACGATTCTGTTGCATAAGCGTTCTTATGCGATCTTCGACGTTAGAACTATCAGCAGCCTTTGTTTCAACTGATTGTGTATCCAACGATGTTAGTTCAGAGGGTGCTTCATAGGATATTTGACGCAGCTGTGGAGTAGCTGGCGATGGACGAGATAATGGTGTTGCTGGGTTACCAGATGGGTCTTGGGGTTTGGGTAATTGATAGGTAGAGTCATCAATGGGCTCAGGGGCATTCGAGGCTTTGGTCCCCTGTTTGGGCTGTAGTGCTAGCCAAATGATGATTAGGATAAAGAGTAGTGCGATCGCAATATATATCAGTGACATAACACTCTCTCCTTCAAAGGCCTCAACAACACACATATAGCCTATATCCACTGGCTATTTTAAGTCCCACTATTAACACACAGGCTACGTATAACTCTATCAGCCCACCTGATAGTGAAGCATCAGCACACCATTGTTATAAATTTCCCTGTCAATGAGTTGCAAAGCTGTTTGATTAATTACTCCAGAAAATAGTGGAATACCGTCCCCCATCAAAAATGGGTTTACCTTCAAAATCAACTTATCAATCAGCTTCTCAGACAAAAGTGCTGTCGCTAAAACACCCCCACCACATAACCAGATCCCTTTACCCTCTTCTTGTTTTAATTGCCTAACAGTGTCAGCAATATCCTCTGAAACAAGAACAACATCTGTATGGGGACTCGCGTGCATACTACGAGAGAACAGATATTGTTTCAGATGAGAATAAGGACTGAGCACACCTTCCTGCAAACCAATTTCATAGGTTTTGCGTCCCATCAAAACAACATCAAACCATTTATTTTCAGCATGCACACCCATAACATCACGCAAATGAGAGGGCACAGTTTCGGGGAAGGAGGTAAATACTTCCGTAAGATATTCAGAATCCTGGGAAAAGCCATCGTGGGAACCATCTCTGTGGGCAATAAAACCATCCAGGCTACAGGCTACGTAGTAAGTTAGTTCTCGCATTATGCGTTCCTCCTATTAGATGCACGTCAATTGAGCTAATGTGAGCTGCACAATGTGCAGCTTAGTCAATGCACCTCCTTTAATCGCATCACCATGGCCTAAAACATGGAAGTATCCGTATTAGTGAATCGCCCTATAACAAGGCGATTCCGCAAAATCACTGATTCAATCTTCATAATCTCTCAAACATAGTGATTTCCACAAAAAATACTTCAACTTTAGTAATTTTCTTAAAGTTACTCCCCTAAAGATAGGGGAACTTTTAGATAGCCCTAAAAATTGAATATGAGATATGACAGTCTCTATAGTGCACATTATAAACACTAGCCACAGTCTATATTACAGATGCGTATAGCCCCTGCATAAAATAGCACAAGTACAATCTTCTTTAAAGATTATTCTCTGTCAAGCTATCTAATGCCTTAGCATCGCTCAAATACTTCTGTGCTTCCAAAAAAGTAGAGTCTACAAAGAGAATTAAAATTCTGCTTTGCGGTATAAGTATTGGGGGGTTTTAAAAGAAAAAGTAGTTGTAGATCGATAAACAAGGCAATTTAAAATACAACAAGCCATAGCTTTTCAGCTTCCACTACAGAACACACCGAAGCATCTTACGGGTTCACAAAAATTACTGAGGCGTTGCGTTCCGAAACATGCCCTCATGTTTTTACGCTAAACTCACCCAGAATATCTCCAGGACATGCCTATAAAGTCTTCGTCCTTGACATGCCCTAACACCAAAACAAACAAACAACGATGGGGTCAACCGTGTTAGCAAACTCATCTGCTAGCAGGGGGTTAGCAGGTCATCACTTATGATTGTACATATAGAGAATCTTCAACTACCGTTAGCTTGTGAGCAGCTATTGAGCTATCTCAAAAGTATCACAGCCATGCCATATCAACCCTTTAGATGCGGATTTACGCATCTTTATGAGATTAAGAACTTCCAAAATTTTCGCTTACTAGAAGGGGTCGCTGTTCCATCCCACAGTGATGGCATTGCCGGGTATCGGCCAATATTAATGCTGCATAACCCTGGCAATAGTTACATTGTTCGCGGGACTAGCCAAACGTTTCCCCCACAGCAGCAGGGCACCATGATTGTCTTAGATATCGACGCTCGACACGAAGTGCGCAGCAAAGACCCTAACGGCGGCTTTGGCGCTTGGGCCGGACTAGTATGGGGAAACTGTGGTGAACCCTTGCTGAAAACAGACTGGGAACCCCAAAATGTGGCAGAGCAGGCGAGAAAAGAATTTACCAACTTTTGTCACACTATTGAAAGTTAATTGATTTTGCGTTCTAAGTCAGTGCGCTAGTTAATTTCAATACTTTCAATCATCCAGTTTCCTGGTGAATGGTTAAATGTAGCGACAAAATCAGTTTCACTCCATGGGCTAACTGTATCGATAGCAACGGTTTTAATAGTCTCTGATTGATCGTCTTGTTGAGAACGGATAGTTAAGGTGACATTCTTAGCAGCTGTCAGTCCATTATTCAAGACAGTTCCTCTAATACTGTTGCCGTCCACCCGAGTACCCACTGTCCACAAACTGGAAAGAGTAGTGCCATACAAAGCCTTCACCGATGTCGTTCCTACGGAGACACTAGACCGATTACGATTGGAAAATCGTGGAGTAGCCCCTTCATAGAGTGGAGTCTGTGTTGCAATGGAAGGGCGTTTGACAATACCTTTACAGCTAACCGTTTCCTCAGGTTTAGCCCCATCTTTAAGGTGGCCATACAAATTGCGTCTTAATTCTACAAGTGTCTGACGTTCATCAGGGGTAATCGTTGCAGACGCAATTAACGTACTCGATAATTCTATGGCCTCATACCAGTCTCGATGACAGATAGCTTCTCTCAGATTATTTGGAATCTCTACGTCTAAAACCGCAGCATCAGCACTTTCGGCAGCAGCAGCAGTACCAGCTAACGCTAATAATGAAACAAAAACAGTCGAGGCTTTCATAGTAGAAGAGCTGGAAGAACACTACTTGCTTAAGCATTCAAAAGAACGCAGCAAGCACAGGATTAAGTCTATGAAGATACGATGTGATTGCTGCTTTACGTTCGGAATTGCTTCAAACATCAGCATTGCTGACGCTCGGGATAACTTTAAATGTGAGATACCGTCAAATAGCAATGGATCTAACCGACTCATCCCCTAACTCAGCAATCACAAAAATCTTGTGCACCATCGGCGTGCGCCCCGTGATATAAATATACCCGTAAAACAGCCTAATAAGTTGATAGCGCATCCACTTTTAGTACTGTAACGCTTAATTGCTCACAAGGAAGTTCTATATCACGAGCAGTCTAGGCAAAATCGCTCTTTGCTTACATATCCTTGGCCTACCCTTAACTAATTATTGGCGATTCAACTCTCCATAACAAGAATGTTTGTTAATAGTTCAGCCCTCAGATTAAGGTTCAAACAGTGGAGTGATAGGAGTCCCCGTTAGGGAGATAGTTGGCTCAAGGTCACATAGTCTAATCATCGCTTCCCAATGAGAGGGAAAATCTGGATCGATAAATGTGATTTCAAATCCACCCCAATAGTAGGTGGGTTCACCATTGGCGTCTTCTCTAAAGGTGTCGCAGCGTAGGGAAGAAGACTCTTGCACCCAGTAACCAGAATAGGAACCTCGGCCAGTATACACTCCAGCTAAACCATCTATAAAAACAGTACCGAAACCATCACCATAGGTCCAGATAGCAGTTCTATTTCGTTCGTCTTGATAGATAACGTCATATTCTTCTGTAGACCATTTTTCGTCAGCTATAGCTTTGTGGGGCAACAATGCAGTAGACAGCACAAATGCAGCAAGAAATATAATGCTCTTTTTCATCATAGTGACCTCGATAGATGGCGCAACCAAGCCTAAGTCAATAGGCAGGCAACTGTGGATAATTTTAGCTGTCTTTTGCTAAGAGAATGCAAACTATTGTTGTCAAACATCCCTCCACCGTCCAAATCGAGAAGCCTTACGAGCAAGATCCAATGCAGAATACATCAGCAAACTGGAGGTTGGCTTACAAGAGCTAGAGGAGACAGGTTACTGGTTAGAGAGTTTCCCATATTAGAGATAAAAGCTGGCCCTTGGCTAATAGAAGAGGAACCCGTGATGCCTGATGTAATTTTGGAAGCAGTATTAAAATCTTGTAGAGAGTGCGATCCCACAGCATAGTGTCTCAGTTTTTGGGTTGTCACTCAACAGCAGTGATCAGGTGGGTTTAAAAGCACAACACCCAACCGTCTTCCTGAGGAACATCCTTTCTAATCGTTCGCTAGGACTTGGAGATACGTCTTGTTGTTGGTAATTACCCTTTGAGCATCTTACTCAACAACTTCAGCATGGCTCCCAAAATGTCAGCGATAGGATGTATCAGCTTGACCCGTTGGGTGTTGGGTTGAACGAGACAGAATATGCAACAGCGTTACCTCTTTGTTGTTTTCTCTAGCTGTTTTATCTGCCAGGGAAGCGATGTCATTTCGCTTCAATATCAATATAGCCTGCCTTGAATTCTGTGGGTGTTTTGTAGACCAAAGTTAACAATCTCAGGAAAGAAACGGGGCGCTATGTATCTCCCTGGCTTTGCGAGAAGAGTCGTGTTTAAAGACTTTAAAAGCACAACACCCAACCGCCTTCCTGAGGAACATCCTTTCTAATCGTTCGCTAGGACTTGGAGATACGTCTTGTTGTTGGTAATTACCCTTTGAGCATCTTACTCAACAACTTCAGCATGGCTCCCAAAATGTCAGCGATAGGATGTATCAGCTTGACCCGTTGGGTGTTGGGTTGAACGAGACAGAATATGCAACAGCGTTACCTCTTTGTTGTTTTCTCTAGCTGTTTTATCTGCCAGGGAAGCGATGTCATTTCGCTTCAATGACAATATAGATCATTGTGTTGCCGGTTAGGGGCTTGTAGACCAAAGTTAACAATACCTGAGAGTGTATACTTCTCTCTTTAAGGAGCCCTGGAGTTACCTCTGGGTGAGATTTTGGGTTGTTTTTGCAGGAGGTTAAACCATAAACTTACTCCTGGTTAAGAGATGCAGTCATGTCAGGTAAAACAGGTTTTTGTATAAAATATGTAACCTTCACGAATTTTGATTAAATCACTGATCGATCGGCAGTCTTTTGTGGCACATGCTTCCCGCTGATTGCGTCTTGTTCCATTTCTGCTACGTTGACTATCGATGGAAATGGAGAGGTTCTATGGGTGGAGTCGTCGCGGCGGGCCATGGGAAGACGGCAGCGGCTGCTGTAGAAATGCTGAAGCAAGGGGGCAATGCTTTTGATGCAGCAGTGGCGGGGGTGCTGGCCTCCTGTGTGGCTGAGTCGGTGCTGACATCCCTGGCGGGCGGTGGCTTTCTACTGGCCCATACAGGAGCGGGTGAGCATGTACTTTTTGATTTTTTCACCCAAACGCCTGCTGATAAAACTTTGGAGCATCCGCTAGATTTCTATCCCATCTGTGCAGATTTTGGCGATACGGTGCAGGAGTTTCACATTGGCTTAGGGGCCATGGCTGTGCCAGGGGTGTTGAAGGGGCTGGTGCATGTCCATCAGCGCCTGGGCCGATTGCCCTTAGAGAAGGTCGTTGCCCCAGCCATTTATCTGGCGCGTCGGGGTGTGGTGGTCAATGGGTTTTTGGCCTATGTATATGGTGTGCTTAAGCCTATTTTGCTGGCAACACCCGGGGCGCGAGCGATGTATGCACCCCAAGGTCAGTTATTGAAGGCGGGGGAAATATTGCATATGCCTGCTTTTGCTGATGCCCTGGAGCGTTTGGTAAACCAGGGTATAGACGCCTTTTGGCAGGCCATGGCCGCCCAGGTGACGGCCTCTAAAGGTGGGTATCTGGCGGTTGAGGATTTTGAGCGATACCGGGTAATAGAGCGTCAGCCATTGTGCCTTGACTACCATGGCACTCAGTTACTGACCAATCCGCCACCCAGTGCTGGGGGTGGGCTAATTGCCTGTTCATTGGCGCTACTGGCTGATTGTGAGTTGGCAGGTTACGGTAGCCCTGAGCACCTGCGGTCTCTCAGTCAGGTGATGCGATTTACCAATGTAGCCCGTCGCGATGGCTATGATGCGCGACTCCATCAGTCCTGTGTGGCGGAAGAGTTTTTGTCGGCGGGGCATTTGGATCAGTATCGGGGGCAATTGGCGGATGCGATCGCATCCCTACAGTCGCCCGTTGCCAATAAACTTGGCAGCACCACCCACCTCAGTGTGATTGACGATGAGGGCAACGCCGCCAGTGTGACCACGTCTAATGGTGAGGGCTCCTCCTATGTGCTGCCGGGTACCGGCATTATGGTCAACAACATGCTGGGCGAAGAAGACCTCAATCCCCATGGCTTTCACCAGTGGACGCCTGACCAACGCATGTCGTCCATGATGGCCCCCACCATGGTGCTGCGCGACGGACATCCTTATTTAGTGTTAGGGTCTGGCGGCTCCAACCGCATCCGCACCGCTATTCTGCAAGTGATTTCCAATCTGGTGGACTTTCAGATGCCCCTAGAAGCCGCTGTCGCTGCTCCCCGTATCCATTGGGAAAATGATGTATTTCACCTGGAGCCAGGATTTAATCAAGCGCTGCTAACCCCAATTATTGGCGATGCTAAACCACTCTGGTGGCAGGCTCAGAACATGTTTTTTGGGGGAGTCCATGCCGTGGGTCTGGATGAAAATGGTGTGCTGCACGGTGCCGGAGACAGTCGCCGCAGTGGAGCCGTAGCTGTGGCACAATAGGCTATTGGTCAAAATTTTTGCCTGAATTCCAGTATTTTCTTGAATAGACCCCATGGATAAGCGTCGTTATCACATCACTACGTTTGGTTGCCAGATGAATAAGGCCGACTCTGAGCGCATGGCTGGCATCCTCGATGACATGGGGATGAACTGGACAGAAAACCCATTGGAAGCGGATGTGGTGCTGTACAACACCTGCACCATTCGTGACAATGCCGAGCAGAAGGTGTATTCCTACCTGGGTAAGCAGGCAAAGCGTAAGCAGTCAGACCCCAATGTGACACTGATTGTGGCGGGTTGTGTGGCTCAGCAAGAGGGGGAAGCGCTGCTGCGTCGCGTCCCTGAGCTGGACCTGGTGATGGGGCCGCAGCATGCCAACCGTCTGAGTGACTTATTGGAGCAGGTCTTTAGCGGTAATCAGGTGGTGGCTACCGAGCCGGTCCACATTATGGAAGACATCACCAAGCCCCGACGCGATAGCAAAATTAGTGCTTGGGTAAATGTCATCTATGGCTGTAACGAACGCTGCACCTACTGTGTAGTACCCGGTGTGCGTGGCATTGAGCAGTCCCGCACCCCTGAGGCTATCCGAGCTGAAATGGAGCTGCTGGGTCAGCAAGGCTACACCGAGGTAACGTTGCTGGGCCAAAATATTGACGCCTATGGCCGTGACTTGCCCGGTATTACCCCTGAGGGCCGCCGTCAGAATACCCTCACAGACTTGCTTTACTACGTCCATGATGTCCCCGGCATTGAGCGGATTCGCTTTGCCACCAGCCATCCCCGCTATTTTACAGAGCGTTTAATTAAGGCCTGTGCTGAGCTGCCCAAGGTATGTGAACATTTCCATATTCCTTTCCAGTCCGGTGATAACGATGTACTCAAAGCCATGGCACGGGGCTACACCCAGGAGAAATATCGCCGCATTATCGACACGGTGCGTCGCTACGTGCCAGATGCGGCCATCAGCGCCGATGCCATTGTGGGTTTCCCCGGGGAAACCGAGGGGCAGTTTCAAAACACCCTAAAACTGGTGGAGGACATCAGCTTTGACCAGCTAAATACGGCTGCCTATTCCCCTCGCCCCAATACGCCAGCCGCCCTATGGGAGAGCCAGCTAGACGAATCCACTAAGAGCGATCGACTGCAACGGCTGAATCATCTGGTTTCCATCAAAGCGGCTGAGCGGTCCCATCGGTATGCAAATCGGATTGAACGGGTACTGATTGAAGATGTAAACCCCAAAAATCCCCACCAGGTCATGGGTCGGACTCGCACCAATCGTCTGACATTCTGTGGGGGGGATATCAATGAACTCAAGGGCAAAATTATCGAAGTAAACATTACTGAAGTGCGGGCCTTTAGCCTCACAGGGGAACGGGTAAACGTGTTGGTCGAGGCTTAATCAACTTCCGTTTGTACGAAATTTTGCATCTGAGTTTGAAGTACTAACTTTGGGAATGATCTCAGCGTCTACAGGTAACTTCGGAGGATGTGATGCGAGCTTTACTTCAAAAGTTATTCAATCGGCAGCCCAATAGTGTTAACCAGATGCAGCGCGAGACTTTAGGCAAACGGCCATGGATGCTTTGCAAGAACTGTTGGAGTCTGATGGCGTGGCCGAGAGCGAGTCAAAGTTTATGGCGGATGTTAGAAAAGCATTGACTATGTGAACTCGCTAACTCAAACCATGCTTCCTCGTGTTTATATTCGGTCCCCGGTCGATGATGATTGGTCAACGCTGCTCGATCTACATCAGCGTAGTGCTGACTACCATTCTCCTTGGGCGGAACCGGCCAAAAATGAGGAAGGATGTAGGCGCTATATCCATCGCTGTCACACGGAGCCCTTTGAAGGCATGCTGATCTGGCATGCCGTTGACCATCGCTTGGTAGGGGTGGCCAACTTAAGCCAGATTTTTTACGGCAGCTTTCAAAATGCCTATCTGGGCTATTACGGCAATGTGGACTACGCGGGTCAGGGATTGATGACTGAGGGGGTGAAGCTGGTGCTTAACCATGCCTTTAATTCCCTGAAGCTTCACCGTATCGAAGCGAATATTCAACCGGGCAACACAGCGTCTATTAAGTTGATCAAACGATTGGGATTTGCCCATGAGGGATTCTCACGCCAATATCTAAAAATCAATGGAGAGTGGCGCGACCATGAGCGCTGGGCATTGACGGTGGATAACTGGCTGCGGTAATACCGTTGTGTGATCACTCTCAGATACTTGGATATCAGAATTTGAACTCAGGGGCACCCTAATCAGGGTACGGAACACTATACGGAATACTATTTATTATAAGGATCCTGACGATGGTACAGACCAGTACTAGCCTGCCTGCACAGTTACAAAACCGTAATTACACATTGATCTATGCCCCTACTCAGTTAAAGCGTCTGGGTATGACCCCTGGATTTGACCAGCGATGGCAACAGGCTCGCCCCCAGGTTTTAGAGATTGCTGCACAGTGTCACAGACTAGCACCCAATGGATTAACGGTGTATCGAGGTACAGGCGATACTTTTCAGGCCCACCAAAATGTAAATGTTGAGAACTTTCAGTCCCTGATGGATTCGGCCCCCATGCCAGAGCAGGTGGCGTTGGCTCCAGTCTTACAGACGGTGTTTGATCGGTATTTTGATGAGAAGGCGGCGGGTCAGCAGCCTGCAAATGGTGAGATTGTTTTGATTCTGATGGACAATGAACCCACGGATCGGCTTGCGATCGCAAAACAAATCGTAGCCGCCTCCCAAAAGCTTGACCACAACAATGAGCTGGGCATTGGCTGGGTTCAAGTGGGGGATGACTACATTACTAAAGGGTTTTTAGTGACCCTAGACAACAATCTTCGAGAGAAAGGTGCAAAATTTGACATTGTTGATCACAAGATAATTCAACAGATCGCCTCAGAGGACTTGGTCACATTCCTGATGGGTGTGTTGACGGACTAGTCGTGATGGCGTTTGCACAAATATAATCTCTTTTTTCTTAAGACTCAGACCTGAAACTCAGGCCTAAAACTGAGGTCTATAGTCCAACAAGAAATATAGGCCATCTTCTTGTAGTGAATCGCCTGTATTATCCACATCCACTAGGGGAATACCATAGTCAAGCCGCATGGATAGCCAGGGACTGACGGCCCAACGCACCCCTAACCCCAAACTAGCCAGAAAGGCGGGATCGGGATCGGGGATTTCATTGTTCCAGCCCACTCCAGCTTCAAAGAAAGGCGTCAGTTGCACCTTATTTGGGTCTTTGGTGATCGGAATCCGCAGCTCAATCGAACTGGTAATGGCATTATCAGTGACAATTTGGTTTTGGCTGTAGCCGCGTATGGTGCTAATGCCGCCTAAGCTAAAACGCTCAATGGGTAATAGAGCATCTGGTGTCAGTTGAGCACCGACCCGGGTCAGCATCAAAAATCGAGGAGACACCTGCTTAATCCACTGAAACTGGCCTAGCCAACTAAAGAAACGACCATCAATGCCAGAATCATTGACGGTGGCATCAAACAAGTCTAACCCCACACTAAATTGAGAGCGGGCTGCTAATACTTGAGACTGACTGCGTTTCACCCAGTCTTGATAAAATCGAACCGCACTGACCTGAGAGCGCCCATCTTCAGGACCCAGGGAGAATGAAAATGGAATGTCGTCCAGAATAAAACTGCGGCTACGTTTCCAATCAAAATCTAAGCCCAGCGCAAACTCTTCTGACGGCGTACGCACCAGGGGCTGACGAAATCCAGCGGATAATGTTGTGGTTTCACTGCGAATGTCGATATCGCGGAAGGCATCCTGCACAATGCGGCTATCGCTGTTGCTGGCCCTCAGGCGCAGCGTACCGTCCTGGGCATTCACCGGAACAGAATAGCTCACATCATATAGGTCAAGACCTTCTGTCCTGCCATAGCTAGCATTGAAGCGATCGCCAATACCCAACGGATGACTAACAGACAGTCCTACATTAATACCTTCAGAGCCAATGCTAGGAGAACGATAGTTATCGCCAGCGAAAGAGAGACCAAATGTGTCAGCTTCTTCTAAATCTAAAATTAACAAGCTTTTGCCAGGACCATTGCCCGCTGTTAATTCTGCATTAACCCGCTGTAGCATCGGGTCAACCTGGAGTAACTGTAGCCCTCTCTCTAAATCTTGTTGTCTAAAAGGTGACTCCATGGCACGGGCTAGGCGATCGCTCACATACCCCTTCCGTAAACGATCTAAGCCATTGATCTGGAGTTCTTCGATTTCTCCTTCAATTACCTGAATCTCGACACTACCATTGGTCAATTCCTGATTGTTGGGGACAAATGCGCCAGACGTAATATAGCCTTCGTCCAGGTAGAGTTTGGTGATTCGCGATCGCAAATTAAACAAATCCGATAATCGAATCTCTTGACCTAAATAACAATCAACCTGCTTAGCAATTTGATCTGCTAGCACCGTATTACCAACCACCCTAATCTCAGTAGCCAGAAACGACAGTTCTGAGGTCTCAGCTAAGGGTGGACAGATATCTAAATTTAAGACATTTGGCGGATTGACAGATGGCTGTTCAATTTCTATTGGAACCTCTTCTGGAGACGATGGAACCTCTTCTGGAATCGTCTCTGGAGACGGTAGTGATTGCTCTTCGGGAGATGGAATATTGGGTGGAGGCACAGGCTGTGCAGGGTCAATCGTCTGCGCGGTAACCGATATACCGTAACTCGTAATGGCTAAACAGCTAAAGATGGCGAATACTATGGGAGGGCTATGCACAACCGTATTTGTCCGTACTAAGCAGGATGAATCGTTGCATATCATACGATATTCGCAAGATATGAGCTATTTAGGGGCCTACTATTGTTGAAAAAATTGATGTAATACCTCTATTAAGGGGGGAGCTGGATTTTAGTTAACAGCGCAAGCAGCTCCCAATCGAATCTGTTATGCTCAGATGCCACGGAACTTATCTCACGGAACTTATCTGAACATTGCCGATTTATGCCAGGAACGCTTCTGTTTTGGACAGCAATCGTTTCAGGATCCTGAGCTGACTAGGGGTTTCAATACTTCTATCGTTGCTACATAGCAATGAGATAACTCATTCTCATTGGTTGCTTCCCCGGCCTTACCCATGAGAGAAAATAAGGTTAAAAAAATCTTGCCAGCTCTTATCATGATTGCTGGCATGATTGCACTGTGCTGTGTTGTTTATGCAGAAATATCAACAGGAGATGTGGCTATGTTTCTTGTCGATACTGATTGTTATGATGCCCCATTAATTAGTCGGTAGAGCCCTCAGGTGTTTAAGGGAAAATTATCACTCATCCATTCATCTCCAGCCCCAACCTGGGTCTTTATTTTTGTGTAGTTTCTTAAGGTGACATACAGCCATATATCTGGAGAATCATAACGACGTATTGCAAAAATGTCCCGTCATGCCCATGCCCAAAAGACATCTGATACCCTGAATAACAAACTCGCTTTTGCCTTTTATCCCCAGCTGTTTAAATGCGTTGCTCTGGTTTACGGTTATCTATCCATCGTGTCTATATAGGGCTATGTGCGTTGAGCTTGTGCGTGGCCCTGTGGCTAGGGCATCCGTTTACGAGAGCTGCCCCCATTGCCCAGGCAACGGATGCACGTCAGCTGGTGCAAACGGGGGTTGACTACTATCAAGCTGGTCACTTTAGGGCAGCCATTGACCCTTGGCTTGCGGCCCACAAGGCCTATGCAACTACGCAAGACTTACCCGCCTTAGCCATTGTTAACGAGAACCTGGCACGGGCTTATCAACAAATGGGCCGCACATCGGCAGAAATTAGCCATTGGCAACAGGCCATTGATACCGTTCAAACCCTTGGGGATCGCCAGAAATTAGGGCGATTAATCACTGAACAAGCCCAGGCCCATAGCCGTTTGGGTCAACACCGCCGAGCGATTTCCTTACTCTGTGGCACTGCCTTTAACCAGGGAGATTGTAAAACTGGCAGTGCGCTCCAGATAGCCATTGCATTAGAGGATGGTCTTGGTCAAATTACAGCTTTGGGGAGTTTAGGCGAAGCCTATCGTTCGAGTGGCAATACAGAGGCTGCACAAACCTACCTCACGCAAGGATATGCCTTGAGCCGTGAGATGGGTGAACAATCATTAGAGGCATCACTGCTTAACAGTTTAGGGAATACCTATGTGAACCTGGCTTTGGTAAATTATCGCCGAGCAGAGGAAGCGACAGAGCGCAAAGCTACAAAACGAAGTATCGCTGTATTAAGGGCTAAAGCTGACGATTTCAACGGCCAAGCCATTGCTTATTTTGAAGAAAGCTATGGGCTAGCCACTGGGCAACAGCGAAGCGCAACAGAGTTATTGACGTTGCTGAACCTGATTTCAGCCTATGAAAGGGCGGAGGATAACCATGCTGTTGACCGCTATCGTCAGTTGGCGCTATCGAGTCTCAAGCAGTTGCCCGATTCAAAAGCAAAGGCATTTGCAGCCATTAGACTCGCTGACTTGTTAGATCCGTTAACTGTACGTCAGTCCCAGGCAATTTTAAGCCGTGAACCGCTTTCTGCGGTGACCGAGAAGGAGGCTACGGCACTGTTGGAACAGGCCTTAGCCATTGGCAAAGCAACTGAGAACCCCAGAATTACATCATTTGCCTTGGGGAAACTAGGTACCTTAGATGAACGGGCTAAACGCTATGAAGCTGCGATCGCAAAAACTCAACAGGCCCGTTTAGCGGCGGATCAAGATCGGGCTGCCCAAGATAGCCTGTATCTTTGGGAATGGCAGTTAGGTCGCATCTACACAGAATTAGACCAGCACCGTGAAGCAGAACAGTCTTACAGTCAGGCCGTTGCATTATTAGAAGAAATCCGTAGTGATATCTTGAATGCCAATCGCGATCTACAGTTTGATTTTCGAGATACGGTAGAGCCGATCTATCGGCAGTATGCTGCTCTAAGTCTGGAAAGTGTGCCTAAAGCAGTCACCCTAAATCAGGATGACGTTGCCTTTGCAGAGTTAGAAAAGGTATTGACCACACTAGATTCTCTCAAGGTGGCGGAGCTACAGAGTTACTTTGCCAATGACTGTGTGATTGTGCCTGCCGAAGTGCGAGCTGATGCCGTGGGCCAGAGCCATGCAACGGGGGTTGTGAGCACCGCACTATCTGATGATCAGCTCACGGTGATCATGAGTCTTCCGGGAGGAGCCCGAGAAATTGTGCAAATTCCAGTTGCTTCAGCTGTGGTCGAGGATCAGGTCAATGAATTTCGCCGTAGCTTAGAACTGGGGGCACGGGACTATAGCTTTAATACCGAGCCAGCCCAGCAGCTGTATCAGTGGCTAGTTCAACCGTTTGAGACAGATTTAGCAGATGTAAAAACCCTGGTCTTTGTCAATGATGGACTGCTGCGTAGTGTGCCGATGGCTGCCTTATACGACGGCAGTCAGTTTTTGATTGAAAAGTTTGCAGTGGCGACAACCCCGAGTTTGACCCTGACTACGCCAGAAAAATTAGAACGCCGTGGGTTAAACGCCTTACTGGTGGGGGTGAGTGAACCCTCTGAAGTGCCCCAGCGACCCTTTGCTGCGTTACCTGCCGTAGAGCGAGAGCTGGACTTACTCTCTAAGCAGCTACCCAATACAAAAACGTTATTAAATGACAAATTTTCTATTGATACGCTGCAGGCGGCATTAGTCGCAGACGATTACCGGATCTTGCATATGGCTACCCACGGTACCTTTGGCTTTGCACCGGAAGATAACTTCGTGGTGGTAGGCGCTAAGGATGCAACGGAGCAATACAACGAGACTCTCACCATTGGACAATTGGATCAGTTGATTCGGAATGTCAATGACCCGACCCGAGAGCCCATTGAATTATTGACCCTCACAGCCTGTGATACCGCTATTGGCGGTAATCGGTCTACGTTAGGGCTGGCCGGTGTTGCGGTGCGGGCCGGTGTTCGTAGTGCGGTGGCCACCCTATGGGCCGTCAGTGATGATTCCACCCCTGAGATTGTTTCGATGTTTTACGATCAGCTGCAACAGCCAGCATTAACTAAGGCTGAGGCTTTGCAACAGGCCCAGATAGCCATGTTAAAGTCAGGCGATATTTTGAAAGCCCACCCCTATCGTTGGGCTCCGTTTATCTTGATTGGCAATTGGCTCTAAGGGCTGGTTTTAAAAAGCTGGCTTTAAGGCAAAAGCTGGCTTTAAGGCGCAGTCGCTGCGACGATTTCTAAAATGTCTTGACGGATCTGATCTGACTCTGGTGGCAGGGACATGGCTAAGTCGGTGAGCAGACCGCTGCGGGTTTCTTGTTCGCCTAAGCTTGTTGCTTGGGCAACCTGTGCGATCGCATCGTACCAAACCCCAGCCTGTCCATAGGCTACGGCTCTTTCAGTCGCTGTAGTAGCGGTTGCCAATGCCTGAGAGAGATCAACAGTATCAGGGACCACCTCAAACGACAGCTCCTGTAGCATCGCTTGGGCTGGATACTCAGGATTACACTCAATAATCACCTGCCAACGATATTCCACACCCGTTGATAACGTAGCTACCGAGGGAGGTAGCTGATGGGTCATAAACCCAGCACTATAGGTGAGGCTGCTCTCATAGATGGGAATGGGAATATCGTTCTCATCTGGGGCCAACAGGCGAAAAATAATTGGAAACGTTGCGTCGATTTCAGGTAGATGCCAGACAAATACAGGAGACTCAGATGTAGTACGACCCAAAATTGTATCGGGAGTATTGGGTCCAAAGATGGTAAATGCTGTGGCCGTGGGACCTAAGCAGCCGCCACGACGAGTGCCTGTAGACGTGCGGGGAGCCGATGTGGGCGTTGGATCCGTAGGGGGACGAAAATACGTGCCAGTGGAGGTAATAATGGAATCCCTGTCGATGTCAGCATCATCAGGCGGTGTGAATTCAGCTTGAGCGTGATGATAAGTATCGGTTTCTACGGTGTTAAATTGCGGAGCCCCATCGCTTACAGGTGATAAATACCAACTACTAAGGATAAAAAACGACGTAAACCTTAGCAATGCAGAACGATATTGGGGCGCAATCATAGTCGTAGATGAACTGACCTAAGCAACTAAACGATTTCAACTCTGGGCACACAGTGCTGACGTTGAAGATGTTTGCAGTATTTCCAGAGACGGATACTCCAATACACCAGGGTAATGATTAGCAAAGCTGTACTTAACCACTCTAACCAAACCCACTGCCAACCTAAACGAGTCAGTGTAAAAATTGCAATGTCATCCACAAAGTTTAACAGGAGTAAAAATCCTTTTTGAATTAGATCACTTAAACTGTCGATTTGCATGGCCTTAACTTCCTTACGTCGTTGACTTTACTGTACGGAAGCTGCTGACCAGACACATGCAAGAAACCAGACAAATTCGTTGCCAAGTTTGTCTAACTTCGTGGCAGAAATATGCAACTATCGGCTACTTAAGGCAACCATCGTTGCCAAAGAGGCCGATAAATAGGCCAGCGCAGCTCACAGCAAACACCCTTAGGTTTGTGGTGGGTGCGGTTGAATGTGCCATTGAGACTACGGGCTAAGGTTTCTGCTTGTTTAGTGCCATACCCTCCTAACGTCTTGGGTGCAGACGGTTTAAGGCCGCTCCCATTATCGAGGACGCGAATAACATTGTTGCCATCCTTTTGACGACAGTCGATGGTGAGTCGGGTTGTACCGTGAGCGTATTTCTGAATGTTGATCAAGGCTTCTTCTAAAAAGCGTCCCAAATTTCGTTTTTGATCAATACTCAACTGCTGATCGTCCAGGGGTTCAAAGGCAACAATTTTCAGTATGGGTTCAAAAAACTCTCGATGGCGCTCTAGGGTGATTTGGTATGCTTCGCGCAGTAGCTCGTCTAAGGGCATTTGCAAATCAATGGATTGTTGCCCGGTTAATACCAGCTGGCCTGTGGGCAACAATATTTCCTGACGCATGGTGTCATAGATGTCGCGCAGTTCCCGATTCAGGGTGTGTAGCTCAGGGCGTAGGGTATCTGGGGCTGGCTGGCTTTCTGGCCAGGTGCTGATCATTTTGGCCAGGGTTTGCAGGGGGCCATTGTGAATGGTGTTGTAGGTTTGGTTAATCAGCTTTTGACGATCGTTGAGTTGCGATCGCAACTGAGCCTGGGCTTGATAAAACGGGTACAGTACAGCCGCATTCAATAAAAATGCAGCCACGACGGGGACAACGGGCAGCCACCAGCTCGTCAGCAGCAGCCCGTAGCTGACGAGTAAAATAACGCCGCTGATGACGATAATCACCAGAAAATGCACGGCTGGTTTCCGTTCCCATTGGGCCAGAATCATACCGCCTAAGCCACTGCCCAAAATTAAAAGATATTCAATCCCATCTGGCATCCCACGCAAAAAAGGTCGACCGTCGATGACGGCACTCAAAATTTGGCTAACTGCATGGGCCTGAGCATCCATACCAGGCACCAGGCTGGGAGTAACCCCCGCAATGGCCGCTGAGCTGACAAAGTCCTTAACACTTTCTGCCGTGTAGCCAATGAGCACCAGGCGATCCTGTATTAGCGTTGCTTCTACCTGACCCGCCATCAGGGCTTTATAGGTGATTTTTTCAAACGGTTGAGTCCCCGCTCGAAAATTGATTAAGGTTTGATTCCCGCCTCGATCGGCACGAATATAGCCCCCTGTGTTGCTCTGAAAGCGAGGAATTTCTGTTGATCCAAATCGCATGGTTTCAGGATCGCGCATGCCATTCTCGACGCTGAGGCCATCGTTAGCCAAATAGGAGGACACCAACTGAATGGTGAATGAAAATTGATAGTTTCCCGCTTTGTCGGCTGCCCCTAAAAGGCTCCGTCTTAAGAAACCATCTTGATCGACGAGGGCATCGGCAAACCCTACCTGACTGTCGGGTAACGATGGGGGCGGTGGGACGGTGGCCCGGGGATCGATTTTGTGAATGCCAACAATATTGTCGGAAGATTGTAGCGTTTGGGCCAAAGCTGTATAGCCATCACCCACCGGCTGATCCCGGAAAATATCCAGACCCACTACGCGAGGGCTATAGGATTGCACAGTCTCAAGAAATTCTGATAGGGCTTGATCCGAGATGGGATAATCAAGGGCTGTTTGAATGTCTTCTTCGGTAATCGCAAGTAAGGTAATGCGCGGGTCAGGGGCTTCAGCAGGCCGCCATTTTAGACTGAGGTCTAAGGTTTTCCACTCTAGGGGCTGCAGCAAACCCAGTAGTCTTGTCAAAACAATGAACCCAGTGATAGATAACCCTGGCAAAAGCCTGAGTTGCCAACTAGGAGAAGACCAGGAGACTTTCATCGGTAACTACACTCAGTCCAACAGACCCATCTGACGGGCCTTATTGTAGGTTTGGATGCGAATATTGGTGCCTTCATCAGGATAAACGCCAAGGGCATCCTGCACTCTAGTCCAATAGTGACGGACGGTTCTTTCCGCCACATTCATTTGCTTGGCAATAGCTTTGTCAGTTAAGCCGTTGGTAAATGCTAGCTGTAGCACCTGCAACCATTCGGGTTTGACCTCGATACCCAATCGCATTTCGGGGGGGGTGTAGAGGAGTCCATTCAAAGCCCAGTCAATTTTAATGAGCATTTCAGAACTGGATAGACTTTTGTCGGCAATGGTGAAGCCAGCTTGGTGTTTGTCAATCATGGACTTGAGCCGCACCAGGCTTTTTACATGGGCACTTTGTATGACGAAGTGGAGTGTAGGATGATTTTGCAGTAGCGATCGCAATAAATGTAAGCCCGTCTCAGTCTGGGCTTTATCTCCTTCTCGTTCAGGAATTGATAAATCCATCACTACCAAATCAGGCTGAACATCCTGGATCAAAGCTTCAACCCCATCTGCTTGACCCGTAGTTGCAATGTGCGCATCCGGATATTGAGCTTTTAATACACGGCAGGTGCCCTCTAAGACCGAATCGTGATCATCTACCACCACAAATGTCTTTGTAGATGCTTGAGCCATGTTCCAGTGATCTCCTTGGAGTTACCCATCCTTTATATAGACAAGTGGCCTATCAAAATTAGTTAGATTGTAAAATAAAGAATACGATTAACCCCAGTGCTGCTGGCATCCACACGGTAATTACGACTGATTTAAGTCAGATGTCCGTGATATTTAACATCATGGAGTACCCATTTCAGTCACTCAAATTAACGGTTAGTCATCTGCTGGCCATTGCAGTTGCCCTTTGAAACCGAATTTATCAGTGACAACCTCGAAACGACCTGCTGCTAAGGTATGGAAAATTTCCTTAAGATGTTTTATCTCGGGGGTATTTATCAAAGATTTGCCATCCATAGACGGATAGCCGGGGTATTTCAAGGTCAGAGTGTATCGCTTATGGTGATGCTCTAAGCTTATGGAAAGCTGCTGCGTACAATTTTCCATAGGTATCAGTAATTCAATCAATCCCGTAATCACTGAGAGAATAATCTGATTCTTGTTAAAGGATTGTTCCGGCCAGTCTGATAAAACCTCTAGCTTTACGCTCAGACCGGGTTGAGTGCATTGCCAATTTTGTATCATCAGCTGTAGTGCTAAAGGAAAACTGTCAGCAATAAACGGTGGAGATAGCTGATTACTCAGTTTTTCTAAGTCAGCGTAAAACAGTTGAAAGCGTTCTAACCATTGTTCAGCTTGTTCTGCATCGGGCTGGGTTGTTAACGTGGTTTCTAAATAGCGTCGAAAGGCAAACGTTTCTTGTAGTAAGTTATCCCGAATGGATTCTGCCTGTTTATGGAGTCGGGCGATTTGTTGATCGTGCCACCACTGCCAGGCTTGACGTTGACGTAGCCATCGTTGAATGAAGAGATAGAGTGCGGTTGGCCCTACAAGTGCTTTTATCACAAAAACCTCAACTTACTGATGTAACTCTTTGTTGCGATCGTAACGAGCCCACAAACCTATGATGTTCAGCTTGTGCCCAAGCTCAGTGCTGATTTGAGCCAAGCCCCATTGCCTGTTTCTGCCATGGCCGCTGTCTATTTGTGCCTATGACAGCTTTCTCATCCATAAAATCAATGGTCATGACAAAAACAATAGATGTTTGCAACGGGTGCATACAACGTTTTATTGAGTGACATCTGTCCGTAGCATCGGGCATCAAAAAGCCATGGTAGATTTCTGTTACTGCCGGTTACTGACTTGTGTATGTCAAGCCCTCAATTATATTGGTCCTGCCTGCTAGCAGCGGTTGCAGCCCTTTGGAGTGCGCCAATCCAGGCACAGCTCATTCCAGATCAAACCCTAGGGGCAGAAGGTTCTGTTGTCTCAACTGACGTGTTGGTAAAAGGTGGTCTCGCAGACTTAATTGAGGGAGGTGCTGCACGAGGTCCAAATTTATTCCACAGCTTTGATGAGTTTACGGTCGCTAACAATCAGCGAGTTTACTTTGCCACCCCAGCAGAGATTGAATCAATTTTAAGTCGGGTGACTGGCAACAATCGCTCCGACATTTTTGGCACGTTGGGTGTGGATGGCAGAGCTGATTTGTTTTTAATTAACCCCAATGGCATTGTGTTTGGGCCAGATGTCAGTTTAGATGTGACCGGCTCATTTTATGCAACAACAGCGGCGGCGGTTGATGTTGGTGAGGGTGTGTTTAGTGCTGTTATGCCTGGGCAAAGTCAGCTGCTAGCCGTTAGCCCCAGCGTCTTATTTTGGAACCATCTAACTGATAACTCAGGCGATATCACCAACCGTGGTCAGCTAACAGCGGGTGCAGACTTAGTACTGGCAGGCCAGAATTTGGATCTGGCAGCTCAGGTGGCTGGTGTGGGAGATGTCTCGCTGTTAGCCACCGATATCGTTAAAATTCGAGATACGGCAGACAAGCCATTTATTGCCCTGGCAGGCGGAGATTTGTTAGTGCAGGGCAACCAGCAGGTGGATATTGTTGCGTTAACCCACCCAGACAGTCAGTTATTTTCCTATGGCAATATGGTGCTGCGCTCACCAGGACCCGTTAATGGTGACGCCTACTTTTTTAGTGGTGGTAATTTCCGTATTGAGGACTTAGACAATACTCCAGGTAATTTTAGCAGTCCAGTTGACCCCATTATTCGTAGCCTTGGGGATGTTGAGTTTGATAGTTATAGGGGTAGCTCGCTACATATTCTAGCTGGAGGTTCAGTAACGTTTACGAGTGCAACTATCATAGCTCCCGACCCAGGCACTGCAGGTGTCGATTTTTTGCAAGAAACCATTGAGCTGTCTGATGGAACAATTGTTGAGGTGGATGGTAGTGCACAGCCAACCATTGATATCAGAGCAGGCCTTAGACCAGATGCTGTAGGTGTAATCCCTGCTGAGAATCCATCAGGTCAAGGGATCTTCGATTCATTTGTTGATAGTTTACTTTTGCCAATTAATCCTGTCATAACAGCTAATCCATCTAGCGCTGACATTGAGATCGGGAGTATCAATATTAGTAATCAGCCAAATGGAAACATATTGCTGACAAATCGTTATGAACCAAACACGGCACTACCTGGTGGCGATATTCAAGTTATTGGTAATGACCCAACAGGACTAGGTTTTGCCAAGTTAGGTCTTAGAATTATATCTCCAGATAGTGGTTCCATATTTTTAGACTCACGCAACAATATTACCGTCACTGATACAGATATCACCATATTAGGTGCACGTGGTACTGGAGATATTGTGCTAGTAGCGGATGAAAGTGTCATCTTAGAAGACCTTAGTAGCTTTCTCTCATCAGGCATTTTCAACAATATTGACGTTGGGGAGCAAGGAACAGCTGGAGATATTAGAATTACTGCAAGAAATCTATCGGTGCTAAATGGCGCACAGATAAATAGCAGGCTATTGGGTAATGGTGAAGCCAGCGATATCACTCTCAATATTGAGGATACCGTTCTATTAGAAGGACGGTCTGCCAATCCAATTCTTAGACAACCTAGTGGGGTTATTAGCGGTGTTAGTTCAGGGTCTCAAGGACGTGGTGGCGAGATAAGAATTAATGCTGAAAACTTACTTGTACTTAGTGGAGCACAAATTAGTGCCTCAACTGTTGGTACGGGTAATGCGGGTAATATCCACTTAGAGGTTGAGGAAAATGCTCGCTTCGATGGAATTGACTTTCTAACTAGTGTCGATAGTGGCGTTTTTAACGATGTTCAACAGAATAGCCAGGGGCAAGCTGGTGATATTTATATTAAAGCCGGTAATTTTGAACTTCTCAATGGTGCAACGCTGCGCTCTTCTACATTTGGCATAGGAGATGCTGGAAATATCACTCTCAATATCCGTGAAACTGCTCGATTTGATAGTGATGATTCTGTTATAAATTTTAGTGGAATCTTTGCAAATATTCAATCTGATTCCCAGGGCCAGGCTGGCGAAATCCGCATAGAGGCAAATGATTTAGAGGTTCTCGGCGGCACCATATTATCCGCTTCTAACTTTGGCGGTCTTGGTAATGCAGGCAACGTTATTTTCAATATTCGTGACAACGCTCGATTTGATCAAGCAAGTCAAGCTACAAGTGAATATGCATCAAATGCTCCAGGTCGGGGTGGAAATGTGATGCTGAGTGCAACAAATTTAGACGTTCTTAACGGTGCAGTCCTCAGCACAAATACTTTTGGAAATGGTGATGCAGGTGATGTAATTTTAGATGTCCGTGAAACGGTTCGGTTTGACGGTAGAGACCCTGATCCCATAGGTAGAAGTAGTGGAGCTACTAGCATTATTGCTTTTAATAATGCTAGTAATCTTGTTGGGATGGTTAATGGTGGAGATGTACGGATTAATGCGGGTAGCTTAGAAGTTTTGAATGGTGCTGAAATAAGTGCCGATGTAGATGGTATAGGCAATGGAGGAGATGTTGTTTTAGATATTCGTGGTACTGCTCGAATCGCGGGGAGTTCCCCTCTTACTGGTGTTGCTAGCGGCGTATCTAGTGCTATTACAACAGATGGACAAGGGCAGGCTGGTAATGTTGAGCTTAAAGTTACTAACTTAGAATTACTGGATGGAGCTCAAATTAGCAGTGGTACACAAGGCATAGGTGATGCAGGAGATGTTATTTTAGCTGTTCGTGAGACCGCACGAATTGAAGGTTTTGAAAATCGTCGTGGACCTTTTGGAACAGGCATTTTCAGCAGTGTCGATGATACTGGCAGAGGTCAAGGTGGCAATATTCGACTTGATGCTAACAATCTAATTCTGAATGGAGCCCAGATTGTCAGTGGAATTAGAGGAAGAGGAGATGGAGGAGATATCACTTTAAATGTTCGTGATACTCTGCGCTTAGAAAATAATGATCCTGCCACTAATGCACGTAGTGGTATTTTTAGTAGCTCTATTTCTACCGCAGTAGGTAGTAGTGGTGATATACGAGTCATATCTGACAAATTAGAAATTTTTGACAGTTTGATTAGGGCTAGTAGTGAAGGTGATGGAAATGCTGGGAATATATTCATTATCGTACAAGATGATATTCAAGCTCGTAATGGATCGATAACAACAGATTCTGCATTTAATGCAGGAGGGCAAATTCAAATCTCTTCGAGCAATATTTTTCTATTTGAGAACAGTGATATCCAAACGTTTGTTAACTCTGGTGCAGATGATGGGGGAGATATTGAGATTATCGCTGATGCGTTAGTGGCTTTTGATGATAGTGATATTCTTGCCTTTGCCGCTGATGGGAGAGGTGGCGATATCGATCTAAGTCGCACTGCATTCTTTGGTGAAGACTTTCAGTTTGCCCAGCCAGGTACAGATCCAAGTACTTTAGACGGTAATGGTCGAGTAGATATCAATGCAACAGGGGGGATTGCTTCAGGAACTATTTCTCTAGCAGACGTCAGTTTTATTGAAAACAGCATTACCGAACTGCCAGACGAGCTAGTCAATCCTGAAACTCTGGTTGCCGCCAGCTGCATCGCTCGCGGTAGCGATATCGGTAGCAGCGTGGCCTTTACTGGTAATGACAGCCTACCCCAACAACCTGGCAGTGCTCAAATCACCTACAGTCTTAGTACCGTTCAGCCCATAACAGAGACGATAGCTAATAGTACTTCTATTGCTGAACCACAAAGCCTTTATCGTTTGACTGATGGACGTTTAGTTATCAGTCGTGATTGTCATGATTAGCTGATTAGGATGTTGCCTAGCCCTTACAAGAGGTATGAAAATATCATTAAAAACACTACATTTAACTCTCTGGTTTATTGCAAGTGTGAGTCTCTGGCAACAAGCAATTGCTCAGAATAACATTCTACCTGACAATACTCTGCCAATAGAAGAACAATCTCAAGTTTTAGATACTCCTGTTAATACACCCGGCTCGCCCATTGATACGTTACGACTTATTCAGGGTGGTGCCGAGCGAGGGCAGAATTTGTTTCATAGCTTTTCAGCATTTAATATTGCTGATACTGAGGCTGCTTATTTTATCACGCTTAATCCAGATATTGAAAACATTATTTCACGCGTAACAGGGAATGATACGTCAGATATTTTAGGTTTATTGGGAGCTGTAAAACTTGACAGTTCTTTTATGAGGGAAGTAGTAGATTTATATTTCATCAACCCGAACGGAGTGTTTTTTGGACCTGCATCTGAGTTAGATGTTACTGGTGCATTAATAGTGAGTACTGCCACTGACCTACAGTTTTCAGATGAGGGTATCTGGGGAACTACCAACGCAATGGCTCCTTCATCTCTATTGGTCGTTGATCCATCGGCTTTTTTGTTTAATGATCCTGGAATTAATGGCTCCATTACAAATTTTGGTGATTTACAAGCGGTTCCAGGCAATAAGCTTGTTTTTTTAGGGGGTGATATTAACTTTAACGGTGGTAGCTTGGTTGCTCCTGGAGGCGAAGTTGTTATAGGGGGCATAAAATCTCTTGGAACAATTAGATTAAGTGAAGTTAATAATGCGTCTCAGCTAGACTTTTCTGATAATGCGCAACTATCAGATATTAGTCTTATTGGTTCATCCAGAGTTGGTGGAAGCCAATTTTTTATTGAACCAGACGGAGGTAGAATCCTGGTTAGAGGAGATGACATTACTCTCGATGATGCCTCGTATATTTTCTCTTTTATTTTTGGCCAAGCAGATGGTCATGAAATTGATATAAAAGCCTCTGAATTAAACTTGTCTGATTTTTCTTACATTGAAACGACTCTTATATTTAGTTCAGCTACGGGCGGTTCAATCAATATTGATGCTTCAAACCTAACGCTTGATAATTTTTCGGAAATAAGCTCCGAAGTACTTGGAGATGGCAGATCGGGTGATATTAATATTTCATCAGAGACTGTTGCTATTAATGGACAAAGTTCGATCTCAACTTCAACCTTTGATTCAGGGAACTCGGGCAATATCTCAATTACAGCTTCAGATGTTAATTTGCAAGGAACAACTGAAAATGGTCGATTCTCTAGTGGTATATTTTCGCGGGTTAGTTCCAGAGGCACAGGAGACGGAGGTGATATTTCTGTCGAAGCTGATCGTATTACCATCGTAGATGGTGCAAAAATATCAACAGAAGTTCTTGGTGATGGTCAGGGCGGTGACATTTTTGTTAGTGCCGATGAGTCACTACGGGTTTTAGGTAGATCAAGTTTTGGCCTAACACCCAGTGCCATCTCTGCGAGAACGGAAGGATTAACAGTAGAGGCTAATGCTGGCAGCTTAACAATCTTGACACCAAAGCTAGTTGTGACGGATGGCGCTCAATTATCAGCGTCTACTTTTGGCCCAGGTAATGCAGGGGAATTATTGATTGATGCTGAAGAAATTAAGTTGAGTGGTACATCAATTAATGGATTCCCTAGTGGAGTATTTGCCCAAAGTAATAGGAGTACAGGTAATAGCAGCGATATTTTTATTGACTCTCATGTTTTGGAAATACTCAATGGAGCACAAATATCTGCGGCTGCTCTGGAGGATGGAATACCAGGAGACATCATAATTTTTGGTGAAGATATTACCGTAGATGGAACATCTTCATTTGATCTACCAAGTCGTATTCTGACTCAAACTGATGGTAGTCAGGATGCCGGAAATTTAACCATTATCACTGATAAATTGTCCATAACTGATGGCGGTGAGATCTCTGCAGGGACGGGGTCTGATAGTGAAGGTATGGGTGGAACTATTCTGATTGAGGCTGATCAACTTTTAGTATCTGGCCGATCATCTAGTGGATTGCCTAGTAATCTATCAGCAGCTACCCTTGGGCGTGGTCAAGCGGGTGATATTGAAATTTATTCTGATAACGTGATTGTTGCAAATGGTGCGTTTATTAGCTCGCTCTCATTAGATCAAGGTGATGCTGGTAATATTTTTTTAGATTCTAATTCACTAGTATTACTTCTTGATTCATTTATATCTAGTCAAAGTGTTGGGACTGGTGATGCCAGTAATATAACAATTAACCTCTCAGATACTTTATTTATGGTCGATGGTAGTATCAGAGCCAGTTCATCTCAAGCGGCAGGGGGTATTATCAACATTAATGCTGATCGTGTTCGCTTAATTGGTGATAGTGATATTCAGACTAATGTCGATAGTGGTGTGGATGATGCTGGTAGTATCACCATAGAAGCTGATTCTATAGTAGCCTTTGATGACAGCGATATCCTTGCTTTTGCTGCTGATGGTCGTGGTGGTAATATCACCCTTAAAACTAATGTTTTCTTTGGTGAAGACTACCAACCTAATTCACCAGCACCTTTCGATGAGAATGATCGTGTTGATATCAATGCTACCGGCAGCCTAGCATCAGGCAATATCTTACTGCCTGATGTCAGTTTTATTGAAAATAGTCTCAATGAATTGCCTGATGAGCTTGTTAATTCTGAAACGTTAGTCGCTAATAGCTGTATCGTTCGTGGTAATGATACGGCCAGCAGTTTTGTCTTGACTGGCAGTGACGGGTTAGCCAGTAATCCCAGGTCAGATGTAGTGATCCCACTCTCTCTTGATACTGTTAAACCGATTGCTGATAGTGCAGAGTCATTTAATGGGTCCATACTATTAGAAAGCTCTCCTATCTCTGAACCTAGCGGTGTTTATCAACTAGCAGATGGTCGTCTAGTATTGAGTCAAGAATGTCGCTAAACATTTTGATGTTATTTTGAAAAACGGCTAAAACTATCAGGACTTAGACTTGATGATTGGAATATCCCAACTAGACATAAGTAAACTGGTTGGAATTTGCTAAATTCAGCTGAGAAGCACTTACTCCTTGGATAATACCAATTAGATCATTAACAAAACTGATGCCTGCACCACTAATACCATCGACTCGCACATTAGAAATCGAGTAAGATGCAGCGCTGCCCATCAGCTGGATCGTGTCTGCAATATCGCCAGCAAAATCGTAAACATCAAAATCTTGGAGTACCGCATAATCACTGCGACCTCGGTCATTGTAGAAAACACGACCACTCCCATTTTGACGTTCTCCTAAGACAAAGAGATCTCGATCAGTTGTACTGCCGCTAACTAAAGTATCTCGTTCACCAGTACCCTGGGAAAAATGATTAGTTCCATTTAAATAATCATTACCAGTCCCACCATTCACTAAGTCATTTCCATCACCACCTAACAACACATCGTTTCCTCCACTGCCATAGAGGCTATCATTTCCTCGCATGCCCACTAGTTGATTACTCACAGCGTTACCAATGAGATAATCAGCCCCATCACCAGTAAACACATTCTCAATGCTGTTAACATTAACTGCAATGCCATCTATAAACCCATAGCCAACTGCTAAGTTCACAAAGGTACTAGAGTCTATGGCGGCTGAATTAATGGTATCTATTCCCAAGCCTCCATTAATAGCCCGGCTATGCCCCAACCTGCCAGCATAATCAGAATACTCTTCAGTAAAGATAAATGTGTCATTGACTGAAGTCGTTTTGCCATGAAAAGTGATATCAACATCGTTAATGGTTATAGGAGATGACAGTGAACTGTCGGCATCAAATAGTTCTAATCTCCAGGTGCCAGATGTATCTTCTCCACGAAATGCATGGGAATAAAAACTCCAGCGACCTGTGCCAAACCCCCCAGAAGAGAGACCGTTATTTTCACCACTATTCTGGATCAGCACACTAGATGTCCCATCAGGTGAAATTAAACGCATTGATAGATCACCAAGGTCATCCCATCGGGCAAAGCTTACGTCTACTTCGACAAATTCAATATCGATATTAGTGGCAACTGTTTGACTTAATGCAGTACCGCCAGTATTAATCGTGACAGAGGTATCTAAGAAGTCTCGAAATATGGCAATATCATTGGCGCTCGTTTGGGGGGTATTGAACCAGGTCTCAGCGAGACGTACGGCTGCTTTTGCATCGACTAAGCCAAAGCCATAATCATTGGAAAAATGTAAGCCGCCACCATTCCAATTAGTTGCTGCATTAAAGTTCCATGCATATTCTTCATCCCCACGAGTGCCTGTGCCAACGGCAGAGCCAACATGCCGAGCAGAATAGGCTAAAATCTCTTGGACATCTCGCCATCCTAACCATGGATTTGCTTCAAGCATAAGTGCTACGACGCCAGACACCATAGGAGCTGCCGCTGAAGTGCCATTAAAGTTAGGTCTATAATCACCTGGAGTCTCACCGCTTCTGCCAGTTCGATCTGTGGTTACTACTTCTCCAGGAGTGCCAAAAGCAGATACCAACACTGAAGCGCCATGGGTACTATAGTCAGAAATAAATCCATTCTGATCAACGGCTGCAACTGAAATAGTATGGGGATTGGCATTCCATGAGACAGCGTTGGTATCGTAATTGAGAGCCCGTGAGTTACCGGCTGACTTTATTAAAATTGTGCCTAGTCCATTACGTCCTGCTACGACAGCATTGTCTATGGCGGTATTGAGTGCAGCCATAGTGGCAGGGTTGAAGGGCCTATCAAAGAAGTTAAACTCGCCCCTTCCTGTTCCTAGGCTCAGATTGACAATGTCAGCCTCACGATTTCTGCCGGATGTTTGTCGTAGACCAGACGTATTATCAATGGCAAGCGCTAGTTGTCCAATAAACCGATTAGAGATTAACCCATGGGTCTGAAAACCAAACAGAGTTGAATTGTAGGCTATGCCAACACCACCGATACCATTGTTCGCATTAGCTCCAATAATTCCTGCTACTGCAGTTCCATGGTTTTCGCCATCTACGCCAGTTGGGTCTGTATCATTATTATCAAAATCCCAATCCTTATCAATAGAGTAGTTTTCATCTAAATCTGGATGCGATCGCTGCACAGCATCATCAATAACCGCGACATCAACTCCAGCGCCTGTGTAGTCATCCCAGACATCAACTACATTGAGGTCAAGTAATCCGGGGGTTATGTTCTGAAGATGCCACTGAGTTGAGAAGAGAGGATCAGATGGAATTCTAGCCATGATATTTTTTGTTTTGAGAGCAGTAGATAGAATTTTTTTGTCTATCTGTTTATAAGTTCACAATAAATCTCCTTAAATGTAGAGATATGGAGACTTTAAGTCATTCCTTGTGAAGAGATATGCCATCGTGATTGCATAAACCTGCAAAGCCAATAGTCTGCGTCCTTACATGTTTATGTAATGCCCAAAATTTATCTCAATGAAGACCAAATGAGAAAGACGATACATCTTGTAAAAAGACTAAATCTAACGGACCTACATCCCTAGGCACCACGGTAACAGTTGGTGATTTCGAAACAAATGTAGATGTGTGATTTCTGGGACACAGATTAGCATGCTACATTAATTAATGCGTCACCATTGCTGTTGTTTGATATAATCCTAATTTTTGCACCAAGTCTGTAGAAAACTTGGAGACTGGTCGTTTCAACTCTTGGTTAAAGATGTGTTTCAGTTCTTCATATTGTTGTTTAGCAGAAGCATAGTATCCTCTGGCTACATATACCTTGATTAAATCAAGATGTGTACGCTCGCTATAAGGCTCTGTGCTAACAGCCAGGTGAGCATAAGCAGTAGCTGCAGAAAGCTTCCTCAACTGCAAACAAACTTTAACCAGTTGATGCAAGACCGCTAAATATAGGGTATGTAGATGTTGACGTTCTGAGAGTATCCAATTATCTTCGAACCGACTTAGGAAGATACCGTAATCTTGCTGGATAACTTGCTGTAAATAAATTAATTTTTGCTGAAGCGTACTACAATGATTGGCCTGTTGAATGAGTGTTTTAACGTTTAAGATATCGACATCAAAGTGACGAATATTTAACTTGAGCTTATTTCCTTGACAGATAATGACTGGCTCTTTAGCAGTAAAAAACTCTTGGCTTAAGGCATTTAATGCTATTTGTAGCCTCTGCCTTCTTTCCTCAAGGCTTACATCAGGCCACAAAATTTCTGCAAGCTTTACACAAGGATGTGTTTGCTGGTGAAAGTATAAAAGGTAAGCTAGCAATCTGATGGCTTCAGGTGTTGTCAAGGATTTTGTAACATTGGTGGAGTCTTTTATCTGAAACTCTCCCAGTAGCTTTACTGTCCAAGTGCTCATATCGATGTCACCCCATAAACTATGAACGATTACCTCAAACTGTATAAAACTCCTGTAAGTAGACCGTTGCTGATGTTGCCCAACCTGTATGCAGTTTTGTGTAAGGCTACTGGCCAAAAATGTCATTGAATGTCACAATTCAGCATTCATTTCTAGTGATTAGAAACGGTAGCTTGCACTAAAGTAAAAGCCATCATCTTGAATATTGTCGCCACGATCATCGAGGTCGATGAGAGGTAGTCCATAGTCTAAACGCAGATTTAGCCCATCAACTGGTTCCCACAATAAACCTGTGCCAATACCGGCTAGAAAGCGCTGAGATGCCTGCGGGTTTGGATTATCGTTGTTATTCCAAACTACACCTATATCAGCAAAAGGAATTAACTGTAGAGTTGATTTCCCTTTTTGATTGCGCTCCAAGGTGATCCGGTCTTCCACAGATAATCGAAAGCCATTGTCACCTGTACGCACATTCTGACGATACCCACGTAACGACTCACGACCGCCAATCACAAATTGCTCAGAGGTTAAGAGGCTATCAAATGCTAGTTGTAAATCACCTCGAATGACTAATAGATGGTCATTATTGAGGCGTTGTAGACGTTGAATTTGTCCTAGCCAGCTGAGAAATTGTCCGTCGGGTATATTATCTCCATTTTGAGTTGCATCAAAAATTTCAGTCCCTAAACTAAATTGGGAGCGTAAGCTCCAGATGCCTTGAGAGTCGCGCTTTAAATAATCTTGCCCAAATCGAAAGACGCTAGTACGAGACACACCGTTATCATCAGCTCCAATGCCGATTGGATTAGGCTGACCCAGGATAAACGTTTGGCCATCACGATAGTCAAATGCTAGCGATAATGCAAATTCCTCGCGAGAGTTACGAACTATGGGCTCACGCCAACTGATCTGATAGAACTCATTTTCTCCTTCTAAATCCAGCTGGTCAAAAGGAGATTGTGTTAAGCGAGTATCTCCCCAACTTCCCCTTAATTGGATTGCACCATTTCTAGGACTCACTGGTAAACGATAGGTTACATCCCAGAGTTCAGCTCCGCCTGAAAAAGAACGACCATAATCCAGTTCTAAACTGTCCCCTATTCCTGTGATATTACGATAGCCGAGCTCAGCTTCAATACCTTCGCCACCAACGCTAGGAGGTAAATCGTTGTTGATACTGAATTCTCCATACAATTGATTGGCTTCATCCACAGTGACTCTGAGGATACTTTGGCCAACTCCACTACCAGCCTCAAGCGTTGCTTGGATATTCTTAAGAAGAGGGTCAAAACGCAACAATCGTAGCTGATCTTCCAATGCAAAATAATTGAGAGGAGTGCCAATTCCTAACGTAAGTCTACTGCGAATGTAAGATGGGTGTAAGTGTTTGATCCCCTCGATGACAACATCTTCTATCACGCCCTCGACCACTTGTATCTGGACGATGCCATTTTCAATAGATTGCTCTAGAAGGACAGCTTGTGATGTCAAATAGCCTCTATCTTGGTAAAGGCGAGTGATTTGCTGAGTAACAGCTTGCAAGTCCTTTAAAGATACCGAATTGCCAATGCCAGATTGGATAACCCTATCTAAATCTGCTGTCTCTATAACTGTGCTGCCGAGAACTTCAATTTTCTGTATGCGAAAAGTTATTTCCGAATCTTGAGATTCTTCTGAAGGCAAACGCTCTGTTTCAGGAAGTATTGGCTCGTTTGATGAGTTGTCCAATGAATCAATATCTGGCAGAGATTGCGGAAAACGTTCATCAGGAGATGGTTGTTGAGCAAATTGATCGACCTGCTTCTCTACATTACCTGTACTCAATAGTGCAGGTAATGTAGTAGCTGCTGCTGGAGGTACTATGAATAGAATAGTTGCCAGACTTCCAGGCACCCAAATAAGTTTGGACAAAGCCATTGCATTTCCCCATTTTAATGTGAAATTATTCGATTGATTTAACTTTTATTGTTGGTTTAGCTGCTCGAAATATTGCTCAAATGGCAGTCTTTGTTCAGGTTCTAAAATCTTCCAAATAGCCAAATCACGTTCAAATTCTGATGTTGCTAATTCGGATCGTAGTGATTCAACGTTTTGAAACTGGGTTGTGACTTCAGCTTCAGTTGCAGCTTCACTCACTAATAGGGTGTCAAGCGTATCTGTAGCTGCTAACCATTCAGAATATAGCTGTCTTATCTGAGGGCTATAGTCTTCGCTCACTTCATTGAGCTGAAAAATTTGAGCGTCAGTAAGTCCTAAATCTAAAACTATCGTGGACGAGCTTTGTGCCATTAGAAATGGCTCGCTGTCCTCTTTGAAAGATAGTTGAGTTTCTGCGGATGCTGATATTTGTAAGGGCAAGCTAAAACCCAAAAGAAATAAGCCTGAAATGAAAAAAATAAAACGCATGTTAGTGATTACTTGCAGAGATATATTTCAAACGAAGAAAATAAAGTGATAGGTTAATTGGAATTTAGGAGAAGCTCAGCTCTCCACCTCTCCATCTCTGCATCTCGGATTGCTTGGTCAGTCAATCTGGCAGATTGTCGCTGTCGCCATTCGATAGAGCTTTCATTTTGGGCGATCTCATTGAGTGCCAATGCTTGTAATCCAGGGTTTCGCGCTAATCCAGCCGCTTCACCAACAATTCTGCCAAGAATAGTGTTGTTACCCCCAAAACTTTGAACAATTGAGTTCATGGCTTCGTTCACTGTACTTGTATCTGTTAACGGGCCTGATGCAGGTGCTCCTGTTATAGGATCGGTAATTGCAATACTACCGCCACCGTCAATCACCAGTGGAGCTGTACCACGACTCAGACTAAACGTGCTACCGTTGAGAACGTTGCCGTTGAGGGTGATTTGACCATTGGGTTTTGCATCTAGTAGACGCTCAATGGAAATGCCATTTGTCGCTGTAATATTAATCTCACCTCCTTGCCCAGTTAGTGCAACGGTTTCAACGGTAGATGCACTAAAGGAGCCATTAGTGGCATTAACAATAATGGCTCCACCATTCCCCGTTATTCCAGCAATTGTGCCTATACCGTTGAGACTGATATTGCCATTCGTTGCTGTTAGGTTGACATCACCACCACTGCCCGATGTTGAGAGTAAACCTGTTCCAAATGATGAGTCAATAAAGCCTGCCGTAATATCAGAGGCGGTAATCGAAATATTCCGTGCATTAGCATCTATGGTGTCATTGGGAGACATTGAAAAACTTCCTCCTGCTTCAAAGCTGATAGTCCCTGCACCAGGTTGAAACACAAGGGTCCCTAGCGGTTCAATTGTAATATTGTTGCTGGCTTGAATCACTACATCTGTTGAACCAGGCAAAGCCGAAATCTCGACTTGAGAAATCGTGCTTGGTCCAGCATCTCCTGCTAACACTTGCCCCGTAAAGCCAGTGCTTGTATTACCTGCAGTAATGGTAATGTCAGTTGGATCGAGCAATAATTCCCCTACTGTCCCATTTACGGCTGTTGTATCCACATCACCTGTAAAAATTAGACGATTAGCTCCAGAGACTTCGACAAAGCCTCCATCACCATTGTTATTACCACCGCCAGCATTAATCTCACCGTCGAAAGCTGTTGTGCCGTCGGCCCAGATAATGACTTCGCCTCCATTGCCACTATTAATGGCGCTAGCCGATACTTTACTGCCTGTATCAACAAGTGTGTTAGTGGCAGTTGGCATTGAACCTTGACCTCGATACTCGCCACCAATTAAGGCTGTGCCGCCGCCTGTAGCGCCAGAAACATCCACCGTCGCGTCAATCAGGGCAACCTGTGGGCCAACCACTTGTACTGTACCTCCTGCACCGTTGCTAGAGGCTGCACTAACCGTGCCGCTCACAACGGCAGTGCCTGCTGAATTGGCACCAGCTAGTGTTACCTGGCCATTGGCATCAACGGTTACCTGGGTCGCTAATGGTAGTTCTCCACCGGTAATTAGCGGTGCAAAGGAATCAATGCCTGCATTACTTTGCCAGGCATCAGCGTCAACACCTAGACTCATCACCGCCCCTGCTTGAGAAATGATCAGTTGTCCCCGCTCTGGAACAGCGGCCAGGGTGACAGTGCCTCCAGGAGCATCAACGGTGCCTATATTAATGATGCGATCGCCAGCTAATGTAAGTGTTTGTCCATCGTTAACAGCGAGCTCACCTGAATTCATCACTGTCCCAACTGTAGCTGTATCAAAATTGAGACTTGTGGGGCTACCCATTAAACCAGAATAATCTGCATCACCGATCGCTTCAAAGACATCATCACCAAAGCCAATGCTGTCAGCTGTTGTAGCAACAAAGTCAGCTGGCACATTAATTTGTGCTGTGTTGCCAAAAATAATACCTGCAGGGTTCATCAAATATAAATTGGCGCTACCACCACTGACTTGAACAGTCCCGTCAACAATGGATGGATCGCCGCCTATCACCCTACCAAGAATATTTTGGAGAGCCGGATCAGCCATAAAGTTAGCGACTTGTTCGGTACTTAAGCCAAAATTCTCAAAACTGTGGAATAGATTAGCTCCGTCTCCCGATAAGCTTCCACCAGAAATATCAAATTGGTTGCCATCAGAGAGAACAGTTGTCCCTACTCCGTCATCAGCGCCTGTAATAGATTGGCTGAATCCACGTTGAGTTGTAAATAACAAGCTACCTAAAGTGAGTGCAAATGTAAGGCAAAGATGCTGTCGTTTCATAGTCGGTAATTCTCCTATGGCTGACGATTGGACATGTGAATCGCAAGTATCTAGGGATATTACTGAGGCCTCATTACAAAGCCATTACAGCAATGTCATGTATCCATTACATAGCCCAAACTGTTTTGCAATGTCGCGAATAAAATCAGATATTGGTAAGTTGAGCTCTTGTTGAAAGATTCGCTTGAGTTCTTGATATTGTGAGCGTGCAGCGATTGGACGTCCCATAGCCATATAAGTCCTAATCAGATCTGCATGGGCTTGTTCGGCATAGGAATCTGCTTTCACCGCTAAATGTGCGTAGGCTGATGCAGCGGTTAATTCATTGAGTTCCAAGCAGCTATCTACGAGTTGATGCAGCGTGTCCAAATATATAGTTTGCCAGTAGTGACGTTCAGGCATTATCCAGTCGTCATCATATTGAGATAAAAATGTGCCATAGTCTCTTTGCACAACTTTTTCCAGAATTTTTAACCGTTGGCGAGAATCTGTATAATTCTTTGCTTCGTTAAGTAATGTACTGATTTGCCAAGTGTCGGTAATGAAATATTGGGCGTTGATTTGAACGGTATCACCATTGCTGATAATAATCTCATCCTGTGATGTAGAGAGCTTTTGTCGCAATGAATGTAGTGAAACTCGTAAGCTATTGCGCCCGTTTTCAGGAGAATTCTCAGGCCACAGCATGTCCACGAGTTGTTCGCGAGAATGTCTTGTTTTATAGAAGTAGACTAAAAAAGCCAACAGTTTTGCTGTTTTTTGAGTGCGGAAAGATTGTATTACGCCAGCATAATTCTTTACCTGGAATTGCCCCAGTAGCTGAAGAGTCCAAATGCTCATCTATTTTGATGACTCCATCGGTGTCAGTTATGGCACCAATGTAAAAACTAAATAACACTGTGCCTTTGCTGGTGATTGCGAATGTTCTATGCACTTTTCTGCAAGATTGGTGGTTGAAAAGTACATCACATATCACAGATAGATTACTTGATTTATAGGTGGAATCTTTCTACCTTTAGAGCCAAAGACATTGCTGGGTCAGGGATTCTAGGGGCTGCCGTATGTGTATTTATGGTTACCGTTATTGGACGTTAGGTGCCTTACATAGATTGTTTGGACAGTTTGATATTGCACTAAACCACTACCAAAAAGCATTAGCTATATTTCGTAATACAAATGACATCCTCAACATGGGTAGGATGCTGAATTGTATTGGTGGCTTACATGGCTCTCAAGGTAATGTTGATTGTCGAAAATGGTTCTGTATGGAAGCTATTCGAACGGTTTGGCAGTTGCAACATGAAATTGCTGCAATTCCAGCACTCGCCAATGTAGCCATGGTCTATCACCATCAAGATTGTCATCGTTTAGCCATAAAGTTGCTAAAACAGGTGTCTGAACGTTGTCAGACAATGGGTGATTTATTGAATGAGGCGATTACTTTGATCTACATGGGGCAAGTGTATGCGGCTTCTCAGCAGTATTTGTTTGCGATCGCATGTCATCAAGCATCGCTAGAAATTCTGCAAAACTCTCTTGCCCTGAAGCACCGTGAAGAAGCCGTTTGTTTGACGGTACTTAATTTATGCTACGCGGCCAGGCTCTATCAGATGACTTACCACTCGGAGGCGGCTGAGCAAAACTATCGACAAGCAATGTATCTGCTGGAAAGAATTGAGTTGAATGAAGGCCACTATCTATTATTAAATCGGCCATCAAAAGTAAGTAGGTCAGCATAATCTTTCTGTTCACTCGCCTTATACCCATCTCAATCGAGCATCATCACAGCGAAGGGAGCGTCAAGGCCTGTATCTGCTGCTTACCTGGAGTTTACTTGTTACAGTGAAGACGCATCTTAATAAATGTCTTTTTCATGAGTCAGACTATTTCTAACCTACCCTTGCCCCCTGGTGATTTTGGCCTGCCTCTAATTGGCGATACGTTAAGCTTTTTTCGCGATCCAAACTATGGTAAAAAACAACATAAAAAGTATGGACCGATCTTTAAAACCCGTCTGTTAGGCAGCCCTACATTATTTGTTCAAGGAGCAGATGCCAATCAGTTTATTCTAACCAATGAGAACAACTATTTTGTAGTGAGCTGGCCGCCGAGTACAAAAGCGTTATTAGGAAATCTATCCCTGGCATTGCAAACGGGGGGCGAGCATCAAAATCGACGCAAACTACTAGCCCAGGCGTTTATGCCCAGAGCCCTGTCTGGCTATATTGATACGGTCCAGTCGATTACTCACGCCTATACAGAAAAATGGGCGGAGTCAACTACGCTGATCTGGTACCCAGAACTGCGTAACTATACCTTTGATGTGGCCTGTAAGCTTTTAGTGGGTTTAGATCAGGGGGCACAAACTGATCTAGGACATTTATTTGAAACCTGGTGTGCAGGTTTATTTTCGATTCCTTTGACACTGCCCTGGACTCGGTTTGGTAAAGCCAAAAAAGCTCGTACCCAATTACTTCTACTGTTAGAAGAAATTATTCGTAAACGACAACAAAGCCAACATTTGGGCAATGATGCTTTGAGCTTATTGGTTCAAGCAAAAGATGACGATGGTCATAGCCTGAGCATAGATGAACTTAAGGACCAGGTATTACTGCTCTTATTTGCAGGCCACGAAACGCTGACATCGGCTGTTGCCTCTTTTTGCCTATTGGTGGCGCAGCATCCTCAGGTCTTGGCGGCATTAAGGGATGAGCAACAGACATTTGATCCTCAGCAGCCCATCACCTTAGATGTCTTAAAGCAAATGCCCTATCTAGAGCAGGTACTACAGGAAGTATTGCGGCTGATTCCTCCTGTGGGCGGTGGTTTTCGTAAGGTGCTAAAAACCTGTGAGTTTAATGGTTACCAAATTCCTAAAGGTTGGACGGTGCTCTATGAAATTAATCAAACGCACCTGAATCCTACAGATTATGAGGCTCCTGATGATTTTCGACCGGAGCGCTTTGCTAAAGGGGAACAGCCTAATAAGTACAGCTATGTGCCGTTTGGCGGTGGGATTCGTGAATGCCTTGGGAAGGAGTTTGCCCGCTTGGAGATGAAGCTATTTGCGGTGCATTTGCTGCGGGGCTATGGCTGGGAATTATTGCCTGATCAAGATTTATCCATGGTGGTGGTGCCAACGCCGCACCCTCGCGATAACCTGCGGGTACAGTTTGGGCGGATGTGAGGCTTGTCAAGAGGTCGCTAGAAACGGTTTCTTTGCTTGTAGGGTTAGCCCTCACCCAAAATCCCTCTCCCTAGGGAGAGGGATTTTGAGATAATTTACTCGTAAATCCAGCTCTTAGCGCAGGATTCCCAATTGGCTAGCTCTTCGTCGGAGAACCATAGGGCGATCTCAGTCTGAGCTGTTTCGATGGCGTCGGAACCATGGATAATATTGCGGCCAATGGTAACGCCGTAGTCGCCACGGATAGTTCCAGGGGCAGAACTAATGGGATTGGTGGCACCGATCAGGGTGCGGGCAGAACCAACGACACCTTCACCTTCCCAAACCATAGCAACTACGGGGCTAGAGGTGATAAATTCCACCAGGCTGCCAAAAAAGGGACGCTCTTTATGAACGCCGTAGTGCTTTTCTGCCAGTTCACGGGAAACGGCCATGAACTTCATGCCTACTAGGGTAAATCCCTTAGTTTCAAAGCGGCTGATGATGTCGCCGACCAAACCACGTTGAACACCGTCAGGCTTGATCATGATGAAAGTGCGTTCCACAATTTTGCTCCTAACAATACATCTATTGAGTTAATGGGGTCACTAGACCCTTGGGTAAGGATGTGACCTACACTACGCTCAGCAGTAGGCAACTATGGTCTAACCAACCATAGGGACTATCTACTCGGCAATAGAGCCAGATCTAGGGTATATCCCTTTGTGGTCATTTTACGTGGGCACCTTTAAAGATCAGGTGTGATAGAGATTAAATCTGTGCATGGGCATGGGGATTTTTTGGGGAGTGGGGAGTGGAGCACAGGGAATAGTGGTGTAGCCTGTTGCCTCTAAATCCACCTGCCACCTACACAAGTTCTTTAGCTATGGAAATTAGCCAAGCGGCAATGAGGCTGATCCAAATGGCGAGTTCTAGTTTGGGGCGATGGGTGAGTATATGCCTCCAATTTGGCCAGGTATCAAGTTGAAAATTTTTCCACCAGGCGATGATGTGATTTTTCCAAAGTCGAGGACTATCTTGGGGGCGAAATTTCCACGTCATCATGGAGAGTAACAAGGGCGTGCCACCAACTTTTGCATTCATCAGAAGATGAATGGCGATCGCAACCACCATGACGACCCACGATACCAAATGACCGTAATACCAAAAATGCTTCAGCTCTCCGTTCGGCAGCCATTTTTCATCCATCATTTTGCCGCTAAATAGGGCAAATGTGAGAGCTATCAGGGTCAGCGTATTGACAAAGCGACTGAGGTTAACCCACCAAATAGGCTGACCAATTTTCTGAGTCAACGTTGTTAATGCCTCGGGCTGTACCAGGCGATGTTTTCCACGGTTAAACGCGTAGAAAACAAATGCTGGAAAGATCAAGAGTGTATAAAGTCCGAAGGTGCCATGGATCCCTTCAATCGCTTTATAGGCTGGCAGTGGAATCGTGCCCCAACGACCATCGTACGTGTTATAGGTCCAAAAAGCAGTCAGGATTGACAACACTAGAAATGCCCCAGTGAGGCCGTGTAAAAGGCGTAGGAGAAAAGGTTGATAGGGGGAAGTGGGCTTCATGGAAGCTTTAAGGGGAGGGCTTACACGTTGGCATAGTTTCAGTGACACTCAATGATAACAAAATGTTCCATAGATGAATATCAATGAGATTTTTAGGGGATCTCTATACTACGGATGTTTCTCTTAAAGTTTCTGGTTTACTTTGAATAATTATTTGAAGCTCAAGTATTTATCTGGTGAAGTTGTTACAAAGCCGTTCACAAATAAACGGATTGCCATCAACAATGGTGCCAGTAGGTAATAACCATAAGTGTTATTTTTGCTGGTTTGCAGAGTGAGTAATCTGCGAAAATGGTTGTTTTTGTCTCTTTTTGGCCGATAAGCCCCCCATAGGCCTTTATAGAGAAGCGTTGCATCCAAACAGTTTTAACAACGAAGTTCTTGGACTGAAGTTCTTGAACTAAATCCTACTGATTTTTTCCCTGTATTTTCCTATATTATTATGCCTTCTGAATTATCGAGTGCTACACAGGCTGGATCGTCTGCTGCTTCCGAGATATCTATTCAAACAAAACAGCAGCAGAGCCTAAATCAAACGTTGATGGGATGGCTGCAATTAAATTCGTTTGGTGGTCGTCTGTTTTGGATGATTATGGTAGGTGCCCTAACGGGTATCGGCGGCATGGCATTTCTCTTTAGTGAGATGATTAAGTATCAGGCTGAGGATCAGGTGCGGAGTACCCTGGATGGTAAAGTGAATGCGATCGCGTCGGTGACCGCAGCCGCTGAAACGTTGGCCAATAGCCTGGGCATTAGTGCGACTACGCTCCATGAGCGGCAGGCACAGTATGCAGATACCTATCGGGAACTGACGCTACAGCTCTTTGAGCGCCGTCCAGAGTTTATCGTGGGTCTTGGGTTAGGGCAGCGAGAAAATGGACTGATTGTGGATCAGTCCTGGTTATTTCCCTACTATTGGGTGGATGCTTCAGAAAACGAGCCTGCGGTTAATCAAACTATTCGCTATGAAGACTTTGCCGACGGTGAGGGCGAGTTTTATCCGAATAGCCAACGGTATCGAGACTACTTTGTTCCCCAGACGACTGTCTGGACAGAACCCTATGAAAACGCTGCCAACCAGTTATTGACCTACTATGTGCCCCTATTTGCCAGTAATGGCCGCTGGTTGGGTACAACCCTGGTGGACATTGACGGACAGTATTTAAGCAATCTTCTCAATCAGCCTGTTTTTCGTCAGCAGGGACATTTTATATTGGTGACCCGTGAGGGGAATATCGTTGCCGACCCGGCCAATCCTGAGAACAATCTAAAAACCTATCAGGATATTCCTGAGTTAACGGCTATCTGGCCGCAGATGAGCCTCAATGAGACCGGTTTCTTAGAAGGAGAAACTGGATACTGGGCGTATGCGGTTGTTCCTGAGCACGATTGGTTAGTGTTGGGGTATGTCCCTTACTCAGCCGTATTTAACCGTATTGCTCTGATTACCCTGGCAGCGACAGTTATCATGGTGGCCCTGCTGTCAACAGCAATTTTCTTGGCAGTTCGCAGCCTCAACCGTCGCCTCAGACCCGTTCTGAATCAGTGCAATCAACTGGCTAAGACCGATGCTACATTGTTGGCTCAATGGGACGGGCAAGATGATCTAAATCAGCTGTCCCTCGCTTTTTTCAATATGCTAGAGCAGCTCAATTTAAATGAAGAAACAATCCGTCGCCATGCGCTCAAACTTGAAACAGAGACGTCCCGATCTACTCAAGTTTCTGCGCAGTTTACAGAATTCACAGCCCTCTTGAATCGGTTGGCGGGTGAACAACAGATACTGATGCGTGATTTGCAACAACTGATGGCCGATATTGCTAAGAGTTCCCAAACAATTGATATTCAAGTAGATGCCATTAACACCATGGGGCGTGCACTAAATAGTGAACTGCGTCGGATACCAACCCATTCAACAGAAACATTAGCATTGGTAGAACAACAGGTTGGTGCTTTGACCCGTGTCCTGGGCCATGGGGCTAGTGAACAGCAGTCCGAACAGTTACATACGCTGATAGAGCAACTGACGAAGAATATTGTTACGCTCAAAGCATTGGAACGCCGCTGGCCGTCTATAGATAACCTACAAAAACAAATGGGACATATTACCCAGGCCAGTGGGGTGGCGATATCAGAGTCTCGTGCTGTGGTGGATTCCTTGCAGTCGATTGCCCCCATGTTGTCAGATATTGAGCAGATCTCAACAACATTGTTGAAACGGGTAGAAGGTGTAAATTAAGCCCCAAAGGCGATCGCAGTCATCATGTTCCCCGACAGAATATAGTTGTTGATTTAAATGTATTTTGTCGGGTTTATTTATTTATATGATGAAGTCGCTCATTCTCTAACACATATGGTGATCTAGTGAACCTCAATCTACAAGAGTTATGAACTACTATGGGGAATGGCCAAGGGTTTGCTCTGTGGCTTGGATCTGCTCTATAGCCTCATCTATATAGAACTTGTTATTCAACGCATATGTGTTCCTTTAAATTGCCAACGTCTAAGCAGTCAATTTCACCGTTTAAAGAACTCCCACGTACACCCCAAAGTTATCAGCCGACTTTAGTGGATAAGGCTAAAGGATGGTTCAAACTAAATTCGTTTGGTGGTCGTCTGTTTTGGATGATCATGCTGGGTGCCCTTGCTGGCATGGGGGGCATGGCATTTCTCTTTAGTGAAATGTTAAGACGTCAGGCAGAAGACCAGGTGCGTAGCAGTATTGATAGTAAGGTCAATGCGATCGCATCAGTTACAGATTCAGCTGAAACGCTGGCCTATAGTTTGGGTGTCAGCGCCACTACGCTGCATGAGAGAGGGGCACAGTTTCCTGATACCTATCGCGAGTTGGTGCTGCAGCTGTTTCAGCGTCGCCCAGAGTTTGTGGTTGGCTTGGGGCTAGGGCAGAGCAAAAATGGCATCCTGGAGGAGCAGCCCTGGTTATTCCCCTACTATTCAGCGATTAAGTCTGCGGAGTCGACATCGTTTGATCCAGACGCTATCCGCTACGAAGACTTTGCCGATGACGTTGGCGAGTTCTACCCTGACACTGATCGCTACCGCGATTATTTTGAACCCCAGACCAGTGTGTGGACGGAGCCTTATCAAGGGGACCAAAATCGGTTACTGACTTACTACTATCCTCTGTTCAATTCTGAAGGTCGTTGGTTGGGCACTAGCCTGGTGGAGATTGACAGCGCCTATTTAGGGAATTTGCTAGATGATGTGGTCTTTCAACAAGCCGGATATTTCTTGCTACTTACCCAGTCAGGCCAGGTGATTGCCGATCCCACCAACCCAACGGCTGAAGCCCAAACCTACCAAACTATTCCTGGGCTGGAGGCTATTTGGCCGCAGATTGACACAGAGGCACCGGGCTTTTTGAAGACCGCTTCTGGCTACTGGGCCTACGCTACGGTGCCTGGCCAGGACTGGTTACTGTTTGGTTTTGTGCCTTATAAAGCGATCTATGGTCGGATTCTACGCATTGCAGCTGTGACGACTGGGTTAATGGTGTTATTGCTGGCAGTGGTGGTCTATCTGGCCATTAGAAAGTTAAACCAGCGGATCAAACCCATCCTGCTGCAAGGCAAACAGTTTGTGGGTACCCATGGAAATTTGCTGGAGGAAGTTGCGATCGCTCAGAAAGACGAGCTAGAGCAGCTATCGGTTTCCTTCTTTAACATTCTCAACCAGCTCAACATGCACCAGGAGACGATTCGTCGTCATGAAGAAACCATTACCCAAAGCTACTTTCATGCTGATCAACTGACTGAGAAATTTTTAGCGTTCACAGCGCAGGTGGATGAAGAAGCGCGTGAGCAACAGGCGTTGATTCAAAAGGTGCAGCAGCAGTTGGATGAGCAATCTAATCAGTATCAGTCTATAGACAGACGATTAGATGCCCTATTTAGCCTGGCTCAAACCCTGGGGGGATATCTGGAGAGTATGCCGTCAGAATCGGAAGCAAACCAGATATTTGACATCCTAGATCAACGGATTATGGCGCTGACAGGCTCTGTCAATCAGTCAGCTCAGTCGGCAGACAAATCCCAGTTTCAAGCCTTGATCGCTCAACTGATTGCGGATGTGGCCAATCTTAAGGCGTACGATCGCCAGCGTCACTCCTTAGAAAAGCTACATCATCAGACGAGCAATCTGACCCAATCTAGACAGGCAACTATTGCCAACTCGCAAGCGATGGCAACTGCGGCCCAAACGATTACCCAGATCCTGACGGAAATTGATGCGATCACCGATACCCTCAACCGAGATGCTCAGCAAGTGTCAGAAATGCTTTGGGGCGATCTACAGCAGGGTAGCTTAAAGCTGCCTGGTCAACCGGACATATTGGCTCGGTCCCAAGAGACTGCATTGCCGCCAGCGGTTGATCCGCTAGCTACGGAACATTATGGGGTGGCAAATTCATGGCAAGAGGGAATGGTTAATGCGGTCGAAAAAGCAGGCTAGCTGAATGTCGGTTTGAGCCACCTGCGGTCGAAAAAGCAGGCTAGCTGAATGTCGGTGTGGGCCACCTGCGGTCGAAAAAGCAGGCTAGCTGAATGTCGGTGTGGGCCACCTGCGGTCTCCTAAATTCGCCTATGATTAGACTTGGCGCAGACAGGGAGTACTTGCAGATGATTAGATGGCAGTGGCTGAGTCTCAAACTAGTCGGAATGCTCGTTGCGATTTCACTGCTACTAACGACGTTGCCATCGGTTGCGATCGCAGAACCTGGCGTCGTCAACTACACCCTGACCGACCTCACCGGGCGCAATTTCGAAAATGCCAATTTAGCGGGTACATCCTTAGCGGCAGCGGAGGTGCGAGACGCTAATTTTCGAGGTGCAGACCTCAGTGCCACCATTTTGACCAAGGCAAAATTTATCCGTACTGACCTAACCGGCGCTAACCTGTCAGAAACCTTTGCCGACCGGGTAGAGTTTACGGGGTCTGATTTAACCAATGCCGTTGTTACTGACGCCCTGATGACCAGCAGTACATTTGCTGACGCAACGATTACGGGGGCAGACTTTTCCTATACGATTCTGGACCGATTCCAGGTGAAGTACCTGTGCGAACGAGCTGACGGGATGAACCCAGTTACAGGTGTGTCAACACGGGAAAGTCTAGGTTGCGATGGGTAGCTTTACCTGACTTCTCTCATCTCATACATTTGGCGTAGTTAAAATCAGCCAAATGTACTAGGCAAGTTCCCTACGTAGGCGCGTGGTGGGATGCATATTTCTTTTAAACCAACCGTATTTACCGCAATAGAGGTGGCAAGACACTATTGCAATAAAAAGACTCGCCCCTTCACGCAAAGATGGCGAGTCTACGATAGCGAACATGTCAACGAAATGCGCTTGTTATTAGCGTAAGTCTTGACAGCCCTGGGGCCAATTGGTCAAAGGTCTAATAGCCATAACGCCTAGTCTGCTGCGTAGTGCATCTCAGCCTGAAAATCGAAGGAGGTTAAACGTTAAAAACAAGGCAACCCATCAGGAATTTCAAGGGCGAGAGAGGGGATGTTTTTATGAATTTGAAAGACTGCGTGTTTACACCCAAATTTCCTTTAGACGCTTGCATATTGACAAAAAAATGTTGATTCTAGATAAGGACACAGGTATTCATGATCAGCATAAACACCACAGTTCCCAGGTGAAGTAGGAGTGGATTCAGGATGTATACATCGCCTCCTTCAATAGCGAGCCACCAGTCAAAATTGGCATCTGCTGACATTCGCCAGCTGTGCCAAGCGCAAATTGACCGCCTAAGCGAGAAGTTATCAGCTTTAGACGTTTGGCTAGTTCGTTGGGATCAGCTTGAAAATAGGCGCGATATGATGTCTTATCGTCGCCATCATGTGATAAACAACGAAATTACATCGTATCTTGAGCCAGAGCGCTGGATTACTAAGAATTTGCCGTTTTTAGAGCTGATGCCCCTATCACTCAATTCAAGTGATTCCTGTGCCTATGTGTGTGGTTTGCGTCAAACAGAAACTCAATGTGAGTATCTACTGTTGTGGACCGAAAAGCATATTTCCCATCCACAGCAGACCTTAATTAAGGAGTACGCGCAGCTACTCCAGCAATATCTCATTTTGTATCAAGAGAACCTGCGTCAGCAGGAAAAGATTCAGCTATTAGAGCAGACATTGCAACAGGCTGACCATCAATTGCGTAATCCCCTCTCTTTGATTCAACTCTATGCAGAGACCCTTGCTTTGGGTGCTGAAAACGAAACTCAAAAGGCTCAGGCGGACTGTATTCGTCGAACGTCTGAGACGCTTTTAGCCCATTTAGTAGACTTACTCAACTGTGGTAAACAAGCGTGTCTGAAAAAACGGGACCATGACTTACTCACCTTGTTGAAAAATGCACTCTCCTTATTGCAACCGCAGATTGAGCAAAAGCAGTTGAATATAGCGTGCCCTGGGCAATCTATTTCTGTTGTTGTTGATGGTTGGCAGTTTGAACAAGTTTTGCAAAACTTGCTTGACAATGCCGTGCACTTTAGTAATACGGGCGGGACTATTACCGTTGATTGGCAAATCGCTGACGAGGCGGTGTTGGTGACTGTCAGCGATCAGGGGCCTGGTCTGGAAGATGTGGATATCTCTGAGCTGTTTAGACCGTTTTACTCACAACGATCTGGGGGGACTGGGTTGGGACTGGCGATCGCAAAGAAAATTATTTTGGACCATCAGGGTAGTATTGGGGCTGAAACTCTCCCCCAGGGAGGGGCTCAATTTTCGATTTTTCTGCCACGCCCATAACTTACTTGTTTTTTGAAGGCTCACTTCATATGTTTTTCAGTATTAGGTACATTCTCAATGACTGATGCTGTTTCTGTTTTATTAGTTGATGACAATGTTGACTTTAGGCAAGGTTTGCGTACCTTGCTGGGGTTTTATGTCGATGGGCCTGCTAAGTTTGAGGTCGTGGCAGAAGCTGCATCGGTGGCGCAAGCTATTGAGATGGTTGAGGCCCATAATCCTGTCATCACGCTGCTAGATATGGAGTTAGACCAGGGGACTGGCATTGAGGTATTACGGCAGCTGAAAACCTTGGGGGCAGATACGCGCGTACTGAGTCTGTCGGCCCATCGAGAAGATAAATGGATCTTTCAAGCTATGCAGGCTGGAGCCAAGGGCTACGTCGCCAAGGATAAGCTAGGCAGCCAGCTCTATGAAGCCATACGAACAGTACTGCAGGATGAAGTGTATCTTGATCCGGCGTTAGCCAGTGGTTTTTTTCGGTTATTTCATGCCACTTCCAGCCCTCTGCCTCAAGTGTCTGAAGATATTCACTTAACAGAGCGAGAACAGGATGTGCTGCATTGGCTGGTGCAAGGGGCCTCGAATGAGACGATTGCAAAACAGTTATATATCACTGTTGCAACAGTGAAAGCCCATCTGACGGCCATTTTTGAGAAGCTTAAAGTGCGTAGCCGAACCCAGGCAATTGTCAAGGCGATCAAGCTGGGATTGGTGAAGGCTTAGGTTGGAGAGTTGTGAATTTTGAGTTGATGATGGTTTAACGGGTGTGAGCAAAGTAGATAAAAAGTAGATAATGATGACTCAACACTGAGCCTTTAAAACTCAAACCGTCTTCTTGCTATCCGTGCATTCTACTTTTTACAATTTTCTATCTCGACTGCGACGCTCTTATCAAAACTTCCTGAGCTTGCTGGGGAATACCCCCCGGCTCGTGCGGCTAGTATGGTCGGCGTCTCCAGGTTGGCTGATGCTCAGTATTAGCATCACTCTGGTCAATGCGTTAATACCAACGGCCCAGCTTTATGTGAGTAAGCTGATTGTTGATCAAGTGGTGTCGATTCTGGCCAGTGATACGTCTGGTTTTACATCTTATCTGTTGTTCCTGGTGATAGCAGGATTTAGTCTGTTGCTGTTGCAAGAAGTGCTGAATAAACTCAATAGCTATGTGAGCCGAGTGCTGAGCGATCAGTTTTTGCTCCATGCCAATGTGCAACTGTTACAGCAGGCGATGCGCCTGGACCTGGCCCATTATGAATCACCTGAGTTCCATGATGTGCTAAATCGGGCGCAGCAAAGTGGCAGTAACTATCCGTTGCGGGTCGTGGAGCTACTATCTCGGCTGTTAGGTTCCATTACCCGGTTGGTGGGACTGCTGGCATTACTATTGCGGTTTAGCTCTGGTGTGATGGGCCTGTTGTTACTCAGTGTGTTGCCGACTTTCTGGGTGGGTATTCGTTACTCCTATCGGCGATTTTGGATGAATCGTCGCCAAACACCGTCTCGTCGTCTGTCAGACTACTTTTACGAGATTCTCACGGCTCCTCAGTATGTCAAAGAAGTGCGGCTGTTTAACCTGGGACAACATATGGTGGAGCAGTACCGCACGATTCGTCATGAATTTAATCAAGAGTCACGGCGGTTGGCGCGGCAGCAGTCGCTAGCCCAGTTGAGCACTGAACTGCTGGGCGCTATTGGATTTTATGGAGCCTATGGTTTAGTGCTATGGCAAACGCTACAGGGGATGGTGACCCTGGGCGATCTCACGCTATACACAGGTGCATTTCAACAGGCCCAGGGATTAATTGAGTCCACTCTCCTGAGTCTTGCCACCCTCTATGAATACAATCTCTACGTGTCACAGTATTTTGAGCTGTTGGATATCTCTCCCCAGGTGGTCAGTCCTCGTCACCCTAACCCCTTTCCCAAACCCATGGAACAGGGGTTGCGGTTTCAGGATGTGTACTTTACCTACCCAGGGGCAGAACAGCCCACATTACAGGGGATTAATCTGACGGTTGCCCCAGGGGAGTGTATTGCACTGGTGGGGCTGAATGGCTCTGGGAAGACAACCTTATTAAAACTGCTGACCCGTCTTTACGACATTGAGCAAGGGCAAATTATCATCGATAATATTCCGTTGCAAAAATTTTCTCTCAGCGAACTGCGTAGTCAAATTGGCATTATGTTTCAAGACTTTGCACGCTATGCCTTGAATGTACAAGACAATATTGGATTTGGTAACTTGCCCCAGCGACAGAATATTGATTTAGTGGCTCAAGCCGCCCAGGGAGCTGGTGCCACCGAGGTGATTGAGCGGCTAGAAGAGGGCTATCACACTATTCTTGGCAAAATGTTTTCAGGGGGTGTGGATCTTTCCGGGGGGCAGTGGCAAAAAATTGGTCTGGCGCGGGCATTTATGAGTGATGCCCAAATTTTGATTTTAGATGAACCGACAGCGGCGGTGGATGCGATCGCAGAGCATGATCTTTTCCAGCGTTTTCGGCAGCTGACCCAGGGCAAAATGACCTTCCTGGTCAGCCATCGGTTTTCCACCGTGCGCATGGCTGACCGCATTGTTGTGTTAGAGCAGGGGCAAATCATCGAAGTGGGCACCCACGACCAGCTCATGGCCCAACAAGGGCGCTATGCTGAAATGTTTGACCTCCAAGCCGAGAGCTATTTGGGTGAGGCAAAATAATCCAATCGGCCCCAATGTCGGGGCGTTCCATGGAATGCCCCGACATTGGGCGATGCCCTCGCCCCGTATAATAAATTCCCATGGAAATCATCTTTGTCCTTGTCGACCCCGAAGAACCGGAAAATATTGGCGCAGCAGCCCGTGCGATGCATACCATGGGCTACAACGCTTTACGTTTAGTACGACCCCAGGCCGATTACCTGGGGGAAAAGGCCTTTGCCCTGGCCCACGGCTCTCAGCATGTGCTCAAAACCGCTCAGGTATATGAAAATCTGGGGGATGCGATCGCAGATTGTGACTTTGCCTGTGCCACCACCGCCCGCCACCGCTACGAAAAACACCACTACACCTCCGTGCGAGACCTCCCCACCCATCTGCAAGCAAAGGGAGAATGGCTGCATCGAGTGGCCATTGTTTTTGGTGGGGAGCGCTCCGGACTGAAGTCTGCCGATATTGAAGCCTGTGATCTGCTAACAACCATTCCCCAGCATCAGCTACAGCCGTCCTTGAATCTCGCCCAGGCCGTAATGGTGTATAGCTTTGTGCTGTCAGCTGAGCAGACCCAGGTACAGATTACGGATCAACGGCTGAATAGTGAGCCGATGCCTGCTGCAGAATATGCCAGCCTTAAACAACTGTTACAGCAACTAATGAAACGGGTGAGTTTACCAGAACGCTATCAAAGCTATGTCATGCATGGTATTGCCCGCTTAGACCGTGAGGATCTCTATGTTATCCATAAGCTGAGATCGGCGTTCAACCACGCCTTAGATCAGGCCCTCACTGGGCAAGAAACCCCGTAAAAATTAAGGGCAGCAATATCAACAGAAAGCCAATAAACAACAGCGTTGCCGGGTCAATGTCAATGACAGGAGGCTTCTTAGACATGGTTCTGATGGTGATGATTTAATGATCTGAGGGTACTGCATGTTAGCTGTCCTCAACAATTCATCTGTTGGCATGCCCATGGTCTGGGGTGTTGACGTCCCTAGTTAGCAGGTGATTTATGAAAAACTACGGATAAATTTGGCCCAGTTTTGCCACCTTGATCCATGATGGAATGGTCTAGGAGTGAGACATTTATGGTGCATCAGAAAAACGGTCTGCTTAGCGATGATGCCTTAACCCGCCCCTGGGATGGGGCCAGTTATGAGTGTTCAATTGCGGTGATTGGGGGTTCAACAGCTGCCTATATGGCTGCTTTGACCGCCCTTAAGCTCAAATTAGATGTGTGTTTGGTGCAGCCCCAGCGAATGGTGGGGGGCCAGTTTACCGCCCAGGCATTGCCCGCATCTGACGATGGGGACCTACTGCGCCACAAGGCCGATCTGACCACGCTGAATGGAGAAGAATTTGCCATTTCCAAAAGCCAACGCCTGTTCCGTCGACGACAGCGACAGTTACAGCCTGTGGCCGGTCAGATTGTAGAGGATCCAGGCGGCTCGTGGGTATGCCCCCTCTCGACTACCCCAGTGGCGGCGTCAACGGCCTTAAATGAAAAGCTATTGCCCTATCTAAAGTCCGGCAAGCTCACCCTAATTCCCTATGCTGAGCCCACTTCATTAGTGCTGGCAGCGGCCAGTAACGAGACGAGTGTGCGCCGTGTGACCGGGGTGATGTGTCAAGACACCAAAACCAAGCATGGGTTTACGGTGTATGCCAAGGTCGTGGTAGAAGCCACTGATTTAGGCGATCTGCTAGAGGTGGGCGATGTACCCTCACGGGTGGGACAAGAGGCCCGCAGCGAAACAGACGAAGCAATTTTGCCAGAGGACGCCCGACCCCAGTGCCAACAGTCATTTACCTTTGATGTGTTAGTGGAACGTACGCAGCCTGGAAAAGGGGTGCCCATTGGTATGCCAACAGAATACGGACGGGTACCATGGCTCAACCTGCAAGAATTTACTGGAGACTTTTGGGTTCGCAAAAACACAGTTTGGAAAAAACGCGATTTCTTTAATGCATTTGGTATTTTTCGCTATCGTCGCTTGTTACGACGTTCTCTGTACAAAAAAACAATCTCCCCTGGCGATGTGGCCGTGATTAATTGGGGAACATCGAGCCACCCGGAGCGGGGTCAATGCTGTGGTAATGACTATCGCACTGGCTACCTGGTGGGGCTTGATCGCTCAGAGCGACAACAACAGATTGCCCGGGCACGTACCCGAGCGCAGGCCTATATTCACTACTTGCAAACCAATGGCTCACCTGATCTCAAACCCCGAGGAGATCTCACCTGGACCAAGGATGGCATTGCCCTGGAACCCTACATTCGAGAGGCCCGTCGAGGCATTGCTATGACCACCATTCGCCATGAAGACGTGGCTGCTAGCTTTTTTCCGAATCAGGCACGTGCCCGTACTTTTAACGATACACTGGGCATTGGTCAATATCACTACTTAGACCTCCATGGCAATCTGGTGGATGGTCATGTGAGCCCTACCGGGAAAGATGTCATTGCCTTACCCTTCACTTTACCAGCGGGGGCACTGGTTCCTATCAATACAGATGGCTTAGTTTTATCAGCTAAAAGTATTGGCACCACCCACATTACCAATGCCGCCTATCGGATGCACCCGGTGGAATGGGCAATTGGTGAGGCCGGTGGCTTTTTGGCAGCCTTTAGTGTGTGGACTGGAAAACAACCCCGTGAGATTGTTCGGAATGAGTCCTTATTACGCAAGCTACAGGGCTTTTTGACCCGCAATGGTATTCCCATTGTATGGTTTGATGATGTAGCCCATACGGACCAAGATTTTGAAGCCATTCAGGTAATGGCAGCGGCGGGAATCGTCAATAGCGAGAATGAGAAAAACCTGCATTTTCGCCCCTATGCCAGCGTTAGCCGTGCAGTTGTTTGTACAGCCTTAGTTAGTCTCTTAGGGCTAGAAAAAATCACTCCAACTCAGCCATCTTTCAGGGATGTGCAGCCTGGCCAGCACTGGGCCTATAGCAATATTGAAACCCTTAAGGCCAAAAATATGGTGGCGGGTGTGGGGCGGGGGCGGTTTGCTCCAGACCAGGCCATGACTCGTCAACAGCTGGGCTTCTTAGTCAAAAAAGCAATGCCTAAGCACCATGAAGCCGCCTTTGCCGGTACGCCAAGGGATCGGCGCATTGTTCAGCGTCGAGATCTCTCACGGGTATTGTATGCGTTATTGAAAGCTAAGCTCGCGATCTGAACATTTTTTTGACAACAGGACTAGTTGCGCCTTTGTGACGACTAATATCGGCCATTTGCCCGTACTGTTGCCCAATTGAGTGTCCTAAACTCAATGTATAGGTCATATAGCCAGAACGAACCATGCCAACTGAACAAATGACAATTTATGTACCCCCTCGGGTAAAGAAGGCAATCAAGCAACTAGCCTATGATAAGGAACAGTCTATGAACACAGTTGTTGTTGAGGCGCTAGAGTTGGCAATTGCCGCCTGGTCCGCTCAGAATGTTTAATAGACAACTATCGTAAACATGCCATGTAAGCTTAATCCTGGGCTCAGCCAACAACTCTGGGCCTAGTTAAACGACACTATTGTGCTCAGCTAGCAACAAACTCGTGCTCTACAAGCAAGAGCAGGGAATAAAAGAGATGCACCCTAAATGGTTTGTGTCCTGCTCATAAGAGCTGCTTGTTGGTATGTACACCCTGAGTCCGAGCTCAGATAGCTTACTAAGCTTTTTACGCTTGTTCTCAATCATAGGAGAAAATGATCTCCTGTGAACCCTCATGTCCGTTATTCTGAGCATTCTTTATGGTTGCCTAAAGTAACCAGACATAATATCTAGTAATTATGAAGTGTTACTAAGGGATTTGCTGTTGATGCCATTGGTGAACATTCTCTTGTATCGCTGCATATTCTTCGGCGGACATTTTATCCAGGTTCTTGAGAATAAAGTTCATCCGACCCTGTTTTTGTAGTACGTCTCGATGGCGAGCGACAAAATCCCAGTAAAAAAGTTAAATGGGCAAGCGTCGTTGCCGGTGCGTTGCTTAGGGGTATACTGACCCCCTTTACAATAGTCGCTCATGCGATTTATATAGTTGGCTGAAGCGGCCTAAGGTTTGGTAGCTAATATGCTGCCGTCAGCGAAAAGACCAATGCCGCTCACATGGGTCTGCATCATCTAGTCATAATACCCAGACTCCGACGGCCATAAAATCCTTCGCTCTTTTGTATACATTCTTTAACTTATGGTGTTTGGATGAGCACGCGCTAGTATTTGCGTAGTAATAATCCGCGAATTTAAAGTTACAGTTTGCGATGCGCGTATACAAAGCGGGAGGTTGATCCTATGGGTGCATCTGATGCGGCCCCCTGTGTTTTACTAGTGGAGGCCAATGAAGAATTGGCCCAGGATGTCAGTAACGATCTGCGTGAGTCCGGTTACATTCCGTTGGTCGCGACCACGATAGATTCAGGCATTAAGGAAGTTCAAACTCGTCACCCGGCGCTGATTGTGGTCAATCGGATGTTGGCGGGAGAGTCGGGATTAGATCTGTGTCAGCAGTTGCGATCGCAAGGTGATCGTACCCCCATGCTGCTACTGATGGCTCGCGACAACCTGGACGACCGGGTGGCCTGTATTGAGTCTGGGGCCGACGATTATTTTCTCAAACCCTACCGCAGCGATGAATTTCTAGCCTTGGTCAGCGCGTATTTACAGCCCAGTGAGTACGGCGTTGAACAGCTAGTGTTTGGTGAGCTCACCCTCAACATCACCAACCGTCAGGCCATGCGCAGCAGCCGGGTCATTGACCTGACCATGAAAGAATTTGAGCTGCTCAAATATTTAATGGAGCACCCCCGCGAAGTCTTGACCCGCGAACAGATCCTAGAAAACGTGTGGGGCTACAACTTCATGGGTGAATCCAACGTGATTGAAGTGTATATTCGCTATTTGCGCTTAAAAATCGATGGAGAAGGCGAAAAGCGCTTAATCCAAACCGTTCGCGGCGTTGGATACGTATTACGTGAAACGTAGGGTGGACAAATCTGGTAGGGGCATACTCTTGTGGGTGCCCTGAGGTAACCGGGAGCCCAAGGGACACAGCAACGTAGCCCACAAAAATTGTGATGTTCATTAGAGGAAGACAAGCGTGGCCGATTGGCATAAGCAGCAATATTTTCTGTTACCCGCTCTATGTTGTCTGCTGCTGGCCTGTAGTAGCACAGAACCTACAGCTTCCTCTGGCACTTCTGTGACAGACGCTGCCTCTGATTCCATCGTACTCACTGGACCTGGCCAAGTGCTTCCCATTACCGCTCAAGCGACCATTGTCGGTGAAACCTTTGACTTAGAGGTGGCTGCAACCCCGCGCCAGCAACAGCTAGGTCTGATGTTTCGCGAGGCTCTACCCGATAACCGAGGGATGTTATTTCCCTTTAGTCGACCACGACCTGCCCGGTTCTGGATGAAAAATGTGCCCGTGGGGCTGGATATGGTGTTTTTATATCGAGGCGAAGTGCAGGGCATTTTCGAGGCCCCGCCCTGTGGGGCAGACCCTTGCCCTACCTATGGTCCAGGCAATCTGCTGGTGGACAATGTCATTGAGCTACGCCTGGGTCGGGCAGCGGAGTTGGGGTTAAAAGAAGGTGATCAAGTTGAGATCACGTTTTTGACGGGGGAATAGGCTTAGAGGTTTTGTCAAAAGGCAAACTTGGTTGGAGGCCCCCACCCCCCAATAATGGGGGCTTCAGCAATTTAATTTCCTTAGGATTTATCATCGTTAGGGAACTCAAAGCCCCCCAACATATAGCCCAAGGGGCATTCAAGAAAGGGGGATTTAGGGAGCCTGGACAACTGAAAGCATTAGCATTTTGCCGAGACCATTGCTCTACCGCAATACCTGGCTTGCCGCCGATACGCCGCTGCCGGGGGCAAAGCCTTCATACCCGAGGATTTGTAGCGTCGTTTCTAGGGACGCGATGGTGGTGAGGATGTCGCGATCGCACACAAACCCCAAGTGTCCAATTCTGAAGATCTTGCCCTTCAGATGGTCCTGACCGCCTGCTAGAGCAATGTCAAACTGCTTGCGCATAGTGGACCGAATATCCTCAGAACTGACAACGTCACCAGGGATGACGGAAGTGACTGCGGGGCTGCTGTAATCATCGGGAGCCAGCAGTGGCAGCCCCAAAGCCTTCATTGCGGCGCGGCAAGCCTGCTTCTGACGTTCGTGGCGAGCAAAGATATTTTCCAGTCCTTCTGCCTTCATCATTTCCAGAGCGGCCTGGAGGCCAAAGTACAGGTTAACCGGTGGGGTAAAGGGCGTGCTGTTTTTGGCAAAGGATTTCCGGTACTTACCCAGGTCCATATAGAACTTAGGCAGCGTAGCATTCCCATAGGCAGCCCAGGCTTTTTCACTGACGGAGACAAAACCCATGCCAGGGGGGAGCATAAAGCCTTTCTGAGAACCGGAAGCAACCACATCTAGACCCAGCTCATCCACCTTCAGATCGTAGGACGCCAGACTGGTCACAGCATCGACAATGATGATGGCTTCACCATGGGCTTTGACGTGCTCATTGATAGCTTCTACGGGGTTGAGTACACCGCTGGACGTTTCGCTGTGGGTGACGATGACGGCCTTGATCGCCTTGTCAGTATCGGCGGTCAGGGCTGCGCCAAAGTCCTCCGGCTTTAAGGGGACACCCCAGTCTTCTTGAATGACTTGTACATCCAGGCCAAAGGCTTTAGAAATTTGGGCCCAGCGATCGCCGAACTTACCGTTACTACCTACCAGGACTTTATCGCCAGCGCTGAGGAAGTTGATAATGCCTGCTTCGACAACGCCGGTACCGCTGGCGCATAGGGTTAAGACTTCATTCTTGGTTTGGAATAACCACTGAAGACCTTCGTTGATTTCGCCGATGATTTTGCTAAAGTCACCGCTGCGGTGGCCGATGGGGTGTTTGCCCATCGCTTGGAGGACCTTTTCGGGCACCGGTGTGGGACCCGGAATCATTAGCATTGCTTTATTATCCATGGGGTTGGGAGAGCATATCAAAAGTGCATTCCCCAGAATCGCATAAGTTCTGACGTACCTTGCCGCATTTTTGATGTGTTGTAAGGTTTGGGTGCGATCGCAAACGGCACAATCGACGTTGTCCCTTGAGTGGACAGCCATCAATTAGCGCTAGGTTTTGAATCTGGTGCGGGATTATGGCCCCTGACCGATCTTTGAATATATAAGCGTTAGTGGAAGATGACGTACCGTCAAATTGACTTGTTGCAACTTGAAATAGTCAGCAAAATATAGGGATTGCTCCCCCTAACATCGCCATGGAAACTACTTTGCAACAGCTGACGGCTCAACCTTTGACTGCTGAATTGTTTCGGCCCTTTGGGCAGGTGCTACGCCCCCAGTGGGATGGTAAATCCTATGACTCTGAGGAGGCCCAACTAAAACTGGACGGGGGTATTCCGCGTTTTTACATCATGCAGCTAGAGCGTAAAGGTAGGCGGTTTGATCAGATTACGCGGCATTTGGCCTGTACACAGTGTTTGGGTTCGCTGGAGGGAAAAGAGTGGCTGATGGCAGTGGCTCCTGCCTGTGAGGGCAGTGCACCAGACCCGGAGCAAATTCGAGCGTTTAAGATTCCTGGAGATTGTTTTATTAAACTTGAAGTGGGCACCTGGCATGCAGGACCTTTGTTTGAGACAGATGTGATTAATTTTTATAACCTAGAACTAAGTGATACAAATATTGTGGATCACGATACGTGCAATTTGGCCGAGAGGTTTGGAATGAGTTTTGAGATTACCGGTTAGGCTGAGCGGAGTCGAGGCCTAAAGAGGACAAAGACCATAATGCCAACAGGTTCTAATTAATCATGGTTGCTGTAAAAGAGAATTTCCCTCAACTTACACCTGAAGAGTACTTGGTCTGGGAGGAGAAGCAGCTAGAGAAGTATGAATATATTGATGGTCAGGTGTATGCCATGGTTGGTGGTACGGTCAACCATGGTCGTATTGCTATCCGCTTTACCTCTATGTTTGATACTCATGTGGACAGTGGGGGCTGCATCACCGGCAATTCTGACATTAAGATCAATATTGTTGATACTAAGAATTACACGTATCCCGATGCCTGCGTTACTTGCGATGAACGCGACAGGAGTACAGACAAGTACTTTACCTATCCTTGCCTAATTGTAGAAGTCTTGTCTGATAGCACTGAAGCCTATGATCGTGGTGGCAAGTTTAGGCTATATCGTAACAACCCTGTTTTACAGGATTATTTGTTGGTCAGTTCCATCCGGATGGAGATGGATTTGTACCACAAAAAAGAGACAGGGGAATGGATAATTCTAAATTACAAGAGAGGGGATGTAATTGAGCTAAAGAGCATTGGGCTAAGTTTTCCGATTGAGAAGGTTTATCGAGGTTTGGTGTTGACTCCAGAGGCCGAAGAACTGTGAGCAATCATTAACTCCGCAAAAAGTATTCTTCGAATAACGGTGTTTGGCGCACCCTGCGATGGCCTTGTCGCTACACATTGCGGGCACTGGTGAAGCATTTGCCCCGTTAGTAGACTATTAAAAGCTTTTCGCTAAACACCCTATGGTTCGCTGGTTTAACACAACAGGTCCCTGTGATACCGAGATTCACTACACCGTGACATCCAGTAGCCGTCTGCCAAATCTAGAACGCCTCATCGCTCAGCGCAACTATTTCGTCCTCCATGCCCCCCGGCAAGTGGGTAAAACCACCGCTATGCTTGCCCTGGCTAAAAAACTAACCGACTCAGGGCAGTATGCCGCCCTGGTCGTCTCCGCAGAACTAGGGGCTCCCTTTTCAGACGATCCAGGAGTGACCGAGCTAGCCATGCTAAACAGTTAGCGCGGCAATGCCCACATGCACTTACCCAAAGATTGTCAGCCGCCATCCTGGCCAGAATCATCAACGGGGCAACGCATTGAAGCTGCTTTAACAGCTTGGAGTCAGGCGATTCCAAGGCCGCTAGTCCTTTTTATCGACGAAATAGTTTGCCAATGATTGCACCCACCTGGCTGACGGCAGCAGGCCAGCTGGATACTAAAGCGCTGCTAGATGCATTTTTAGCTTTTTGGCGACAGCATGGTGAACCGTTGCTCAATAGTGCGGCGTATCACGAAATTGCTCCCCATCTGGTGCTGATGGCATTTTTACACCGGGTGGTAAACAGTGGGGGCACATTGGATCGCGAATAAGCCATTGGTAGCGATCTCATGGATCTTTGCCTATGTTATGGCGATGTCATCCTGGGTATTGAGCTAAAAGTATGGCGAGACAAAAAGGCTGATCCTCTAGAGCAAGGTTTGGAACAGTTAGATCACTATTTGACCCGCTTAGATCAAGACCACGGTTGGCTAGTGATCTTTGACCGTCGTACTCAGGCACTCCCCATGGCAGAACGTTTAGCCACAGAAACTATACGGTCAAATGGGCAGCGGTCAATTACCATCATTCGAGCGTAGAGGTTAGAGTAATGAATCGGGTATACCAAACCTGATCACCCCATAGGGTTTCGCCTATAGTAGCCTTATTATCGATAAAGTAGTTGTCGGGATTAGTGTTTGGCGAGCAAGCGCTGTTAAACAAAACCCTGAGAGCGACTATTCACCCCCAGGGAACAGGTGCGTTGCAGCAGCTAGAGCTGTTTTGCCGTGACTCTAGCTGCGTAACGTAGACTACCCAATTGGCAGTCTATGTCCTATAGTACGATCATGCCGCTCACTTATGCGCAGATAGTACTAACGCCCGGCCAAGTGCTGGGCTTTTTCTTGTCTGCCTGTGCTTCACGCCCTACAAAAAGACTCCAGGGCTTACTCGTTCCTAAGGGGCAGGTGTGCTATGCAGGTTTTCCGCAGGCTTCAGTCCCGATTGTCGGGATTAGTGTTTGGCGAGATTCCATTCCGAAACTGATCGTTGACCTGGTTTAGGTTTCAGTCCCGGTTGTCGGGATTAGTGTTTGGCGAGGATACGGTCAACGGTGGCGGGTCTGACTGGATGACTGTTTCAGTCCCGGTTGTCGGGATTAGTGTTTGGCGAGCTATAATTGCCTGAAGGGTTTTGCGAGCCTCAGCTTCAAGCGTTTCAGTCCCGGTTGTCGGGATTAGTGTTTGGCGAGGCGACGCGTGTATCCAAAGGGCGTGATCAATGTTCACGTTTCAGTCCCGGTTGTCGGGATTAGTGTTTGGCGAGTACTCCCTGAGGGTGAACATACCGAAGAGGTTTACGTTTCAGTCCCGGTTGTCGGGATTAGTGTTTGGCGAGAACTTATTAAAACCCTGCATACTACACCGTATATGGTTTCAGTCCCGGTTGTCGGGATTAGTGTTTGGCGAGGTTAATCCAGTTTTTCAATGTTGCAGCGGTGTATTGTTTCAGTCCCGGTTGTCGGGATTAGTGTTTGGCGAGTTTCCCCAGACGCAAAAGCGGTCACATCTCCCGAAGCGGTTTCAGTCCCGGTTGTCGGGATTAGTGTTTGGCGAGACTGTTGCCTCTTGGGACTCGTACACCAACTACTTACGTTTCAGTCCCGGTCGTCGGGATTAGTGTTTGGCGAGCAGGGCACCAAAGGCCAATGCCGTCGCGCTAAGGCAAAGGTTTCAGTCCCGGTTGTCGGGATTAGTGTTTGGCGAGAACTGGTCTATCGTTTCTTCATTGGCTAAGTCTAGGGGTTTCAGTCCCGGTTGTCGGGATTAGTGTTTGGCGAGCACAATTTCCCCTAGTCTCGCCAAAGCTTTCAAAGGTACGTTTCAGTCCCGGTTGTCGGGATTAGTGTTTGGCGAGAGAGGGAAGGATATTTTAAGGATTTTTATAGCGATGTTTCAGTCCCGGTTGTCGGGATTAGTGTTTGGCGAGAGGAGTCGCTGGTCGGTCTTGCCAAAACTCGATCTTGCTTCGTTTCAGTCCCGGTTGTCGGGATTAGTGTTTGGCGAGGAGCAGGGAGTAAAAGCGATTAGAGACAGTGAGTTGTTTCAGTCCCGGTTGTCGGGATTAGTGTTTGGCGAGATGAGAGAACCTTTTTTAGACGGGCCAACTCACAGGTTTCAGTCCCGGTTGTCGGGATTAGTGTTTGGCGAGATGAGAGAACCTTTTTTAGACGGGCCAACTCACAGGTTTCAGTCCCGGTTGTCGGGATTAGTGTTTGGCGAGCATCGACTTCGGAAGAATCCACGAAGTACATTGTATTAGCGGGTTTCAGTCCCGGTTGTCGGGATTAGTGTTTGGCGAGTTCGATATATAATCACGCCGTTTAATATGGTTGTAAGTTTCAGTCCCGGTTGTCGGGATTAGTGTTTGGCGAGTTAGGTAGAGAAATATTTCTATGAAAATTTATGAAGTTTCAGTCCCGGTTGTCGGGATTAGTGTTTGGCGAGTTCTTGTGCCTAGGAGAGTTTGGATAGTTTAGAAAGGTTTCAGTCCCGGTTGTCGGGATTAGTGTTTGGCGAGAACTCTCTATCCAAATCAGAAGACACTTCAGAAATAGTTTCAGTCCCGGTTGTCGGGATTAGTGTTTGGCGAGAACCTCAGAATCGCTCAGGAGCGCGTTTATGGTCGGTTTCAGTCCCGGTTGTCGGGATTAGTGTTTGGCGAGATCGAATAGTGTAAGTTTTAGCGTAGTCAATGAAAGAGTTTCAGTCCCGGTTGTCGGGATTAGTGTTTGGCGAGTCCATTACAGATTAATCACTCCATAAACAAGCATAGGTTTCAGTCCCGGTTGTCGGGATTAGTGTTTGGCGAGCACCATTCCAATGTCTCTTGTGACAAATCATCTAGTTTCAGTCCCGGTTGTCGGGATTAGTGTTTGGCGAGGAAATGTCAGCCTGAAAGGTGAATCAAAGTACAAGGTGTTTCAGTCCCGGTTGTCGGGATTAGTGTTTGGCGAGAAATAGACCGTCGAAGTGTAGCACCCATCCAAAGAAGGTTTCAGTCCCGGTTGTCGGGATTAGTGTTTGGCGAGCTACTTCGCCGCTATGTTTATCACAACAATCAACAAGTTTCAGTCCCGGTTGTCGGGATTAGTGTTTGGCGAGCGAGCTGTCCCTTGCAGGTAAACCCCAGTTAGCAGTTTCAGTCCCGGTTGTCGGGATTAGTGTTTGGCGAGCTGTGTCACAATCAAGCAGACACAGAGTAACGGGTAGTTTCAGTCCCGGTTGTCGGGATTAGTGTTTGGCGAGATTCACAGCCGGATGGTGACCCAAACATTCCCAACTGTTTCAGTCCCGGTTGTCGGGATTAGTGTTTGGCGAGCTGCTGGTCCTATCTCTCCAGGTCAGCACTTTGCATGTTTCAGTCCCGGTTGTCGGGATTAGTGTTTGGCGAGTCCGTAGGCCCAAACGTTTATCAGATAAGGCTTCTACCTGTAATTTTGGCAAAGGTCAAAACCAAGCAGTAGATTTATCTGATTGCGATCGCAACCCATCCATCTAAGAAACCTAAAACTATTCAATTATCAAGGTTCTAGCCATTTGGCAAGCCCCAAGGGATTTTGCCCTCACTTCAGTTTGCCAAACAAATCAGAAATCAGGCATTAGCCATTTAGAAAAATTAGCATCACAGAATAATAGCCGTCTCCTGACGCGGTTGCTCAGACCCATAGGTAATCGTCCGCTTAACGGCTCCCGAATCCAAGACATAGACTCTAACAGAATCCTCATCTGGCTTGATCAACGTCTCTACTTGAGTCTGTAACTTAGCAAACTGCATAACTGTCAAAAAACACTCAAACACACTGTACTGAGTCCAGGTACCATAGCCAGATAAGAGCTTATGCAACCGATTACGGCGCTTATTAGCAGCTTTAGAATCAGGTAGGTCGTAAATAATTAGGTAAAAGAGCGTTGTCATTATCGCAACATCAAACCCTTATACTCAATTCCCTCTTGCAAATATTTAGCCAACACTCTTGCCTGTAAAATAATTGCCCGTCGATAGCTACACCGATAACCAAAAACAGGATGCTTAAACTCATCATTCATTTTACGATCAAAAGCCTGCAAAAACGACTTGCGACCATTATCTGATAACCGATAAGCCCCCAAACTCTCAGTAAAATCTTTTTGTTGAATCGCACGATTGTTGATTGCTGCTAGAACCAAGTTATCAGCGATCAACGGACGAAATTCTTCCATCAGGTCTAGCACCATAGCAGGCTGGCCATGATGAACCTCATGAAGATAACCAATATAAGGATCAAGGCCAGCAATATGAACCGCTGCCGTAACTTGACTGCGTAAAAGCGCATAGGCAAAACTCAACAACGCATTGACCGGATCAGTAGGCGGTCTACGATTGCGTCCTGTAAATTGCCAGGACTTGTCTAACATGTTTGCCCAATTTGCAAAATATTCGCGAGCCGCCAACCCTTCTATCCCACGTACTTTATCCAAGGTTTTCTGTTGAGCAACCATGCCCTTGCGTTGTTTTAGTGGATTATCTTTTTGGCCATGGCGATAAAGCACCGCATACTGGTTATGGATTTTGGCAGTAATCATTGCCTTCACCAAGAGTAACCGTTGCTCAGTATCGCGATACATTCCATACTGAGCAAGCCGTAGCTGACCATTCCGTGAGTGGCCAGGCAATGCAGCCCCCAAATACTTACCAAAAGTCGATAGATAGTGCACTGGCATGCCTAACTCTAAGGCATACATTAAAGCATAGCCCGTTACCTGGGGATTGCCCATTAACACTACCTGCTCTACAGTCTGAGCAGGAATCGATTGTTTTTTCCACGAGCCATCCTCTTGTTTGAGAACAACATTGAAAGCTTCGTACTTTTTGCTAAGAACAGCGTCTGGTTGAGTAATATAAAGAGAAGACATGGTAAAAATTAACGGTGGACACTAGCTTGGAGAGATTTGGTCTCCATCGGAAGACAAATTTCCTGAAGGCTGCATGCTTGACATTTTTTGCGATGATCGATGGGGGCAGGGATCGATTGAGTAACAGCTGCTTGAGCATTCGCGATCGCACCCTCAGTCGCCTGTCTTAACTCTTCAGTAAAGGGCACATGTTCACGTCTACGATTAGCATGATAAAAAATCTCGCCATGGTCAATCGTTCGACCTGTGCGTTCTTCGATGCATAGGGCAGCGGCACAGAGCTGAAAGTGATCGCTAAGGTGTTGGCCCATACGACCTTTTTTATATTCGAGGGGAACAAGCTGACCATGGGTTTCTTCGACGGCATCGATTTTGCCGGAGACCATCAGACGATCGCTCCAGACCCATTGTTGTTGGTAAATGCGCGTATCGCCTTCTTGGCGAATAGTCTCTTCATCAATGTTACGATGGAGGTGACGACCCATAACAAGATGGGCATTGTCTTGCATTTCGCCAAGTTCGTATTCAAGATAAAAACGACGAGGACAATATTCCCACGCATTCAGGTATGCGAGGGGAAGATAATGTTTATTCATGGTTAGGGTGAAAGGGCTGCGACTAAAATACGCATAAGATCGTCTAAGTCTTCAGGAGCACGATAACTATCAAGCCCCTGCTCGATATGTTTAGTGTTACGGTCGAGCTGACCAAATTGCCAAACTGTTCCGGTTGTTATAGCTCCAAGTAAAATCGATTGTTCTGGGGTTTTCTCCCATTGATCCAGGGCGATCATTTCTGCAACAAGCTGGGTAAATCCGTAGTCTAAATCTTGGCGCTTTGCTTCGATAACAAGTAGTTCTGTTTGGGTTCTGAGTAAATAGTCTAGATAACCTTGAAGTTGGGTACTGACTTTAATGGGGTATTCGATCCGTAACTGGGCTTTTGTGTAATGGACTAACTCGGATACCACACGTGAAATTAGTACTTCGCGTCTTGAAGTTTCGCTGGCCAGGTTTACATAGGGTAGGATTTCTTCGATGCGATCGCACAGTTCCTGAATCCGGTCTAGTCCACCTGGAAAGCGAGGTAGGTCCAGCCGTTTGCGGCTCAAGGTATAGCCTAGCTCCTGGGCCAGTTCATCAGCCGGTATCTTCAGCTCAAAGATTTTGCTAAAGGTATAAGACTGATCGGGCTTAAGCACCTGAGTCATGCTGTACTCCTTGACTTGCTGTGGGCTTGATCTGGTTTCATTATCGTTGTTTAAGACGGGTTTGGCCCATACCCATGGCGGTTTTACGGCCTACGCCTGCAAAATAGGCAAAGTGGGCCAATATATTGGCAATCCGAGCTTGCTCTGGATCGGGAAAGTTATATTTAACCCAGCCAACTGAGCCGATTTGGGGACCTCCTTCCATTCGAATGGCTTTGGTTTTAAGGTCGTAGGCGGCAACCCAACCATTCCATTGGATTTTGGGAAAGGCTAAGGCTTCTGGGGCAAAGGTGTTCCAGCGTTTGAGGAGGCTACCGAAGACGCTATGGGCTAAAGGAAAGGGTTGAATGTGTTGGTCTTGTTTGAAGCTGGTGGGAGAGAGAAATTCAAGGGTAATGTCCTGACCAAGACTGGGGGCTTTCGCTAAAAGTGAATACTGGGAAGAGCCGACATGAGGATGACTTCCTGGCATGGCATATATTGCCTTGATGGAAAACGGGAAATCTACCATGACAACTTTCCCTAGTCCATGATTTTCTAGTCCCTTTAGTAGGGGTGAAATCAGGTCTCCATGCAAAATGCCTGCTCTTAAGGTGAATTCATCACCCGCCTTGACAAAGTTTTTTTTACGGCGATGCCCAATCAGCCCTGAAATACTCAGGGGGGCTCCCTGGATGTTATGCACTTGACTACCCAACTCAGGATCCGCATTACTTAGCCAGGTCATAATCTGAGCATGGGTGGCACGGTTTAGGTTTCTGGGTAAGGCACCTTGTTTTGATGCGACTAGTTGTATTGCGATCGCATGCAAATTATCTGATTCACTAAGCTGTGGCAGCATATCCAACTCCATAGGCTAAATCAGCCGGTAATTTTTTTCCGTCAGGCAATTGCCAGTAGTTTCCTTCTAGCTGGGCCTGACTCACGAGGCTCACAGGTGGCATCACAATGCGGTCATAGAGCTTTAGCTGGGTCTGTGGTGGTAAATCCATAGGGTTCAAAGGATGAGTACAGATGAAGGTTCCTTGTTTTCGCTCGATATCAGCCAGAGGAAAATATTGCACATGGATTTTCCCGGCCCATTTTCCTAATCGAATCCATTGCGGTAGAGTCTTTATCTCTAGCGCTTGAGGTGAGATTAAATACGTGCGGTAGGTACTCCCCACCGCTAACTCTTTGGCACGACCAAAATTGATCGGATAGTTACGCTTGGCTCCTTTGGCTCCAAACTGTTTAGACTGGCCATAATAAGTAACCTGAGCCGCCTTAAACGTATTCACTTGATAGCTCCATCGCATTGGTTTTGCAGGAAAGAGATACAGACCTGAATCATTCAATTGCAATAGATTTTGCTCATGGTCTGGATCGAGATAGCCTGGTTTTTGAGCTGTCTTACCCTGCATTCGATAAGGACGGGGAATGTGAGTTTCTGAGAAAAAGGCATAGGTTAAAGCCCAGTTGTGTAAATACTTCTCAGTCTCATAGAGTGTCCCCATCTCACGGGTGGCAAAAAACACATTGTCATGGAGTGTGAGATTGCATTGATAGATATGCATGTCGTTTACTCGCTATTTCTTCTTTTTGCCTTTGGCCATTGCACCATAGGTTGTGGCATAGGCAGTGGTTTGCTCATATAGGGTCTGAAGCTTCTCGCTAAGTTGAGCTTCATCCTGATAAATGACAGAAACCTCTCCAAGTAACTGGGTTAACTTATCACCAAGAATGACTTGATTCTTACGCACAGGTTCATTCTCTAATAGTGGCTCAATTTGTTCAGCTGCACGTTGGCAGAGTGTGTCAATCGGTGCTGATAGATCTGACTTACTGGCATCGTATAGGGCTTGGGTAAAATGTAAGTTACTGAATATTTCACCATCAGTAAACGCAATACCAACAATGTGATTCTTGACCGTTCCAGTTCGAGTCTCTTGAGCCCCATATCGTCGCGTACGCAGTAAATTACCTAATACATATATAAAGCCCTCTAAAGTCGAATCCTTCAGAGTTTCAACCGTTGGAAAGGTGACTTCAGGCAAAATATGGTCCAGCTCATTAATAGAACTCCGCATCTCACCCTTTTCACTCATGGTTCCACCTTCAAACGGTGCATTAAAGGTAAAACTCTTATGGGAGGTTTCGTAAGGGCTTAATGAAAAAGCAGAGTCAGAATAAACCTTAGATCTTTCAGAGCCACTATCACCAATGGCAAAACCGTAAATAATACAATCTGGACAGTGTTTGCAAGAATCTTCACCATTATATTCACAATATTTTTTATCAGCTTTATCTGCACTGGTCAGTTCTAAGGCTCTTAGCAATTCTCTACCAGCTAGCCGTTCCGGTGTTGTTTGTTTCCGCTTGAACATGACTAAACGACTAATTGTCTCTTTAGTTTTAGCACCAGCCTGTGTCCTTGCTGTATTTAGCACACCGTCCGTTTGGAAAACTGGAAATGACTGACTATGACGTAGCATCAAAAAGTGAATGTATTTACCAGAGGCAAGACGGGGGAAGGCACTATGAAATTCAGGCTTTAACGTTTCGAGAATAGACATAACACGAAGTTCCTTGGATGAATTTTGATGGGCTTCTTTGGACAAAATTAGGCTGCTGATTCAGTTTCTGATTCCGCTTTTTGCTGTGTGTCTTCTAAATCCAACATTCGATATGCGAATTCAACGCCAGATTTGATTCTGTTTCGATTTTCCTGAAGTAAGGCAATATCTCTTTTATATTGTTCCTGAAACAAGTTCTTGACGCAGGTCGTCATAAATTGCTGGATTGCCTGTAGTTCCTCAGTTGTTCGATTTGTAGTATCTTTCGACTTATCTACCCATATTGGTCTGGTATAAATTTCCTGACGCTTAATAGCATCTTGAAGCTGACCAGCACCTTCCAAAATTAAGTCTGCGTCAGGAATGTCAGGTGGGACCGATAAAATTGTGTCTAGTGCTTTTGTGAGAGGAAGCAAAATTGCATGACTGGAGGTCTTATTATTAACTTTAATTTTGTAAAACTGTCGATATTCTTGGGCTAAACGTTCTATAAGGGATATCTGTTCTTCCATGATGGCATCTCCTTGAGACCAAAGTTGAGCATATTTCCAATAGCGTTGGGCGTCGTCTGGTGTAGGGTCACGTTTTCGTTTACGACAGCCTGATTCCGCCAGCCTAAATAGGTTCAGCACGTTACTCATTAGCTGTCGCACGGTGTCTGGCAGGGCACGCCAGCGTGGATCTGGTTTGTCAGCCTGATTCTCTAAATGGACACTGTAGGCGATTAGTAGGCGCTGCATAAAATCATCTATTCGCTGAATACGTCCCTGGTGGTATTCCTCTAGGTGAATAGAATCAGGTAAATTGAGAACACTCCAGAAGTTAGCAAGCCCATCTAATTTGATAGATTCTCTAAAATCACTGTCACTTCTATATAGAGGCGTTTGGCTAGCTGTGGCCACAACCTTAATACCTAAGAACTTGGCAATTAAAAGAGATAGAAAAGCAGGCTCTGCCCAAGCATCGGTGTGAGTTTTACCCCGTGTAGTGGTATAGCTGATACCTAAGAAAGGTAAGTCTTGCCCAGCATATTTTTCGTCATTAAATCGCCCCTCCTCAGCCTCTGTCTCCGAAAGCCATGGAAACTGTTTTAGTGCGTTGATATCTAAATCGTGCTCAAGCAAGAACTTATGTAATTCCCAAAAATTCACTCGTTTGAGGTCATTGACTAATACACGCACTGCCTGGGCTACCTGAGGCGAGTATACATAAGCAGGGTACATATATAGGAAGATAGGCTGCTGGTCTTCCATTTTGCCAGAGGGTACAGCCCATTTTGACTGCCGTAAAAGCATTTCCAGAGACCAGATTTTGGAAATGCCTCGTTTGATTTGTCCACCCCCCAATGGATTCTTATTACTGTATTGCTGAGGCTTAAAAAGAACTACAGAGTCCATCTGATCTTCTGAGATAAACTCACCTGAACTTAGAGAGCAAATGGGCTGCTTGGAGGCTTTGGTTTTAGCAATGGTATAGCGTTCTAGTTCCTGCTGAAATGATCCTTTTGTATTATCCCAACCCGATATTTCAAGATACTGATCGAGATAACTAAGAAAGGCATCTTTAGTCGGATTAACAGTTCCTGGTAATAATTGTTTCTCTGTTGCCCAGTCAGCAAGGGCTGTAACGAACTCCTCTAATATTTCAGAAAACTGCTCTGTGTCCAATGGTTGATGTTTCAGAACATATTCAGCGGTAGCTCGGTACCAACCATAGTTGACACCACCTTTTTGTACCTGAGTTTGTTCAGGTGTTATTTCATCCTGAATGTTTAGCCACTCTAGTACCCATGGTGTGAATTCAGAAATTTTACTAAAAAATTCCTTTTGAACAAGACCAATCAGCTCAGCTAAACGGTCACTGCGAATATCAGCCACCGCACCAAGCCGTTCTCGCTCAGTTTCACTTAGTTCTAGACTGGCAAGTCGTTTTGGTGTTGCTGGGGCTTTTTCATTTCTGACTTTAGCTATAATGACTTCTGGCAACCCTCGAATAAGTTGCTCAGGGGGAAATAGCTCTAACGTTTGAGGTGAAACCTTCACACCTTTACCATCACGTTTGAAGCCAATATCTCCTCCTAACATGGCTCCAGAGAGTATTGCCTCAACAGAGTTCCATAGAGCATGTTTAAGATTGTCAGGTTCTGGCACCTCTGTTTCTGTGGGGGCTAAGTACACAGCCCCTTGAGCAAAATACAAGATAGGCTGCCAGTCTTCTTGTGCAGTAAAGGCTAAAACAGCGTTGTGGATACCATTACTTAAAATACCTGTGACATCCCGCAGGCGATGATAAACAAGCTTCCCTGATATACCGAGGCTATCTAAATGATCCTGCAGCCGATCACCACGGGTTGTTGTGGCGATTTCAGCAGGATTAGTCATATGGACTGCCACATCACCAAAAGCAAGTAGTGGTCGTAATGGATTGAGTAAACGGCGATTACGTATGTTGAAGTCTGGCCAGTTTCGTGGGGCTAAATTAGTGCCATGTTTGCCCTGAGTATTTTGAGCAAGAAATCCAATTTCTGATACATAATCTTGCCACTCAGTCCAAAAACTTCCAAAATCTAGCATTTTTCCCATTTCGTGACAAAGCGCCAGGATACTATCTACTTCATAAGCTTTGGGTGGATCGTCTTCTTCCCCCTGGCAGTACTTGTTATAATCGTGCAACGTTAAGCCCAGGCACAGCAACCGTTTTTCGGCATCAGTTAAATCACTGTCTGGCAACAATGGAATGAGGTTCCAAGCGGTTAGCAAACCATTGAGGACATGTACGAGCAAGCTCTGATCAGCACTGTTTGACCATCGTTGTGCTGTTTCTTCTGCATAGGGATGTTTTTTACGTGTTAAGCGATCAAGGTGGACCTCATAGGACCCACCTAGGGCAGTAATAGAACCAAACTTCTGCTCCATTGCAGGCAAAACCGTATCAATGAACTGTCGCAAAATAGGATCAGTATCAGCAGCGAGGGTGTTAATTAGCAGCGTTTGTAATAGAGTTGCCATAACAGTTTTGGAAAGAGTGTGTAGGACTGTATTAGAAGAAAAGAGAACCTGCCTGTCGACAGAACTTTGTCAGTCGATGGTGTTTTTCAAAGGCTTTTAGCAGTAGTGCATCTTGATTAAATGCACAGGCATAGGCTTGTTCAGAAGCATCTGTCAGGTGATGTAATCCAAAGAGGGGACTGAGACGCAATGCTTTTGCAATATCCCAATGGAACTGACGTTTTCCTAGTGGTATTAGGAAAGCTAACGTTGGTTTTTGACTGAGGGCACGAACAACTTCAATTTGAGGATGATTCTCGATTCTCAACCCTTTAATCTGAATTAGATCGCAACATTTTAGTTCACTGCTATCTCGATTACATCGCAGTTGAATGGGCAAACGTTCATCTAGCCAGTACTGAACTTTAATGTAGACCTTGGCATAGCTGAAAAACTCTTCTCCATATCCAGCTTTATCCGCAGCCGTTAAAAAGTCAGATTCTTCGATGATTTCTACATGCGTATAGGGCAACAGCCTGAGCAAATCATAAGTGTAAAAGCGATGGTCATCCCATACAGCTGCTTGTAACGTTGTGCCACCTCGAAATCTCAAAAGCTCTTCCTGGGTAGCTTTGCCAATAGAGTCATTGCCCATGGCATGCCAACATTTGCGAACACCCTCTAACTTGGCTTCGCTATAGACTGGGATGAGGGCAGAGAGGATGCGATCGCAAATCGGTTCCATCACCTTGGCAGACTCACTCACCTGTTTAATCTGCCAGAGCATTCCTTGAGCCTGTAATGCACCCCACTGTTGACGATATTGCTCAAACTCCTTCGGTTCTTCAAAGGCAGAGCGAATCGCATCATTAAGCATTTGTCGCTCAACGACCTGACCCTCATTTAAAGACTTTTCAAGTCGCGAATAAATCCAGGGTGCATGACCAGGCAACAAACAAAAAGCATGATACCCCTGAAACCCTTGATGACGTCCTAAACGTCCTAGCCGTTGGATAACTGTTGCCGAATTACTACTCTCAAAAATAAGCAGGTGAATCTTAAAATCAACACCCACATCCACAGCAGATGTACCCACAACAAGAACAGGATGTGGAGAATCTTTTAATTTTTCCTGCGTCTTGCGCCGTTCTTGACGATCAATCCGTCCACTGATTTCAGTAATTTCAAAATTATCAGGTAGCAACGTCTTCAATAGACGAACAACCCTCCCTGCCTGGGCCACAGAGTTCAAAATCAGCAGACCACGACCGTTGGCTTCAGCAAGCAGTAAATTTTGGAGTAGCCCTACATTATCCTGTAGCCAATCTAAGATTCCTTGCTTTGGTTTTAGTTTTACAAACTCCAGCTCTACAGGCTGTAGTATCGGTCGATACCCCGTCCTAGCTTCGCTAGCGTACTGCCCAGAAATAGACTTCACCTTAAACCCAGAGGCTTCTAACTGCTTAATAAATGTTGTCTTTGGGGTTGCCGATGTAAACAGAAACTTACGCTTTCCCTGGGCAGATGCCCGTATAAAACAGAGACTGTTGAGCACAGCCGATTCCTGATGGGGGCCAAAGATATGAAACTCATCAAAGACCCAATAATCAGGAAATGTGGCCATCAACATGGGGAGTTCCGCATTGTCATAAGCGGCATTGCGATACCGAAAATGCAGCATCAGATGCAACAGGTCTGGATTCGTTAATAAAACGGGTTTATGTTGAATCGCTAGTTCTAATTCTCGAAAACGATTTCTGTCATTGGCCTTTACCCGACGAGCTAACTCCTGGCCGTAAAGCAAATCAATTCGTTTTTGAGCATTCAGTCCAAATTTTTGGTGATAATCTTGCTGCCCTCGTAGCTGATCTTCAACTAGCTCATTGGTTGGGTATAACCCCACCATGCGATATTGCGAATCAAGCAAAATGGGCAGAGTTGCGGCCAATGATTTACCATCACCCGTCACACTCGTATTAAAAATAATGTCAGCTTCACCATCAAAAACGGCTGCTGCCGTTTCTGCCTGATGACTCGATAGGGGACAGGTGCAATCATCCATCGGTTGAAAATCAGACGATTTGTCAGTTACTCGGCATGATTGCTGGCAACCTAGGGGACAGGCACCAAAACCTGCATTCACTTGTGAATAGAGTGGTTTGACTAGAATCTTCATGGCACTCATCCTTGCTTGCCATATCCTAGACCCTTTCTTAAAATAGATAATGCCATATATTGGCTCTATCTAAATTTATTTTAGAACTCTCTAGTTATTCTGGGAGTCAAAGCGATGCCAGCAGGATTTAATCAACTGAAATTTGCGATCGCAATTCTTCAAAAACTTGCAGAGAAACCATATTTTCCTAAAACCCTCAGTGAGGAGCTGTATCAGTTTTTAGAGGAAAATGGCCAATCCACAGACGACGCAACGCGTAAAATCAGCCGCATGATAGGGAAAATGCGTGACTGTGGCTTTGAAATAAAGAGTGCTCCCAATCGTCCTTATAAATTAGTTCAATCTAACTTTCCAGTTATTCTCACTCCGCATCAACGCGAAGCACTAGCTCTAGCCGCCTACATCCTGAATGACATGGGATTCTCAAGCCAAGCTAGCCAGATACTTCAAATCTCAGGCTTCGAGCAAAGCCAACTACCATCACAGGTAAAGGTCAACTTTAGCCCTCCAGTAGACTACGGAGAAGATCGCCTAGACACCGTTGTCCAAACCCTGCAAGACCGTTTCCAAAAACATCGCCGTTACACCATTCGCTATCGCAGTAGCAGTGGCCAAGAACGTCCCTGGGATCTAGACCGTTCAGAATTACGATTACACAATGGAGTCCTTTACTTATTTGCCTATGCCCCTGACTTTTCAGCTCGTCATCATGATGTCGAAAAAAATCAAATCTTTCGAGTAGATCGCATTCTCACTGTAGGAGCAGCCTCCAATATCCCCTGGGGCAGATTGACATTCCCATCCATCGACTTAACCTACCGAATGACCGGACCACTCGGCAGATATCAACCACGTCGAGCCAATGAAACAATAATCAAACGAGATTCTGCCAAAACTTCCCAATGGGTTGAGATCAGCACAACAGAAGAGTCTTTATTTTGGTTCCGCCAGCGTCTACTCCAGTATGGAGAGAACATACGGCTTCTAGCACCAGAATGGTTTGTCAAAAAGATAGCAGCTGAGATGCTCCGCTCTGCCCAGAATTACCAGACTAATTGAACTAAGTTTCATGGAACAGAAAATTTCTCCCACCAACAATGGGAGTTTTGGATTTCTGCCACTACTGGTGGCAGATTTAGAATTTCTCGCACCATTATCGCGAGTTTTAAACAGGCTAACCGCCAAGGGGTGATGGATTGCCCGAAACAGCTGAATAGCTAAACCTCATCCCCCAAGTAACTTTGCATAAAAGCGTTTGCTGATTCAGGATTCAGAGTCTTTAACGCCCTAACAATCTCAACTACCGTTTCCGCCGTCGGATCACGTTTTTCATTTACCCAACGGTAAACATTGTTGCGCTCCACATTCATCGCAACTGACAGACTATATTGACTAATTTCATAGGACTCAAGCACTTGCTTGAGCGCCTTTCCCGCTTTTCCCATGGGCACATCCTGTCAGAGGTTTTCACCCCCGTAAACAGCCCAATGGTTGACAGTCGTCCTAGTGGTCGTCTAATTTGATTCTAGACATCCAAATGGACGACGTTGCCATGTACACCAGCTTTCTGGCTACACCCGCTCTAACCACTGAAATAACCACCCCTGAGTCAGCCCTCCAGCTCTACTCAGTCCCAAAACCTGACCGCGAGCCCGTCAAAATCCTTATCATCGGCTCCCAGGCAGCCGTCAACACCATCATCCACAGCCTCCACCATCACCACTTCGCCGAACCATTTGAGTGGACCCAATTCCTCCCCACCGATCGCCCCATCCAACCCCAACCCGGCGAATCTATGCGAGCCTTGGTGAAATACCTGCCCCGTTAGTAAATTATTGACTAGCCGCACTAACATCTACTATTAGATACTTGAGTAGGTTCCTGTTGCTCATCAATCGACGGCTTCTTCTCATAGAAAGTAAGCCCAACTCGATTAATATGAGCAATCACATCAGGATTCTCAATATGGCTAAAAATCGATAGGTCAAACAGATATGGCAACAGCAAATCGTCTAGCTGATGTTCGATAGCCAATAACTGTTCATGGGAAATATCCCTACCCATTAGGGTCAAATCAATATCCGACCCTGGCCGATAATTACCTTTGGCTCGTGATCCGTACAGGACAACCCGTTCAATTTTAGTGAACTGTCTTTTATATTTTCTGCAATAGCTTGAGCCGTTGCCTGATTATAAGTATGACTAGTCCGATTTCGCTCTCTAATCATATCCATCCAGCTTCCACCATCTTCAATCAGACCCACATTAAAAGCAAGACGGGTGGCATCCCGTGAGCCATAAATGTTCTGATTACCTTGATACTGCAAATAATCTTTTAAGACATTCCAGGCTAGCTCATGGGCATATTTAAACGACTGGATTAGCCCTTGCTCTTCCAGTTCATTCAATTCACCCTTATCAATAAACTTGGTAAGCTGCGCCAGGGCTCTCTCGTAGTTGGCAAAACGCTGCTTCCATCGCATATCTGGATCTATCATCGGTTAGCCTATCTACCCAGCATTAAATTTCGTTCGGCTCAATCCCAAGGGCGGCTAATCGCTCTTCTAAAGCTTTTGCTCGGCGCTCTGCCACATTGTCTTCATTGGCTCAGTGCTACTTCACCCTCATCACAGCAATAGCTCACCGCGCAGAACCGAGACGGCCTTCCCACTGATATAAATTCGCTTTGGTGTGCATTCTACGTGTAGTACGCCACCACGGGGTGATGCTTGGTAAGCGACCATGGTATCTTTGCCCAGTTTTGCTTGCCAATAGGGGGCTAAAGAACAGTGGGACGAACCAGTCACCGGATCTTCAGGAATACCGATGGCCGGTGCAAAATAACGGGAGACAAAATCGTAGGGAGAGTCTCCAACACTGGTGACAATGACACCTTGGTAGGGTAATTTTGCGAGCCTATCTAAATCTGGGGCGAGGTTAGCAACAGCTTGATGCGATCGCAACTCTACCAAATAATTCACATCATTACGCGCCCCATGGACAATATCCGCATGGTTCATGGCCGCCACCATAGCTGGAGAAATAGATGCATCATGGACAGGCTGAGCTGGAAAATCTAGCTGAATGAAATTACCGTTGCGAGAGGCCAACAGCTCTCCGCTCTTGGTCTGAAAACGGGCTGTAATGTCAGGCGATAGGTGTCCTTCACTCCAAAGTACATGGGCACTGGCCAAGGTGGCATGGCCACATAACTCAATTTCATCCGTTGGTGTAAACCATCGCAAACTATAGTTACCCTCATCTTTAAGGGCATAGAGAAACGCCGTTTCTGACAAATTCATTTCCTTGGCAATCTGCTGCATTAGAGATTCATCCAAAGGGGTTTCACTCACACATACGGCAGCTGGGTTACCGCCAAAGGGGCGATCTGTAAAGGCGTCTACCTGAATGACGGGCTGTTTCATCGGTTAGCTGTTAAGGGGACCTGTGGGAAATAGTATCGCGCTGTGGGTAGGGATGGCGGGGAACGGAAAAAATGACAATCATAAAAAAAAAAGGCCTGGTTTTCTTTTTTGAGAAAACCAGGCCTCAATCTGACCTAAACAAAGTTGTCATTAGAATAAACGAGAATGGGGCACTCCTTGATCATCAAAGCTGCTTAAAGGCCTAAAATAGTTCTAACTGATTTCGGAGCGCTGTAGCACGATAGTCATGGCCTGTCGCTTCATTCATTTGAAGTATCTCACTGGCAATGTCTGTTTGCGATAGATAGGCATCCCTGCGCTGGGCATAAAATTCAGCAATGTCAGGATTGAGATTAATGGCACGGGTGTAGGTTGAGCGCGCACCTTCATAGTCCTGACTAATCTGCTGTGCTTGAGCCTCTAACAACAACCGCTGAGACACGGTTGCTGTTTCTACGGTCATTCGATAGCGCACCGTCGATGGCGAGGTTGTCTCAGCAGCTGCAACATCAGTGTCTACGGCGAATTGAGGCTCAACTTCATAATCAAACAGAGGCTCAATCTCGTAGCTCATCGGAGTACCCTTATGCTCACCGGGTAGGGTCAAAACAACAAGATGACTAATCTGTGATTTCTGTGTGGGATCAACCGTGCGATAGCTCACCTGGTTCTCAACAAAAAGAGGCGTATGCTTGCCAGCAACATAAACTGCAACACGACTAACAATACCAGGATTGTTATTGGCTAACTTGAGTTTAATCGCCACCGTTTGCCCCACTTCAGCCGTCAGCTGATGCCTTAGGGGTTGGTAAGTATCCTCTGTTACCAACTTTGTTTCTGTTGCACCGGCCTGTAGCAGCACCTCGGCTGATACGGGCATGGCTAATCCCAGCAATACGCCCATCACACCTAAACTACTGACTATGGACCGCATGTTGGCCTCCTAAGGAACACTGAAGAACATTGATATGGATTACTCCACATGGTAAAGCTACCGTTCCAGAACAATCGGGACGGTATTTGAAACTACATAGGAACTTTATGGCAAAATTTTATGGTACCCAGGAACCTTTGTAGAGCCGTTCCATGGAACGTCCCTACATGATTGCAACGACCCTTCATTTGCATCATTTACTCCGTTAGCTGTAACCCATTCTTACAAACCGTTGCGAATCGTTTAGCGATACCCGTGTCTGATGAAGGACTCCCATATTCTGAGGGTTGGGCTCCCCATCATCGGGACATTGCCCTAACCCATCCCAGAATCTTTCCACCGGAGCGCTGTCTATGAAACTGGCCTATTGGATGTATGCAGGTCCCGCCCATATCGGCACCTTGCGTATTGCCAGCTCATTCAAAAATGTCCATGCCATCATGCATGCCCCACTAGGGGATGATTATTTTAATGTCATGCGCTCTATGCTGTCTCGTGAGCGAGATTTTACGCCAGTAACGACTAGCGTTGTCGATCGTCATGTATTAGCGCGAGGCTCTCAAGAGAAAGTTGTCGATAATATTACCCGTAAAGATAAGGAAGAAAATCCTGATCTGATTGTTCTCACACCGACCTGCACCTCCAGCATTTTGCAAGAAGATCTGGCTAACTTTGTTGAGCGCGCTCAGATGGATGCCCAAGGTGATGTCATGCTAGCAGATGTGAATCACTATCGCGCCAATGAGCTACAGGCGGCTGACCGCACGCTGCAACAGATTGTTGAATTTTATCTAAAGAAGGCGGCCAAGCAGGGAGACTTACCTGTAGAGAGAACGGAAAAGCCGTCGGTCAATATCATCGGCATTACCACCCTAGGTTTTCACAACAACCATGATGTGACCGAGTTAAAACGGCTGATGGCAGACCTGGGGATCGAGGTCAATGCCGTAATTCCTGAAGGTGCTTCGGTCCATGACCTTAAGAATTTGCCCAAAGCCTGGTTTAACCTGATCCCCTATCGGGAGATTGGCTCACTCACTGCCGAATATTTGCAGCGTGAGTTTGAGATGCCCTATGTGGATATTACGCCCATGGGTGTAGTCGAAACGGCCCGCTGTATTCGTGCAATCCAAAAACTCTTAAATGAGCGCGGTGTTGCTGCCAATTATGACCAGTTTATTGATGACCAAACTCGGTTTGCCTCACAGGCGGCCTGGTTCTCTCGCTCTATCGACTGTCAAAATCTGACGGGCAAACGCTGCGTTGTCTTTGGTGATAATACCCATGCTGCGGCCCTCACCAAAGTTCTCTCGCGGGAAATGGGGCTAAAGGTGGTATTAGCGGGTACTTATTGCAAGTATGACGAAGCTTGGTTCCGCCAGGAGGTGGAAGGGTACTGTGACGAGGTGCTGATTAGTGAGGATAATGGTGCGATCGCAGATAAAATTGCCCAGCTAGAACCCGCCGCCATTTTTGGTACCCAAATGGAACGTCATGTGGGCAAGCGTCTCAACATCCCCTGTGGGGTGATTGCTGCTCCCATCCATGTCCAAAATTTTCCCGTTGGCTATCGTCCTTTCCTTGGCTATGAAGGCGCTAATCAGCTAGTCGACTTGATCTACAACTCCTTTACCCTGGGCATGGAAGATCACCTGCTAGAAATCTTCGGTGGTCACGACACCAAGGAAGTCATCACCCACACACTGTCTGCCGATGCCGACTTAAACTGGACAACCGATGGCCTCACCGAGTTGAAACGCGTTCCAGGGTTTGTCAGAGGCAAGGTCAAGCGCAATACTGAAAAATTTGCACGCGAGCAAGGCTATACGGAAATTACGGCTGAAGTCATTTATGCGGCCAAAGAAGCGGTTGGGGCCTAGAAATCGTGTAGGGATGTTCCATGGAACGTCCCTACACAATTCACCGTAAAATATCTGAGCACCAGGATATTAGACCAGAGACTAGCCGCAATGCCAAATGCAGCCAATCAACGCGCCCAAGCCGCCTTTCAATTGGGGCAACAGGCCTTTGAGCGGGGCCGCTATGCCGATGCCGTCAACGCCTTTGAACAGGGCATCGCTGAGCAACCGAGTATCGCTTTAGAGGGTGAGTTAAAACTATGGCTCGTGAATGCATTAGCCGCTTCAGATCGGCGTCAAGAAGCCATTGAGCTATGTGGCAAGCTGGCCCTGCATCCAGACTTGGACGTCAGAAAACAAAGCAAACGGGTGCTGTACATTATCCAGGCTCCAAAACTACAGGCTAGGGAAGAATGGCTCACTAAGATCCCAGATCTGGCGACCCTGGAAAGTAGCGAGGAAAAACCCTGGCAACCCCGTCCACCCAAGCCCCGTCGCCTCAAGCCACCACCGCCGCCCCTGCCCCTCAGTGAAGTTAATACTGAAGATAATGGCTTTGTATGGTTTGCCTTGATGGGTAGCGCCATTGTACTGGGGGGGCTTTGGTGGCTAAGTTAAGACATCTGATCGTTCGACTACTGGTGATTACAGCCCTATCCCTGGGGTTAACAGGCTGTGTCGATTATCAATTGGGCATACAGTTTGGCAGTCAAACCCACGGTGTTTTAGTCCAAACTCTGCACCTTGACGATCAGTTTGTTGCCCTCAATAACAATGTCCGGCAGCAGTGGCTGGAGATTTTTATCGAAGAAGCTAAAGTCTTTTCAGGCAAGGTAACCTCTCTAGACGATGGCGCACTCCAAATACGCATCGACTTCTACAACGGTGCTGACTTAGTGCAGAAATTTAATCAACTTTTTGCCGAAGATGGACTGATGACCCAGGTGCCAGGGGCTCCACCTGTACTGGCCCATTTGGACCTTACCCAACAAAATTGGGGTGTAGCTCTGCTCAATCATCTCCAGGCTGACATTGACCTGGGTGCCCTAAAAGCCGATAGCGCCATTGGTGATGGTGGAGCCTTAGATCGCTGGCGCACCTTAACCCTCAGTTTTCAGTTAGGGTCCCTGGGTAAAACCCACCAATGGCCCTTGAAACCCGGCCAGGTGAACACCATCGACACCACATTTTGGCTCCCTAGCCCGATTGGAATTGGGGCTGTGGTCATTGCCCTGATCTGTGCTGCTGGCTATGGGGTGCGGTATGGATTTAATCGAAGGTAACGCCTGATAATTTTAGGGTTTGATCAAATAATGCCAGCCTGACAGTCTTTTAATAAATAAAAATGTTCTCCCGATTCTGACTGTCCTGTAGTAGCCTGTACCTGACCTATATAAAACACGATTTGAGGTGACTGCTATGCGGCAGATTAACTTTGTCGTTATCTTTGTCATTTGCTTAGCCCTCGTACTGTTTGGCATTGAGAATACAGAGTCCGCTACTATCCATGTTGTGCGTGGGGTGAATATTGAAGCACCACTGTGTATCGAGCTCATGATTTCTCTGGGTGTCGGTGCGGTTCTCGCCTGGGTATTTAGCGTGTGGGTGCAGGTACAGGGATATTTCAATATCAACCCTCAAGTCCAGCAGCGGGAAATGCGCATTCAGCAGCTAGAAGAAGATGTCGAGCGCTATCGAGTGGAACTGGAAGACCTACAGCCCATGCTGCCAGGTGCTGCCAATAAAGATGCTGGTACTGAAGAAGCGGTTGCTTAGGTAGGCGTCGCTAGCAGGCGCGTCGCTATGCGGGTAGCCTGGGCGTTGCCCTACTCACATGAGGTAAAAAGGGACGTGAACAGGGCAATGGGATATTTCCCACCCGGCTCAGGTCTCTTTTTTCATTCTCGATAAATAATTGGTTGATCTAAACCTAGTGCTGTAGAACATTTGTTCAATGGTCATTTTTTACTCGTTTCTAAACCGGTCGATGGGTCTTTGTAACTGAATTGGACAGTTTTTTTTGAATTTTCAATTCTTCTAAGCTATAGTGCATCTGTTCACGCTAGATGTAGCGTCAGCTAATAGTAGCGTCGGCTAAATAAAATACCAGGCTGTATTTATGGCTAATTCTTTAGCTCAACGTGCGATCGCATTTCTGATTGACCTTTCCGAACGCGGTGAAATTGATCCGTGGGATGTCAATGTCATCGACGTGGTTGACCGCTTTCTCAAAAGCCTCAAGGAGCAAGCGCCCATCGCCCATAACGGTCGGTCGCCCTACGAGAAAAATCTAGCTGAATCAGGTCAAGCCTTTCTTTACGCAGCAATGCTGGTGCTACTTAAGGCCGACACCCTCATTCGCGCTGAGATTGAAGAAGAGGTTGATGAGTTCGAAGATCCTGAAGAAGCGTTTGAGCCCCAAGGCTACGCTAAACGCCTGCCTCCTAATTTAGAGCGCTACATCCATCGTCGGGCGGTGGCCAACCCACCGGAACAGCGTCAGGTCACCCTCCAGGAACTGATCTCCCAGCTGGAAATGATGGCCGTCGCCATGGCTAACCCCACCCCCCGCAATCGTCATCGCGGTGCTAAGCCCCATTCCAAACGCAAGGCCATTAGCACCATTGCCCAGCTAGCCCACCAGGAAAACCTATCGGAAATTGCCGACGCTCTTTCCTCCTTCCTAGACCGATATTGGGAAGAACTAGAAAGCGCCATTGAATGGATGGACTTTGAGCGCCTCTTAGAGCATTGGGCCCATTTTCGCCCCGATGTTTTAGGCGGTCCCATTACCACAGAACTAACCGACGAAGACTATCGCCATGAAAAAGTTGGTGTTTTTTGGGGGCTGTTATTCTTATCGTCCCAATCTAAGGTAGAGCTGGCTCAAGAACGATTTTATCGCGACCTTAAAGTGAGACAGCTAAATGAGGCCACCCTGAAAGATGTTCCGGCGTATGTACTACCTGATTAGGCAAGACAGATTGAGACAGATTGATTGATATTGCATTTAGCCACATGTCCGTAGTAAAGTACATTTGGCTAGTGTCAGGCGATGTCATAAATCTACAAAAATCAATATTTGTCCGGGGCTCTGTAAGGCATCAATGAAGACCATCAATAAGCGTGGGTATACTATAAACATGCTTGCTACTATCTTGACATTGCCGAGCTTTTACTTGCTTGCAGGTGTCAGTTTTTGTCGGTAATGGCAAATTTTAGGAACTTACTTAAATTTGTCTTTCGATAGCTCTTGTCAGTTCGTGCATTTAAGCCACGTGCTTGTTGCCGTTGCAGGTTATTTGCAGCTGCAACGTTTTTATTTTTACCTCTTACGCTGTTAGTTAAGGAATAGAGAGAGCATTTATGAAAGCCATGATCTTGGCCGCAGGGAAAGGTACTCGTGTACGTCCCATCACGTACACCATTCCAAAGCCGATGATCCCCATCCTGCAAAAGCCAGTGATGGAGTTTCTATTAGAATTGCTAAAACAGCACGGCTTTACGCAGGTTGTGGCAAATGTGAGCCACCTCGCAAATGAAATTGAAGGCTATTTTAGAGATGGTCAACGCTTTGGTGTTGAACTGGCCTATTCCTTTGAAGGTCGCATTACCAATGGTGAGCTAGTGGGCGATGCCCTGGGCTCTGCTGGTGGTATGCGTAAAATTCAGGACTTTTCACCGTTTTTTGATGATACCTTTGTCGTTCTTTGTGGTGATGCACTCATTGACCTGGACCTCACTGAGGCGGTTCGGCAGCACAAGGAAAAGGGCTCCATCGCCACCATCGTGATGAAGTCGGTGCCTCTAAAGCAGGTGCCTAGCTATGGTGTGGTGGTAACTGATGATACGGGTCGTATCAAGTCTTTCCAAGAAAAGCCCAAGGTCGAGGAAGCTCTCAGCACCAGTATCAACACAGGTATCTACATTTTTGAACCTGAGATCTTTAAGTACATTCCCTCCGGTCAGGAGTTTGATATCGGTGGTGACCTGTTCCCCAAGCTGGTGGCAGCTAACGAAGCGTTCTACGGTATCACCATGGACTTTGAGTGGGTGGACATCGGTAAAGTGCCTGATTACTGGCAGGCCATCCAAGATGTTCTGACTGGTCAGGTAAAAGGTGTTGGCATTCCTGGTCAGGAAGTAAAACCTGGTGTCTTCACGGGTCTGAATGTGAAGGCCAACTGGGACAAGATCACCATCGAAGGTCCTGTGTACATCGGTGGGATGGCTGAGATTGAAGATGGTGCCACCATCATCGGTCCTAGTATGATCGGTCCTAATTGCTGCATTTGCAGTGGTGCCCTGGTGGATAAGAGCGTGATCTTTGAATATTCACGCATCGGTCCTGGGGTGCGCCTAATGGACAAGCTGGTGTTTGGTCGTTACTGCGTGGATAAGACCGGCGCATCCATCGATATGCAAGAGGCTGCCCTCGACTGGTTGATTACGGATACCCGTCAAGCAGTGCTGGCTGAGCCTCCCATTGAGCATCGTGCCATTACTGAGCTGCTCAACGAAGCAATTGTATGAACGTTTCGTTTTAACCAGAGTTAAGAACACGTTACCCCCCCGAGTGCGATCGCACTCGGGGGGTGCTTTTTGTCTATCTCATCTCCCAGGCCTAATCTCCCAGACCTCATCTCCCAGACCTAATCCAGGCCTAATCTTTAACGGGCACACCGTAGCGCGCCGACCCAGCTGCAGCGATGGAAATCAAGACAATGGCAATGAGCGATCGCACCGTTAGCGTTTCGCCCAAAACTAAAAAGCCAGAGGCTGCCGCCAACATCGGCTCCACACTCAGTAAAACGCCAAACACATTCACCGGTATCCGTCGTAGAGCCACCAGTTCCAGGGCATAGGTGGCCGAAGAGAGCGCGGCCACAGCCAGGCCAGTCACCAGCAGACGTCCATCCAACAACGCTGTACCCGCCGCACTGATGCCAATGGGCGTCAATATACAGGTACCAAACACCATGGCCCAAGCCAATCCTTCTATGCCGGCCACCACATTCCCCGTTGCTGCCGCCAGCAGGATATAGCCAGCCCAAGCCATCGCTGCTAGACCGGCAAACCCTAACCCCAGAGGGTCTAAGCCGCTACCCTGCAAAGGTGCCAGCAAGATTATCCCCAAGGCTGCCAGGGTTACCCACACCACATCTAACCAGCGTCTCGACTTGATCACCGCCAGCCCCAATGGTCCAATAAACTCAATTGCCACCGCCACCCCTAATGGGATGCGGTCAATGGCCAGGTAGAAAGACGTATTCATTAACGTTAAGACACCGCCATAGGCCATCACTAAAGGCCAGTGTTTACGGGTCGCTTGCCAGCCTGGACGCCACAGCACAAACAACAACACTGCCGAGAGGGCCACCCGTAGAAATACGGTGCCCAAGGGACCCGCCAGTTCAAATACAGACTTTGCCAGGGCAGACCCTAGCTGCACCGTCACACCCGCCAAAATAACCAGCGTTGGCGCTGGAATGCGGTCTGCCAATGATTTCATGAATTGTCGTAATAAGAGTAATGAACCGTGGGGTTAATCGTATATCTGCCTGGTGACGGACTCTTATTCTATGCTTGATGCCAGCCTAGGCAGCAGACGACTGCTGGCCCGCATTATTTTGGTTGTTTTCTGGGGAGAGTCTGTTTTCTGAGGCAACCTTACACAATGCCAGTAGCTGAGCTGGGGAGAGCCGCCCCTGTAGGTACAGCAACCAAACGCGATCGCACGTAACAGCAGTTTTTTCTTCCATAGTGCACCTTCCAGGAACTCACGGGGTCATCTCATCTACTCTAGCTAAGCCTCCGTAAATGGAAGGTTGAGACGTGCCAAATGCTACACCGGTCGATATGAAACCAATGGAGCAGATGCCTATCGTTTCCCAAATGGGCCACAAGAGTTGTACTCGCTGTTCCTGAATTGTTGTTGTTCAGATAGCCGAACTGCTTATAAAATTAGGTGTTCTAAGATTGTTTGTTAATTTTCCAAGAGAGCCATAGCGAGCCAACAATGCCAGCAAAGTGAGAAATCAAGGTATTGATGGTTGCTTGCACTAAAAACACATCCAGCGGTTCCACAGCCAGGGTGGGGTTTGCCACCGCAATGCTCGACTGGGGCTGAGAAATCACCTTTAGCATTAGGCCACCCACGACACCGCCAGCACCCAGCAAACCACAAAACATCCCTAAAACACTGATGATTAAACCTGTGGCAATCATCTTGGCCGCATTCTTAGGCTTCGGCCTTAAATCTGGGTTGCTAGATTTGAGCCTATGGGCAAAGCGTGTGTATTGAAACGCCCAGAACACACCTACATACACCGCAGCTAAACCGACGGCAGCCAGAAAGAAACCGCTGCCTGCGGCAGCATTCTCGGCACCACCGCGATTACTGACCGACTGTAGCCCCAACAAAGACGTGACAAATAACAGCGTGGCAATCACACCACTCACTATTTGCACCCAGAAGCTAACCCAGCCTACGAGGCGAAAATTGTTAGCAATCCGACGGACAGCTGGGGGTAAAGAATAACCAAGTTCACCGGTCATAATGTATTCCAGAAGCGTCTACATATCTTAGGCATTCTTGAACCAATTGGTAAACCTTGCTTGAACGTTACACTGGCCCAGCACAGATCCAGCACCCTTAATGCCTTAGACCATAGATCATAGCTAAGGCTAACCGTTAGTCCGTAGGCAGATACTTCTCCAGTAATAGCTTCAATTTATCTTTTGTCGTTGCAGGTGCCATGTCCAACGGCGTAATCACAGCATACTTCAGAGCGGCATGGGCTTCTGACGACGGTGGATTCTCTGTTAACCGACGCACAACATCACGAATGACAAGCTGGGCATTGACAGCATTCTTTTGTAAATTACCGATCACCATTTCCACTGTCACATTGTCATGATCGGGATGCCAACAATCGTAGTCAGTCGCCATGGCTAAGGTGGCATAGGCAATTTCCGCCTCCCGCGCCAATTTTGCCTCCGTTAAATTGGTCATGCCAATTACCGTCGCCCCCCAGCTGCGATACAGATTAGACTCTGCCTTTGTAGAAAACGCAGGTCCTTCCATACACACATAGGTGCCACCCCGATGGAGTGTCACCCCATCCAGGTCTAGACTTTCGACAGCATCACCTAGAATAGTCGCCAGATTTTTGCAAACCGGATCCCCAAAAGCGATGTGGGCAACGATGCCATCCCCAAAAAATGTAGCCGCCCGATTTTTTGTCCGGTCAATAAACTGATCCGGGATGACCATATCCACCGGTTTCACCTCTTCTTTTAGAGAGCCCACCGCCGATGCCGATACCAGATACTTCACCCCCAGACTCTTCATCGCGTAGATATTTGCCCGAAAGGGAAGCTCCGTAGGCATCAGCCGATGGCCCCGACCATGACGTGCCAAAAAAACGACGGGAGTACCGTCTAATTTGCCGTAAATAAAGGCATCGGAGGGGTCACCAAAGGGGGTATCGATTGTCATCTCTTCGACATCGGTCAAGGCATCCATTTTATAGAGACCGCTGCCGCCAATAATGCCAATATCTGCCTGCACCATAGAGATCCTGTTCTGAAACTGCGTTGAGTTACTCGCACGCCATAGTACAGGAGTGAGACCTGCTAAAGCCGATTTTTTGGGATCTGTTTATAGATGAGCGATGGCTAAGTTGCCTGAATAACGGCTGCTGGTAAGAGAACTTTTTGGGGTTGAAAAAGAAGCCAAACGCCAGAGCTATCAATACTTATTGCTAATTACCAAAAACTTCCCCTCCAAGGAGGGGCTCCGGGGTGGGTTGACCGCTTACGCCATCGGTCGAAACCCACCCCGTCTAACCAGCACCTCTCCCGAGAGGGGATGACCTTAGATGTGGTTGTCCTTAGGGGAACCAATCCCTATGCCATGCCGACTAGCTTCTCGCTTAGCTCCCACAGACGACGCGCTTTCACATCGTCTAGAGCCTCATTCGACATTTCCTGCACAAAGGACTTACGGCCCTCCTGCTGGCGGTTACCCCAGCTCCAGTAGTAACCCGATTGCTCATAACCAGGATCAGCAGCCACAGCAGCAACGCGATCGCCAGCGACGGCTTCGGTCACATAGCCCTTGGTAATGTTCTTTTGGAACCAGGGGAAAATGGTCCGAAATGCTGGGTAGTGGTTGCGGAAAAGTTGGGTTTCGGCAACGCAACCAGGATAGAGAGAACTAAATACAATATTGGTAGACTCGCTATAGCGACGATGCAGCTCGCGCATGGTTAGCACATTGCACAACTTGCTGTCTTTATAGGCCTTACCGGGCTTAAACTTTTTGCCATTGGCCATGGTGACCGGTGCTTTGAAGCCCTGCTCGAAACCTTCAAGGTTACCCAGGTCTGGTGGTGCAGGGAATGGGATCTTGCCGCCTAGTTCCTTGGGATTAGCAGTTACAGTACCCAGGATGACCAGACGAGGATGGGACGATTTTTTCAGGTCCTCCAGCATCAGGTTGCACAGCAGGAAGTGCCCCAGGTGGTTGGTTGCCATGCTCAGCTCGTAACCGTCTTCGCTACGCATGGGTTCCTTGAGCAGTGGTAAATAGACAGCGGCATTGCAAACAAGGGAATCTAATGTTCTGCCACTGGCACGAAAGTCTTTTACAAAGCTACGTACACTATCTAAACTGGCCAAGTCTAACTTGATAATGGAATAGGAACCATCGGGCATACCGACTTCCTTTGCCACTTTTTCAGTTTTAGGCAGATTGCGACAGGCCATTACCACGTGCCAGCCTCTATCAGCCAAAGCCTTTGCTGCGTATAGGCCAACGCCGGAGGAGGCCCCGGTAACTACCGCCGTTGATTGCTGAGATTGGTCCATGGGTGTTGATGTCTAAAAGCGAGTCTAAAGTGGTTTTGATCCGTTAAGTACCCTAGGATCTCATACGGTTGAGCGCTAATAGCTATCTGAAATAAACCTTAAGCAATATGGGGCTAGGTTAGGGCTTATGGAGATATATGAAGTAATGTTACGGCTTCGAAGATCGCACTTTGGGTCATAGGATACAAAATACGGGAGATAGACGTTTTCTCCGATCTCCCGTATGCGTTTATTCAGAATGGCTGTTGTATCATACAGGTAGCCCTAAGCTTCAATTTGGATAACATTTAGGCGCTTGCACTTAAATTAAATAAGCACCCCATTATTCCATCACTCATCCACCCATCTATAGCCCCAACCTGGGTCTTTATTTTTGTGCAGTCCCCTTAACTCTTAGGTGATCGTGCAACTTTGCCGCCAGAACCACCGGTAGCGCCCCAAGACGGGGAAGAACCTTTGCCTTGGGTCTTGCAAAAGGTACCTTGAAATCGTTCGGGATCGCCAAAGACCAGTTTGGGCTGATGTTCGACTTTTTGTTCATTTGGTTCCTGTACCAAGCCCAGAGCTTGTAACGCCTTAGGGGTCCAGGGTTTACCCATAAACATAAACATGCCGGGGGAGTTAGAAATGGGCAGGTACATATGGCAACGGCGTTTGGTATGCCAAAAACGTTGTTGTTTCATGACAATGCGCTGTAGAAGAACGGAGAAAGATTTGCGGGCAATAGAAAGTTAAAGAGGCTAGAAATATACGTAAAAGTGTTGATGCTAGGAGAAAAATAGTCTGAGATAGTTAAATGATTACAGACTATTTTCTAGCAGGTAGCACTAGCGTTTGCTTACCCAAATCAGGGCCAGCATTAACAAAAGAAAGAATTTTTTTGATAAATATCCAGCAGGCAACAACAGCTATCGAATTCGATAGTGTTGGTTGGCGATCTCGGGCTTCCCGGGGCAAGGAAGTTGACTAAGCCGGTGGTGATTAATTGGACATAATCAGGTAAGCTGACTATCTAAGGTTGATAAATGCTATTTGTGATACAACCTCGTATGAGACTTTCTATCCGTTCTACTCTTCGTACAGCTACGGGTTTACCCGGATGTTTTTTCAAGTTTTTTACAAAGCCCTAAAGCCTTGCCCTATAAGCATTTGAAGTTTTAAGTATAAAGATATACTGAGGTTTTTGCAGAATCACTGAAAGTTTCTTGACGTGAACGCGCAAGCAATTCTTTACAGGGGGCTGATATTGAAAGATTGTAGTTCACTGGTTCCCCGTTGAACCATCTCACAGTTTCAGCGCATCTTAACTATGAAAGGACCGGTTGGATATCCAGCCGGTCCTTTCATGGGAATGGTTTAGGGTTCAATCAATCATGCCCTAGCGAAAAGCTAGATAGTGGAAAATCGAACAACAACATCATCAAAGTCTCGATCACCAAGACCCGCTTGATCTTCGATGCCAAAGGCGTTGTCACCCAGATGTTTAATGTGGTCGTTATTGCCAGTATTAGCACCACTGTGACTAAATACGACTTCGTCCACAGTTGGGTCTATGCCATCAATAATGACAAAGATGCCCAGGTGCAGACCGCCAGTGAGGGATGCTTCAAAGGTATTTGTCTGACCGTTAGTACCCGATAGGTTGATGTTTAATCGGTTTGCGATCGCAGCCTCTTCATACCCTACATCTCCAGGCATCAAGGTTTGTCCTGTGAAGGTATCGATAATTCCACCATTGGCAAAGTCAGTGGTGTAAAAATCAATCGTATTATCCATTGCAGCCTCTCGATATACCGAGAAGCTCATGGCAAGTTCGGAGGATTGAGCGGTTAAATCAATAGACTGAGCATCGTTAACCAGCAGGTTTGTATTCACAGTTGCAGTGGCCAACTCAACACTCAAGCTGACACCATTGCTAAAGTCTAGTAGTACTTCAGAATCAGACACTGAGCTTGATGTTGCAAACAGAGTCTGACCATTATCTCGAATAGCAAACTGGAGTTGTTCACCGGGATCAATGCGATCGCTATCGACCGTAAACAGAGGCAGCGTATTCATGGCTAGCTCGTTATAGTTCAGTAACGAAAACTGGCCAATGGGCTCTCCAAAGTCCGTAGGCGATGTCCCAGCACCAAAAACCATAACATCCTTAACCTCAGTTATCGTCCCCTGGAGAAACGTTAACCGAATAGTGTTGTCATTACCTAGTTCCGTCACTTCCACCCCGTTGGTGGACGGCAAGACCGTGAGTAAGCCGTTCAATGGAGGAGAATCATCATTGCCATTGTCAGGACCAGCCGTGGGCGGCTCTTCTGAAGGCTCTTCAGGGTCTGGATTAGTGACTGGTACCTCGGGGTCAGGCACAGGCGGCTCCGGCACCACAGGCTCTTCTTCTTCCTCCACAGGGTCCGGGAGTTCCGGCTCAGTAATTGTATACACCTCGTCAATGGTCGGTTCGCGCAAAGTTAACCCATTGCCCACAATATCCGTAATGTCTGGATTCCCAGCCAAGTCAATGCCAACGATATTGTTAGGTGGGGCACTCGCATTAACCGTAACAGAAATTTCATAGCGAGTGCTGTCTATGGCAGTCACGGAATCGATGGTGGCTGTTGGATCCCCATTAATCACAAAATCTTCTAGGCCAACGTTAGTCACCGCCTCACTAAATGTGACCTCAAAGACCACTGTATCGCCGCTAACAACTTCATCGGTAGGAGTCTTGCGACGAATGCTCTCTAGTACAGGCGCAATCTCATCAACAACCTCGGGTGGTTCTCCCAACCGTTTCACAACAGCACCTTTAACAATAGCTCCCTCAGCGTCAAAAGTCTCTCGATAGAGAACATAGGGAATATTGTTAACATCAAATTCAAGATCGGGAAAGTTCATTGGTCCAATGGAAAACCCACTGTCCCCCAGATAAACCCAAGTGTCATTCTCTAGAACTCTGACCGAAACCTTATCTTTCTTGGCTTGATCAACAATGGCCAGATGTAAAACATTATTGTTGTCAAACTCGATATCAGGGTGAAATCCACCTGCGGTGGAGGCATTATTGTTGCCAACCTGCACCCAATCAGTGCCGTTAAACCTTTCTACAATGGCTTTATTCCCTTCACCATTGCCCCGGGCGCGATAAACCACATAGGGCACATTGTTGTTATCAAACTCGATGTCGGGCGCGTAGGACTCTGCCCCAATCGAAAATGCCTCTGTGCCAACAACGCTCCATTGCCCATTGATAAACCGTTGTACAGTTACCCTATTGGTGCGGCCACTGGCCGAAAGATACGCAATGTAAGGAACACCATTACCATCCACATTCAGATCAGCGGCCTCAATTTCACCACTCGAAAATCCAGGCTGGCCAACATTTACCCAAGTAGTACCGTTAAACGTTTGAACAGTGGCTCGTCCATCCTGGTTTCTATCGGTGTAAGCAATGTAGGCCCTATCCCCATCAAAGGTGAGGCTAATATCTTTCAAACCACCTGCAGAAAACCCAGGTCTGCCGACATAGACCCAGTCATTCCCGTCAAACTTCATGACAGAGGCCCGGTTTCTGTTAGCGCTATCTTTGAAGACAACATAGGGCGTATCGTTAGAGTCAAACTCTAACCCTGCAAAACTTGCATTACCGCCAGGAAACCCTGGTGTTCCCACAGTTATCCAGTCGACACCATTAAACTGCTTGACCGTAAGTTTTAAGTCGTTGCCACCATCCTGAAAAATGATGTAGGGCCTACCTTGACTATCCAGTTCAATATCAAAGTCATTGGCAATGTCTTGAGAAATGGCACCAGATCCCACCTGAGTCCATGCCAGCGTGCCTTGATAGCCCTGTAGTGTTTCTGGTGTAAACAACGAGTTAGCAACAGGTAACCATTCACCATTACCGAGCACTTTGGCGCTAGCAATAATTGTAGCTGACGTGATCTCGGTAAGGCGCTGGATAAAGTCTTGACCCACATTGTCCTGGGCAACATTACAGGCCATCAGGGTAAGCTTAGCCTGGTTAGTCGAGGCAAACCACCGCTCTAACTGTTGTGCATAATCGTCTAAGTTCTGTAGCTCTAGTGTGGCCGATCCAAGACCCATGCCACCAGGGAAGCCATGGCCAATTAGGGTGAGATCGTGGGTTGGATTTTGCTGTAGAAATGTTGTAATTTGCTCTATGCCATCACGCTCTTTCGTCAGCACATAGGCTTGAACATTGGCCTGTAAACCATCTAACAGTAAGTTTAGGTTATCAATGTGTGGATCAAAAATAACAGTCTTTGGAGTAATAGATGTTTTTCCACGGCGGCAGGCCACCGATACGCGTGGGTTGACCACATCAACAATACGAGTGTGGGTCAGCACATTTAGTAGTGGCATAGATTAAAAACTTGGGTTAGTATTGAGTTGAACCGTCTTTGAAAATGAAAAACATAAAGCATGAAAAGACTGTTTTGATGTGCAAAAACACACCACCTTTACCCAAGGTAGATAGAGCTTTTCACGTGCTTTATGTTTGGAGATGCTGATCCTTGTGCTTTGAAATTAAGAATAAAAACAGAATTTATATCTGAGAACCCGGTAGTAACAAGTTCTACAGCGTCTTAATATAAAGACATAATTATTGTGAATTTAATATTTAAAGCCAGGACATCTACAAGTAGAAAAACTTGATGAAATCTTTTAGATCAAGGCACAATAAGGCAGTAGCGGATTTTTGTGTTGTGTTTTTGGTCCTATAGTCGCTAAAGTTAACAACATGGCTCGGTAGATTTTTGCTGGTGTTTACCCTGGAGTGCTAAGGGGTTTCAGGTAGAGTCATTGCACGCAACGACTCTACTACACGCCGAATTCCCTGTACTACATCCAGAAAGGCTTCGTCCTGATCATCCCATCGAGTCACTGGCTTTGCATCTTTGGGTAACGCCTGTAGCTTCTCAAATGGTGTTCCTTTAAAGTCCACCGGCTTCAAAATGATAGGAATCACCCGCGCAGTCCCAGCCTTGTGACGTTCCATGGCCTGCACCAGTTCAATATCATGGATATAGTTTGATGCCATAAACCAAGGTGTCACCAACAACAAAATAATCTGCGCAACTTCCAATTCAGATTTGATCGCATCATCCCATTCTGTTCCTGCTTCAATCGCCCGATCTTGCCAGGGCTTAATCTTCTTTTGTCGCGTTAGTGCCGACAAGTGAATCTCTAGTTCTTCTTTAAGGCCCTCATCCTTATGGGAATAGGAAATAAATACACCTAGCGGTTCATTTAGATCAGGATTGGTCACGGGTGGAGACGCTGGCTGAGTTTTGGTTTTCACATTCCCCTTCAACAATACTGGCACATCCTCATCCCCCGTACTATTGAGCGCCATTGCCACCTTGCCTGACTCAAACGCAAAGTCCACCGACTCCCCAGCCCCCAGCGCATCATAAAACCCTACTGAAAACTCAATCGCAGCACGGTCACCCATAGCGTCACTCATGCCTATCACATAGGGTATATGCTCCACAATTGCCTGTGCCTGCGCCTGCGAGTAACACCCATTTAGTAGCACACAGTTAATCGGCGATTTCTGCCCGATCAGCTGAAACAAACCTGCTAAAGCAGCTCCCGACACCAGCTGACTATTACCCGACACATCCTCAAAATACAGGCCTGCATCGCCAGCACCATGCCCAGAAAAATGAACGATCTGCGGCGATTCTTCTAGCATCGCCCGCTGCAAATCACGAGGACGTACAGCCCAGCGTTGCACAATCTCAAACTCATCACGATGACTAGCCCGTTGCAGTCCCTCACTAATATCCCGAACTTCTTCACCTATCCGTAAACGTGCAGTATCATTCGGATTCGCCGCAAGCATCAGGATTTTAGGCATTGATAGAGCATGGAGTAAGTCGCTCTTAATATAGCCTGTTAGTTTTAGCCAGTCAGTTACTAGACACAGAAATTCGGAATTTTAGCCAAAAAAAATCTGCAGAGGTCAAGTCTATCTGCAGATTTTCCCTCCTCGGAGGGGGCTGTAATCGGGGTGGGTTAAACGCCTGTTCCCGTCATTTTTCTCTCATATACAGCCATTTGCTCACCATCATTTGGACCCTTCGGAGGCTTAAACTGTTCGCTTAAACTCTTCACGATGATGTACAAAATCGGCACCACAAACAAACTCAAGAAGGTTGCCACAAACATGCCGCCAAATACCGCTGTCCCCAACGACTGACGGCTGCCCGCGCCCGCACCTGTTGCAATTACCAGTGGGAAAATACTACTCAGTGTGGAAATTGCAGTCATCAAAATTGGTCGCATCCTTGACTGAGCGGCTTCTAACGACGCCTTGACAATGGGTAACCCCTGGTCCCGCAGCTGATTGGCAAACTCCACAATCAAAATCGAGTTCTTACTGGCTAAACCAATCAACATTACCAAACCAATCTGGCAATATACATCGTTCGGTAATCCCCGCATCGACTGAGCCAGCAACGCCCCAAATACCGCTAGCGGTACCGCAAAGAGAATAATCACCGGGTCCACATAGCTCTCGTACTGGGCTGCCAGGACCAGGAATACAAAGATAATCCCCAAGCCAAAGATAATCGGAGCCTGACTACCCGATTCAATCTCTTCTAATGCACTGCCCGTCCACTCATAGCCAAGGCTGGCTGGCAATACCTGAGCGGCGACCTCTTCCATGGTGTCAATGGCCGCACCAGAACTGACACCAGGTGCCGCCGCGCCATTAATTTCAATAGAGCGGAAGAGGTTGTAATGGTTAATCGTTTGGGCTCCAGTGGTCTCACTCAGACTCACCAGACTACCCATGGGAATCATCACGTCATTGTTAGAACGGACATAGAGTTTGTTGATATCGTCTGGAGCTGAACGATATTGCTGATCGGCCTGAACATATACCCGATAGGTGCGTCCCTGCAACGTAAAGTCGTTAACGTAACGCGACCCGAGATATGTCTGCAATGTGCCAAAGACTTCGTCGATGTCCACATCCAGTGCTTTAGCCTTATCGCGATCGACATCAATCTCAATCAGAGGAGAGTTCGCTGCATAGGTGCTAAACACTGCATTGAGGTTAGGGTGTTGATTGGCTGCGCCCAGCAGGCCAAACATGTTTTGCACCAGGGTATCGATGGTCAGATTGCCACGTCGATCCTGTAGTTGAAACTGGAAACCGCTAAAGCTGCTTAAACCTTGAATAGAGGGTGGGTTTACCGGAAAGACACGCGCTTCAGTAATGCTGCTAAATTCGCCAAAAAGCTGACCAATCAAACTAAAGGATGTTATGCCCGGTGGTCGCTCTTCCCAAGGTTCTAGCGTCGTGAAGACGACACCGTTGTTAGCAGTGTTACCGTTAAAGCTAAATCCACCCACAGCAAATGTGGCTCGTACACCGTCCTGGGCCAAAATGGTTTCTTCCACCTGACGCATGACCTTACTGGTCTGGTTTAGGGAAGACCCCTCTGGACCCTGGATCAAGGTAATGAAATACCCCTGGTCTTCATCGGGTAAAAACGCTGATGGCACACTGTTATATAGCCAGCCGGTCAATACCAAAGATGCTACAAATGCTGCTAAAACAAAGACTTTGAACCGGTTGAGAATCTGTAGGGCACCGCCATACTGGGCGCGTATATTGTCAAGTAAACGGTTAAAGGGATTGAAGATAATGTCTAGCCAGCCGTGGCTGCCGGTATGTTGGCGCAGCAGCAAACCGGCCAGGGTGGGGGTAAGTGTCAGGGCGTTGAAAGTGGAGAGTGCGATCGCAAACGCAATGGTCAGTGCAAACTGCCGATATAGCGCCCCCGTAGTCCCTGGGAAAAACGCCACCGGAATAAACACCGCCATCAGCACTAGGGATGTGGCAATCACCGCGCCGGTCAGCTCCCGCATCGCCTCCACCGCCGCCAGCCTCGGCGACATGCCCCGATTCTGAATCTTCGAGGCAATATCTTCCACCACCACAATGGCATCATCCACCACCATCCCTGTGGCCAGGGTGAGACCAAACAGCGTCAGACTGTTGATGGAAAAGCCAAAGATTTTAACAATGGCAAAGGTACCGATCAGAGCCACCGGAATGGTAATCGCCGGAATAAGCGTCGTTCGCCAGTCCTGGAGGAAGAGGTAAATCACCAGCACCACCAGACCCACTGCCTGAACCAGCGTCCAGACTACGCGAGCAAGAGACTGGCGGACAAATTCTGTCGTGTCGAAACCAACACCGTACTCCATGCCCTGGGGAAACTCGTCCGCCAGCTCTGCCATCACATCTCGTATACCCTGGGCCACCTGCAAGGCATTACTGCCCGGCAGTTGGAAAATACCAAGACCTACCGATTCATTGCCATTAAATCGCAGGAATGTGTTATAGCTTTCTGCCCCCAGCTCAGCTCGTCCCACATCCTTGAGTTTTACCAAAGCGCCATTCTCTCCGGTTTGAATGACCAGTTCTTCAAACTCAGAGACTTCCTGTAAACGGCTGACAGCCCGCAGGTCAATCTGGAAGGTTTGGTCTTCCGGTGAGGGAGGCTGACCAATTTGACCCGCACCCACCTGAATATTCTGTTCTTGCAAAGCCTGGACTACATCATCAGCCGTCAGCTCTCGTCTGGCCAAACGCTGCGGATCTAACCACAGGCGCATCGCATAGGTACGTTCGCCAAAGATAACCACATCCCCAACACCGGGCACCCGTCGCAGGGCATCCACAATGTATAAATCGGCGTAGTTACTTAAAAACACACTGTCAAACGTGCCATCCTCTGAAAACAAACTCATGCCCAGCAGAATATTGCTGTTCTGCTTGGACACGACCACACCGGTCTGCCGCACTTCTTCCGGTAGCTGGGGCTCTGCCAGCGACACCCGGTTTTGCACGTCGACGGCTGCAATATCCTTGTCGCGGCTGGCGTCAAAGGTGACGACAATATTGCTAATGCCGCTATTACTACTGTTGGAAGAAATATAGCGCATCCCTTCCACCCCGTTAATCTCCCGCTCTAACACGGTGGTGACGGCTTTCTCAACGGTTTCGGCATCGGCACCAATATAGGTGGCCGTTACATTAACTTGGGTGGGACTAATGTCTGGATACTGGGCAATGGGCAGTGTAGGAATGCTCACCGCACCAATCAACAGAATGATAATGGCGCAGACGGTGGCAAAAACAGGCCGCTTAATAAAATAGTTGACCATGGAAAGATGCCAATAGGGTGGGGGGTAGGGGCTGGTCTTGTATTGTTAATTGCTTAGGCAAAAAAGGCAACGTAGGGGCTGGTCTTGTACCTACCCTAGACGTATGGGGTAGTCCTGTACTTCCCCTGGGCGGAAGAGGAATTGAAATGATCCAACAACAGACTTAAGGAGATACACCGGCCTCAGCCGCTTCTTCCTGGGGAGTAATCGGCACACCGTCCTGCAAATTTAATAGACCAGTGGTCACAATCTCTTCTCCGGCGGAGAGACCCTCTAGCACTTGAAAGTTGTTGCCCTGCATAGCGCCCAATGTAACTGGTCGTAGCTGAGCAACCGGTCCCTCAATGGGGGGCTGCCCATCTTCTGGCGGTGGTGCATCAGCTGCTACATAAACAAAGGATTGTCCCCCTAAACGGGTAATGGCCGTCGCTGGAATCAATAGACCAGGACGTTCATCTAAAATAACGCGCACGTCTACGCGCTGGTTATCCTGTAAATTGCCTGCTAAATTCGAAAACCGAGCCTTTGCCAATACGGTTTGGGTTGAGACATCTGTTTGAGGTGAAATGAAACTTAGAGCACCAGTAGCCACGGGTTCGCCAGCACCAAAGGTCAGTAGCTCCACCGGCATGCCCAGTTGAATGTCACCGAGCTGTTCAGCAGGAATATCTATCTCCAGCTCCAGCACTTCATTTTGGGTGATGGTGGTCAATGTCCCCCCCACTTGCACATAATCCCCCAGTTCCACTGGAATATCGCCAACCACACCGGCAATCGGTGCGGTCACCGTTTTATCCAGCAAGTCTTCACGGGTGGCCTCTGCAGTGGCTTGGGACTGTTCTAGAAATGCCTCGGCCTGGCTCAGACTTGCCTGAGCCGCCTCAATTTCCTCTGTGGCAGCCTCTAAAGACGCAATGGCCGCGTCGCGATCGCGTTCTACCTCATCCAGTTCCTGCTGTGACTGAGCCCCTGCCTCCACAAGACGTTGTGTACGCCCAAATTCAGTGTTTTGTAACTTCACATCTGCTTCTATGCGAATACGCTGCGCCACCAACGATTGCAGTTGAGCCCGAGAGTTATCCCGAGCCGATTGCGCTGCACTGACACTGGCCAACGCTGCACTCAGCTCAGCTTGAGAGCGATCGGCACTCAGCTCCATAATGGGATCACCTGCCGCTATCTGATCACCGGATGAAACATAGATGCGAGTAATCCGACCATCGGCTTCCGGCTGTAGCACCACTCCTGCTTGGGCGTCTAACGTGCCAACAAACGTAGCCTGATCGCGTAACGTTTCTGGCCGCATCTGTTCTATTGTGACAGGAACAGCACCCCCCATGGGCATACCCGATGGTCCGCCACCTCTACCTAACAATAGCCACAGTGCAAAGCCTCCTCCAGCCAACACAATCAAAGTTGCCAGCCAAATCAACCAGTTACGCTGACTTGGGACCTGAGATGACACAGAGGAGGACTGCATGGAGGATGTCTCTAATGCTGTTGAAGAACCAGAGTGTGAAGTCATAAAAGCTAAAAAACTGACAGGAGCCGCTAGCAGCGATCCTTGGTCGATAGTTCCATATTATCGAACTTTGACAGATTCAAACCGAAGTTCGGATAATGTTCAGACAATAAACAGGTGGAAAAACAATTGGATCACCTAAGGACCAAAAGACAAACCATCGTTCAATTTAACGGATGCCCCATGGCATTGAACAATTACAACAACGTTGTGTTTAAATTCTCTTGTGGGACTAAAAATAGGCTAGAAAGTAACTCTCAAAAAACTCCGTACAACAAAAAACGCGACTGGTGCAGGTTGAATAAGTCAAACGCCTAGTAAACGCTGTACTAGGGCCTGATATGGTCCACCATAGCGCATATCTATTTTTTTATGGGGCGTGTTTTTTTGATGGAATCCCATGAGTGGCATTCATGATCAGGATTGTATTCAGTCAATGCTGGTGGGCCAGGGATATTAGCGATCTCACAGTTAATTTTCAGGCAGTCAGGGCCGATTTTTTAGGTGTGTATCATGTATTACCGATATTCCCCTGACAACATCTGCTGCTCGACCACCTCAATTTATAGACCACCTCAATTTCTAGTGGGCTCTAGCTACTCAAAAGAAGATGCCTATTCCTCTGGTGATGATTACTTTCTCGATGAGCGTCATTTAGTGCAAAAACGTTCAAGACAGGCCTAGTTAAGCCGATCTAAGCTTTGGGTGATCTTGCATTAGATATTCCCATGACTATGGTCTCTAAGCTGACCCAGCGTCCCTGGCATGAGTTTTGGGCGGGGGCTCGGCAAACTATCCCCCTGATCGTCGGCGCAATTCCGTTTGGCATTATCTTTGGTACCCTGGCTCAGTCCAGCGGACTCTCCTTTGGGGGGGCGATGGGTATGTCAGCCGTTGTCTTTGCTGGTTCGTCCCAGTTTATTGCCTTGGGGCTGTTGGCAGCGGATACCCCCATCGGTATTATCATTCTGACGACCTGGGTGGTCAATCTGCGACATCTGCTCTATGCTGTCAGCCTTGTTCCCTATGTTAAACACCTCAGCCAGGCGTGGAAGTTACCGTTGGGGTTTTGGCTGACTGATGAAAATTTTATGGTGGCCATCCAACGCTATCGCCAGGATGATCCATCCCCTCACAAACATTGGTTTCAGTTGGGCTCAGCTCTGGCTATGTATGTTAACTGGCAGCTTTGCACCCTGCTGGGGCTGACACTGGGTCAAAGCATTCCCAATGCCAGTGCCTGGGGTTTGGACTTTGCCATGGTCGCCACCTTTATTGGCATGACAATTCCCTATTTAACGAATCGACCCATGGTGGCTACGGTTGTCACGGCAGGCGTTACGGCTCTGCTCGCCCGAGGCTTGCCCCATCAATTGGGTCTGATGGTCGCTGCGATCGCAGGCATCCTTGTGGGTGTCCTACTCGAAAACTACTCAAAGAAGCTCAAAGAAGAACTATGACGAACGAAGTACTACTGCTGGGCGGCATGACCCTTGTCACCTTCTTGATCCGCTACCCGCTCCTCGCCATGAGTGGTCATATTACCTTGCCACCTCGACTACTGCAGGCCCTAACCTATGTCCCTCCGGCGGTATTAACTGCCATTATTGTCCCCAGCGTCCTCATAGAAGGCGGTAACCTTTGGCTCGGGGTGGGTAATCCGCGTCTGATGGGTGCTCTAGCTGCGTTAGGGGTGGGGCTTTGGAAAAAGAATCTGCTGCTAACAATTCTTGTCGGCATGGGAGTCTTTTTGTTGTGGCAAACTCTTTTTAGTTGACATCGCAGCATAGGCGTATGTTATCTCTGGGCAGGCACAAGGCACTGCCCCTACAGGGTTTTCGGGGTGGGTCTCCTCTCAACTCGCTCTAATTTCACAACTTCAGCTATGCCATTTTTCACGGTCCAAAAGACGCTGTAATGGCTGACCTGCATATTCCAGCGCTGCCCCTCTCGGCCATCTTTTCCACGTTCATATCCTGGACGTGGATCCTGCGCTAGGGTCTCTTCAATTAAACGGCGTAGTTTCTCTGGTTCAGGCTCTAGGCTTTCAATTAAAACTGATTCAGCGTTGTTATTCCAGCGCACTGGCAACAATATTTGCTGCTCCACCGTCCAGGCTCCATCAGCTGTGGGAATTGCATCTGCATAGGGCACATAGGGTTTGACATCAATAACCGGCGTACCATCTAAAAAGTCTCCTCCCTGCACCTGCAAACGCAATTTTCTCTTCTTTTCAGCCATTCCCAACAGTTTGACAGCACTCATGCCAATGGCATTGGGGCGGTTGGGGCTACGGGTGGCATAGACGCCAACACTCTTATTACCCCCTAAGCGTGGGGGTCTCACCAGGGGCTTAAAATCACCGTAGGATTGCCCATGGAATATAAACAAAACCCACAGATGAGAAAACTCCTGGATGCCCCGCAGTGCTAATTTATTCTCTTCTGTAGCCTCAAAAACAATATCTGCGTAGGCCGACTCTACCAACCCCGCCTGCCGAGGAATGCCAAATCGATCGGGATAACAAGATTGAATATAAGCTATGGGGGTAAACGTAACCTCGGCAACCATCAGACAGCGGCATCAAACACCTCCCAAGCATAATCGATGTAGGGGCGTTGCATGTAACGCCCCTACATTGCCTAAGTTCACGCCCTTAAATTGCCCCCGTCATTACCCGCACACCCGAAGGGTCAGGGTCCGTTTGACGGCCATCAATGGTGACAAATAACTCTGTGGTTTTTACCCCCTCCGGTGGTGTTTCATTGGGGGTAAATCTGACAAATATAGAACCATCGTCTCCCGTATTAAACTCACCACAGTAAATAACTGTTCCGTTCTCTAACGCTAACCACATCCGATAAACTTCGTCTGGTGGCAGCGGTGGCAAATCGCCTAATGAGACAATCACCTCTTGCCAATTACCGGGGGTAAATAATAGTGTGCCAGCCGCGTTGGTGCCATTGCCCGTCAACGCAATTAGCCGACTGTTGGGCTGTTGTAAAATGGCAGCCACTCGATCTTCTTCGAGCTGTTGGGCCAGTTGCTGCCGTAGTCTTAGATTGTCAGTGGCTAGGGCTAGGGTTGCGATCGCAGCCAGCCCCACCAAAATTTTCCAAATAACTCCCTTAGAACCCTGGGGCAAAACAGGTGCCGTTTCAAGTGGCTCAGAGGGTACTAAAAACCGCTCCCGTAAACTTTCCGGTGGCGATATCTGCGTTAATCCTTGGGGCAGCAGCTCAAAACTCGCCTCCAGAGAATGCAATTCTTTCAAAACTGCCGGATCATCAAGGGCCAGCTGCTCCACCTGCGCCACCTCTTCCGAGGTTAAGTCCCCCAGCACATAACCTGAGAGCAACATATATTTTTCTTCTGGCAACGGACCGGGCCTGTTGTTGCTCATCATTCAACCACATCCCCTAATCGCTTCCTCAGTTCAATGAGCCCCTGACGCGCTCGCGTTTTTACAGTTCCCAAAGGCATATTTAACTGTCGAGCAATATCTGCATGGCTAATGCCCTGATAAAAGTTCATTTCTAGAACCTGACGCTGCTGATCTTTAAGTTGTGAGAGGGCTTGTCGCAAGGTTTCTTGCTGTTCTGATAAGGTGGCATTTTCCAGGGGCGTTATGGTGCGATCCGGTAAGGATTTTAATTGCTGTAGAGAACGCTTTTGGGTACTGCGCTTAGCAATTCGATCTAAGGCTCGCGAGCGAGTCACCAGGCTTAGATACGTACTTAAGACAGACCGATTAGGGTCATACTTATCCTGTTTCCAAAAATTAAAAAATATTTCCTGGGTGAGGTCTTCAGCTTCAGCGGGTTGTTTTAAAAATCTCAAGGCAACCGTATAAACTAAGCCACCATAGCGATCGTAGAGAACAGTAAGTGCTTCCTGGTGTCCAGCTCTCAAGCTACGAATTAACTCACTATCAGAAGCATCTGTAGAAAAACGAGCCATGTATTAGGGTACTGGGGTAATTGACCGCCTACCTAACGAGTATATAAAAAGGACCACACCCCAAGGGACATGATCCTCATCTCAGTTTAAACCAATCCAAATAAAGGACTAGCCCACTGAATTAGCCCAATCCTTAGCCCAGTTCAAGTGCTTGTGCACTTCTTCAAGGGTGGCTGCTTCGGAATAGAGACGCAGTACTGGCTCGGTGCCACTAAAGCGAATCAATAACCAGCTGCCATCCGCCAGGGTGAACTTATAACCATCAATGGAAAGCACATCACCTACGACCTTACCGGCAACTTCAGTCGGTGTAGCATTTTGGAGTTGGTCCAGCAGCTTAGCCCGCACATCCATATTAGCCAGGGGCAAGTCAATCCGATCATAGGCTCCTGTGAAACCAGTCTGCTGGCGTAAAGCCTGGTGCAGCTGACCAAAATCTTTACCACTTTTCACCACAGCCTCTAGCAGATACAGCGCCGATAACAGCGCATCTCGCTCAGGAATGTGATGGCCATAGCCAATGCCGCCAGATTCTTCACCGCCGATTAACACCTTAGTTTCTAGCATGCGATCGGCAATGTACTTATAGCCAATGGGCGTTTCATGCACCGATAGGCCATGGAGCTCAGCGACCTTTTGCATCAGGTTAGAGCCGCTAATGGTTTTGATCACTTCACCCTCAAAACTACGGCGTTCCTTCAGGTGCTCAATCAAAATAGGAATGAGTACCTGGGAGCTCAAAAACTCGCCCTGGCCATCCATGCCAGCTACCCGGTCACTGTCACCATCGAAGATAATACCGACCGTCAAACCTTTGCCACCAGACTGGTAACGCTCTTTGATGGCCTTGTAGAGCTTGGGAATATACTTGGGCAAGGGCTCAGGAGCCCCCCCTTCAAACAGAGGGTCTGCGTCGCCATTAATTTCATGGATGGGCATGCCAAGGATTTTTTCAAACCCGCCTGCAGCAGAACCATGCATCACATCTGCAAACAGCGTTAGCTGGCCATCAGCAATGGCAGAGCGAATAGCGTCGATGTCCACCATGCCCTGAAGTGCTTGACAGTAACTAGGCCAGGGATCAAAAGATGTAATTGTGCCCGGCTTATCAGCCACGGGCTTCCCCTGGGGCAGCATCGACTCTACTTTCTTAGTGACATCGGGGGAAACGGAACCGCCAAATGCACCTTTAACCTTTAAGCCAGAGTAGGCAGCGGGGTTGTGACTAGCCGTGATCACAATGGCACCCAACGCGCTTTTTTCGTGAGCCGCCCAGCTAAAGGCAGGGGTGGGTGCAAAACATTCAGATAACAATACGTCGTAACCAGCCTGGGCAATTGCCTCAGCGGCATGGCCTGCAAATTCAGGGGATAGAAAACGGCGGTCGTAACCCACAATCACTGTACGGCTGCCGTTGCTGCCGAAATAGTCTTCGAGAACTTTAGCGGACAGAGCGGCCACTAGCTCAACACGCTCAAAGGTAAAGTCGGCGGCAATCATGCCACGCCAACCATCTGTACCAAACTTAATCGATTTACCTACAAATACCGATGGAGATAATGCGGTTGCCATAATGATTTCAGTAATGCCACATCTAAGGAATTCACAGATGCTAAGGGAGATCCTGATCCCCTCAGCAGTTTAAACAGTGCCCTTAGCAAATGCCAGAGGGGAAAGCCCCATAACACAGTATTTTTCGAACCTAGCCTTACTGAAATAGACTGACGAGTGCTCTGAAGAGTTGCCTAGACAGCAAATTTGAGCAAATGCCGCAACCACGGCAGCATTAGTAGGTATAGCTCGCTACACAGAGCGTCCTTATACAGAAAGTCCTTCAATGGTAAATGGCGCATCGGCAAAGAGCTCGATCATGGCGATATTACTCATATTCTCTAGTTTTAGAATCTGGAGAGGTAGCAGGGCCGTTTCTGAGCTATTGGGCCACCGGAAGGCCTTATCGCTGTGGATTTGCAGCACCTTGCCGCCACTTTCTAATACCTTGAGCACCATGGGTTGTGTGCAACGACCCCAGAGGCAGAAGGAGTCGACGTCGTCGTCTAGGGCGATGGACAAGCGGTTGTCATTACCCGTTGGCATGATTATCCGCTCTCCTACTCGTGCCACAAACCTGGGGTTAGAAGGGATCAGTGCGATCGCACATCCAAAACTCACCCCGGCAAACTGGCTTGTTACCATTTCCAATGGCTTCAAAACTTGAAAATCAAACCCCGTAGGGACATTAGTTATGTTCAGTACATCTGCCTCTAATGCATCGGCAGTGGGTGAACAGTCAATATTGAGAGCAAACACGGATGGTCTCCTAAGCGGTTAACTTTCGCTACATTGGCAGACTCAGTAATTCCTTACCTGTCTGTATCAAATCGCAGCGCATAGCAACAGCAACATGAATAGTGTGTCAGTAAAGTGGGAACAACTCACACCCTTAGGGTAAGGATGCACATATGAAACCAAATTGAAACGTTAGATATATAAAGAAACTAACGAACATAGGCTTAGAACCTTGAAAAATCAGTAAAGCCCTTGGCAATCATAGTGCATATCTCAGATTTACTACGTTTCCCTCTAAGTTATGCCTATTAGCATGAACTAATAATTCACTCTAAAAGTGAGTGTGATAACCTAGTTTGGTAGCAGTAATAACCTGTAGCAATAATTCAGGTATAAATCACTTGAATTAGCGATTGCTTAAGGTGAGCTGAGACGGGATGTAGCGCAGTTTGGTAGCGCACTTCGTTCGGGACGAAGGGGCCGCTGGTTCGAATCCAGTCATCCCGATTTTGTAACTGATCAACTGGCATGTGCATGCGTACTAAGAGTTGCCAGACAGCTGGACTGCTAGTTCAGCTGTCCTAAAAAAATGGAATAATCTAGCCGACAAACCCATAACTTCTGATATCCATCCAGAAATAGCTACAGATTTTGTCATATCAATCACAAACACTCGCTCACACATTTAACTAGCATCCCTATCAACGCTAGTAAGTCTGTTCAATCAAACCCTGATGTCTCGATACTTGAGGCAGTGTAGTAATATCCCCCAAAAAACTGGTAGTAACTACTACCTACGCAGGACATGTAGATATCACCAGTAAGCCAGCAACATATATTTATGTTGGTAGTGGGTATTGCGCTAATAAAAGCGTCATACCCATAAATTTAGCATCCTCAGCAAAAAAATGAGTAAGCTGTGTTACTAACCCCTCCAACCATATATAGCGTAAGCTCAGAGCCTCAAATAATAAGGTTTTTATTTGCACGACAATTGGCGTACGTATCTCTGCTAAATGCCTAGCTTTAGTGACCATTGTAACAATTGTCCCTGGTGAGTTTCACTATGGTCCAAAATTTTGAGCTGCCAACGTCCATGTATCCCAGCGTTCATCAACAAACTTAAGGCAGGCGTATTTTCAAAGGTATAGGTCTTGCGTAACTGGGTTTGTCGCCCCAATGTACGTCCTTGCAATAACACGGATTTTCCTGGGGGCGACATCACTGCAATGGACAGATCTCCCAAAAAGCCATGGCGAATCTCTACATAAATTTGAATATCTTGCAGCGTCCCTCGCTGATTGATCGTAATCCCAGCCTTCTGCATCGCGGTTCTATCAGCTGGGATAGTTAAGGTAACGGCACTTGTCCGTTCAATCACCTTGCTGAGACGGCGATGGGCCAGATGCCGATCTTGAGCTGCTTTAACTGCCTTGTAAGCATTCACTTTCCCATAGCCAAACCATAGAGAATGGCCACGATTGTCGTAGCTGCCATAGGCCAATCCCAGCTGAGGATCAGGCGTTTTGTCTTCAATTTTGTCGGCAGTATCTTGCAAAATTTGCTTCACCTCACCCGCATCCAAGTCTGGATTGGCTGATAGCATCAAGCCCACCACGCCTGCCACGACAGGACAAGCACTCGATGTACCACCAAATGAACTGGTATAGCTGGTCCGGCTATACCCCGTCCTACCTGTGCGATCGGCGGTGGTCATGCCCAAACCAGCAAACGATCCGTTCACTAAAGGCCCGGTTTCCACCTGTCCTACATCTGGTAACGCCATACTCGGCGGTCCATTATTGCTGGGTGCTGCCACAGAGACATGTTTGCCCCAATTGCTGTAGACGGCTTTCTGATTCAAGCTAGTGCTGGCTGACACTGTGATCACATCCGGATGCATTGCAAACCCACCCAGCCATTGGGTCACTCCCCGTAAGGCATTTTTAGGCCAGCCGAGCTCACGCACCTTGCCGTTTAACGGTCGGTTGGCATTGCCAGCTGAAAACAGCACCACACACCCTTTACCATTACGTCCCTTGGTAGCAGCGCGATTAATGGCATTACGCTGGCGCAGCGACAGGGGGAAATAAACCGCTGCGGGGGACCAGCTACAGGAAATCACGGATGCGCCCCGACTAACTGCCCCTTCAAACAGCTGCTCGATCGATTCATCGTCGAGATACCCAGTCGTTTGAATCGGCATAAAGCTACAGCCTGGAGCCACCCCCACAACACCACTACCGGTTTCTTCTGCCACGGCTAAGCCAGCCACCGCTGTACCATGATTCTCATGGGCCTGACTAGGCATGGGTAAACCATCACGATGCTTCAGATCGGACGGAGCAACTAATTTCCCCATGCCTTGTAAATCTGGGTGGTTGAGATCAAAGGCATCATCGGTTACCGCAATCACCACTGAGCGGCTACCCCGAGTAATGTCCCAAGCTTTTTCTGCATCAATATGGGACTTTGAAGCCAGGCCACGTCCCCCTTGATGCTGTAAATGCCACTGTTCACTATAAAGCGAGTCTTTGGGCCGATATAGGGGAGCTGTAGACACGACCACATTGGGCTCAGCCACTAACACCTGAGCATTACGCATCAGGCGATTGGCTAGTTTAATCGGATTCTCGGCTGCTGCCTTAGTGACCCGAAAAATATAGGTACGTTCGGTCCCATCCAATCCTTTTTCGCGGATAAGGCCTAGCTCCCTTGCGAGTTCGTCAATGGTTCTTAAAGGGAACTCAGTCGTAAACTGTACAGTGAGCTGATCCAGTAAATAAATATGGGTCTTAGGACTGGCCGCTAACTCATATACATGACTGGCAAAGCGTATGCTGTCCAACTGGCGCGCCATCTGTAGAGCGTTCTCTAGCTGCTGACGATGCACCTTCAAGGCTATGAGCTGTCCCCGCGCCACTGATTTCACAGCGAGGGGACGCCATTCCTGCTTAAGGTGCTCCAGCAAACTCGACTGTTCTTCCAAGGTTTCAATCCGAATTGTCAGCCAGTTGTGCACCTTATAGAGCAAGAGTTCCTCGCCACCCCGTTGCAAAATCACCCCTGCTTGCTCTGGGCTAACCCCTTGTAAGCTTTCTCCTGTAGTCATTTCAGGTACTTCACGGACAACATCCACTTTGACAATAGGCACAATGCCTGGAAATCTAAAATCTGTGTATTGATAACCTCTGTAACGATATATTAGGGTTCTAAAACCTAGATCCCTCTGTGAACCAAATCGTTACGCTTTGTTATCCCGCCTTGTCATCAATTGCCTTGTCATCAATTTAGTCGGCCCCATGGTTTCTTTATCACACATTGTTCAACCTGGTATGTTCTCCTTTTTAGGAGCAGCCGCTAGTTTTGCTCTGTTGGCTCCTGTTGCCCCAGCAGCCTCCATAGCTACCTCAGACGCCACGGAGACTTTATCTTCCCCCACTCTGTTGGCTCAGGGAGACATCGATGCAGGCTTAGGAATTGCACCTGGGGAAGGCCTCATGGCAGAGGCAGAAGCCGCCATTGAGAGTCAGGACTATGATCTAGCCGTCCTCAAACTTCAAGAAGCCAGAGAAATTTTAAACCAAACGTCCAACAGCTACCAAAATATTGCAGCAGCCTTTACAGGGGTGGACGCAGACATCAGCAGTAGCTTGCGCATCAGTGCCCGTGATGCCGCCCAGATGCGTGATCAGGCCACCTATAGACAGGCTCTGATCTATCGGGCCCAGGGGCAGGCAGAATTGGCCGTTCCACTGCTAGTGGAAATTGTACAAAGCCAGGGGCCTAACCGCGATCTAGGTCTGGATGGCTATCAACAATTGTTTGAACTGGGCTTTGTCAGCCGACCTTATCGCCGCACAGGGTCTGAAGATCCCAGTAATGCCGTTGCCAACGTCGCCCGACCCCTGAATCAAGGGGATAGTCCTACGGGGATTCGTGCGGCTGAACTTTTGATTAATGAAGCGGATGCCGCCTACGCTGCTGCTGACTACGCCACTGCGGTGGCGCGCCTACAGGCTGCAAGGGAAACCTTAAATCAATCTTCTGGTTATTATCAAAGTCTATTGACCACGTTCTCAGGAATTGACCGTCGCGTTAGCAACGAGATGCGTCAACAAGCCCTGGAGGCAGCGGAGCTTAGGGATCAGGCCTCCTTAAAACAAGCGCGTGCCTATCAAGCACAACAGCAGCCTACGTTAGCTATTCCCCTATTAGTGGAAGTACTTAGCAGCCAAAACCCCACCCGTGCTCTGGGACAGCAGGCTTACGATCAGCTCCTTGAAATTGGGTTTGTCGCTCAGCCCTACATTGTCAATGAAGAGACGGCAACCTCCTCTGAGCAATAAGTGCTCATAACAGCTATCTCCATCTTACGTACATCGATTGGCCATGTACATGGATTGGCCGAGTAGGGTGAACCTAAGTCAAGATAGTTAGGGTAGGCAGTGTCTGCTGTTCACGTTTAATGTTGAGCATCACCCACTGTCTATATCAAGCAGCTTCGAATTTTTCTCACCGACTTTTTCCTATGATTCCTGCCAACCAAGTAGAGCAACTGATTAAAGCAAAGCTACCCGATGCCCAGGTAACCATCCAGGATCTAACGGGTACTCAAGATCATTATCAAGCCACGATCGTCTCCACCTCATTTGAGGGACTCAATCTCGTTAAACAGCATCAGCTGGTGTACGGCAGCGTTAATGCAGCGATGGTAACGGGCGATCTCCATGCGCTGACCCTTAAAACCTTTACTCCTGAGGAGTGGGCCCAGCAGGGTTAACACAATGGGACAAATCGTTCGATAAGATTACATAGAACAACTGGCGTTGCTGATTCTTAAAAGGACTCAAGCTCAAAAGGTCTGGCCAATAGCATGTGTCCCCACAGCTTTACCCTGTAAATCAGCGACGTCAAACAGTTAGCTTAGTTATTGAGTGCTATAGCCATGTCTCCAGAAGTCAAAGAAAAAATCGACAGCTTGCTCGCATCCAACAAAATTCTTGTGTTTATGAAGGGTACTAAGCTGATGCCCCAGTGCGGGTTTTCCAACAATGTTGCCCAAATTCTTAACTCTTTGGGTGCTCCTTATGAAACCATCGATGTGCTGGCAGATTACGACATCCGTCAGGGCATTAAAGAATATTCCAACTGGCCAACGATTCCCCAGGTTTATATCGGCGGTGAATTTATTGGTGGTTCAGACATCATGATCGAACTCTATCAAAGTGGCAAGCTACAGGAAATGGTTGAAGTCGCTTTGGCATCTTAAATAATAGAAATAGGAGGGCATCGCTGATGGATGTCCTCCTGAACGCTAAGAAATATTTGGCAAAAAATTCCTAGCTAAACATTAACGATAGTCATGTTCGGGCTGGGGTTGTGCTGTAACGAAGTTTGAGGAATCAAATAAAAACCGATTTACTTCATCCTCTAGACGATGGATCAAATAGGGCTCTAGGGCATCCGAATGACGGAGCGCTGCTAAATACCCTTCGAGATAGCGTCGTAAGTCGTCATTACGGTATCCACGATTCCACTGATCCACTAGGGCATCGGTAATTCTCTGGTAGTAGCGAATTGTTTTTGCATCTTGAAGCATTGTGTGTGGGCCTCCTCTAAACCGCTTGATCGGGACCTATCTGCTAGCGCTGTGGATGAGTCAATAATGGGGGGCTTGCTAGTCGACTTTCTGCTAAATAACCGACATTTATCCGATGGAGACGAATCACCGATGTAGTGACGGAAAAACAGTTGTAAGAATTAGAATTGCAGGGGGTAGATACAGCTATATTTATTCTTGCACTATTTATTCCAACGCTCAGGTTTATGTAAACTTTTTTTGTTTTTTCAGTATTCTTTCTAAGATTTTATCAGCTTAATTTGAGCCATTATTCGATCCTTTGCAAATTATATAGAGTTGACTAACGGGTTTACATTGCTAACTGTGGTGGTTTCGTCTCTGTAATAGTTGCATTATGGATATATGAGTATCTACCCAAAGACCAGATATAAATACGGACGCATCATCAGCCCCGTAGCCGCAACTACAAAATATTCTTGAGGTCTTTGATACTCTTCTACGAGAGTGTTATGAAGCCTGGGCTTCTCAATTAGCTGTGGCCTCTACGTGTATTCAAATTATTGAGGGTAATCCTCACCTGAGATCGCTACTTAGTTGGCATCTTCAACAGGCAGGCTATCGAGTGAACCAGTCTGCTGACATTATGCGGGCTAAAGAAACCTTTCAAACGGCCCAGCCTAGCCTGGTGATTCTGGAAACAGAGCTGTCGGATGGTAATGGTTTAGAGCTTTGCCAATGGTTACAGCAGCGAGGGCGTCCTCTGGTGATGATCCTATCTGCTAAGTCAGGTGAGCCGGATGTGGTGGCAGGGTTACAGGCCGGAGCCGATGATTATCTAAAAAAGCCCTTTGGCATGCAAGAGTTTTTGGCGAGGGTCGAAGCACTGACGCGACGCAATCGTAAAATCACGGCCCCTGCGTCGTTGACCTATGGCGATTTGAATATCGACTTAATACAGCGTCGGGTGCGCTTTAAGGAGCAGTTTATTGACCTGACACCCCAAGAGTTTAGTTTGTTGTATGTGCTTACCCAAGCCGAAGGATCGCCTTTGAGCCGGGCTGACTTACTGCGACGGGCTTGGCCCGATGCCATCGATAATCCCCGCACGGTTGATACCCACGTGTTATCGCTGCGTAAAAAAATTGAGGTGGATCCCCGCCAGCCAAGTGTTATTCAGACCGTACGCAATGTGGGGTATCGGTTGAATATTGAGCGGTTGCATACGCATAACCATCATCCGGTGGGTGTAGGTGTGGCTAAGGCCGTCAATGCGGTTTGAGGATATCTCAATTAAAAATTGTAGGGACGTTTCTACGATTTTTCATTCCAATCATCATCCCAATCGTCTTCTTTTTGGGCGTTTACAATTGCTTGATTTAAACGCCCCCAATCCACCTGCCTAACCGGCTGGTAGCTTACCAGTTTGCCCCCCTGCACATATAAAACATGGGTGGCCCAATCTTTCATAAGTTCTAGCTGGTGGTTGACCATGACGACAGCGCTGACCTTGTCTAGGGTGGCGAGATAGCTGAGTAAGTACTGGGCGTAACCGGTATCTTGGGCAGCGGTGGGTTCATCGAGCAGTACGATGTCAGGTTCAGTGGCCAAAGTGCGTGCGATCGCAACTCGCTGGCGCTGCCCCACCGATAGTTCCACCGCCTGACGACTTAACCAATCTTGGGGAATTTTTAACCGCTCTAGCCATGGCTGTAATGTACGTCTGGCCGAGGCGGCACCGACGCCACGCAGGCGAGCCGGGTAACACAGACTTTCTTCTACAGACTGGTCCAGTAGCGTACTATCTTGCATTACCAGGCCGACTTTGCGGCGCAGGTCTACCACCGAATACTGGGTCAGAAGTTGCTGTTGATAAGTAATCTGACCGTCACTCGGATCGCTGAGACGGTTCATGAGTCGTAGCAGTGTGGTTTTGCCTGCCCCCGATGGTCCGACAATGGCGAGGCGAGATTTGGCTGCGATCGCAAACGATATGCGATCCAACAATAGACCCATACCCACATTGGCCCGCAAAGACACGTCGGTAAATTCTAGGACGGCATGACTGCTGTTCAAAACACATTACCCAGGCTAATCGACTAATTTATGTCACACTACACCGCCGTGGGTGGCTGTCCACACAGCCCAAGCGTCCATCAACAGCAAAAAGACTGTCATTACCAGCAAAAACAGGTACATCCATGGCTGCGCCAACGGTGTTACATCCTGAGTATCAATCCCAGTTTTTGCTTCCACCGTACGCACCAGTCGAGCAAACCCGACCACCCGCATTGGCAATAAATAAGCTCGGTCAGCGGCTGCAGTAATAAAGTAATAGACCGTGCCATTCTGTCCGGTTGAACGTGGCTTTAGAGCTTTAATCTCAGACCATTGCAAAGACCAACCACGCCAGGGCAGCGGTGACACCAGGGCAATCCCCTCGTCGGAGGTTTGCACCTGTTCACTTAACCCTGCCCCCAGAAAAATCGCCCCTAGTAATGCTAGAACAACCAATATCCAAGGTTTAACTGGTGCATCCGTTGCCTGAGCCAGAAACGGCAACGGTAACAGTAGCGCCACATAAAAACTCAGTAATGTCACCTTAATGAGTGGTGAAATACGAAACCGGTCAATAGGCTTATCCGCCGAAGACATAGGTATAGAGTCAAAAGCCACGAAATTTTGAGCGTAACATTAGTTCAAAGAGTCTGGTTGTTGTGCTGCCATCCACGGGTAAACCATAGGTCATATCCCCTAAGGCAAATACTGCTGCACCACATCCCAACCGCTGTAGCTAACCGCCGCAAACGCAACGAAAAGTAAGGCATTGAGTGTCACGTGCAGGGTACGAGCCCAGGGGCGGCTGGAAATCTGAGTAGCAGCCGCTAATGACGCTAGCACTAAACTGACAACTGACAGCCCGGCCCACAAATGCCAGGAATGTCCCAGGTTGCCATGCTCGCCCAACGTGCCAATGATGCCAATACTCAGCAATAACAGCACTAAAGCAACCAGTAGCCCGCCCAGCATAAAATGCATCACTCTCACCCAACTAAGCTGAGGCTTGTGCTGAGTGCGTGCATACCAGACAAGGCCACCCGTCATTAGCAAACCTCCATACACCGTGACAGAGAGCCCCATAGACCAGGCCGCAATACGCCACAACCAAATAAACGATGGCAAGTCCATGCGCACTACCCTAAACTCTAAAGGTTCTGATAGTTCTGAGCCTATCCAGAAATATCAGAACCTTTGTAAGCCTTACCATAGAGCAGTACTGCTAGGCCAGCTCAATCACCTGCCTAAGAGCTAACTAAACCTGATGTACAAGCCTGCCTCTAGCCCGCTCAACTGTGACATACCAAACGTGACGACTTAAAAACTTGAGGCAACGATTTAACCAATTGCTAGAGACAGCGTCACCATTAGCGTTAGAGCCTAAAAGCCCAACGCATATGACGAGTACTAACCATGGACCGGCTGCATCGCATTCAAGGCAGCTGACGCCTCACTTTCTAAATCCAAAGCTGAGCCAAGACTCTCGTCACCCACTGTGTCTTCTGCGTTATCAATCCTTAGACGCGAACAGGGAACTGTATCTTCCAAAATAGAGCTTGCCATGGAGCCAGAATGAATCTCTAATTGCCCATCAATATGCGATTCAAACATTAATCGTTGCCCTGGAAAAACAACACGTTCAAAATACCAATTTGAAATATTTGTAATTCTAGCTACCTGAATCCTACTAGAGTCATTCACATAGCAACATAAGACTGTTTTCGTATCATCAAAGGGTACGGGATCGAGTATTTGTGTCATGGGAGGAGAAAAGAGTGTGGAGGGATGCCAACAGTATCCATAACACTAACATTTAGTGATCCCCAACAACTGTAAAAGCTGCTACCGATGAGGTTTTCAGAAAACTTTACACATTCAACATAAGGAGCTTTGATGGTTTATCAGTTTTATTACTATCTGCGAATAAAAAACGTAATTATTTTAATAATGAACAATTAAAAGCAATGAAATAAGATATTCCAAAACTCAGCCTATTACTCTTAAAACACCCAATTATTTTTATTTTTTTAGCTAATGTAAGGGAATTCACGTACTACCTTTATGAGTTTATATGAGCTTAAGAAGTGTCACTAAATGTTCAGATAAGATGACATTTATATTGCTTTAATCGATACAAAAAAATCACTAGTGGATTGAGAAGTTAAATTCCTTGCTACCTGGTTTTTCAATCCTTTGCCTTAGACACCATGGTTTTGGGAGTGTTGGTCACCTTGGGGGATGTACGGCAGCGATGAAATCTCAGAACAGCAATGTTATCGTAACGATATGTGAAAAAACTGAAAACTCACTTCATTTTTTTACGCTACGTAACATTAGGCAACCAGTGCAGTAATGGCTAACCGCGTTCTATACGTCCGACTTCCGTGTAACCCTATTTTTCCCATCGGGGTTGTGTACTTGGCAGACCACCTTCACAAGGTCTTTCCCGATATAGAGCAACGTATCTTTGATTTGGGGACATTCCCAGCCCTGGACTTCGGCTCAGCACTAGATCGCTGCATTGATAATTTTCAGCCTAACGTTTTGGTCTTTTCTTGGCGGGATATTCAAATCTATGCACCGGTTGGTGGACGTGGCGGCAATCCATTACAAAATGCCTTCGAGTTCAACTACGCCCGCAACCCCCTAGTTAAGATGCGTGGGGCCCTGGGGGGAGTGCGAATGGTTGCCACCTACATGAATGAACTCTGGCAAAATACTGGCCTGATTAAACGAGGCTTTAAACGGGCTAAGCGCTACTGCCCTGATGCAAAATTGGTGGTGGGTGGTGGTGCTGTTAGCGTTTTCTATGAGCAAGTCGCCTCATGGATGCCTAAGGGCACGATTGTTTCCGTCGGTGAAGGCGAATTACTGCTGGAAAAATTAGTTCGCGAGGAATCCATCAGTGGTGAACGCTGCTACGTAGTTGGTGAAACAGAGCCCCGCGAACGTCTCATTCATGAATGGCCAACTGCTATTGAGAAAAGCGCGTGCGATTACGCCTATATCGAAAAAATCTGGCCTGAATTTAACTACTATCTCCAGGAAAACGATTTTTACATTGGCGTTCAAACCAAACGAGGCTGTCCCCATAACTGTTGCTACTGTGTCTACACCGTTGTAGAAGGCAAGCAGGTACGCATTAATCCATCCGACGAAGTCGTTAAGGAAATGCAACAGCTATACGACCGTGGTATCCGTAACTTCTGGTTTACCGATGCTCAATTTATTCCGGCTCGTCGCTTTATTGACGATGCCGTTGAGCTCCTACAAAAAATCATTGACTCAGGTATGAAGGATATCCACTGGGCCGCCTATATCCGGGCTGATAATCTCACACCTGAGCTGTGCGATCTGATGGTCAAAACCGGGATGAACTATTTTGAGATTGGCATTACCAGTGGCTCTCAAGAACTGGTTCGTAAGATGCGCATGGGGTATAACCTACGTACTGTTTTGCAAAACTGCCGCGACCTTAAAGCCGCCGGGTTTAATGATCTAGTTTCGGTTAATTACTCCTTCAATGTGATCGATGAGCGGATGGAAACCGTACGCCAGACCCTGGCGTATCATCGTGCCCTAGAAGCAATTTTTGGTCGCGATAAGGTAGAACCCGCAATTTTCTTTATTGGTTTGCAACCCCATACCCATTTAGAAACCTACGCGTTTGAGAACAATCTTCTCAAGAAGGACTACAATCCGCTGGCCATCTATCTCCCCTGGGTTGCGAATAAACTGCTCTGGAATCCAGAACCCCTGGGTGCTTTCTTTGGCGATGTGTGCTTGCAGGCTTTTCGTCAAAACCCCAACGACTTTGGTCGAGAAGTGATGGATATTTTGGAGGACCGTCTCGGTCTGGCCCCGCTGGAAGAAGCGTTAACAGCTCCTGTGAAACCAACGTTAGTGGATAAGCAACCAGAACTCATCGCTCAATAGTCTCGATAGTGTGGTTATCTTCAAAGTTGGATTCACTGTTGGGTATGCAAAAAGCCACCAAAGTAAATCATTAAGCAAATGTTAGGATCACTAGGCAGGAATTGACGGAGTGCCATGGTAGATAAACCAATTCTGAAGAAAGATCGTCCCCCAGAGGATAGGGACCGTAAACCTTCAGAGAATAAGGAAAGAGCTAAAGGCAAAGGCAGAGGTAAGGGCAAGGGTAAAGGCAAGCGCGATAAGGACGATCGGAAAAAGCCGCCTATCAACCCAGCTTTGATGCGAGGTCCTAAACCCACTCAGAAAGTTGAGCCTGAGCCTGAACCTGACGTTAGCGAAGAGGCTTCAGAAACTGAAGCTACAGAAACTGAGGCTACAGAAACTGACGCAGTAACTGCTGAAGCCGCCACCGATGAGGCTGATAAGGCTACTGCTGAAGTTGAAGCTCCTGTAGCAGAGTAAGGCTGCTCCCTTCAATACCAGAAGGCACCTGGTGGGCCACCAGGTGCCTTCTGATATTTAGCTCATAAAAATTTTTCAAACCCAGTCAAATCGCTACCAACGACTGGTTTGAGATGTCCATAAAAGCAAAAAAACTCCCCAGTGGATTACTCCACCGGGGAGGACATCAGGGTGCATCTACCAATTAGGTCTTCTAAGAAATGGACAGTGGTCAGGAGAAATCCCATAGTGTTCTGGCTACAACTTTGCTGTGATTCGCCACCAGCAACTTGGTGGCAGCAGCAGTTACTATCAAACATGGTCACACTGATTCCATAACGTACACATGCTTTTTTCCTGGTCCCAATCCTTACGGCAACTGCCCCTCGTGCAAAAAAGGATGGCCAGTCTATTGGCATTATCGGTACTGATTACTGGATGCCAACAACCTGTACAGCCTGTGTCATCCACTGATTCTCCCCATGATGACTCCCTTGAAGAGTACGTAGCTCCTCCAGAGGTGTTAACGCTGATTTATGGTCGGGCTCCTGTTACCCTTAATCCTCACTTAGCGACTGGCTTCCAAGACTTCGAAGTGGCGCGTATTATCTATGAGCCGCTGGCCAGCTATGGCCCTGATGGGGAGCTTATCCCGGTTTTGGCGGCTGAAATCCCCTCTCTAGACAATGGGGGTGTTAGTGAGGATGGCCTCTCCGTTACCTGGAAGCTGAAAGAAACCCTGCGATGGTCAGATGGAGAAGCCTTAACTGCTGAAGATGTCGCTTTCACCTATAAATTTATTGCTAATCCCACCGTTGCTGCGGTTACGGCTCAGTACTACCAAGATATTGAATCGGTAGAAGCCACTGACGACCATACGGTAAAAATTACGTTTAAACAGCCGACAGCCAGCTGGCAAATGCCGTTTACTGGTCTAAATGGATTGATTTTGCCAGAACATTTATTCAAAGATTTCAACAGCCGTAAGGCTCGGGAAGCTCCAGCTAACTTTCAGCCGGTGGGCACTGGTCCCTATCGCTATTTGACTGAGGCCAATGGTCGTTTGTTGTTTGTCCCCAATGAGCTTTATCGTCAGCCTGTGGGGGGCTTTAAGCGCATCGAAATTTTGGGTAATGTTCCGCCCTATGTGGCTGCCCGCGATGTCCTGCGAGATGGAACAGCCGATTTTGCCCATAATATTCAGCTAGAGTCAGCGGCCTTAGTGGATTTAGTGCAAACCGGTGAAGCCGGTGGGCTCGTGCTTACCTTTGGTAGCCAGGTGGAGCGCATTATGTTGAATTTTGCTGATCCTGATCAAGAAACTGAGGCTAAAGAACGCGCGAGTAAGGAATTCCCTCACCCAATTTTGCAAGATGTGAGGGTCCGACAGGCGATTGACTATGGCATTGATCGACAGGCCATCGTTGACCAGCTCTATGGAGATTTGGGGATTCCCACCTCTCAGTTATTGATGGCACCAACGCCTGCGGAAAATGAGCTGATTGATTTTGAACATGATGTGGAGAAGGCCAAGGAGCTTTTGGAAGAAGCCGGTTGGGTCGATAGCGATGATGATGGTATTCGCGATCGCAACGACCAACCCCTACAGCTACTCTTCCAAACCTCCATCGGCACGATTCGCCAGGCCACCCAAAGTCTTGTCCAAGAGCAGCTAGCAGCCATCGGCATTGACATCTTGATTGAGCGAGTCCGCACTGAGGATTTTTTCTCTGCTGACCCAGAGCAAACCAACAGCATCAACCATTTCTATGCCGACATGCAGGAATATGCCATCGGCAATGACATCCCTGATCCTACGATTTACATGGGCTGGTGGACCTGTGACAACATTGCGGCACTGGCCAACAACTGGCAAAAACCCAACAATGCCCGCTATTGCAATGCAGAGTACGACAAACTGTGGAATACGGCCCGCCAGGAACGTGATGCCGATAAGCGCAACGAACTATTTCGGCAAATGGATCAGATGTTAGCGGACGATGTGGCAGTGTTACCCATTGTGCATCGGGCGCTCTCCAATGCCGTTAGCTATCGTATTACTGGCTATAATTTTACGCCCTGGGATGCAAGTACCTGGGATATTGCCAACTGGCGACCCGTGGAGTCTGTTGAAAATAATGCAGACATGCCTTCAGAGGAAGCCAACAGCAAAGATATAGATATTATTGATAGTCAGGACGTAGAACAATCCTCTGAAGAATCCGAACCAGACAACGAATCAGAAGATCAAGCCCCTTAAGGAACCTCTTGAGCTTTGACATCTATGACCACGCCTTCGTCATCATCTTCGTTGGCCGGGGTCTGCTCGTCAACCATATCCTGATCAGAGGAGCTGAAGGCCCCCTGAAATAGATAAAAAACTTCGGTCAACAACAGAGTAATTAAAACCCCATCGTCAATCCAACCGACAATGGGAAGCAAATCGGGAGAAATATCAAGGGGACTTAATATGTAAGTCAATGTCCCAAAAATAATCAACCAGCGATATTTAGGATTGCGTAAGCCGCTGCGATATAAGGCGTAAAACGATTCAACCAGTTGCTTCATAGAAATCTTTAACGCATTATCTAATGATGCCATTTCCCTTAAAAAGACGAGATCATAGGGAAAAAAATTCAGCTTTACTCAATACTGATGCTATGAAATGCTCGGCTTGCTAGTTCATTGGCCTTTGCTTGATAGGGAATACTATCAGCTTATGAGCCTGTCGTTCTGCTTCAGTTGTTTTTACCTATGGGGCTATTGAGTAATCCCAATGTGGGCAGTACTACGGCTGGAGTCTATGCAACCATACTCAAGCAGCTAGAAACAGGCGGTCAGGGGCAGTTTGTCAGTAGCTTTGGCCCCAGGCAGATAACCGGCATATCATTCGCTACATCCTTACCCACTGAACTACGGAAACGAAGGCTGAACAAGCCTTCGCCGTCTTTCTCCGGCAATAACTACCAATCATAGAAGAATTTCATATCTTGCAAAGATTAATTGAGTTCTTATTAAAGTTGCACACTCTGGGTTGTTGATACCTGTTCATTTGAAATAAGTTGGCAATATCAGGCGAGCACATCATCTCAAACTACTGCTTTTAGATGTCTACCGTTGCTGCAGTAAACGCTTTTATATATTCATCACCTCACAGGCAAATCTACCCTACAGATCAGCAAGCAGCTGTCTAAGCGCCTAAACATTCCTTAAAAACAGTCTTATGAAACCATTGTCAGCCCTAATGGGGGTGGTCACTGGTGCGATAGTGACCACGCTTGGTATGACTAGTGCAGCTTTGGCTGTCGATTTTTCCCTCCGTGGCACATTCGCTCAAGATGATGATGTACAGCTGTTTGATTTCAGCATAGCTACAGAATCAGCAGTCACCCTCAGAACTTACTCTTACGCAGGTGGTACTCAAGCAGATGGAACGTTCATTGATGCAGGCGGTTTTGATCCTGTGTTGTCTTTGTTTGATGGTGACGGGAATTTTATCTTCTTAAGTGACGATGATGAGTCTGGCACAGTTGCTAATGACCCTACCACTGGTAGGGCCTATGACGGCTTCCTGGATATTGTGCTAAAGGCTGGCGACTACACACTGGCATTGACGCAGTATAACAACTTTAGCAACACCACGAACCTGGCTGATGGCTTCAGACAGGAGGGTAATGCCAACTTCACCAGTAACTTTGCACGGTGTACAACTGACAGTATGTTTTGTGACTTTACTGGTGATGTTCGTACCAATGAGTGGGCATTGGATATCCTTGGTGTCCTACCCCCATCAGAACCTGATGAGGGAGAACCTAATCCACCGACTCAGGTACCTGAGCCTGCAACCACATTGGCATTTGCTTTAGCCGGTGTAGGTGCACTTGTACATCGCCGTCGCCAAACGTAAATTCACCTCCCAATCATGCCGTTGCTGATTCATTCTGTAGTCAGCAACGGTATTTTAGCGATGGCTGATTTAGGGGATAAACCGGTCTAGAGCCATTGCTATTGAATGGTATCTCACAACTACAGTCATCCTGAGGATCAGCAATGCCAGATTTTATATAGTAGCCTTGCTTTTGTCTGGCCTGAAACTCTGCTCCGTAGCATGTGCCAATGGATATCGCTCAAGGAACTAATATCACAACTCAGCGGCATAAAAACCTACCACAACAGTTTTTACTATTGTTGCTAATCTCTTCTGTTTTTCTCTAACGATTTAAATACAACACTGCATTATTTTTTGCAACAATAACAGTGTTGTTGACTCTTTTTATTCAACCGCCAAAGAAACTCGCTTACCACCAATACCCCGCAGGTCTGCCAGGAGTTTCGCCACATCGGCATAGGGCAATGTTCGATCTGCCTTGAGCATGACAAACCCGTCTGGGTTTTCGGCAAAATAGCTTTGGATAATAGGAGCCAATGCTGGAGTTGTTATCGGCTTATCTTCATAAACTGCTTGGCCATCTTCTCGCAGACCGATTACCAATGGCTCAATCTTTTCAACTACCTCTTCATCTACACCAGAGACTGCCTGGGGCAAACTCACTCCAAAAATCTGTACACCGCTGAGTTCCATGGAGATGATGACAAAAAACGTCAGAACCGTCATCAACACATCCATCATCGGTACCAGATTTACCTCAGGCACTCCAGAATTTCCATGACGAGATCGTAAGCCCATCTTCTACTCCTCCTCCTCAGCTATCCTCTAACGCCAGAGAGACCTGGTCACCACCGACCGCACGCATATCTCCTAGAAACTGCATAACGTTCTCATAGGGCAGCTCCTGATCCGGTACCAGATAAACCGTCTTATCAGGATTCTTCTGCAGGTAGTTGTCAATCTCTAATGCTAGCTGTGTACTATCAATCGGCTGGCCATTGAGCGAAGTTTCCTGATTCTCATCCATCTCTACAATGAAAATCTCATCAGCAGAGGGTAACTGGTCTGGCGGCACATCCTCTGTCTGCTCTGGGGGGAGTTCTACTTCAATCAGCTGTTCACTGCCCAAAGAAACCGAAATCACCACAAAAAATGCCAGCACACCCATCATTACCGTGAGCATCGGCACCAAATCAATGGTGGGGATTTTACTTTCTCGGCGTTTACCTAAGGGCATGGAGGTTTGGATGGGGGTATCAAGATACAGTTGGGGGGTAGGTCTTGGTTATTGGGTCTTGGTTATTGGGTCTCTAATTCAGTAGAACCGAAACAAATTTGTTTGAGGCCGATAACAAATAACGAATAACAAATAACTAAATTATGATTGATAGGTTGCTGAGACTGATGGCTCTTCAACAGAGTGACCATTCTCTGAGGCTAACAATGCAGGCTCGTACCAATTTTGACGATAGATTAGCTCTAGCTCGTTACCAGCTTCTGAGAAATAGTCAGCCTGTTGGCTCTGGAGAGAGACCAAAATCCGCAGCACTAGCAGCGCTAAAATCGCGACCACCATGCCGGCGGCTGTTGTGATCAGCGCTTCACCAATACCCGCTGCGGCTTCACTGGCTCCTTCACCGCCGCTGCTGCCGCCGATATTTAAGCTGTAGAAGGTGGCAATTAGACCCGTTACCGTACCCAACAGACCTAGCAGTGGCGAAATGGCAACGATGGTTTCTAGTAGTTTTTCACCCTGGCGCATTTTAACGAATTCACGATCCGCCGCTGTTTCCATGGCCAGGCGGAAGGTTTCAGGGGAGGCGTTGTTTAACCGTAGGGGGGCAAACAAAAACCGGCCAATGGGGGTATCGTGGTGTTGATTTGCGATCGCAGCTGCCTCATTTAAATCCCGTTTAGCTGCATCCAAAACATCGCTGACAATTTTGCCTTCACGGCGTAGCAGATCAGACCAAAAACGTGTCCGCTCTAGAGCGCATGAAATTGTTAGCACCGAAGCTCCAACAATGGGTACCATCACCGGGCCACCCTTAGCTAGAAAATCAAATACAGTTGCCATAGCCGAATTTCCTGGATTACGTTTGCCTGTCCGGTCTGCCGTTTACCGATTGAAACTATTAAAACGCGATTCAAAAATGTGGATACAAACTGAATGCAGCGCCGCCGAATCTACGGGCGATCCCCTTCATTCTCCCCTGTCTCTTCACCCGCCGCACTCGACTCAGTGCCAGGGTTCGATGCCGTCGTCGATGTATCTGGGGGATCTTCGTCTGCTGTTGCATCATCTGGGGTAGCTGCGGGTGTGGCGTTACCTTCAGTCCCTGGCTGGGGTGCAGCAGTTGGGATTGCTCCAACGATCACCTCTTGCCATTCCAAATTGCTTTCGCCGTTGACTTTGACCAGCACTGACTCGACTCGACCCGCAGCTACCGTGCCAGCACCCACTACGTCACACTCAAATGAATCGCCTCGTTTATTAATGCGATATGTATCGCGACAATCCACGGCTAAGCTTTTCCCCACCGCTTCCCTGATATCCTCTTGAATTTTTTCCTCAAGGGATACCAAATTAATGATCACCTTAGAACTGGGCACATCCCACGCGATCGTGCCCTGATCATCCTGCTGGATCACATTAATGGTGAACTGGCCACCATCTGGCAGTTCACCGACACAGCGAAAATATGCTTCCGCCTGTTGCTTGACACGATTTGGACAAATTACATCCTTCAGGGTAAGCCGCCGCCCTTGGCGCTCAATGTTATCCTGGATATCTGTCTCTATCCGAGACATATTCAAATGTCGTGAGCAACTGCTGAGAAGAATTAACCCTAGCAGTGCCCCCAACCGAACGATGGCGACCATTCTGTGATAACGCAAATGTTGACCAAGATTCACTATAACGGGGGCTCCCAGATGCCAGGTAAAGGACCGGTTAAGAGAACCTAGAGTGATGGGGGAAAACCCTGAGATTCTCCTCAAAATCGATACCTACACCGTTCCGAGATAGAGATGTTCCATGGAACGTTTCTACATTAATAACCTATCCCTTCATCTGCCGTATTAAATGCCTTAGTTCCGGCAAAATCAAAGTATCCATGGCCAGGGCAACACCATTGCTGGAGCCCGGTAGCAAAAATACCAGGGTAGATTGATACACCCCGGCAGTAGCCCTAGAGGCAATGGCTCTAGAGCCAATTTCAGCATAGCTAAGGTGACGAAAAATTTCGCCAAAGCCAGGTATTTCTTTTACTAATAGGGTTGCGATCGCATCGTATGTGGTATCCCTGGGGGCGATCCCAGTCCCTCCATTACAAATAATGACATCTACGGTCGGAGCCAGGCGCTTTACTAAGCCAGCTATTTGATCCGGCTCATCCTTCACCAACCGATACGCTTCTAATCGATGGCCTGCCTCTCGCAGTTTGACCTTAATCAGCTGTCCACTTTTATCAGTGTCAACCGTACGTGTATCACTGACAGTAATGACACCGCAGATAGCTGGGGTGAAATCTGGATCGGGATGGGGGGTAGCCATGGATAATAGTCAAAACGTCGAGAAGAGCAATCTCTACAAAACTCAAAACTAACTCTTCGTAAAGCCTAATCCTTTCTCTTCGGCATAGCGATTCATAAAGCGCATAAACCGATCCCACTCATCGCGGCTCTTAAGCAGTATACGTGCCTCTAAGCCAGCTGGTGCGCCGTTGATAAACTTGGCGTTTACTTCGCGGCTGGTCATCATGCCTTCTTCGTCTACCAGGTAAAGACCCGTTACCTCAAATCCTTCTTCCACGAGGGCCTTGGGTTTATCAAAGTAGAACGTAGCAGTGCCATCTGAACCGTCCTTAGCACGGGTGAGCCGCACGTCTGGAATGACTTCCTCAGCTACACCCTGAGCAAATTGGATTTCTGCCATTGCGCTGTCCTCTAACTAAATGACTATGGGCTATTTGTTAAAAAGCATTAAGCTCCATCATCCCATCATATGAGTGTTGTTTAAAACACTCTTTGAAAATCCTCGTCCATAGGTACTGATGTAGGGACGTTCCATGGGATGACCCTACATCTGGGGGTGCACCTGGTAGTCAGACAAGATGGGGGGCATGCGCTTTCGCAGCACTAATCCTTGATAAACCATAGCGGCCACTTCACCATAGGTGGCCACCTGGTTAGGGGATAGCAGGTCTAGGTCAGGATAGTTAAAGACTAAACCAAGTTTGGTGGCGATTGCGATCGCGCTTTCTGCATAGCGAGGGACCTGGGATTTATCTTGATAACGTGCAAGCAATCCAGCCGTATCTTTAGCGGTAAGCTCTAAGCCACTAACCAGAGCCAGCAGCACCTGAATTTTTAAGATGGGTTGCTCTGGCGCAAAGGTATAGTCGGGAAACCCTGAGAGGAACTTGGCGCGATAGGCGGTGTGGATGGCCTGGGATGCCCAGTGGGATGAAGGTACATCACGAAACGCAACCGGGTAACGTTTTGGTTTCGGAGCAAAGGCAGCCACCACTAAACTGGCAAACTGTGCACGGGTCATGGAGGCGTCGGGAGCACTGGTCCGCTCTAGAAAATTGTGCGCCTTGAGGGACTGCCAGAAGTCATCGGCCCAGTGGCTGTGGGTGACAATTGTATTGCTGGCAGCAGCCACACTATTACTAACGGCGGTTCTGGCTGGCTCCACAATATATGGAGACGTCAGGGACTGCATCCGACCTAGATTGGCCAGGCACTGATAAACCAAAGCCGTGGTTTCAGCTCGAGTAATGGGCTGCATCGGTCGCAGTTCTGCCACATCAGGATAGTTCACCACGATGCCTTGACGGGTAGCAATGGCAATTTCCTCAACGGCATAGGGGGGCACCTGGGCGCGATCTCGATATACCCCGAGTTCGGATGCCATACCCTGGCCCAGTCGCAAACCATTAATCAGGGCCACCAGGGACTGGGCTCGGGTCATGGGATCATTGGGCCGAAATGTATTGTCTGGAAAACCAGCGATAAAGCCCTGGGCCTGAGCCTGATAAATCACTGAACGGGCCCAAAAATTAGAAGAGACATCCCTAAAGGGCTTAAACCGGCGATTGTCCCCGTCACTCGCAGGAAATGTCGCCATGACCAGAGCAGCGAACTCGGCTCTGGTCACCAATGCATTGGGGCGAAATGAACCGTCAAAAAAGCCTTTGACGAGTTCTGCTGCGGCCATGGCATCCACAAAGGGGGCGGCCCAATGCCCAATCACATCGCTAAAACGGCTATCTAAATTGAGGGTTGGGGGGGCAGGGGATTCCGGTGTCGGGGGGGCAGGTTGGGGGGGCACTTTGCCTAATAGCATTGCTGGCACAGCTACCGGATCGGGAAGTTCACTGGCCACATAGCGAACGGATCCTTTAACTCGATTGGGGTTGATATGATTACCCGCACTGGTTAAGGGTTGCCGACTCTCGTTGCGGATATCCCACTGGCCATTGTCTCGAAACTCATTTTCGCCCAGGTCCTGACTCTGGCCTACATCGGGTTGCACGGTATCCTGTAGCCATAATCCCGACGTTTCGTTACGCCGAATGTGATTTTGCCGTAGCACTGGCCGAGCGGCACGGGACAGAACAATGCCCGCTTTGTTATTCACCACCTCGTTATCAATAATTAGCGGTGCTGCTTGATCGCTAATGGCCACCCCATACCCTGTCTGTTCAAAGCGGTTTTGTCGGACTTCTCCTTTAGACCTGCGCACCATAAACAGACCGCTGGCCTGATTTTCGGTGAATTCATTGGCCAGTAACACTGGTATGGCAGTCCCGGTGGCAAAAACACCATCACGCCCGCACCCCTTAAATCGACAGCGGGTGAGTAACGCTGATCCAGCTTCTAGCCACACCCCTATACCTTGCGATTGTGGGTTCGTCACTGTGACATTGCGGATCTGGGAGCGGTCCTCTAACTTCATCGTGACGGACATGCCCCCAAATTCTTCCGTTGCCAGCACCCCTCCACCTCGAATGGTCACGGTGCCATGAATACCCACAACGGTTACTCCAGAGGCCACAATCAGCGGAAACGATTCGCCACTACCATAGGTGCCCGCTTCTAGCTGTATGGTGGTGCCAGAACTGGCGCGATCCAAAGCCTGGGTCAAGGTTTTGAACGGCGATTGGCGAGTGCCATTACCTTGGGCACCGCTGGCATGATTGACATATAAAACAGAGGCAGTAGCTTGCACCATGGCCACTAGACTGATTGATTAACCCACTCAGGGTAAAGGTAAACGCTAACGGTTGACCTATGATTAATAATTCTGACTGAAAAATTTATCTTCGTTGTAGTCTATTTCCGAGTAAATCAGCACGTTAGCGTCTCTGTCTTCCCAAAATGGCACTTGCGATGCCTAAACTGCCATGCTTATTGTTATCGCCATAGCTAATGTTGCGATCGCGATTCTCTGCCTTGTTCTCACCTGGCATGTCGCTCGGTTTGGTCACCAGGTTGCCCAGCTCAACCGAAATCTCCAACGTTGGACAGTACTATTAGAGGACAACTTGGCCCAACAAACCCTAGCCTTTACTGTACAACGCACCAACCTACGGCAATGGCAGCTGATTCATCTGAAATGGCAGCTACAACAGCGACGTCTCATTCAAACTGCAAAATTCCTACAGCGTGTTTGGCTGATTAGCCAACGTCGCCACCGCTTCTAACCCCTCACGCCCCATTCCCTGCTCCCCACTCCCCGCATTCCCCATGGCTCAACACAACTCCGATCACTTCCTCAGTGGCCTGCTGGCTGGTACCGCCATCGGCACCGTCATCGGTTTACTGATCGCTCCCCGCAGCGGCAAACATACCCGTAGGGTTCTTAAAAAGTCAGCGGATGCCGTGCCTGACATCATTGAAGATTTATCCACTAGCCTGCAATTCCATGCCGATAGGCTGTCCAATACTACGTTGCAAAATTGGGACAGCACCCTGGAACGACTGAGAGAGGCCTTAATTGCTGGGCAAGCTGCTTCTCGAGAAGACTTTGCTCAAACGGTGGTCGAGTCCAAGCGTGACTGATCCTTTAATTTGGCTAGGGTTATCCATTCTGCTACTAGGTTTCGGTCTAGTCGCATTGGTGTGTGTGTCCATTCCTGCGTTGATTGGCCTGGCGAGGGCTGCCCGCAGTGCTGAAAAATTCTTTGATACCCTTGATCGCGAGTTACCCCGCACCCTAGAGGCAATGCGTCACACGGGTGCTGACCTGAGTGACCTGGCGGATGACATGACCGATAGTGTCAGCAGTGCTCGTAATATTGTTAAACAAGTGGATCAAAGTCTCAGTGATGTGCGTCTGCAGGCGTCTCAGGTAAAACGCTCAACTCGCAGTGTGGCTGTCGGCTTTAGGGCCGCCTGGCGGGTCCTCACCAAACCAGCTAATGCGCGTAAACGTAAACGACGACCACCACCACCCAAACCTGTTGAGCCGCCGCATCCCCCCTCATCCCAAGTCCAACCAACATCGCCCCAGCGCCCTCCCAGTAATACGTCCGAGGATCGCTTTCCTGGTCAATGATTGACGGAAACCGGGCTTCTTCTCTACATTAAAGATAGGTAAATAAGTGTAAACATCATGACCGTACGCTTTAAGGATTGGTTGCAGGCTTCCTTATTAGGGGGGCTGTTGGTTTGTTGTATTGCATTCGTCACAGGGATCACGGCACCAGCTGCGTATGCTTACAACAATCCAGAACTGCTGCCAGATGAGCCGACTATGGTCATCGACCTAGCAAGAATTCTGACCAATTCTCAGGAAGAGTATTTGAATGAACATTTACCGGAGTTTGAGGCTGAGACGGGTTGGAAACTTAGGGTTTTAACCCAGTTTGATCAAACTCCAGGACGTGCTGTCAAAGATTTTTGGAACTTAGACGATAAGAGCATTATGCTGATTGCCGACCCACGGGGAGGCAATATCCTTAACTTTAGCGTTGGTGATACGGTCTATTCACTGTTGCCCAGAGTCTTCTGGATTGAGCTACAAACTCGCTTTGGTAATCAGTTTTTTGTACGTGACAACGGTGAAGATCAATCCATCATGCAATCCATTGCATCCTTAGAAACTTGCCTCGCTCGCGGTGGCTGTTCAGTTGTGCCTGGCCTACCTAGAGAGCAATGGATTTTAACCCTCATTACATCCATCCTTGGGGGGGTTATCTGTGGCTTTGCTGCCCATCCCCGCAAAGAGGACCAGGTCTTTTCCTGGCAGTGGATGCTGATTTTCTCACCCCTGTGGGGCATGCTGTTCATTGCGTTTGGCATTGGCCCAGTGGTTTCTCGCACCCAGGACTGGCTACCCCTGGTTCGTAACATTGCTGGTTTTATGATTGGTGCCCTGGTTGCATTCTTGAGCCCTGCGTTTGCCAACTCATCAGCCAGTGGGGAAGCTTAGAGCGGTTTTACCCGTCTACCCTTGGGCAATTCTATGAACATGTCATAGCTGAGTGTGCGCTCATCTTGAGCACTGGTGACAATTCCGATGCTTTTGATGGCTGAGACCATTGGGCCTTCAGGTAGTTTTGGAAAAGGCAGGGTGCCTTGCAAATCCTTCAGGCGATCAACATCGATAAAGAAATAACCACTGTTTTCATCAGGGGAAATGTCTAGAAGGGTCTGGAAGGCTCGATTGGTTTGGATAGATTTAGACGGTTGAGGTGCGATCGCATCCAACACCTCTGGGCCAACGCCAAAAAAGGTGACATCGTTATCCAACCAACCATGTCCCATGGCAATGCCACCGTAATAAGACACCAACTGATTAACGGGTTGCTCCGCATCCAAAGGTTTCACATCAAAGCGAAATCGACTGGTCATGACTTCATCCAGTTGCTCCCAGGTGGCCTCAGCTGCCTGACGATCGGCGACCTCTGCCACTAAGGCTAGCTGTCCCATGGGCATGGGTGATTCCGCTGCCGTGCTTGGCGGTAACAGGCCAAAGGCAACTTCACCTGACAGCCAGGGCAATATATCATTTTCAAAATCCAGTCCCGTTTGGTTCTTGAGACCCTTGGTGAGGGAGCCCGACGAGATCGGTAACAGGGCATTTAGCTGCTCAGCTTCGCTAAGGGCCTGCCAAAATGGACCAATGCTGCTGGTGGACAACATCAGCACGGTTGAGTCCGGTAACCGTTGGGGCGTCATGGACTGGGTGTTGATCATATCGACATAAATTGGCTGATCTTCCGGTCCTAGCCAGGTTGAGGCTTCAATATCCAAACCATTGGGCAATGGCTCTACAGCGGCGACTAGGCCATTAATACTGGGTAAGCTATCACTGCCCAAAAATGTCTTGCCTGCCTCAGGGATATTGAGATACAGCTGGACTAAGGCAGAGGGCATCTGTACATGCTTAACGGCTTGGCGATAGGCATCGCTATTGAGCATCGAAGTCCCACCATCAAAGCTATCGATCACAGATTCAATACCGTTAGCACCTGACGCTAACACCAGCCATTGGTTACCTAAAACGGTACTCTCAAAGGTCTCACCTGCCGTAGTTTTAATGGACTGGATGCCAACACCGTTATAGTCACGGCCAACCCAAGTAGTGCCGTCCCGTGGCTCTGCCATCAGTTCCTGGGCTTTATCTGGATCAGCAATGGGCACAATCAGCACCATCTCCGCAGCTGCCTCGCTATCACCGGCCTTGGGCAAAAAGACAAGGGTTACCTGCTCACCAATCCAGGGTTGAATGTCGGTTCTAAAGCGATAGCCGTTGGTACTGAGGATGCGATCGCGCCAGGTGGTTAAAAATCGATCCAATGCTTTTTGTGACTCAGGTGTCCCCAGCTGTCGTAAACGAGTCCACTGGGTTGCATCCGTTGACAGCGTTAGGGTTGCCAGGGCATTACCGGGCACAACTTCCATCCCCGTTGGTAGCTTGACACCCGTAGAGAGCCGCTGACCAAGCCGCAGATAGGCCGCTGCCCCACCCAGTATCAGTAAAACCGCCGTACTAACTGTGACCAACAAAGGAGGCCGTTGCTTGAGAACCATGGACCAGCAAGAAACAAACAACGCTTGCTAATCTACCATTGGTTTACAAAAACGGCACGGGTGGGTTGGCCCAAAAAATCTAGGGGCGTTTATTCGGCGTCGCTATCGGTGCTCTTCTTTTTACGGGTTGTCGACTTACTCTTAGCCGTCGTGGACTTCTTAGCCGCAGCCGTAGTCCCGCTGGCCGTACTGGCCTTTTTGGTGGTGGATTTTTTAGTTGTCGCCTTCTTAGTTGTAGTCTTCTTAGCCGTCGTCTTTTTAGTGGTGGACTTTTTGGTCGTCGTTTTACGACGGGTTGTTTTTTTCTTAGTAGCTGCCTTCGCCGCAATAATCTCTAAGGCTTCTTCCAAGGTAACGTCCTCAACCTTCTTACCTTCCGGCAATGAAGCATTGACCTTTTCGTACTTGATATAGGGACCGTAGGGGCCATCGTAAATGTTGATGGGTTCTTCCGACTCAGGGTGCTTACCCAATTCCCGCAACGGTTTAGCAGCTTTACGCCCTCGCCCTCGCTTAGGCTGTGCCAAAAGTTCCAGGGCTCGCTCCAGGGTCACGGTCAGAACGTTATCGTCTCCTTTCAAAGAGCGATAGTCCTTTCCTTCCTTACCTTGATCGTGAACCACATAGGGGCCAAAGCGACCCAAGCTGGCTTTGACCTTGGCACCAGTCTCTGGGTGCATCCCCAACAAACGCGGCAGAGATAGCAGTCCTACAGCCGTTTCTAGATCCACAGACTCACGCGTTACCCCCTTGGGCAGTGACACCTGTTTAGGCTTTGGATTCTCTTCTGTCTTATCTCCCAGCCGCACATAGGGACCGTAGGGGCCAATCAGAGCATAAATGGGTTCACCCGTTTCAGGGTGCAAACCTAGCTTTTCCGGACCTTCTGTTTTTTGCTTGAGGAGGACCTGTACCTGCTCGTCGTTGAGATCCGCTGGACTCACATCCAAAGGAATAGAAGCCCGTACGGTTTCATCGCCCTCTTCTTCACTGATGGCCTCAATGTAGGGGCCATACTTGCCGATGCGAACCTTGGCACTGAGATCAGCTAAGTCAACGGTGCGGGCCTCAGCGGGATCAATCTGGCTTTCTCTGGTCTGTACCTGCCCCGCTAGACCCGTATCTCCAGAATAAAAGTCCTTGAGGTACGGTAGCCAATCTGCTTCACCCATAGAAATTTCATCCAGGGTGCGTTCCATGCGGGCCGTAAATTTAACGTCCACCAGATCTGGAAAATGTTGATCCAGTAGCTCGGTCACCGCAAACGCTGTAAACGTAGGCATCAAGCTATTATTCAGCGGATGCACATAGCCTCGGTCGATAATGGTACCGATGACTGATGCATAGGTACTGGGACGCCCAATACCCTCTTTCTCTAGGGTCTTAACCAATGTGGCCTCGGTATAACGGGCCGGTGGCTTAGTCTCATGGCCAATGGGCTCTAGCTCGGTGCAGCTTGGGGTATCTCCCACCTTCAGGGGCGGCAGGGTCACTTCACGATCCTCAAGGGCGGCATTGGGATCATCCGAACCCTCCACATAGGCCCGGAAAAAGCCTGGAAAGTCAATTCGTTTGCCAGTGGCCTTAAACACCGCATCATCCACTTCTACGCTGACGGTGATATGGGTTTGGCGAGCATTGGCCATTTGGCAAGCCACTGTGCGCTTCCAAATTAAGTCGTAAAGGCTAAGTTCACGATCCTTTAGCCCGGTTTCCTGGGGAGTACGGAAAGTACTACCAGCGGGGCGGATTGCTTCGTGGGCTTCCTGGGCTCCCTTGCTCTTGGTGGCATATTGCCGGGGCTGAGGGCTGAGGTACTCTTTACCGTACTTTTGCTCCACACAGGTTCGAGCCGCTGTAATTGCCTGCTGTGACAAATTTACCGAGTCAGTACGCATGTAGGTAATAAACCCTTTTTCGTACAGAGATTGGGCCGTACGCATGGTGTCACGGGCAGACAGGCGCAGTTTGCGGTTGGATTCTTGCTGCAGTGTGGAGGTGGTAAATGGCGGAGCTGGTTTGGGACTAGAGGGTCGCTCTTCCAGATTAGATACGGTCCAAATGCTGGCTTCCAAGCGCTGTTTTAATGCCTGGGCTTGGGTTTCATCCAAAAGCACCACATTGCGTCCAGCAGCAATTTGTCCGGTGTTTTCGTCAAAATCACTACCCGTAGCAACACGAGTACCACCCAGGCTAACGAGCTTAGCCTCAAAGGGGTTGTCAGCCTTCTGGAGTGTGGCCTTGAGGTCCCAATAGGAACCTTGCTTAAAGGCTCTGCGATCGCGCTCCCGTTCCACCAGTAGCTTGACTGCCACCGACTGCACTCGACCAGCGGACAGACCCCAGGCAATTTTTTTCCACAGTAGTGGAGATAGGGTATAGCCCACTAAACGATCCAAGATTCGTCGAGTTTCCTGGGCCCTTACTAGCTGATCATCAATATCACGACAGCTTTCGAGGGCAGCCTGAATCGCGTCTTCGGTGATCTCATGAAACACCATGCGCTTGGTGGGCACCTTAGGTTTTAGTAGCTGTAATAGGTGCCAGCTAATGCTTTCCCCTTCGCGGTCTTCATCCGTAGCCAGGACTAGCTCATCGGCTTCCTTTAGGGCATCCTTCAGGGCCTTAACAACCTTCTTTTTATCCTTGGGTACCAAGTAAAGAGGTTCAAAATCCGCCTCTACATTCACACCCAGCTGTGCCCATTTCTCGCCCTTCACGCTGGCGGGAATCTCACTTGCCGATTTAGGCAGATCGCGCACATGCCCCATGGAGGCTTCTACACGGTAGCCTTTGGGCAAATAGTTGCGAATTGTTTTTGCCTTTGTAGGTGACTCAACAATGACAAGTGTGGACATACAGCTGAACTGAAAGTAATGGTCGAACTACGTTTAATTGAAAATTTGTCAACACCCTGATATCCAAGGCACTAACAAATCTCAAACCGCGTCTAGCGAAACGCTTGAACACTAGAGAGAATGCCCGATAAGTGGGCAATGACGACGGTTTTTTATTGGCTAACTATACATAACCATGGCATCTAGCTCAGAATTTATCAGAGGGAAGCGCCGAGGGTTAGTGACAAAAGCCGTACCTGCATGTTCGCAGAGCTTTTCGTACAGTTGCCTTTATATATCGATAGATCGAAATGGCGAATTTCGTCCACCTCTGAATTAAGAAAAGGCTTTTATTTCATGACCATTGCCAGGGGGGTAAAACTAACCCCATAGGGCCAAATTTGGCCTATAGCTATCGTCGAGGCATTAATTTGGCTGGTTGTGGCTCCATTCATAAAAGAAATCTAGAGAAATTGAAAAAAGTGTTTTCTTTAGAAAAATTGGGACCCCAGGCAGGTCATCTGAACGAAGTTCCTCTATGGTTTACATCCATAGAATTTAATCTGATTCAGAAAATTCCCTTTGGGAAACTACAAGATGAGCGAGAATACTAGGGTAAGATCCCAAATGGAAATACCGAACCACAGCACCAATGGACGTTGTCAGCCTCGCTGCCCAATTAAACACAGGTAAAATCCTGCCTGAACTGATCATCATTGCGACGATTGTAGTGATTTTGGTAGGTGATTTGATTGTAGGCCGAGCGTCATCGCGCTGGGTCCCCTATGTCTCTATCGGCGGTTGTTTGGCTGCCGTTGGGGCATTAGCTCTACAGTGGGACACAGGCAATCCCCTCGCCTTTTTTGGAGAGTTTAACAGCGATGCTCTCAGTATCGTATTTCGAGGCATTATCGTTCTGTCAGCGGCTGTGACCGTCCCTATGGCTATCCGCTATGTGGAAAAGTCAGGCACAGCCTTAGCTGAGTTTTTAGGGATTTTGCTGACCGCAACCCTGGGGGGCATGTTTCTGGCGGGTGCCGATGAGCTTGTCACTATTTTTGTGTCCCTTGAAACCCTAAGTATTTCGTCATACCTGTTGACGGGCTACATGAAGCGGGATCCGCGCTCAAACGAAGCCGCCCTGAAGTATTTGTTGATTGGGGCAGCGAGCTCAGCCATCTTTTTGTACGGCATTTCCCTGCTGTATGGTCTGTCGGGTGGTGAGACCCGGTTGAGTGCGATCGCAGCCAACTTAGCGTCCAGCACTGGCAATAGCTCCATTGGTCTAGTCGTTGCACTGGTATTTGTCATTGCCGGTATTGCCTTCAAGGTAGCCGCTGTGCCCTTTCATCAGTGGACCCCTGACGTTTATGAAGGCTCACCTACACCTGTGGTAGCGTTCCTATCCGTTGGCTCTAAGGCTGCTGGCTTTGCCCTAGCAATTCGCCTTTTAGTCAGCACATTCCCCCTAGTGGAAGACGAGTGGCGCTTTGTGTTTACTGCTCTGGCGATCCTGAGTATGGTGCTGGGCAATGTGGTGGCTTTAGCCCAGACCAGTATGAAGCGGATGCTAGCCTACTCATCCATTGGCCAGGCAGGCTTTATGATGATTGGCTTGGTCATCGGTTCCGATGCAGGCTATGCCAGCATGATTTTCTACCTGATGGTCTATCTGTTCATGAACTTGGGTGGATTTACCTGCGTCATTCTCTTTTCCCTCCGTACGGGTACAGACCAAATTAGTGAATATGCCGGGCTTTATCAAAAGGACCCCCTGCTTACCTTATGCCTGTCACTGTGTCTGCTCTCCCTTGGCGGTATTCCACCGCTAGCAGGGTTCTTTGGTAAGCTTTATATCTTTTGGGCTGGCTGGCAGGCCGGTGCTTACAGTCTGGTACTCATTGGTTTAATTACCAGTGTGATCTCCATCTATTACTACATCCGCGTAGTGAAAATGATGGTAGTTAAGGAGCCCCAGGAAATGTCCGAATCTATCAAGAACTATCCACCGGTTCGCTGGGATTTGCCAGGCATGCGTCCGTTACAGCTGAGTTTGGTGGTAGCCGTAGTGGCCACTTCCCTAGCGGGGGTACTATCTAACCCTCTATTTACCCTGGCTAACGACGCTGTCACCAAGACCCCTTTGTTACAAGCGTCTCAGGTGGAGAACGTTGGCGAGATTGCCAACACAGTTGCTAGCCCTGTGACGGCTACTTTTCCAACCATGCTTGAGAATTCTCTTTAAAACTTAAGCATCATTGCGGGTCAGGGTTAGAGGTTTTGCGTTCAAATCCCTCTAGTCCTGACCAATGGTATGAAGCCTATGCATTGGGAACATAACGGAGCTGCGAATCCGATTGTCTTCCAGTTTTTCTAGGATGAACTCACCGCCCAAACGGATCATCAGGGACTGACAAATCGCCAGATTTAAACCCGGCGGTCTATCCAACGGTGATTCTGCTAAATGATCCCGCTGATGATTTCCTTCGCTCAGCGCTTTGATGATAGCTTCATCTACATCGCCATCATCCGTAATTGACAGCTCAATCCAATGCTGTTCAAGGGGACGGCTCCAAACATCTACCCGACCTCTAGCTGGCGAACGTCGACAAGCTGCTGAAATAAGTTCATACAAAATAAACTCAATCTTCTGCATTTCACCCTGAAGGGCCAGGTTGCTATCGCAGTGCACCTGCGTCCAAAGCTGTTTCTTTTGCACCTGAGTTTGCACCCGCTTCATTAGACGGTTGAGTAAACCAATCAAGGGCACCTTGCGAGGATCGGACGCCATTGCCCACCGTTCTCGGCCTGTCAATCGTAATAATTCTTTTTCCATGCCTGCCAATCGACTTTCAACCGCATGGAAATAAGGTTGTTCGCTGATCTCAGGTAATTGTTTCAAATTAGCCAGCTGACGGCGCGACTCTCGAACCTGCCGCCGAATGTCATCCATGTGGTGGTGCTTATACCAATTCAGCTCTGTGAGCTGACTTTTCTGTTCGCGCAAACGATTGGTTAGCAATAAATGACGCCGACACCAGGCCAACTGATGTACCAAAACCGCTAGCATACTCATTTGTTGGTCAGAAAAGCGACGATCACCATGATCAGCCAGCACCATCGTCCCATTGAGCGTATGCTCTGGTGATGTCCTGAGAGCCACTACCAACAGCTGAGCATGGGCCGGACACCGCAACCATTGGCGAGTGACATCAGGCAGATCTTCAAATTCAAGCTGAATCACACCATCGGTTTGAATGGCCCAGTTAATCACAGCATCGCTCTCCACCAAGATCGGTGGATTATCCTTAGCTGCAAACTGCTGCTCCCGGATCACAGTGGAAGCTAACCGGGCTTCCTTTTGGCCATTTTCCCAAACGATCAAGGCCACCAGCGGCAAGCGTAAAAGCTGGCTAACGTGATGGGTGGCCGCCTGCTGAAGTTGCTCCACATCAAATGTACGCTGTAGGTTACGCAAGCCCCACTGCATGGTTTCATTCATCTGGGATTGCTGCTGAGCCTGTCGCTGCAAGGACCACTGATGCAAAACTAACCCAATTTGTCGTCCAACTGACTGCAGCAGATCCTGCTCTGTTTGATTCCAGCGTCGGCCATGGCTATCGGTCACCACCAGCACCCCTTCTGGAGCCTGACCGGGCGAAAGATTACAGGCCATCGCCGACTTCATCCCCATCTGTAAGAACTGAGGATGCCACGCTCGCAGCTTCAGATCGTTATCTAAATTTTCGATACAGACTGGTGCAGACTTTCGGGCTAGGAGCTGCCAATCAACGTCGTGAAGTGAGCGCCACATTCCCTGAGTGGGCTTGCTTTGGGTGCCATGGTGCTGATAACCCACCTCAAAACCACCACATTCTAGATCGGGTATAAGCACCAGTAAGCCATCAATTTCAAGGGTGGCAATCAGTTGCTCAGCGCATTGGGACATGACCGACTGCCAATCGCGATCGCCATGGATACTTTGGGCAATACCTACCGACAGCTGATGGTTAGCTTCTAGATCGGCCACCCGTTCCTGCAAGACCGATGTGGGCATCCCCAAGCTGACCACTTGAGCTGCTGCGGTTAAATAGCGTTTTTCTGGCACACTCCACTGACGGGGTTGGGTGGACTCCACCACCAAAAAACCCAGCAAGTCTCCCTGCATTAAAATGGGTGCCACTAATAAAGAGGACTTGCCAAAGGCCTGCTTCAGAGGTTCAATGACGGCCTCAGGATGAGAAAAGGTGTCTTCGCCAATAACAATCACATCACCACAAGATAGGGCCTGATAGACCTCTTGATAGCCACTGGCAGATAGCTGGGATACTCCAGGTTCTTGAGTCGCATAGGCATGGCGATTGTGGCCACCATTAGCTACCCGATGCCAGAAAAAGCGTTGTTGCGGCTCAAACCAATACCCACGGGTACGACTAGCCCCCACAAATCGGTGAGTAGCATCCACAATCGCCTGTAGTCTGGGCTCTAACTCTTGAATCGTCTCCAATTTAGCCAACAGCTGAAAGAATGGCTGGGAGGGACGTTTTTCTAGCTGCTGATAATAGTCTTTCTGATATCTGTGCAAGATGGTCGCAATGGTGGTGACCAAAATAGAAAACGTCTTTTTCTGCACACCAGATTTTAGAGACGCTCCCCGCCGACTGGCACCCAACAATAAAATGCCTAGACACTCATTCTGCCGCTGAATCGGAAAAATAATGGCGTCATGAATGCCGAGGCGCTTAGCAATGGCTTTCCACTCACCAGCCCGATGGGATTCTTGTAAATCATAAACAGCCGCCGGAGCACCTCGCTCTATCACCTGCTGCACGGCATCATCAGTCTGAAGGTTTATCTTTTGCCATAAAAAATTCTTACCGCTACCCAGAACGGCCATTTGAGTTGTCAAACTCTGGTCACCGGCATCATAGAGGCCAATCCAGGTGAGTTCATTGGGATAAAGCTGCTGCATATAGTCAGCAAGCTCGGTCAATTGGGTATCAACGGTATCCTGATCCCATACATTCTTGAGAACCTGACCCAAAGTGGCCAAATGCTGTTCACATGTCGCTGGGGGTATGGGGCTAACCATAAAAACTCAGATTTGGGAAACAGGCTACTGCCTGAATAGTAACGATGGAGGATATAGCTTAATTTAAGCTAGCCTGGCTCTCTAAAACATGCTATTTAATCAAATTGCTTAGGAAAATGAGTCACCATCGCGGCTCAAGCGGAATAGCTATATTGCAACAGGACATGGGTGGCATCAATCTATCGTTGACATTAGTTGGCTCTATCGTAACGGGGTCTAACGCTACTTATTGCCGATGGTTAAAAAGTCATACATCATGACTATCGTTCATCACAACTACCTAGTTATATCAGCAACCGACTCAACTAGCTGCTAACCCTAAACCAAATCAATCAACGCAACTAGTTTTCAAATTCAACGATATAATCCACAGGGCCATTTAGAAATATTGTTCGTGCTGCAAGACATCTATAAATCTAGCTTGCTTCCGTCGTTATTTCAGCACTTGAAAGCCGATCCAGAAGTGGTACATCACCAGACCATCAAGACATTGGCTTGGATAGCTGAACCACCCACCACCGCCCCCTACTGGACTCAACCTTTACGACGCTTTGCCCAGGCCTGGTGTGAAAATAGTTGCCAGGTTACTTCGCTGCGCTTGAGTCAGCAGCTATGGCAGCAATCTTTTGCCAACCCCCTGGGGTTAGCAGCTGGTTTTGATAAAGATGGGTTGGCAGCTGCTTGTTGGCCTTTGATGGGGTTTGGCTTTGCAGAGTTAGGGACGGTTACGTGCCATGCCCAGTCGGGTAATCCTAAACCTCGTCTGTTTCGTCTGCCGCAGGACCAGGCAGCTTTAAATCGCATGGGGTTTAATAATCAGGGCTCGACAGTACTCGCGGAACGGCTTAAGGCCTTACCCCTAACACCTGACTTTCCCAGGGGCATTAATTTAGGCAAGTCAAAGGTGACCCCCCTAGAAGAGGCGGCAGGTGACTATTTGCAAAGCTTTCAAAGATTGCAGGAGCACGGCAATTATTTTGTGGTCAATGTGTCGTCACCCAATACACCTGGGTTGCGATCGCTCCAAGCTAAATCCCAACTCGAACCCATTCTTGCCACCCTACAAACCGCCAATACTCAGCAAAAACCTCTGCTAATCAAGATCGCTCCAGATCTAGCCTGGGAAGACATCGACGATATTTTAGACCTGGCCCAGCAGCACCAGTTGGCAGGAATTATTGCCACCAATACCACCATTGCCAAGGACAAACTGGTGACCAAGCGTTTAGGCCAAACTGGCAATCTGGTTGTTGATGAAGCTGGCGGTATTAGTGGTGTTCCCGTCCGTCAGCGGGCAACTGATGTCATTCGATACATTTATCAAAAGACCAACGGACAACTTCCCATCGTCGGCGTAGGGGGTATTTTCACCGCTGACGATGCCTGGGAAAAAATCACCGCAGGCGCATCTTTATTGCAGGTATACACTGGCTGGATCTACGAAGGTCCGTGGATGGTGAAAAATATCCTACAGGGCCTATTGACCAAGCTCGACGACCATGGCCTAAATTCCATACAAGAAGCCATTGGGCTACATACAGGACACCCCAGCACGTAGGTTGGGTAGAGGCACGAAACCCAACATTACCGATCCCCCAAGGCAATTTCTTTCAAATACCAAGGAATACATCATGGGATGAATGAACATGAAAACCTTGATCGTTGCAATCATGCTTGTGGGAGGGTTAAGCCTGGTTGGCAGCATTTATTGGATTTCGAAATGTATCAATCTTGACACAGTCACCTACGGTGATTCAGAAGCCGCAAATTACAACTATTACTTACGGCAAACTGGGAAAATCCTGCAAAAACCAAAACAGCTCTGTGCAAGCGTTGACATTCCGTCACACATAAGAAAGTACGATTGAGAGATAATCCAGCCCTACAGAATCTTATCTAAGCCATACAAAAGCGACTTCAACGGTAATACCTTACGAATACTCAACAACACACCGGGCATAAAACATACCCGATCCATCGCATCGTGACGCAGGGTATACACCTGGCCAGGGGCACCAAACATCACCTCCTGGTGAGCCACCAATCCAGGCAGACGCACACTGTGGATGTTAATGCCTTCCTCCGTAGTGCCACCCCGTGAACCCTGAAGGGTTTCAGTTTCATCCACTTGAGGTGGGTTAAAGGACGGTTTTACTTCCTGAAGCATTTGAGCCGTTTTAATCGCCGTACCGCTTGGGGCATCGGCCTTGCGATTGTGATGCAGCTCAATGATTTCCACATGGTCAAAATACTCAGCCGCTTTCAGAGCCGCCTGCTGCATCAAAATTACCCCAATGGCAAAGTTAGGAATAATCAAACAGCCGACGCTGGCCTTTTCTGCAAACTCCGCTAGCTCAATAATTTGTTCAGATGTTAGACCAGTGGTACCGACTACAGGCCTCACACCATAGGCAATAGCTGCTCGCACCTGCTCATAAATTTTGGCTGGGTGAGTCACATCTACCATCACCGCATTGCCTGCACTTTGGGCCATCACCAGGGTGGCTTCCAAATCCGTCGTCACCGGTATTTCCAATGGACCACAGCCTGCGATCTCACCAATATCCTGACCAACGGCCTCAAGCTTACGATCCACGGCACCCACCAATTGCATATCATCGGCACCGGCAATAGCCTTGACAATCTCACACCCCATCCGGCCCATGGCACCATTAACTACGACAGGAATTTTCGACTGATTGCTCATGATGGTTCTGAGACGGAAGTACAGTCAGATATCTTACAACCGCAGTATGTAATTTTGAGTTTTGAGTTCTTAGCTTTGAGGTTCAAGTTCAATTGATTTCCGAGGCTACTGAGGTTTCAAAGACCTAATTCCAAACTTAAAATTCAAAACTCTACCTTCAAAACTCCCTCCTGTGGGGTCGTAATCGTTAATAATTAAGGCTGTTCATCACGCTGGAGTCGAAGCGGATGCTGGCAAATCTATTGGCGGTGATTGTTGGATTAGGTAGTCTAGGGTTTTATTTGGCAGCTTTTATTCTGCCAGAGGTACATCGTCGATCAGACTTTTTCTGGAGCGGTGTCGGCATGTTTTATGCCGTGGTGCTGTGGTATTGCGCCAGGCAAATGAGCGGCGCAGTACTGCTAGGGCAAACAGCTTCAGTTGGTCTACTGATATGGCTGGGATACCAAACTCTACTGCTCCGTCGCGAAACCACACCGACCGCACAGCAAACCCCCATCCGATTAGGCAAATCTGAACGCAGTCGCCTTAATGGCAGCGCCAGTCGTCCCATTGCCAAAGACTATGAGTTTGTAGAAGATGGCGTGGAGGATGCAGTCGATCAGGATGCCGATCCCAACAGTCCCATCTTGATCAAGCCGACGGCAGATGAATTTGCGCCCAAAATAGTTGTCCCTGCTGCAATTCCAAAGTCCCACATCGAGAAAGAAGACTCTCTGGAAGAAACCCTTCCAAAGGCGGAGAACCCACCTATTTCTCAAACAACCAAAAAGCGAGAAATACCAAATCCCATTGCTGCTGTCGGTATCTTCGTAGGCTGGCTTAAAGAAGTTGTCACGCCGAAAAAGAAAGAACCCAAACCCATGATTGAGCTGCCACCCAGGCCACCGTCCATACCTAAAGCGGACACCTTGTCAGCAACAACCGACATAGCTAACATAACCAATATATCCGATACATTAGAGACCGATACATTAGAGACTTCAGCTAGTGTTCCTGATGGTGACCAGCCAACCCCTCAAGAAGAAACTCTCGACACCTCACCTTCCCCTTCTTCAGGCACAGCAGCTTCAGCCAGTCTAGAACCTAGGGGCACAGATACTGAAGACAGCAACTGGCCTGATGATGACTTTTGGGACTAGTTTTCTCTAACTAAAATCTCTTCAATTTCCATTAAACAACAACCCGCACCTCAACAAGCTGTAGAGATGTACCAGATATTTGCGAAGACGTTATAAAGTCTCTTTAATATTAAACTTCATATGAGATTTACATAGACGTTTCTTAAGCCCTGCATGCCCGTAAATCGAACCATTTCTAGAGCTAAAAAATATACCAATCTCTCACGGACACAAACCATCTAAAAATGTTCCCCACGACTCAAACAGTCTGGCTTTACAAAGCTTATACCCAACACAATAGTCGTAAAACTTTATGAACCACCAGAGGAAAATACGCACATTAGCGTAATTATTATTTAAAGGAGCTTAAATACGAACATTCACTGTGTTCTTGTAGATTATAGTCAAATTGTTTACAAGAACGATTAAACAAGCCCGAGTATAGACAGTAAAAGTCATGAGAGCTGAAGTCGCTATCCCAAATGTAATTGTTTCCGAACTGGATAAGAAGATCCAGTTCGTTAAACAAAAGCATTTGACTGGCATCCTAGCGATTGAAAGTGACATGATCCATCAATGGCGCTTATATTTTTTGGCGGGGCAGTTAGTCTGGGCAAATACGCGTACCCATGCAAAGCGTCGCTGGTGTCGCCAGTTACTGCAACATCGTCCTGAGTTGCTCAAAAATGGCCTGAGTGCCTATCCCGCTGATTGGACCTATAGTCGGTTAGCTAGGCTAGTTATCTGTAAGAAATTCAATCGGCAGGTATTTTCACATATCGTGTCCGGGTGTATCTCAGAAGCGTTGTTTGATCTTCAGCAGCAGGGAACTTTAAGCTTTCAACAAACTGGGAAAGGATTAAGATATCGCATCAAATCTCAAAAAGCCTGCGATTTCTCCTATATAAATTTGCAAACCATCGGTATATGGGCCCAGGCAAAGCACAGGTGGCACCAGTGGGAAGAAGCCGGTCTCACCGCCATAGGTCCTAACGATGCTCTAGTGATACAAGACTTAGCCTCTCTAGAAGATCTAGCATCACCGCGACTCTTCAAATTATTGAGTGCGTTGGCCAATGGTCAGCAAACATTGCGAGATATAGCATTGAAGGCTAACCAGCCGCTACAGCCATTTGTGATGTCGATTTTGCCTCACATTCACAATCAGTCACTGCGGCTTAAGTCTGTGGAAGATAAGATTCCTCGTTCGGTAATCGCGCATCAAGAGGATGTTGTCTTTAAAATAGCGCAGGCAATTATCCCTAAGGACGCCAGAATTGTTTATGTGGATGACAGTCTGGCCAACAGTCAAACAATGGCAACCATTGTTGAAGCGGCGGGCTTTCGCTATAGCAACATTTCCGATCCGCTTGAGGTATTGAAACAGCTAGTTAAGCTCAAGCCAAAAGTAATTTTTTTGCAGCTGACGATGCCCGTGGTAAATGGTTACGAACTGTGTGCTCAAATTCGTCGGATATCAGGCTTTAAGGATACTCCCATTGTGATGGTAGGGAGTGAAAATAGTCTGGCTGAACGCATGCGGGCCAAGATGGTTGGGGCCTCGGAATTTGTGAGTAAACCAATTAAGCCCAAAAATGTGCTTAAGTCATTGATTGAACTCAACATGATTTGAGCAGTGCTGTTGAGAGACTATCTTTAAAGGCAGGGTAGCTCCGCTGTACTAGACAGATTGACATCAACCAGCTAAGACACCGTGTCACATGTGGTGGTAACCACTAAACTACGTCCAAGTTAGAACTTGTAGCTTCTTGTCAAGAAACACTACGGTTCTGAACTTGGACAATATGTATTCATAGGTCAGGCCCCAGCAGGCTTTGTATCTAGGATTTCCAGTGGCTGCTCAACGTAAAAAAACTAAAACTATTGAAGCTATAGGAAGTTCTAAGGCAGAATGACTGGAGCGTAGTAAATCCCCTTAGTTTTTTCCTTACATCGTGACTGACCCCAAAAGCGCCGACGCTAAGAGCTATAAGGACACCGTCCTACTGCCCAAGACCGACTTTAGTATGCGGGCCAACGCTGTTAAGCGTGAGCCAGAGCTGCAGGCATTTTGGGATGACAGCAAGATTTATGAAACGCTTTCCCAGGAAAATTCTGGGGATGTCTTTGTACTGCATGATGGACCGCCCTATGCCAATGGCAGTCTCCACATGGGCCATGCCTTAAATAAGGTGCTGAAGGACATCATCAATAAGTATCAGCTGCTGCGCGATCGCAAAGTCCGCTATGTCCCCGGCTGGGACTGCCACGGTCTACCCATTGAGCTAAAAGTACTGCAAACCATCGACCGCAAAGAGCGAGCCAATCTGACACCGCTGGAGCTACGCCAAAAAGCTAAGGAATTTGCCCTGGACACCGTCGAGAAACAAGCCAAGGGATTTCGTCGCTTTGGCGTATGGGGCAACTGGGAAAAGCCCTACATGACTCTGCAGCCTGAGTATGAAGCCGCTCAGCTAGACGTATTTGGTCAGATGGTCCTCAAAGGCTACATCTACCGAGGGCTGAAGTCTGTTCACTGGAGTCCGTCGTCACAAACCGCCTTAGCAGAAGCTGAGCTGGAATATCCCGAAGGCCATACCTCCCCCAGCATCTACGTCGGCTTCCCCATGGTGAGCGCCTCAGATACCGCAGAAAAAGCACTTTCCCCGTATCTCGATAATCTGGGTGTCGCCATCTGGACCACGACACCCTGGACAATTCCCGCCAACGTGGCCGTAGCGGTCAACTCAGACCTGGTTTACACCGTGGTAGAAGTCGCCTCCGGTGCCCCTTACAAATACCTCATCGTCGGTAAGGACCTGGTGGAAACCCTGGCCAATGTATTTGAAACAGACCTGACCCCCAAGGTCGACATCAACGGTGCGGACCTGGCAGGGTCTACCTATTACCATCCGCTCCACAGCAAAGAAGACAGCTTCAATCGTGAAAGCCCCATTGTGATTGGCGGCGACTACATCACCACCGAATCCGGTACTGGTCTGGTGCACACTGCACCCGGTCACGGGATGGAAGACTTTGGCGTCGGTCAAAAATACGGTCTCCCCATCCTCTGTCCAGTGGATGAGCGTGGTAATTTCACCACTGAAGCCGGGAGCTTTGAAGGTTTGAACGTTCTAAAAACGGCTAACGAAGCACTGATCAAGGCACTGACCGAAGCCAATACGCTTCTGAAACATGAACCCTACGTCCACAAGTATCCCTACGATTGGCGAACTAAAAAACCCACCATTTTCCGGGCTACTGAGCAGTGGTTTGCCTCTGTGGAAGGGTTCCGCGATGAAGCCCTGAAAGCCATCTCGGATGTGCAGTGGATTCCGGCCCAGGGCGAAAACCGGATTACACCGATGGTGGGCGACCGTTCTGACTGGTGCATCTCTCGTCAGCGCAACTGGGGTGTGCCCATCCCAGCCTTCTACGATGAAGAGACTGGTGAAGTATTGATGAATCAAGAAACCATTGCCCATGTCCGAGGTATTTTCGCTGAGCATGGTTCTGATGCTTGGTGGAGTATGCCCGTTGAGGAACTACTGCCCGAGAGCTATCACAACAACGGCCATACCTATCGCAAAGGCTTCGACACCATGGACGTATGGTTTGACTCAGGCTCTTCCTGGGCAGCAGTCGCCGATCAGCGAGATGCCTTGAAATATCCGGTAGACCTATACCTGGAAGGCTCTGATCAGCATAGGGGTTGGTTCCAGTCGAGCTTGCTCACCAGTGTGGCTACCCATGGCTGTGCCCCCTACAAAACTGTACTTACCCATGGCTTTGCCCTGGATGAAAAGGGCCGCAAGATGAGTAAGTCCATCGGTAACGTGGTGGACCCCTATGAAATCATTGAGGGTGGCAAGAACAAGAAACAGGATCCGCCTTACGGTGCTGACGTACTACGGCTGTGGGTCTCCTCAGTGGACTATTCCTCCGATGTCCCCATCGGTAAAAACATCCTTAAGCAGCTGGCGGATGTGTACCGCAAGATTCGTAACACATCCCGATTCTTGTTGGGCAACTTGCATGATTTTGACCCAGCCAAAGATGCTGTTCCCTATGACCAGCTGCCCAGTTTAGATCAGTACATGCTACATCGGATGACCGAGATCTTTGCTGAGGTGGAGACTGCCTTTGACACCTATCAGTTCTTTAAGTTCTTCCAGACGGTGCAGAATTTCTGTGTGGTGGATCTCTCCAACTTCTATCTGGATATTGCTAAGGATCGTCTCTACATCAGTGATGCGGCATCTCTCCGAAGACGTAGCTGTCAAACGGTACTGGCAGTTGCCCTGGAGAATTTAGCCAAGTCCATTGCCCCTGTGCTGTGCCACATGGCAGAGGATATCTGGCAGTTTATGCCCTATGAGACCGGCACTAAATCTGTTTTTGAAGCGGGTTGGTTAAAGATTGATCCGCAGTGGAAAAAGCCTGAACTGGCGGATACCTGGAACCAGCTGAGGGAACTACGGGACGAGGTGAACAAGGTGCTGGAACAGGCGCGTTCTGCAAAAGATATTGGTTCGTCGTTGCAGGCGAAAGCGCTGATCTACATTGCTGATGATCAACTGAGAGAACAGTTAACGGCGATGAATCCCAGTGATGCGATCGCACCCAATTCTAGCCATGTGGATGAGGCTCGATATTTGTTCTTGGTGTCCCAGGTAGAGGTCTTAGACAGTGTTGATAGGCTGAAGGACATTAAGTATCGCAGTGAGTCGGATGCCTTTGGCATTGGCATTGTGGATGCGGATGGGAAAAAGTGCGATCGCTGTTGGAATTATTCCACCCATGTGGGCGAGTCGGCGGAGCATGAGACCATCTGCGAACGTTGCGTAGAGGCATTGGATGGCAAGTTCTAACCCTGAGCGATGATCAAGGTATAGTCCGGTTAGCTTGACTACAGATGCCGTATAGCAAATTTAGCTTACAGAAAGTACAGTAAGAGTCTGGCCTCAATGTTCATGAAGCCATGCGTTTCTTACCACAGTCGGAAAAAACAATCTATGGCTGTGTTACTAACGGTGAACTCTGGAAATTTCTCAAGCTTCAGGGGACTGATTTGACCATTGATTTAGAAGCCTACTGCCTGGAACCACTAGAACGTTTGCTAGGTATTCTGATCTATTTGGCCTGTGAGGAATAGGAACATCAATATCTCCTTACCAGACCTTAGCCATCGGTAACGTAAATCCAGGTAATTCTGGATCGCCACTGACCGCATCAGGGTTTTCAAGTATTTGAGGAGTTTGACCAGGTTGATAAATATGAACGGTACGGTGCTTGCGGTCAATCAACCAGCCCAGGGATACACCATTATCGATGTATTCCTGCATCTTACTTTGTAGACCACTCAAGGTATCGCTGGCTGACCGTAGCTCGATGACAAAGTCTGGTGCAATCGGGGCGAAGGAAGCTTTTTCTTCGTCGGTTAAGGTGTTCCAACGGTCGGCGTTGATCCAGGCGGCATCGGGTGAGCGGGTGGCTCCGTTAGGTAGGGTGAAGCCTGAACTGGAGTCAAAACCGAGGCCGGTGCCATCCTGCTCTGCCCATATGCCTAATCGAACGGCTAGGTTAAAGTTACGATTTCCCGTATCTGAAAAGGCGGGAGGCATAATCACGACATCCCCTGTGGCGGTGCGTTCGATGCGTAAGTCGCGGTTGGCTTGGCAAAAGGCGTAGAATTCTTCGCGGCTCATGGGGGCAACCGTAGGTAGTGATACGGTTAAGGGATGGGTTTCGGTTTGGATGAGTAGGGTGGTGGTCATGGTTATGAGCCCTCATGCCAAGCAATTATGTTTAGATTTTAGCTTGCCAATAGGTTGGGGTTGTTGGTTCTTGGTTTTCAGTAGTTTCTCAATTTTTTAGATTATTGGGTGGATGGCTGGGCGATAGCATTGCGGAGGAGGGTAATCATTTCTGTACGTATTGGCCAGATTGTTGTGCGCCGTGGCATAGGACGGATCGAGGTCAAAAGGTATATCTCCCCTGTAGTGCTTTTAACCGTCCTTCCAGACCCGTTTGCACATTCACCATCGCCCCCAACAAATCCATCTGCGACCGCCGCAACATTGCCAGGACAAAGGTAAGCTGCTTATCTGGCAAGGGTCTTCGGGGTATCCAAACAATGTTTTAGAAACCGTTCACAAGTCTCTTTAATCACCCGATCTCGCTCGCTAGTTTCTCCATCTTTTCTCGGCACCGGAGCCCCAATTTTAGTGATGGGCTTCCCCTTTGCACACATCGCCGCCACCAGATCCATCACAAAGGGAATACCTAAACGAAACTCTGCAATGGATTTCGCTTCACTTTCGGCTAAAGATGTCTTACGATATTACTCTTCGCCATCTGGCTCACCGCTGGCAGGCTGCACTTCTTCTTTGGTGACTTCCTGCACCTCGCTGACCTCAAAAATTAATCGAAACGGTCGGTTCATGCGATCAGCTACATATTGCTCAAGTAATCCCACCTGGGTAGGCGTTACCGGCTCTACGCTATACACCGTCAACCGCACCTCCGGTGGGCTGGGCAACCAATCAATATCAAGGTCGATCAGCTCTAACCGTTGAAACGTGACTGTGCCATTCACCAATGCATCGCGAACACTATCTTCGGCTCGGTTCTGGCGCACTAACTCCACCAAACTCAGGGCCAGTGGAATCACTAATGCCCCTGTGATGATTAACACATATCGCAACGACTTACGCGCTTTTTGAAACGGTGCATACCCTGTTAGCCAAAAGGCCAACATACAGGCCAGGGTAATACCGATCAGATTGGTCACATACAGTAAGGTCGCACCCTGACTCAGGGCCATTTTTCCCTGGGCTAACCCTAACCCAATCACACAGACTGGCGGCATTAAGGCCACTGCGATCGCAGTTCCCGCCAACGTACTCGATATCTTCGGCTGCACCTTGGCAAATCCGCTAATTCCACCTGCCGTAATTGCAATGCCCAGATCCAGTAGCGTTGGTTCTGATCGCGCCCACACTTCCGAACCATATTCCGAGAGACCTAGCATGAAGCCTAGAGCCGTGGATAGTGCGATCGCAAGTATCGTACCCACTCCCAGCGCCTTGGCACCTTCCGTAATCAGCTCAATATCACCTTCCAAAAAACCAAAGGCCATGCCCCGAATCGGTAACATCAGCGGTGCCACCAGCATTGCCCCTATGATTACCGCCGCACTATTTGAAAGGAGACCCAGCGTCGCAATGATACAGGCACCAATGGTCATGACCACATAGTCACGATTTAGCTCTGAATCATCCATGAGGCTATCGCGCATGTGCTTTAGCGCCATGGGGGATACTCGTCGCCCACCAAAATAGCGATTCGTTACCGTTTTCAGCCCGTCTCGTACCATGGTTCGCTTCGGCGAAAACATCTATGCAACCGTGTTCAGACTATAGCAAGTTCCTTAGCAAGTTCCTTCAATGTTCATCGTGACGATTACGTACTGTAGAAATTGCATACCCTAGAAAATCTGCCATCCGGCGCAGAAAAATACGCGATTAGACGTCATTAAGGTTATTTGTTTCTGAAAATGTCGATGGGATCAGAAGTCGACCGGTACCCTGATCAATGTGAGGCATTTGTTCTACTCACTTGTGGTATTCACGTAGGAAATTTTCATGGGTTTTCTAAAACGTATCTTTAAGCAGGACAAGCCTGCAGGCGCTAGTATTACCGCTGGTCGTCGCCCTGGTGCCAAAAAAGCTTCCACCCCTAAAAAGACTGCTGCTGCTCCCACTGCCGCTGCTGCCAATAACGCACCTTCATCTTCACCCGCAGCAGAGAACGAAATTCCACTGTGCAAAATTGGCCTCACAGGTGAATTTGATGAAAGTGGTCTAGCTAAGCGGGTCACCCTGGCCTTTGATGAAGATTCTCAGCTGGATGATGTCGAAACTCTATGGGTAGCGCAGCTCAGCAGCAAAGTAGTGCTCAAGGGCAAAGTTCCCAGCCAGGCTATCCTCGACAAAATGATTGCTGTTGCTAAAGACGTTGATGGTGCCACTGCCGTTGACACTAGCCAGGTAGACATTGGCTAATTTGAGCCTTTAAAAATTTTCAATTCAACAGAGAAGGGGGTGAACCTGGGTTCACCCCCTTCTTTTCATTTTTATCTAGGTGTTAATCTTAAAAGCTTTAGTGAGCTCCAGATTTTTTGCTAAACAAAACCAGAACCGTTTTGACAATTAGCTTAATGTCATAGAAGAAGCTCCAGTTTTCCTGATAGCGCAGGTCTAACTTAATCACATCCTCAAACTTAGTGATGCTAGAGCGACCGTTAACCTGCCATTCTCCAGTCATTCCTGGCTTGACATTTAGACGTTGCCACTGGCCAACTTCATATTGCTCAATCTCATCAGGTGTGGGGGGTCTTGTACCCACAAGGCTCATATCCCCCTTGAGCACATTCCAAAATTGAGGAAACTCATCTAAGCTGGTTTTGCGAAGGAAACGCCCAATCTTAGTGATTCGGGGATCGTTTTCATTCTTAAATAGTGGGCCTTCCACCTGGTTAGAGACCTCGCTCTTACGAGATTCGGCATCCGTTACCATCGAGCGGAATTTCCAAATCTTAAACCGCTTACCTAGCCAAGAGCAGCGGGTCTGAGCAAAGAAAATAGGACCTCCATCATCCAGCTTAATAATGATTGCAACTGGTACACAAACCAGAGCAGTCAAGAATAATCCTACAAAGGCTCCTACGATGTCTAGCGTGCGTTTTGCTTTGGAATTTACTGAAGGATGAGTTTCAGGTAAAACCTGATCTTCAGGATTGGAATCTTCCTCAGCAGCAAGGGTAATGTCAAATACCTTATCTAGTTCAGTTAATGACAGCACCATCATGACCTGGGCGGGTACATTGACCAATCGCAACCTGGCACCTTTAGCCGCACATAGGCGATGGCAAATCACCAAAGCGCCAATGCCACTACTGTCAATAAATCGGGTTGCCGAAAAATCCAGTACCAACTCAGATAAATCAGGCTGCTCGGCAAAAAGCGTCTGACACTGCTGCTTAAATGCTGTTGCTTCAGCTACTGCCATACTGATGGGCAGCTGAATAGTTTGAAACTCCGATTGGACCAACGCTGACATAGGAGAGGATGTCTTAACACTATCGACCATAATCTAATAGCAATATTTACAACAGACTAGTAGAACAATCGGCAACCCTAGATTGCCCAAAAGTTCCATCAGACGGGTTATCTATATACTGTTCGCCTTGTTTAGCCTAACGAATAAACATCGAGTGATTACTCACGCAATTCGGCATTTACTCGGTAGCCACCCTCTGCTCTAACCAATTTTAAGTAGTAACAACAAAACCCGACTTGATAAAAGGTAGTGTCTACAAAATCAATATAAACTTGCCCTTAGATTCGGTAGTTTTCTTCACAATGGGAGTTACTTTTGCATCACAGTGGAGGACGTGTCATTACTCAGAACGTTAATAGGCCGATGTCGATACCTATCAATACATGGTGAATCGTTAACTTTCCAGATTAAATCTACTGCCATCTCTGCAATGTTCTTGTAAAGCAGGTATTCTTGATGCTAGATACAGAGGTATGATTGCCTTTTAGAGGCATGATTACGCCATATATAGCGTCGAGCTTGGAGTAATTCCATGGGCAATCGTAACCAACCCTCCCTACTGAATGACGAGGTTCAGCGGGCCGTTAGTCAGTCTCGATTCCAAAACTTACAGTCTCAAACTACCTTGAGCCATAGCGAGCTCGTTGCTTGGAAATGTAAAGTTGCTACATTTCAGATGTCCGTACAAGCGACACCCATAATGGAGCAAGCTTGTTTGTTTGAAGCAGCTCGTGATCCTGGCGAGGATATCGATCCGTTTACTTTACCTCAGCAAAATACGGAATTTTGGCGCTGGCAGTTTAGTGATGTGGGGGTGGCAGCCCTCTATTTTGTCATTGATTACAAAAGTGAGTTGCTGTTGTATGTGGGCGAAACCGTCAAATCAAATCAGCGTTGGAAAGGGGAACATGATTGTAAACGCTATTTAATGAACTATCGCCATGCGCATTATCATCATGGTCTTGACAGCCAGTTAGGTATAGCGTTTTGGCGTCATGCTCCTGCTGAACGCCGCCCTCGCCAGGCGATTGAATCAGCTCTCATATATAAGTGGCGCTCGCCATTTAATAAGGAAAATTGGAAATTTTGGGGAACTCCTTTTATTGGTGAAGGTGGCTAATCTTCAGGTAAGGGGGGAACTCCCTTTATTGGTGAGGGTGGCTAATCTTCAGGTAAGGGGGAGAGTTTTGATGGTGATGTTTTTAGTTACGAACAATCTCAAGCCCAATATCAAATACTCGCCCGATGACATCTTCTATGGGGGGATCGGTAACGGTTAAATCATGGACTGGCAATTGGGCTAACACTTGGGATACGGTTTTGGTCAGGTCTTCTCTACGCACTAAAAGAACAACTTTGCAACCATCGATAGACTGAATTTCACCATAGGGTTCTAAAGAGGCAGCGGGAATTTCTTGGGCAAGCTCAGCAGTCACTTCACGATAGGGGGCAAACTGCTCAATCAGACTGTTCAAAGACCCATCATAAATGAGTTGTCCTTGATAAATGAGTAAAACGCGATCGCAAAGCGCCGTAATATCAGCCATATAATGACTCGTTAGAACAATGGTTGCCTGGTAACGCCGGTTATAAGCCTGCAAAAAATTTCGCACCGCCATTTGGGCATTGACATCCAGTCCCAATGTGGGCTCATCTAAAAACAACACCTGAGGATGATGTAATAGAGCTGCTAACATTTCAGCCTTCATCCGTTCTCCCAAAGATAACTTACGGACAGGCTGTGTAAGTTTATCGGTCAGGTCAAGCATCTTAGACAGTTCATGGATGCGATCGCGTAGCTCTTGGTGGGATAGCCCATAGATCGCCCCATTAATCCGCAGTGAATCTAGGGTCGGTAAATCCCAAATTAGTTGCTGCTTTTGTCCCATGACCAGAGTGATGTGCTCCAAAAAAGAACGCTGACGCTGAAAGGGGATCTGCCCAGCCACGCTTACCTGGCCAGACGATGGATAAATTAATCCGGTCAGCATTTTTAACGTTGTGGTTTTACCGGCTCCATTGGGTCCCAAAAAACCAACCACTTCCCCTGGTTCTATGGAGAACGATACATTATTGACAGCCTTGACCTGACGATATTGACGCTGGAAAAAGTGACGTAATGTTCCAGCTAGGCCAGGTTGCTTAATGGCCACTGGATAGACCTTGGTTAGGTTTTTCACTTCTATAGCAGGCATAGGTTCTGTAACATAGTTAGTAGCAGGTTAGTAACAATGAGTCTCTAGCCAATGAATTCTGGTGTGGACTCTTTATATGATGCAGCTTATATGATGCAGCAACAATCTGATTTAAGCTGGCGTATTGCAGGCTGCTAAATATTTTCCGTCAGCATCGAAAGTCGATGTCGGTGTGAATACTAAGCACGACAACAGTCAACTACACAGAAGAAAACCGATAAATCAGCGGATAGAATACCTCAAAGCATTGAGCACCTCTTCTAACTTACGGTCAGGCGCAGTAGTGTCTATTTTTGATTTTTTTCAAAACCCCTAGTCACTGATAGGACAATTGAACTACAATACATTTGTCCTATACGATGTTGACCCATGGCTGTCCGCAAACCCCACGGAACTGTACTCAGCTTCATCGAAGCGTACTGGCGCAAACATCAGAACAGCCCTACGGTGAGAGAAATTACCACCGGTACAGCTCGCTCCCATGGCAGCATTCAAAACAGTCTGAAATGGTTAGAGCGAAACCAATATATTACTCGTCGCAAACGTACATCACGGGGTATTAAGGTCGTTAACTTCGAAGCCTACGACATTCCTCCCACTGAACTATCAGAGTTAGAAGGAATACCCATTCGCGGTGAAATTGCAGCCGGTTATTGCCACGAGCCTGCTACAGAAGACCATGGGTATCTCAACATTGAGTACAACGGGCGTAAGCCCAACGATTATGTCCTGAAAATTTCAGGAGATAGTATGGTGGGTGCCGGTATTCCTGATGGAGCCTATGTCGGCATTCGACCTGTAGCTGATGATTACCAACCTGGGCCTGGTGAGATTGTTGCAGTTTATGTGGAAGGCCAAGGTGCTACCCTAAAACATTTTTTTCAAAAAGAGTCAGTGGTTGTTTTAGAGGCTGCCAATCCTAAGTATGAGCCGCTGATCTTTGATCTGGATGATTGTGAGTTACGGGTGCAAGGGACTCACATTTTTACCCACTGGCAGTCAACAGCGCTTAGTTAAAAGACAGATAGGTTCACCCTAAACGCTGTCTCTTTTCTAGAACTGATCGATCAATTTTGTATCAGAAAGAACTTTGTATACTGTAATTTTTTGAAGTTATCTACCGACAGGTGACTATTCTGTCCATAAGTTCATCCATGGGGTCCTTAATGGTGTAAATATGCATTGGTAATGCTGCAAGCCATGGCTGGAATGACCGTATAGGTGGGTTTTAACTGACTATCAGGTAGCCACAATAGACATGTTGCATTGTTATGAACTCCATAAGATGTGAGCAGGTTTAATCAAAAATTCTGGATTTGGTAAATTGCATGGGAATTCTATAGGTATAAGTTTCTTCGTCACTGATGCAGACTTCCCCCGGTCTGTATCCCTTTAGAACCATGCATCCAATCTTGAAAGACTGGTTACAGAACCTTGGCTGCCTTGTCCCCCTCGGCTTTTTGGGCCTTTGCATGGCCTTCATTACGCATTGGGTATCTACAGAAACAGGCCCAGCCAGGATAGTGATTGTATGGCAAGCCAGAATTCTAGAAGGTCAGTATTTCGATAAGGTCACGATGGCGGCTTTCATTTTGCCCGCACTCATCGGCGCATGGCTAGTATATGTTAGCTTCCGTCGATTTTTGACAAGACTCGGCGTCTATGATCGGCCAACAAATGCAGGCTTTAAACGTCCCAATGAGAAAATATATCGCTGATTCGACTGAACGCGATTGCTGATTTAGGAGATGTACCGATCTAGAGCTATGGCTATTTACCGGTGTTTCATACCTAAAGTCATCCTAAGGAGCAGCAATGTCGACTGAACTAGTGGAGGGTGGCTACCCTACCTTTATCATTCTTAATATTATCCGTTAGCCAATGATGGGACCAAACAGGCTGAGTGAATAGCTTAGCCATGGTTGTACTGTCGACCGGCTTAGAGAAGAGATAACCCTGGCCTAATTGGCAGCCAAATGTTCTCAACTGCTGTAGCTGTAGATCTGTTTCAATGCCTTCGGCAACAATATCCATTCCTAGGGTATTTGCCAGGGTGACAATCGCTTGGAAGATACCGACATGTTTGGGATCTTGGCCCAGCTGATTCACAAAAGCTCGGTCGATTTTAAGGGTGTCGACGGGAAACTGAGTGAGATAACTCAAAGAGGAATAGCCTGTACCAAAGTCATCGATAGCCAGTTGGATGTTTTGCGATCGCAATCTCTCCAGAATAGATGCAGCTGATTTACTACTCTCCATAATGGCACTTTCGGTAATCTCAAGTTGTAAGTTCTCAGGTTGCAGATCTGTGTCTGCTAACATCTGTTGAATGCGTTCTACCAGATCTGGTTGAGCGAACTGGCGTACCGAAAGGTTGACGCTTACCTTTAATTGCTCTAAAGACGGATGCTGCTGTTGCCACTGACGGAACTGTTCGCAAGCCTGACGCATCACAATTGCGCCTAAAGGAACAATTAATCCAGATGATTCAGCTGCTGGGATAAACTGGATCGGTGAAATAAATCCCTGTTCAGGATGTTGCCAACGCACCAGTGCCTCCATGCCTCGGATTTCTCCAGTAGCAAGAGAAACAATGGGTTGATAATGAACAATAAACTCCTGGCGGTCAATAGCCTGTCTGAGATTACTCTCCAACTGCACCTTTTCCAATGCCTGATCGTGCATGTGGGCATTAAACACACAATACGCTGCTATATTCCCCTCCGTCCTCCCTGGTAAAGTTAAACCTTGAGAATAAGCCTGAGAACAGGCAATGCTAGCATCTCGCAGAATGTGATCCGCTCTAGAATACTGGGGTTGTCCTAGGGTTATCCCCCATTTTGTTTGCAAGAAGATCTGATGATGATCAACAATAAACACCTTTGATAACTCTCCCTGAACTTGTTTAGCCATGGCTAAACAAGTTTGCTGAGCAATCTCCCGGTTAGCTGCAAGGCCCTTTAGTAACACCACAAATCGATCACTCTCAATTCTAGCGATTACTGCCTGGTCAGAGAAACCATGGTTAAGGCGATGTGCCACCTGTAACAGTAGATGGTCACCCACTAGGTGGCCAAATGCATTGGTAATACGTTGAAAGCGTTCACACGTTAAACTCAAAACGGCATAGGTTTCCGATAAAAATTGGGTTTGGTCCATAGACTGTTCTAGGACTTTGACAAATCCAGGTAAATTTAAGCAATCCGTAAGCCGATCGTGGGTGGTTTGATAAATCAGCTTTTCTTGCACTCGCTGACGTTCAGCCATCTCTTCCTGGAGTTGAAGGGTGCGTTCCACAACCCGCTGCTCTAGTTGTTCATTGAGCACTTTTATCTCAGCCTGGGCCTGTTTAAGGCTTAAATGGGTAGAGATGCGGGCTAATACTTCCTCAAGTTGGAATGGTTTTGTGACATAGTCAACACCGCCAGATTCAAATGCTTTTACCTTATCGAGCGTCTCTCCCATAGCGCTGACAAAAATAACTGGAATCTCTTGAGTATTTTGACAACTTTTCAGCTGACGACATACGGAATAGCCATCCATATCTGGCATATTAATATCCAACAAAATCAGATCGGGCGGTAAGGATTCAATCGCCTTCAGGGCTAAAGCACCGTTGATTGCGCAGCGAACCTTATACCCTTGATTGAGTAATATGTTAAATAACAGTTGAAGATTTTGAGGTGTATCATCAACTAAGAGAATATTGCTGGTCATGCTAATTCCTTGTAATATTAAGAGTTAAAATGAACACTTGATACCATTAAATGAGATAGATTGACCCTTCTAGGTCAGTCCTAAAATGTCAGTCGTGTAATTGGTGATCTTGTCAAACCTAAAGTTAGTGACCCAAGTGTGTAATTGCATAGCCAATTCATGGTGACTGTCCATGATCTGTTGAATCAGAGTGGAGGTTTTCTCATGATCGAGTTGAACAGCCGCTTCATGTATCTGTGTCAGCCAGTCTTGAGGCATAGCAGCTATCTGGGCACGAATATCCTCAGCTGAAACCGCTTTAAAAGGGGGGATTGCGTTCTCAGCGGTTGCTGTGGGAGCATCCCCTTCATCAGGATGTAAGTCAAACGCGATAGACTCAATAGATGCCTGACCAGATTCAATCTTTGCCATTTCCAGAATGTCATTAATCAGTGATAGCAAATGCTCCCCACTGTTATTAATAATTTCAAGGTTTCGCTTTTGGGCAGGCGTTGTGTCACTCTCATAGGTCATTAGCTCACTAAAGCCTAAAATGGCATTTAATGGTGTTCTCAACTCATGGCTCATGTTGGCTAAAAATTTACTTTTTGCTTTATTTGCAGCAATTGCCTGATCTCTTGCCTTAGCAAGTCCCACCAAGTTTTCCTGAAGTTGATCAGCCATACGATTCAATGCTCGCCCCACCTGACCAATTTCGTCGGGATATCGAATTTGAATGCGCTGACTGAGGTTTCCTTCTTCAAAGCCATGTGCAAACTTTCTTAGGGACTTTAAAGGCCCATGCACCTGTCGGTTAAATAATAAAATTGTTAAAACAGCGAGTAACAAACTTACCGATAGAGCTGTAATGATGCTATTCACAGCAGCTCTGAAACCTTCTGAGCGCACTCGTTGAGTCGAGAATCCGATGTGTACTTCTCCTAGGGGTTGCCCATAGGATGCAATCGATACTTGTTTTTTATGCACAAGTGGCAATCGATCAACCGTTGCTAGTAAAGTTAGAATGTCATCCTGTGGCGTGTCAGTATTCTGTATTACAGACTTGATCAGAGGATGTTCATGATTGAGGTAACGAGTGAGCGCTTTGCCATTCTGGTTGATAATGACGCTATAAACAACATCAGTTTCTTTAGCTGTCTGTTGCATCAACGTTTCTAAATAGAGAAAGTCGAGATTAAAAATAGTTTCCGGGGCAATATCTCGAATAAAATTAGTATTACTTTGTACCTGCTTATGCAAGATCTCCATTTGTCGCGCCTGATTGCGCTGTATTTGTAGTAGGCTAAAAATTAGTTGCACCACCAGCACAAAAGAACTAACAGTCGTCAGATAGCGTAATGACACACTATTTTTAAACTGACGCATTAACCACTTACACAGATCCTTCATACTGGTCGAATCTGATAACAAATAAATGTAATATCTGTGATAGTAGTCAATATTCTGTTGATAAAAATGTGGTCATTACTCAACTGGAGCAGCATCCCAACTTTTGAGTTCTAAGGTCTCCACCAAGCGATTTAATGAGTCATAATTGACTGCTGGGATGAAGCTATCTGCTTTTAGTGTTGTTAAAGCAGGGTGATCAATCGGCAGTCTGAGGAGGGCGGCTTGCATTTGTTCAGCCAGCTGAGGATCGGTACTTGATAGGGCTGCGATGGGCCATTCAGGATACAGCTCGGTTGTATGTGGATAAAAGAAGTCATCGTCTGCCGCATCAATAACCCGTATTTCACCCAAATCGTTAAGCAGTCCTTTATTGACCATTTTCTCTAGCTGTCCCGTGCGAATAAAGCCCACATCGATTGTTCCATTAAGCACAGCGAGAACAATATTATCTTGGGATTTGTTTTCCACAAAGCTGCTGAACTCTTTATGGGGATCAAAGTCGTTTTGCAACAGGTGATAAATCTGAAATGTACATCCTGCTGCTGCTGTTTGAAAATTAACACAGGCTGCTTTTCGGCCTTTCAGGTCTTGGATAGATGTAATATCACTATCAGCATTGACGACAATCAGACCGCTAAACTGAGCACCGGTTTTAGGGCGAGTGTGGGTCACCAAGAACTCAGTGTCATAAAGTCGCTGAATCTGTACGGCAGCCAAGGGATTATTCGTAGTGAAATCTAATGCTTCTTCTGCAACCTTAGTGAACTGACTTTCTTGAGATAAGATAACTAGCTCAACAGGTCGACCAATCTCAGTTGATAGATAATTGAGCAGGGGGCCGTAGCGCTCGTTTACAGAGACCGCACTGTCAATGGCTAATACTCCAAAGTATACGGGGTCTCCGGTTACAGGAGCAGCATTTTGTGTTGGTTGGGTATCCGTAATCTCCACATCTGTGGAATCAAGCACAGGCGCACCGCAAGCTATTCCCAAGCTCAGTAAAACTAAAGGCACTACCTGCAAACGAATACACCTGGAGAGGGTAAAGCGCATGGGTTGGAAATGAATACGAACGACAGAGGTTGGCAACAAACTGAGTGATAAATCAAGCTGCCCTATTATTAATAGTGCCTCCGGCGTTTTGCAAACTAACAGGGAGGATGCGATTAAGGCCAGGACTTATTTTTGAACGGTAGCTAGCACAGGTACAGACTCTAGGCGAGCAGGCCAGAGCCAGTTACAGAGGGGAACGAGGTAGAGATACACCGCAAACGGAATGAAGCCCGGACCAGCCATCAGTAATGTGGCGGGGACTAACCCCGCAATGTTCCAGGGAATCATGGGTGCCAGCACAACGGCTGTGTTCTCTAGGTCAATGGCTACTTGCTGGGCGTTATGGCCCTGTTGTTTATATTGACGCGATACCAGCTGATGGGTAAGTAAAATAGTAATGGTTTGGGTGCAGCCAAAGGCTCCTGAAAGCAGGCTAATTAAGGTTGTGCCCGCAAAGAGAGTACGCTGTTGTTGCGCTATGCGTAACCAACGTCCTACACGGTCCAGGCTGTGGGTATTGCTCAAGAGTCCTGATAGGGCGGTTGACAATAAAACAACAGCACAAACTTTTAGCATGGGCCATAAACCGCCGCCCAACAAAATAGTATCTAGTTCGGAACTAGATTCCAGTCGAAAACCCCATAGGGTAAAGCGGAGAATATCTGTAAGAGAATAGTGTTGCAGACCGATCGCTAAGATAACGGCCAAGCCCCAACCTAGACTGATCGTAAGTTTTACATTCACGCGTATCGCTGCCAGTGCCAACACCAGTAAAGCCGGAACAAGTGTTACACCATGGAGATCAAACGTAGCTGCAATTTGTCGACTAATGTCGGACTGTTGAGAGATTTCTAATGGATAGAACCAGGAAAATATGCCATAGGTCAGTAACGTTAGTGATAGGGGCAGCAGAGACGTTAACAGCATTTGTTTCAGATTCTGGTAAATGCGTGTGTCAGTAACTGTTGCGATCAAATGGGCACTGGAAGAAAGCGGAGAACACCGATCACCCACATAAGCTCCGGCAATAATGGCCCCAGCCACCAAATTAAGCTGGGGCATACCGCTGCTGCGGGCCATGATCATCAAGGCTAAACCAATGGTGCCAGCAGCCCCAAAGGAGGTGCCAAGTAAGGTGGATACTAATGCGGTCAAGATAAAGGCCGACAGTACAAAGTAGTGGGGGGCAATCAGCTGGGTGCCGTAGTAAACAAGGGCTGGTACGGTACCCCCAGCGAGCCAACTACTCATGAGGGCACCAATGAGTAGCAAAATGCTAAACACAGGCCAGGACTGTCTAGCTCCTTGCCAACAGAAACGTAGGAGTGTCAGTAGCCCATAGCCGCGATGTAGGTGGATAAGGATGAATAGTACGATCGCACCCGCCAATGGCCACATTAGCGCTATTCCCTGTAGTGCACTGATCAACAGCAATGCAAATGCAGCTAACAAGCCAAATACAATATCCATAGAGGCATCCAAATATTGGTTGATTTACCCATCCCATCCATTATGCGTCTGACAGTTCTCAGCTTTGCCAGGCTCTAACGGTTTTTTTTGCGCAATCGGAGAATTTTTAGATAGATTTATTGCCTTAAATCAGCAACCGCTAAGCTTTTTCCCAGCCTATTCATAATTTCGTTGACTATAATGCCTCTGCTGGCAGCTTAGCCCGCCTAACAACATCAGTATTAAATACATGAGCCTGTCTGACATTGTCACCAATGCCTATGACTTAATCCTATGCATCATTGCCCTTTATAGCTTCCACAGGCTACTAATTATCTGGCGGTTCTACCATTATCGACATCAAGCATCGCAGCCGCAGCAGTATTACACCGACGCCACGCTACCAAAAGTCACCGTCCAACTGCCCATCTTTAATGAAATGTATGTGGTGGAGCGACTACTAAAAGCTGTTGGTGAGCTGAACTATCCGATCGACAAATTAGAAATCCAGGTGCTTGACGACTCAACGGATGAAACTCAAGAGGTCTGTCAGCAACAGGTAGAGCAGCTCAGACAACAGAATCTGGATATTCATCATATCCATCGCCAGCAGCGGCAAGGCTTTAAAGCAGGAGCCCTAGCCCATGGTTTAAACCTGGCAAAGGGGGAACTTGTCGCCATTTTTGACGCTGACTTTGTTCCACCACCAGACACATTGCTCAAAATGGTGCACTATTTTTCAGCCCCCCAGGTGGGCATGGTGCAGGCTCGCTGGGGGCATCTAAACCGTGGCTATTCTCAGCTAACGGAATTACAGGCGCTGATGTTAGACGGACACTTTGTAGCCGAGCAAACCTCTCGCAGCCGCACAGGCTGTTTTTTTAACTTTAATGGCACCGCTGGCATTTGGCGGATCAATGCCATTAGAGATGCAGGCGGTTGGCAACATTCTACGGTTACCGAAGATTTAGATCTGTCTTATCGAGCTCAAATGCAAGGGTGGCGGTGTATCTACTTACCAGATATCAGGGTACCTGCAGAGTTACCCATGGAGATGAATTCATTTAAATCCCAGCAGTTTCGCTGGGCTAAGGGATCTAGCCAGGTGGCAAAGCTGCTATTGCCGTCTCTTTTACGGGCTGACTTCCCGGCCCATATTAAATGGGAGGCCTTCTTTCATTTGACCAACAACTTCAACTATCTGTTGATGTTGCTGATGCTTCTACTCTCTTTGCCATATCAGCTCTATGTTATGCCTTACCGTTGGCAGTATGCCATATTCTTCTACGTACCACTGTCTTTAGTAACCTGCATTAGCTTAGTCAGCTTTTATTTAATCTCCTTACAACAGCCCAGGAAAAAGCTGTTTTCCTGGGATATATTACGGAACCTGTTTTTACTAATGGGCGTAGGCATTGGCCTTAGCATCAATCAGTCCCTGGCTGTGTGTGATGGTCTGTTGCGTAACAATAGGGATTTTATCCGCACACCCAAGCATGGTGTAATTGGCAAAAAGGAAAGCTGGATCGACAAGAAGTATCGAGCGGCTAAAAATTGGGTGCCCTATTTAGAGCTGGCGATGATGGTGTATTTGGTGCTGACGATTGCGATCGCATTCACCAACCACCACTACTTATCGCTTCCTTTCTTGGTGCTATTCCTGACAGGCTATGTCTACACATTCAGCCTGAGCGTGTTTCAAACTCGTTAGTCGCTAAGCTTAGTCACCGCCAGCCGTAGCCCTAACAAAATTAATAACGCTCCCGTTACCCGCTCTAACCAGTGAGATACATCCATTAACAGCTGTTTTACCCATCGCTGAGAAATTAATAATGCTAGTAAAGAGAACCAAACAAGGGATTGTAATGCCACGGTGCCACCATAAAGAGCCTGAGCTGCGAATGGTGTTTCTGGCTGCACAATTTGAGTGAATAGGGCTAAGAAAAACAGTGTAGCTTTGGGGTTTAGTAAATTGCCAAACAACCCCAATCGAAAAGCAGCAAATGCACTGACAATCCGTCGATTATCTTGTAGAGATTCGGTTCTGACAGGTTTGGCCTGTAGAGATTTGATGCCCAGGTAAATTAGATACCCAGCCCCCAGCAGCTTGAGCCCATTGAATAACAAAATGGATTGGGAAATCAGCGCGCCAATGCCAACCAAACAGTATGTGGCGTGAATAGTATTCCCCAAACCAATACCCACTGCCGTATACACGCCAGCTCGCCGCGAATAGGCTAAGCTACTCCGCAATGTCAGCGCAAAATCGGGTCCAGGGGTGATAACAGCCACCAAACCCATAATAAATACCGTTAACCATCCTGCCCAAAATGCCATCACACACCTGCAATGTAACTCAAGCTTTAGGTTAAGGCAAAGCAGAATCAAGTGCTGGATGCATTAATACCAAACTCAAATAAGTAGGTGGCCAGAACTATTCAAGAGCCCAAAAGCTATTAGACAAGCATCTTAGCGATCTAGAGCTGCGTTTACTTCTGGCCACCTACTTAGCAGTCAAAAGCGCTCAAAAAGCTTGGGTATCGAATGCTAATGAATTTTTGACTAACATGTTGCCTTACTCATCAGAAAATCGAGTAATCACAATATATGAATCCTGGGTGGCAGAGTAGTTATTTTTTGCAGTTTTCTTCAGAAATGCTAGCCCTTGATCAAACATCAATCTATACTTTTGGCCATCTTGCTTCTTAATCACTAAACTTCGAGCATGAGGAAAATGGAATCGACTACGCCGTGGTTGAACTTTCGTATCAACTACAGCACCTTGAGATTCAAGCACCTGAAAATGCATCTTTAAATCAGACTTTCGTTGTTGAGTAGGGCAAGTTCTATAGTCATTGTTATTTTCCCGAACACTAATTGATACCTTAGTTGTTGAACCAACGCTCGGAACTTGGAGTAAGTCTGATAAGATTTCTGCCTTATCTTTGTATAAGTAACGGTCAGTGTAGGTTACTTCTATGAGTGGACTGCCAGTCAAAAGTGTTAGTAGTCCTAACTTTTGACGTAGCTCATGAAGACTAAGATTTTGCCATTCTCTTTTGACTTCTGGAAGAATAATAGTAGTGTCAGGATCATGTAGTTCTGATGCTGCAATTAAGGTAGAGCCAGATCGTAACTGCTGTAATCGTTCTAGAACTACTTTTCCACCTTTCTTACTACGTGTCTGTAACCATTGCCAGACATTGTTTGAATCATCGTGACTCAGTCTCAAACCCAAGTAATGGTCCTGAGCTGTAACGATACAAAGTTCTGGGAGTAACTCATCGTGGGATTGGTATATTTTCAAACGGCCTTGATCGCTCCACTGTGAAAGGCGTCTTCTAAGCAGGCGATTTTGATCTGATATAGCCTGTGGCAAATCATGGATAATTAGTTCTGGAACACCACCATTCTGCTCAGCTGAGCGGACAATGCTTTTTAAGCAGTTTAACCAGGATAGTGAGGAGCCTTGTTTGAGTTTATAGGTATCGATTAGCTGAGGAAGATAGAGAATAGAACCTTTACCTGCCAGGTTGAGGACTGTAGGTAATTCGTCAGCAATAGCTGTTAGGCTAGCTCGATGAGAGTTAGGTGCAAAGTCTTTCAGCTCATTGTCTGGCGCTACCTGGTCTACAATAGGCTGGAGAAAATCGGAGACGAGTTGACGATCTAGCTCCTCATGAAAAATTTGGTTGTTATAGGTCTTCAGACAGTCATAGCAGCTACTATCACAGGAACAGGTTGCTGTTAAGTGATAGGCCTTTTCAAGAATGTCTTGAAAGTTTTCGGCTATTTGAGTACTGTAACCAGCCCCTCCAGGTAAGTCATCATAAATGATAATTTCAGCTTGACCGTCTGCCACAGGTACAAACAAACCATCTAGCTCTTCTCGACGAACATCAATTATTTGTGCTGCTGCTGCCAACAAAGCATAGGTCAAAGAACGCCAAAATTCTTTGGAGGCATCTTGATCATTAGAGATTTGCCCACTTCTGAATAACGCATTAGGAGATGTAGAACGTTCGAATTTGATTTTAACTAGGTCACTATAAAACTCGTGTCCTAGATGTATAGAAACCCCCTTTCCCGTACAGTTCTTACCTAGTATTGGATGTTTATGTGATTTACGAGGTGTTTTTTCTTTTCTTGACTTCTTACCTTTCTGGTCAGTATGAGACTCTGTCAAATCGCGACCACAACTCTCACAAATCCGAAAATAAAAAGCGCCTTGATTATAATTGCCCTTATTTGCTAGGAAAAAATGACTGTTCCGACTAGTTGTTAGTTGACAAATGCCTTCTAACGAAATCGTTTCAAGCTGTTCTCCTTCCTTCGCCAAGAAAACTTGCGATGTTGGCTGCCGAGTTGGCTTTAAATAGGGAGCTACATCAGGCGTCTGAGTCCAGTCAGTAATAAAAGCTTGCGGAATACGATACTCTTTGACTTGCATATCGCGAGGATTAGGTGAGTTACCGCAAATAGGACACTTATCGACGAGGTCAGCATCACTGGAAGGTGATTCAAAATGATTACAATTTTTGCAAACCCAGTAGAACTTTTTCTCTAGCTTATGAGGACTTAAGACCCCTACACTTTTATAGACTCGATCATCCACAATAACATCCTGCCCTGGAGCGTATTCTCCTAAAGCAAGACGACGATCTCTCTCCAAACGATGTTTTCCTTGAGAAGACTTGTGAAAATCACTTTTTTCGGTGAGTAGTCGCACAACATCAATAGGAAAACCATAAATAGGTAAAATGGCAGCCTGAACAAGTTGCTCATGAAGACGGCGATTAAGAACCTTTTTGAGTTCAATTTCAAGACTATCCCGACTTCGTTCGAGCTGACGTCGCTGATCACGATCACGATTTTTCTTCGCAACGTCTAGTTCAGCCTCTACATCGTCTAGGAGCCCGACTAAATCATTCCAATGGCTGAGCTGATCTTTTTCAAAACGATCGATTTCCTCATAAAAATTGTTTCGGAAGGCAGCACAGGTGTTAGGGCTGTTCAACCTAGATAACCATGCCTGGCATATGCTTTCAGCACACTGACTCTGTAGCCATCGTCTTAGCTCAGAAATCATCGCTGTTGGGCTAGCACAATCGTTTCCTAGAGGTTGAAACTTATCTGAGAGGTCGAAGAAACCAGCTATAGTAACTTTTTCAGTGCCAATACCCTCCTGAGTTTCTTGCAAAAATATAGCAATTAGTTCGGCTCTAATGTGGCGTTGCTGGATCTGTAGATTGCTCGCATCGATCTTAGGGATCTGGTTACTACCTGCAATCAGCTCTTGAGGCTGCTCAAAGTAAAACCTATCATGCGGGCGGCGCTGACCATACATTAGGGTTACGGCTACACCATCCGTTCGACGCCCAGCTCGCCCAGCTCGTTGTTGATAGTTGCTTACGTGAGGAGGGAAATTCCGCAGAACAACAGCCTGTAGTTCGCCAATATCAACTCCCATTTCTAGGGTGGTCGAGCAGCTTAGCAAGTTGATTTTACCTTGTCGGAAATTATTTTCGCGCTTAGCTAATTCTTCTGTGCCTAGCTGAGCTGTATGCTCCTGAGAGCGTAATGGTAGAATCCCTCTGTTCTTGATGATATGTTGTTGAGCGTGCTGATTAGCTGCTGCTTCAATTTTCTCATGCTCATATTTTCGCAGTGTACCTTCACATTTGAAAGCTCGGCAGACTCTCAGATTAATTGAAGCTTTCGCTTCGAGGGCTTCTGATAAATCAGGAATATGGGCAACTTGCTGGCAAAAATCGCATTTATACCAACCTTCTTGAGTTTTCCATAAGGTCAGTAAATCCCAGTTAAGGTGATAGCTTCCCTGAAGAGCTGCAGGCACAAAAATACCTTCTGATTCTAACTGCCTGAATAACCAAATAAAGTCTTCTTTAGTAGGCTGATTGTTATCTCTGAATGAACGTTTAAAGTACCAACTGATCCGAGTAAGTTTATCTGAGCAGAAAGCAAATGAGCCACGAAATTTATTCTGCATCTCCTTATTTCTTTCCAGAAAGAGGTAGATTAATGTTTTCCCCTGAGTATTAACCATAGGTCGTCTAGACCCTACGACCCCACCTGTTTCTGGGAAATAGCTAGAAGCCCCATAGATACTGACTGTTCCTGATCGACGGATGATATTAATAAGGCCAGTTAAAAAGATACGGACTTCGCCTTTAGACATATTTAACCGCTCAGCAACAGCCTGGATAAGAGTATCGGAAAATTCTAAATGGCACGCTAGTAAGGCAAAAGCCTCTAATGAAGAACGACGAGCATAAGCAACTGCAAATTCTTTTAGTAAAAGTTCCTTTGCCCGTTTTTCTGCCCTATCTTTGCAGTCTCTAGGGTTCTTAGGAGTATTATCGACATCATCACGGCTCACATAGCTTGTGTAGTTTAGCTCTGACGTTCTATCAGGATGAGGAATCGGAATTTCTAAAAAATTGTCTCGAAGTTGATTCGTTACTTGCCCTACCGAAGCACTCTCTTGTTGATCTTTGACCTGATTAAACGCCTGCCAAATCATTTGACGATAAAGGATCTCTGTATGGTTTCGCTGAAAATCAGAGGCAAAGAAAGCAGCATCCTGACGTCCATCAGAAAAGGTTAACAACTTACGCTTAGACGATTGCATTACTGAATTTTCCTCAGGCAATAGCTCAAAAAGGCTATCGATCATCGCTTCTAAGGGGGCGTCTGTATAAGCTACAAGCCTTCGAATTGCATAGGTTCGACTAGTTCCATACCCACAAGCAATGCATTTTCGTAAATAGCAACCATTCAGTTTTTCGTCATCTTTTTGTCGATGCCAAGCCAGCTGATATTCACTGCTACCATGAACTGAGGATTGAAATGGTTTATCTGCTGGTTTTCCTATCCAGCCATTCCCTTGTTGTAGAATCGTGAGAGTTTTAGCATCGCTATTCTCATATGAGTCGGAGAGTTCATTCTCTTCATCTTCTGTACTGTTAGAGATGTTGGCTAATGTAGTGGTGTAAATACGTTCTTGCTGCTTTTTATCTTTCAATGCCTTATACGTCCTTGGCAGTGGTAAAAGTTGACCTTCTCGACTGAGCTGAGTCAATACATACTCCTGACCACATTGGGAACAACTACCTACCTCAAGAACAGGCGAATGACATCTATCACAAGCCTCTTTACTATTAAGATAAATGTTACGACAATCTGTATTAATGCATTGAAATAGACCTTCTAAGCTACGGAACAATAGGTGTAACCGCACAGGTAATAGCGGCAAGTCATTATCGTTAAATCTTGCAAGAGTCCCAAGCTGCAATAGGTTTGCTAATGCTTGCTCAGAAATTTGGGTAACTTTCTCATCAATTTCGCCATCTAGGCTTAAGGGCAAATCAAAACCCCATAGATTTGTAGACTGGAAAACGTCTTCCCAGGGATAGGGACGGTTACTAAGGAAATCAATTAGCCGATGAATTAGTGGGTGTTGCCTCAGTGCAAACCACAGCAGCTTGTGTATATCACCACCTGCTTTATTCAATGCTTGATCAAGTCGAATCTTAGGAACAATGTAAGATAATTCATCTATCCAAAGCTGAATATCTGCAGTCAGCTCCGGCAGTTTCAGCTCACTGAGATATTCCCAAATGTCCTCAGCCTCAAAATCAGGCAAAAGTGTATATGGCTCACCCAGGCGATCAACAGCTGCTTGACGTTTGCCACGAATGATTTCATTGAAAGGTTCATCAAACAGAGTCTTGGCAAACTCAAGAATTTCTTGATTAGTCTCTTCTTTTCCTAAACTAGCACTAGTAGCAATGCAGCGAATTTGACCACTTTCTTGACTCAGAGCAGCTTTGAAACGCTTTAGAAGCATCGAAACTTCAGTCCCGGTTGAGCCATTGTAAGTATGGGCTTCATCTACGATGAGCAACTTAAACACTGGCGAGGAAGCAACAAATACATCATTGCGCTCTTTAGGGCGAATGAGCATATGCTCTAGCATAGAATAATTAGTAACAAGAATATGCGGTGGCTGTTCCCAAATTTCCTCTCGTGAAATAGCTTGAATTTTCTGAATTTTTTGAGCAGCTGCATCAATCAACTTTTCAGGCGTACTAAAATTTTGTCGATTTTTTTGCTTTTCATCCTCACTAAAAAGGTCTAGGAGTTCTTGCCTGTCATAACTCTGCAATTCCGACAGGAGAATATCTTCAGCCTCTTTAGGCTTACGCTCAGTTCGACTTGTATAAAATCCAAAACGAATAGTTGGCTGATCAGAATCTTGGCGACAAAGCAACTTACGTAGTCTTTTAACCTGATCATTGACAAGGGCGTTCATTGGATACAAGATAAGTGCCCGAACGCCCGAATCATAAAGCTGTTCTTGCTCTTTGAGGAGCATATCCATCATTGAAATTAGAAAACATTCAGTTTTTCCAGAACCAGTCCCTGTAGCAACAACAATATTTTCATGTTGTTCAACAACTGCTTCAATAGCTTCTTGCTGATGTTTATATAGTGGTCTGCTACCCTTAGGATCTGATGGGCTCTTAGCGGCATCAAACAAATGAATCATATCTGAATGAAGTTTGCCAGAGTCAACTAAATCAGCAACACTACTTGCCGAATAGTAAGGCTGTGCCCCCTCTAAATAAGGATGTTGCCATACCATTCCTGGTTTTTCTAATTCTTGCTTGAGGCGTTCTCGGAGTTCCTCATCTCGTAAAGGATAAGCCGTCATCAGATGACGAATAAAGTCCTCCCGAGGTTGCTTAACAACAGCTATAGGATCAAGATACGAATGATTAGCCATGGCATGTACTGCGAGGTTAAACTAAACAGCAACCCAACTGTTGTAGGGCTTCAAGAATGAGTGGTTGATTAGTAGGTTTTATGAAGCGAGTTCGTTTATGCTCAAAATCTGGCTCTGACAAAGCCCAAATCCATTTTGCATAGACACTAGGCAATGACGTCTGCCTTAAATGGAGTAGCCCTTTAGATTTATCCCATGCAAGTTTCAGAGGACAGTCATGGGCCCGATCTAGCCAAAATGCTGCTAAATAAGCAGTGTCTGGCTCAAGCTCATAAAATGATTGAGAATCATACCAAAGGAAATTGCCCGAGTGCAGTCTAAGTAAACTAGGAGTTGATGGCGGCTTAGATACAACTTGCCAACGCTCATGCTGCGTGGCATTAACTTTCGGACAGTAACATTGAATAGGCTGCTTTGAGTTAGTCTGTCTAAAAGGATTATCTGCCCAAGGTACTCTGAGTTCTGCTTCAGATATTGGACGAGGTTTAGGTAAACGATCCACCTGTTGCGATAGGGTAATTAACCGAACACCCACATGAGCTAAGCAGCCTTGAATATATTGCAATCTATGAACTCTTGGTCGAATAAGCACTTCATATTGATCTTGATCCGTCTCTAGAATTTGATGTGCTAAAGGCAAATATGCGCGATCACCTCGAAAACGGACACTCCTGACATTTTTTTCATCTTTAGTAAGGACAGCTGGCGGTGCCATACAGTAGCGCTTTCCAATACCCTCTAGAATTTCACCTTGAGCTATCAGTTCACTGAGCGAGGTCTGAATTTGCCTAGCAGAGAACTCATAGTTATGAGGGGTCGGATAACTCTTTAGTAAATTAATGAGCTGTGTTCTAGTTAGTGCTTGGGGTAAATTTGCATTATGTGGATGACGATGATTACTTAAAACTTGAATGATTGGCTCGAACCAGTTCATACCTCATCCTCCAACATTCGTTCAACATCACTGATTTTGAGTGGCCGTCGTTCAATAGACTGAAACCCTTCCACCTGGCGAAGCAGATGATTGATTTCTGCAAGTTTTGCTGCACTTTCTACCTGCAGCAAAATTAAGTTCTTATACTCCTCTCGACATTTTCGAACCGAAAGTATATGGGAAACATCAGATATATTCTGATGACGAACGTTGTCCAGGCAGGTAAGAAATATTTTTTGTTTGCCTGCACGAAGTGTAACTAAATACCATTTATCTGAACGAGATGATTTCTCAGTAGATGTGGTAGCTGGAAAATTTTTCTCTTCAGGATTTTCTGGAACAGGCTCAAATTCTGACTCTATCGTTTCGTTAGTCTTGGGCTTAGCTCTATCTCTCAATAAAACAAGTTTTTGAATTAAAAGCTCCTTGTCTAACCAATCAGGTAAGTGATTTGGCAGGTTTTCTAAGGCTGTAAGACCTGACTCAAGTTGCGATAGACACAAATCCAAAGACAACTGATCCAATGCCTCAGTAAATGTATTTAGAGGCTCATTATCTAACAATGTATAGCAATAATTCTCGATTGCATCTCTATTTTGTATTTCCTGCTTCTGTAATTTGTCAGGTAATTCAGGTTGATCATCCCCACACCACCACCCAAGAGGAGTCAAGGCATGTGAGTATTTTAGTTGCAAGTAATATATGCCAGATGATTTTGGCAGCAAGACTTCTGATCGTCCTGTTGCAGTAATAGACATCTCCTCGTCTGGTAATGTCGGTAACAATAAATTCCAACAAAGCAGAGTCGCATCTACATTAAGATGTGAAAAGACAATGGATTTCTCAGTCAGTTCCCAGCTTATGGATTCATCAGGATTGCCGTAAGAGAGTACGAGTTCGGTAGGAAATCCTACTCGTTGATAAGCAAGCGTATATTGCTCAGACTCTGGTAGATGACCATAGAGGGTAGCTACACCAAACGTTAACTTACCTATGGAGTCAGCTTGAACAGTATATGTAGTATTATCTTCAGCACTCCTCAGATAAAATGTAACTGTTTCCAAAGGCCATAATCCGTTGATCCCTATGTCATCTGCCCAGAATTGATCAGTCGTTTGAACTTTAGCGTTTTCACCGTCAGAAACTACCGGAACGGAATGGTTAATTTTTATTGGGGGATGCTCAGGCGGATCATTAAGCTGATGTGGCGCTTTAACTTCAAAGGAATATCCCCACTCTTGCGTATCAGTCCACACCTTCATTTCATAGACATCAGCTGTATCAATCTGACTATCAAGTTCAATAGATATAGAATGTTCACGTGAACCTACTTCTACCAACTGGCGAGCTACAATAGCTTTCTGTGTAATACTCTCGATGAGTAAATTGACTGTTTGATTGTGTGTGTTAGATGGATATTGAAGGACCGGTTTACCCAAATAAACTGGCTTTTTACCGCGTAGCTTAGTGCCTTGCAAAATAGGAGACTGATCGTCTGAACTTTGCCAGATAACTTCTATTGATTTTTCACTGTCCGAGGCAGATAAAGAGATAGATGATCGTTGTTTAATTAGCTCAATTTCTTGTCCTATCCATCCGTGCAAACTAGTAGGTAAATATTCATCCCATATTTCAATACCTTCTCCAACTTCTAGAAGCCAGTCCTTTGGCACGAAGCAGATAATAGATGTTGTACCAGCGATAACAGGTGAAGATAGAGTCAAAGGAATATGTTCACCTGTGTTGAAATCAAATACTAAACACGGAAATTCAGAATCAATACCAGGTTTTTGCCAGGTTAAGACCTGATGGTGCAGATGATTCTGCAGATGCCATTCCCATAAAAGTTCTTGTGAATTTACAACTGTAGAGAGTTCTGGGATCTCTAAATCACCTTTATAAGGAATGATACCTTCCCATTGACCTTCGGTAATTTGACAAAATGTACCTCGAAGATCTCTCCAATCTTTTTGCCAAAGCTTTTGCTCTGGTAGCACCAGCTGAGTATTAAGAGTTTCGATATCTAACTGTAGGGATAACTCACGCTGCCGTCTACGTAAGCCTTGTTTACCTTCAGAAGGTTTAGGGGTTAATATCTCAGCGACTGTACTCCAATCACGCAGGAAGAAGCTGGAGGGCAAATAGTAATCATTTAGAGCAGCCTCTCGATGTTCTGGGTCAAGTAAAGCTTGGGGAGAATACCCTTGTTGTTCTAGTTGCTGGGCAACCATTGCAATCCCTCTAACAAGCTGACCAGATAAGGCAATCTCACCTGATTGCTCAGCACAACTAACTTTCAAGAAATTATTCAAGGTTCCCCATGAAGCATGTTTTGACAGGGAATGCTCCATTAGAGCCTGAGATAGTTCTTGCTCATCACTATGAGCAAGTCCCCACCAACCATAGTCATCAGAGACCTCTTGTACTAACTGTGCAAAGTGATTTAGATTGTGCTTGGGGATACCACTCTGTAACCATAGGGTAGATACATAGGTATATCCGCTCTGACTTTTGATCAAACCTAACGTATTAGTCCCATCCGAAACAATTCGACGTAATGTTTTCTCAATAGCCTGTCCTGATGGTATATCTAACCGCTCACAAAAACCGTCCCAGAAGCGATCTTCAGAATAGTAGTAAGCATACTCAGATAGGGCTAATGTTAAAAGTTTTAGCCAGTTTTGCTGAGGCTCATCAAATTCTTGATAAAGGCAATTGTAAGTCAAACTTTTCAGCCGTCTTAAATTCTCTCCAATCACCTGAAGTAAGTAGTTACTAGTATCTTTATCAATACCGACACTACCCAGAAAACGAAAGCCTAGAGGTCGATCTGCATGTTGCCATTTCGGCAAAATCTCATTCTCCCAAAACTCTTGACTGTGGTTAGCATTCTTAAGATTAAAATTAAGTCGAGAATACCCCTTATTTGAAGTAGATTGAGCTGCCTCCTTTTCCTCTGAAATTGATATTTCAGGATTGGAAGGCTTCTTGATAGGAAGGGATAAAGCATCCGGATTCATCTCTACCGGAATTAAGTCATCTGCTATTCCCGGTTGCTCATCAGAAGTAATAGAAAGTTGATCTGCTATTTCCGCCTGTATATCTGACGCACCTTGTAACTCGTTTAATGCTTTGAGCTGATCTTCTGTTTCTGTTATTTCAGCAGCTAATTGTTCTTTCGTAAATTGTAAAGCACTGATATCAGTCTCTAATTGAAGTCGTAGATTAGAGAGTTGTTCAATCAATTCGTTAAGTGCACGCTCTTCTGCTTCTAATTCACTGGTCCTTGTAGTCAACCCTTCTATAAAATGCTGTGATTCTCGAATTTGGCTCTGTCTTTGGAGAGATTGATCCTCAAAGTCTTGACAGTTTTTTTGCTCAGTCTCACGCAAAAGATTGAGCATGTTATTTAATTCTTGCCTCTGTTGCTCTAACTGTTCATTATCGAGCCTAAGATTTTCCGTATGATTTTCTTTCTCTAATATTTCATTATCAAGTTGTGTTTTTTGCTGACGAAGCTCCTCAAGTTCAATATCTAACTGCTGCTTCTGCTCTTTTATATTATTGAAATCTTGGATAACTTCGGTCCGTTGTTGAGTCAGTTGCTTTAATTGAGACGTCTTTTCAGTATGGGATTGAGTGAGATTCTCATGTCGCTTTTCCAGAGTCTCAATTTTCTCTTGAAGTGATGAAAAGTTATCGGTCAAAAGCTTTCGCTGTCGCCAATCAAGTGCTAGGACACCAATACTAGATGCACTTGTACTAGCTCCACCACCTACCAGTGCCTTTCGTACATCACGATTAACCGCATAATTGATGCCAAAACTCACACCAAAGACAACTGAACTGAAGATAAGCCATTGCTTAAGTTTCTTATGTTTCAAATTTGACATGGCGAAATCTACAGTCCAATGAAATTCGGCAAATATCTACGAATGATGAGTGGCTGCATCCTGATACCACTTTTTTGCTTGAAACTAAATCCTTAAACCAAGACTAGCGAACTATTTATATAGTGACCAGATATAGCCAATATTTTTAGATCTCCCAATTTATTGGGGTAACCCAATAGGAGCAGACATTTCAGCTATTTATCTACAAATCAGATAATATTGCCTTTAGTTTGGCAATTTGAATGCACTATGCATCGCGCTCGCATCCCAAAGAGATACAACAGCCCAAAAGCTCTAAAACGCTTGCTAATGCTTGTACTGACTTTGATTGAACATCCTGGTGTAGGAAGCCCAGACGCAGCTACAGAGACATCAGCTGAACATCACAATGCGTTACAAATACTTTGCGATCGCATGCATGAGTTGGCAAAAAGCAAAGGTATAGACTTTTCTTGCTCAGCTAATACTATTCGTAAGGATCTTGGATTTCTAAGACAATGGGGCATCTTAAGCCCACCAATGTATCGTTGGGGATACTTCCTAGGTACGGGTCTTATGACGCGCGGGGAATTGCGTACTGCATTGAATGCTCTAGCTGCCCAGGCAACACACCAAAAAGAGCCTCAGGTTAGACAACTCTATGAAAAGCTAACTCGACGAATCAAAACTATCGATCCTTATGGTGAGCTTTTATACCCTGTACGTACACAGTTCAACCAATCGATTATCTATACTGATCCAATTGAAATGATGTCTGATGGGCACTATAGACCAACTTTAATACATGAAATCAAACAGCTAGAGCAATCGATTTTAACAGGCGAGAAAATTCAACTTTGTCACTCAAAAAGTCCATATAGCAACCGCCCGCGCGGATACCTCTGGGTTTACCCACTACAAATCATCCACAATAATATTGCTTGGTATCTTCTATATGAACATTTTTCTGATCAACATCTAGCAATTACACGATTAGATCGTTTTAGCGATCACTATAGAAAATCAGATTCTGAGAGAAGAGGTATTGCTGTTCAGCAGAAAAAACTAAAAACAGCGCATCAACTTCTTGCAACTGGTTGGGGTTTATTTTTAGGAGACCTACAAGATCAAAAGCTAGAGTTACAAGGCAAGCTGAGTTTTACCAAGGTTATAGTTAGGTTCTTTCCTCCAATTTTACGATTTATTCTCGAAGGTGAACACCGACACCAAAGTCAAAAAATTATCAAAGGCCCTATGAAAGATGGTGTCTTAAGCTATGTAGATTATGAAGTTAGCCTTCCTCCGAGATCAGTCAACGAATTTAGCCGCTGGGTTTATGGATTTATGGGAAATGCACAATTTATCGAGCCGAAAATATTGGCACAAGAACACCACAACGCTGCAAGACTAATATTGGATCGATATAGCTTCAAAACTGAGAATAGAAATATCAAATCTCAGTAACCACCCAAAATTCCCTTGCGTTTTGCCTGGCGCTCAGCCCAGCCAAACACTAGTAAACCAATCCCAAAATAGGCCGCACCATTAATTAGGGCAATACCAAGCAAAGATATATCCAATCCTTCTCCACGAGCCATCAGATCGCGCAGTAACCCTGTGCTTGGCAACATCGGCAAGAAATTTGCAACTATCCGAGCACGACCGCTCCATTCTTCAGTGGGGGCTGCCAGGAGGAACAATAAAGCAAACTGAAAGATTGGCAAAATCTGTTGCACACGCTTAAAAACCAATGCGCAGGACCCCATAACAAAAGCAAGACCGTAGGCTGCCATCAACAGTGTGAGCAATGGAAAAACTAGTCCTAACGGAAACGATAGTTGGCTGCCGGTAATGCTCATCAGGATAAACAGGATGAGGACAATGATGGTCATTCGTAGGGCTAGACTTGCGATCGCACGTGCAAAAAAGATTGTCGGGGCCGCAAAGGGTGACAGAAAAATCTGCTCTAGAGTCCCGGTCTGAGCCTCAGCCTGAATATTAAACGCAATGTCATTGACGATATATAGCGCCAGCGTCCACAGCACATAGCCCACCACGACAGAATCTAGACGATCACCAAAGTTGATCGCCGGACCTGCCATGTATTGTGCACTCACAAACAGACCGTAAAAAACTGTGGTGATAATAATTATCCCGCCAATGATCTCACTGGGGTAACGAATGAATTGAATCCACGTCCTTTTTAATTCGCCAATAAGTAGGTTAAACATGCAGAATCTATATGGGATAGGCATTTCTACATGATGACGGATAATGAAATTTAGCCCAAGGATTGAGTTGAATCGTCAGTTTGGGAACTGGTAGTCGATAAGAAGATGCTTCGAGATCGCATCATATTGGACACCTGACCGTCCTAACCATTCCACAATCTTACCTAAAGCAATACATAGCACCCTATTACCCGTACTATCATCCCTATGGTTGACCTTCATTCGGAGGATGCAGCCCTGCCAATAGAAGCAGTCGCCGCAAGTTGATGACACCGGGGCGGTTGAGCTTTAATGCTTCTATCGTTGCCCGCCCAATAGCGGTTAACCCAAGCCCGTTAAGGTAGTCGGCACTCCAACCAAAATGATTTGACCAGGGCTGCTGACGCGGATGAAATAGGGCAACTCTAGTCTGACTTGCCGGGTCAATAGCATCCACTTTGGTGTATTTATGACCATTGCAGCCACCGCAGGCCAAGGCGAGATTCGTTAGGGCTGTTTCTCCGCCTGTAGATACCGGAATAATGTGTTCCATGACAAAGGGTTGTGAGGCGTAGTCCATAGAGCTTTTGCAATATTCGCACCGTCGCTTGGCCCGTTCGATGATCTGGCGCTGCTGTTCTGCAGAAATATAGGCGCTAGGCATGAACCGGAGGGGGCTCAATGTCTAGCTGGGCCATGAGATCGGGCAGGGATACCTGACGCAACTGAGCCAGGGTCATCAGGGCTTCCAGGCGTTTGGCGTCGGCCTGCTCAACGGTGTCAATCAGGGTCAGTAGGTTCTGGTGTTCGTCTATGGAAATGGTTTCTGCTTGTAATTTTGCCTGTAACTGGTCGTAGCGCTGTTGGATTTCTGGTGGTAAGCCCTGGTTAATTTGTTGGAGTAGTTCAGTTTCTTGGACTGGCAGGCTACTCACTCTACGCTGGGCCAGCAGCTGGGTAACTTGCTCAGTAAAGCGTTCCAGATCAGGCGTTTCAAGCTGAGCAACACCAGCCAGGAGCTGATCCAGGTCAATGTTGATTTGGGAGGTGACTTGAACCGATGTCATGGGCTGAAATTTTGACAGAACGTTTTGTTTACACCTCAAGCCAAGTGATCCAGAACCCGAAATTAATTTCAAAGCTACTTTTGATGATATCTATGATCGTGCTGGATATAGCTTCCATATTAATTATCAGCCACCAACCAAACCAGCTTTAAAAAAGGAAACCAGCAATGGGCTATTGAGAATTAGTGGTGAAATAGCCGGTGCGTTGATGTGAGCCTTTTGGCAGATTTTAAGTTAATCCTTCGGAAAAATATCAACTTTAGTTGAATTTTTTGCAGAGAATCACAGCTAGAGTCTGACTGTGGGAATAGTCTGTATTTGAGTACAAGCAAACCCTGGGCAAACCAGTATGCAACCAGAGCAAAAGGCCCGACAAACCATAGACGCCCTGCTGATAGCGGCAGGCTGGCAAGTGCAGGACTACCTCAGTCTGAACCTGGGGGCTGGTGTGGGTGTAGCTGTTCGGGAATATCCGCTGGCCACGGGGGGCTTTGCCGATTACCTGCTGTTTGTAAACCGCAAGGCCGTTGGGGTGATTGAGGCCAAGAGTGAAGGGACTACATTGGGCGGTGTAGCAGAACAGTCGGCAGACTATTTGGAGGGCATTCCTCCTCGACTGCGGTATGACCGCCAGCTGTCTCCCTTTGCCTACGAAAGTACAGGCACTGAAACGTTTTTTCGGGATGCGCGAGACCCAGACTATCGTTCTCGGCGAGTGTTTGCCTTTCATAAACCGGAAACCTTGGGGGAATGGCTGGCCCAAGCAGATACGTTACGATCTCGACTGCGCCAGTTGCCCTCACTGATGACCGATGGTCTGCGGGATTGCCAGATTGAGGCCATTACCAACCTGGAACAGTCCTTTGCCCGGTCTCGGCCCAGGGCCTTAATCCAGATGGCGACGGGGAGCGGCAAGACCTACACGGCGGTGAGCTTTGTCTATCGTCTGATTAAGTTTGCTGGGGCCAAGCGTATATTGTTTCTGGTGGATCGGGGAAACCTTTCTCGGCAGGCGTTTAAGGAGTTTCAGCAGTATGTGCCGCCGGATGATGGGCGCAAGTTTACGGACCTGTACAATGTGCAGCGGATGACCACTAACAGCCTGGATCGGGTGAGTAAGGTGTGTATTACGACGATTCAGCGGCTGTACTCCATGCTGCGGGGTGAGGCAGAACTGGATGAATCGTTAGAAGAACAATCGCTGTTTGAGACGGGTACGGACCTGGAACCGCCCAGGGAGGTGAGCTACAACCCCCACTTTCCCATTGAGGACTTTGATTTCATCATTACCGATGAGTGTCACCGCTCGATTTATAATCTGTGGCGGCAGGTGCTGGAATATTACGATGCGTTTTTGATTGGCCTGACGGCAACGCCCTCGAAGCAGACCTTTGGCTTTTTTAATCAGAATCTGGTGATGGAGTATGGCCATGAACGGGCCGTGGCCGATGGGGTGAATGTGCCCTACGATGTCTATCCCATTCGTACCCGGATTACGGAGCAGGGTAGTACTGTGGAATCGGGCTTTTTGGTGGATAGGCGCAATCGTAAGACCCGTGCTGTCCGTTGGGAAACGCTGGACGAAGACCTTAACTATACCGGCAAAAAGCTCGACCGGGATGTGGTGGCCGTCGACCAGATTCGCACGGTTATTCGCACGTTTCGAGATCGCCTTCCCGTTGAGATTTTCCCCGGTCGCACAGAGGTTCCGAAAACGCTGATCTTTGCCAAGAATGATTCCCACGCGGAGGACATTCTGGAAATTGTGCGGCAGGAGTTTGATAAGGGTAATGAGTTTTGTAAAAAGATTACCTATCAGGTCAAAAAGGCGGAAGACCTGATCAACCAGTTTCGCAATAGCTACAATCCGCGCATTGCGGTTACGGTGGATATGATGTCTACCGGGACGGATATTAAACCCCTGGAATGTCTGCTGTTTATGCGGGATGTGAAGTCGCGCAATTTCTTTGACCAGATGAAGGGTCGGGGCACTCGCACCATTCCCGATACGGACTTTCAGGCAATAACCCAGGGGGCACAGCACAAGACCCACTTTGTAATTGTGGATGCGGTGGGGGTGTGCGATCGCGATAAAACCGATTCTCGCCCCTTAGAGCGCAAACGCTCGGTGCCCTTTGACAAGCTCATGCTGGGGGTGGCCCAGGGGCATCAGGATTGCGATCTCATCACGTCTTTAGCAGGACGCCTAGCCCGGTTAGATCGCAAGCTTTCCGATACCGACCGCAGCCGGATTGAGGCCACAGCGGGACAGCCCCTGAAGCAGATTATCAATGGCCTGTTGGATGCAACGGACCCGGATCTGCAAATTGAGCGGGCTAAAACCCAGTTTCAGACAGGAGCGCCAACGGAAGCGGAGCAGGAGCAGGCGGCAGAGATACTGACAGAGGAAGCCTGTTTGCCCTTTGATTCGCCGGAGCTGCGTCAGCTATTAAAAGAGCTACAGTCTGATGCGGAGCAAACCATTGACCGTGTGAGTGCGGATGAGTTAATTTCTGCGGGGTTTGATGCGGCGGCACGGGAGCGGGCAGAGTCGTTGGTGCAGAACTGGCGGCAGTTTATTGAGGACAATAAGGACGAGATTACCGCACTGCAGATTTTGTATAACCTGCCCTATGGTCAGCGGCAGCTTTCCTATGATCAGATTCGGCAGCTAGCGGAGGCGATTCAGAAGCCGCCCTATCGGTTTAGGGCAGAGCAGCTGTGGCAGGCTTACGAGCAGCTGGAAGTGTCGAAAGTTAAAGGTCGCCCGGAGAAAATTTTGACCAACCTGATTTCTCTGGTACGCTTTGCTATTGGCGAAACAGATGTACTGGAACCATTTGGGGAGGTAGTAAATCGGCGATTTGAAACGTGGTTGACTCAGCAGGACTCAGCAGGACGAGGGTTTTCGCCCGAGCAGCGAGAATGGCTGGAGATGATCCGCGATCATATTGCCACAAGTTTGAAGATTGAGTCGGAGGACTTTGAGGATGTACCGTTTAATCAGAAAGGTGGGCCTTTGAAGGCAGTACAACTGTTTGGAACAGAATTACCCACGATTCTGACAGAATTGAATCAGACCTTAGCGGCATAGCTGGGCGGTATAGAACAGTCAGGCGATGAAAGAACAACAGCGGTTAGCGTTGACATCTGAATATTTAGAGACTGTCTTAGAACGAATTGAGACGATTCTGTCTGTGCTGGCCAAGCATGACCGCGCCTCGTTTTTGGCCGATCCGCTGATCTCATCAGCAGTGGAGTTTAAGCTGTCTCGGCTGGCCGTGGAGCTAGAGCGAGTTTCTAAATATTTTAGACAGAGTTGCCCAGCGGTAGATTGGCAGACGTCGATTGACTTTGGGAATCGTTTGGTGGATGAGTATTATGCAGTGAGCGCTGATGGGGTATGGGAGTTTGTTCAGAACACGATACCTGAGCTAAAGGCTCAGCTGATGGGGATATGGCCCAGGCTGGATGACTTTGTGAGGGCTGGGTTAGAGACATTGGCTCAACAGGAACCAACCAACCAGGTTCAACCAGCGGCTTACAGGCTGGATGATATTAAAGTGATGCTACAGCAGCGGAAGCCCCAGATTCAGGAGCAGTATCACATTGCTGAGCTGGGAATTTTTGGATCCTATGTGCGGGGAGAGCAAACGGCGGCTAGCGACCTGGATATTTTGATTGAGCGACCTGAGGGGTTGCGCTTGTTTCAGCTGTTGGAACTGGGCGATCAGCTCAGTGATGAGCTGGGTGTGAAGGTAGACCTGGTAACGAAGCAAGGGTTAAAGCCAAAGGTGAAAGAACGGGTGCTGGCTGAGGTGGTTTACGTATAACCCAGCGGGAGCTATCTGAGTTTTTGAATGACATTTTGAAATCCCTTGGAGCCATTGAGTGCTGGGCTGTCTTTGGCAGAGTTTGCTGAAGCAGAGGATGAACAACTTTTAATTTTGAAAAATATTGAGATTATTGGCGAAGCGGTGAAAAGTATTCCCCAGGAGGTCAGAGAGCAGTATACTCAGATTCCTTGGAAGCAGATTGTTGGTATGCGGGATCGTTTGGTGCATCAGTATTGGAATGTGGATGTGGAGTTAGTTTGGGATACGATGCAAACGGATTTACCTTTGTTGAAAGCGGTTATTACTCAAATTAGAGAAGAATATGGCAATTAGATCTGTATGCCTGAGTTTTATTGGATCGCGTCGGAGGATTTTGAGGATGTGCCGTTTAATCAAAAAGGGGGCCTCTGAAGGCGGTGCAGTTGTTTGGCCAGGATTTGGATGAGATTTTATCAGAGTTAAATGAGGTATTGGCAGCTTGAACCAGCGTTTAGTAAATCTCTCAAAGAAGATAGGCAGCGATGACTGATCCCAAAGAGGTCTTATCTGCTAACTGGGAGTGGATTGCACTTGGGGAGATTGCAAAGGTTATTGATCCTCAACCTAGTCACAGAACTCCACCAAAAGTAGATAATGGCGTTCCTTACGTCAGCATGAAAGATATCAAAAACGGCACAATCGATTTTCAACACGCGCGAAAAGTCTCACCCAAAGTTTTAGAAGAACATATACAAAGGTATCAACTCAAAGTTGGTGATTTTATTTTTGGGAAAATTGGCACTTTAGGGAAACCAGTCAAACTTACTAAACCATTTAATTATACTTTGTCAGCTAATGTTGTTCTCGTTCAACCATATGTAGATATAGTATTGCCAGAATTAGTTTTTTATTACTTAGACAGTCCATATATAAGAGAAATTTTAAAGAAAGGTAGTAAAGCAACAACTCAAGCGGCTTTTGGCATTCAGAAAGTTCGCAAAATACTAATGCCTTTCCCTCCCCTCGAAGAACAACATCGCATCGTCAACAAAATCGAGGAGCTTTTCACCCAGCTAGATGCCGGGATTGACCTGCTAAAAAAGCTCAAGGTCAAACTAAAACGCTACCGTCAGGCAGTGCTAAAGGCGGCGGTGGAGGGCAAGCTGACCCAAGACTGGCGTGCAGCCCACCAGGATGAGTTAGAACCTGCCTCGGTGCTGCTAGACCGCATCCTCAAAGAACGCCGCGAAAAGTGGGAAGCCGACCAGTTGGCAAAGATGGAAGCCAAAGGCAAAGTTCCCCAAAATGACAAGTGGAAACTGAAATACAAGGAACCTCCTGCGCCAGATACGAAAGCGTTACCAGAGTTGCCAGAGCACTGGACTTGGACCAGTATGGATTGCTTAGGCAGCATCAGTGGAGGAGTAACTAAAAACTCGAAGCGTAAACAGTTTCCTCTTCAAATGCCGTATTTACGTGTAGCAAACGTATATTCAGGAGAACTGCGTTTGCAAGAAATGAAGGAAATTGGTGTCGCCGAAACAGAAATCGATAGAGTACTGCTTCAGGCTGGTGATTTACTGATTGTTGAAGGGAACGGAAGTATTGACCAGATTGGCCGAGTTGCAATATGGGATGGGAGTATAGAACCGTGTTTGCATCAAAATCACCTGATTAAGATTCGCTTTTCTCCAACTGAGATAGGACAATATGCTCTTCGGTGGATGTTATCTATCAATGGACGGAAACACATTACACGTGTAGCAAGCTCAACCTCTGGTCTGCATACACTAAGCCTTTCAAAGGTGGCCTCAATACCTATCCCGTTGCCCCCTTTATCTGCACAAAAATTCATTGTTGACGAAATCGAAAAAGAGTTTTCAATTATCAATGCAATAGAGCAACTCCTCGATAAAAATCTCAAGCGTGCTGAAAAACTCCGTCAAAGCATTCTTAAAAAAGCCTTTGAAGGCAAACTAGTACCTCAAGACCCCAATGATGAGCCAGCATCATTACTCCTAGAACGTATCCAGGCGGAAAAAGCACAGCAGGAAGCAAAAAGTAAAAAGCGAAAAATAACGACTAAGAAAAAGAAATCTCGAAAAACGACTAAAACAAAACAACTAGAAATCACCGATGGGTCGAATGAGGGGCAGGCGTCATGAACCACAAATCATTAGGCATCAACCGATTTCTCAAGAGAGTAGCCCAAAACTTTGACAAATGGATTGGCCCAGTCGGTTTTATCCTGGGTGTTACCTTTGCCGTCACCATCGGCATCCCCACCGGCATTGACATTTACCAAAACTGGCAAAACCTCGACCCCAAAGACCGCTCCCAAGCAGGCATTACCCTGATTCAAACCGTAGCCACCATTGTTGGCGGCATCGCCATCTTTTGGAATATCGTCCTCTCCCGCCGTCAGCTAGCCGCCTCCCAAGAACAAAACATCACCGAACGCTTCTCCATCGCCGTAGAACAACTGGGCCACGAACAAACCGCTGTACGTATCGGCGGCATCTATACCCTGGAGCGCATCGCCCAAGACTCTCCTCGCGACCACTGGAGCATCATGGAAATCTTAGCCGCTTTCGTGCGCGATCAAAGAAGCTTAGGGGCTGATAAAAAAATAGCTGAAACCCCGCTCACTTATGACAAAGATATTGAGTCAGCGATCATGATTATTGGTCGACGCAACACCGATCTCGATCCAGAAGGATTATCTCTCTACTTTAGCTATTCTGATCTTAGGGGTATTTCTTTTTATAAAGATGACCATAGCAATGCAAGATTCGTCTGCTCTGACTTGAGAGAAGCTAACTTTTATCGCTCAAATTTACGAAATGCTCGTTTTTGGAAAGCGATACTGACCAACGCTAAATTCAATAAAGCCAACCTAAATGGAGCTAGCCTTGAAGAGGCCGACTTGAAAGGTGTTGACTTTAGTAATTGCCTTCTAGAAGGTGCGAATTTGAAAGGAGCTAACCTCAAAGGTACTTGCGGTTTAACTATTGAGCAAATTAAGTCAGCACACAACTGGCAAGCTGCAATCTATGACGATGAATTAATGGTGCAATTGAGTATAAAGGTTGGCACGCCAGGGAATAATCCAGATGATCAAAGTCTAGAAACCCAGAATCAGGAGAGCTTGTAGAGCATTACTCTGCCCATGCCCACCGCTGCTGACTACCAAGCCAGAATTGAAACCTATGACCGGACGGAACTGCTTCAGTTCTGGCAATCGATCCAAGATCGCAACACCCTCGATTGGTCACCTGGCAAAGCCTTCGAATATTTCATTCTACGTGCCTTTCAACTCGAAGGAGCAGACATCACCTATCCCTACGGTGTCCAACTAAGCGACATGACCTCGCAGTATGCATTCACTGACGAAAACCAAACCGTCGAGCAAATCGACGGTGTTGTCTATTGCGATGGTCTTACCTGCTTGATCGAAGCCAAAGATCAGACCGAGCCTCTCAACGTCGAGCCCATCGCGAAAATGCGCAATCAGCTACTCCGTCGTCATGCTTCTACAATTGGAGTAGTCTTCAGCCGCAGCGGGTTCACACCACCCGCCTCCATCCTGGCCCAGTACCTCAGCCCTCAAATGGTTTTACTCTGGAACGGCAGCGAAATCACCTACGCTCTAGAACAAGGCTGCATGAGGCAATCATTGCTCAAAAAATATCGCGTCTGCATCGAAAAAGGTAAACCCGACTACGACCCCAGACCGGAGGAAGCCAAAACCCTATGACTAAAGCATATATCGTTGTTGAAGGACCGTCTGATGCCGAAATCCTCCGAGCACTGCTAGATGAAACGCTGTTAGAGGATGTCAAATTTATCAACGGAGAAGGCAAGTATGGCGCAGAAACCATGGCCCGCAGCCTTCTACTAGATCGGTATCTCCCCGTTTTACTAGTTATCGATGCCGACACCAGTAACTCCGACGCCATCCATAGCTATCAGCAAGACCTGGAATTTTTAACCCGCAGTGCTGCGGTGGGTACCCCCTATAAAATTTTGCAAGCCATACCAACGATTGAGGCCGTCTTCTTACAAGATCGCCCCCTGTTTGAACAACTTATCGGTCGTCAATTCACTGACTTAGAATGGCAACTCGGCCAAAAGCAACCCAGAGAACTATTAAACCAACACCCTGAAGGTGCTATTCAGTTTATCCAAACTACTCTCAGCCAGCTAACTGAGCAAACACGTCAGACTCTTCGCCAGCATTCCCTAATCCAAGACATCACCACATTTCTTACCACTCAGGTCCACTCATCTGATAGAGTCGCCCGTACCGCCAGCTAGTTGCCCCTAATGCCTAACGAATCTGCCTCTATCGTCCAAAAACTCTGGAACTACTGCAACGTCCTCCGCGACGATGGCGTCAGCTATAGCGACTACGTTGAACAGCTCACCTACCTGCTGTTCCTCAAAATGGCCGACGAGCAAACCACCCTGCTCGGCAAAACTGCCATCATCCCCAAAAAACACAGCTGGCAAACCCTACTAACCAAAGCCGGAACACCCCTAGAAGACCATTACCGTAAAACCCTCGAAACCCTCGGCAAATCCCAGGGACTCCTCGGCGTCATCTTTTGCAAATCCCAAAACAAAATCCAGGACCCCGCCAAACTCGAACGCCTGCTCAAACTCATCAACGAAGAAACCTGGATCGGCCTTGATACCGACGTCAAAGGCGACATCTACGAAGGCCTCCTCCAGAAAAATGCCGAAGATACCAAAAGCGGTGCCGGTCAGTACTTCACACCCCGCCCCCTGATCCAGGCCATGGTCGAAGTCATGCGCCCCCAACCCGGTGAAACCATCTGCGACCCCGCCTGCGGTACCGGCGGGTTCTTCCTCGTCGCCCACGACTACCTCACCAAAACCTACCCCCTGGACAAAGTCCAAAAACGCTTCCTCCGCTACAACACCTTTCGCGGCAACGATGTCGCCGACAGCGTCGTCCGTCTCTGCGCCATGAACCTCTACCTCCACGGCATCGAAGGCAAAGACAACGAAACCATCATCGTAGCCAAAGACAGTTTGCTGTCTCACCCTGGCGATTACTTCAAAATGGTGCTCACCAATCCCCCCTTCGGCAAAAAGAGCAGCATCACCATCTTTAACGAAGAAGGCAAAGCCAAAAAAGAAACCCTTACCTACGAACGCGACGGCTTCTACGCCACCACCTCCAACAAACAGCTCAACTTTCTACAGCACGTAAAAACCTTGCTAGAAATGCATGGCAGAGCCGCTGTTGTTGTTCCTGACAATGTTCTCTTTGAAGGCGGTGCAGGCGAAACCGTCCGCCGTGAGCTCCTGCAAGAGTGTGACGTCCACACCCTATTGCGTCTGCCCACTGGCATCTTCTATGCCCAGGGAGTCAAAGCTAACGTGCTATTCTTTGACCGCAAACCCGCCAGCGATACCCCCTGGACCCAAAAACTCTGGATCTACGATCTGCGCACCAACCAACACTTCACCCTCAAAACCAACCCTCTCCGCTACCCACACCTGCAAGACTTTATCCAGTGCTATAACGTTGAGAACCGTTGCGATCGCAAAGAAACCGAACAATTCAAAGCCTTCACCTATGATGAACTGGTACAACGGGACAAAGCCAACCTGGATATTTTCTGGCTTCGTGACGAAAGCCTGGAAGACGCAGAGAACCTGCCTAATCCAGACGTTTTGGCCTTAGAAATTGCAGAAGACTTAGAAACTGCACTAGAGTTGTTCTCCAGCATTACTGAACAATTAGGAGAAGAATCGAGTCAAATGGTGTAACGACTCCAAAATAAACTGATCTAAGGTTGCATGTCAGATAAAGCATGACTTTCGGAACTGAATCCACGTTCTTTTCAGCTCGCCGATGAGTAGGTTAAACATGCAAAATCTATATGGGACAGGTTGTCTATATTTTCCTGATAATCCCACTCGCCTCCATAATATGACGCAAAATCAATCATTGAAAGTGGCTACAAATTCAACATCTTCGTATAGGGATGCCATGGAAAACCTTATATCTACACTCATCAGTTTAACCTCATCATCCTTACCAAACGGATGCAACACCCATAATCCTGACTCATTTTTCCGAAACACTTCAACCTGTTGCTGAGCTTGACTTACCAAAACATACTCTCGCAATGTTTCCAGATGTCGGTAATGCTCAAATTTTTTACCCCGATCCTTAGCCTCAGTGCTCTCTGAAAGAACTTCAATAATTAGAGTTGGATATTTTTTAAAGTATTTAAACTCTCGATCACGCTGATCGCAGCTCACCATCACATCAGGATAATAATAGTGATTGACCGCATCGATCTGAACTTTCATATCAGATCCATAGGTACGACAGTTGCTACCTCGCAAAGCACTTCGCAGTAAGGACGTAATATTAATTCCAATGGTGACATGCTCATCGCTGGCACCCGCCATCGCATAAACATCACCATCATGGTATTCATGTTTAACCAGGCTTGATTTCTCTGCCTCAAGATAGTCTTCTGGTGAAAAATAATTAGACTGCTTGATGGCTACCATGGCAATGTTGTCTCAGATAAAACCGATCCATTGTGGCCTACGGGCAAACCAAGGGGCAAACCTTGAATTTGAATCACAAGCCTGATGATAATTATAGCGATTACCGATTGAGTTCAAAGTCTATTAAATCCTAACCCTTTCTCTGTTCAAAAAAACTAGCTAAACTACCGACCGGCAAACGAAAGGGAGCGTAAGCAATCGTCCAACCATCTCTCATTAGGCTGTTGCGCATAACATCATTGTAGAAGTCTTTTGCAGGCATATACTTATTTAAAGTCCTTATTTTGTAAGGTAAGTCGGTAATTCTGCGGGAGCGCTATCGCCAACCATCAGTAGCATTAAGACCGTGCAGCGTTTGGAATGCGTGATCATATCTGCACCATAGCACTGACATCAGGGTTAAACATGAATACTGGCGATCGCCTATGAAACCATTTTTGTTGCTCATTGGTTGTACCCTAAGCAGTCTGGCTGTTGTCCATGTTGCCTGTGCGGGTACCTTCAACCAGGGTTGGACCTACAGCATTGATGCGGCTAATGACGGGGTTGGGGGTGATGGCTATGGCCGCTTAACTGATCACAGCAACAGCACTCAAGATATACCCGAATCATCCCCAATGATTAGCGTGCTCGTCATTGGTCTGTTAGCAACCCTTGTTCATCGCGATTATCGTTAGCATCACGAATCAACGACAGAAATACATCGGTCAAATCAGCCCGATCTTGTCGAATCTCTCTAATGGGTAAAGGCCGAAGAATATCTAGTAATTCATAGAGGGCCTCGCCTGGAAAATGCACCTGATTATCATGCACAGTACCGCCAAGGTGCACAATTTTCTGGGTGCGCCCAACATCAATGGGTTGGCCACAGTCAATACGATAGGTTGTTCCAGAAAACTGTTGAATTAGGGAGAGTGTGGGTTGCTCTGTAATAATTTGGCCTTGACGAATAATGGCAACCCGATGTGAAAGTTCCTCAGCCACATCTAACTGATGGGTAGTCAGTAAGATAGCGCAACCCGCTGCCGCAATATCTCGCACTAGGGTTTTCACAGTTTCACTAGCTTCCACATCCAGTCCCAGTGTGGGTTCATCTAACAATAACAGTGTAGGCTGATGTACTAAGGCAACTGCGATCGCAAGTTTTTGTTGCATCCCTCGCGACAGTTTTTGCACAGGTGTTTTACGTTTTTCGATGAGACCAAACTGTTCCAACAGTTGTTCACCGCGCTGTCGTGCCAAACGCCGAGGTACCTGCCGTAAACCACCAAAGTACTCAATATTTTCTAAAGGTGTTAACCGCCAGTAAAGATTACGGTTACCTTCTAAAACGGCCCCAACGTGTTTAAGTGCGGCTGACTGACGATGGGGATCTAAACCATCAATGCTGACCTGCCCAGCGTCAGGTCGCACCAGACCGCCAATCATCTTGATGGTCGTTGTTTTGCCAGCACCGTTGGGCCCTAAAAACGCCAGCACCTCACCGGCACAGATACGCAGCGAGACATCCCGCACTGCCTCAAATCTTCGCTTACCGCGACCATAGGATTTCTTCAGGTGTTGAACATCTAGGGTTACGCGGCTATCTAACTCGGACTGAGGCCCCATTAAATCCATAGGCAAAGAAAGCGTCATTAAGCGTTACTCCATCCACTTGTTTGCCGTCAGCATTGCCAACCCATGGATATTTAAGATTTTTTAATCGACAACCTTATCGTAACGCGAACAGTACACCGTTGCAGCGCTTAGGAAATTAGGCCACACCTGCATTAGCCAGCCCATGCTGAACACTAATGAAAAAGCTCTGGCAGTAATACCAGAGCCCTAGAGGAGCATATCGATTCTCGATGAGCTTGACGTAATGAGCTGGGTAACAGCAACCGATTAGTTAGATCCAACCAGAAGAATAGGGGTCGCCTTCATAGGGCTGCACACCAATAGTTGGATAGGCATCATCATTTGGACCGAAAATACGAATGGCTGCGCCAAAAATATAGTCAAAACTAGTCGCTAACCAACGAAGAACATGCATGATTCCTAACCTCTCAATGAGTATTAACTGGGGTGGGAAATATGTAGATACCTCAAATCAAGTCATTAGCTTTTAGTTAATTCAGCAACCTGAAGTTTGGGGTATCACTAATTGTGGCTAAACAAGGAAACGAGAGTTGCAAAAGATCAGTTTTAAGGAATAGTAATCTAGAGCAATGGAACTCTTTTACTATAATTTCTTGACCATTTGAACTGTTTGTATTCTAGGGTTCCAGCTCCACGTTAAACAACGGTAAGCAAAGACTTGAAAGCATTGTTCATATTACTTATCAAGCATTGATAGCAAGTTCCATAGTCGGTATTGATAGAATTAACAGTTAGAAATCTTGGTGGTTACAACTCTTGAGAGCTATTTTTATGGATGCAATCTATCCTTTATGTTGATTATATTTTTATTTAATCTAAAGGATGCTATATCCTATGTTTTGCCCAAGCATTGTCGCTGTCTAGGGGCATAAACGATCTTTAAAAACTTAATATTTCTCAATTGATAGTTTTTTTAGTAACTACAGAATTTTTTAGAATCTTTGAGTAATAAGTAATCGATAATAAAGGCACGATTGTTTACCCCCACGCCGTCCGTGTATAGGAGAATAGTCGCTATGTTTCAACGAATTTTAGTAGCTTTAGAGGGCAGTACCAGTAGCCGTAACGTCCTGGAAGAAGCTATTGCTTTAGCCAAGGCCAACGCTCGACTAAACCTTGTTACGGTCATTCCACCTATGGATATTGGCTATCCCGAGCCTATCTATTTAAGTATGGAAGGCATGCAGGGTGTTTGGACCAGCGAGTTATATCAAAGTCATATAGTTAGCTGGCAACAGCGCAAACAGGAAATTGAACACTGGCTGCGATCGCAAACGGAGTTTGTCCATCGCCAGGGTCTCAAGGCAGAATACGATTGCCCGCTGGGTACCGCTGGTACGGCCCTATGCGAGGTCGCAACCCGTTGGCAGGCTGACCTGATTATCATGGGTCGCCGCGGTCGCACTGGCTTTAGTGAGTTGTTACTGGGTAGCGTCAGCAACTATGTTATGCACCATGCCCCTTGTTCAGTGCTAACGGTCCAAGGCATTGGTCAACAAGCTATGGGGCATAGTGCTAAGGGGACTCCAAGCATTGCCACGCCTAGTATTACACCAAAAAATACATAGGCATCGATGGGTAAAACGCCAGCAAGATATCTGAAAGGGGGGCTATTAAGAGAGGTCTATTAAGAGGGGGCGATCAAACGTGAGCGGCAAGGTTTATCTCTTGGGCGCAGGGCCAGGCAATATCGACTACCTGACTGTGCGGGGACAACAGGTACTGCGGCAAGCGGACTGTTTAATTTACGATGCCTTGGTGGATAGGCGACTCTTGTTGCAGCTATCTCCTGTATGCGAAACCATCCATGTGGGCAAACGCGGCGGTCAGCCTAGTACACCCCAGACTAAGATCAATCAGTTACTGGTCACCCACTGTCAACAGGGGAAACAGGTGGTGAGGCTCAAAAGTGGTGACCCGTTTATCTTTGGCCGTGCAGCTGCAGAAATTCAGGCCCTTAAAAGCGCCAGCTGCAATTTTGAGGTGATTCCTGGGGTATCATCGGCGCTAGCAGCTCCTCTGCTAAATGCCATTCCATTGACCGATCCAGCTCTCAGCCATGGGTTTGGTGTTTTTACCGCCCATGACCTGCAAGCCCTTGACTGGGCTAAGGTGGCCAATTTAGAAACCTTGGTTTTTCTAATGGGTGGGCGACATCTGGGGGAAATTTGCTATCAGCTGCAAATCCACGAACGACATGGTGATACCCCCATCGCCATCATTCAATGGGCTAGTCAGCCGCAACAGCGATGTTGGCAGGGGACCTTGCTCAACATTACCCAGCTTACAAAGGGTGAACGGCTATCGCCCTGCATTATTGTCATCGGTGAGGTGGTACGCTTGCGAGAGTTTTTGCATCCGCCGATGACGACTAACAATCTATCCCAGGACAAGCTGTCCCTAGATGACAAGATAATTCTCGTGACTCGTGCTGTGGGACAATCCAGCGCGTTTACTCAAATGCTCAATCACCAAGGTGCCACGGTGATTGATATGCCTGCGTTAGAAATTCGACCACCATCCAACTGGACTGCATTAGATCAGGCATTGGGAAACTTACAGCGGTTTGACTGGCTAATTTTAACCTCTGCCAATGCTGTTAATTTCTTTTTAGATCGGTTGTTAGAGAACAAGTACGATCTGCGGCAATTGGCCCATCTGAAACTGGCCGTTGTGGGTAAAAAAACGGCCAAGATTTTGACTGAATGGGGGTTAAGATCTGATTTCATTCCAGCTAATTATGTGGCTGATGATCTGGTAGAGAGTTTTCCGGTGCCTGTAGATGGCTTAGAGATTCTGTTTCCAAGGGTAGAGACAGGGGGGCGAGATATTCTGGTTAAAGAATTCTCCAGTCAGGGGGCCATCGTCACAGAGGTGGCTGCCTATGAGTCGGGCTGTCCTGAAACAATGGCTGTTGAGGCCGTAACAGCTCTGCAGCAAGGTCTGGTTAATGCTGTCACGTTTGCCAGTTCTAAAACCGTGCGACATTTTAAACAGCTGATGATGGCTCAGTTTGGTGAGGGGTGGATAACATATATGGAAGGGGTTGCGATCGCATCCATTGGTCCCCAAACCACAAAAACTTGCCTGGAAGACCTAGGACGCGTAGATATTGAAGCCACGACTTACACCCTAGAGGGTCTGACCGATGCCCTAGTCGCCTGGGCTGATGCCCCATGAATGGATCGATAAACCAGCGCATCATTGGTCTGACCGGAGGCATCGCCACCGGTAAAACGACTGTTTCTGACTATCTTGCCACCACCCACCGCCTGCCTATTCTTGACGCCGATGTTTATGCCCGTGAAGCAGTGGCCATCGGCTCTCCCATCTTGTGTACCTTAGCCCAGCGCTATGGGAATGACCTTTTGCTCGCTGATGGTTCCCTCAATCGTCCACAGCTGGGCACCATTATTTTTAATCAGCCCGATGAGAAACAATGGGTTGAGCAGCAAATCCACCCCTTTGTCCGCCAGCGATTCAACCAGGTGCGTCGTGAGTATCCTGCTAATCAAACCCTGGTCTACGCTATTCCACTGTTATTTGAAGCTAAACTAACCCATCTAGTTAGCGAAGTCTGGGTAGTTGTTTGTAACCTTGAACAACAAAAACAGCGACTGATGTCCCGTAATTCACTTTCCCTAAGTGCAGCAACAGCACGCATTAACCATCAGCTTCCCCTCAGTGAGAAAGTCGCCCAGGCTGATTGGGTGCTCGATAATTCTAAGGATAGAAAATGTCTCTACCAGCAGGTTGATGTAGCGCTATTGTCTACCAAATCAACAAAACCGTAAATCAACCCTAAGAATCACAAACCAACGTCACAAATTTGCAGCACCCCATAACTGTTGCTCCACACTAGAAGTTCCCTACAACTGAACCGTGAGATGACTATGAGCGACTTTACCGATTTTCTTAAACATAAACAGGCCTACATTGCCATTGGCGAATTCCAACCCGGTCGTTTCTCTGAGGCCCGACAGCTTTATGAACAGGCTGTTGCCACCTATGGTAATGGTGATGGCTTTCAAGGAGCCTATCTTTTCCAAGAGCCAGGCACCGATAGAGGCATTGCCGTAATTTTGTGGGACAACGTCGAAGATATGGATGCCCATCAGAACCCTACCTATCAAAAAATTGTTAGGGAGCTATCCGGTCTATTTGCCGCACCACCAGACGTAAAGTTCTACGAAGTTTGCAGTGAAATTGGCTTAATGGGTCAGCTTGCCCATGCCGTTGTTGCTTAAACATAGACAACCCCAACAGGGCCCCGAAAGTTCATAATGCTAGATTGCCACTGGCGCATTTATCTGCAGTACTTGCTTAAGCCGAGCTAACTTGCGCACTACCTGTTTCAGATTATTCCAATCGCCAGTGGCCCGCAGTAAACGGGCAGCTGTTTCTAAGTCAGCAATTGCCTGCAACACCTTACCCTGTTTTTGATAGACTGCGCCCCGGTAGCAGTAGGGCAGTGCTAGCTTAGGCTGTCGCTCAATTGCTAAGCCAAATTTTCCCACCGCCTGGCGGAGCTCTCCCTGAAATTGGAAAATTCGCCCTTGATAAAAGTAAGGAATAGCACTTTGGGGGCAAAGCTCAGAAGCAGCGGCCAGGTCATCCAGGGCACCATCATAGTCCCGAATATCTATTCTCAGTACGCCTCGATTACAGCGAGCGGCAAACAATCCAGCGTTCAAGTGAATGGCATCGCCAAAGTCCTTAAGTGCTCTGGCATAGTCATTCATCTCCATCCAGGCAACACCACGACAATTGTAGGCAGCTGCACTAGGGCTACTGGCAATCACATGGGTAAAGTCGTCAATTGCTCCGGCAAAGTCACGCATATCGTAGCGAGTAATGCCGCGATTAAAGTAAGCACCGGTATCTTCAGCGTTAATGACAGGATTCTCAAAACGCTGAATCAGGGGCTGAATCACACCGAGATCAGCCGTGTGCAGTTTAAGCTTTACGGTGGGAAAGAGACTGGTTTGGGTAGATAGGGCCTGCATACCAATCAGGGCAGAGGTGGAATCACACACCATAAAGTTCTCGGTGGTACCCAAAACCTTAAAAGAAAACAGATCTGGATAATCTTGCTTGAGGGGTAATAACTGGTTAAGGGCATGTTTTAGCTGACGATGGCGAGCGTTACTTTCACTCCAACGTTGGCTAATGCTGCGTAGTAAGGGATGCTCACGATTCTCTCCTTGGTGGCACCAGCCAATATCCAAGCGACAGTTGCGATCGAGTACTTGACGTAGTTGCTGTAGCAGATCGGCATCAAGGTTAACACTGTCAGCCCAAGGCCAAACCAACACAACTCTTTTCTGAGCCTTGGCCAAAAGTTGTTCTAGGGCCCGTCGACTATTTGACTTACCTTCCACATTGTCAAAGTCGAATAGCCACTGACTCTCAGCCGCAGAGGACAGTGATGTTTGGAATGGCTCCAGGGTTTCAGCCACCGCCTGTAGCACCGTTTCGGTGATGGTGCTCATTTGCTGATCCGTAGCGTCTAAACGCTCTTGCAGTTGGGCAAAGACATCACCTGTTGGATTGTGCAAGGGACCTAATGTTTCAGCCACAGCCTCTAACACAGAGTTAGTTACTGTGCTCATTTCTTGCTCTAAGGAATCAACCCGCCGTTGTAATCGCGCTACCGGGACTGATGGCTCATTAGTAAAGCTGGGAGCTGCCTGCAGCATGGCTGACTTATCAGCCTGTATTTCCTGCAATCGAGCTGATAGTGCCAAAAACTCATCCCGAGAGACCATATCTGAAACCGTTTTAACCAGCTCCTGCACCTCGGCTTTGAGTAACGATTGGCGCTCATCAGTTGTGAGCTGTAGCACCTGCTGTTTCAAATATTGAAGCTTGTCATTTAGGCCAGAATAATTATTCTTTGTATCTGCCCCAAAGACTTCCAGATGAACTCGCAACTGCATCAACTCAGCCTTGAGCTTTGTCACCATCGACTCGGCTGTCTCAAGGCGGCTGGTGTCTGCAAGTTGCTGACAGCGAGACCTGACATCCTTGAGGTTAATCCCTAGCTTGGTGCAGTGATCCTTCAGTTTCCCAATGTCCTGGTGCAGCTCCTGTAAGTCTGGAACTTCTTGCTGTTCAATTTTTTCCAGCAACATGTTCCGCGTGTATTCAAATAACTGGGATAAACTCAGAATATCTTGCTGGTTCTGAGCAACGACTGACTGCCGCACGGCCTGAAGCTGTTCATGGGTGGGCACATCTTCCAGTTGCTCTTGCATATCGTGCAACCGATTATCTAAGGTGCTGTTGACCGACAACATCACTGACTCGCTCTGGGAAAGCCTCGATTGTAGCTGTCTGCGGCTGATTAACCCTAAACCAGCTAGTAGTGACAAAGGGGCCGCAGCTAACAGTGCCTGTTGTGTAGCCATGGAGGCAACTGTTCCAGCACCAGAGCCTACGAGCAGTGCGTATTCAGTCCAATTAAACCAGCGATCTTTATTCACAGGGGTTGCCGAATGGGTTACGAAAAAAGCAGTCCGTCTAAGATGTTGGACTGCTTATTACAGTATTCATCCTGGCCATAGACCCATCAGGAGATTAGTCAAGTCTTTAAGTGTCAACAAATGATGAAATCGTCTCAGTATTTACTCGGGCACGAAAAAAATATTTCAAGCTCAAGCTCTTTACAAATAAGAGCTTGAGCAGAGACTTCTACGCTGACTTACAGGAAGCGAATAATAAATGGGTATTTAAAGGCACTATCAGGGTTACTGAAACTTCCCAAAATTGCGAGCACTGGCATAACCCACTGAAAAATTAGTAGGGGAATGACAAGCAGCCAGCCAATCAGGATCGATACCAAAATACCTACGACAAAACTATAGATCCAGATATTCAGGTGAAAGTTCAAGGCTTCTTTAGAGTTTTCCTTCACAACTGGGTCATCAGAAACAATCCAAAGCGCAGCAGGAATGCCAGCTGAAAATATTAGCTGACTTAGAAAGATGGAGCCATGGGCCAGGGCTGACAAGACTTTGCGCTTATCGCTATCAAAGGTTGCATCCATGATGTTTACGTTTCTTTTTTGCTGTGACTTTATAGTAGTCGATAGTCTCAAGGTATCCGTTAGGGAAAACCGTAGTCGGTGACAGTCAATGAAGCGGACCCATTATTTCAGGGCAATTACACCTGATCAGACGGTAGGATTGCAACGCATTTACATGCAGTTGCAATTATTTACAATAGGTAAGCCCTTCTAAGGTCGTGCTCCCGTTGCTACTGGCTGGTTGTCTAATCTTCTTTACGGGTGGGTAATGTCGACTCGCCCGTACACGGTCTACTGATAACGCACACCTAAATATTGGGACAATTTATCCAACAGCTCATCGCGGCGAAATGGCTTGCTGACAAAATCATCGCAACCAGCTCCCAGGCTTTTTTCTCGATCTTGAGCCAGAGCACTGGCAGTCAGTGCCACAATAGTAGGCGAAGAGATATTGGCCTCTTGGCTTTTCTGCCGAATTTGGCGAGTGGCTTCGCAGCCATTCATCACGGGCATTTGCATATCCATCCAGATGAAGTGGGGGTGCCAACTTTCCCAGAGAGCAACGGCTTCTTGACCATTGGTGGCTTCACGGATCTGAAATCCTAACGATGTCAATAGTTTGTTGAGTAACTTACGACTAATCGGCTCATCATCAGCAATTAATATGCGTAAAGGTGCTTGATCCGCAGCCAGACTACTGACATGGTAGGCAGGGGGGGGGTGATGCTGAAGGGACGGTTCTAGACTGGCTGGAATATCAAACTTAAATATTGTTCCTCGGTCTAAAACGGAACTAATGGTAATTTCTCCTCCCATTAAATTAACCAGCTGCTGGCTAATGGGTAAGCCCAATCCTACCCCGTCTAAAAAAGTTCGCCCTACTTTACCTTGGGTAAAAATCTCAAACAGAGTAGACACTTCCTCCTGAGCGATACCGGGACCAGTGTCTTCTACTGCAAAGTGCAACAGAAGTTGAGACTGTTTGCTCATGGTGCCTGAAAGGCGCAGAATAACAGTGCCGGCCTCAGTAAATTTAATTGAGTTATCTAATAGGTTAATTAATACTTGTCGTAATTTGCCTTCATCCGCCGTCACAAACTGGGGCACATTAGGGGTTCGTTCAAAATAGAGTTTTAGCCCCTTAGCCATGGCCTTAGGCTCTAGCATGGCTTTGAGCATATCCAACAGACTGTACAGGTCTACGTTGGTTTCATGTAATACAACCCGGTTAGCTTCAATTTTAGAAATCTCAAGAATATCGTTAATCAAATTGAGGAGATGCTCGCCGCTAAGATTAATAATGTCTAAAGACTTTTTTTGTTGTGTCGTTAATGATGGATCTTGTCCCATTAGCTGAGTAAAGCCTAAGATCGCGTTAAGCGGTGTCCGAAATTCATGGCTCATTTTGGCTAAAAACTGACTTTTGGCTTGGGATGCGGCTTCAGCTCGAATTTTGTCTTTCTCAAGTTTGAGATTTTGTTGGGCTAACTCGGTGCGATAGTGTTGCAATTTGAGGATTTCGTAGCCTGCGATCGCACTTGCAGACCCAATCAGCGCTAAAAATGGAGGCACCACCGGAATCCACCAGCCACCGAGAAATGTTAGATAGCTACTGACTGACAAAACACCCCCTGCCAATACTACAGCGGTGATCAAAATAGCCAGACGGGTAAACCTCCGGGTACTATCTCGTTTGGATTCCAATAGCCACTGGTATCCCAGGGCTCCCACCCCAGACCAGATCAAAATCCAGACTGCCTCTATGGGATCAGCCCATACCCGCAGCACTGCCCGGCCATCCAGGGCTGCACTCACTAGAGTGCTGGCCAGATTGGCATGGAGTACCATTCCTGCCGTCGCTTCTGGTGTATTGATCAGGCGACTGCTGTAGGGCGTATAAAACAAGTCATTGAGACTGGTGGCCATGCCGCCGACAAGTACGATGCGATCGCGAACCAAATCTGGCTCTAGACGATTATTCAGGGCCTCAGTTACAGATATCTGGGGAAATTGGTTTGCATGGCCGCGAAAATTAATCAGAATCTGATAACCACCAGCGTTAGTGCGAATGTAGCCACCAGCGTTACCGCGCAATGGCCTGAGGATCGCCTGTCCCAAACGATAAATTTTCTGGTCCGCATCCACCACTTCCTGGGGAACTCCCTGCATGGCTAAATAACGCACGGCCAGCTCTGCCCCCAGCCCCAGTCGGAGCTCATCGTCGGCATTGGCATGGGACAACAATCCTCGCCGAAACTTACCATCCGCATCCACCAGCAAGTCAGTCAGGGCCACCTGTCCCTGGCTCTCTAACTCAGCGGGGGGGGCCACTGTGCGGCCAATGGCTTTCTCGACACCAATCAGATTAGAGGTAGACGTCATCACCTCAACCCAGTCTTGATGCCCCGGCTCCACAGGTAGGTCGCGATATAGGTCTAAACCGATGACAGCAGGTTGATGTTGTCTGAGATTTTGAATCAGCTGGGCCAGTGTGGCGTCAGAGAGAGGCCACTGACCGAGACGACTGATATCAGACTCCTCAATGGTGACCAGCAGAATTCGTTCGTCAATGGGGTCTACTGGTCGTAGTTGAAAGTATTGGTCATAGATCGCCCACTCTAATAACTGTAGCGCGCCTGTAAAGCGTATGGCGATGACGACACCAGCCACAATTGGCGTTGTTAACAGTGCAGCAATCCATCGCATCTAAGTCATCTGAAAAGTACTGTGCATTCTCTTCTTTTTATCAGCGCGACTCTTGCATTATTGCAGAGCAGGGTAGCTGATGTGTTTTCATACAGGCAAGGAGGCAAATTAGCGAATGTATCGTGGTCACTCAAGCGCAAATTGTAGGGTAAACAATGAGAAACAAGAAAACCCATGACTCAAGTCTCTACCAGTTCCATGGCCTAACTGATGGGAGACTTATCTGAGTTTTTATAGGGTAATGCAATGCTAGTTAAGAAATGGGGTGTTTGCGATCGCACCTAAATCTTCAGACCGGAGCAACTCAATCCAATTCTCATTGAGAGCATTGCTCTCAGGCTGGCGTTCCTTCAGCAGTGCCAGGCTTAACAACATATCATGCCAAACACCAGCCCGTCCGTAAATAACCGCCTGGGACAACAAGGGCTGCTGAGGGGGCAAGTCATTATCAGATAGGTCAATGCGACGAATCTGACCACTGGTGATGGGCAGATCTGTTTGCGTGGGCTGACAGAGAAGTGCCAGGGACCAATGATACGTTTGCCCCACGACCAATTCAGGACTATCTATCGGTAAAGAAATCCTAAGAATCCCCCCGGTTTGAGGAATCTGTAGACGGCTTTGATATACGCCGTTTTGTTCGTCATCTCTCAACGTTAAATGGGCCTGAGTGGCCATTGTGGGAGGCACATAAACCATCAGGGTGGGGTGGGAAGACGTCGTCAACCCCACCCCAGACTGGGGCACCAGTGCTGTCATCGGAAACGCATAGGATTCATCCTGCATACATTTTATGTCTGTAGGGCGAGAGGCTCCACCGCGAGAATTATCTACCTTTTCATCAGTAGGCGGTTCAAACATAATTAGGGGAGTGGCGGTTGCCGGACGCGACGCCCTCATGGGACCAGGGGATGGCGCAGGACTAGCCTGGGCTATCGTATTAATTACTGACCCAAAATTAATCACTGACCCAAACGACAAGATTCCTAGTAGAGCCAGACACAAGCGGTTATGTAGAGAACGTTTCATAGGTATCTGATATCAATGGAAAATGAAAAAGATTTGGCTGTACTGATTCTTGGGAGGATTCAATCTGAAAAATCAAGGATTTTGGATAATCCTGCTAGATCGATTTACCCTCTAAATCATCAACAGCAAAGATTTTAAGTAAAGGAGATTTTAAACAGGTATCTGAATGAAGCCGTTTGCACCATGTGCCTAATCAGTTATCCCTCCCTATGAGAGATATGGCATGGCCTGAGATGCCTCCTTATTTAATTTTTTTGTTTCATTCCTCCAGGTTTAGCATCACTTCATAAACCACCTCCCACTACAACCAATTACCCACTAAAACAAACGGAGCCCAGTAGAAAGGCTGCTGATACTGGGGGTGTTTTAACAAGCTTAACTGTGCCGCCCTTAGGGCCGCCGCTTTACTCATGTCTGGGTTTTCTGCCAGCTGGCGATAAAATTCCACCATCAGGGTGGCCGTGGATTCATCTTTCACTTGCCAAAGTGTTGCCAGGGTACTGCGGGCACCAGACCGTAGGGCAATGCCAGCTAACCCTAGGGCGGCTCGTTTATCTCCCGTAGCCGTTTGACAGGCACTGAGTACCAAGAGTTCTAAGGCTTGGTCCGGGTCTCGTTTTCTGGGCTGTAGTAAGGCCTCCAAATCTTGAACATTGATCCGACCATCCCATGTCACCAGAAACGTTTCCTCTGCCTTGGAGCTAAACTGGCCATGGGTCGCTAAATGCACCACTGAAAAGGGTATATCGTTGAGGGCGCGTTGGAGTCGATCGGTGGTAAAGCTTTGATTGAGTAGCGTGGTGGTGGGCAGTGTAGAGCCAATTTGATTGACTTCTGTGTTAACACCGGGCAACGCGGAGAACCCTTGTTGAGAAATACTCAATCCCCCCGTCAGCACATCCAGCCGCCCCGGATCGAGGGACTGGGGTTCAAGCAGCTGTAACCCTGGGCTGAGGGCAATGCCATAGCGCTCAATGAGGTAGCGTTTACCATCATGCAGTGCCGCCATGGGCAAATTTCGTAACGTGCCGTCCAGCACAAACACCAGTGTTTGGGTATCCCCTAAGAAGTACTCAGCCGGGCGGATCAGCCAGTCATAGAGCTGCTGTGACACCTGTAGGCGATCGGCTTCGAAAAAGTGAGGATTTAAGTAAAGTTGTAGCTGGGCAATGGCGGTTTCAATATCGGCCTGGGGCAGACGCGTTTCATAGTAAAACAGGGGTAGGTCGGGGCGGGAAACAATCACCGCCAGACGATCGGACAAGATAATTGGATAAATGACAGCCGCTGTCGCATCAACGGTGTCAATGAGTTGAGATTTTGCTTGTAAACAAGCATGACGAAAAAAGTTATCCAGTTCCGCCAGCTGTAGAGATTCAATCAACTGCCTGGCCTGTTGTAGCTGAGCCTGCTGAGGGTCTTGCTCTAGGAGGAGTGAGACAAGTTCTCGATACACTGGCTCAACGGTTTCAAGAAAGGAAAACTGTAGCTCAGGATTGAGGGCCACTAGCTCCTGTCTTAAGGACTGGAGGGATTTAACCGCATTACTGTAGGATGCGATCGCAGCTTTAGTCGCTCCCTGATGTTTCAAAATGCGGCCCAACTGCCACTGCCAGGTGGTTTTCAAATCAGGTGCATTCAGACCTTCTGCCAACTGCATTGCCCGTTGTGTCAACTGTTGAGCGTCTTGCCATTGCCCAGCGGCCTCATAGAGGTGGCCCAGCTGTCCCAAGGCAAAGGCTTCGGCCCGCGTATCCGATAGCATCTGGGCAGATTGCACCGCATTAGCCAACAATTGGGCCATGGTTGCCCTCTGACCAGATAATTGCTGGCCGATGGGCGATTGGGCTGCCCGAATCCAGCTGGCAACAAAGTTGACCTGGGCATAAATGGTGTCCCGACCCGGTGGTAGGGTCGTTAATGGGTCAGGTAATGCAGATAACAGAGACTGCGCTAACGACCACTGCCCTGTTTTGACCAACAGTTGCAGCTGATGAAGCTGGGCCTCCATGCGAGACATTGACTGACTGGCCCTATCCGCCGCTTGCCGATAGCGGGATAGGGCAGTTTCATAGTCACCCTGGGCAGCCAGGGTATTACCTAGATTAACTAGAGTGGCACTGGCTTCATCCGCAAAGACTGGTGTGGTGGCCACCAGTGTCTGGGTAATTTCCAGACTTTCGGTGAGTAGGGATTGCGATCGCTCTAAATCTCCCACCGCCTGTAGGGCTGTGCCTAAAAGTTTGAGGCTAGTTGCTTTTACCGTTGGCTCTGAGAGGGTCTTTACTGTTGCCAGAGATTGTTCTAATAATTGCTGAGACTGTTGATAATATCCCAGAGTTTGTAGCGCCTTCGCTTGATTGAGCTGGGCCCCTAGTTGACCAGTGGTATCGCCTACCGAAGCATAGGTAGCTGCCGCTCGCTTCCAGGTTTCGATTCCTCGCTCAGGCTGTCCTAAAACCAGTTGCAATTGTCCATGCAGGTTTAAGCTGGCGGCCAACAGTGTTGCATCCCGTTGGGATGTCTCCGCCAATAGGGTCTGACTCTTATGATTGGTTTGCTGGGCCAATGCCCACTGGCCCAAATTAAAATAAGCCAGCGCCAGATAGTGTAGTGCCCTGGCCTGGTGTAGTTGCTGGCCCTGGCGTTCATAGTCCTTGGCCGCTTGCTGCCAAACATCTGCGGCTGATACTAACTGACCCGCTGCAAATAAGGCACTGCCCTGGCTGAGGGCACTGATGTTGGGATCCTCAAGATTGGGACCCGCAAGGTTGATGCCCTCAGCTAATGGTTCCCCTACAGTAGTCTTTGCCTGATGAATGGGGCTGGGGAGATAAAGCTCTCCCCTTGCTATCACGGGCGTCCCCCACATCCATAGCCAGCAGCTGACTATGGCCAACATCATTAGCCAGCTACGTCGCCAAAACCGTCTGTTACATATCTGCACAAGTCGCATCGCCGTTTAGCCTCTGTGACATTTCTAGGCAACGATGTCTAATAAGGTCATTCAACCTGTCTCCGTAGAAATCGGGATATCCATCAGATAATTGGGGTGATAAATACATTTCTTAACCACCCAGGTCGCAAGGGGATATCCACTCAAGCCAAGTTCCCTTGATTAGACCATAACGCTAGAATCTACCAGGATTCTAAGCCCTGACTTGTTAATTCTATGGGGTAGCTAACGCCTTGTTCTATCCAGGTGCTCCTTTAAAGACCGACTTAACCTTATAGTGAATCATCCGTAAATTAAGATCCATGATCTAACAATTCTCCCGATGGCTCTAGCTGTGTTTTGTAAGCTATGGCAAGAAGACAAAGTTGTTTGTCTTTGGGCAAGCCAATCATGTTATGAACGCTCATAGAAGCAAGGCTCCCTATCATGTCTCGACTGGTAATGCCCCGACGAGTAATACCCCGATTAGACTGGTCTACTAAGCTGACGGGTTACAGCTGGGTGATGGCAACGCTGCTGAGTGCGTTGGCACCCCCAGGGATTGTCCCAGCAGCCCAGGCCCAGACCCAGGACCCGATTGTGCCTGACAACACGACTAACTCGGTGGTGCCCAAGGGCTGTACTACATGCCCGATTACGGGCGGTATCCTCAGCGACGATAGTCAAACTCTTTTTCACAGTTTTCAACAGTTTTCAGTACCTACTGGCGGGGCGGCTCTTTTCTTGAATGATCCGTCCCTGAGCACGATCATCACGCGGGTGACAGGGGGGCAACGCTCGGATATTGACGGTGCGATCGCGGCCCAGGGCAACGCTGATTTGTTTTTACTTAACCCCAACGGCGTCATCTTTGGTCCCAATGCCGTGCTCCAGGTGCCGGGTTCTTTTATTGCCAGCAGCGCTGACAGTGTTGTCTTTGCCAATGGCGATGTTTTTAGCGCTGCTACAGCCAATGCTCCACCGTTATTAACCGTGAGTACCCCTGTGGGGTTGCAGCTAGGAACAACGCCAGGAGATATCCTTGTGGAAGGTTCAGGTGACTTTCCACCCACACGGCCCGGTTTATTTGTGTCCCCTGGTCATACCCTGGCTTTATTGGGAGGTGATGTCAGGGTAGTCGGTGGCACTGTGTCGGCACCATCGGGACGGTTAGAAATTGGCAGTGCGGCCCAGGGGACAGTCAGACTAAGGCCTGTTACCAACGGTTTTGATCTGCAATACAACACCGTCTCAAGATTTGGCGCAATTGACCTGAGTCAGGGAGCCTTACTTAACACCAGTGGCCCTGGGGCCGGAGACATTGACCTACGGGGACAAACAGTTCTTGTGGAAGACGGTTCCCAGGTATTAGCGGTAACCCAGGGGCCATTATCAGGGGGAGATTTAAGGATAAGGGCCACTGATTCGGTCACCGTGCAAGGAGACTCGGCCAATGGTCAGATTATCAGCCGTTTGAGTACGGATACCATTGGTGATGGCATGGGCGGCGACCTGATTGTGGATACACGGCAGCTTCAGGTTCGCGATCGCGGTTTGCTATCGGCCTCCACGGCAGGGAATGGAGCTGGAGGTAATCTGATCCTGCAGGCTAGCGACTCGATTGAACTTAGCGGGACTGGGTTTCAGGCATTACAAACCCTGATTATCGGTGCCCTTCAAGGCACATTAGACATTTCTGCTGCTGAAAGTGGACTATTAGCCGGCAGTGATGGAGCCGGAGCCGCAGGTCAGCTCAGGATCGATACGCCCCAGCTACGCCTGCAGGACGGAGCGTTAATCTCGACCACGACTAGTGGCAATGGTGCGGGTGGCGATGCGTTTATCAAGACTACTGAGTCAGTTGAAATCATCGGTTCAATTATCTTAACGGGCACTCTCCAAGGCACCACCCAAGATGCCGGTGATTTAACTCTCGATACTCAGCGTCTGGTATTGCGCGATGGCGGACTATTACAAACAATCACCTTTGGCGCAGGAGATGGCGGTGAATTGATCGTCAATGCCACTGAGTCAGTTGAATTGCTAGATACCCCAGTAGGAGCCGTTGCGCCTACGGGCATTTTTGCCAACAGCATTTTTGGTACCGGCTCGGGGGGGAATATTACGGTCAATACCCAGGAATTCACTATGACAGGGGGCGCTCAGGTGAGTAATCAAACGGGGGCTTTTTTGGGGAACGCAGTGATTCCATTGGGCGGTCCTGCTGGAGATGTCATTCTCAATGTCGGCGGCACCACTGAAATCATTGGCTTATCCCCAAATGGTCGCTTTGGCAGTGGTCCGGGTACATCTAGTTTTAGCGGGGCTCCTGCCGGTGATGTAATACTCAACACCGGTAATCTCTTTATTCGAGATGGGGCCAATATTTCGACCACTACCTTTAGCGATGGGCTAGGGGGCACACTCACCGTTAATGTGACCGATGTGTTAGAAATCAGCGGCACTGGTACAAGACAACCCTTAGGGGTAATTGTCGAATTGCCCAGTAGCCTGGTCTCCTCGTCTGGGCGAGACGATTTTCCGGGGCTGGTGGGCAATGGGGCAGCGGGAGAGCTACAGGTCACTGCAGGTGAGCTGATTATTCGAGATGGGGGTGCGATCGCAATCAATAGTCAGGGGCCTGGTGATGCGGGCACATTAAATGCCACCGCCAATCTGATTCGGCTAGAAAATGGCGGTACCATTAACGCGGCCACCACCACGGGTGCTGGCGGCAACATTGAGCTACAAACGCCTATTTTGTTATTGAGACAGGGCAGCAACATTAACACCGATGCTGGTAATGCCGACGGTGGCAACATTGACATTGATACTGTTTTTCTCATCGCCTTAGAAAACAGCGATATTACAGCCAATGCCCAACAAGGTAGAGGGGGAAGAGTTAGCATCACTGCCCAAAATATTCTCGGCACAGCCTTTAGAGAAAACCTAACCCCTGCAAGTGACATTACAGCCACATCAGCATTGGGGCCTGAGTTTAGCGGTGTGGTCGACATCAACACACCTGAGCTAGAACCCGACAGCGGCCTGGTGGAGTTACCTGCCACCATTAACGATCCGACAGATCAAATTGTTGCAGGTTGCGCCGCTGATAGTAACAATAGTTTTGTTATTGGTGGCCAAAACGGACTACCGACAAATCCTACCCAGCGACTACAAACATCAGGTGGCTGGCAAGATTTACGTTTTTTAAATGATGTTGATGCGGCAACAACATCAGCACCTGAAAGCGAGACTGTTATCATTGAGCAACCAACAATCTCAAATTCTCAACCGATGCTTGAGGCTAGCTACGCCCAGGTTAACGACAACGGTCAAATTGTTTTAGCCGCTAAAACCCATGACCCATCTCGGTTTAATTCTCAGCATGACCCATCGGGTGAATGTGCTGCCCATCGTTACAATTCCCCCTAGGCCCTGGCTCAATAAGCGACATTGATGGTCTCCTTGCTTAAACTGTGTCTGGATCAACCCCCATCGCTCTAAGACGTTCTGCTAATTGTTCTGCCCGTTTTTCTGCTTGCTCGGTATCTGTTAGCAGCCAGTTACCGTCTACATCACACCACCGTAGCCATGGGCCAGGCAACCCTTCAAAGTAGCCTTCCCATAGGCCCAATCCGATTTTTAGGTCGTCTAGCCAAATCATAGGGTTACCATCCTGGATGGATTGCTCTTCATAACGGCGACCAACGAGCTTGAAATAGCGCAAGCGCTGGGTATAACGGCTATAGACCAGATAATGGGGAACTCGTAGATATTTTTCATAAACGTCGACCTTGCTAGGAGGACGTTCGGCACCATTGGCCGGAGGGTGGGCATTGCCCACTCTGCTCTCGGGAATTTTATTATCGTCATCAGGAATCTGATCGCTATCTTTAAAAAATCGACCCAGGTCTTCCTGTTCTGTGCGGGGGATAAAAATTCTACAACGATGGTGGGGGCTTGGCCTTCTTGCCAGACGACGTAGCTACGGCGTAGGTCATGGCCATCGTAGAGGCGAGGGACGTCGAGTGCTAAGAACCAGTCAGGGCGTTTGTGCCAGAGGGGGTGCTGAACATCGTAATAAAGGTTAAGGTTAGAGCCGGTAAAGCGGTTGTCGGCGGCGTAATCTTGTAGGCGCAGAGTACGGCTCAGCAGTTGGGGTTGTAGGTCATGAAATTCGTCTGGCAAACCAGGTTCCTCTGGAAATTCGCTGGGTAGGTCATACATAGTAGGCAGTGTCTCGCGCGGAGAGCGAGGCTGCTCGGTTTGAGGGACGGAATAGCCAGTGGTGAAGGGCATGAGATAGCACACTTGACTAGGTTTCTTGCGCATGCAGATTCAAAACCATTGTACAAAAATTAAAATCACTGAAACTAAAGGTGTAGATGTGAACTTAGTTACTATGATGACTAATTCCTCTGTATTGAAGTAATTCACACTTACATCAGAGGCAATTGCTGTAGCTAAACTTTGGATTGTTATCAATCAGTTAAATCCAGTTGTTGTTTTAGCTTATTCGGGACACCAAAGGCACTGTCGATTCCTTGTATTCCTTGCCAGAATGTTTTTTGCCTTTTCACCTTGACTGGCTGATGCTAACCAGCTCTGAACTTTTGGACGCTGTTGAGCAAATTCCTTGAAGCTTTCTAAATATGCAGCCTGGCTAATCAACGCCACCGACTGTGCTAGTGTCGGCTCTTCTTTGGTAGTTTCCAGGTAAAACTTCATTAGCCCTGTACCAATAGACACAAACGGCAAACTTGCCCCCACAATCTTGCCCAAGGGCGAGTTCAGCACATCCAGCAAAGAGTCTAGCTGCGCCACTAGCGGTGCCAGCTTTTTTACATTAGGCTCTTCAGTCACGAATATATCTGCCAGTCCCAACACCGCTTCCGCTGCATCAGCCGTTCCCTCTACTGTATCCAGCGACGCAAGTTCATGAATATCCGTAGTCAGAAACTTCAGTCTCTCATCCTGCGACTGTCTTTGGGGCATTCGTACGGGTTTTGCCTAAAGCTTAGTTTTGCCGATCCCAATGCCTGGAGTAAAGAGTAAACCGAACCGAAAAGCGGTCAGCCCATGCGAGTCTTGAAAAAATGGATGCGCGTATGAGTCAAACCTCTGTCTTCAAGTGTTTACTAGAAGCTTCGCTATAGTTAAAGTGCTTTCTGTATTTCAGAGCCTTAGGTTAAAAGGTAAATTCAATGGCTAAACCACCAATCCTAGATCCTGAGCGTTCATATACCTTTCGGTCATATTTTGAAATGACCTATGATCCAGAGGATATCCTGGCTGAGTTTGGCTATCGCCTACAAAGGGCACGAATTACTTTACCTCAGGGAAAACGCACCTTTCCTCAGCTTGCTGAATTAGAACAGCGCATTGAACGTACATTGCCAGTCGTGAGTTTGACTAGCGAAACTGCTCGTCGGGAGACCTTGGTAGCTCCTATCCTGATAGAAATAGCTGCTTTCTGCAATTGTCAGCTCAAAATTGAATATCCCCTCAATGTTAGTCAATGGCTTAAAGGTAATCTGGATTATCTCCTACGATCTGATCACGAGTTTTTAATTATTGAGGCAAAAAACGACGATCTGTCGCGAGGCTTTACACAGTTAGCCGTAGAACTCATTGCCCTGGCAAAACAACAAGAATCCTTAGACCCCTTATTTGGTGCCGTAACCATTGGTGAAGTGTGGCGATTTGGTCAGCTCGATCCGCAGAAACAACAAATCACTCAAGACTTAGAACTGTTTAAACTACCAGGAGATTTAGACAGTTTAGTCTCCGTACTCATTGGCATTATGGAAGAACAAACTGCTTTTGCAGTGTAGTCTCTAAACACTCAACAACTGACAAAGTTTATACAGCAGTGGTGTCAACAATAGCGCTGGTAAAAATGAGGCCACTCGGATAGTCGCCACTTTTAACAAATTCAAACCTAACCCTAGAATAATGACCCCACCCACACCGGTCACCAACAACACACTGGGGGAAGATGCCGGATCACCAATCCCACTGGCCAACAATCCAGCCAACAAAGACATACCACCCTGATAGACCACCACGGGCAGCACCGAAAACCCAACACCAGCACCATAACTACCGGTCAACGCGATCGACACCAGGCCATCCATAGTGCCCTTGATAATTAAAATTGTGCCATCACCGCTAAGACCGTTGTTGAGACTGCCCAAAATTGCCATGGGGCCAATGCAAAACAACAAACTCGCAGCAACAAACCCTTCAGTAAACTGACCGCCGCCGCCAAATCTGGCTTTTAAAGCATCCCCAATAGCGATGAGTCGTCGTTCTATCTGCCACCACTCGCCCAGCAGACCACCGACAACCAAGGCCACCAAACCAACAATCACACCAGCAATGTTGCCAGCATCTACCTCAGTCAATGGCTGAGCCATTTGCATTCCGATAAATAGAGTGATCAGCCCCACCGCCTGGGTAATCACATCCTGCATCGCCCGAGGTAATCGTCCCCTTACAATTAGCCCACTCGTGGTACCCAATAGCACCAGCACCACGTTAATCCAGGTCCCACTTGTCTTTGCCCACAGGCTCAGCATTATTTTCTTATCTTCTATAGCATCCTGAGGCCATCATCGTCCCCTTGGACACCCTACAATCTTAAGCCCACCTTTTGTCGTCAATACTCTACTTGCGCATCAGGATCAACCAGGCATTTCTTCATGTAGGGTCGTTCCATGGAACGACCCTACATCAGATATTGGATTGCGATTTAGGGCCACCAGACTCACAATAAATAATGATATTGACCATTTTCTTGAATAATCTATGGTTTCCGTCAGTCTGCTCAAAGCTACCAGCTACGATATCGACACCCTAGAGCAGCAGCTTCGTGACCTGCTGGCTCCTTTAGGTGGCATGGCAGCCTATGTCAAACCAGGCCAGCGAGTTCTTTTAAAACCTAATTTACTCACAGGCGCACGTCCTACCAAGGAATGCACTACGCGGGCAGAGTTGGTTTATTGTGTGGCTAAACTGGTTCAAGAAGTTGGCGGCCAACCGTTTTTGGGTGATAGCCCAGCCTTTGGTAGCGCCTACGGTGTTGCTAAGGCCAATGGTCTACTGCAGTGGGCAAAGAAACTTGACCTACCCATTGTGGAACTCCACGGTAAACGCTATCAGCTTCAGCAAGAGGGTAATTTTGATAACCTGCTGCTCTCGAAAGAAGCAATGGAAGCCGATGTGGTGATCAATTTACCTAAGGTTAAATCCCACGTTCAGCTCACGCTAACATTGGGTGTCAAAAATCTCTTCGGCTGCGTGCCAGGAAAAATGAAAGCCTGGTGGCATATGGAATCAGGTAAGGACTGTCAGAAATTTGCTCAAATGTTGGTGGAAACTGCCCAAGCTATTGATCCAGACCTGACAATTTTAGATGGCATCATTGGTCATGAAGGTAACGGACCTAGCGGCGGTGAACCACGACGCCTTGGGGTATTAGGTGCATCACAGAATGTCTATGCTCTAGATCGGGCCATGGTAGATGTTCTTCAGATCAAGCCATCTCAAGTGCCAACCGTTGCAGCCTCTCAACGCCTTGGACTATGCCCCACTAACATTGATTTTGTTCTACAGTCACCGGCTGAGTTGTACATCGATAACTGGCAACTACCCGAGAAGCTAATGCCCATTGATTTCGGCATGCCACGGGTGATGAAATCTACCTTTAAGCACCTGTATATTCGATTTATCAAGGAACCGATCGCTGCCTATGCCCAGCGCTAGGTGGCATCAACCGCATGTTCCTATACACCCAAAGGTCGAGCTTGATAGATTAGCCCGACCTTTGGGTATAGAATTGATTCGCCACCGGGCGCTATCAGCAGGGATGTTGTATCCAGCCTTTACTAGAAACCAGCGGTAGTTCTCCTCATCGCTTTGGCCATGGACTTAAACGACGACATGCTGGGGCCTGGGCGACGACGACTCGCCTTAGCAACGGGGGTTGTGTAATCAAATGTGGGAGCTGGCTCTGGTTCAGGTGCTGGCGGTTGATTAGCTGAAGCTGCCAGTGCTGTACGAATTAGTTCTATAGGATCTGAAATAGAGGCAGTTGGAGTGGCCACTGGGGCAGCTGTTTCGGATGCTTTGTTATCAGTATTCTTGACCTTTTTAGCCGCAGGAGCTTTGGCTGTCGCTGCAGCGGGCTTTGGCGCTGGTGCAGCAGCAGGTGCTGGCGTAGCAGTGGGCTCAGAAATAGCCGCGATTTCTTCTTCGGGTAATTCTAAATAGTATCCAGACTTTTTACCTAAAAGTTTGTCCAGCACTCTAACTAAGCTCCTAATCAAACAGCAATGTTGTTGCTAATTTAAGGAAATATTTTTAGCTGCGTTGCCAAGAATTCCAAGAATTATTTAGCAACTTACAGATTAAGTTATTCCAAAAAACAGCAACGTTCAGCAATAAATACGCCGAATCCCATCGGCAATCATAACCTTGCAACGAAGTCGCTACGAGGTAAAACCATTATCAAATCTGACGCCTGTGGGAAGCAAGGAAGCATCAGACCTGTTTACAATAGTTAATAACTTACTTATTTAAGCGATTATTTAAGCGATATCGTTTCCTCAATCTGGCCCAAGCATGGCCATTAAAAATGACTTCTCGGAACTTTTCCAAGAAGTCATTTGTGAAATGAACTGAGACTAGGGCAGCTTAATCGGCACCTTGGGTAAGTAGCTCACGCTTCTCCTTAGGTGCGATAACGACCTTACCTTTCTCATCCACATCGACGACGGCTGTATCTCCATCCTGTAGACGGCTGGATAGAATCTCCTCTGCTAAGGTGTCCTCTAGCAGACGCATGATGGCGCGACGCAACGGTCGAGCACCGTAGCTGGGGTTGTAGCCCTCTTCCACCAAACGCTCTTTGAACTTGTCCGTTACCTCTAGGGTGATTCCCTGTTCGGTTAACCGACCAAAGACTTCTTTGAGCAGAATATCGGAGATTTCTTTAACCTCAGGCTTAGTAAGCTGACGGAAGACGATGATTTCGTCCAAACGGTTCAAGAACTCAGGACGGAAGTACTGCTTCAGCTCTTCATTAACTAGAGAACGAATGCGGTTGTACTGAGACTCAGCTGCATCTTCCTCTAGCTCAAAGCCAAGGCCACCGCCACCTTTCTCAATAACCTTAGAACCGATGTTGGAGGTCAAAATCAACAAGGTGTTCTTGAAGTCAACTGTACGGCCTTTGGCATCGGTGAGACGGCCATCTTCCAAAATCTGCAACAGCATGTTGAAGACATCGGGGTGGGCCTTTTCAATCTCATCAAAGAGAACGACTGTATAAGGACGACGACGTACAGCCTCAGTCAGCTGACCACCTTCGCTATAGCCGACATAGCCCGGAGGAGAACCAATCAGCTTAGAAACTGTGTGGCGTTCCATAAACTCGGACATGTCAAGGCGAATCATCGCTTCTTCTGAGCCGAAGAAGTAAGCGGCCAATGCCTTGGTTAACTCGGTCTTACCAACACCGGTAGGACCAGAGAAGACAAAGCTCGCAATGGGTCGGTTGGGATTCTTTAAACCCACACGGGCTCGACGAATTGCCCGAGAAATTGCTTTCACAGCTTCATCTTGGCCGATAACGCGCTGATGCAGCGTATCTTCCATGTGAAGCAGCTTCTCAGACTCAGTTTCGGTCAGTTTATTAACCGGTACGCCAGTCCAAGATGCCACGATGTGGGCAATGTCCTCTTCGGTAACCTCAGGAGAATCAGAACTACCAGCTTCATCAGTGCGCTTACTTTGAGCGATCGCACGAATTTCAGCCTTAATTTCCATTTCGCGATCGCGAAGCTCACCCGCTTTGTCAAAATCCTGAGAACGTACCGCATTGTCCTTATCTTTTAGAACACTGCGAAGCTCTCGGTCTAGCTCCTTAGCAGCCGGGGGAAGCTGGGAATTAATCAGTCGTACCCGAGAGCCTGCCTCGTCAATTAAGTCAATGGCTTTATCGGGAAGGAAACGGTCAGAGATATAACGATCCGCCAGCTTGGCCGCAGCTTCCAAGGACTCATCAAGAATCTTGAGCTTATGATGCTGTTCGTAGCGATCGCGTAGACCGTGCAGAATTTCGATGGTTTCCTCAACGCTGGGCTCACCCACCATCACAGGCTGAAAACGACGCTCTAGGGCAGCATCTCGCTCAATGTGCTTACGATACTCATCCAGGGTGGTGGCACCGATGCACTGTAACTCACCCCGAGCCAGGGCAGGTTTGAGGATGTTAGCAGCATCAATAGCGCCCTCAGCAGCACCCGCACCGATCAGGGTATGAACCTCATCGATTACTAGGATGACATTCGCAGCTGAGCGAATTTCATCCATGATTTTTTTCAGGCGCTCTTCAAATTCACCGCGATACTTGGTTCCTGCCACTAACAGACCAATATCCAGGGTGACAACCCGCTTTTCTTCAAGGATATCGGGGACATCACCGTTGGCAATGCGTTGGGCCAAACCCTCGGCAATTGCAGTTTTACCCACACCTGGCTCACCAATGAGGACAGGGTTATTTTTGGTACGACGGCCTAGAATCTGAATAACACGTTCAATTTCTTTTTGACGGCCAACCACAGGGTCAAGCTTGCCCTCTGAGGCCATCTGAGTCAGGTTAGAGCCAAATTCATCCAGGGTGGGCGTCTTCGTTCGACCTTGACTACCACCAGTGGAGACCTCAGCGGTCTCACCTAACATACGAATCACCTGGGTACGAACCTTAGACAGGTCGACACCAAGGTTTTCTAGTACACGGGCAGCCACGCCTTCGCCTTCGCGAATTAGGCCAAGGAGCAGATGCTCAGTACCAATATAGTTATGGCCTAGCTGACGGGCCTCTTCCAGGGACAGCTCTAACACCCGCTTAGCACGTGGTGTGAAGGGAATTTCTACGGCGACGAACCCGGAACCGCGACCGATAATCTTTTCGACCTCGATCCGAGCATCTTTGAGATTTACCCCCATGGACTTCAGAACTTTGGCGGCCACACCGGTACCTTCACCGATGAGACCGAGGAGGATTTGCTCAGTTCCCACAAAGTTATGGCCCAGTCGGCGAGCCTCTTCCTGGGCGAGCATGATCACCTTAATGGCTTTTTCTGTAAAGCGTTCAAACATGGCGGCTTTTCATCACCTGGCTTGTGCGGAGTTGCCATGATTCTAGCACAGCCATTTTTGCTGAAACTGTGCCGGTATTCACGACTTGCAATGGATCTAGCGCTAAAAAAAGACTCACTTAAACAATTTTTGGGTAGATCTGGGAGTGAAGTCAGGCGGCATTGTCCTTGGTCGCGCTCGTTACATCGTGTACCACCGATTACTGACATCCTTAACCAAGATTTAAGCCTGACAGGGCCTTTGTTTAGGGGGCAAACGCCTTGAATTTAGAGATTTTACTCCACAGATTTTCCGTGGCATTACGCACATAAATATTTAATACGTATTAATTAGTGATTGTTACATGGGTGCCATTGGTATTGATGCTGACGAAATGTTTCTGTGCATTCAAGTTCCAAATGCTCTAGCTGTTGTAGAAACTCAGGGTTTTGCAAATGGCTGCGCCATAAAATGAGGGCATTTTCGCCATCCTGGTAATATCGCTTACGTTGTCCGGCTGTGCGAAAGCCAAATTTTTGATACAGACTCAGGGCTTTTTGATTAGACGCTCGCACTTCTAACGTGGCATGGGTGAGTTCGCGTTGACGTGCCAGTTGTAGCAGCTGAATGAGCAAGAGCTGTCCTAAGTATTGGCGGTGATAATCGGGATGAATGGCTAATGTAGTGATATGGGCTTCATCTAGAATGGCCCATAGACAGCCTAGACCAATTACATCTTGATTGGCCAAAAGTACAAGTAGATCGCTATTGGGACTGTCAATTTCGCGTCGGTAGCCAGCTTCAGTCCACAGCCCCCCCAGACAAACCTGATCGAGCCGCAATACAGCAGGCAGCAACTCATCGGTCAAAACTTGGTAGGTCAGTGTTGTCATCACGCGTATGAAAAGGTCCAGGTAAATAGATACTTTCTCAGAAGAAGCCAGAGGGTGATCGGTGACGAATTGTACACTGGAAGCTTGCATTGGGTGATTTCACCCGCTGACAACCTCTGACAATAGCTATGGTTTCCACACTTCCTTCTGCAAATCAAACCACTCGTTCTAGCCTTGACTACCTGGAGACTAACGGGTCTGACTCACCCAATCAGCGGCTTTTACCCCTCAGTGTTCAGGTGAATGAACAGGATCATCTGCAAGTTGGCGGGTGTGATGTCGTCGAGCTAGTTAAGGAGTTTGGCTCTCCGTTATACATTCTTGATGAAGTGACGCTGCGAACGGCATGTCAGCAGTATCGTCAGGCATTTGACCAATACTATCCGGGAGAGGCTCTAGTGATGTACGCCTCAAAGGCATGGAACTGTTTGGCGGTGTGTGCGATCGCAACCCAAGAGGGCCTAGCCGTGGATGTGGTATCAGGGGGGGAACTCCTAACGGCGCTAACAGCTGGCGTTAATCCAGATAAGCTTTACTTTCACGGTAACAACAAATCCCACGGTGAGCTGCAACGAGGCATTGACGCAGGCTGCCGCATTGTTGTCGATAACTGGCATGAGCTTAAAACCCTCAGCGCGCTAGCCAGTCCGCAAACCCCCGCAACTATTCTGCTACGAATCACACCAGGCATTGAATGCCACACCCACGACTATATTCGCACCGGACACATCGATAGCAAGTTTGGCTTTGATCCCGATCAATTAGAAGAAGTCTTTACCTTCGTAGCTCAGCAGTCATCATTAGTTTGTGTTGGTCTGCATGCCCATATCGGCTCTCAAATTTTTGAGCTACAGCCCCATGAAGATTTATCTGCTGTCCTTGTAACTTGGATGGAAGCAGCAAAACGCCATGGTTTACCCATTAGTGAACTCGATGTGGGGGGTGGCCTTGGCATTCGCTACACCGAAACCGACGATCCACCCAGCATTACTGATTGGGCACAGGTCGTTTGCGAAAACATGATCAAAGCTTGCCAAGAGGCCAATGTGGCTTTACCCAAATTAATCTGCGAGCCAGGACGTTCTCTCATTGGCACAGCTTGTATCACCGCTTATACCATCGGTGGCCAGAAGACTGTCCCCGGTATTCGTGCCTATGCTGCGGTAGATGGCGGTATGTCTGACAATCCTCGTCCGATTACTTATCAGTCGCTTTACCGAGTGTTAGCGGCTAACAAAATGTCAGCCCCCCTCAGTGAAACCGTTACCTTGGCAGGTAAACACTGCGAATCGGGAGATGTGCTGATTCACGATGCCCAGCTGCCTGTTTTAGTGGCGGGCGACATCGTCGCTATTCCCGCCACTGGAGCTTACAACTACAGCATGGCCTCCAACTACAATCGCGTTCCTCGACCAGCAGCCGTATTGGTGCAAAACGGTGAGGCCTCATTAATAGTAGAGCGAGAAACCGATGCAGACTTAATCCGCTACGACCGTCTCCCCAGCTATTTGAGGAGCTGAGCTTGGCTATCTGGCGGTCAATGGAGCTGTTGCCTAGAATAGAAGCCAAGATACATGCTGCGGGCCATCTTGGGTAGTCTTTACAGTAGCCGCCGCTTTAGCAATGAATCGTCCACAGTTATTAACGCTATCTGTGGCGTCTTATCCTGTAAATCCTGATTTTTGAACTGGGTGCATCCTGAGATCTGCCGTGGCATCTCGTAAATGCAATTAGAGGAAGCGTTGGTTACCTTGGCAGGCCAACAACCAGGGTCCTTCTCAAAGCGATATGCAGGATACGTAGCCCCCGCTACCGTGATTAGAAGAACGGTTTGAATGCTAAAGCCGAGCGTCTAACGCAATGTCTAACGCACTATTTAGATCCTTATATTGAAAACCCAGGTTGGGGCTGACATTTGCTAGGTCTGTTCATCCATATCATCGATATTGCCCTTGTTCTCGTTCTCATCTACCTAATGCTGGTGGTTATTGGCGAGCGCCGTAACCTATGGATGATTCGAGGACTGATTGTGCTGATGCTGGCAGCCGTTCTTAGCCATGCGCTAAAGCTATCGCTGCTTGGTTTTGTGCTGACTAATTTATCCTTTGGGGCCGCTGTGGCCATGGCCCTGATGCTACAAGCAGAAATTCGTCGATTTTTAGAACTTTTGGGACGGGGCGAACTTATTCAGCTGTTTTCTCCCACCAGTCGCCCCACATCCAGGCCAGACGGTGTGATTGATGAACTGGTGGATGCCGTTCGGGAACTCTCTCAAAAACGTACGGGAGCGCTGATGATTTTAGAACTTGGCCCCCCCATTGATGAAAATGATTTCTCGGTTCCTGGAGTACGGCTGAACGCCGATCTATCCAAGGAACTGATTCAGACTATTTTCCAAACCAGTACCTTGCTCCATGACGGTGCCATTCTCATCCGTGCTTCTCGGATTGTAGCCGCCGGGGTCATTCTGCCCATTTCAGAAAGAATTGCCTCAAGACAGTTGGGGACTCGCCACAGGGCAGCCATGGGGATTACTGAACGCATTGAAAATTGCCTGTGTATAGTCGTTTCTGAAGAAACGGGTTCTATTTCCATTGCTCAACGGGGTCGCCTGAATCGCCCCCTGACTAGCAACCGATTGAGGGAGCTACTACAGGAACAATTCACACCGCTGGTGGAAAGCGACACTGTTGCCCCCGAATTGCTCAATCTCGGTCGTCGGTTGACCGGGCTATGGAAATGGGCTGGGCAATTGCTGGATAGACGTTAGATATCTGGATGTCTAGAGTTTTCCAAGTTTATTTTAGATCTCTGCTCAGGCCGTTACAAATGGGGCAGATTAAGTAAAAAAGCTAACAAACACGCCTCATCTTAAAAATGGTTATGATGTAATAAGCACTAAGCATATATACGCAGTGAGTGAAGGGTACTTCCATGTCAGCCAGCCAATCTTCCCAGGAAAAAGAGCAAACTCCCTTGTCAGAACGGGAATTGCAGATTGTTGAGCTGGTTGCCGCTGGCTTAACTAATCAAGAAATCTCAACTGAGCTTGATATTAGTAAGCGCACCGTTGATAACCACATCAGTAATGTTCTAAATAAAACAGCCACCGGTAATCGGGTGGCATTGGTCCGTTGGGCTCTGAAATGGGGCAAGGTCTGTATCGATGACGTTAACTGTTGCAACCTGCCCACTACTAATGGTCATAATGATCAGCATCTCTCCAATGGCCAGCAGGAGCTAGTGTCTTAAACCAAAGTTGCCATCTGTGGTCTTTTCTGCAGAAAAATCTAATTCTGGTTGTGGATAAAGTTTAAGCTGGCGATCATTTGATAGGGTGGGCAATGCCCACTGCAAATTTTTAACAGTTCACTAATGAGCAATATCCAGGCACTGCGAGGTACCCGTGACATTCTGCCCGATGAGGTAACGGTGTGGCAGCATGTGGAATCAGTAGCTCGTGATATTCTCAATCGCGCTGCCTATCGAGAAATTCGCCCACCCATGTTTGAGCAAACAGAGTTGTTTGCTCGGGGCATTGGTGAGGCCACCGATGTCGTTGGTAAGGAAATGTACTCCTTTGAAGATCGGGGGGGACGTTCCATTACACTGCGGCCAGAAATTACTGCTGGTCTTGTGCGGGCCTTTATTGGTAATAAGTTGTACGCAAGCGGCGGTGTACAGCGTCTATGGCATACGGGGCCAGCCTTTCGTTATGAGCGTCCTCAAAAAGGGCGGCAGCGACAGTTTCATCAGCTAGATGTAGAAATTTTGGGTAGTCGCGATCCACGGGCGGATGTGGAGGTAATTGCGATCGCAACCGACATCCTCCAAAGCCTGGGTTTAAAGTCTCTGACCTTGGATCTCAACTCAGTCGGTAGCGGAGCCGATCGCCAAGTCTATCGCGATGCTTTAGTGAACTACCTCACCCCTTACAGAGATGAACTTGACGGTGATTCCCAAGCTCGCCTAACGCGAAACCCCCTGCGTATTCTGGATAGTAAAGACAGTCGCACCCAGGAAATTGTCAACGATGCCCCCAGTTTGCTGGATCATCTGAGTGATGATTCCCAGCGTCACTTTAACCAGGTGCAACAGCAGCTCAGTGCCCTGGGCATTGACTTCACTATTAATCCTCGGTTAGTGCGAGGTCTCGACTACTACACCCACACTGCCTTTGAAATTATGTCAGCGGATCTTGGAGCCCAGGCTACAGTCTGCGGTGGTGGTCGCTATGATGGTTTAGTCCAACAATTGGGCGGCCCAGATGTTCCGGCCATTGGCTTTGCCATTGGTTTAGAACGACTCACCATTCTGCTTCAGCAACTGCAAAGTACACCGGTCCCTGCCTTAGATTTCTACATCGTTTCCCGGGGTGAAAAAGCAGAGCCTGCGACTACAGTCCTTGCTCAGAAGCTTCGCCATGCAGGATTTTCGGTAGAAATCGACTTGAGTGCTAGTGCCTTTGGTAAACAGTTTAAGCGGGCTGATCGCAGCGGCGCTATTGGCTGTTTGATTCTGGGGGACGCCGAAGCTGAAGCGAACACTGTACAGCTAAAGTGGCTGAGTTCGGGAGACCAGTCAGAACTGTCTCAAACTGATTTAATTAGACAGGCTGACAGTCTAAAAAACAAACTTACAACCTTGCGCCAGTAATAAAATTAGATCTATTAGCCCATGTATAGACGTTGCCTGCAACGTCTCTTCACCCATTTATGTCAAGACTAGAGGTCACCACCACCTATCTAGAAATGCTGTCCGTGAGTCAGATTAACCCTGCCTCGCCCACGCACATCACCCTGACAGAAGCTGTTGTCCCATGTCCAGAATTCCAACGATTCCTTTACACCGCAGTGGGAGGATCATGGTACTGGATGGACCGCCTGCGTTGGACCTACCAACAGTGGGCCGATTATCTCAACCAAGAGTCCGTTTGTGTCTGGGTTGGCTATGTCAACGGTGTACCAGCAGGCTACTTTGAGCTGTCAAAACAACCCGATCTCAGTGCCAAAATTGAGTATTTTGGTCTCTTGCCTCAATTTATTGGTCAAGGCCACGGGGGCTATCTTCTAACCCTGGCTCTCAAAACAGCCTGGGAACTCACCTCAACACGGGTCTGGGTGCATACCAACTCCATTGATGGTCCCCATGCCCTAAAAAATTATCAGGCGCGGGGGTTGGTCATTTATGACCAACAGCAACATATTTTTGACTTGCCCCAAAGCTCACCAGGGCCATGGCCTGGAGCCCGTAGCCCTCACCAAAAGCACTAGGCACAATTCCTTCAGAGACAATTACTCCAGAGACAATTACTCCAGAGACAATTACTAAGAAATATCCTCACTTCCGTCACAGGCTCCAATGGCGATGCTAGCGTAAACGGAATCAAAGGCTAATTTAGAGTGTCCATGGCCCAAGATCCATCTAACGATATATCCGATAACTCTCCTCAGACCCCATTAAACCAGCCTAAAAATCGTTCAGAGCTGGTAAATTTTATCGCAGCCGCTCGCAGTCGGGGAGCCTCCGATGAGTTTATTAGTAGCCTACTACGCAATTTTGGTTGGCCCCAAAGAGAGATTGAGCGTGCCTATTTTGTCGTCTATGAAGAATTCGTGGGCATGCCCATTCCTGCGCCCTCGGGTGGTCAAGGGGAAGCAGCGCGAGATGCCTTTATCTATCTGCTTTCGTTTGTCACGTTAGGAATTTGGACCCAAGCACTGGGAGAAATTGGGTTTATTTTGATCAATCACGTCATCCCAGATCCCTTAAGCCGTTCCTATGGCGACTCATCGTTTCAGGTGGCCTTTTGTCTAGCCCGTCTGTTGGTGGCCTATCCGGTATATCTGCTATTGATGCGCAGAATTCTCAAGGACCTGTCTGTATATCGCGAAAAAACCTACTCCGGTGTCCGCAAATGGCTCACCTATATTGCCCTACTCATCGTTGCATTGGTGGGCATCGGTACCTTAATGGCGTTTCTCACTTCGTTTTTGCGCGGCGAATTAACTCCACGGTTTTTGCTCAAAGTGCTGGTTATTTTAGTCATTGACGGCAGCGTCTTAGCATATTACTACCAATGGGTTCAACGACGTCCAGCTCAGATTTAACTCAACGTCTACCGTCAGATGGGCTATGCCCACCTCGCTTTGCAAACTATGAACCATTCAGCATTTGATCGTACCTTTGCCACCCTCGCTACTGTGGCTGTCGCTGCTGGTGCAGCGGCTGGTTTTTGGGTGTTGGGCACACCAGGTCAGCAGCGTCTGATCATGAGTGACCGACAGCGATTGGAAGATTTGAATGCGATCGCAAATACCCTTTATTGGCAAAATCAAGACCAGGAAGAATACGTCCTACCCGACACCCTAAACCCGGATGATCAGCGTCAAGATCCCATTACTCAAGAGCCCTATGGCTATAGCAAAGTTGACGAGAGTCTATACCAGCTCTGCGCTAATTTTGCCACCGATAGCAGCACCCACAAGTTAGCCAATGCCAATAACGAAAACTGGCAACACCCTGAAGGATTTCACTGCTTCGAATTAGAAATTAGTCAACAGCCCCCCTCTCTCTATTAACCATTTCAAGATTAGAGAAATTAGACAATCTATGGCATGATCCAAAGCCATCACGACAGGTTCAGCCGATTTTCAGGAGATTTTCAGCTGTGTAGGCGTTAATAACAGCAGCCTAACCGCCTAAAATCAGACCTCTATCTCACCCCTTCGTTTTCTTCTAGGAGAATTACATGAGCTACCTTGAAACCACAGCTAAGTTCTATAGTGACGTGGCCGAAGACCCCATGGTAGGACTGTGCTGTGTTCAGAGCACCCCATTGCAGCTACCGGACTTAAATGTTCCTACCCTGATGCAGGAAATGAACTACGGTTGCGGTACAACCGTCCATCCGTCCGAATTATCAGGTGACCCTACCGTGCTCTATGTTGGCGTTGGTGGTGGCATTGAAGCCTTACAATTTGCCTATTTTTCACGGCGGCCCCAGGGGGTCATTGCTGTGGATCCTGTAGATGCGATGAGGGATGCAGCCCAGCGCAATCTAGCCATCGCTGCCGAAGAAAACGACTGGTTTGACCCCAGCTTTGTCGACATTCGTAAAGGTGATGCATTCGATTTGCCCATCCCCGACAATTCCGTCGATGTGATGGCACAGAACTGTCTGTTCAACATTTTTGAACCGGCGGATCTAGTACGGGCTCTAAAAGAAGCCTATCGAGTGATTAAACCTGGCGGTCGTTTGGTCATGAGTGATCCCATTGCCACCCGCCCAATCCCCCCCCACTTGCAAGCAGACGAACGGTTGCGGGCTCTATGCCTGTCGGGAGCCCTCACCTATAACGAGTATATTCAGGCCTTAATTGACACGGGTTTTGGCCAGGTGGAAATCCGAGCCCGTCGCCCCTACCGTCTACTGGGTAAAGAAACCTACAACCTAGATCAACCCCTATTGCTAGAAAGCTTAGACTCAGTTGCGTTCAAGGTTCCCCTTCCTCCTGATGGAGCCTGTGTCTTTACTGGCAAAACAGCTGTCTATGCTGGCACAGAAGAGTACCTTGACGATCAGTCCGGACATATCATGCAGCCAGGCATTCCCCTGGCAGTATGCGATAAAACTGCAGCTAACCTGGCCAGCAAGTTCCCTAATGAGATTGTTTTAACCCCATCCACCTGGTTCTATGACGGAGGGGGGTGTTGCTAACCTAGACGGCGCGTTAGCCAGCAGCCACAGCCCACTGTGGCAAAGCCTAACCAAACAGACGGCTCTGGCACCGACTGCCTATTTGGACTAGTCGAGTTGTGGGGCAATGCATGATTAACAGTATCTCCTCGGTAAAGATTTGCCCCCACAACATATCCAAATTCATTGTTGTCAATCGCAAATCCATCCACTGCGACATCGTTAATAAGCGGAATTTCCGCAGGGTTATTACCTAAACGAGAAACGATATAGGTGATACCCATAAACTGGCCATCTTGAAAGTTGACTTTTGGAGAGTTGGCATCAATATCTAAAACATCATTGTCATCAGTAAATGTGATGCCACCAAAATCAAAGATAATTGACGTAGGCCGAACCGTTTCGTAACTCTCTTTCAGTAAATTCGTGACATCAACGGATGTTAACCCTATATAGCGCTCTCCTGCGAGGGGGCCGGATGTAACATCTACAGTGAAGTCATAGGAAACAGTGTGAGCAAAAGCTACTTGTGCCTTAAAGAATGTCAATATGGCAGTTGTTGCCGCCATCAAACAAACGCGATTCATCATGACAAGATTACCTTAGCTCAGTCAATTTATGGTCTCTAAACATCTTTAAATCCTGTATGTATACCCTAAAGGAGAGTCATAACAAAAACGCCAGTAACAACAAGGAAATTTGATGAGTGTTTACTTAAACTTGTAGTCAACTATTCTGAAAAATTGCGGACTTGAAAAACAAGAGGTAGTCCAACAAAAGATATTAAGTACTATTTTTTTCAGCCTAATGTCGGATTACATAATAGTTGTGGCAGTCATGAAGCCCTGGGCGTACTATTGAACTGTTGGCAAACAAATCTGCCTTGTGTCTAGCAACAGCTATGTGCGCCAAGCTATAAGTTCTGAGCGGCACCGTAGATCTCAGGGCTATGTATTCCATCGATAAAACAATGACGAACAATGCAGCTAAAGCTTAAGGTTTGGCGACAGGCAGCTCCTGATCAATCAGGGCATATAGAGGACTATCGCCTTTCAGGCGTATCCCCCGATATGTCCTTTCTAGAATTACTTGATTTACTCAATGAACAGCTCACAGCCTCGGGGCAAGAGCCGGTGGAGTTTGATCACGATTGTAGAGAGGGAATTTGTGGCTCTTGTGACCTAATGATCAATGGTCAGGCCCATGGACCAGAGCTGCGTACGGCTACTTGCCAACTGTATATGCGTAACTTCAAAGATGGGGATACCATCGTCATCGAGCCTTGGAGGGCTCAGGCATTCCCAGTTGTTAAAGACTTAGTGGTAGATCGCAGTGCGTTGGACCGGATCATGGCAGCCGGGGGCTTTGTATCTGTAAAAACCGGGTCTGCGCCTGAAGCTAATAGCCTTCCTGTTGCCCCTGGTAAAGCGCAAACTGCCTTTGATTATGCCACTTGTATTGGCTGTGGAGCCTGTGTAGCGGCTTGCCCCAATGCGTCTGCCGCCCTATTTACTGCGGCGAAGGTGGCTCATCTGTCTTTACTTCCCCAGGGACATCCCGAACGCCGTCAGCGTGTCATCAACATGACTGAACAAATGACAGCCGAAGGCTTTGGTGATTGCTCTAACCACGGAGAATGTCAGGCGGTCTGTCCTAAGGGAATTTCGATTGATGCGATCGCAACCATGCGCCGCGAATACCTCAAGACCATTTTTTAAGGCCTATCACCCAATCGTGGGTTGTCCAAATCGTAAAGCCATACCCCAAATCGTGTGGGGACGTTCCATGGAACGTCCCCACACGATTATTAGGCCTGGAGTTCGTCCAATCGGGCCAGGACTTCTTGGCTATGAATTGCCGGGCGCACACCGAGAAAACGCTCGCGCATGGTCCCATCCGGATCAATTAGATAAGTATGGCGCATCGACATGGGTTTCATCCAAGACCCATAGGCACGGCTCACCGCACCATCAGTATCTGCCAGTAAGGGAAACTTTAAGCCTTCGGAATCACAAAATTCAGCATGGCTATCCACATCGTCAGCACTGACACCAATAACCTGGGTCTTGCGCTCAATAAACTCTGGTAAATCTCGCTGAAAGCGTTGTGCTTCCAACGTGCAACCAGGGGTAAAGTCCTTGGGGTAGAAATAAAGAACAACCCACTGTCCCAAGTAATCTGTTAGGGAAATTTCCCCATCGCCTACATTTGTGGGGAGCGTAAAGGCAGGAGCAGGCTCCCCCAACGGTACTTGTTCACCACCGAGAGCTTGGGCCGGTAATGATGGCCCTAAAATCAGCACCCCCACCAAGAGCACCGACAAAGCCAGACGGTAAATACAACGACGGACAAACGAAAGGGTCATAACAAACAACAGCAAAGCAAATACTTTACTTAAGTTAACATTTCTGGCCAAGCCCACAGGTTGTCTCAAACACTAAGGAAATTAGATGAGATACACAAAAAAATAAGGTTCGAAGTTAAACTTCGAACCTTATTTTTTCTTAAGTGGCGGGGGCCGGATTTGAACCAACGACCTTCGGGTTATGAGCCCGACGAGCTACCAGACTGCTCTACCCCGCGTCAGCGCTTTACTACTATAGCTATGGGTTGTGTAAAGTGCAATACTTTTTTGCCATTAATTTTTGATCCCCAGATTTTTTCATATCTAATTCTGCCAAAAGCCCATGACAGTAGGCTTTTCAAGAAACTAAACAAGGTCAATTTCACCAACCATATCGAGCCGCTTGTAGTCGCTCAAATTTAAATAGGTTTCGGCCATCGTGTCGGCAATATCTGGAGAAATCCATCCCAACTGTCGTAAAACATGGAGAGCCGCTGCATATTTAGCCCGCTTAGAGCCATCCACGACCTTCAGGGCTACCCCCAAGCCTTCCCCTACTCGACTCATACATTGAATCCCTTCTGCCCCAGACTTACTGAGAATTTCGCCATGGGTCAAGCACATTAATTCCGTATCAAATCCGCCGGGGCCTGATACCATCTCCGGATGGTGTGTCATGGCTCGCACAACTCGCTCCATCTCCAGGTTTTCTCCTGACGCCAATTTGGCATACAGCGTTGCCATTTGTCGCAGCTGCATGAAATAGGTGGGAGCACCACAGTCATCGTGGGCGCAAATAAACTCGTCAGATGGCATTCCCAATAAACTGGCAAAGCGATTGAGAATCAGCTGTTGCAAAGGATGATTGCGGTTCAGATAGGTATTGAGTTCCCATCCTTGCTGTTTACAGCATGCCAGCATGCCAGCATGCTTACCTGAACAGTTGTGTTCCAACGGGCTCTTCTTGCCATCGGGCACCGGACATCGTAAACACGTAGGTTCTAAATCAGCACGCCACAAAATGCCAAATACTTGCCGGGCCTGGTGGGTCAGGCCTTGGTGAGAACCACAGATAATGGCCAAATCTTTGTCAGTAAGCTTAAACGCATCCAAAGCCCCTGTAGATGCAATAGCCATCGCTTGGAAGGGCTTCAGGGCAGAACGTATAAAGCTGGCATTATCTGCATCACCAGCTCCTGATAGTAGTCTCCCGCGACTATCAGCCACTGCCGCGTGGACCTGATGAACAGACTCGACAATCCCTTCTCTCAACAGTTGGACTGCCAATGGAGTAGTGGAGATACGGCTTGGCCTAGGCATAAATTTTGATTGAAACAGCTAGAAAATGACGATATATAAGATATACAAAGATACCGGACCATCTGAACCGGGATCAGAATACACCGATAAAAACTGAATACCTGACTTATCTTGGCAAAACAGGAAAATAGTTAGAGGAGCGACCACCCCAGAATACTGGTTGCCAGGCAGCTGGCTATGATACCAAAGGTTTTTCTCAGGCGACTTAAGATTGGTTTCACCTGGTAATCCACGATCAGGCAATCGCGATTGAATACATCATCAGGCTTAGTCCATATCTGACCGTCATACCAACCCGACTCTTCGTAGGGCAGGTCCCTGATTTGCAAGCGATGACCCACATGGGACCAACCCACATAAAGCTGTAGCAACGTTAGCGTTGGTATCACCAAAGCTCCCAATGAGGCACTCACCAAAAACTGAGTCAAAAATTTGGTTGGAGCAAAACTGGCAGCGGCAATCGGTGCGGAGACTAACCAACTGAGCCCCCAAACCACTAGAACAGGGACGGTGTAACCACGCAAACTACGGGCACCCCAGCTATAAAACCAGGACTCCCGCATTTCCTCATATTCTCGAATAGGCAGCTGCTCAGCAGGAACAGGACAGCGTGGTGCAGAGCGTTTCATGGCCAATGGTTACGTTTTAATAACTTCATCATAGGATAAGCACTCGCTTTGGCCTATTGCCCCATGCCAGGGGAGGGCGTAGGAATAAACTCAATGCGCTTAACGTGGCCCCAGAATGCCTCAAGATCGTAATATTCGCGCTCACGTGGCTGAAAAATGTGGGCAATGACGTCACCGTAGTCATAAATCACCCATTTCCCTTCTTCAACGCCCTCTGTACGTAGAGGAGAGCGGCCATGGTCCGTTTCGATGGTGGACTCAATGGAGCGGGCAATCGCACGAACCTGGACATTGGTAAACCCAGTGGCAATTACAAAGTAATCAGCTAGATAGGACGCATCGCCCACCTGTAGGATAGAAATATCCTCTGCTTTCCGGTCATCGGCGGCATTGGCAATGGCTGTCGCCAGCTCTAATGCCTTTTCGTCTATTTGTTCCGTTGCGATCGCATCTACACTATTTCCTGATGTATCCAATCTAAGTGCCTCAGTCAAAGATAATAAGCTCCCTCATCAAATCAACAATATCTACACGGTAATGCAAATTATTTGAAGCAGAACACATTCAGCAATTCTGCAGTCAATAGTGTAACGAGGTGTAATACATTACCAGTGGGTGTACCTAATGGCCATTACCGATGTCAAACTTTGGCATCATAGGGGATAATCCATCTGATTTTAGGGGATAATCCATCTGATTTAGAAAGTGAACCTACATGAGGAAGCGCTGTTATGGCGACGCAAGCAGGGATAGGCGTATTAATTGGATTGGGGATCGGTTCGGGTGTAACCGCCTTCTTAATGCAACGCATTATTCGTCGCCAGGATAATGCCTTACAGCAATCCATTAATCGCTTGAACCGCATCCAGGAAGATCATGCCCAAGATTTAAATGCAGCCCTGGAAAAAATGGCCGCTGACTACGAACAGCAATTGGCCGCCAAAATTGAGCGTTACCAAGACACCCATGAAGAACAACTCACCGAGCTAGACGCCGAATACGAAGCGCGTATTGCAGCATTGACCGGCATTGGCTTTCAAGAAGAAACCAATGCAGTGCCAGAAACGACGGCAGATGCAGTCAACGAGGTTTCAGCGCCCCCAATTGAAGCCACTCAACCCATTCCAGAACAAACCTTTACACCCATTCCAGATCCCTGGGCAGAGAGCAACAATCCACCTGGAGCCACATCTGAACCCGCTACCCCCCCAGAGACAGTGGCCACAACCTCGGTTGAGACAACGACTGCACCTGGCCAGCCCAACGCCAGCCAGAATACCCAACTGACTCAAACCGCAGCTGAACTAGGTAAAACCGCCGCCCTCAATCGTAAGGAAGCTATTCGCGCTGTCCCCCAGCTTGGCAAGCTCACCAAAGATGTCGATGCTGATGTTCGTCTAGCAGCCATTACAGCCCTTCAAGAATCTGGTTCCATCAAGGCAATTCCCTTTCTGCGGCAGGCACTTAGAGATACTGACAGCCGTGTTGTAGCTGCTGCCAGTGCCGCCCTCAATCGCTTTAAAGGCAGCAAGAAACCTGCGCCAAAAGCTAAAAAAACTAACAAAACCAAACGTCGTCGATAAGATATCTGCAACTCAGCTTGAGCCAAACTACGCTTGCTGCCATCATAGGCAAAGGTTTTAACCCGCTTTGCTATACGAGGATGCCTGCATGACTAAAGCAATCATGGAAACCGCGAAGGGAACTATCAATATCGACTTTTTCGATAACGATGCTCCCAATACAGTTGCAAACTTTGTCAAACTTGCCAAAGACGGATTCTACGACGGGCTCAATTTCCACCGCGTCATCCCCAACTTTATGATTCAGGGCGGTTGTCCCAATGGTACTGGGACTGGTGGCCCTGGCTATAAAATCAAGTGTGAAATCAACCCTAACAAGCACGAGGCAGGCAGTCTATCCATGGCCCATGCCGGTCGTGATACAGGAGGTAGTCAGTTCTTCATATGCCATTCTCCTCAACCTCACCTGGATGGAGTTCACACAGTCTTTGGTAAAACCACAGATATTGATGTTGTTAATGCCATTAAGGGTGGCGATAAGATAGTGTCCGTGACCATTCAAGACTAAAACTATTGCTTTGGTGGCCCAGCCGCTAATGATTAATAGCTTTAAACTACAGCCCTGTCTCTTCATTGGTCATGAAAAGACAGGGCTAGTTTTTTAGAGGCCCATTAATGTCATACCAAATCCGAATTTATTCACCCTGATTAAAAATGGACAATCCTGTAGGGGCAATGCCTTAGGGATGCCCTTCGGTATCGGGCGTTACTAGTCAGAATTTCGTATAAGTCAATAGATAAGTCAATGCATTTAAAATAAACTCCATAAGTTTCCGTTCAACTAATTGAACGGTTCAATAGAACACATCTGAATAGAGTGTTCGGGAGTAAGATAGCTAACCAAGCCCCACAGAATTTACTAACAATAGAGAGAGTAATCTCAAACTCCTATTGTGCAATATGCTATCTCTTCATTTTTGGCCGATATGTTATTTAGATCTCTGTTTTTAAATAATTTCATTCCCTCTCATTCTTCTCATTAAACGCAGTCTTTTGTCTTATATTTCTCATCTTTAGAGAGATATCTAAATACCGAGTGATTTGACCCTGTTTTTGTCTTGCACTATCAGGATTTCTACGATTAGTATAGCTGTAAGATTCGTAATCTTTAACACAGCGTATTCCTATGGCTAACATCAAAAAAACACTCAGTATTGTATTGAGGATGGTAAAAACTATCGGAGTCGCTTTTGGTGATTGGAAAACGAGTTTTTCCTTATAGTTTTTTGATGAATAGTCATGGTTGAGATACCCTGTGATTCCCCGCCAGCTTCAGAAAAACTGAATATTGACCTACTTAAAATTTGGCTGATCCGCTATCTGCCCAAGCTGGGATTAATCTCTTTGCAAGCACATAGCCATGTGAAGGCACGTCTTGCTGTTGCCGTGTCAGCCGAAGCCCGTCAAGAAACCCGTAGAAAAGTTTTGGGAAACCTAACAGCCCACTGCACAATGTCAGGGTTAAGGGCGCAACATCTGATGATGGATAGCCATATGCCATTGCAAATTCTTGAAGCTCAAAAAATCACTCATCAGATAGTGGCTATCTATCAATACTTAATGGAAGCCTATGTGAGAGATTTTGTATTTGCCCCGGTCTTGCACCATTTGCACACTACTGATAGTAAACAGGTAGTTGCACTTCAGATACTGCCCAAGTTTCATCAATTGATGCAAGGATTAGCGCCGTTGCTCAAGGGTTTACAATCTCTGATTTCAACATCTACCAATCTTCGTGCCATTGGCTTTTTAAGTACACAGATTCATCTATCTCGACAACGGATCTTAAGTCGTTTAGATGTTTATGAGCGCATCTGGCTCTCTCCATATTTGCAACTGACTGAAGAATTGCTGTGTATGCCTTGGCAGCGCGTATGCATAGCAGCAGGTAACCATTCATCCAACAGCCCGGCAGCAGCACTTGTGACCAAAATGTTGCCCCTGACGGAACCTATTGCCAGTGCGGTTTATCATCGAGCATTACGCACTTTTCCAAATCATGTTAGTCGTCAGGGTTGCATCCAGTCAGATCCGGTGCAAACCTCCAGTGTTCGCGATCTGAGCATGTTTCAAACCTACATCTGGCTCTCTTTGCTGGAGGGCAATATATCGGTTATTAAAAATGAGCTTCTGCCTCTATGTCTTTTAGTCTTCCCATGTTCCAAAGTTAGCTGGCAATTTGTGCAGTATGGGATTCAGTGGCTTAGTGAAGAGATTTACTTGCACCTCACATCTCCAGAAACACTCATGTTTTCTAGCTACATTAAACCCATTCAACGACTGTTTAAGCAGGCTGACCCAGATCAGATTGATCTGGTGAAAGTCAACAGCAAGTTAACGATAAAAACCATGGGGCATCAACTTCAGCCGGTAAGTCTTGGCTAAGTAGTATTGCTTTTACACTACTGATCAGCAGTATCAAACAGGGCTAGCAGCTGGGCTTCATTGAGTTGCGGGGTATTATACTTTTCAGCTTTTTTGAGTTTACTGCCAGGGTTTTTGCCAACAATAATGTAATCAGTTTTTCCACTGGGCATTTTATTAAGCCGTCCGCCCGCATCAGTAATTAGCTTGGTCACTTGCTCATAGGTAAGAGCCTTGAGTGTGCCTGTAATTACAAAGCTTTTGCCCGTTATTCCCTGGGTTGTTGTAGTGTCCTGAGATGGTTCTGTGGTGAGGCTGGCAGCTTGTGCCGATGGCTGTTCATTAGACTGTGTGGGAGTTGGGGCTGTTGCTGCCGAAACGGGAGGTGGAGAAGACGGGGGGACCGCAACGGCAGACGATGGTGCGGGAGTGGTTTGTTGTTTTTTGAGAGACGCAATTACAGTTTGGCTAATCTCTAGGGCTTCTTTCATAGCCACTTGCTCTTTAGCCGTTACTTTCAGCTGATCTGCCTGGGTTGTCATGGTTTGCTGAGCGGCTTGTAATTGTTGAGTCAGTTGAGCATTCATTGCTGTCAATTCCTCCACCTGGCGACTTAATTGGGGAGTATTCTGAGCTGTCTGTTGTGCCAGTTGCTGATGAGCTTGGGTCAGTTCTTCTAGCTGATTGCGTAGAGCTGTTTCACGATCATGGGAAAGCTGGGCATCTACTAGAGACTTCTGTGCCTGGGCTAATTCTGCTTCTAATACTGCAATCTGAGCCTGAGTTTGAGCTAATTGGGTCTGGCTGGTTGCCACGTCACGTTTTAACTGGTCACGTTCTTGCCCCAAGCTGGCTACCTTAGTTTGTTCACGCTGGGCGATCTGTTCTTGCTGCTGGATAGCCGTAGCCTGCTGTTCTCGTACCTGCTCTAGTTGCTGAGTCAGCTGAGCAATCGTTGTCTCAGTCTGAGCAGACTCTGTTTGAGCAGCGGCTCTAACCTGCTCTAGTTGTTGGGTGAGTTGATCGATGGTCAATTGAGCCTGGGTTGCTTCCATCTGAGACGTTGCCTGGGCTTGCTCTATCCGTTCTAACTGCTGGGTGAGGCGGTCGATGGTCGATTGAGCCTGGGTCGTTTCTGTGTGTGATGTTTCACGCGCTTGCGCTAGTTGCTGGGTGAGTTCAGCAATGGTTGCTTGAGCTGCTTCGATTTGCGCCTGGGATGTTTCGCGTGTTTGTTCTAGTTGCTGCGTTAGCTGATTGATCGCTGTCTGAACTTGCTCATCTTCAGTTTGCACAGCCGCAAGGGACTGCTCTAGCTGTCGTTTATTTTGTTCTAGAGTTGTAACGGTGTGGGCTAGCTGACTGTTTTCAGTCTCTAAATTCTTCAGCTGTTGCTGCTGGGTTGATGTCTGAGCCTGGAATTGGGCTAGCTGTGAGGTTACCTGCTCTAGCTGTTGCGTCAGTTCAGTAATGGTTGTCTGAGCCTGAGTAACTTCTGTTTGAGATGTTGCTCTGGTGTGTTCTAGCTGTTCTAACTGCTGGGTGAGTTGGGTAATCGTTTCTTGGGACTGGGTTGTCTCTGCCTGAGCCGTTGCTTGGGTTTGTTTTAACTGCTGCGTGAGCTGGGTTATGGTTGTTTGAGCTTGGGTCGTTTCTGTCTGAGCGGTCTCGCTTGCCGCTTCTGCCTGTTGCAGTTGCTGGGTGAGCTGATGAATGGTTGCTGCCGCTTGTTGTTGCTCTGTCTGGGCGGTTGTTTGGGCTTGTTCTAACTGCTGAGTCAGCTGAGTGATGGTTGCTTGGGCCTGAGTCGCTTCTGTTTGGGCTTGGGCTTGGGCTTGTTCTAATTGCTGCGTGAGTTGGGCTTGGGCTTGTTCTAATTGCTGCGTGAGCTGGGTAACGGTTGCTTGGGCTTGGGTGGCTTCTGTCTGGGCGTTAGCCAGGGTTTGCTCTAGCTGCTGCTTATTTTGTTCTAAGGTCTTAACGGTTTGAGCTAGCTGACGTTTTTCAGTCTCTAAATCCTTCAACTGCTGCTGCTGAGTTGAGGTTTGGGTCTGTAGTTGCCCCAGTTGGGTTTCCAAATCAGCTTGGCGAGTCTGAGTCTCTTGGCGTAGCTGGTGTAACTGCTGCTCTGATTGTTCTAGGCTATTCAGACGTTGCTGGGTGGCTTTTAATGAGCGTTCTAAGTTTCTAGAGCGATCGCATTCCGTTTTATAAGTTTGCTCCAGCGTCTGTTTCTCTGAAGTCAAACCCGCTACTTGACCTTCTAGCTGAGTCGTTGTGCTTTCTAGCTGAGTCGCTTTGCCTTCTAATTGAGCTGTTTTGCCTTCTAGCTGAGCCACGTTAGCTTCAGCGGCAGTGGCCATTTTAGAGATGCGATCGCGTTCTGCCTTCAGCTCACTCACCTGTTGCTCCAGGCCCATGACCGCATCCTTAGCCAGGGCCATGGCCTCATTCAAGGTTTTATTTTGTGTCTGAGCCTGATTTACCTGTTGAGTTAGCTTGGTTTTTGTCCCCTCCAACTTAGAAAGCTCGGTCGCTTGCTGGGCCTTCTGTTTGCCCAGGCGACTCGCCATCACTGCACCCACCAATGCCGCTGTGCCTACAGCAGTACCCACCAGTTCTGAAACCAGGGTGTAGTCCATCAGTTCTGAAACCAGGGTGTAGTCCATGGCCTGCATTTCCCAACTCAATTAACATATCAACTCAACAGACTTTCTATAGTAAACAGCTATGGCAGCGACTATGGCTCTTGGCAGAAATATTTTAGGCATTCGTCAGGGAATGGGTCGTTCGCTGGCCTAGGCAGGGGAAGGTGCAGTGGGCAGTGGGCCATGGCCACTTGCCTTCTATACTTTTCCTGCGATTCTTCCAAAGGCTTTTCGTAAACCAGACACAATAGAACTAATCGCAGCATTAGCAACTATGACTTCTACGCCCTCGGCTGGGTCAAACCGCCTGCTTACCCTTTACAAGTCATCCATTGGCAAAAAGCTCATCACTGGCCTTAGTGGTTTAGCCTTGGTCACCTTTGTCATCATCCATATGACGGGCAATTTCGTGTTGCTAGTTAGCGCCGATGGCTATAACCAATATGGTCACTTGATCGAGCAGTTGGGGCCATTGACATGGCTGATTGAGCTGGGGTTGTTAGGGTTTGTGTTGATTCACGTTTGGATGGGCATACAGATTTTTTGGGGGCGGTTGCGGGCACGACCTCAGGGATATGCCATCTATACATCTGCCGGAACGCCTAGTTACCAATCTATGAGTTCTCGCTCCATGATCATTACCGGGCTGGTTCTGGGCAGTTTTCTAGTCTGGCATCTGCTCACCTTTAAGTTTGGTGTGCGCTACACCGTACCAGGCTCAGATATCCGCGACTTATCGCGGCTGGTTATCGAAAAATTTCAGCAGCCCTTCTACTTGGTCAGCTACATCAGCGTCATGGTAATGCTTGCCAGTCACCTACGCCACGGCATCTGGAGTGCGTTTCAATCCTTAGGTGCCTTAAATGCCGCCCTACGCCCCATCATGTATGGGACCAGTTTTGTGTTAGCCATCGGCATCGCGTTGGGCTTTATTGTCTTACCCTTAGCCATATATTTGGGGCTCATTACCTAAAAAGTTTTGAATTTTGAGGTATGAATTTGGAATTTTCAGATCCACAATTTCCTGACCACCATAGATTCTCACAGTTCTAATTTTCTTGTGTTCTTAAACCTTAAAGCCAGCAACTCAAAACCAATAACCAAGACCCAATAGCCAATAACCAATAGCCAATAACCCTTTGCCTCAACCGACTCCTTATCGTTACACTTATGCCTTTAAACCCTCGCATTCCCCACGGTTCCTTAAAAGACAAGTGGAACAACTTTAAAGACCACTGCCAGCTGGTCAATCCCAACAACAAACGCAAGCATACGATTATCATTGTCGGTACGGGTTTGGCAGGAGCATCAGCGGCGGCAACATTAGCTGAACTGGGTTACCACGTAAAAAGTTTCTGTATTCAAGATTCTCCTCGAAGATCCCACAGTATTGCGGCCCAAGGTGGGATTAACGCCACTAAAAACTATCCCAATGATGGTGATAGTATTTGGCGGTTGTTTTACGACACCATCAAAGGGGGAGATTATCGCTCCCGAGAGGCGAATGTGTATCGTCTTGCCCAGATTAGCAATCACATTATTGATCACTGTGTTGCCCAGGGCGTACCCTTTGCCCGAGAGTATGGTGGGTTATTAGCCAATCGGTCCTTTGGGGGGGCTCAAGTATCGCGCACATTCTATGCCCGTGGGCAAACGGGCCAACAGCTCTTGCTAGGGGCCTACAGCGCCATGATGAAAATGGCCCACCAGATTGAAATTTTCACCCGACGTGAGCTGTTGGATTTGGTTGTCATTGACGGTCATGCCAGGGGAATTATTACCCGCAATTTAATTACTGGGGAGTTAGAGCGGCACCAGGGTGATGCGGTACTCTTGTGTACCGGCGGCTATGGCAATGTGTTTTACCTATCTACCAATGGTCGCAACTCTAATGTGACAGCAGCATGGCGCTGTTATAAACGTGGGGCTTATTTTGCCAACCCTTGCTATACCCAGATTCATCCCACCTGCATTCCAGTGTCAGGAGACTATCAGTCAAAACTCACCCTGATGAGTGAGAGTTTGCGGAACGATGGCCGTGTTTGGGTGCCGATAAAACCAGGGGATAATCGTTCGCCCAATGAGATTCCTGAAGACGAGAGAGATTATTACCTGGAGAAACGTTACCCTAGCTTTGGCAATTTAGTGCCTCGGGATGTGGCCTCACGCAATGCTAAGCATATGACCGATGACGGTCGTGGTGTGGGTGCCACGGGGCTGTCAGTGTATCTAGATTTTCGGGATGCCATTGCGCGGGATGGTGAGGATGCGATCGCAAACCGCTATGGCAATCTTTTCCAGATGTATCAACGCATCACCGACGAGAACCCCTACCAACAGCCCATGCGCATTTACCCAGCGGTGCACTATACCATGGGCGGTCTGTGGGTGGACTATCATCTGATGAGTACGGTACCTGGTTTATTTGTTTTGGGCGAAGCCAACTTTTCAGACCATGGAGCCAATCGTCTTGGGGCCAGTGCCCTGATGCAAGGATTGGCCGATGGCTACTTTGTAATTCCGTACACCCTGGGGGATTATCTGGCTCGTACCCCTTTACCAGCAGTAGAGACTACCGATGATGCCTTTGCTGAAGCTGAGGCCTCGGTGCAAACAAAAATCCAAAAGCTCCTCAGTATCCAGGGTGATAAAACGGTGATGCAGTTCCATCGTCAGCTAGGTCAGCTGGTGTGGGACCATGTGGGCATGAGTCGCGATCGCAATAGTCTCAAAGCTGTAATTAGCCAAATCCAATCCCTACGAGCAGAATTCTGGCAAAATCTCCGGGTTCCTGGCAAAGCTAACACCCTCAACAAAAATCTAGAATATGCTGGTCGTCTAGCTGATTTTCTGGAACTGGGTGAACTTATGGCCCGTGATGCCCTCAATCGAGAAGAGTCCTGTGGCTGTCATTTCCGTGAAGAATATCAAACCAGTGATGGTGAAGCCAAACGAAATGATCAAGACTATGCTTATGTAGCAGCTTGGGCCTACAGTGGTGACGAACAACCCCCTGAACTACATAAAGAGACACTGGCTTTTGATAACGTTGAACTGACGCAACGCAGTTATAAATAGGCTCGTTTAATTCTGGTTTCCCATCAGCGACAACTCTGCTAGTAAACCTTGATCGACTCTACCAATAGCTGAAACGGCCCTGCTTCAAAGTGGGGATTGAGCTGTCGATCATATTCAAATTTGCTCAACATCATTTGCAGCGAATAGATGATGCCTCTATTAATTGGGGGCCGTTGTACTACCCTTGCCCGTTGTACTGCCTTCATGTCAGCAAACGGGATGCGCACAGTTACCCAGCCCCCATTAGCTGTATCAAAAGAATAGGCATAGGCCACGGTGTCCCAGCCCGCACCATCACGCAAAAAGAATTTATAGCGTTGCCCATCGCCCTTGACCCGTAGTTCAATGCCACTGTAGTTACTAAGATCTAGCGGTGGTTCAAAGTTGCGCGTGCGCACCGAGGCAAACCCCCCGGAGTTAGCGGTCGAAACATATCCGGTAAACGCTAAACCCTCAGGTTGTAGCTGGGTTCCACTCTGGCTGACGCCCCCCATGACCACATCGTCAAGAGCGCCCCATAGTTCACGCATTTGCTCTGTAGGCTGACGAAAGTCAAACACTACATTGGCTTGAAGTTGGGGCGGCGGCGGTGGTGGTGAACCAAAGAACATGTTTTGTAGTGAGCTAATGATGGGGATGGCCTCAAAGTAGTTGAGGGTGTCAAAAAAGCGCCCAAAATCCCACGATTGCCGGGTTTGCTCTGGCATGGCCTCAACCTCAGTTGACAGATACTTTTATTGTATATGTAGCTTCATGGGATTTGAGAGGGCAGATTCAGTGAACCGAGACCTGCTATACCTAGCTTAGGCATTGCTGATTCTCCTGAAAAAAGTCATGACTCATCAAAAAATTCCTTTTTCCCTAATACGCATCCCGCTGATACTCAGTGGATTGCTATATCTGGGTTTAGGTGTTGCTTTCTGCGTATTACCAAGGTTTGAAGCTGTCCTCAATGCAGCTGAATTACCTGCTGTATTTTTCTATGGCTTTGGATTATTTTCAATCTTGCTAGGCATTGCGGCCACTCTCTTTGCCTGTATTGTCCATAAACCGAACAAGGCAATTTACATCGTTGCCCTCGTCCTTACTGTTCTCTATATTCCATCGGCATACATTTTCTTTGGGATACCGATGCTTATATTCCTAATACGGAAAGATGTTCGAGATTACTATGGGATAAATATATAGGCGCGTTGGAAGTATGCAGAAATCAGCTTAAAGACATGGGTAATTGGCTTTGTATTTGCAACTTAAGTTCACCTATAAACCAGCTTGGGTTTGAGCAAATAGAGCCTTAAAGTCATTGTTGACTGGTGTTTGATTCGGTGACTCTGGTTTCGAAACTACATCAAAGGCCTTATTGCGGGCAGTGGTCTGTAGCAAGGCTTGAACCACGACCGCCGCAACATCAGCCCGAGGAATCGACGTTGTGATGCCTTCTGGTGGATTTTTTAGCAAGACATCATTTTTGCTGACAACGAGTTCTCGCTTGCCACCTGGCTGGTCCAGTAACCCACCGGCTCGAATAATTGTGTAGTCAATACCCGAGTCAATCAAATGTTGCTCGGCTTTACGCTTCCAGATCAAGATATTGCCATTACCGATCGTGTTGAGAAAATGATTCTCATCTGTTCCTCCCATGGAGCCAACTAGAACAATCTGTTGTATACCTGCCCTTTTGGCTGCCTCAATCTGATTGGTCTGACCCTGATAGTCAATTTGTTCAGGCATTTCTCCAGGGGCAAATGTAAACTCTGGACGTTGTCCAGGCTGAGGTGGGGCCTTCATCTGCGGTACTGCACTGGTGAGAATAACCAGGGAATCACAACCTTCCAAAGCTGGTACTAGATCATTTGGCTGAAGAATATTGCCAAAGAAGAAATTATCGGTTGAGTCAAAGAGGGCTTTAGCTTTTTGAGGAGAACGGGCAAAACCTCTGACACAAAACGATTCAGGTAATGTTTGTAGTTTTTTGACAACTAAGGAGCCGGTTTGCCCAGTTGCACCTGTGACTAGAACGTTAAGGGGATGGGACATGAAAGATAGATACCATGGGGCTGTGCAGTATTTAGTATAGGGATTTTTGAGAAGAGTTTTCAGGTCTACTTCATTCATTACAAAGTTCACCGAGTCTAATTTTTGGCACACGGCCTCAACTCTGGGGACGGGGATATGCAAAGGAAGCTACACTTTCTGTACTTCGCTACACATTTGATGTGCTTGGATTGAAAAAAGTAGAGGCAGATGTTGATGAACCTAACAAAGCTTCTATTCGAGTGCTTGAAGCGGTGGGGCTGTCCCAAACTCGGAGAGCAATCGTTAATGAGCGTCCATTGCTTTACTATGAAATTCAAACTTGAAGAAGAGAAACAGAAGAGAAACAAATGAATAACTGCTAGCGACCTGATAATCGTGCTGCCGTTTGCAAGGGGGAAAAGATATGGGGGTATCCCACGAGTATTCAAGCCAGTGCTAAGCTCAAGGTAGAGTTTCTCTGGGTTGAGTCCAATGGCAGACACTGAAGAGTTGGCTGGTGAAAGTGCCCAATCAATGAATGCTAAGCAGATAGAACTATATGAGCGCATTCAGGCGTTTTCATTAGATAAGCCAGATGCCCAGCTACCGTTTAGTAAACGGCTAGCCAGAGATAATGGCTGGACCCTGCAGTATGCCCAGCGAGCCATTGAAGAATATAAGAAATTTGCCTTTTTAGCATTAGCAGCAGGGCACCCAGTCACCCCTTCAGACCAGGTGGACCAAGTATGGCACCTACATTTGTCCTATACACACTCCTATTGGGAAGAATTCTGCTCTGGGGTTTTGCAAAAAACACTACACCACGATCCCACCCTGGGGGGAGACGATGAAAGCCAAAAGTTCAATAATTGGTATCGTCAAACTCTAGAGAGCTATGAACAACTTTTTGACGAACCACCACCAGTAGAATTTTGGCCAGCACCCGAAGAACGTTTTGGCCGTGACTTACATTTTTTACGAGTTAACACCCAACAGAATTGGATACTGCCAAAATTACAAGTTCAAAAAGCAGCAATCGCCAGTGTAGCAACGCTTTTAGCCTCGATATTCAGTAGTTATTATCTAAGCAGTGCTGAAGGCAATATTAATCCACTGGCGGTAGTTTTACTCACTGCTATGATTGTTGCTTCAGGGTTTGGCGCAACACGAATGATTATGGGACTCGTGGATTTTATCAAAGACCCCTCTCGCCCTCGACTTAAAGGAGATTGGAGCAACTACAGTGTTGGTAGCGGCTGTGGTGGTTGTAGCGGCTGTGGCAGCGGCTGCGGTGGTGGTTAACTAAAATATCGCTTGGAAGGACCCGATTACTCGTATCGCACCCCATTGTGTTCTAGCCATCCATCTGCATGCCAATCTTTGGGATCATCATGGGTCCAGTGCAGCACACCTCCCCGCTCATTCCATTCATATTCACCCCGAAATCGCACCTCATCACTGACGCGTAACGCATCGATACGAGAAGCGACATCCCTATCAATATTGTGACTGACCAGCAGCGATTGCCCTGAGGCTAGTCGCAAAATAAACTTTTGATGACGAGAGCCTTCCAAATCATCTGGTAGTAGCTTTTCGACACGTCCTACCCCTTCTACAATCAGGTCAGACTCACCATTGCGATAAGCTTCCATCAAAGCATCATCACCTTTAACATCAGTCCGTCGAAAGTCGTCTCTTGCAGCAGCATCAGCCATAGGTACAGACAAAGGAAACAATAAAGACACTTTTACCACTGGCACAAGCAGTATTAAAACAGACAAAATGATTACTATTAAAAACGATGAAAACGCTTTTATAGCCTTGTTTATAGCCATCTCAGTGGGAAACCGTATACGGTAGTGTCGGTGTAATTTTACCCCATCCCATGGGGGCATTCACCACCTGCACCCATTCTCTCCTTTTGCGATGATGAATTTGTCGAACAAGAGAGATACGGCCCATGAAGACATCTGCACAGCAACCCATTATCGAAGGGATTCGCAACTGGTACCGCAACGCCATTCGCAACTCTAAATATCGTTGGCTTGTGGTTTTTGGTAGTCTTCTATATCTTGTCAGTCCCTTGGATATCTTACCTGATGTTTTGCCGATTATTGGCTGGCTCGACGATGGCATTATCGCTACTCTTCTAGTTACTGAAGTGTCTCAACTCTTGTTCGAACAGGTAAACGCCTCTAAGAAAAAGAATCATCAAGAGGCTAATTATTCTCCTGATACCACTAGCACAACCGAGCAGGTGGTTGATGTAGAGGTGGTATCCGTTAGCTAGCTCAGTCTTTGAGTAAGTTTGTCGCGCTCATCACGTTTCATTATTCACTTTATTCAATAAGGCACAGAATCATGACTAATACCAACACCCAAGTAATCAACGAAAACTTCCAGTCCATCAAAGCAGAAGGCGGACGTCGTACTCAAAAGATTGGCGATATTCTTAAGTCCGCTTTCTCGGAGGCTATCAGTGAAGTAAAAGAAGGTGCCAGCACCGTTCACCCCCTTGCTAAAGATCTAGCCGATAACGCCGTTCAAGTAGTCAAAGAAAAAGGACAGGAAGCCTATGTAAATGCAAAACAAGCGGCACAGGAAACGGCTACTGATGAGAAAGACATTGTGACTCAGTTCAAGCTAAAACTACAGGCTATCGTGGAAGCGATTAAGGCCACACTATTAAGTAAGGTAAAGACGGCAGATGATGAGACTGCTGCTGAGACGGTGAAATTAATTGAACAGGATACTGAGGTGCAAACCGTGGTTACGGTGGGTTCCACAGCTGTTTAGTCTTGTTAGGTTTCTCTCCTTCTCCTAGAGTTTTGTTAGGTACGTAAACTAGACGCTAGTTTCCCTTAGGACTAGCGTTTTTTTTGTTTACTGTAGGGGCACCGTAGGCAATGCCCCTACAGGGATGGGCCTTTATGTTTTGGCTAATGCTTCTTTTTTGCGTTCCTTGATTTCTAAATGTACTAGGAGTGCATTGATATCTGCAGGATTAACACCACCGATCCGAGTGGCCTGACCTACGGTTAAGGGTTTAAAAGATGTTAGCTTCTCGCGAGCTTCCATCGATAACGTGTCAATGCTCATGTAGTTAATATCTTTCGGTAGCTTGCGGTTCTGTTGTTTGGCTACTTGCTCAATCTGACTTTGCTGACGCTGAATGTAGCCTGAATACTTAATGTCGATTTCAGCACCTTCTTTTTCGGCCCGTGTTAGGTCTAAATTACCTAAATCGTATTGCTCCAGATGGGTGTAATGGAACCGGGGGCGACGGAGGAGATCGGCAAGTGCGATCGCATCCTTAATTTTCTGCCCCGTATCCGCCACAATCTGCTTACCCACAGGCTCATGGGCCTTCACCCGTGTACTGTGCAGTCGCTTTTTTTCAGCTGCAATATTCTCCTGTTTGCGCAGATATAGTTCCCACCGTCGGTCATCCACCAAACCAATGTCACGCCCCAGAGGCGTTAACCGCTGATCCGCATTGTCTGAACGCAGGATCAACCGATATTCCGACCGTGACGTGAGCATCCGGTAGGGCTCTCGCAAATCCTTAGTACACAGGTCATCAATGAGCGTACCGATATAACTACCCTCACGGGGGAAGATAATCATCTCGTCACCACGGCCATAGCGAACAGAATTAACACCAGCAACAAACCCTTGGGCCGCAGCCTCTTCATAGCCTGTTGTACCGTTGATTTGTCCCGCACAGAACAATCCCTCAATTTTTTTTGTCATCAGTGTGGGAAAACACTGGGTGGCAGGTAAGTAGTCATACTCCACCGCATAGGCCGGACGTAGCATGGTACAGTTTTCCAACCCAGGTAGGCTGCGCAACATCGCCCGTTGAATACTTTCGGGCAACCCCGTAGAAAATCCCTGCACATAAATCTCAGGAATTGTACGACCTTCTGGCTCTAAAAAGATTTGATGACTTTCTTTATCAGCAAAGCGAACAATCTTATCTTCAATGCTTGGACAATAGCGAGGTCCCTTAGAATCTACCCAGCCACCATAGATAGGAGACATGTGGAGATTCTCCTGGATGATGCGATGCGTTTCTGCTGTCGTACGAGTTAGGTGACAATCCATCGGTTCACGCTCAACCCACACATCTGGGTCAAAGCTAAACCAGCGTACATCCGTGTCGCTTGGCTGCTTCTCTAAAACATCAAAATTGATCGTGCGTCGGTCAACACGGGCTGGAGTCCCTGTCTTGAGGCGACCTGTTTCAAACCCTAACTGGTTTAGAGTGTCAGTTAGACCAACAGCTGCAAACTCCCCCGCTCGACCCGCCGCCATTGATTTGTTGCCCACCCAGATAACACCCCCTAAGAAAGTACCTGTGGTGAGAATCACCGCTTTACAGCGAAAGGCAACACCAAAGTAGGTTTGAACACCAATCACCTCATCGTTGTCACCCAGTACTAAATCTGTTGCCATCCCCTCACGTAGTACCAGATTCTCCTGGTTTTCTACGATGGTTTTCATGGTGGCGGCATATTCGCGCTTGTCGGTCTGTGCCCGCAGAGCCCACACTGCCGGACCACGGGAATTATTCAATACCCGCTTTTGTAGATAGGTGCGGTCGGCCATTTTGCCAATTTCTCCACCCAGGGCATCCACCTCATGGGTTAGCTGTGACTTTGCTGGCCCACCGATTGCTGGGTTACAAGGCTGCCAGGCAATTCTGTCCAGGTTGAGGGTAAGCAGCAGCGTCCGAGCCCCTAACCGTGCTGAAGCCAGCGCGGCTTCACAGCCCGCATGGCCTGCACCGATCACGACTACATCAAATTCATCTAAAAACTCTACCGAGCTGCTCATAGGCCTATCCATCCAGCGTTTCCCGTTGCTGATTTTTGCAAGATACCGATCTGGATTGAGTGCAATCCAGCAAAACTTGTCAGCTTCAACCCGATCGGGGGATCAGCAGCGTCAAGCGTTATTTATTCTAAACCCTCAATCCTGCTACAGTTAGGTTTCAGGATTGAGTTGATTAGAGTTAATCAATTGACAATTTTTACTAACCCCCTTTGGTATAGATTAATGTGGGGTTTGGAATCGGGTGCTTCTACGCCCTCGGGCCTTGAGTTTTTATTTACTCAAGGCCTCTGTTTATTGCCCCCACAGGAAACTCAACCATGCAACCAGATGTTCTGGCATTTGATTTCGATGGAGTAATTTGCGACGGGTTGATCGAATATTTTCAGACGGCGTGGCGAGCTTATTGCAAACTGTTTAAACCAGACAGCTTAGAGCCCCCTAAAGGACTAGCTAAGCAGTTTTATCCGCTGCGTCCCGTGATTGAGACCGGCTGGGAAATGCCCATGCTGTTACGCGCTTTAGTCTCAGGTAAAACAGCTGAGGAAATTATTCCAGGCTGGCCAACCCTGGCGCTGCCGTTTTTAGAAGAAACCCAGCTTACCCAGGCTGAAGCTGCCAAAATTTTGGATGGTGAACGTGACCACTGGATTGCCACCGACTTAGACAACTGGCTAGCCCAGCATCGGTTCTATCCCAATATGTTAACCGTACTACAAGCCTCTCTGGAAAAACGCCCCACCTATATTGTCAGCACCAAAGAAGGCCGCTTTATCCAGCAGCTACTTAAACAAAGCGGTGTGGCCATGCCCGCTGAGAATATTCTGGGTAAAGAGGTTAAACGACCCAAATATGAAACGCTGCGATTGCTGACAGCAAGCCATATGGCTCAGACGGAAACTGATCAGGAAGTTCAAGGCTATCATCCTGCTCCCCCTAGTATCTGGTTTATCGAAGACCGGATCAAGGCTCTCCAGTCCGTCAAGAAACAATCTGACCTAGACCACGTTGAACTGTTTCTAGCCGACTGGGGCTATAACTTAGGGCCTGAACGTCAAGCGGCTCAGGAAGACGATCGAATTCATCTGCTATCGTTAGATTCGATAGTACAAAGGTTCGATATCGTTTAGGCGGTTGGCAGCACCATGCTGGATCTATCAAAAATTGCACAGCAGATGCAGGGGATCAGTAATCACCTGGCCAAGGAGGCTGAGGCAGCGAAGACAAGGATTGCGATCGCAACCCAACTTCTCCACCAGGCCCAATTACAGCAACCCCATTTAATCCAGCAACTCCAAACCCATGGTCCGCAAATTGGTTTTGCCGCCGCCGCACCGGTTGAACCACTAGATACCCGAGTCAACATCAAACCTGCCCCCGAAGCCCACACTGTCCTTGCCACCGACGGTTCACAGATCAACCCCAGCCACCACGAAATTGCCTATTGCTATTTGCTTAACATCGGTCGTATTGTGCTGCACTACGGCCAAAGTCGCTTCCCAATGCTTGATAGCCAGCCAGAAGTGATTTATCGTCCCGAGGACCTTTACACATCGCGCCAGTGGGGCATTCGCACAGAAGAGTGGATGGGCTATCGCCGGACGGTATCAGAATCCGTGGTATTGGCAGAGTTAGGTCTGGATGTGCATGGAGGGCAAGGAGAGCCGAGGCAGCCGGAGACGCAAGCAACCTTAGAAGCCAGGCAATCCTCACCCCATGCATCCATCCCCACCCTGGCCATGACCGATGGGTCATTAATTTATTGGTTTCTCGATCAACTGCCCGCACCCGCCAGGGATCAAATTCTTGAGCCCATCCTGGTGGCCTGGGATACCCTCCGTGCAGCCCAGGTCCCCCTGGTGGGATATCTCAGCGCCTCACGGAGCAGCGAAGCCCTTAACTTTCTACGCCTGCAGAGCTGTCCCTATGGGCAACCAGATTGTCAAAAGCACTGCGAAGGGCAAACCGACGGTGCCCCCTGTCAGGTATTTTCACCACTGCGAGACGTCACCTTGTGGGCCACACTGCTAGAACCGGGACAGCGCGGCCCCTTATTCAAAAGCTCGGCAGACATTCTGCAACTTTATGGTGACCATCAAGTGTATTTTTGCCACGTCCATGTGGGCGCTGAAATTGCCCGTGTCGAGTTTCCTGAATGGGTGGTCAAGGACAATCAACTATTTGAGAGTGCCCTGAGTCTGACCCTCACCCAAGTGCAGAAAGGATTTGGCTACCCAGTTTCCCTGGCAGAAGCCCATAACCAGGCGGTGGTACGGGGGGGCGATCGCAACCGATTTTTTGCCCTACTTGAGCAGCAAATGATTCGCGCTGGTTTGCAAAATGTTGGCACCTCCTATAAAGAAGCTCGCAAACGCGGCAGCATTGCCTGATCGACACCAGGGTGCGACTGCGCTCATCCCTGAAGATTTGGGTTCAGCTGCGCCCAGCCATTGGACGTCTCTGTATCATCCGGAAAAAATTGCATGACAGCATTAAAATTTCCGCTCAAGCTATCGGGAATTCTCCCTAGAGGAATCGTTATTAATAGTACGTTGTTGCAAACGGACACTCCCAAAGGCTTTGGTCTGTCAAACAACCCATAACAAATGTGATAATAACTACTCAGTACCTCTGATGCATGTAGTCACTAGAGCTGCGGCTGTGAACTCGTCTCCCCAACCCCCGAGTCGCCATCTCTGGCAATGTATTCAAACGATTAACGCCCACAATAGCTGGATTCGTTCCATTGCCATTGATAGCCAAGCAAGATACATCGTCAGCGGTAGCGGTGACCGCTCCGTAAAACTGTGGCATTTCAACAGTGGGCAGCTACATCAAACCCTGCAAGGTCATCAGGGATGGGTTAGAGCCTTAGCCATTAGTCCGGATGATTCATTGATTGCCAGCGGTGGCAATGAAAACAAGGTGTGTTTGTGGCAACTGGAGCAGGGCCAACAATTAGCCATCCTCAAAGGCCACACCGATAGCATCCGCACCGTGACGTTTAGTCCTGATGGTCAGTGGATATATACGGGTAGCCAGGATAAAACGGTGCGGCGCTGGTCAGCTGTCGATGGCACGTTACAAGGCATCCTAATTACCCATCAGCACTGGATTCGTACCCTGGTGCTGAGCCCCGATGGTTGCACCCTGGTCACCAGCACTCAAGATCGGGAGATTAATATCTGCGATGCCAAAACTGGTCGCATTCTTCATCGTTTACAACGGCATACAGATGACATCGTATCCCTTGCCATCAGTCCCGATGGTGAGTTACTAGTGAGCGGCGGAGCTGACAATAAAGTCATGTTTTGGCGACTGGGGGACGGTCGGTTTCTAGCCGAACTTGATGCCCACAGCCAAGGGGTGAACAGCGTTACTTTTAGTGGCGATGGCAAACTTTTGGCGACCGCCAGTCGCGATCGCACCATCCGCATTTGGAATATGACCACCCGCAAATTGCTCGATATCCTTGAAGGCCACGAAAGCGGCGTCTGGTCAGCCGTATTTGCCCCCGATGGCCGCACCCTGATCAGCGGAGACTGGGCCGGTCAACTTCGATGCTGGCAGTTATCTAATGTAGGGGATTGAAGAACTTAAGACCAAGCTTTTCTACTCAAAAGCTAGTATTAAAATAGCTGTTTCACTCTTTTTAAGAACCGACTCTATGGAAACCCTAGCGCTCACCAACGACAACGTAGAAAAAGTACTTGACGAGCTCCGCCCTTACCTCATGGCTGACGGCGGCAACGTTGAACTAGTTGACATCGATGGCCCTGTAGTTAAACTACGCCTCCAAGGTGCTTGTGGCTCTTGCCCTAGCTCTGCCATGACCCTACGCATGGGTATCGAGCGTCGCCTACGCGAATTTATCCCTGAAATTGCTGAGATCGAACAAGTAGCTTAGAGCATCAAAGTCCCTCTCCCTTGGGGAGAGGGATTTAGGGTGAGGGATGTTATCCTGATTTACTGGGAAAACTCGGTGAACCACAGTGCTTGATCTAAAGCTGATTCGACAAAATCCTGACCAAGTGGCAGCGGCCTTAGCCAAACGCAGCGGCGACTATGCAAACTCTCTATCTGAACTCCAGGCATTAGATAGTGAGCAGCGAGGCTTGGAGGGAGTGCGATCTCAACTCCAGGCTCGCAGTAATGAAATCGGCAAAGCCGTTGGTATGAAGATCAAGGGCGGTGCCGACCCTAAAGGTGACGAGGTCAAGGCATTACGCGGCGAAGGCAACCAGGTCAAAAAAGAGCTTGCCGAGCTAGAGCCTCAGGAAAAGGAACTCAAGGCCAAGATTCAAGATATTTTGCTAACCTTACCTAATTTGCCCAACGACACAACGCCAGAGGGTAAGGATGAAGAGGAGAATGTGGAAGTTCGTCGCTGGGGCGATGACCTGATTCCCCAGGGCGATGAGTTGCTTGCGCACTATGAGCTAGGTGAAAAGCTCGGCATCATGAACTTTGAGCGTTCAGTCAAAATTGCCCAGAGTCGATTTGTGACCTTGATCGGTGCTGGTGCAGCTCTAGAGCGAGCCTTGATTCAGTTTATGCTCAACCGCCATACCAAGTCAGGCTACACCGAAATTTTGCCCCCCATCTTGGTCAACTCGGCCTCATTGACTGGCTCAGGGCAACTACCTAAGTTTGCTGAAGACAGCTTTAAATGTGCAGATGATGATCTTTGGCTCACACCAACAGCTGAGGTTCCCCTCACAAATTTGCACCGCAGTGAAATTCTCACAGAAGATCAGCTGCCCATTAACTACTGTGCCTATACCCCATGCTTTCGTCGAGAAGCAGGCAGCTATGGTCGCGATACCCGTGGTTTAATCCGCCTCCACCAATTCAATAAGGTGGAAATGTTTAAGTTTGTGCACCCAGACACCTCGTTTGATGAACTCGAAGCCTTGACGAAGGATGCTGAAGACATTTTGCAACAGCTGAAGCTACCTTATCGAGTACTCGCCCTTTGTACCGGTGACATCGGCTTTTCGGCCACCAAAACCTACGACTTAGAAGTATGGCTACCCTCAGCCAATCGCTACCGAGAAATCTCCAGCTGCTCCAACTGCGTTGATTTCCAGGCTCGCCGTGCTGACATTCGCTTTAAAACCCCAGGGCAGAAAGGTACTCAGTTTGTCCACACACTCAATGGTTCAGGGCTAGCTATTGGCCGTACCATGGCCGCTATCCTTGAAAACTACCAACAGCCTAATGGAGGCGTGAAAGTGCCTGAGGTCCTTCAACCCTACATGGGTCGCGAGTTTCTTTGAAGCATTTAACCCACAGCTATTTAAAGGGAACGGTAGAATGGGAATCATAACAAACGTTTTTCGTTAATTGACTCGCTTGCTTGTCTTATTGACGTTGTCTGTCAATGCTTTTGTGGGTTTTCTGATGCCCAAGAGTAAACCTACGTTCTGAACCAATCAAGCGACTTTTACTGACCTACTTACTGTCTTCTATGTCCGTTCTGGCCGTTATTTCTGTCATTGCCCTATTAATTTTCGTCCATGAGCTGGGCCACTTCCTAGCTGCTCGACTACAGGGCATTCACGTTAACCGGTTTTCCATCGGTTTTGGCCCCATCCTGTGGAAGTTTCAAGGCTCTCGAACAGAATACGCGCTGCGGGCACTTCCCCTCGGTGGGTTTGTGGGTTTTCCCATGGATGAGGATTCGGACACCAGTTTTGCCCCTGACGATCCGAACCTGCTGCAAAATCGTCCGGTGATGGATCGGGCCATTGTGATGAGCGCAGGCGTGATTGCTAACCTTCTGTTTGCTTACCTTGTCTTTGTCATCCAGTTCACCAGCGTTGGCGTCCCTCAAGACTTTATACCTGAGCCAGGTGTCCTGATTCCTCAGGTCATGTCCAATACATCCCCAGCCGCCCAAGCTGGCATCAAAGCGGGAGATATTATCCTCTCCGTTGAGAATCAACCCCTTAACCAAGGCGAAGAAAACGTACAGGTGTTGATTGATGCTATCCAAACTAGCCCTAATAAACCCGTTGATTTGCTCATCCAGCGGGGGAAACAGGAACTCAATCTAACGGTGACCCCTGACATGTCCCCCGAAGGGACGCCCATTATCGGTGTTCAGCTATATCCCAACGGTAGATTTAGCTATGAGCGTTCTGCTAATCCAATTGAGGTGCTTACGTTCGCCGCTGATGAATTTCAAAATGTATTTGTCCGTACAGCCGAGGGCTTCTTTGAATTAGCAACCAACTTTTCTGAAACATCCGACCAGGTATCCAGCCCTGTACGTATTGTTGAACAGGGTAGCACCATGGCCGATGCCAATATTATCAGCCTGTTTCCTTTTACGGCCCTGATTAGCGTCAACCTAGCCATCATTAATATTCTGCCCTTACCCGCCCTAGACGGTGGTCAGCTGGCTTTTCTGCTGGTAGAAGCTCTACTGGGAAAACCGTTACCAAGACGAATTCAAGAGAGCGTCATGCAAACGGGCCTGCTGCTGTTTCTTTGCTTAGGCAGCATGTTGATTGTTCGGGATATATCCCGCCTAGAAATTTTTCAGAATGTTTTTCAGTAGGTAATCCTCAGCCCCCAGCTCCTTCTCCTCCATGAAAAGGGGTACAAAAGGAGCGCTGGTTTTGCTCAGGTGAAAGCATCTAAACGCCATCAAAACCCCTCTCCCTAGAGAGAGGGGTTTGGGGTGAGGACAAATCCTTCAAAGCCACCTTCTAAGACATTGTCAGCCTCCTAAATCACCGTGACCGCTGCCCAGACCAAACGCCCTCGCCTCACTAAAAAACGACGAGCCTTATTCATCCTCGAGCAGCTCAAAGAGCTTTATCCCGAAGCTCCTTGCTCCCTCGATTACGACAATCCACTACAGCTACTAATCGCTACGATGCTGTCGGCTCAGTGTACTGATGCACGGGTCAATATTGTCACACCCCATCTATTTGAGCGCTTTCCAACGGTCACAGACTACGCAGAAGCAGACGTCAGCGAGATTGAGTCGTACATTAAATCAACCGGCTTCTATCGTAATAAGGCCAAAAATATCCGCGCCGCCTGTGAAAAGATTATTACCAATTTTGGTGGTGACGTGCCCCAATCAATGGAAGCCCTCACCAGTCTTCCGGGAGTAGCCCGCAAAACAGCCAATGTGGTCCTAGCTCATGCTTTTGGAATCAATGCTGGAGTCACCGTAGACACCCACGTAAAACGCATTACCAATCGTCTTGGCCTGACTAAACACGACACTCCCATCAAAATTGAGCAAGATCTGATGAAGCTTTTGCCTCAACCAGACTGGGAAAACTGGTCTATTCGGCTGGTGTACCATGGCCGTGCTGTTTGTGATGCTCGCAATCCAGCCTGTGAGCGATGTCAATTGATTGAATGGTGCACCTCTGGCCCTAAACTAATTAAGGCTAGAGCTGTGGCTGCAAGCACCAAGAACTCTAAAAAGAAGAAATCCTAGCCCGATAACGTCCATATATTTTTCCTGAATAGATGGGAAATTTAATGCATGAAGACAACGATATTCAGGGTATGTACCTGACAGCTCAACGAGTTCACTCCCCCAAACCCTTGTAAAACCTATGAATAGTTTAGGTTGGTTCATACTCGGACTTGTTGGTATTGGCATTCTTATTGGAGCCGCTGGCATTCTTAATTGGCTGATTAAATTTGATATTGAAGACGATTTCGATCAACGAGAACGTTAATTTATTAACGTTAGCTTTGCCAAAGCAGAGGTTCTCCTTTATTATGGGAAGCTGTGGTAAATATCGGTAACACCTAGGAAATTATCAGCCCAATGGCTAAAAAAGGCATGATTGCGCGCCAGCGTAAGCGCGAAAAGGCAGTTGCAAAGTATGCAGCTAAGCGTCAGGAGCTTTTGGATACATTTAGGTCCGCTGGCTCTCAAGCAGAAAAGTTAGAAATTCATCGAAAAATTCAGCAGCTGCCTCGCGATAGTTCCCCTACGCGTTTGCATAACCGCTGCTGGTTGACGGGTCGTCCTCACGGCTATTATCGTGACTTCGGTCTTTGCCGCAATGCTCTTAGAGATATGGCTCACCAGGGCTTACTACCTGGCGTAGTGAAGTCTAGCTGGTAGTTTTTAGTTTTGCCCAGGCTTTATCCCTGGCTAAGCTGACGAAATAAACCCAGTTTAGTCAGCAAGCATCAGAAAGTTTTGGCTTTTAACCGGAGGGGTGTCATTATTACCTCTCCGGTTCTATTATTTATTTGTAGATGTCATGTAGATGTAAGACTTTAAGATAGCTAGTTTATCGCCTCCCAGTTCTTGCCTGCATAGGAAAGTTTGCTCCAACCCCCAGGGGCACCCAGCCTATTCCAGTAGCGCTAAGCTCAACGGTCATTTTGCCCCCAGCGACCAGGTCACTGAATTATTAAGCTTTTTCATTCTCTGGTAGCCATTGCAATATAACCAGCAAACTGAGCCTCTAATTAGCAGAGCCTTTCAGTCGTTACTAAACCGTCGCCGAGTTACCTGTCTGCTTGTCAATCGGCAAAACTATTTACTACATGTCTGTGGCGATCCCCTTGGGCTGCTGAAAACTCAGTCTGAGGCCCAGACTGACGGTAGTGATTGTCAAGACATCCTGAAATGTTTGCCAATTTCATTGCGGCAGCCGGTCAGCATAGCTCTCCAGCAAGCACACATCAATGCTGGCCATATCCAACGAGCTAGCGGCATCAGCACAGTCGATAATGAACGGCCCTATAGGGTGACCATAGAAGCTCACTTACACCTTGCCAGTGAGTCAACGGAAGAGTTTTTAACACTTTTGGTTGAACGAGAGACCTATGACTCTTCATTAGAGAAGCTTGGCCAATGCGCCAGTACTGATTTATCAGTGCACAATTTAACCCAATCCCATAACCCTAAAAACGAAACGACAGAACTGCTCGCAATTAATAAACGTCTGCGAGCAGAAGTATTGGAACGACAACAAACAGAGCAAAAGTTAGCCCAGAAAGCTGAAGCATTAATCCGATCTAATGCGGATCTAGAGGAGTTTGCCTATGTCGTTTCCCATGATTTGCAGGAGCCTCTGCGAGCCATGACAGCTTTCTCCCAGCTGTTGGCACAGCGTTATAAAGACAGCCTAGATGCATCAGCCCAACGATATATCACCCATATCGTTGACGGTGGCACTCGCATGAAAGCCATGATAGATGGCATTTTAGAGCTCTCTCGCATTAACAGTAAACAATTAAATAACAACCCCACCAACCTAGAACAGGCCCTTGCCACGGCACTCGAAAACCTTAAGCTTATACGTTTGGAAAATCAAGTAACTATTACTCATGGGGGCTTACCCACCCTTGATGTGGATACAAATCATGTTGTACAGCTACTGCAAAACTTAATCAGTAACGCCATTAAATTTCGAGGACCGGAACCGCCCCATATTCATATTAATGCTGAGCAGCAGGCCACTAAGTGGTTTTTTAGCGTACAAGACAATGGCATTGGTATTCCCCAAGACCAACAAAAACGTATTTTTAAGCTATTTCAGCGATTGCATAACCAACAAGAGCAAAAGGGTTATGGGATTGGCCTAGCTATCTGCAAAAAAATTGTCGAGCACTATCAAGGTAATATTTGGCTCAAATCATCTCCAGGAGAAGGCTCAATATTTTATTTCACTCTAGTCCCAGATCAATATCAACATGAAGCTTAAAGTTTGCTTATGAGGAAACCCTCAAGTCCACTGTCCTGGTTAGAATCATAGCCTTCGGGTGCACAATGGGTGTTAGCATGCCTGACCACTAAGATGGACGTAACTATTCTTCTTGTAGAAGATTCCCCTACTGACGCAGCTATCTTATCAGCTGCTTTTGATGATGTCGGCTGCCAATGGTCTATTCAACTGGCTCAAACTGGAGACGAAGCTTTAACCCTACTAAAGCAATTCGATAACAGTCACGCTCATCCTCAACTGATTTTGCTGGATCTCAATTTACCTGGTAAAACAGGTCACGAAGTTCTAGGAGAAATTAAGGGGAACTCAGCTTGGCAAGCTATTCCCACCATTGTCTTGTCAAGTTCTGCCACTCGTGACGATATCGATAAAAGCTATCAGCTCCATGCTAATGCGTACATTACTAAACCCACAAACTTTAGGGAATATCAGTTGATTGCTCAGAAAATCCTGGGTTTTTGGCTTGAAACTGCCCAATTGCCCACCAGTCTGTAACTTAAAATACTAATTCAGCAATTTTTGACCCAATATCTAGAGTAGAGTTAGCTCGATATATGTTTTTCGATGCTCTAGCAATTCCGTAGCACCTGTGCTCTCTGTATAGGCAGTCATATCGTAAGAATAGGTATTTTTGCGATATACAAGTTATAACGACTTTTCTTACTATGTCTCTAGATCAATTAGGACGCTGCGTGTTGTTTTCTGTAGAGACTCGTATTTATTCTTTTGTTGTTGCATAATTACCAGTGCTGATTACCACCTAGCTAGTCTATTTATAGGAGCTGCTATGCCTATGAATAAAACACTAGCTATTTCATTTTTACATTTTCTCCTTAGATATAACCTATACGGGCGTACCCATGACAACAGGTATAGATGCACTATTGATTGAAGACAACATATCGGATGCTCAACTCTTCCAAGAACTGTTATCTTCCTCTGAACTGCTTGAAACAACATTGCATCATATTGAGCGCTTTAATGAAGCTATCAGGACTCTAGAGACTAATAACAATTTTGATGTGGTTTTATTAGACCTTTGTCTACCTGATGGTCAAGGTGTCGATCTAGTTAAGCAAATTAAAACACTTGTGCCCAAGGTGCCTGTGGTTGTTCTAACAGGTATTCAAGATCAAAACGTTGCCATAGCTGCCTTGCAGGAGGGTGCCCAAGACTACCTGGTAAAATCAGACACATTTTCACCCGAAAGATTGCAGAGGTTAGGCTATGTTGATGTTGGTAATCTCCTGGCTAAGACCATTCAATATGCAATTGAGCGTACAGAACTCACAAAAAAGCTAGAAATTAGTGAGGAACGCTATGCTCTGGCGGTGCAAGGGGCTAACGATGGCATTTGGGACTGGGATTTGAGAACCAATACTATTTGTTATTCCCTCCGTTGGAAAACCATGCTGGGGCTTAACCACAGCAATCTTAGTGATAGCCCTGAAGAGTGGTTGTCACGTATCCATGCTGATAGTCGGTCAGAGTTTGAACAAACACTACAAGAACACCTTGCTTCTCAGCGGTCTAACTTTCAATTTGAATATCGAATGCGTCATGCTGATGGCAGCTATCGCTGGATGTTAACGCGCGGTATGGCTTTATGGGATGAGGAAGGACAGCCCTACCGGATCGCCGGGTCCCAAACCGATACCACTGAGCGCAAACACCTGGAGCAATCGCTCTATCAAGAGAAAGAGCTGGCCCAGATTACTCTCCACTCCATTGGCGATGCTGTTATTACAACCGATGCCCATGGCTATATTAAGGATTTTAATCCGGTGGCTGAGAAACTGACGGGTTGGAAAGCCAATGACGCAAAAAAACGCTCCATTTCAGAAGTTTGCACCATTGTTGATAGTGCGACCCAGCAGCCCCTGCAAAATCCAGCCTTACAGGCCATCAAGGAAAAGAAAGCCATTAGCCTCAGCAATCATCCCACACTCATTTCTAAAACTGGTCAGGAATTTGCGATCGGAGATTCGGCAGCCCCCATTCGTGCCGATAACGGCGAGGTGCTGGGCACCGTTCTTGTCTTCCACGATGTCACTGAAGAACGGGGTAGGGCTAAACAACTGGCCTGGCAAGCATCCCACGATCCACTGACCGAACTATTCAATCGCAAAAAGTTTATGCACGCTCTAGATAATGCCATTGAGGAGCTGCACGGTGCAGAATCACAGCACATGCTGTGTTATATGGATTTAGATCATTTCAAGGCTGTGAATGATACCTGTGGCCATGCGGCTGGGGATCAGTTGTTGCAACAAGTGGCCGATCTGTGGCGGAGGCAAATTCGTCAAACTGATGTGTTGGCTCGACTTGGTGGTGATGAGTTCGGTCTGTTGCTATACAACTGTAAATTGGATCGTGCCACTGAAATTGCTAAGTCCTTTTGTCAGGGTATTCAAGGGTTTCGCTTTGTGTTCGATGGCAAGATGTTCAACATTGGTGTCAGCATTGGTATTGTGCCGATGGTATCCAATACTGTCAGCAGTAAACAGGTTATGCAGCTGGCGGATAAGGCCTGTTATGTCGCCAAAAATAAGGGGCGTAATCGCGTGCAAATCTACCACTCAGACGATGTCGGCATTAGCCGACAAACTGAAGATGTGCAATGGTTTTCACGGGTGACGGAGGCCCTTGATGGGGACCAGTTTCAGCTGTATTATCAAACGATTGAATCCGCTGTCCCCAACTCTAGCGATATTCGCTTGTGTGAAATTTTGCTACGCTTGCCCAATACTCGTACCGGTGAAATAGCACCACCGATGGCATTTTTACCGACAGCGGAACGCTATAACCTCATGCCCCGCATTGACCGTTGGGTCGTGGAAAGTTTCTTTAGTTATTTGACGTCCCATACCCCGATGCCTAAGACAATTTATAGTGTCAATCTATCGGGTGCTAGTATCAATGACGAAAATTTTATCGGTTTTTTGGAAAAGCAGCTACGAAAGTATCCCGTCAACCCCGCGATACTCTGTTTCGAAATAACGGAAACCCTAGCCATTGCTAATTTACAAAAAGCGGCGGATCTTATTTTGAAACTTAAAAAGATTGGCTGTCACTTTGCGCTAGATGACTTTGGTAGTGGTATGTCTTCTTTTAGCTATCTAAGGCATTTACCGGTAGACTACTTAAAAATTGATGGTAATTTTGTCAAGGAATCCCCAACAGATGATTTGCTCTGTGCCATGTTGGCAGCTATTAACAACATCGGTCACATCATGGGCTTAAAAACAATTGCTGAATATGTTGAAAGTCCAGCTGTGCTGAAAAAAGTTCAGGCACTGGGTGTAGATTATGTGCAGGGCTATGCTATTAGCCACCCCCAGCCACTGGTATAATGTCTTTTTAGAAAATTACTGACATCACAAAACTTGTTTATTTGAACGTGTACTTCGCCATATTTCTTTAGTATTGCTATAGCTAACGTACAGAAAGCTTAGGGAAAACGGTGACTCTGACGGAAAAAGGTGAGAATCGTAGCTATGTTTGCTAGGATTGCCCCTATGTTGTAGCTGTTTGTATAGATCACACCAGTGGCTACAGGTGATACGGGCAGGTCTCTGACAGGTGTTTAAGTATGCGTTATTGGGAGTTTTTAATTCAGCAGGAAGGTGATCAGACCTGGCTACCGCTGGAAACAAGGCAGGTAGAAATCTTGGAAGGTCGCTATCGCATGGCTGCCCATACGAGCTATGACAGTACTTCTGTCGAAGTTCGGGTTAGTCAACTGTTGCTAGATGAAATTCCTCCTCGCCGTCGTGTTCGTAAACGTAAAGCAAATACAAACGACTCGGGATTGCTGGCTATTTTCCCGTTTATCAAGCTGAGTCCTGGCCGCTGGGAAATTGAGTGTAACAGTCCCAATGTCATTGATGACTTTCTGGGGGAGGGGGGATGGCATTATTCGGTGCAATTACAGGTCACGCCGCGAGATGAGGATGATTGGGAACCTAACTGGTCGGAGGCTACAGTTGACCATCGGCGCTCGCTTGATGCAGAGGTCAGTGCGGAGCAACCAGCGGCTGGTATCTCTGATATTGCACTGGGTGATGCTCAATCACCTGACGTTCAGTTGCAGCTAAAGCAACAAGCCTATGTAACAGAGTTGGGACAAACATTAACCCTGACTGGCCATCTATCTCAAACGGCTGGGAGTCCTTTAGCCAATGGGCAGCTTTGGGTAGAGCTACGGGATCCACAAACGGCCAGTACGGTTACTGAAAAGGCGTTTGATTTACCCAAAGCATTGCCCTCTCCCTTTTCGGTCACGATCGCGTTGCCAGAGGAACTATCTACTCAGGTTATTCTGGGGGCGATTTCGCTCCTGAGCCCAGATGGCTCGGTGGAGAAAACTGCGTTGGTGTCGGCGTCCTTTACGGTCACCATCGGTTTAGCGCAGATGCTGGATGCGATCGCAAATCAGCCAGACCTCGATTTTGAAGAAGAAATCTCCATTTTTCCAGGCTCCACGGAAGCCTTTGTTCCCTCCCCAGAGAAATCAGAGGCACTCCTTACCAGCGATACCCCTATAGTTCCCAAGGAAATTATCCCTTCTGAAGGCTTGACCCTACCTCCCCAAATCAAGCCCCCCAGTGATGTAGACCTGGATCCCGACCGGCAACCAGAACTGCCCACCTTTCAGGTAAACGCCGACAGCTCTCCAACCAAAGCTGAGACAGAAAGTCTATTGACTGATCAGGCAGATGAAGTCGCAGACACTATTGCAGAAAATCCGTCAGAGGACTCTCCTGCGACGGACCCAATCATCGATGCTGATCCTGAGGCGATGCGTTCTATAGAACTGGGAACAGCTATGGAGGATACAAAAGTCGAAGAACCTCCTATGGACGAGCCACTCCCCTTTGCCGAACCCCGAGTATTTGGGCTCAGTAGCATTGAAGACGATGACTTAGACCTGGAAGTAGCCAATGCCGCTCTTAAGCAGGATGTTGCTCCAGCAGCAGTGGTGGTTAATCGCCCAACCCGTCTGCCTGAGCCAGACTCTGCTTCCAAAGAGTCCAAAGAGCCGCAGTGGGAGCCAGCCACTGACAGCATTGATCAGGCTTTTCAAAAGCTGCAATTACGGGAACGGTTCTGGAAAAAGCTTAACTTGCTAACTCAAGAGGGTTATCGTCAATCCCTGGAGGTCAAGCAGGCGCTACACCCCTCTGAAGCGCAACAACCATTAGAGGACAAGGGCAATCAACAGACACAGACAAATGAGTTTGTGGCGTATGACCCCCCGAAGCGTTCTCCATGGCCTGAGCAAAGAAAGGCGGCTCAAGAGGTAGATGATCCGATCCAAGTATTTCCGCCCATTTTGGACGTACCAGATCAAGAATTAATAGCTGGCGAATGGATGGCCATCAAAGTGCGTGTACCGGCTGGCGATTATCAGCCCTATGTCAAAGTGTGGATGAACGATTTACAAACGCGAACAATGATTGATTCGCCGCGTTTGCTGATGCAGTTTATCCCCAACGACTCCAATGAATTGGAAACCCTTATGCGGGTGCAGATTCCCCATGGTTGTTTAGAGCTACAGGTGGCTGCCATCTCAATTGACATGGCGACTTTGCAAGAAAGTCGCAAAGTCGTGCAAAATCGACGAGTTATGCCACCGGACGACTCCCTATCCATATTTGATGGTTGGGATATTTGATGGAATTTTTTAGGGGCGTTCCATGGAACACCCCTAAAAATGTGTACACATTCCATGCAAACTTTCTAAACAATTGACATATACCGCATCAAATCGCAGTAAATTAAGGGCTAGGTCCTAGACCCACCGTACAGTCAGAATGTGGAGTTTTCTCTTGGGAAAGCCCTAATCTTCTGGATGTGACAATGATTAATTCTTTAGAGCATTTGCTCACTATTAAGAGATAGGAGACTCGATATATGGATACATCCCTTTTGCCTCAGGTTATGGTCCCCATCGTTGCTATTCATGCATTTGCATTTATGATCGCGATGTTCCTCTATGTAGAGCAGGAAGAAACATCGGCATAGGTTGTCGATCTATCTGTGGAACTTTCTAATCACATGTAATCTGTGGTAAGACCACCAAAAGTATTGAATGAGAAAAACCCCTCAGGCTGAATAGCCTGAGGGGTTTTTCAACGCCTATTTTTTATAGCTTTGTGCACATTAGTTCACAACATTAGTGAGCGCTAGTAGGTAGGTTATACACCTGAACCCACGCCAGCATAGGCACCATAGAAAAACAAACCAACAACCACTAGCACACCAGTGCCAGCAACAGTTGCCACAATCCAAAGGGGAATTCGGCCATCCTTAAACATGCATTTATCTCCTAGTTATCGCCTACTCTCATGAAAAATGAGCGTAGACAGCCATAGTATTGGCCACCTACACCCGTTACCTTTTAGTTAAAGAAATAGCTGGAAAACAACAGGCCCAACACAAAGACTAGAAGCAAACCAAGGAACAATGATGTCCGGTTTAACTCAACGGGCTGTTTATTTGGATTCGGGATTCTATCCACGGTGATCTCCTATCGCTGAATAAATTGCATTGCAGCAATGGCACCCAGGAAGAAGACCGAGGGAATGCCAAGGGCATGAACGGAAAGCCAACGTACCGTAAAAATTGGGTAAACGATGGGCTCGTTAGGATTACTGCTGGTCATAAGGGGATTCCAATCTCAATTGACAATCAACAAAGGGGACTAATTACCAAATTGGGTAATTTGATTATCCGCATCGTAGCGGTTCTCAAGAATCGGTACTTGAACCTGATTGTTGGGGAAGTACTCGTTAGGACGAGGGGTGCCAAAAACGTCATAGGCAAGGCCAGTGGATACAAACAACCAGCCTGCAATAAATAGTGCAGGGATGGTGATGCTGTGGATAATCCAGTAGCGAATACTTGTAATGATGTCTGAAAAAGGCCGTTCTCCAGTATTACCTGCCATTGCACAATCTCCTCTTAACAGCGAATAGGCGTGACTAATATCCAAACTAGAACGCAAAGTTTTCACTATCTGAAAACCAAAGTTCTATGGATGGAAAGTGTTTAGTAACATCATAGAGAACAGGGCATATCCCTATCAAGCAACGATTAAGGATTCCTTCACGTTTCCGCGCTCTTGATGTTTCTCCCATAACGAGTAAAACGGCCTAAGCCATAGCTTCTGGGGAATATCGCAGTAGATAACCACGCTGTCCCAAAATAAAGCCCTGATCCTGATTAAAGAACTTAACCCTATAAAGATTGGAAGGAACATCGCCAGCGGGCTCATCTTTAAGCCAGGTTTCGCCGCCGTCAGGACTCATCAGCAGGGTACCGCTACCACCACTTACCCATAGCTCATTATCGGTACGATAACCAACATCTAAGAACCCCCAGCTAGTACCGATCTCGGGTCGCAAAGGCTCGCTCCAGCTTTCGTATTTAACAGCATCCGGATCTTCGTCGGTCTGGCTAAATTGCATCTGGCCACCTCGAGCAATCAACCAAAGATCGCCGTCACTGGTAAAGCCCATATTTTGTAGGCGCTTAGAGTTCTCACGATTATGGGGCTGCCAGCTATCCTGGCCAGGTTCCCACGTGGAATAGAAATTGCCTCGAGACGAAACGGCTACGTAACGTCCGTCTTCACTACGAGCCATGTTACGAACCACACCCACTGCGGCTTGGACGAGGGCAGACCAGTGACGACCGCTATCTTCAGTACGATAAATAGCACCTACATCCGTCGCCAGTTCCACAGCTCCTTTGGCTAGGGCCGTCACCATCAACGGGCTACCAGGAAGCTGATTGCTCAATGGCACGTTGGCCCAGGACTGACCGCCATCGGTTGTATGCAACAACACGCTGGGCAAACCTGAGACCCAGCCTTCATCACCGACAAAGCTAACAGAGGTAAATGTGTAGCGCTGATCGCCCAGGTCCAGTGTTCTTTGTCCCCAGGTCTCGCCACCGTCATTCGTTTCAAACAAAGAAGTCCGACTACCCACCAGCCAACCATGGCTAGCATCTGCGGTAAACGCGACATCGGAGAATGTGGCGTCGGTTTCCAGGGCAATCGTTTGCCAGGGATTACCTTCCAAAGCTGGCAGGAAGAACTTGGTACAGCCGACGCTAAGAACTGCGATCGCAACCAGCATTAGTCGCTTCAGCCCGATGGCCAATCGCTCATTGAAAAAGTCTGTTAAAACCGTTTGCATTTCTACGAAATCAAGACAAATAAACAAATTCAGGGATGAAAATCAGACTCAGCGCCCTGGCTGAACAAGCCTGTTTTTCAAAGCTTATTTAAGGCCGTACAAACTCATAAAGAACATGAACGCTACGGCCAAAGCTCCGAAAATCAAAATATTTTTCTGCCCAGGTGTCAGCGTGTTTACCCCCAATCCATATCCCAGATTTTCACTAAATCCTGACGGTTTACCTGCAGGGCCAATATTGGCAAACATCTTGGGGCGGGCACCGCACACCGGACAGCGCCACTTGATAGGCAGTTCATCAAAGGGCACTCCAGGCGGAATATCCGCTTTACCATCCCCCTTCACAGGCTCATAAACATAGCCACAAGGACGACATTCGTAGCGGTCTAACTCGTAAGGTGTCAGTGGTGCAGACGGTTCTTCAGTCTCAGGCACATCAGTCTCGGGCGCATCCACTATTGGATTAGCATCAGGCTCAGTACTCATGGGGGGGTCCGATAGCGTCATGTAAACAATTATTACACACTGAGTTGCGTCTCCTGACATATATAGGTATCAGGGCCATCATCATGCACCTATCTATAGAAACGTCCTATATAAATGTCTCGATTTTTTTATCGTCGGATCTCTTTATCACGATGGGATTAACCTACACAGCTGTCTAGAATAGAAGTAAGCTTATTGGGGGCAGTTAGCCCTCTACGAGAAAATCATAAAGCGCGCGTGTTTGTACTAACTGGATACGAATACTTCCTACTCTTTTTAATTATTTGCAGCCTGGTGCCAGTCTTGGCCCTGGGGGCAGCTAAGCTTCTCGGAGCCAGAGGTACGGGTGCGGCTCGACGCACCACCTATGAATCAGGTATGGAACCCATCGGTGGGGCCTGGATTCAGTTCAACATTCGTTACTACATGTTTGCCCTGGTCTTTGTCATTTTTGATGTAGAAACCGTTTTTCTATATCCCTGGGCAGTCGCCTTCCATAAGCTAGGTGTATTGGCATTTGTGGAAGCTCTGATTTTTATCGCAATCTTACTTATTGGTCTGGTTTACGCGTGGCGTAAAGGAGCATTGGAATGGTCATAAAGTCTCCCGCAGAGAGTTCCTTAATCAGTGACAATGAGCGGGTTATGAATCCGGCAGCCCCGCCAACTGTGACTCAGGATTTATCGGAAAATGTCATTCTCACCACTGTGGATGACATTTATAACTGGACACGTTTGTCCAGCTTATTTCCGTTGCTCTATGGCACAGCCTGCTGTTTTATTGAGTTTGCCGCCCTTTTAGGTTCTCGATTTGACTTTGACCGCTTTGGCTTGGCCCCTCGTTCCAGCCCGCGTCAGGCAGATCTGCTGATCACCGCTGGTACTGTCACCATGAAAATGGCTCCGGCGTTGGTGCGGCTCTATGAGCAAATGCCTGAGCCAAAGTACGTAATCGCCATGGGTGCATGCACTATTACTGGCGGTATGTTCAGTGTTGATTCTCCCTCAGCCGTGCGCGGTGTGGACAAGCTGATTCCCGTGGATGTTTATATCCCTGGTTGCCCACCTCGACCTGAAGCCATTTTTGATGCCGTAGTCAAATTGCGTAAGAAAGTGGCAAATGAGTCCATGCGTGAGCGGGGCATCCTGGAGCAGACCCATCGCTACTACACCCGTTCCCACAAGATGGAAGCGGTTGAACCCATTCTTACTGGCAAATATCTTCGTTCTGACAGTCGTGAGGCTCCCTCTAAGGAGCTAATGCAGTCCATGGGCATGCCTATGAACGTTGCTGAGTCGGAAAAATTAGGTGAGGAGAAGCAGACTAATGGCTGATGAAGAAATTAAGCCTGCCGCTGAAGCCGAAGGTGTGCTGGCTGAAGCTGGTCCTGTATCAAGCTGGCTAACGCAACAGGGGTTTGCCCATGAAATCATGGAGCGTGATCATTTAGGTGTGGAATTGCTTAAAGTTGAGTCTGCCTTTTTGATTCCCTTTTGCACGGCACTCTATGCCTATGGCTTTAACTATCTTCAGTGTCAGGGCGCATACGATGCCGGCCCTGGTAAACCTTTAGTTAGTTTTTACCACCTTCTGAAGGTTAGTGATAATGCTGATGCCCCTGAGGAAGTACGCATTAAGGTCTACGTTCCACGGGATAATCCCAAGATCCCTTCGGTTTATTGGATCTGGAAAGCGGCTGACTGGCAAGAGCGTGAAAGCTATGACATGTACGGCATTATCTATGAGGGACATCCCAATCTAAAGCGATTGCTTATGCCTGAGGACTGGGTGGGTTGGCCCATGCGCAAAGACTACATTTCCCCAGACTTCTACGAGCTACAGGATGCCTATTAATTGCTTTGATAGTACTCTTTGGAGACCGATCTTGGTAGCAAACCATAGATTTGCTACCAAGGCATTTGGTCATTTAGGTAAGAGTTGAAGAGTAAATCATGTTACTTGGGAGCTCTTGACTATTGGTAGGAACACTGATGGCTGGTTCCCATGTCGTTTAAGGATTCCATAGCGCCAGAGTTATTGCCAACTAAAAGTATCGTTATATGTTCTACAGGTAGATCTGGGAGTACTCTTCTGGGGCTTTCTCTGGGAGATACTGGCTATGCAGGTAAGCCCAGGGAATTTTTTAGGCCCGATGTATTGACTGCAAATGGTGTGCATTCGCATGTCAGTACGTTATATCCATACTTAGCCAACGTGTATGCTCAGGGAAAAACGCCAAACCAGGTATTTGGCGTCAAGTTACATTGGGACCATATGATCAATTTGATCAAAATTGTCCGCACAGATCCAGCCTTGCAGACAGGGTCAGATATTGAAATCCTTTCTACACTTTTCCCAAACCCTAGATTTATTTTTATTCGCCGTCAGAACCTCATTAAGCAGGCCATTTCTATGGAAATTGGTAAGCAAACAGGGGTGTATGTTGTGCGAAGCGAAGGTACCGACAAGGAACGCGCTAATAAAACGCACAAACTCTTCTTTAAACCCCTCAATATCTATCGCTACAAACAAGGTCTCGCAGGACGCAATCAGAAATGGCGGTCGTTTTTTCAACGCAATGATTTGCCCTTTTTGGAAGTGGTCTACGAGAGTTTAGTCGAAGATTTTGATGGCATCCTGCATCAGGTCATTGAATTTTCTGAAATTGAACTGCCTGAGGCAGGAGTTGAAATTACCAAAGCCACCAGTAAACAGGGCAATCGGATCAACGAACGCTGGCTCAAATATTATCAATTTATACCTGAAGGGCTTTTGGGATATTACTCGGCAATCAGAAGCTATGTGCGGAAAGTCCTGATAAGCAGGTAAATTACTCTGCCCAACGTCTGAGCAGGTTTGACACGCTTTTAGATAGCAGATCAAACTCTGCTGTCTTTCCATGTTGGGCAAAAATTGATCGCCGCACCGTATCAATATCAAACAGGAGCTCACGCTCATCAGGGGCGCGTACCAGGCTTTGTGCCCAACCCACCACCACCAAACGCTGCCCCTGGGTCACTTCATTTACCCGGTGCAGTGTGGACGAAGGATAGACAATTGCATGGCCCGCTGACAGCTTATAGTGCTGCTCGTCGTCAGCTCCTTCGATGACTAATTCTCCCCCTGCGTAATCAGTGGGGTCACTCAGAAACAGCGTAAAGGACACATCTGAACGGTACCCCCCCATCATGGCATTGTCTGCATGGGTACCATAGGACATACCAGGGCTGTAGCGACTAAATCGCAAACTGTGAACATGTTTGGGCCGAACCGCGACTTGAAATAAAGGATGACGGGTTAAGGCTGCCTTAACCGTTGCTTCTAGTGGTTGCCCGACACCAGGCTTGAGCTGTTGGTTGTGTTTTACTTGTTTGGCATACCAGCCAGCTGTGACTTTGCCATCCACAAATTCAGCCTTGGCTAAGGCTGTGTGGAGCTGGGTTAACTCATCCCCAGAGAGCACATCAGGAATTTGAAACAGCATTGTGCAGCAGCGTTGAGATATAGGCCAAATCTAGCCAGGCAGTTTAACGGGATTTCATCCCTGATCTAACGTGATAAGGCGGTGAACATCCCATGCAAGGCATTGATATCCCATGACTCACCGCCCGTCATCCCATGTTGACTCACTAAGCCGAGGCCTACTGCCAACCAGCTCGGTCAACTATTTTGACAACTTCGGGGTTGTTACGACCATAGGCAGAGACATTGACTTCATCTACCTTGAACTCGCCCAGTTCTGCCACGATAGGGTCCATGGTGATCCCTTCGACAACTGGATATTCATTATTGCTGCTGGCAAAGACTTCCTGTGCTTCAGAACCCACAAGAAACTCCAGGAATGCGATCGCATTCTCCTTATTTTCAGCCCCTGTCACGACACCTACGCCGCTAATATTCACATGGGTGCCCCGATCGTCTTGATTTGGGAAAAAGACAGCGGTCTTCGCGATCACATCCTGGCTCTCAGGCTCATCGGACTTAGCCAGTCGTGCCCAATAATAATGATTAGCAATAGCCACATCACATTGGCCCGCTGCCACCGCCTTGATCTGATTAACATCTCCACCATCGGGGTCCCGGGCAAAATTATTCACCAAGCCCTGGGCCCAAGCCTCCGTTTCCTCTGGGCCAATGGTTTCAATTAATGATCCCACCAGGGACTGATTGTAAATATTGCTAGAACTGCGCACACACACCCGTCCATTCCATGCAGGCTCCGCTAACGCCTCATAGGTTGACAGCTCAGCTGCATCTACTGTATCCACGTTGTAGATTAGGACCCGCGCCCGTTTTGTGAGGCCGTACCACAGTCCATCGGGATGGCGTAAATTCTCAGGGACTTTTTCATCTAATACAGCGGAGGATATTGGCTGAAAAATCCCTGCCTGCTCAGCGCGCCATAGTCGCCCTGCATCTACGGTGATAAATACATCAGCCGGGCTGGCATCACCCTCTACCGTAATCCGCTCAATTAGCTCATCCGACTTACCTTCGACCACATTGACCTCAATCCCTGTCTGCTCGGTAAAGCTGTCAAACAACTCATCATCCACTTCATAATGACGCGCGGAGTAGACATTGACGACGGCAGCCGCAGCCTCAGATGCAGGGGTATCAGACCCAGACGTCTCTTGCGCCTGATTACCACAGCTTGCGATCGCAAATGACATGAGTGCCATGCATAAGAAAACAGGTTTGTAGGACATAGCCAGCAGTTAATGCGAAAAGTTCCTAAATAATCATATTAGGGGAAAACTGACCTACTTGATAATTAAGAACATCCTTGGACGGTTTGTAGCTCAAAAAATTCCTTGCGCAGAGGTAAACATAAGTTGACGGAAGTTTCGCTACTAACCCACTGATATTCAACGAGTTAGCAAGTATTATCGCCATCCGGAGGCCATTACAGCCTCAATTATTCTTTTATAAACTTTTAGATATTATTTGCAATAGAGTAAAACTATTGCAAATAACTTGAGAGTTCGCTATATTCTCATTAAGCTCTTATTAATGACATCCTCCAGAGGAACGATTATGGTCTCCTACACTCCCGCAGCAATGAAAGCTGAGCTTCACGAACGGGGATGGCGCATGACTCCACAGCGGGAAACTATTCTAAATACATTCCAAAATATTGATAAGGGGCAACACCTTAGCGCAGAGGAGCTGTGTGAGCTACTCAAAGATGAGGGTGAGCCCATTAGCCTTTCCACTATTTATCGCAACCTTAAGCTTATGTCCCGCATGGGCATTTTACGCGAACTAGAGCTAGCGGAAGGGCAGAAGCGCTACGAAATCAACCAGCCCTCTCCCCATCACCACCATCACCTGATCTGTGTGCGGTGTAATAAAACTATTGAGTTTAAAAATGACTCCGTACTCAAAGCTGGAGCCAAAATGGCTGATAAATCAGGCTATCACTTGCTGGATTGTCAACTTCTGATTCACGCTGTATGCCCGGCTTGTCAGCGCTCAATCATGCCGGTTTAGGCTAAAAAATAGCAGGGCGACTTGCCCTGCTGCTTAGTACGCGCAACGCCAGCGCTACTTGCCCATAACGTCTTCTTCATAATCTTCATAGGGGCCACCAATGCTGATGGGGGTGCCCACCACTTCGGCATCCGCAATATCAATGTTCTCCAGCGATGCATTAGTGACATCGGTAAAGTAGAGGGCTGAGCCAGATAGGTTCGCGCCATCTAACGTTGCTGACTCAAAAACAGCATTGGTTAGAAAGGCGTTACTCAGGTTTGCGCCCTTCAGATTTGCCCCAGTTAGGTCAGCTCCTTCAAGATTGCTGTCTGACAAATTGACCCCCTGTAAATTAGCCCCTCGCAGATCTGCTCCAATTAGGTGGGAGGACTGCAAATCAGCCCCTGAGAGATCGCAGTCAGGGCAGATACCCGTCATGACCAAACGTTGCAGATCTTCTTCGGATGCTGCATGGCCTGGAAACGCCACAAAAATGGGTAAAGCTAGAGCCAATAACGCATTTCGCACTAACATAAGCAATCTCCTTAATAGGTCTAAACAATTCAGCCTTCGGAGAAACTGGGGGTCATTGAAATTGACACACTCAATGTGTTGGATTTTTCTCAGAACCCAGCTGTTTTAAGCAGCCTTTTGTGTATCTCGTATCGATCTTGACACAGCCTTTCGGTAATTGACTAGGATCTTAACAAGCAATAATTATTCGGTTTTCAGTACACATCCCCACAGTTGCATGAGCGTTGACTATGCTGATTTTCCAGAGTGTTAGCAGTGGATTTAAGTGACAATATTCTTTAACAATAACAGCGTGAAATTTGGTCTGTATTCGTGACAGTTTTGCTAGCGTCACCATCAATGTTATTTCGGAGAAATAGAGTCAAACAGATGGGGTAACGAGGTGGGATGGGAGAGGGATGTCTTTGCATCCTTCTTGGCATCTTTAATGTGGAGTTAACGATAGTTTACTCTGGATCTGCCCTTGTCGAATAGGCTACCCCATCGGCTCTAAAGTCTATAACCCCTGGGTATCTAAGGTTGTCATCTCGTTCAACAACTCCTTCATGAATTTTTCGGGATCCTTTAGATTTATTTCTGAAAGTGCAACCATTTCTTCTACACTGTAGCGATCATCGCTATCAACGACATCTGAAATCCAGGTGGAGATTGTTTCAGGATATTGTAGTAGCTCTTCAGCAAACTCTAACGGGCTTTTGCCTGAGTGTTTAGCATCCACTTTGGATGCTAAACATAATCCCAATAGTTTACCTAGTGTAGTTTCCGGGGTTGTACATAAGAGAAACGCCATTGTTTGAGTCAAAAGCTGTTCCTTCTGCATTAGAAAATCTCCTAGATTGACTATTTATGGATGATTTTGGGGTGTATATGTTCGCTGCGCGTAAACTATACCATGGAGGTTAAATTTCAAGTTGTGCGTAGCGATAAGGATAGTTCAGCATGAACAATCTAAAGGTGATTGTTGTTGGTGCAGGCATGGGGGGATTGACGGCTGGGATCTCACTGCGCCAGGTAGGTTACGACGTGGAGATCTATGACCGCGTTCGGCAACTACGACCGGCAGGAGCAGGCATTTCCCTTTGGTCCAATGGCATTAAAGTGCTAAATCGACTGGGTTTAGGGGCTGAAATTGCCCATATCGGTGGTTCTATGCAGCGCATGGCGTATTTCACCCAAGCTGGACAGACTCTGACCAATTTTAGCCTGACACCGCTGGTAGAAGCGATTGGTCAGTGCCCCTATCCTGTTGCCCGCACAGACTTGCAACAGATGTTGTTATCAGCCTTTGGTGTAGAGAATGTTCAGCTTAATTCTCAATGTGTCGGCATAGAACAATCGGATACAGACGCTACAGCTATTTTTGCGGATGGACGACGGGCAACGGGCGATCTTGTCGTTGCCGCCGATGGCACCCATTCTGTTCTTCGCAACTATGTGGTGGGGAAAACCATAGAGCGGCGCTATGCAGGCTATGTCAATTGGAACGGTCTGATACCTATCGCCCCTGAGCTGGCTCCGAGCCATAGCTGGGTGATTTATGTGGGTAACGGTCAGCGGGCCTCCATGATGCCTGTGGGTGATAATCGGTTTTACTTTTTCTTGGATGTGCCCTTACCCAAAGATGCTCAACCCCAAGCTGATATGCGAGCGGAATTAAACGATCACTTCGACGGTTGGGCGGCACCCGTTCAAACATTAATCCAGCGTTTGAATCCAGAAAAGACCAATCGCATTCCCATTCATGATGTGGATCCGCTGCCACAGCTGGTAAAAGGGCGTGTGGCGTTACTGGGAGATGCGGCCCACAGTACGTCCCCTGATCTGGGGCAAGGGGGCTGTCAGGCGATCGAAGATGCTTGGGCTTTAACAACCCACTTGGTAACGACCAATATTAGTGTGGTAGATGCCCTGAAACGCTATGAAACTGAGAGGAAAGATCGGACAGCTGAGATTATCCTTAAAGCGCGGGAGCGGGCGGATATGATTCATGGCAACGTCGCGGCAAAGACTGAGCAGTGGTACGAGGAGTTGGCCCAGGAAGATGGCGGTAGGATTATGGGTGCGATCGCAAAAATCATCCAAAAAGGCCCGTTTCACTAGACCGTTTCACTAGACTGCAAATCACCATGGCAGGCAAACTTACAACCCATGTTCTCGATACAGCCCAAGGCTGCCCTGCTGTAGGCCTGACCATCGAACTCTGGTGGGTAGAAGGTCTACTCAAAGCAGAGCACCTGCTCAAAACGGTAACCACCAATGCCGATGGTCGCACCGATGCCCCTTTGCTAATGGACAATGAATTCACTATTGGCGTCTACGAACTACGATTTGCGGTTGGTGACTACTTCAAACAACAATCCGGAGAGCTACCAGACCCTCTTTTTCTGGACAACGTACCAATTCGGTTTGGGATTGCCGATGCCACAGCCCACTACCATGTCCCGCTACTCTGCTCTCCTTGGTCCTACAGCACCTATCGAGGCAGTTAGCGATGGGATATAGCATCATTGAGATTAACCACATGACTCAGCTGGCGTTTGTTCAAGTTTTTGGCAGCGTGTTTGAGGACACACCCAGCATTGCAGCCCAGACCTGGCATCATCGTCCGTTTCTGGATTTGGCTAGTCTCCACCAGGCCATGGTAACTCTGGTGGAACAGATGCCTGAAGCCGATCAGTTAACGCTGATTAGAGCCCATCCTGACTTAGGCAGTCGGGTGCAAATGGCCCCTGCCTCTGTGCAAGAACAAACCAGTGTGGGACTTGACCGCCTGAGCCCAGCTGAATATGGACGGTTTCAGCAATTGAATGCCACCTACCAAACAAAATTTGGCTTTCCCTTTATCATGGCAGTCAAAGGTCAGACCAAGGCGGCGATATTAATTGCATTTGCCAAACGTTTGAACCATACGACGGTCAGAGAAAAACAGCAGGCGATTTTGGAAATCGGAAAAATTGCTAGATTTCGCTTAGAAGACTTACTCAATTAGTTAGTTAGAGATAAAGAGGATGGCAGAGGCATCTCCACCAGCTTGGCTAGGAAAGTGCTTGAATAATCGCTATGAAATTCGCAAAGAGCTGGGTAAAGCTGTTGGACGTAGAACGTTACTGGCTGATGATACCCAAGCGCAATGTCCTGTCGTCATTAAAGTCATTACATTCGGTAACGATTTTGAATGGGCTAATTTACGTTTGTTTGAGCGAGAAGGGGAAGTTCTCAAATCGCTTAATCATGCTGGTATCCCTGGATATCTAGACTATTTTGAGATAGATTTGCCATCCGCCAAGGGATATGCGCTAGTGCAAAGCTACGTCCATGGACAATCACTACAAGAGCACCTGCAAACAGGACGGAGTTTTAGTGAGGCAGATGTCATCGACATTGCCCAGCGGCTATTGACTATTTTGCAATACCTCCATAGTCAAATGCCGCCAATTATTCACCGTGACCTGAAACCCAGTAATATTCTGCTCAGTGATCGTACTGGCCATAGTCAGGGGCAGCTCTATTTGGTAGATTTTGGCTCTGTCCAGGTCCCGTTTCTAAATCCATCTGGCACGTTAACCATTGTGGGCACCTATGGCTATATGCCACCCGAGCAGTTTGGTGGACGGGCCACACCGGCTTCAGATTTATACAGTTTGGGAGCTACACTAATTTTTCTGATGACAGGATGCCATCCTGCGGATTTACCCCAAAACAATATGCGCATCCAGTTTGAGAGCAAAGCCAGACATATCAGTTCTCCCATACGCCAGTGGTTGCGCTGGTTGATACACCCTGATGTCAGCCAGCGACCTGCCTCAGCCACAGAGGCCCTAACTGGCTTACAGACGGTTTTAGAAAAGGGTACTTTAAGCGCTTTATCTGAACGCCCTTTTGATCAAAATCGCATTTTAGTGAATCAGCGGGACAGCACCGTAGATACTGTTATTCGTCCCTATGGTTTTCGAAGGAAACAAGTGGGTTCATGGTTAGATCTACTGATTCTTGGAGTCATCTTTAGTATCTCTTCTTATGTCGGAACAGTGGCTGTATGGATTGTTCTTTCATCTATAGGTTTTTTTGGGGGGCTTTTTGGAGGCTTTCTCTGGTTTTTTAACACCGTCGTTGTTAGCTCTATTGCAGGGTTTACAGGCATAGTCCTACTACCTACCCCCTCCAGGAATCGTTTGCTGAGTCAGTTACATATATGTCTCAGTGATGACAATCTCATCATTTATCGAGAAACTATACTGTTGATGCGATCGCGCAAAGTTCTGTTTCAGACTCAGCGAGAAGATATCTTGCATTTAAGGCTAGAGACAACTAAAAACATCCTTGAAATTCACACGAATCATCGTTCTTATAACCTTAAATGCAAGACCTTAGGCTTAACCACAAGAGAATCCCAGTGGTTGGCTCAAGAACTGAGCAATAATTTAGGCGTTAGCCTAATCTCCACTTGAACAGATGTGATTGAACAAATGTGATTAATTTGTAGGCGATAACGGTTAGGCAAACACCACTGTGCGATTGCCATACACCAGTACGCGGTTTTGCAAATGTAGTCGCACAGCACGGGCTAGGACCACCCGTTCTAAATCCTTACCTTTACGAATTAAATCACTGACCTGGTCGCGATGGCTAACATGCACCACATCCTGCTCAATAATCGGCCCTGCATCTAAATCTGAGGTGACATAGTGACCCGTCGCGCCAATGATTTTGACGCCTCGATCATAGGCGCGATGATAGGGATTGGCCCCCACAAAGGCGGGTAAAAACGAATGATGAATATTAATCACCCTGGGAAACTGCTCGATAAAATCAGGGCTCAGAATTTGCATGTACTTGGCCAGAACGACCAAATCAATGGAATGCTCTTTTAGCAATGCCAGCTGCTTTGCTTCTTGCTCAGCTTTAGTCGCCTTAGTAATTGGAATATGGTAAAAAGCGATATTAAACTGCTCAGCAATGGACCGTAATGTTTCATGATTGCTGATAATCAGCGGAATCTCTGCTGCTATCTCTCCCGCTTGATATCGCCAAAGCAAGTCTAACAAACAGTGATTCTGCTTACTCACCCAGAGGGCAACGCGAGGGACTTCATCAGAGAAGTGGAGCTGCCATGTTGCCTCTAAAGGTTTAGCAATGGAATCAAAGGCTGCTCCAATCAGATCACGTTTTAGATTAAATCCATCCAGTTGCCATTCAATGCGTGACAAAAAAAGTTCTGATGGCTCATCGCGATGTTGATCAGCATGGACAACATTGCCCCCATTGGCGTAGATGAAGTTTGCAATTTTAGCCACAAGCCCTTGCTGATCGGGGCAAGAAATCAGAAGTGTTGCAGTCGGTGAAGCCACAGTTAGCAGTTCCTATACATGAAATTAAACGATATTGATATTTCTACAGTAGTTACCAATTGAGATGAATATAATATCGCCTGGTGGTGTAAGTGATACATAAAAACAGCGAGTCGAGGCAATAATGTGCTCGACTCACTGCTGAAATCATTGATTCAAAATGAAACCCATCCAGTCAATAGGCCTCAACGTTTACATCCGCTGCTCTAAGAAACCAGTGAGGCGACCCAACGTATCGTTTAGCTTTTCATCAGTGGAAGGACCAGCATCCACTTCTTCAGTACGCTTCATACGCTCAAATGTACGAATTAGTACGAACAAAATAAAGGCAATTACAACAAAGTTAATCACGGTCGACAGGAACAGACCATACTTGACGCCATTGGCAGATAGCTCTGCAATATCGGCAACGCCAGCCTTATTGAGTGCAGGGCTCAATAACAGAGGAGTGATGATGTCCTCAATAAAAGAGGTGATGACAGCACCAAAAGCACCACCAATAACAACTGCCACGGCTAAATCGACAACGTTACCACGCAGCAAAAACTCACGAAAATCGTTCATAAAACTACCGGCAGAATTCACTGCACGAGAGCGAGCCTGATTACTAACCATAACTGTGTTTTCCTTAAATGCAACAATTCAGTGTGTAGGCTAAACCACATTGAGGTGCAGCTTAGCTCCTCGATAGAGCCAACTAAAGCACTACGGCTGTAACGTACAGCCCGCCTAGGCTTTTGCGACCATCAAAGTGAATTGTTTGGAAGTATATCAGTGTTTTTAACAAACGGGTAGGTATTCTAGGTTACGTTAACCTTTGTGGGTGGCACACTCACTTCTTGAACTGGCTGGGGGGAAATCGAACCACAAACTTGGGTGTATTGTCTTAACGTTGATAGACAATTTGCGTAAAAATCGTAAGCAGCTTGTTGCTTTTCTGGAGCAAAGACAGCATCATTTAACGTCAGTTTATGAAACTTTTTACGCAGAATCTTGCCGGCTTGAATTGCTTTGGAGTTATCTCCATACTTTAGACGAGACGTGTGTTTCGCCACCGTATAGCTATCGGAAAATGGAGAACTTGTCCCAAGAAATTTCTGAAAGGCAGCCAACGTAGCGTCGGTATCAGCTAGTAAATCCTTGTATTTCAGTGTTAGGCAGCGACTGGGGTCATTAATTTGCATCACTAGCCTTTCAAAGCACTCTAGCCGCCGCCGGTAATAATTAAGCCATTTATCGACACCTTCTGGGGACTCTTGTCCTGAAAAGGATTTCACTGTACTTGTGTAAGTGGCTGCGGGATCTCGCAGAAGAAATATAAACTTAATCTGTTTATTTTGCAGAATGTTGTCCGCAATCGGATAGTTTCGAACAATCTTATCCACAATGTAGGTATGTTCCATTGGATCAAAGTTGTCCAGAACTGCAGCTGTTCTCCAAGTTAACTGGCGCAGATCCGTCTCTGATGAATACCCCACATGGCTTTCACCATAACCTGCCACTTCCGGATGACTGTAGAGTATGTGGCCTAGTAATGTAGAACCAGACCGTGCGGGGGCCATAACAAAAAGATATTTTGATGGCTGTTGCCGCTGGTTTAACGTTTTGCTGAGGAATGGACCCAAAATGCGGTAGGCATAAATATCAAATAGTAAAAAGCTTTCGATTTTTGAAATAAACGTTCTAATGCTGACTGGAACGAACTTTCTTATGTAGCGTTTTAACATGGTGAGTGTTTCCTGTAAAAATCCACAGCCAGAAGCAGTAAAAGCATCTTGTACGTGACAACAAACGCATTTCACTGATTGTTGTTGATTCTTCTGTGCCGTGTATCTGCCAATGCTCAGATACCTTTTAATACACGTCTAAAAGAGGTTATACGGCTATACACGGCTAAGTGGATATGCCAGACAATCGGACGTGTTGTTTCAACCCTAGTTTCTAAAATTAACGGACAATGGCATTACGCAACATATCTTTAATTACCTGTCTATGCATAGGTAAAATAATGTAAACATCGCAAAACATCGCCTCTTCATTAGAAAAGCCGAGACTAATGACTATGAATGAGCGTACTAGCAGTATGCCCACAGAGACTATGTTAAACCGCTGAGAATTAAACCGCTAAGAACTCTTGAATCACATCATTACTGAGTTGATCCGTTGACCCCGATGCAACAATACCACCTTTCTGCATGGCATAGTAATAGTCGGCTTGACGGACGAAATGTAAGTGCTGTTCTACTAACAGAACGGAAATACCCGTAGTTTCAATAATCCGTCGTACCGCATTTTCAATGTCTAGAATAATTGAGGGTTGGATACCTTCGGTTGGCTCGTCTAAGAGTAATAACTGAGGTTGCCCCATAAGTGCACGGGCGATGGATAGTTGTTGTTGTTGTCCACCACTTAGATCTCCGCCCATCCGTGACAACATTGTTTTTAAGACGGGGAAAAGTTCAAAGATGAGGTCGGGAATTTCTTTTTTAGCCTTGGGGGCACGCTTTCCTAGCGCTTCTAAACCAATAAGAAGATTCTCTTTGACCGTTAAGCGGGGAATGATCTCTCGTCCTTGGGGGACGTAGCCAATGCCGATGCGGGCTCGGTTATCGGCAGTCAAAGTATGAATATTTTGTCCGTCATACGCGATCGCACCACCACGAGGCGACAACAGCCCAATAATATTTTTCAATAAGGTCGTCTTACCTACTCCATTACGTCCAATCAAACACACCATTTGGCCCCTGGGTACCGTGAGATCGACATCCCGTAAAATATGGCTCTCACCGTAATAGAAGTTAAGGCTGGAAATCTTCAGCATTGGAGCCGTGGAGGTGACTTTATGGGTAGGCGGGTAGGCTGTCTCTGTCATGGATGAGGATTGTTTAAGGGAAGTAAGAGGAATAAAGACTGTCTAGATCGAAGTTTCGAAAAAGTGCAGTTGGGTACCTAATTAGCGTTTTCAAATTGTTCTAGAGCAGCGTTTTCCAAACGACTTACGGTTTCTTCAGGCAGCGCCAACAGGTGTAACAGTTGCTGATATGCCGATGCTTCTGCCTGGTTAATTTGGTTAGCCTTAATGACGTCATAGCTCAGCATCAGTGCCTGTTCGCGCTGGTCGGGTGTTTTCAGCTGAGGAACCAACTCTTGTAAAGGAATTCTCTTCGCTAACAAATCTTTTAACTCTGTTTTCAGTGCAACTTGTTCCTCTGGTTCATAGGCAAACTGACGACTCAGGCGATCAAGAATAATCTCTTGTTCTATGGGTTCAAAGTTGCCATCGGCCCAGGCCATAGTTGCAGCGATACGTAACAACAACATCTGGTCTGGTGTAATGGACGTCTCGGTACCTAAATATACTTCAATCACCCGAGGATCATTTTGTACCTCATCCATCGTGCCTTCACAGAGCACAGAACCTTCGTGCAGCACCGTTACCTGACGGGCAATCTGACGCACAAATTCCATGTCGTGCTCAATCACGATTACAGAATGGCTTTCGGCTAAGGCAATCAACAGTTCACCTGTGCGTTCAGTTTCTTCATCAGTAAGCCCGGCAACCGGTTCATCCACCAGGAGTAAATCTGGGGACTGGGCCACTAGCATGCCAATCTCCAGCCACTGTTTTTCGCCATGGGAGAGGAGCGCAGCAGGCTTGTCGGCCTTATGGTCAAGGCCGATGGTTTCCAGCAACCCACCCACGGTACGGCGTTCTGCTGTGGGTGTGGGCTTAAACAGAGTAGATAATACGTTCTTATCCTGGTTGCAGCATAGCTCCAGATTTTCGCGCGGGGTCAGATTAAGGTAGATGCGTGGGGTTTGGAACTTGCGGCCTATGCCTAGACGGGCAATGTTATGTTCTGAACGACCGCTGAGCTTTTTGCCTTTGAATCGGACCTTGCCGTGGGTGGGTTGGACTTTTCCAGTGATGACATCTAGGAATGTGGTTTTACCTGCGCCGTTGGGGCCAATGATGACTCGCAGCTCACCTTCGTTCATGGAGAAGGTGAGCTTATTGAGAGCTTTGAAGCCGTCGAAGCTGACGGTGAGGTTATCGATTTCGAGGATTGGGTTGGCCATGATCGTGTGTGCAATGATGGTCGCTTGCAGAGATTGGAGAAAGTGGGATGGAGGGATGTTGGATTGAGCGGTGTTGGCGTAGCAATCAATAAAAGAGCTAGCGCTTAGGCTCAACCCAACCAAGGCTTTTGGTGGTTATTTACCGGCTAATTCGCGCTGTTCGCGTTTGACATCGGGATCTAGCTCCAGATCTGGATAGGTGCTGAGCTGGGGTTGTAGACCAAACAAATCACGAATCTGGCGGACGGCATCATCACGGACCCAACCAACGATTCCCTTAGGTAGCACCGTCACCACTAGCAAGAACAGGGCTCCTTGAAAGAATAGCCACACCTCTGGAAATTGTTCACTCAGGAGAGCTTGGGCCCAGTTAACCACCAAGGCACCCAAAATCGCACCGCCAAGGGTGGCGCGACCACCCACGGCCACCCAAATCACCATTTCAATCGAGAAGGCAACGCTCATGTACTGTGGCGTGATACCGCTAGATTGAACGGTATACAAAGCACCCGCTGCTCCAGCAATACCACCTGCCACGGCGAATACCAGGACCTTAAACATGGCAGGGTTATACCCTGAAAATCTGAGGCGGTTCTCATCATCGCGAATGGCAATGAGTAGACGACCAAAGCGACCACGGGTCAACCATCGGCAAAGACCATAGGTAAGGGCAAGGACAATAACGGTGGCAACATAGAAGGCAAACTGCATGCGATCGCTACCCACCTGCTGACCAAACAGAACCGTGGTATCGGTAGTGAGACCGTTTGTACCATTGATTAGCTTTTGTTGACCATTAAAGAAGTTAAAAAACACCACCAGCATGGCCTGGGTCAAAATCGAGAAATAGACGCCTCGAATCCGGTTACGAAAGACCAGATACCCCAATAAACCAGCCACTAAACCAGGTAAGGCCACCATGGCAATGAGGGTGACTGGCAGTGAATAGAACGGCTGCCAGAACCAGGGTAGCTCTGACACACCATACAAGCCAAAAAATTCTGGCAGACCATCGCCAGCCAGATTGAGCTGCAAATGCATCGCAAAGGCATAGCCTCCCAGGGCAAAGAAAATCCCCTGGCCAAGACTCAGCAACCCGGTGTAGCCCCAAATCAGGTCAACCCCCAGGGCCACAATCGCTAACGCTAAAAACCGCCCTAGTAACCCTAAACGGAAACCAGACAGTACTAACGGCGCAACAAAGATAAGGGCAAAGGCCAGACCAATAACAATACTTGCTTCGAGGGCACGTCTGCGCTTTTTGCCTACGGGTTTTGTCGTTACCATCGTTACACCTCCACCGAGCGGCCTTTTTGTGGGAATAAGCCCGCTGGCTTAATCTGCAGAAAGGCAATAATCAGAGCAAATACTAAGACCTTGGCCATACTCGTTGTGGCAAAGAATGTCGCCGTATCAATCAGAGGCTGTAAAGACTCGCTAGAGGGCAGCATCAGTACCAAAGTGCCGGAACCAACGATGTAGGTAATGATGCCAATTAACAGAGCAGCGACAATGCTGCCGATGAGCTTACCAACCCCGCCAACGACCACCACCATAAAGGCGTCAACAATATAGTTGCTGCCTAGGTTCGGCCCTACAGAGCCCAGCAGTGTAACAGCGCAACCGGCAATGCCAGCCAGTCCGGACCCTAAGGCAAAGGTAAGGGCATCCACTCGCTTTGTAGGAATTCCCAAACAGGCACTCATGTCACGGTTTTGGGTCACCGCTCGAATCCGCAAACCCCAGGCAGATTTATTGAGAAACCAGAATGTACCCAGCAGGCAAATAATTGTCAGTGCAATGATAAAAATACGTGCAGCTGGAAATGAAAGCGTATCCGTAACACTAATACTATCCTGGAGCCACTTGGGAGCCGTTACATCTACGTTACGAGCACTAAACCAAGGTTTGGACATGGTGGGATTACCATTGAGAGAACGCCCAAACGTGATGCCAATGGCGGCAGAAAGTACTAAAACAACAAAGTTAGCCAGCTTTTGACGCGGCCCCAAGTTAGCAAACTTGTTCAAAACAGCCCGCCCACCAAAAAGCAGTACACAAATAGCCAGAATGCCAAAGGCCATAGCCCAACTAACACTGCGCACAAACTGCTGCAAAATGAGGCTGACACCCCAGGTGGCCAAGAGCGTTTCCAATGGTCGCCCATAGAGCAATCGAATGACGCTGCGTTCTAACAAGAGCCCCACCAGGGCTGCCACGATAAAAGAGAGGGGTAAAGCTAACCAAATGTAGAAGTCTTGAGCCCCATCACCTAAGGACTTAAAGCTGTTCTGGACCACATAGGTGGTGTAAGCCCCTAGCATCATTAGCTCTCCATGGGCCAGATTAATTACACCCATGAGACCAAACACAATGGCCAGACCCAGGGCAACAATCAGGAGCACTGCCCCAATGCTGATGCCGTTAAATATGCCGTTGATTAAACCGTCGAGCACGACAATTACCTGTCAAAAAAGTAAACTCTTCTTCCCTTGAACGAAAAAAGGGAAGAGCCACAGTGACTCTCCCCTGTCAGCTAACCTACAAAAGCTTTAGGCTGCTTTAAACTTGCCACCCTTAGCAGGGTCAGACCAGTCGCACGCATAGCCCTTAGTATCAGGAACAAACTGATTCCAAGGAATTGGATCAACCGGACCATCAGTCTCGGAAACAATTTCAAATAGACCGTCTTCGCGGATTTCACCAATGCGAACAGTCTTAGAAATGTGATGGTTGGGGTTCATGGTAACCGTACCACCTGGTGCGTCGAAGGTCTGGCCATAGGCTGCTTCACGTACTGCGGCAATATCAGTAGAACCCGCTTTCTCAACCGCTTGTTTCCATAGGTAAACCATGATGTAAGCGGCTTCCATGGGATCGTTGGTTACGCGCTCATCGCCATACTCAGCTTTAAAATCGGAAACCCACTTCTCGTTAGCAGGGCTTTCGACAGTTTGGAAGTAGTTCCAAGCTGCATAGTGGCCTGTCAGGAAGTCGGGGCCAATGGTGCGAACTTCTTCTTCTGCAATACTTACAGACATGACAGGATAATTATCAGGTCCCATGCCTGCACCCTTAAGCTGCTTAAAGAAGGCGACGTTACTGTCACCGTTAAGGCTGTTAAAGATCACACCGCCATCGGGTAAAGCCGCCTTAATCTTAGTGATGATGGGAGTGACCTCTGTGTTACCCAAAGGTAGATAGTCTTCACCGACAGTGTTGCCACCCTTGGCCTTGAGCTGCTCTTTAATAATGGTGTTAGCAGTACGGGGGAATACATAGTCAGAACCCACCAGGAAGAAGTCTGTGCCCTTGTTCTCAAGCAGCCAGTCTACAGCGGGCTCAATCTGTTGGTTAGGTGCCGCACCCGTGTAGAAAATGTTCTTGGAGCATTCTTGACCTTCGTACTGTACGGGGTACCACAGCATGTGGTCCTTCGCTTCAAATACGGGGAGTACCTTCTTACGGCTAGCAGAGGTCCAGCAGCCAAATACCACGGATACCTGGTCTTGGTCGATGAGCTTTTCAGCTTTCTCAGCAAAGGTATCCCAATCAGAGGCACCGTCTTCCTTAACGGCAACAATCTGTTTGCCGAGGACACCACCAGCTGCGTTAATTTCTTTAATTGCTAATTCTTCAGCGTCCACCACGGTGGTCTCACTAATGGCCATCGTGCCACTTAGAGAGTGCAGAATACCGACTTTAATTGTGTCGCCATCACCAGCGGCCGCTATCGTAGTTTCGCCTTCGGCTGGTGCAGTATCTGCAGTGGGCTCAGAAGTTCCACCACAGGCCTTTAGCAAAATGCTGGTACCCACGGCAGTGGAGCCGTACACCAAAAATTTACGTCTATTAATCCTCGTCATTGGGCGTTCCTTTCTAAAGACTCACACACCTATGGCATCAAGAACCGGCCACTGCCACAAATCAAGTGTTGCAGTTACCGTAGATACACTTATTCGCTTCGTGATGGTAAGTCTTGAGGAAAACGACGATTGTAGCCTTTGATACTTTTCGGGTTTCTGTAGATTTATTTGTTTTTGTTTGCGTTTGATCCCCGGTATTAAATGAAGCGATTATGGCTCCAATAAAGACTCGAATGTTATGTCTCAATAACCTTATCTCTTGCAAAATGAATTATTTAACTTTCTAAACAAGAGTTTAGAAACAAGAGTTTAGAAACAAGAGAAGTTTTGGCAAGAACATTACGCACCCCTATGTGAGATTTGTAACTGGCAACCGCCCGTGAAACTGAATAAATTGCTGAATGGTGTCTAGCCCCTGGCTGATTTTAAGGTTTGTAAAGACAAAGGGTTTATCGCCACGCATGGTTTTAGCGTCGCGATCCATCACCGATAAGTCAGCGCCCACCATGGGAGCCAGGTCAATTTTGTTAATCACCAGCAGGTCAGATTTAGTAATCCCTGGACCGCCTTTGCGGGGGATTTTGTCGCCAGCGGACACATCAATGACATAGAGTGTCAGATCTACCAGCTCTGGGCTAAAGGTAGCTGCTAAATTATCGCCACCGCTCTCTACAAAGATTAGGTCTAGGTCATCAAACCGGGTTTCTAGCTCCTCAATTGCCACCAGGTTAAGGGAGGCATCCTCGCGGATGGCGGTATGGGGACATCCACCGGTTTCTACACCAACAATGCGGTTATGGTCCAGTAGGGCCTGACTGCGCACTAAAAATTGGGCGTCTTCTTGGGTATAGATATCGTTGGTAACCACAGCAATGGAATAGTCATTGCGCATGGATTTGCACAGGGCATCGACGAGGGCCGTTTTACCAGAACCGACGGGGCCGGCAACACCGACACGGTAGGGGGAGGAAGTCATGGGAGCATGCCGGATAGGTAATGGAATAAATCCCAGGATAAAACCCCTATTTAATGAGCCTAGAATTTACCTTCAAAATTTTAGATTTTACGTTAGCTACGGAAGAGGCGGGTGTATAGCGTTTCGTGTTGCATGCTTGCGATCGCACCGCCCCACCCACTCACATACAGCTGATCATCTTGCAGTGCCACCATGGTGGCTGCTGCCGTCCTCAGTTCAGGAATTAGCTGTAGCAGACAGCGTTGGCCGTCGGTTTGGCCCAGGGGCACCAGCTTAACGGCTGCACCGATCAGGTTAGCAGCCCAGCTTTGCAGATAGCCGAGGGCCATGGTGTGAACATCCATTTGCCAGTGGGCGGCGATGATGCCAAAGGCAACGGCAAAATTGCAGGGGGTGCCACAGGCGTTAAATGTGGCCTGAAGCTCTGGGTGAAGTGTGAAAACCAGACGCACCAGGGCGCGACCCATGTGCCAGCTTTGCTGGCGTAGTTCAGCGGTGTCGCGGCTGGCGGTGAGCCATTGATTCCAGTAGGCAAGCTGATCAGGGCTGTTAAGGTTCTGGTGGATGCGGGTTGCGATCGCAACGTCTAAACGCACCGCCCCATAGCGTAGCTCCTGCAACAGCCAGCTGTGTAACGCCTCACCATCGGTAAGATGCCCCTGCATAACTAACGTTTCTAAGCCTTCTGAGTAGCTGAAGGCACCGACAGGTAAAGCTGGACTGCTCAACTGCAGCAGCTTTAGCAGCGCTTGCTCGTCAATGGTGATGGCCATAGGCCCCCGACTCTGGTTGAAAGGGAACAGTTTCTTCCGTGACCGTTACACCCAGCTGATGCAACATCGCTGCCAAAACCGGATCTGGCGCTAAGCGTAAGTAATCCGCCCCCACTTCCAGGGCCACATGACGATTACCCAAATGATACGCCGCCTGCAAAAGTCGCAAGGACGCCTGGGCGTTAGTCGATGGGGCCTGAACATTAGTCGATGGGGGCTGAGCGTTAGTCGAAACCCTCACGGTCATTACTGGCTCAGGCTTTGCCACAATTTTTAATACCTGACTATGGTTGCTGCCTCCCAGGCAATCACCGTGTCGTAGCGTCGTTCCACGGGGTAGTTCTAGATAGATTTCATCAGACTGGGTAGTCTCTGGCTGGGTTGTACTAAAGTCTACAGTCTCCCCTTTAGTGTCCGTAATACCACCGGAGAGACTGTAGCGATATCGTGAGCGAGTACGCTCGTCCGCCGTTAGTGCTAGTGCCAATGTTGGCTCCAGTGCTGAAGATACTTTTTGAGTAAAAACGTACACCGAGATTCTATCTACGCATTGCTTTTACAGCATGCCACATGCTCACCCTATCCCCTAATCAAAACACGCGCACTGATTTATGCCGCCCGCCAAACTGTCACAAATTCATGCGGATTTTCCAAATTCGGAAATGAGGTAAATACCAACAGCGGCATCCGTATTTTCTACTAGTTTAATTCAGCATTTGATACGAATCTCACAGACGCCACTAGCACAGTCAACGAAGTTCAGATTTTCATCCGCCAATTACTTCTCGTTAGTTATGGCTTCTCAGACTCAACTCGTTCCCTCAATGGCTCCTTCTCCAGTTGCAGTAATCGATGATTCTAATGACTCTTTTAACATGCGGGCAGCTCTATTAATAGCTGCCATTGAAAATTCCACATTTGGCCTTGTGATTGTTTCTCAAAATGGAACTATTCTTCTCAAGAACAAACGTGCTCAATCACTACTTAAGAAGATGTCGTGCCCATCGTCCAGCAATATTCCTGATATTCTCTGGCAATCATGCCAAAGTCTTATGGAAAACCAAAATGAAGTCTCAGATCTCTTTCCCACACATTACACCATTGTTTTAGAGGATGAGCTTGTCACTGAGCATGGCAGTATCCATTTGCGAGCCCAATGGTTTGATTGGGAGAATACTGGCTATCAGCCTAGTAATTGTTTCCTAATTACATTAGAAGACCGCCAACATTCTCTCACTGTGATTGCCAATCAAGAGGCCCAGCGCTATGGTCTCACCACTCGTGAGACCGATGTATGGTGTCTAAAACGGATGGGTAAAAGTTACAAGGAAATTGCCAGCGCACTATTTATTTCTGAAAATACTGTCAAGAAACACTTGAAGAACATTTATTCAAAGAAAGAACAGTCTACTTGGTAGGCACAGTCAACTCAGTAGATTTAAACAGGAAGAAAACAGCATGCACCTATAAAAGGTTCCATGCTGTTTTTTCTTGCTTCACCTCAAAGGCACTCAACACCCTGTTTCGTCAGCTGTTTCAAGTGATTTTAGAAAGCCTGATGTTAAACGGTATCAGGCTTTCGCCAGCAGCTTAAACGTACTGGAAGCTAGAGCTCGATAGATTCAGGTTGCCTGCGCCTTGAATGACAGCAATCAGCTCATCCTTTTGGCCAGCCCCATTATCAATAAATAGAGCTTGACCATTGGGTACACCCTTTGGAGAAGATCCTAAACGATAGTCATGATCGTTGCTCAGCTGAATGATGTCTCCTTGACCAGCTTTGAAATCCTTGATTAGGGCGTAGTTGTTTAGCCCACTGGTTTTGGCTTTGCCATCATCGTAGAAAGCGCCAGCTTTGTTACCTAAAACAAAGGTATCGCGACCGTTACCACCCGTCATAATGTCTTTCTCGGTTGCACGCTTTCTAAAGGAGGTCCCTTGTAAACGGTCATTACCGTCACCACCGACTAGAACATCCGACTGTGTTCCGCCTAGCAGCCGATCATTGCCAGCACCACCATAGAGCTTGTCATTTAAAGAGCCACCATGGAGCGTGTCATCGCCATCTCCGCCTTTCAGGATATCTCTTCCGGCATTACCGTAAATCGTATCATTGCCCCCTTGTCCGTCGATGACGTCATTGCCGCTCCTGCCAAAAATTCGTTGGCTTTTCGAGCTACCAAACAACTTGTCAGCCTTGTTAGTTCCTCTAATAACAGAGTTGTTATTTGAGTTGGAAGGTGGTTTGGGGTTGGTGGGATTTGAGGGTGGCTTGGGTGTAGTTGGGTTTGAAGGTGGATTAGGTGAAGATGTTTCAATTGTTCCCTTACCAAACACCTGGGTCCAATAACTGTTGTAGTTAACACTACCCGTATCATTTTCTAAGAAATAATACCCGATGCCAATTTCGTTATAGTTAGAATTTAGCAGGTTGGCGCGGTGGCCAGGGCTGTTAATCCATCCATCAACTACATCTTGGGCAGAACGATATCCCGCTGCAATATTCTCTCCAACAAATCCAGATTCATAGCCTGCATTTTTAGCTCGATCTGCAGGGCTTGATCCATTTTGACCCTGATGGCTAAAAAAGTCTTTTTGGGCCATGTCCTTGCTATGCTGATCTGCAGCTTTGTTCAAGCTTTGATCAAAAACAAGAGGCTTTAAACCATTTTGCGCACGAAACTCATTGGTAAGTTCAAGAACTTCCCGTTCAAATGCGTTGATTTGCATGTTCTTTGCTTTTTTAAAGGATTAGGTTGAAAAGTGGTACCTGTACCCCGTTGAGAATTCACTACTTCCCCTAGCCCTTAAATCTCAGCTAGTATAACTAACTCGATTTAACTTAACTGCCGTAGATACGGCACCGTTGTTCATAGCAAAACCATCAAGGGGTTCTCTAGCGTTGAACACACTTAGTAGAATGAGTCACCTATGCGATCGCAACAATTGCAACCTTGCCACTGCCTCAGGTCATCACAATATGAAATATCCAACTCTGGAGGCAATTGGGAACTTTTGTATGGCCCTAATACCTATCACTCTATAACGGCATTAGGTTGAGGATAAACTAGTCGGCTAGGATCTCCCCTTTGTTGTTGTGGCGATCTGCACCTGTGATTCATCATAGAAACTGATTCTCATAAATGTCAACAGTTCAAGACTATTTGACAGTGATTTAAATCTTTTCAAGCCTGAAAAGCCCTGTGAATAAAAGGTTTTTCCCATTTATAAGTATAGCTGATGAGAGTTTTTAAAAGCTGCAAATGTCCCATGATATTGAGACGCATACTTTAAAGAAAACCTTGTGACCCACGTGCCAGTTGGAGAAGTCATACAAACTCCTCCGGATTCCCGAAGCAGAAACAAACACCTTCAATAGCCATGGAGAGCAGTCTTCAAGCATATTGTCCCCATAAAATGTCATGGGCTTCCCAGAGCCAGACTAAAGCAGCATAACCAAACACCGCTTAATATAGTAAGAAAATAGCCATTGTATAGCTAGCTCACGCCTATGCTGCCCAAAGACGACCTACTCAAGGGTGTTGAAAACACCGGAACCCTAACCCGTGTAATTGATCAAGCCGATCAGTCTATTCGTACATGGGAGCCGGTCACAACTGATTTTCTGTCACCACCAGAGCTTTACGAAGCCCAAGCCATATTTGGTCGTCTTACCGATATTCATACCCAGGCCCACGGAGGGTACCCCCAGGCCGAACGGCAGCGCCTGACCATAGCACGAACTGAAATTCCGTTAGCAGGACAAGCGCTTCCCTTAGCATTACTTAGCGTAGCGGGTAACTTTTTGTTTGATACAGCAACTCACCGGGACTTTTTGGGCGCATTATTGGGCACCGGCATTGTGCGGGAAAAAGTGGGGGACATCATTGTCTTGGGTGAACGCGGTGCCCAACTAATTGTTGTTCCGGAGCTGGTGGAATTTTTAGAAATAAGCCTGACCCAGGTACGCTCAGTACCCGTTAAAACAAAACCCATTGACTGGAGTGAGTTAAGAGTACGTGAACCCAAGAAAAAAGAAATCACAACTGTCGAAGCTTCTATGCGCTTAGATGCTGTAGCGTCAGCAGGATTTGGCATGTCCCGCAGCAAAATGGCAGACATGATTACTGCGGGCGATGTTCGAGTCAATTGGAAAACGATTCCCCAATCCAGTCATGGGCTAAAATCTGGTGATCTAGTCGCTATTCGCGGTAAAGGTAGACTGGAAATTGGCGATGTGATGATCACCAAAAAACAGCGCTACCGCATAGGCTTGACTCGGTATGTTTAGGCAGTCGCTATCTGGATGGCAAAATAAATCAATGACTGTGCACCCAATGCTGACTCACAATCAAGGCGGGTGAGAAACGCTACATTGAATCACAAAACTGCGAGGGGTCAAGAAAGAACCCATGGGTTCTTTCTTGACCCCTCGTAATTAAACCAGACTTGATTACAAAAGTGAGAATAGGCAAGCCTAAACCTAAAACACCTATCGTTTAGTTTCCTAAGATTTAGTTTTCTCGGACAGCCATACCAAACACATTAATATTGGCAATCCGCAGTTGATCCAGAGCCTGGTTGATTAGATTTTGCTTAATCTGACCAGGGTTCGTAACAATTAACATGCCATCTGCTTGCTCAGCAACCAGATATGCATCGGATTGACCCAGCAAGGATGGTGCATCGAATACAACTAAGTCAAATTTGGTTTTCAACTGTTGAAGTAGGCCTTGAACACGCTTAGTTGTTAAGATATGGCCCGCATCGTGACCTTTTGTTCCGGCACAGAGAACCTTAAGCCCATCAATAGGTTCATGGAGAAACGTATTTTTGGTAATGGAACTAGGATCAATCGAAGCCAGATCAGTGAGACCTGCATCATGGGGTAATTTAAGATAGCTGTGAATCTTAGGATTACGTAGATTAGTATCCACCAGCAGTACCCGTTGCCCCATCAAGGCAGCTGCTTCAGCCAAGTGAATGGCAGCAATTGATTTACCCTCATTATCCATCACAGAGCTAACCACGACCGACGTTAATGGTTGCTCTACACTGCTGAGTCTCAGGTTAGTGTAAAGGGAGCGAAACGCCTCCATAAATGGATCCTCAGTGTAAGATGCCGACCCGTTGCTTAAAGACGTTTTCGCTTGGGCATCGCCTACAGAAGACTTATTGACAGATAACTGTAACGCTTTGACAGGTTCTAGAATATCTTTTTCAACCAGTTGAGGCGTGGGGATCTTGCCTAAGATAGGCAATTGTATGACCCGTTGAATTTCTTTATCTGAATACAGAACCCCGGATGATTTATCCATCAAGAGGGCCATGATCGAACCCACTAATAATCCCAGGGTACCGCCCAGTAATAAGTTCTGCACCATGCTCACAGCCTGGGAGCTGGGTTGTGTTGGCGGGGTGACAATTTCCCAGGGAATTTCTCGCTGAGCCTCATCAATTTCTAAAGCCGCTTGCTTTGCTAAAAACTGATTCAGGTTTTCTGTGGCAATGCCTAGCTCCCGTTGAATTTCTAAATAGTCTCTCGAAATTCCTGAAAGGTCATCAACACCTGAGCTCAACCCCTGCAATGTTTGATTCAATGCCCGTTCCTGTGATTCTAGCTCTTGCAGCTGACTGATCAGATCTCTCTGGGATTGTTCCCCCTGTTGTTGCAGTAGCGCTAATAAATTCTGACGTTGCTCTTTGAGCACTTCCATATCAGGGCTACTGTCTAGATAAAGTGTGGAGGCCTCAGCAATTTTGGTATCTAGATCCAACAACTGATTAAGTAGCGTCTGATATCTGGGGTTTTGAGCTAATGCAGAGGAAGACGCCTGTTCTTGAGGCCCACTCAGCTGGCCGCGGAGACTATCGTAGGTCGCCCGATTTTGCTCCAGCTGTATTTGCAGGTCAAGCTGTTGTTTAGAGAAGGCATTTACCTGCCCTGATAGTTGAGCTCCACGGGAATCGGGATCAATAATATTGTGCTCTAAACGCAGTGATTGCAGCTGATCTTGCAAAGACTCTACCTTATTGACCAGATCAGGTAGCTTTTTCTCAACAAACTCAATTGCTCGGCGAATATCAGCCTGTTTTGACTCTAAGCTATAGGCAAGATAGGCTTGAGACACTAGGTCTAAGATAACCCGAACAGTCTGTGGATCAGGATCTTGCAATGTTACCTGAATGATGTCTGAATTCTTGCCGAGCTGCTTTACCTTTAAACGACTAGTAACCAGCTGGTAGCAAGGATCATAACTGAGCTCCAATGGTTCTGACTGCGTGGCTGCTGGAGGACAGAAATTAGGATATCGATCTCTAATGCCTTCAATAACAGGTTGTAAGACCTTAGGCCCTCTTAAAATCTTGAGTAGGTCTCCATCAACGGCCACTTGTTCTTGGCTTGTGATTGTTTCAGGAACGTTCGAGATGACCTCGGTCTCAGTACTTTGAGCCTGTACTAAAATTTCAAAACTGCCATTATAGACGGGTTTGGTAGTTATCACTTTAACCGCAGCCAAGCCCATGGTCACAACTGTCATGCCAGCGATGATCCACCACTTACGCTGTAGTGTTTTAAGGAGACCGCCAACATTTAGACCACCTTCATCTTCTGTCGTTGGTAGACGATCTTGAGGGGTCCATGGGGGTGAAGAGGGGAGGGTATCGGCTCTCATAGGTAGAAGATAATTATAATAGAGGTGAATTGTGCAAGATTAAAAGTGAAAATTCAGAGTTCTTGACTATCTCTGCCTAATCGAGTATATCCAGGAATCTTAGGGGAGAGAAGACATTCCTAATCACTTGTCCAACTGGCTCTAGTACAGCTCCAATATCATCGGTTACACGAGCTAGAGCATTGGGATTAACGATAACGACATCGTTATTTTGCAAGATAGGATTATTCTCGTCATTAATTGCTTGAGCAAAGTCCACCGGAATCGTTTCACGGGCAACGGTGCCATCCGCGTTGAGTCTGATCAATTCCGCTTCACCTTTTCTGGCACGACGGTTAAACCCACCAGCTGCAAGAATCGCTTGGCTGAGAGAGGTGTCAGGGGGTAACTCAATGACTCCTGATCGGCTTACTTCCCCGACAACGTTAACGCGAATTGAGTTAGGTGATAGGCTGGAACCTGCAACTGTCGGTACTTCAGCAGGGTTCAAAGCTGTTGCGACTGGAACAAAGATAGTATCGTTAGGCTGCAGCACGACATCTTGATAGATATCCCCTACTTCCAGCAATTTCCACAAATCAACATCAATAACCTGGGTCTCACCAGAACGGGTCGGGCGCACAACTTGCACCTTGCGAATATCGGCTCTGGGTTTGATGCCGCCAGCCAATTGTAGCGCTCGCGTCACCGTAGTGGGGGTTGACGAGCTAGAAGAGGCACCCGGAACACCAGCATCTCCAGTGCTAGCCCGACCTCCTTGCAGTGTATATGGACCTGGACGATAAACCTCACCAATCACAGCCACATTAATGGGCTGACTGACGCTGGCGGCAAAACTAGCATCTGCTAAAAAAGAGGCTTCTTGTAGAGAGAGGGTACCTGTGGGGATAAAAATAGAATCTCCATCTCTTAATGATATATCGTACTGGGAGTTACCAGTTTCTAGCAGCTCCCACAGATCAACGGTGAATGTCTGTTGTTCTCCATTACGTCCAGGGCGCTGGATCTGAATGTCCCGAATAGCCGCAACTTGCGTAACCCCCCCAGCCCGTTCTAGTAACTGGCTTAATCTGGGGGCCTGGGTCCCGGTTTGAGTCAGGGTGTAGGAGCCAGGGCTGTTGATTTCACCTGAAATACCAACTTGTAGAGGTCGTCTATTTAATAGACTGAGGGTAATTAAGGGACGCTTGAGATACTGACCGTACTGACTAGACAACAACTCTGTGGTTTCGCCTAACGTCAGACCCGCTACGTTTATAGGCCCCACGAGGGGTAAGTTAAGAGTGCCATCCACAAGGACTTCACTCTCGCCACTGTATTGCGGCACTCTAAAGATATCGACACGAACTACATCACCAGCACCTAATGTATAAGATGTTTCAGATGGTGGTGCAATGGCCTCTGATGTGGGTGCAGCACTGCGGCTTGTGGGGACTTCTCTATTACGATCCAACCCTGGCAATGGTTGAAGCTGAGCATTTGCTGGAGAGGTAGAGATACCCATTGCACAGAGTGCAAAACAGAGTAGGGCTAGGTTTTGCTGGGACAGGCGACGATTAAACATAGGTATCAAACAGATTGCAATGTGAGAAGTTAGAACACAAGCTTCGAACACACTGTATTCAGGCCATAAGCTATAAGCCTTTAGGGGTGTATCAGTTTTCTGTGTGAATCTACACCAATCCGTTTAATTTTGAAATCGCTGCCATTAATTTCACATATTTTCTGGCAGCAAAATCCTTGTAACCCTTGATCTGCCGTACATTATTGCCTGTTGTTATCTATATAAGTAAATAGGTCTCATCAAGACAATAGCCGTAGTTATAAAAATGCCCGTAAAACTGAACAATCGATTTGTAGAGATCCATTGTGCAACTTAAATAGATGACCACTGCCGCTAATGACAAATCATTTTTTTTTGTCTATACTGGCTGCAAAGCAAGGGTGTTTATGAAATAAAAACGTGTGTTTATAAAGCAATTATGAAGTATAGATTGCTTTCCCACTGAGAAAATGTGTTTTTATCATATGACGACACCTATTAGCAAGGAATTTGTCAATATGTAACGTAGGATGAATCGGCAGGTTTATCTTCGTGTACCCAACCCCAAATCTACAACGGCTAGAAGGTCTACCATATTCGTTTCAGGGTCTCTGAGTTTTATCGCGTTAATTAAACATGACTAACAGATAATTCTCCTGAGGTTGCTACCAGCCATTGAATAGAGTGTTGTTCTGTGTATTATCTACCTAAATCTTTGGTAAAGATTTACACGGGGCTCAGGGTTTACGCTACCAAGGAAGTTTTTCCATAGGTCTTTTAGTCTAAATCAGTCTTTTAGACTAAACAGATTTATCTAAGTAAATGGATAAAATGCTTGGATTAAGGGTGTTCTGAAGATAATCTTCCAAACTTCGTCAGTCTTACGTTCAAGGCAGCAGTAACGCAGCAGTGACTTTTATTACATGTAGATGCTCTAGTGCATCACTGCGAATAAACCTTCTTAAATCATTTAGTTCTCTTAATGTACTTACAGTAGTGCAAGTTTGATAAATTTGATTTTAAGAAAGCAGATTTATCAATAAAGATTCATAGGTTTATTCGATTTTGTGCGATCGCATTAGAAACAGAAGTTTTTGTAATCCGCCCTCAACAAAAATCGAGAATCATTATGCTGTATTCGACTACTAAGTCTAACCTTACTGGTCTTTGGAAGAGACGCACAAAAAAACTGGAAAAGCAGAGTGTGATTGGTTTTCCAGTTACAGCAGAACCCTTTGAGGCCCAAATTAATACGATGTTAGGTTGGGCACATCAGCGACTCAGTAAAGTCGTGTGTGTGGCAAATGTCCACATGTTAGTTGAGGCCAAATACAATGAAGGCTTTGCCTGGGTCTTACATAGAGCCGATATGCTCACGCCGGATGGTATGCCCCTAGTATGGCTAACCAGTCGCCTGAGAAAGCGCAAGCAAGATCGAGTCGCAGGAATGGATATTTTTCTTAGCCTGTGCGAAAAAGCATCTAAAGAAAATATCAGCATCTTTTTCTTAGGCTCTACTCCTGATGTGCTGTGGAGTATGGAACAACGGCTCAAGCGAGAGTATCCTAACTTAAAGATTGCAGGTATGGTATCGCCACCCTTTAGACCACTCACCCGTGATGAAGATGCGGCCTTAGTTAAGGAGATCAACGATAGTGGAGCTGGCTTGGTACTGATATCGTTGGGCTGTCCTAAGCAGGAGTGGTGGATGCATCATCACAAAGGCCGGATCCAGTCAGTTATGGTGGGTATAGGTGGTGTATTTCCGATTTTTGCTGGTGAGAAGAAGTGGGCCCCTGTTTGGGTGCAAAAGAACGGCCTGGAATGGCTATATCGCTTAGTACAAGAGCCAGGCAGACTTTGGAAGCGCTATGCCAAAACAATCCCCTTATTTTTGTTGTTGGCCTTTAAGCAACTGGTTAAGGTGAAGTTAGGATTAGAGCCTAGATTTGGTTGCCCTCAAGTAAACGTTGCGTTTGGGATGCATGGTAGACGATAGCCCAAAACATTAGGTGATTTGATAGAACGCTTTCAGTAGAAAGCTTTCTATCGCTTGTAGCCCATTGAGGACATGGAACAGCTCGATGGGCTATTTGAGCTGTCTGAAGCAATGCTGAAAATCAGATAGTTGCTTGATGAAGCAACTGTTTTAGTAATAGCTAAATGATGTGGTTTAGGTAAAGCTATGGGTTGCTTTTCGGTGTTTCTGACCTTTCCCGAAAATCGCTTTACATTAGGAAAACTATAGTGTGATGCGTATAGGCTCAGATTAACGTTTGTGGGTTATAAACTGCTTCCCAGAAGTATTTTCTATATTTTGACTTCATGAAAATAAAGCTACCTGGTGCCCTTCGTACACTGATCAAAACAACTCAGATCTGGAAGGAACATCATTTAATTCTTAGGGAATTTAAATATTTTCGAAGAATCGTCTTTCTAGCAATCCTCTTTGCTCTGATTGCAGCTGCCTTTGAAGGGGTAACGGTTGGATTTATTGCCTCCTTTCTACAAGGACTCACTAACCCTGAAGAGCCTCCTATTCAAACAGGAATTCAGTGGTTTGATACCATTTTTTTGGCAACCCAGGCTTCTGCAACAGAACGGATCTACAGACTGTCTGGTCTATTGCTGGTGGGAGTTTGGTTACGGGGTTGCTTTGATTATTTAAGCACTATCTATGCTAAGAAGTCCTCTTTGACTCTTGTCAATCGCTTACGTGGTCGAATTTTTGATCAGCTAGAAAGCTTGCGACTCAGCTACTACACCACCGTGAGTCCTGGAGCTTTGATGAGCACTATCCGGGGGGAAGTGAATCAGGTTCAGCAGGCATTTAATGTTCTTGCAACGTCTGTTGTCCAAGGCTCTAAGGTTTTGGCCTATCTAACGTCCATGTTGCTGTTATCCTGGCAGCTATTTTTAATCTCCACCCTTGTCTTTTCTCTAATCTCCGTTGGATTAACCTCTCTAACGGCCAAGGTGAGAGAGGCTAGCTTTGCAGTCCCGGCTGCTAACAAAGCCTTTACTAACCGAGCGCTTGCATTTATTAACGGCATCCGCACCGTTCACGCCTCAGGCACACAGGACTTTGAACGAAAGCGCTTTTATGCAGCTGCCCAGCAAATTCATGATTCTCAGCTTGCAGTCATTAATTTTTCCGCATTAGTAAGACCCTTAATTGAAGGTCTGGGCGTTACCCTCCTGGTGGGCATGGTTGTCATATCCTTTAGCTTACTCATTGCTAGGGGACAACTCAAAGCAGCAGAGCTACTGACATTCTTATTTGTACTGATTCGTACCACACCACTGGTTTCATCCTTAAACGGCATCCGTGTTGGTTTTCTCTCATCGCAAGGTGCCTTACATTCAGTCAATGACCTGCTCCGACGCGATGATAAGCCCTATTTCCAAGACGGCCATCAAGAATTTCATCGGTTAGAGCGCTCAATCGATTTTGTTTCGGTTGACTTCTCCTATAATCCTGGTGAGCCGATACTCCACGACATTACGCTCTCCATTAAGCGAGGAGAAACGACGGCACTGGTAGGTGCTTCGGGAGCTGGTAAGACTACGTTGGCAGATTTGATTCCACGTTTTTATGACCCTTCGCGCGGTCGAATTTTAATTGATGGCGTAGATCTAAACGAATTAAAAATAAATTCGTTTAGAAAGCGAATGGCTATCGTCAGCCAGGATACGTTTATCTTCAATACAACAGTGGCCGAAAACTTAGTGTACGGTGTTGAAAATGTTAGCGACACGGATATTATCGAAGCGGCGAAAGCATCTAATGCCCTGGAATTCATTCAAGAATTACCGAAGGGATTTGAAACGATCTTGGGTAATCGGGGTGTCCGATTATCAGGAGGACAGCGTCAGAGGATTGCGATCGCGCGTGCTCTGTTGCGAGATCCCGAAATTTTAATTCTGGATGAGGCAACAAGTGCTCTTGACTCATTAACTGAAAAACTGATTCAGGAATCAATCGAGAGGTTATCAAAAGGGCGCACTGTAATTGCTATTGCCCATCGACTATCAACAATCTCTAATGCGGATAAAGTTGTCGTCTTAGAGAAAGGGCGAATTGTAGAGCAAGGAAATTATCAGAGTTTACTCAAAGAGCGCGGCAAGCTTTGGAAATATCACCAAATGCAATTTGAAATAGGTAGCGCTAATTAAAGCGCTAATTAATCTGAAAGTTATCAATATTGGGAAATCAGCATGCATACCGTTAGTGAAGTAACTTATACAGAAAAAATTGTTTCAAAGTTAGTCAAGCGTTGTAGATCCGCTACTGTTGGCAAACCATTAGTGACCTTTTTTATAGCAGGAACACAAAAAGGAGGAACAACAGCTCTGCATGATTTTCTTACTAAACATCCAGAGATTTGTATGCCCTATTCCTTAAAGGAAGTGCATTTTTTCGACAATGATAGATTTTTTATAAATTTGCATTCTATTTTTCCAGCTTATCGAAAATATCATGCATTTTTCCAACCTTCGCCATCTACTAAAGTTGTTGGCGAAGCATGCCCTTGCTATATGTGGAATGAAAAAGCACCAGCAAGGATTCATACCTATAATCCAGATGCAAAAATCATTCTGTTGCTAAGAAACCCTATCACTAGAGCTTATTCCCATTGGAACATGGCAGCTTCCAGAGGTAACGAGCATAGAGATTTCTCTGAAGCAATTTTTACCGAACTTGATTATTCACGGGTCAAGACAGGAACGTCAAAAATGAAGAGATTTATCTCAGACCAAAATAGAACTTTTTCCTATCTTGATCGAAGCTTTTACTCATCCCAAATACGCCGCCTCCTTAGATTCTTCCCAAGGGATCAGATTTTGATTCTTTTATCAGAAGATCTACAGGAAAAACATAATGAGACACTGTCGCAGATATTTTCTTTTTTAGAAGTTGATGACACGGTTAAAATTGAGCCAAAAACAATTCATAAAAGGGAATATAAAATACCGCTAAAAGATAAACAGCTCCAAAGGCTCAAAATTCTTTTCGAACCTGAAATAAAAAGTCTTGAGTTATTAACTGAAAGAAATTTAGACCATTGGTTGAAATGTCCAGAAACTGTAAGTCGCTAAGATTTTATTGAAAATTAGTACGTTAGGAGTTTAACCCTATGAGTTTCGCATTTATTCTTCCTGTAATTCATCCTGATAGCGTTAAAGTAAGCAACTATGAGCATGTTGAAATAGTCCTTAAAAGGACATTAGAGTCATTACGGCGACAAACGTTTACTGATATAAAAATCATAGTTGTCTGCTGTAAAATTCCAGACTGGGCAAAAGACATTGGTGACAATATTTATTTTCTAGATGTAGCCGACTCTAAAACCTTTAAACCAGATCGAAATATTGCAAGGGTAGATATGGGTTTAAAGTTTATAGTAGGCATACTTTATGCTATCGAGAAATTCAAAGTAGACTTATTTATGCGCGTTGATGGTGATGACTATGTGAATAGTAATCTTGCTAAATATGCCATCAATTCATTAGATAAAACGCTGCAAAGTTCTACAGTAGATGGCTATATAATTAACAAGGGTCTTCAGATAGAAGTGAAGGTTAACTCAAACAATGAGATTGAATATGGAAATACATATTTCATCAGAAGATTCAACTCATCTTGTGGGACATGTCGCATATTTAAGCAAGCAACTTTACGTGCTAAGCTTCTAGAAATTCACTCAGATATATTTAGTAAATCAAGCCATTGGTTGGCAGCACACCAAGAAAGAACTGTTGCAATACCAACAGAAATGACGGACTGGCTAGATCAGATTTCAAAGGACCACTATGCAGAAGAATGGCATCCTGTAAATATTTTGGGGAGACATATTAATCAGTCGGAATATCTTAATTTTGAAAACTTCCCATTCTTAGGGGCGGCTAAGGCCTGTGGACATGGGAACCACGATGGTCCCCGTGAGGGAAAAATTCATCAAGATAAGATGATTGGAAAACTACCTAAAAGCATTTTAGAATCCACTTTTGGCATCAAAGATGTACCAGAAGCCTTCAGAATGGTTTTAAATTTCTATATGAGTACAATATTTCACTTACAGTCGAAGCTTAACTAACATCTACTTCAAGCATTAGTTTTAATAGAATTGATGCTTGAAATACTCTCTTATCTCTATATATTTTTTATCGCTAGGAAGCTCTAGCTAAATTGTATTCTAGTCAAAATAATTTCAACTAGCTAAGCTTCTAAGGCATTGATGAGAGACATTTATACAGTATAGGAATTCATTATGAAAAACGACCCTAAAGTAGCCATTATTTCTACCGTTAAAGGGACTCTAGAGGAATTAATTTTATTCATCAACTATCATTTGAATATAGGGATTGATAAAATTATTTTATTCTTCGATGATCCTAATGATAATTGCATCGATCACATACATTCAACATATAAAAATGTTCATGCAGTAACATGCACGGATGAATATTGGTTAAAAAAGTCTTCTCATAGACCTGAATTGCATACGGAGAGGCAGGTTATCAATGCTAATGAAGGTATAACTATTGCAAAAGAACTCGGCTGCAAATGGATTATACATATTGATAGAGATGAATTAATTTATTCATCCAAAAATTTCAAGTCTGTTTTAGATAATAGTGAATCAGATGTCATAAGATTATCAATACGCGAAGCTATTCCTGAAATTGAAAATTACAAAAATATCTTTGAACCTAGGATATTTAAAGTTCCTAACCCATCACCTCAAAAAGTAAAAGTAGCTAAGGTATTCGGCTGCAAATCTGTTTTCTATGGAAATAATTATTTCAAAGGTCATACAAGATCAAAAGTAGCTATCAAAATAACTTCAAAGATTCAAAAAATTGCAATTCATCAACCGCTTGAATATGACAAAGAAAATACAAGATTTACAGATACTCAAGAAATAAAGTTATTGCATTTTGATTCTATTGGCTTTCATGATTGGTATCAAAAATTTGCCAATAAGCCTGAGAACTTTTCTAAAAAACCAAATGTGAAAAGAGGAGCCCATAGAAAATTATTAATTCAAGAGTTTATGGATGCTCAATCCAAGGGGATTCAACATTTGCACTCTCTTTATAAAGAAAGCTATATGATTTCACAAAACAAGATTTTTATTCTATCTCTTTTGAAAATGGCAGAGAAAATTTCTATTAATCAAAAACTTTTTGAAACTCCATTTATATAAAAATGCCAAAATTAACCTGTTTAATCAGACTGTTCCATTACGTTAAAATTTGAGGGATAGAGTTATTTTGAAGTCAATTTACTCTTTCTAAATACAATTTTATGACTTAATCTCTTGATCATTAACATAAATGTTTTTTTGCTCAAGAGCGTAGTAAGCCTTCTAATTTCAATATAGGAATAAGGGCTATTTTAAATATACTTAATAGTATGGAGCTAACCTAGGAGAAATAAATTTTCTTTATTCATAAAGCAATTATCTGATTGTTTGATTCCTTACAAGAAAAAATACGGTTATCCATAAAACCAACGAATCATTATGCTCCTTTCCAAAGACAAGCCCCCAATCCTGATAGTTGGCTTACCCAGAAGTGGAACAACGTGGTTGGCTTCTGTATTGAATACAAGCAAGAATATAAAACTTTTTCATGAACCATTTAATATGGATCATGTCTCTGAAGCCTCCCCTCATTGGCTCAAATACCTCCGTGCAGACGACAATGATCTTGCATTTAAGCATTTTTGTCAAAAGGTGTTCTCTGGCAAAAGCAATCATCCTTATATTAAGTGCAAGCTGACTGGACATTATAGTCGTCTAAAAAAAAGACTCAGTTGGTTGCCTGGTCGAGTCATCGTGAAAGATGTTCATTCTTGCGCAGCATTAGATTGGATCGATCACAATATCGCGCCTCAGATTGTTATCATCACTCGCCACCCCTGTGGTTTGGCTTCTAGTTGGTTAAGAACCTTTAAATCCTCCCAAAATAATGGACGTGGTAGAGCTCTGAATAGATTGTTAGCGCAGCCAAAATTACTCGAAGACTACTTGCACCCTTTTGAGGATGACTTACGCAATAGCGATACTTTCTTTGACAATATAGCTCTTTATTGGGGGGCAATCTATTACATTTTACATAAACAATATCAAACCCATCCAAATTGGATATTTATTACCCATGAGGAGCTGTGTAGAGATCCCATAAAAGAGTACAAAGAACTCTTCAAGAAATTAAACCTTGAATGGACTTCTAAAACAGATCAAATTCTTGCGACATCTACTGTTGCCGATAGTGGCAGTTCTTATTCACCAATGCGTGTATCTGCTAATGAACCTAGTAAGTGGTTAAAGCAATTAACCCCTGAACAGATTGAGATAATACAGAAAAAAACTAGTCTTTTCAAGCTTCCTTTTTACTCAAAAGGATAGGGATATGCGATTTGAGATAAGTTAGTTGATATAAAAAGATATCGCTTAATTCAGTTATAAGCTTTTATTTATTCTCTTAGAGCATATGACGATTAAATGCCTGTTCAGTGAGGGAGTCATCCATGGCCATATTATGTAAATCATATAAACTCCTATTTATAATGACACCTAGAACAGCATGCTCAGCGATAGGGCAAGTTTTAATCAATGAGCTTGGTGGTCATTTCTTCCCAGAGAAAGATATTTTTGATGTTAATGGAAATCGAATTGTTCGTCATAAACATTGCACGCTTAATGACCTGATTACTAACAATTTAATTTCAGAAACTGAACTTGCGTCTCTCTTTGTTTTTGCAGGTGTCCGAAATCCATTTGATAGCCTAGCATCACTGTATATTAAAAAACGCACTAAGTATAAGGCACTTCCTTCAGACCCAAATTCTTGGGTCCACAAACAGCCTGGGTATTTAGATGATTTAATCTTTTGCCAAAATCACTCTTTTGATGAGTGGATCTATAAAAAATATTCTATTCCCATATTTAAAAAGCTTTTAGGAAAAGGTAGAAAATCATTATTCGAACCATATACCTACAGAACTAATGCAATTATCAGATTTGAGAATTTGCAAGATGATTTTCAAACTGCGTTAATGCGGTTTGAAATAGAGCGAGAAATACTCATTCCTCGTTTTAATATAACTCCTAAAAAGAAAAATTATCGTGATTATTACTCAAAAAAGTCACAAAAACTTATTGAGTATGTATTTCAGAGAGATTTAGAGCGCTTTGGCTATACATTTTAGGACTGGTTCAAATCATCAAGACTCAGTCCTGAACTAAAGCTATTGAGTATGAAAAACTTTAGTGAAGTTACTACCAGTAAGATGACCTCTATCCCCCATGACATGGTTGAGCCAATTCGCTGGTTTAACCTGCTAGTTTGGGCTCGACAAACCGTATCCGTCGACCGTAAAAACTATTACAAAAAAAAGCGACCCGTATCTACTACCAGACTATGGCATTGGGTTTTTCCCAATCTGAGTCGTCCTATTTTTATTGTAGGTTCTCCTCGCTCTGGTACCACATTTTTAGGCTCATGTATTGGCCAACTGCCGGAGCTTTCCTATCATTTTGAGCCAGTCGCTACTAAATCAGCCGCTCGCTATATTCATACCCAGGCGTGGAGCTTTGACAAGGCTAAATTTTTCTATCAACTCGTTTACGCATGGCTAATGCGACTGCATGGAGATGGTGATTTACGCTTTGCCGAAAAAACCCCCCGTAATTGCTTTTTAATCGACTTTCTCTATCAAGCATTTCCCGACGCCCAGTTTATTCACATTATTCGTGATGGCAGAGATGCCGCGCTCTCCCATAGCAAAAAGCCATGGCTACAAGCCGCTTCGGCCAACTCTGACAAACGAGAGTCTAGCGGCTATCGCCATGGTCCCTATGCTCGCTTCTGGGTAGAACCTGAACGTGTGAAGGAGTTTGAAAGCACTAGTGATATTCATCGTTGTATTTGGGCCTGGCGACGTCATGTCAGCAGTATTCTTGAGCAGGCCCAAGCATTACCAGCTGATCAATACTATGAACTACGCTATGAAGACCTGGTTAGTCAGCCTCAGCAGGCGGCACAAAAGCTACTTAACTACTTAGGAATTGAGAGTTCAGTCTCTAGCCAAACGCTCTACGAGGCATTCTCACAAGCTAAAGCAACATCCGTTGGCGGTTGGGAAAGGGAGTTTGCTGAAGAACAACACCAACAGGTTAATCAAGAGGCAGGCTCTCTACTCCGGCAGTTGGGATATGCTCACTAGCGCCATGAAAGATAGCAAACCTATGCAGACCCTAAATCCTATTTTTTTGGTGGGGTGTCCGCGCTCTGGTACCACGCTGCTACAGCAGATGTTGGATGCTCATCCAGACGTTGCGATCGCACCTGAAACCCATTTCATCCGAAATTTTTGGTTAAAGCGGGAGCACTATGGTGACCTAGCAGAAGATGCCAATTACCAAGTCTTGCTTCACGCCATTGCCGACATCCCCGAATTTGCGGAGATGGAGCTAGATCTGTCAGCTTTTCAGGATGCTGCACAAACACTCGATAGAAGTTATGCTGCACTGTTCACGTTGTTGCTGGAGCAGTTTCGACAAGGTCGCAATACCCAGATCGTAGGAGAAAAAACCCCTAACCATCTGCTCTATATGCAGACCCTACAGACCTTCTTTCCAAAAGCTCGTTTTATTCACATAATACGAGATCCTAGAGCTGTCATTAATTCTTGGAAGACGGTGCCATGGAGTACAGGTAGTGTTGGGGGTGACGCTGAAGTCTGGCGGAGATATATGGCCACAGCTCGTCAGTCGCCACCCGATAATGGTGCTATTTTTACATTGCATTATGAGCAACTAATCTCAGCGTCAGAAGATTGTCTTAAAAAGCTGTGCAACTTTTTAGAGTTATCGTTTGATGCCAGTATGTTGGACTATCACACCCAACAATCCAAGCGAGTCAATGTCAACCGTGAACCTTGGAAAGGAAATGCCGTTAGACCCGTCAATAACAAATCCTTAAACCGCTGGCAAACCGAGCTATCCACCCTAGAAATTGCCACCATTGAAGCGGTTGCCAGCAGCGAGATGTGCCAACTTGGATATAAGACGCAATCTGCCAGTTGGCCGCTCTTAAAAGCGAACGCCCAAAAACATACTCAGCAAAAGTTAAAGCTTGCCAAACGCTATATAAACAAGCTAGTAAAACTATGAATATCGGTTACTTACATGTAGGCCCTCAAGAACATGGCCTACATCGCTATGGTCGGCTCATTGCTGAGGAAGCCAAAACACGACCCAATGACTCTGTTATTGAAACCAGTGCGGCTTTAGACAAAGCCTGGTGGCAGAACCTGCTAACGTTGCATCAAGCTGCTCAAAAACTGGCCGATGCAGATATCGTTCACTTTCAATATAACAAGGCCATCTGGGGGAAAACACTAAGTGTGTTAAACCTCTTTATTTTTGCCCTCAGCTGCAAAGCTGTCTTAGTTGTAACCTTACACGATGTTTACTGGGAACAAGTCCCCTTTCAATGGTCTAAACTGGCCTTTTATTTTAAGGCCATGTATGGGCCCAAAGCACTAGCGATTCGGTTTTTGATCCATCGTATGGGTAAAGTCTTTGTTTGTACCCAACAGGAATTTGACAGACTGGTATCTGTATCTAACTTGCAAATTAAGGCTCAAGAAAAGGTCAAAATAATCCCTCACTTTGTGGAAACAAGGGATATTCAAATCAATCCTGAAGAGGTTCGGCAGTCTTTAGACCTTAAAAATAAGAGGATCATTACACTGCTAGGGTGGATTCATCCCCGCAAAGGCCATCGACTTGTGGTGGAAACTCTCCCTAAACTTCCCTCAGATGTGATGGTCGTTTTTGCAGGACAAAATAGTGAAGGTAGTGGTGGCGAACAGTTTTTGCAAGAACTCACCCAATTAGCGGAAACTCTCAAGGTCGCTGATCGGCTAAAAATCACAGGCTATCTATCCGAAAAAGAACTAGAAGAATATCTTATGGTTACAGACGTTGCCGTCTGTCCATTTATGAAGTGCTCTGCCTCCGGTTCACTATCTACCTGGATATCGATTTCACACCCAAAGGTAGCCGCCTATAAGCTCCCTCAAATTGAAGGATACAACAGCATTTCACCGGGTTCAATCCATACCTTTGAGCCTTACACTGCCAGCTCTCTGGCCATGCTTCTGAGCAATCTTCTATCTCAATCGAAAGAGTCTAACAATACAGCTATCGATCATTTACGTAGCCAGTTGCAGATTCGCACTATTGTTGAAGATCATACCCAACATTACGCCCAAGTAATTCATCGTTCCAACTCTTTCAATTCTAAATGCAATAGCTCTAAACAGTCCTTTCAAAATTTGTAACTACTTGTCAGTTAACTACTTAAACACTTTTCTTAGATCTTACTTCCACAATCGTTTTTCCAATAGCTATGCAGAATTTACTTTATTTTTCTCCACTTCAGACCAATCAAATGAAGTCAAAGATTTTCTTCCTTCATATTCCAAAATGTGGTGGAACATCCATGGATGAAGCAATTCGAAAAAGCTTTGGATTTTTCGGTAAGAAAAGAACATTCCAATTAAGTGCCCATGCTTCTTTGAAAGGGGCGACAATTGCCAACAAAAATCTAATGGACTTTCGGGAAGACATTCTACTTTACAGCATGTCTAATCATAACTATCAGTATATTGCAGGTCATTTTAGATATAGTGACAAGGTCTATAAAGAATTTGGCCAAGACTGGGATTTTATGACAATATTGCGACATCCTGTTAAAAAATGGATATCTCAATACTTCTTTAATAGAAGCAAAAAAGATAACCACTTCAGCATTGATTCTGACTTGGAAAGTTTTGTAGATTCAGAAGCAGGAAAAAAGCTAGGTAGTGATTATGTACAGAAGTTGACGGATAAAAATCTGGGTTTAGATCCTACCTCTGAGGATGCGATCTCAATTGCAGCAGAAAACTTGTCTAATTTTTCTCTAGTAGGCTTTCTGGAAGATTTAAATGGCTTTACTCAAACTTATAAGGATGTATTTGGTGTTAGTCTAAAAATTGAAAATAAAAACTCAAATCCTGTTTCAAAATCACAACAAAGATCTCAGATTTCTAGTCAACTAAGAAATAAAATTGAAGAAATCTGCCAACCAGATATTAAATTGTACAAATTAGCTGCAAAACAATGGAATTCAAAGGTGTTAGATGTATTTTGAGCTTTCTAAATGATTCTCAATCTATACACTTTTCTTCATCGTAGTGTAGGTTTCATTTTAACTTGGCTTGAGGAACTAGGAGGTTTAAAGTATATGCTTGGAGCATTTACAAAAAATAAGTCATTGACTCAGACTGACCAAGAAGGGGCTGCCGAGAATAGTCTTGGTCAAAATATCCAAGCATCTAATCAATACCAGGATAGTCTTAACGTGATTATTGCCCCCTGGTATACTGACAACCCGTATCAACAGAAATTAGCTGATCAGTTAACCCAAAAAGGGCACAAGGTCACAGGCGTTAGCTGCAGCACATCGAGCTTACTCAAAACAGTTAACAATAATCAGGCAGATGTTCTACATTTACATTGGCTACATCATTTCTTTTTAGAGGAAGAAAGTGGCTTTAGAGCCGTTTTGAAGCTTTCCCTATTTATTGTTCAGCTATTTATTCTTAGATTTTCTAAAGTTAATATTGTTTGGACAATTCACAACCTGAAAAATCATCAGAATAAATATCTATTACTCGATAATATCGCTTCATTTTTAGTTGCCCACATTGTTCATAAGTTAATTGTCCATAGTGAGACAGCTAAAACAGAGGTCGCCCAAAAATTTTGCTTAACCAATCAGCAACGTATCCATGTGTTACCCCATGCCAATTACATTGGCAGCTATCCCAATACCACAACACGTCAAGACGCTAGACGATCGCTAAATCTGCCAGAGTCAGGGTTAGTCCTATTGTTCTTGGGAACGATTCATCCCTATAAAGGTGTGGCAGATCTGTTGCAGGCCTTCAAAAAACTGAATTCAACCAATACATACCTCGTCATTGCAGGTAAAGTTAAGGATCAAGGACTAGCAGACGAATTAACAACTGCTGCTAAAAACGATGCTCACGTTCGATACTTACCAGGGTTTATCCCCGATGAACAGTTGCAGATCTACATGAATGCGGCTAATACCATTGTGTTTCCCTACCGAGAATTTTTAACATCTGGCGCTGTTATTTTAGCGATGTCTTTTGGAAAAGCCTGCATTGCACCTCGTAGAGGACATATCGGAGAGGTTTTAGACGACGTTGGCGCATTTTTGTATGATCCAGATTTACCAGACGGACTGCTTCAGGCATTGCATGCATCTATGCAACCTCCAGAACAACTCGATAAAATGGGTCAACACAACTATCAGGTTGCGAGTCACTGGACTTGGGACATGATCACTGAAAAAACCCTTGCGGTCTACCAATAATATCTGGAATTAGAGGCGCAATAGCCGTAGAAAGAATTTGATTACGACTTGTTCCCAGGAGAATCTATATCCCCTTAGGCTTTCAGATAAAACTATGGCTGAAAATGTTCACAAGATGCCGTTTGTCTCTATTATTATTCCTGTTTTTAATGACAACAGGTCATTACGCATTTGTTTGGATGCACTTAATACTCAAACATATCCAAAAGACAAATACGAAGTTATCGTCATTGATAACAACTCACAAGAAATTGTTAGCGATGTGACCAATGACTTTGAGCAGGTCACATTAGCGCACGAATCTCGGCCTGGTTCGTATATCGCACGTAACCAAGGACTTTCATTAGCTAAGGGCAATGTCATTGCTTTCACAGATGCAGACTGTGTTCCTACACCAACATGGCTAGAGAATGGAGTAGCAGCTCTGCTAAGCGAGCCAAATGTTGGCTTAGTTGCTGGTCATATTGATCTGTTTGCCGAAGATCCTGATAATCCTAACCCCTTTGAACTTTATGAAATGCTCGCCCTGGGGTTTCCACAGGATCAATTTTTAGAGAATGGCCAGTTTGGTGTCACCGCCAATCTATTTACATTTAGCCATGTTATCGAGGCCGTAGGTGACTTTGATAAAACACTCAAATCTGGCGGGGATAAGCAATGGGGACAACGGGTCTTTAAGGCTGGTTATAAACAGCTTTATGGCAAAGATGCCTGTGTAAAACATCCCACTAGAAATACCTGGGATGATCTTTATAAGCGTTGCACTCGAATTATGGGCGGTCGTTATGATGCCATCAAGACCAGCAAAACAACACAGCTTGCTTTGCTAATTGACTTTATTAGCTTTCTCAAACCGCCTGTCCGATTTTTTATACGTACCTGGCAAGACAAACGGCTACGGACTCCCCGTCAAAAATTCCAATTTACAACAGTAATGTTGCGTCTCAGAGGAGCAGCGATCAAAGAAAGAATGAGACTACAGTTTGGTGGTGGGATATCTGAACGCGGCTAATTTTCAACCAAAATGAGATCGCATTATGACCAGTTTTACTGTCCCTTTGAATAATGTATAGAGCAGTTGATATTGATCATGAGTGAATATAACCCCTTAGTTAGCATACTCATCAATAACTATAACTATGGTTCATTTGTGAGTCAGTCGATTGACAGTGCTCTCCATCAGACCTATTCAAATGTCGAAGTTATTGTCGTGGACGATGGCTCTAAGGACAACTCTCCAGAGGTTATTCGCAGCTATGGAGATAACGTGATAGCAGTCCTTAAGGAGAATGGTGGTCAAGCCTCGGCTTTAAATGCAGGATTTGCCAGAAGTAGTGGAGAGATTATTTGTCTACTAGATGCAGATGACCTGTATCTGCCTAATAAAGTTGCAGACGTCGTTAAGGTATTTAGAAAAGATAACAAGACTGACTGGTTTTTCCATCGGTCAACCCCCTATCGCTCTGATCAACTCGTCAATAATCGACTGACAGATTACTTTCAAGAGGTCAATCAAAATAATACGACTGAAGATCCTAGAAAAATTGACTTTAGAAATGAGCTCAAAAGTGGTAAAGCTCCTGACTTTGCCCCGGCAACATCTAATATCTGTTTATCTAGAACCTTAGCTGAAAAAATTTTTCCAATGCCTGAAGTTCGTGGTAAATCGGGTGTTGCTATTTCAGATTTATATATAAAACTCTTAGCAGTTGGGCTAGGCACAGGTTATCAGACAGAAAGAAACCTATGTATTTTTAGGCTGCACAATAATATTTTTTCAGAAACCGACTTTACCAATAAACGGAAAATTGGAGCTGAGATATCTATTGCCACTGGCTATTGGATTAGAGCTAAAGGTCCTGACTTTGAGAGCCTGAGTAATAAGCTTCTAGCCAAAGGGGTTAGTCTCAAGAAAAAAAGTCAGGTCAATGATCAGAGCTTTAGCAAGTTAATCGAAGACTATTTTTCCCAAAGTAACTTGTTAGAAAAAATAAAACTAAATTTTATGGTTACCTATTATCTTTTAAAGCTCTCCTTCGTGAAGATGGTTTAAAGGATATTTTTTGTTTAAATTAAATGAATTGAAAATAAGGACTAACGTTATGAATATGCCAAATTTTCTGATTATTGGTTCTGCCAAAGCTGGCACTAGTTCACTCCATTATTATTTAAGACAGCACCCGCAGATTTTTATGCCCTTCTCAAAGGAGCCTAAATTTTTTGCTTTGGAAGGAGAAGAAATCAACTTTCAAAACCCCGACAAGGGCATTAATCTATACTCTATAAATAATCTAGAAGACTATCAAAAGCTGTTCGAAGACGTAACTGATGAGATTGCCATTGGCGAAGCATCTCCTATCTATTTGTATAGCGAAAAGGCTGCCGATCGAATCAAACACTACATTCCCGATGTCAAGATGATCGTTATCTTACGACATCCGGTCGATAGAGCCTTTTCCTGCTACACCCACTTAAAACGTGAGGACTATGAACCCTTATCTTTTGAAGAAGGGCTCAAGGCAGAACCATCAAGAATTGCTAACAATTGGTCTCATCTGTGGCATTATCAAACAGCTGGATATTACCATGCACAACTTAAGCCGTACTTTGAACGGTTTGATGAGAAACAATTCAAAATCTATCTTTTTGAGGATTTATGCCGTGATTCTCTGGGTATTTTGAGGGATATTTTTGAGTTTTTAGGTGTTGATCCCGATTTTAATCCGGATATGACTAAACAGAATGTATCTGGGATGCCTAAAAGCATGCTGCTACAGAAGTTCTTCTCCAGGGATAATGTTTTAAGATCAACTATTCAGACCATTGTTCCTGAAGATTTACGACACAACGCTGCCAAGCGCATCAAGCAGTGGAACATTGGGAAGAAACCTGAATTACTGCCTCAGACGCGGCAACAACTTACTGCTATTTACCGCGACGATATTCTAAAGCTACAGGACCTGATAGATAGGGATCTATCTACATGGTTGAAGTAGGTGAGGTGTCCCATAAATTCTATTATAGGAATCGGATATGAGTAGTAAATCGCTGGTTAGCATTATTATTAACAACTATAATTATGAAAAATTTGTCAAAAAAGCGATCGACAGTGCGTTGAGTCAAACCTATGACAATATTGAAGTCATTGTGGTAGATGATGGCTCTACAGATAACTCAAAAGACTTGATCCAGCAGTATGATTCACGTGTCAAAACTATCTTTAAAGAAAATGGTGGACAGGCTTCAGCCTTAAATGCTGGCTTTTTTGCTAGCCAGGGCGATATCATCATTTTTCTTGATTCAGATGACTATCTTTTTGACAATGCTGTTGAAGAAGTCATGGAGCATTGGCGAGATGATCTATCTAAGCTTCATTACAGGCTAGGCGTTGTAGACAGTGAGAATAACTCGCTAGACTATACCTATCCTAGGAACGCTAAGTTGGCCATTGGCGATGTCTATAAGACACTTCTTTCAAAAACAACCTATGCTACCGTTCCTACGTCTGGTAATGCTATTAGTCGAAAAGCACTAACCGAAATTTTTCCCATCCCAGAAGATGATTTTAAGTTAGCTGCTGATAATTATTTAACAACACTCGTTCCCTTTTATGGTTCGGTGGCTTCCATCGAAACTGCGTTAGCAGGCTACAGAATACATCAAAACAATAGGTGGGTTTCTGCCACATTTGATGAAGGGAAACTGGGCAAATACGTACAGCATGATTTACTAAGGGATAGACTCTTAATAGAAAAGGCAGAACAGTTTGGTTACGAGATGCCAAAGGACTTTGAGCTAAGATTTTTTGGACGTCTCTGGTCTCGCCTAGCGTCATTGCGTTTGAATTTTAGCAATCATCCTATTCCATCAGATAATCGTCTCAATCTAACTTTTTCTGGTTTGATTTCGCTTTGGAAATACTCAGATTTAACACCGCTCAGACGGGCAATTTATAGCGTATGGTTTGTTTGGGTCGGTATCATGCCGCTATCATTAGCTAGGCCAGCAGTGATCTGGTTATTTTCACCTCAGGCAAGACCTAAACTCCTCAAGATGATGGTATCGAATTGAGCAAAGACTCTTGGCACTCAGCTCTCAGATTGAGCCGTTATCCCGGATGAGTCCGGATCTATTGCTAATATTACCGAAAGTGATGTTACAGGTTGGCTAACACCACCATTACATGCTGAATGATTGACAAGTTGCATCAAGAATGCAATTCAAAATTCAGAAAAGATATCCCTACAAGGGGCTCACCGTTAAACAAGTGCCTAAGCAAGCTAAATGAGAAGAGATAGGTCAAACTATCGTTTAGGAAATTTTTAAAGGAAACAATGTTTCTGGTCATCCTCTCAATTAGCTTTTTCTTGAGTTAAGAGCGCTGGTCTAGGAATTCTTCCCTGAGTGACCTTATCGCTTTTTATTTGTCTTTTACTAAATCATTAGTGTTAGGTGGTTAGACACATGTCAACTAATAACTTTCGCTTAGGCGTTGTTTTTACTCATCCGACTCAGCACCATGCTCCTCTCTGGCGTCAGTTGAATGCTCAACCAGGAGTCGATGTCTCAGCCTTTTATCTGTGTACTGAAAACCAGGCCCAAGGGGCTAAAGGTGTGGGTAATACAGCCGCTTGGGACGTGGATTTGACCAGTGGCTATACCTATGAGTATCTGAAGAATTGGAATGGTAGTGTGGCCCCAAAGATTAAGCGTGGACTGTTTACTCCAGGCTTGATCAATAGGCTTAAGGCAAAAAACTTTGACGCTGTCTTTGTCAGTAGCTTTTTCACCTATTCCTATCGACTGGCAATCTTGCTGTGTAAGCAGCAGGGCATCCCCATTATTATGCAAAATGATGCCACAATTATTACAGACTCACATTTTAGCTACTTAAGAAAGCTGGCCACTACTTTACTGTATCCATCCATGTATGGGCTGGTAGATCATTGGATCTCCAGTGGTGATCACAATGAAATATATCTCCGTCACTATGGCGTTTCCGCTGACAAGATTGTACGGGGATGTTATCCGGTTGATCGCGATCGCTACGAGCAGACACTGGCCCAAAACCCAGAAGAGATCAAGAAAATTCGGGCAGAGCTAGCCTGGGATGACGATACGATTCTGTATAGTTTTGTTGGCAAATATATTGAGCGCAAAAACCCCTTTGAGTTTATCGATGCCGTTGTGCAAGCCCATCGCAAAGATCCACGGGTGCGAGGCATTATGCTAGGCGGTGGTGAACTCAATGATGCCATTAATGAGCGACTGAGTGAGTTAAATGGAGAGGTGATCAACGTTGGCTTTATTAATCAAAGTAAGCTGCCCCTATACTATGCAGCTCTAGATGTATTTGTGGCTAGCTCATGGTCAGACCCCCATCCTCTGGTGGTTTCTGAAGCCATGGCCTGTGGTTGTACCGCCATTATTAGCGATCGCTGTGGCAACTGGGGCTATAGCGATACCGTTCGTCACCACTATAACGGTCTTGTCTACCCCTGTGGGGATGTGGATGCCCTGACCAACGCTATCCTCTCGCTGACCTGTACCCAAACTCGCCAAACCTATAGCCAACGTGCGCGCGAAGTGTTTGCTAATCAAGACTTAAATTGCGAAGTCAATGCCTTTTTAGCAGTTATTGAGCGCATCCAGCGGCAAAAAACTGGACAAAAATTGAATTTACATCCTGTTTCGTCTTAGTATTTCGAGATTTAACGAGATGAAGTTGTCTGTAAATACTAAGGACCTATACCTGAAATGCGCATAACAATATTAAGGCGTTCTCCCGGCGTTTCTTTTAGTATGGATGTGTATGCCGACGCCGTGGTGGAAGGACTTAGAGCCGTTCGACCGAATTGGGAAATTGTGGAAAATTTTCCCGATAACCCTGTTCAGGGCAAGCGTACTAACTCTCTACTCAAAGGCATACAAAAATATCACCAGAGATATTGGCAATATCCTAAAGGCTTACAAAATTGTGAGTCCGACATTTTTCATATTATTGACCACAGTGATGGCTATCTCGTGAACTGGCTTAAAACAGCCCAGGTGCCTGTTGTTGTTACCTGTCACGATTTGATCAATCTAGTCCATCCAGAGTTATTTCGTGATCGAGCTCTGATGCCTTGGTTAAGTTTAGCCACATGGAAATATTCACTGCGCAGCATGTGTGAAGCCCATCGAATTGTTTCAGTTTCGGACTATACCGCCCAAGATATTATTAAGTATTTGGACGTGGGTGCAACGAAAATCCAAACTGTTCCCAACGGGGTAGACGATATTTTTCAGGCTATAACTTCCCAGGCAGAGGGCCATTTTCGTCAAGATTTAAACATACCTGCGGAAACATGCTGTTTACTCAATGTTGGTTCTAACAACCCACGCAAGAATATCATTACAATTTTGAAGGTTGTGGCTCAGTTGCAAACTAAAGGATTCCCCATTCACTTTTGGAAGGCAGGGGATGACTTTACCCATGACCAGAAAAAATTTATTGCGGAACATCAACTTGATGGTCGTATATCTTATCTAGGTAAACCTGACAAGGAGACTTTGATCAAAATTTATAATGCAGCTGACATATTAGTCGCGCCTTCAACATATGAAGGTTTTGGGATCACGGTTTTAGAAGCAATGGCCTGTGGTCTGCCTGTAATTGCGTCCAATGTCACCTCACTACCAGAGGTGGTTGATGATGCCGCTATCCTTGTGGAGCCTCTGGATATTAATGGTATTGCTAAATCAGTAGAAGCAATCTTTAAAGATCCAGATGTAAAACGTGAGCTGATAACTAAGGGGACAACACGCGCAGCGAAATTTACTTGGAAAAACACCGCCGAGCAAATTGCTCAGATATATGAATCGCTATTAGCTAGTGCTGCTGAAACAAATATTGCTTAAATTTAAGGAATTATAGGATGAGCTATCAACTCAGAAATGTTCTAGGCTTACATGCTAGAGATGCTGTTTTTTTGACTAGGACGCTTAAAGCGAAAGCTCTTTCAGGTAACCGTCCTAAGAATTTCGTGATCTGTAATTCCTATCCTAAAAGTGGCACTCACTTACTGTATCAGATTCTTTATTCAACCCCTGGCCTCAAGCGATGGGATGACATTATTTCTGTTCAAGCCCTTTGCGGCATTATGAACACGCCTAACCATATTCGATGGAAGTTAGGGTCTGCCCCTAATCAATCTATTGTGCGATCGCATCTGATGCATTCACAAGAGATTTTAGACATCCTAGGTGAGCACCATTGCAAGCCTTTATTTATCTATCGCGATCTCAGAGACGTAGCGGTTTCCCATGCTCGCTGGGTAACCAAAGAGAAACGCATATTTTTGCACGATATTTATCAGCAGCAATCTAACTTTGACCAGCAGTTAATGAACTCCATTGTCGGTGTCCCTGTCGGCTCACCGTTTGGTTCAAACCTTTCCCAGCCTAATATTGCTCAAGACTTCTCACGCTGGCATGGCTGGCTTCAGGATTCACAAACCCTGGCGGTTAAGTTTGAAGATCTGGTGGGAGAAAGGGGGGGTGGCTCTGAAGACAAGCGGCTACACCTTATTGGTCAAATTATGGATCATCTTCAGGTCAACCTTTCCTCTGAAGAAATCAAGGCTAAATTTGGTTCCTATGCCATGAACCCAGAAGAATCTCACACATTTAAGAAAGGTGGAAAAGGCGCTATTGGAGGATGGCAACAGTACTTCAAAGAAGACCATAAGGCAGCATTCAAGAAAGTTGCTGGAGATTTACTGATTGAACTCGGTTATGAAACGGGTCTTGACTGGTAGTCACAAAAGCTAAAAATTGTTCGACTGTTAACCTTAAGGCTGTATTCCAGATGAAAGTTCTTATATCAGCATATTCGTGTGAACCTGGCAAAGGCTCAGAACCTGGTGTGGGCTGGAATATTGCCCGAGAAGTTGCGCATCATCATCAGGTTTGGGTGCTGACTCGCCCTGATGAGAGCAAAGAGGCCATCGAAGCTGAGCTGGCTCGCAACCCCATTCCCAACCTGAAATTCGTTTACTTTACGCTGCCTTTTTGGCAAGATAGCATGCGCCTGGGACAATCGGGTGCCATGCAAATTCACTATTATCTGTGGCAGATTCAAGCCTACTTTGTTGCCCGGCGCTTACATCAAGACATTAATTTTGACGTGGCTCACCATGTCACCTTTGTCCGTTATTCAACACCCAGCTGGCTATCCCTATTGCCTGTTCCCTTTGTTTGGGGGCCGGTGGGCGGTGGCGAACAGGCTCCTCAGAGTTTTTTCAAAGACTTTAGCGACAAAGCAAAACAGTATGAAACCCTGCGTAAGCTAGCCCATAAAATGGGTGAAATTGATCCCTTTACCCGGTTAACGGCGCAACGTAGTGCTGTTGTGCGAGCCACCACCCATGACACGGCTAAACAACTAAGCAAAATGGGCGCATCCCATGTGCAAATCGCTTCAGAGTCTGGTCTGGCTCCAGAAGAGATAGAAAAGTTAAATCGTTGTCCCCTGCCAGAGACTGGCCCCTTCCGCTTGATCAGCATGGGACGTTTACTCCATTGGAAAGGATTTTATCTGGGTATTCAGGCGTTTGCGAAAGCGAATTTGCCCAATGCTGAATATTGGATTTTGGGAGAGGGACCGGAGCTGGAGAACTTTCAGGCACTAGCCAAGGACCTGGGAGTAGCCGACAAAGTCAAGTTTTGGGGACGGCTACCCCGTAAGGAAACCCTGGAAAAGCTAGCTCAAAGTCACGTGTTGGTACACCCTAGCCTGCATGATTCGGGTGGTTGGGTCTGCTTAGAGGGGATGGCGGCAGGGCGTCCGATTCTCTGCTTAGATCTAGGCGGTCCAGCGGTCCAGGTGACCGATGAAACTGGATTTAGAATCGCAGCCCATACCCCCGAGCAAGCGACCCAAGACCTCAGTCAGGCAATGCTTAAGCTGGCACAGGATCCTGGCCTGCGGAAAACTATGGGTGAAGCGGGGAAAAAGCTAGTGCGTGAGCACTATAGCTGGCAGGCAAAAGCGTCACAGCTAAGTCAGCTGTATCAAGAACTCTGTGCTGTGTCACCAGGTATGTAACGTAAGCCCTTTCACAAAAACTGCCGACCTCTTTCAAACTATTCCGACTTGGCAGTAAGGACTCGTAAATTTAGACCGTAGGGAGTTAGATTACAAATGCGTATTCTAGGGGTTCACAATCGCTACCAGATCCGTGGTGGCGAAGAAGAATGCTACGAAGCTGAAATGGGTCTACTGCAAGAGCAGGGGCACCAGGTGGATCTCTATGAGGAAACCAATGACCGCATTGCTGAGGTGAGTAAGTTATCCCTGGCAGCACAAACTGTGTGGTCACAGACTACCTATAACGCAGTGCGTAAGCGCCTGGCACAACAGCATTACGATATTGTACATGTGCAAAACTTTTTTCCTCTGATTTCTCCCTCCATCTATTACGCCGCTAAAGCTGAGAATATTCCTGTTGTCCAAACTCTCCACAACTATCGTCTTGTCTGTCCTAACGGCCTATTCTTCAGACAGGGTCAAGTATGTGAAGACTGTGTCGGCAAGCCAATTCCCTATCCAGGCATGGTCCATGGCTGTTACCGAGAAAATCGTGTAGCCAGTGCCGGAGTTGCGGCCATGCTCTCCACCCATCGAGCCATGGGCACATGGAAAAATAAAGTTGATTGCTATATTGCGTTAACAGAGTTTGCACGACAAAAGTTCATTGAGGGGGGACTACCTGCTGACAAAATTGTCGTCAAACCCAACTTTGTTGCCCCAGAGCCGCAGGTGGGTACTGGCAAAGGCGGTTATGCCCTGTATGTGGGCCGTCTTTCTGTGGAAAAAGGGCTGGATACCTTGCTAGACGCCTGGAAACAGCTCAAAACACCGTTACCCCTCAAAGTTGTAGGGGATGGGCCACTGTCGACCCTGGTGACCGCAGCAGTTGAACAGATGCCCCACATAGAATGGCTGGGCCGTAGACCGATGGCTGAAGTGCATCAGCTGATGGGGGAGGCTCAGTTTTTGATCTTTCCATCTAAGTGGTATGAAACCTTTGGTCGAGTTGCTGTCGAGGCATTTGCCACGGGTACTCCTGTGATTGCCTCTAAGATTGGTGCCATCACAGAAATTGTTAAATCTGGCCATACTGGTTTACATTTCACCCCTGGCAATCCTGACGATCTAGCCCGTCAGGTGCATTGGATGTTAGACCATCCTGAACCTCGGGGACAGATGCGTCAAAATGCTCGTGCTGAGTTTGAGGCCAACTATACAGCAACCGCTAACTATTCGCAGCTGATGGCCATTTACTCCCAACTTGTGCCCGTTTCTCCATCGGCTCCATCGGCCACACCGGTTACTTTACGCTAACAATGCAGACTCAGACTCTACCTCGTCCCAAAGCGCCTGCGGGTTTCATTTCAAGCTCTCGCTTGTTACTAATTTCATTTGCGACGGTTTTTTTTCCCAGACTCCTTGAGTCAATGGGGGCTCCAGCACCGATCAATTTTGTTCACTTTATTGTGCTACCTGCGGCTTGCAGCCTAGTGATGTTGAGCAGTCGGCATCAATCCCGCAGGCAGTTGGCTACTGTACAGGCTCTACTTGTTGGATTGGTGGCATTGTTTGCGATCGCAACCGCCAGCGCCTTACTAAATAACGCAGGCCTGATCAATGTCTTCTTAGGGCTCATGATTATCTCAGAGCCTTTTATTTTTTTGGCCGCCCTTATTTCCGTTCCATTTACACAAGACTCCTTAGACCAATTCAAAAACTGGATTCTTCGTTTTGGAGCTATCCATCTGGGGCTAGCCTTGCTTCAGAAAGTGGGTTTAACCACAGGTCTGTTAGCCCACACTCGGATGACCATAGAAGACAATATCCAAGGTGTTTTTTATCTCTCCTCCGGTGGTCACGTAGTGGGGGCGAGTGCATCCTTAGTATTTGGTCTTTACTATTACGTCAGTGCTAAGACAATGCCCGTTTGGATACGTACTTCTGTGCTTGCCGCAGTGATGGCACAGGTCTTATTTGCTGATGCGAAACAGGTAATATTAGTCGCATTTTTAGCCTGGGGCTGCCTAATTTTTAGCAAAATCACCGATTTCAAAGTAGCCTTCCAATATATTATTGCAGCCGGTCTACTGGGGTACACCTTCTATTGGTGTATTTACAATGTCGATTTTTTTAGCGCCTATAGAGGCTGGATTCGCCCCCATATCTATGGCCCTAACGGCGATGCAACCGTTCTCAAAACCACCCCTTTTAGAGTTATTCCCAACCACTACAATTCATTCTTAAACTGGTTCTTTGGTTTGGGGCCTGGGCACACCATTGGTCGCATAGGAGGCTGGATGATCAGAGACTATTGGTCTCTTGTTGGACCCATGGGTGCAACGACCCATCCGGTCACTGATTTAGTTTGGTCAAGGTGGCGTGGGAATTATTTAGATTCAAGTTTTTTCTCTCCCCTATGGGGCTGGGCCGGTATCTGGGGAGACTTAGGTCTTTTAGGTCTAGGCAGCTACATCTATTTATGGTTTGTTACCTTAACTAGAATTACTAAAGACGATGTATCTCGTTTCTTAGTCCTCAATGTCATCGTTAATGGTTTTATCTTTACTCTTATGGAAGAGCCTGGCTTCACACTGACGAGTATAGTGTTAGTTGGGCTCCGCTGGCACGAGTTGCGTATTAAAGGTCGTGGATAATTGAGAGCACGGGCCCGATCAACCTAGTACTTTGTGGCGTAATTTTGATCATTATCAATTTTCATACTATCCACTACCAAGCCTATGTCAACACAAAAATTCTTTGATATAAAGCAGCTTATAACGGTGGTTTATGCTCAGTTACAACAGGCCATAAAGACTAACCATGGTCGGTTGATGCTCTTGGGCTCAGTTGTGGGGTTAGTATACCTACCAGTATGGGTTGGCTATCTCTTTCCTCGAGCACTGAAGGGAAAAATTGGCTGGTTTTTAGTATTAAGTATGCTACTCATAGCAGCTTGGAAGCTATGGCAGCGTCGCCAGGTGTTTAGCACCTTAAAAGCATCGGAAGAAGATCGAGCTTTAGGCTATTTATTAATTGTTGTCGGCATAGTTGTATTCCCATTTTGTCGATTTGCCATGTGGCCCCAAGCGTTATTGTGGCTACTTATTATTATCGGTATGGCCTGTAGTACCTGGGGGCTTAAAGTCTTTAACAAGTTTATGCTGCCAACCTTTTTTATTGGTTTAACCGTATATCCTCGCATTGGCATCATTTCTCGGGGGCTGTGGGACTTTTTCGTTCCTGATCAAGGATTAGAGAAAGTTATGGCCTGGGCAGGCACACAATCAATGCAGTGGATTGGATTCCCAGCAACGCAGCAGGGCATCTTTATCACATTTCCTGAAGGAGCTGTGGAAGTAGGTTGGGGGTGTAATGGGTTAGATATGGCAATTACCATTGCCGCAGCAGGTTTATTTATGGGGTTGTTGTACAAACAAGATCGCCGTCAAATGGTGCTGTTAATTATCGCTGCTGCAATCATTGCCATGATCGCTAATGTGCCCAGACTCATGTTGGTAACCATTGCCCATGTGTATTGGGGACCAGAGTGGTTTAAATTCTGGCATGGTTTTTGGGGTGGTCAAATTTTCTCGGGCGTTTTGTTTACGGCTTATTACTATATTGTTGAGGCACTAATGAAGTCTCAGTCTCGACAGATGAGCGGATAAAAAATCATAGCAGTCTCAGCCAGGCCATCCAAAGCATTTGCCCCAAACACGTTATTCATAAACCTTAAAAGAGATAGACTGTAGAAGAACTAGAGCCTATCTCTTTTTTCGACTTCGCTTAGTCAACTATCTCGGCCAGCGTTCCCTATCACTTTGAAGAAGTCATACCAACAGCTTCATATAGGGGACGCTTACCCTTTTCTACGCATCTTTAAGCAACGGTTTTCAGTCAACCACAACTAAACCATTAGCTCTTAAAGACTACCGTAGACCCATTAGGCATCAGCGGCTTCACCACGTCGCTTGCGCATAAAGGCAACACCCATACCAATCAAACCAGGCAACACAGCTGGAGTGGGAATTTCTTCACTAGTGACCGTCAAACTGGCAATGGTGTAGTCATCATCCAGCTCAGGAGCACTAAATCTCCAAACATTACCACTAGGCAATAGTAGGGGCGTAAAGTCAAAGGTGCCTATACCGGAGTCAAGGCCATTACCACCAGGGATATCAGCGATCTCGATAACAGAGTTACCGTCAACCGCCAGACTAAAGTCATCGTTACCAACTTCACCTACCTCATCAATAGGCACATTGGTACCAACACGTCGGAACGTAGCAGAGACAATGTTTACAAACCGACTACCAAAGTCAAAATCAAGGAAGTCTGGACCGTTTAAGGCAAGGCCATCCACCTGTTCAGGAGGAGCAACGCTTAGGACCCTGGCCAAACCCAAACCGTCAGCAGTCTGAGTGACGACACCATTACCACTTACATCTACAGTTAGACCATCAACTGTAAAACTGGATGGTGCAACATCAATTAGAAGCGGTACGTCAAATCTTCTGAAGTTATATGTAATAGAAGCAGCGTTTGCGGAATCAGCTTGTGCCAGAAAACTTGTAGCTAAAGTACTTGCAAACAGGGCACCTGTTAGAATATATTTTTGCATGATTTTGTAGGGAAAAATGTTTGCTTGAAAAATGTATCGGTAGAGCCCAATTTAACCCTATAACTCCAGCCTCGTTGAACTAAGTTGCCCACTTGCATTCAACTGGAGTATTTGTCAGAATCGCACAAGAAACAGGAACACCTCATGCATATGCACCATAAGACTTTAAAGCATATGCAAGAATCAAGGAAAAAGCTTTATCAAGCTTTCTTGAATACATTTTCTGCCCTATGAAGCTGAGATATCCTCAATTGGTGACACTTTAATTAGTTAAACATCGATCCCCGGAGTCTTCTTTAATAAAGAAAGAACCCCAGGATTTGACGAGGATATCCAGAAAATCGTACAAAAATAAGGAGCAATAATAGAGATATTTAGGGCAATAGGGAAGGAGAAGAGAAAGCTGTCTGATGTGCTATATCCACACAAAAAATCTCGCTTACTATCAGACTCAACGTCGTCCAGCATTCTCCTTAGGATTGACCAAAAACTATTGGCTATACAATAGTCCTAAAATAAGAAGCCCCTATCAACTCTCACCTAGCAGTTAACAGGGACTCAATGACTATTCAGTTATTTGATGATAATAGCTATTGAACGATCAGCTGTATCAATATCAACCAGACTTATCCACGCTTAATGCCCAGGCGACCTAATCCTACCAGCCCTAGTCCGACTGCTATAAGATTACCGAGGCTGGCCACACTATTTTTAGTAATACCCTGACGAGCATTTTGCTTGAGGGCTTGAGCCTGACTCGACAATTGTTGAGACGCTTGCTGTAATTGCTCAAGAGTCACGTTTTCCGGTAGGCTGCCACCAGCTTGGACCTGTTCAATCTGCGTCTGGATCTGTTGTTCCTGATTGTTGATATTTTGCAAAGCCTGTTTTTGAAAGACCAAGTTATCCCGGATTACTACACCACAGGACAAGACAAAGGCAACTCCTAAAGCTAGACAAGCATACCCCAATGAACGTTTTAACTGGCGCTGTTCAAAAGTGGCAAATAGCAGCATCCCAACTGCCAGCAGCAATACAATACTGCGATCTCCAACCTGTTGCATCACATTGATACGCCATTCTAAAGCAAAGACATTGAGCGGTGTAGCCAACACCAACATGTCAACTAAAAATCCCAGCAAACAGGTAAAGCCAACAACTAAACAAATATTCTTAGCAGCAGGCATCTGTGGATTTTGGCCAACATCTGTTTGATTAGCTTTAGAAGGAAAGGGTCTAGGAAGGCTTGTCATGGCAAAAAAGAATAAATCAAGTGGTGTCGGAACATAAGTTAGGCGCTTAGGTCTTAATATTAAAGCGATACTAACGAATGATATATCGCGTTGTCCCCATACATGAGAGTGGGCATTATCTCGGAATCTAAGCAGGAGCAATGGGAAGATAAATCTTCAAATGTGGTAAACTAGTCTCTATAAAGTTTGTCTGTCACCTCTCGATTGCCTCCTTTGTTTAATCGCAACAAAAGCGATAGTCTTACTAATCAAGAAATAGGCATAACGTATTAATTATTTTCTCTGGTCATAAGGAGCTATCCGTAAAGTTCCTGACATTTTTCTACGTTGGCATGTCCGTATGGCCATTATTTGCTAAGTTGCATCACCCGGAAGGGTCGCAATAAATAATATATAAAGAATAAAGATTTAGGCAGCGATACTGTAGCGATATCTGCAAGAGTCGGCTGCATAAGCGTTAGGATAAATTTAATACGATTTTTCCACTGGCTCATAAGCCGCAGTTGATATGCAGCGTTGAGAAGATCTAACTTTGACTTAGAATTTATATTACTCTTTAGTATTATTTGTCGTTGTAATGCCTCAGCAAGTTTTTGAATAAAGGTACAATTCTGCAACGGCTGTTCAATCTGGTCGGGCAAAGTGAACCCATATAGTTGACGAATCAAACACAGTCCCAATAAAAGCCTAGGAAGCACATCCATCTGCTTTGATAGTTTCACTAGCTGATCCCAATCTAAATCAGGGTGGTTCTTGATCAAGATTGCAACATCAAAAAGCTTACCTAGATGATTCCAGCAATCTTCAACACCTTGTGCGCATAACACAAGTATCTGAACCTCTGGTGTCAAACCTAAGACTTGATGTCCTCCGATTTTAACCTGCTGAGTGTGCTCCCAAATCCATTGAGTGTTAAATAATGGGGAGAATTGCTTAGATAAAACTCCTTGATGAATATCAAGAAAAATACGATTTTTGGCATTCACTAAACTATACTCTTTTTGTGAGTTGAAATATAGTTCTTGGTCTTGAAAGCTAAGTTTAGTCAAACACTCTCTTTCTTCTTTCGCCATCAACAAATCACACGTATAACCATGATTTTTGGCAATATCTCTAAGTTTAAAAAAATCATGGGAATGTACTAGTAAATCTAGATCATAGAAGGTGCGCAATGATAAATCGCCATAGGCAACCATTGCGGTCATTGGCCCCTTAAATGTAATTGCATCAATCTGATGCTTTTTTAGGATATCTAAAAATCTAATGAGCTCTTGTAATAGAAAAAAGTTACGTTTAATATTTTTAAAGTGTAGTTGATGTAACTTTGGCAGGACAAAATCTGGCAGTTCCTGTGGGGATACTAGAGTAAGAGTCTTATGGAGTATGGGCAATACCCTATGAACCTGCGCCATTTTAATGACTTCATCCCAGTTTAAGCTGGTTTGTTGGATTAGCTGGTTAATCTCGCACGGGTCATCAATATTCAGATATACTCTGGCGCATTTTAGTAGAAATGAGATTTCTGGATTTAGCTCAGTTATTCTTAAAGTACTCACAGCTCTAAAGTAGTTAATTGAAAATCAAATAATAGATACTACCTCTACCAATAGTTTTTAGCTTGAATTTCAAATAAATGGGCGTAATTTCCCTGTTTCTCCATTAACTCTTGATGTGTACCGTTTTCTATGAGTTTGCCGTTGTCCATGACATAAATACGATCAGCCATTTTGACTGTAGACAAACGATGGGTAATTAAAATTGCTGACTGGTCTTGAATTAACTCACGAAACCTACTAAAAAGTTCGTACTCAGCCTTGGGGTCCATGGCACTGGTGGGTTCATCTAGAACAATCACCTGAGACTGACGTAAGAAAGCTCTGGCTAAGGCAACCTTCTGCCACTGACCAATACTAAGTTCTTCTCCACCCTGGAATAATTTGCCTAACATAGTGTCATACCCATGGGGTAACTGGGTAATGACCTCATGGGCTCCTGCATGTTTAGCAGCTTCGATAATAAGTTGATCGTCCAGCGGCAGCTGAACATTACCTAACCAAATGTTGTCTTGGGCTGAAAGATTATATTTAGCGTAGTCTTGAAAAATAACACTAATCTGTTGTCGCAAATGGGGAACATCGAGATCTCGCAGATCGATGCCATTCAGTGTGATTCGTCCTTCAGTCGGATCGTACAGGCGACATAATAATTTAATCAGTGTTGTCTTACCTGAACCGTTTTCTCCTACCAGAGCAATGGTTTCTCCAGGTTTGATATTGAAAGATATATCTTGAAGTGCTTGTCGAGACGTTCCTTCATACTGGAAATTAACGTTCTCAAACGTAATGCCCTGCGCTTTTACAGGGGGGCAGAATTTGGGCTGTGCTGGTGTCACAATCTGGGATTTTAAATCTAGAAATTCATATAGATTTGCTAGAAATAGATTGTCTTCATGCAGTCCGGAGAGTCCAGCAATAAATGATTTGAGCCCCTTTTGACCTCGCTGTAATGCCTGATGGTAAAGTACAAGATCCCCAAGCTTTAATATGCCCTGAAACGTTTGATAGAGGATAAAGGCATAAATTGCACCAACCATCACCCCCGCTATGACATTGGCAGCTAAAAACGAGAGTGAACGCCATGTCATTAGTTTGAGCTTGGCGTGGTAAATTTGCGATCGCAGCCCATTAAACCGCTGACTAAATAGGTCACCTAAGCCAAACAAGCGAATTTCTTTGGCAAACTGATCCCCTATCAACAACCAGGAAAGATACGCTGATTTCCGTTCAACAGGGGTCCAGGTACGCTGCCAAGCATATAACCTACGCGTATAGTGTAGCCGAACCAATACGGTTGGAATAATTGCAACTAATAAGGCACTAGTGATACCCCAATGGAGGGTTAATAACAAACCCACCATGGCAACCAATAAAATACCGTTTTGACCAACCAGCGCCAGCCGCTTTAAAATCTGATTAGGGCGATAAGTTGCTTCTTGCTGAGCCCGCTGTAATGTGTCGTGATAACGCGGGTTCTCATAATAGCTAAGATCAATCTCAATGGACTTAGCATGCAAAATACCCCGCATGTAGTCAGAGACCTTTTGAGATTGTGACGATGTGACTAGCTCTGAGAGTGAAGTTGCTATCATGCCAACCAGTAAGACCACAGCCAGTCCGATAAATAGCAATTTATTTTGACTGAAAAACTGTGGTGATGTGGTCAACTCAGATTGAGTTGTCACGACATCAACTAATAGCTTGATTAGATAAATCTGTAGTAATGGCTGTAGCCCCTGAATTATCAGTAAGCCAAGTTTAGCCATGGTCCAACCAGGACTGCTACGCCAAACCAGGCGCAAAGCTGGCATCAATCGCTGAGTTTTCTTAAAGAATGCCGCTAATGGCTTAGCAAATTGCACGGTAGGTTAACCCCTAGTTGGGGGATGGATGATTCTTTCACATGTTCCTCTACCATTCGCACTAAATCCGGCAATTCTTCTAAACCAGGTTTCCGATTAAATCGGTAGTATGACACTTGTTTAAGCAATTGGGTACATTGTTGAAAATGAGCCTTTAAGGACTGGTTATCCCGCAACACATCCATAGCACGGCTATGGCTGACCAAATATGCAAATGCATCCTTGAAGCTCAAGGGGGTGATACTGTGGCTATCGCCTTTGGATAACAGATAAATACTTTGTAATGGGAGCTGCTCTTGTTGGAACCCTGTTTGAAAGTTATAGGCCCGTTTAGCAGAGTGGGCAAAAAGTGCCTCTAGGCTGGCTGGATCTTTGCCCAATGCCTCTGCAGCTTGGGGAGAAAGCTTACATTGAGGAAACGATGGAACAACTTTAGGATTCTCCACATCCTCTAGATTAATTGCCAAGACATCATCGGTTATCACACTATGGCCATGGCTATGTAGTGCTGCAGCTAGAGTGGATTTTCCCCACCCTGAATGCCCTAAGAATGCCACCACCCTGTCTTGTATTGCAACACTGCTTGCATGCAGAACTAGAAATCCCCGTTGTCGTAAAATAACTGACATGCACCCCCCTAAAATATTAGGGGCAATCATCTCGTGGGTCACCCCTTCAAAAGGAGTGATAGTAATCAATCTTCCCTCTGAGAACCGGCATTTTCCTATCCCTGCCAGCCGACCAAAAATCTCCTGTGTGGGCTGTAGCTTTTCAGGGTTAGATTGTTCTCTAGAATCTTGTAGGCGGATGATAACATCTGGCTCACCGTTAGCACTAGGCAGCCCTGACAATGGAATTTCTGAGTGGAGGCACAGCTGATAAGCAGAATAACAATACATGATTTACAAAAATAAGCCTACTGATACTTCAGATAATTTCTCCCCAACAAAGTGCTCAAGTAATTATATTTATTGATATCTTTTACTAAAGACTTAAGGGTGCATATTCACGATGTTTGAATCTATCAAAGCATAGTGAAAAAGGGAATCTAATAAGATGCGTTTCGAATCCATTCAATAATTGTTAAAGTCATAGGAAATGGATTCCTAGTTATCTTTAACAAGAATGGTTGGAAAGAAAATCGCCGTCTATTAGATCCCCTAGATGTTAATCATAAGGTTTGGCCCCTAAGACTGGTCTTCGATGAAGACCTCGAAATCTGAAGAGCCAAAACCTCAATCTCTAAAAGTTAACCATCAGGACTAATCAGGTTAGAGAAGATAATGCTATCTTCACTCGCGATAGCTCCATATTGGTTGACCTTTTACACTCAAGCGATTAGAGGTCGTTGAAGTCGCCCTCTACATTGATAGAACCTGAGGCGTCGATCTCAACAGTTCCCCGACCAGGCACGTTGGAAAGTATCAAGATATCATTAAGATCGATATTTCCCTGAGCTTTAGTTAGCTTTTCTACACTACCGTAAGTTGTCAGATTAGGCTGAGTATATACTTTCTTAGTCATTGTATGTCCTCTAATTAAATCAGTTAGGTTGACAGTTGGTGATACTCCCTGGTTTGGACTTACAGTCAGGCGTATCTGCCCTAACCTGCCAAGATAAATGTTTACCTTAGCAACGAATTATCTCTACATTCGCTGAAACCAAAGCGCCAGTACTGTTGCTCGCCAAACTATAAAACAGTCCTTAGTTATTGAACTCATTCTTTTATTCGACTTAGGGTACTGTTTTAACTTATTCCAAGCATTCTCCCAATTATCAAGATTGATATATCCAAGCACAGCGTGATTGTACTTATTAAGTACGTGCTCAAATGATGGACTATTTATATTGAGTAACCCATGTACAAAATTAGCAGTCATATTGACTTTGTCACCTCGCCATTGGACTGCTGGGGGTAATATATCATTCAGCCCTTGACGCATAATCATCCGTCCAAATCCTCTTCTGAATTTTTGGTCAGATGGAACAGCTAGACAGAATTCAACCAACCGACGATCTAAAAATGGATGACGGGTCTCTAATCCAAAGGCTGCTGCACAACGATCTAATGCCTCAAGATTCACCGCCAGTACACCCCCTGTCATTGCCTGCCAGTGCTCCTGCCGCACTGACCTTAGGGAAGCCTTCTTAGGAGTGTATTTTTGAATTCGCTCCTTTAGACGAACCTGCTTTACAAAATCAGCGTTTACTATTTCTCTTACTCTAGCTAAATCATCGGCTGGCTTCTTTGGCGTTCGATAAAGTTTGTGTAAAATATGATTGAAAGTTGGTTTAATTCCTTGTCGAATCAGCAAACTACGCCGTGAGTATTGAAATCGATGGTGGATAAAATTAATTGCTTTAATAAATTCGAACCACTGTCCTTGCTTACTCAACTGCCTCAAGGCTGGCAAACCATAAGCGGCCAGCATGTAATTAACAGAGAACTTATAGTTTTTGCTAGCAACTTCTATAGCATCTGCAAATTCTGTCCATTTTTTCTGTAATGCTAACTCCTGTAACCGCTCTACGCCGTGAGACACAACTGTATCTCCGTCAAAACCGTCAAAAACAATCCGTACATTTGCCTCATGGGTCGCCTGATTCAAGCGCCAAGGATAGTGATGGCTAGGCCCCAATATGGGCTCATCTTCATAGTTCAGAATCTGTTCAACATCACTTAAAGGCCCAAATGTGTCAGCATGAATATAGTGGGGAGTATAACCACCTTGTTTTAAGACTTCGTCAATATAGGAGCGTTCATCACACTCTTTGACCGTGTCAAAAATGTTTGAAAACGTATGCAGCGTTTCTCCTGTTGTTTCACTCAGGATTTTACGAGCCACACAGCTAACAGAAGAAGAGTCTAGACCGCCGCTCAGATGAGAGCCAACTGGAAAAGCACTTCTTAAGCGACACCTGACCGCTTCAGTAAAAATCTCACGAAAAGCTTCTGCATAGGCATCATCTGATTCTAGTTTTAACTCATAGTTTGAATCGAGTTGCCAATAGGTCTCAACTCTAATGCCTGAAGCGTCTGCCCATAATCTAGAGGCAGGAGGCAACCGAAAAATATCCTCAAAGGTAGTAACTACCTTATCCTCGAACATCAGGGCTAGATAGTCGGCAATACGCACCTCATTAATTTGTTGAGGAATCCAGTCTAGGCAAAGCAATCCTTTAATCTCTGATGCAAATGCAAACGTGTTACTTTCTTGATGAAAATAATAAAACGGCTTCACACCTAAATGGTCGCGGGCACAGAATAGCTGCTGCTTTTGTCCGTCCCAAATGCCAAAAGCAAAATCCCCTAGTAAATGTTCAGGGCAATCACTCCCCCATTTTTCATAGGCTGCCAAGATAAACTCACTATCAGCCACCTTTTCTAAAGGACGATCAGGTAAACTCAAGACCTGGGCTAGTTCATCTCGGTTATCAATGCGAGCATCTGCAGTGATAGCCAAATCACCCTTCACTAAAGGTAACTGTTCATGGAGCGATTCTGGTGTTGTCCACAGCATACGATGCCCCATGCCTACGGCTCCCTGACACCAGACATCTGCACCGTCAGGGCCACGATGCATCAAGACATCTACCATCTGATGCAGATCACTGGACTTCACTAGACGTTGATCGAAATGATAAATCCCTACAATGCCACTCATAACTTCGCTCCTACAGCAGAAAGCGGTTTAAATTGACTCAAGTTATGTAGACCACCAACAATGACTCGTCCTTTGTATTCAATCCAAGCATGGGCAGTCAAATTACCGTTTTCACTCTTAGCAACACCAATGTGGAATTGGTGCGTATACCCGTAGCGAGTTAAGAGTAGCTGGGTTGTTAATGCCCGCACTAAACACATTGCCCCGCCTGGGGTATAGCGACTGGCAATATCAACACTCCAGACAATCTTTCCTACGGAAACAGGGGAAGTCAAGTTATGGCATACCCACACAGAAGCAAGGCGCGATATTCTTTGCCTGACCATATTGAAAGGCAACAACCACAGAGCCAATCGAATTCCATTAAGCAACAGACATGCGTAGAGTAAAACTCGTCGCTCAACTCCTGAAAGTCTTAGGAGATTATTCAACTGTTTCATCACTCACCTCAATCAGGTGGGCATGCTGCATTTCTGAGAGAATTGTATTTAGATCATGCTCGCAAATGTCGGGTTGTACGTCATATTCTGCCAGTAAGTGCTCAAGTATACTGGCGAATGTACATGGCTTTTGAATAAATTCCCAAACACTTGCGCCTACTTCGTTCAGGCCATAATACATGCCTGACTCTAAGTTTAGAATCACCGCTTCACCACCTAATTCAGAGGCAATTTGGTTCTGTGCAGGTGAGATCATCGATGCTGGCGATATTTTTAATGTTTGAGAAGTCATAAAAACCTCAATATAGACAAGTTGTTAACGTTGAAATAGGAAAGCGTTATATAAAGACTGCAGCTTAAACTCGCGAGAAAACGTTCATGTTTTCTTGACTATTGAGCTTTATTCAGTTAGAAATGGGCACTTTTGCCTTGATTGAGTGGTCTCAAATAGTGAGTGTTAGTATGCTCCCTGTCTGTTAAAAACAACAGCGAACGTTTGCAAGATTAGTAGAAGATCATAAGTTATTGACCATTTTCTCTGATAATTGAGATCCATCCGCACAATTTCGTCAAAGTTTTCTACATTAGAGCGTCCATAAACTTGCCATTCACCTGTAATGCCGGGTTTGACATTCAACCGCTGGAAATGGTATCTAGAATACTGTTCGACTTCCTCAAAGGTAGGCGGACGGGTGCCGACCAAGCTCATATCGCCTTTTAATACATTAAAGAACTGTGGCAGTTCGTCCAAGCTTGTTTTTCTTAAAAATTGTCCTACACGAGTGATTCTAGGATCATTCCGATTTTTGAAGATGTGCCCAGCAGCTTCATTCTTGACCAGGTGCTTCATGCTATCTGCATTCGTCACCATCGAACGGAATTTCCAAATCTTAAACTGCCTACCCTTTAATCCACATCGTTGTTGATTATAAAAAATGGGACCAGCGGAATCTAAGCGAATTGCTATTACTATTGGCAAAAATAAGATAGAGGTAATCGTTAAACCCAGCAAAGCACCAACTATATCTATAAGGCGCTTACGTTTACTACGCACTGAAGGATGCGTCGCAGGTGTAACTACCTGTGGGGTGGGGGAGTATGTCGAGAGTCGCATAACGCAAAAAGTTATTTGGGTGCAACGGGAGAGATCGGTATACTTTCAAAATCCAAAGGGCTTCTGTTTGAGTCAAGATGTTCAGCGTCAACAGAAACCCTTAGTGCATCTAATAAGCGAATAACTTGCGTGCTATATCTCATGTTTGAGCTGTTTCAACCTTCCAGATAAGGCGTTCTTATCTGGAAAAAAACACTTGCTTCATGTAAGCTTTGTTAACTTCATGGAGTGCTTACATTGTTTGCAGTGTTTTTACACTGAACAGCCATATCTCTATAGGTAAACAACAGTATGCTGATTTTGTTGGCTGATTTATCAAGGTTATTAGTTTGAATGTCATCGTTTACAGTTTGAGTTTTATAGCTCAGGACGAAATCACACTGTAATTTTGCCGAATAGATGGCGTTAACTATTCCTATAGCCATGGTTTTTTGTGTAAATCCCCGGACATTTGCTTAAAACCTTGTAGAAGTCTGTAAGCCAAGCCATGTTGTTTCTGTCTTCGTTGGTATGACTTCTTTCTGTAACACACCACAACCCACCAAGTCCTGGCAGCAGCTAATCGCTGATTGTCTAGGAGATGAAACGCTCTACCAACGTCAAGATGGCGATCTGGACTCTGATATCTCTACGTCTGATAAATCTGATCAGGTTTATTGGGTAGATGACTTATCGGTTCCTGCTCCACCATCTTCGCCTTGGCAATATCATACAGCCTTAGCCATTGGTGCAACGGTGGTATGCTCTGCCGGAGCCCTGATGCAACATACGGAAACAGGTTTTTGGCATCCGCCAGAGGATTCTGCTTCAAACGACAACACAGCAACTGTAACAGACGCAGAGTCTGCCGCCGCTGAAGCTGACGTGTCTACACCGCCGATTGCCAGCCCACAAGCGTCATCGAGTGTGGCGTTTAGTTCTGGTGCTGGTGAGCGGGATACTACTTGCAAAGACAGTACTTGTAAGGGGCTTGAGTTTATTGATCAACAAGTGCCTCAAATTCAAGAGCAAGTTCGTGCACTGAGATCAGAAATGCAGATGTTTCAAGCGAAGCATACAACGCAGAATCTGCAAACACATCGCACAGTCTTGGCGTATCGTAGTAGCGATCTCTCCCATAGACAGGCTGAGTTAACGGTGCGATCTCAACAGCTACAGCAAAAGCTTTCTAACGTTACCTCTATCTTGGCTTTAGACTCAGATGAAGTTAACTATATCAGCCATCTGCTAGTAACAGACCGCGTATATCAAGAGCAACTGCAACAACTTAAAGCATTAGAAACCGACATCGCTGTTGAATTCAGCAATCCTGACTTAGACAACACTCAGCTTGGGGAGCTTTATGCAGCCTACTACCAACTTGAAGGTCAGCTACGTCAGACTGCTCAAGTTATCTTGGCAGATTATGCCTATGTAGCAAGTCTACAGTCTCCCGATCCACTATGGCAGGAAGCTGCCTATGAAGCGCCTTTACAAGAGCTAATGGACATATCCCACCACCGGCAAATGTTGGTGATAGAGCAACAGACACTGGATCAAATTGCCAAAAAACTAACTGAGCGACGTACTGAACTAGCTACCCTGCTAAGACAATATGCTGTCATGCAACGTGAGTTGGATGGTCACAATCAGGTGCTTCAACAGTATGTTGCTGAACGTCAAGAACTCACAAGTGAGCTTACTTAGACAAACATGTGTTAGGAAACAATAAATGAGGTTATAGACCCCATTTATTGGCGAGAACGGAGCTTCCCTTTATGTGGAAGCTCCGTTTTTTTGTATTAAGTGCCCCTACAGGATGGTCCATGTAATCAGTGTTAATGAATTTGGATTTGACATCAGGAGTCAGGATCTAGAATCTCACTGCCTCCTGGTTCCGGACTGCCATTTGTTTGAAAAACGTCCTTTAAACTACCACTCTGTTCTTTTCGTATTGAGAATTTATGCCCCATGAAAATAAAAAATGTCTATATCATGTTTTGAGTCATGTTTTGATATCTGGTATTTCCTAAAAGTAATCAGATTTTTTAGGGATAAGAATGTGATTTTAGTTGGCAATTCAGTACATCAAAAAAACAAAGATAACTAATAATTAAAGTCGACAAAAAGTAAATATCAAGAATTGTAGTGAAAGAGGGTAAAGATAAAACCTATACATAATAAACCTAGCTTTAATGCCTGGTATTGTAGCCTTTGAAGACACAAGTCGACTTATTGTACAGTTCTAGGAACGATTGACGGCAGGAACTTCAAGTAAGAAAATAACCCTTAGATGACTTTAAATTATGTCAGGCTCTGGGTCATTCATCCTTGACTTTGTCTAGATGAAAAGTCTATTTGCTAAGACAATGCTGGAGGTTTTCGATTTCTGTTAAGTTTTGATGGTGGCAAGACATTTCAATTCTTATCCTTCTGAAATTTATAAAAGATTTCGAATAAAGAGGTTGAGATAAGACTATCAGGTTTAATTTTCATTAATCTAGTAAAAACTCAACCTAGCTTGAGAAATCGCACATATTTGATGTGTAGCCCTAATTAGGGTATTTGTTTCAAACTGTCTGCCATCTGAGGGTCTTTCATTTTATGGTTTTGTTGTTCTTCTTGTTGCTTGATGATTATGTTCAAAAGATTTTCTTGTGTGATCCTGGGAGCTTTAGCAGCCTCCCTCACTGCATCAGTTGAGCCAGCCCAAGCGTTTAGGCTCAGTTCTGGTAGCTCCAATAGTTTTACAACGCCCAGTGCTTCTAACTCCTTCAATTCTTCAACTGGCAGCTTCGGTCAATCAGCATACGGTGGTAGCTCTTCAAACTATATCTCTCAAGGAGGATCGACTGCATCCAAGGGAGATGCAAATTCTTGGGCAGAGATCCTGGCATTCATGATGATGCTGTACTTCGTAGCAGAGGGATTAGATACTACTGGTGGAAGCAACAAAACTGTTGTCATAGATAAAGAAATAGAGCAACCTGGCGACCCTGGCAATCCCGGTAATCCTGGCAATCCTGGCAATCCTGGTAATCCTGGAAACCCCGGTAAGCCCCCCACTCCTGTGCCGACCCCAGCTCTCTTACCTGGTCTCATCGGTATGGGTGTCACAGCCTGCCGTAAACGGAATCTAACGTCGGCTAATCAAGCTTAAATAGCTTAGAGTTGAACCCATACGATAAATGTATTTGAGTATCAGCTTGAGCAGAGGGGTAGCCAAACCCCTGTAATTAGCCTCTAGATTAAGGGGGAGAAACTTGAATAGGCATATTCAAGGCTGATCCAAGCCTTATTAACAACATATTAAAAAGAACAATATCTCTAATTCTCCTGAGATATTGTTCTTTCTTGCAAACTAGTTCTATGGTAAACCGAGACCATTAAATGGTGATATTGTGATTTTTGTGGTCGTTCTGATGGTCGAACAGGTGTCCAGTCTGACTCGAAAGAGAATCATTGAGCGAAAAAATAGCAAATGATCACAGGCCCCAATCTCTAGCGAATAGTCATGCGGAGACCAACCAAAATTAATGAGATGCCAAACAGCCTGCGTAGAAACTGTTCCGGTAAATCAACAGCAAACTTAGCCCCAATTAAACCACCTAATACAAACCCAAGACAGATGAGGGTCGCGGCTCTAATATCCACATATCCCTGTTGAAAGTAGGTCCAGGCTCCCAATAAACCAATGGGAGGCACCAGCAAAGCGAGGGTAGTACCCTGGGCACTGTGTTGCGAAAAACCAAACCAATAAATAAGAGCAGGGGTAATGAGTACACCGCCACCAATACCGATGAGACCGCTCAGGGTCCCTACCGCAAGGCCTAATCCTAGATATAGAAACAGGGCCATACAGCTTTCCTGCTAGAACTTGCTAAATGAGGCGCTGACGAATCTTAGCAGATATGGTGTCAATTAAAGCGACAGCCACGATGAGAATCAGCAAAATGGCGGAGACTTTTCCGTATTTGAAGGCTCGAAAACTTTGATAGAGTGATACACCAATACCCCCTGCACCGACAATTCCTAATACGGAAGCAGAGCGTACGTTAGCTTCAAAGCGATACAGGGTGAAGGAGGTCCACAGGGGAATAACTTGGGGAATCACACCAAAGATAATTTCCTGTAGCTTGGAGGCTCCGGTTGCCCGAATACCTTCTACTGGACCAGGCTCAATGGCTTCAATGGCTTCTGAGAACAATTTGCCCAGGGTGCCAGTGGTATGTACAAACAGAGCTAACACCCCTGCAAAAGGACCCAGACCTACAGCGACAACAAAAATTAGGGCAAAAACAACTTCATTGATGGCGCGCATGGCGTCCAGGAATCGCCGAATAATAAAGACCATCCACAGTGGCGCAACGTTTTCAGAAGCCATAACGGCTAAGGGCACGGCAATAATTGCGGCCATCAGGGTGCCCCAAATACCCATGCCAATGGTTTCTAGGATGTCTGATAGATAAAACTTCCAGTCGGTAAAGTCCGGGGGGAAATAGCGGCTGATATATTCCGCCATATTGCCAGTGCCTTCGGCTAGTTCGATAAGGCTAATGTCGCTCTTTTGGGCGGCATAGATCAAGACTGCGATCGCAATCAACAGCCACACAATCCGTAGGGGGGTAACCAGCTTCTTTTCCTCAGCCAACACCCGCATGACCTCAGTTGACACATTACCGTCATCACGAGTTTGGGACGTAACCACCGACTTAGCCATATTTAAAAACGTCAATAATGAACCGCCGCCACGTCTAAAATGCCAATTTCTTTGTAGAAAACACTACAGGTTTTGACTGAGACGTGGTTAAAAAACACGGGCAGCCCAGGGGCTGCCTATGTTATCAGTTTTAGCTCAATGAGCTCTCAGGTAAGAAGAACTTACTTAAGCGCCTCAAGCTTCTTGTTAAGTTCGTCAAGCTTGGTCTGCTTGTCAGCATCGCTCAAGTTCTCATCATTTTGAACTTCCAACAGATCCTTAGCAATTTGCAATTCACGAATAGTGTTCCAATCTTCATCCTTTGCAGAATCTAGACCAGACCACTGTAGACCTTCTAGAACTTCAGCATTGTCATAGTTGATAAAGAAATCCTTCATGGAATCCTTTAAACAATCGGGCAGGTCCTTACGATAAGCAAGAGGATCGCTAGGAATGACAGGAGACGTCCAAATAATCTGAATCTTTTCAAGGGCATCGGGAGCCGTCTCTTCTAAACGAGCCAAATTTTCGTTGTTGTTAGTGGCAACATCCACCTGGTTCTCAGCTATAGCCAAAGCAGTTGCTTCGTGGCTACCAGCAAAGACAAGCTCGCTAAAAATTTTGTCGGCATTAGCACCCTGTTGAGCAAATACATAGTAAGTGGGCACTAAGAAACCAGAGGTGGAATTGGGATCGTTAAAAGCAAACGTAAGGTCAGCAGCATTCTCAACCACATACTTGTCACCGTCACCCGCTTCTAGATCAATTTCACCAACAATAGGATTCTCTACGTTAGTGATCAGGTGAGAGTAATAACCTTTGGAACCATCAATCGCTACAGTCTGAACAAATGCTTCCGCTTCGGAACGCTCAGCCGCCTCAATGTAGGACTTACCACCGTACCAAGCAACCTGTACCTTACCCGCACCCATGCCTTCAATTACACCAGCATAGTCAGTGGCGTAGAAGCCCTTTACAGGACGACCTATGGCCTCAGACATATCAGTCAAGAGTGGTTCCCATTGAGGCTTAAGATTGTCGGCAGACTCCGTGGAGATAATACCAAACTCAATTTCTTTAATATCAGCTGCACAAATGCCGCCTTCAGTCACTGAAGTGGCTGCATCTTCTGCAGCATCAGTTGCTGTATCAACACCTCCACCAGCACCGCTACAAGCAGCCAAAGAACTAACCATCATGGTAGAAGCTGCAAATAACGATGCGAATCGACGCAAGGAAATAGTAGACATGATTCCGTGTTCCTTTGATCTTATCCGTTTTTGTAACCGTGTGTGTGCGAACCCCAGATAATGAGCAGTTGTCAGCTTGCAAACACCTCGCTGTGGCCGCTCATTACCAACTCTTCAACCGCCGATCCATAGATACTGTTGAGGCGAGCCGCATCTAGATCAACTGTATAACCGTCAAAACAAACCTCTCCCTGGCGTAGCGCGAGAGAACGCTCGAAATAGCGCTGCACGACCTGCACCTGGTGCAGCGAGGTCACTATTGTGATTCCTTGTTCTCTATTTAGACTGGTCAGTAGTTCCATAACCTTACGGGCTGAGTCTGGGTCTAAAGACGCAATCGGCTCATCTGCCAAAATAATTTTGGCCCCCTGCATTAGGCAGCGGGCAATGGCCACACGCTGCTGCTGGCCACCGGATAACGTCGATGCTCGCTTATGAGCCTGGTCTAAAATACCAACCCGCTCTAGGGCCGACAACGCTCGCACTTTCTCCACCCTAGTGAAATTGTGACTTACGGAGCGCCATAGGGACACTTGAGACAAATTTCCCACCAGAACATTTTCTAGAGCCGTCAGCCGGTTGACTAGATTGAACTGTTGAAAGATAAATCCCATTTGGCTACGAATCTGGCGAGCTTTGGAATGGAGTTCGCCCTCTATCTGTAAGATATTTCCAAAAATTTCTACTCTCCCTGCATCCGCCTGCTGTAGACCATTGAGATTACGCAGTAATGTGGACTTACCAGAACCCGATGCGCCTACGAGAGCAATCATTTCACCCGTGTGCACCCGCATGTTGACATTCTGCAAAGCAGGTTTCCCCTTAAACGCTTTTGATACCCCCATTACCTGCACAGCAATCTGAGGGGATATCATATTCGAGTTCATTTCTGCGACTGATTGCATTGCCTCTCCGCCGAATTAAATTATTTATTTGTCAGATGATACCCATTTAGGAAAACGCCCTAAGCCACTTTTAACAAGGGTTTGACACAGCCTTGGAAATCCTTAGACCCAAAGGCATTCATTCCACTAAACCACTAAGCCAAACATATCAATGCCAAATTCATAGACATTGACATGTATAGACATCTATAACTAGCAATGTTCAATGTCATTGTCATCGCTAGCAGCTTAAGAGATAAACCAAGGTAAATTAAAATTTAGATAAAGTCAGGTTAAGGGTTAAGAGCACAGAAGCTGTTAGTAATCCTCTGTAATCCCTTTTTTTGTAAGGGGTTGATGTTGGCTGAGGTTCTTAATCTCTGGCATGTGTCCGCTGCGTTTTTACACGTCGTGTTCCATGACCAGTTCCATGCGATCTCCTCGGAAGCGGGTCACACCATACTCAATGACGGTACCGCCAGCTTGATCAGCGTTAATGGATTCTGATAACAAAATAGGGCTATTGGCAGGCATTTTAAGGAGTCTTGCATCCCGAGGGCGAGCCACCCGCGCAGAGATGCGTGTGGACCGACGCAGGTGGTCACAGTTATATTCTTTGAGCAGCATCTGGGAAATAGAACGATAGTTTTCGCAGTAGGCAGCTAGCTCTGGAAATCGTTCACCGGGAAAATAACTGCTGCTGATGTTGATCGGTAGATTGTCAATCAGACCGAGACGCTCGTATAAGATCACCGAGGCTCCCAGCTCCAGTTCAAGATGCTTCGCTAATTTTGGATCAGCTTTCATGTCAACGATTCTAAGCACCTGCCAGGAAGGCGTTAACGCTTGAGCCTTGAGGGCCTCGTTAAAGCGCACGCGCTTGCCAATGGGTAGAGCAATAGGCGCTACTACAAATGTGCCGCGACCACGTTCTACATCGACTAATCCTTCTTGACGGAGGACTTCTACGGCGCGGCGTAGGGTGTGGCGATGGACTCCGAACCGCTTACTAAGTTCTAGTTCTGTGGGTAGTTGATCGCCGACATTAAACACCGATTCTTCGATGTTACGGCGTAGTTCGTCAGCAATTTGAAGATAAAGAGGCAAGGCGTCTTGGCGCATCATTCCTTTTGTCGTTACCCACAGTTTAACCCGCTTTTAACCTATCTAATTTTTAGCTGTATTAGGGTTAACAGGGAGTTATGTTTTGCACACTACCTTAAGGGTTGCCTTAAGAAAAGTACGTCAAGTTCTACAGCGGACTGTTTTGTTGTTGAGCCTGACATGGGAATGCCCTTTATTCTCGTTATTCTAGACGGTTTGCGCTTTGGTGTGAGCCAGACCTCTATGGGATATCTGGCTCACTTACTGGAAGCCAGACAGGCCAGTCTCCATAAGTTGAAAGCGGAGTTGCCAACGGTATCTCGGTTACTCTGTGAGGTGTTATTGACTGGGATGCCTGTATCCATCAGCAGTATTACGGCCAATGAGGTGGTCTGACTGTCCCACCCAAAAAGTGTTTTTCATTTGGCGATAATCAAATCAATGGTATGGGTTACGTTCAGGTCCGCAACAGCTTGCCATCATCCAATTAGACTTAAGCTGAAACCAAACCAAGCTGCTGCATAACTTCTAACAAATTGCACTCGTACCACCACTCTACAATTTTGCCATCTGCAATCTGAAGCAAAGTGAAATCATTCACTTTGACAGACTTACCTGTTGGGGGCATGCCTAAAAAGTTGCCTGTATGGGTTCCCTGAATGGTTGTGCGGTATACAACCTTGTCATTTTCAGCGACTATATCCCCCATACGTTGATAGATGTCGGGAAACCCTTGAAAAAGGGTCTCGTTAAATGCCTTATTGGCGTCCAACCCGACAATTGGCTCCGCTGCACTATTGAAGTGATAGACAACATCTGCACTCATTAACTCATCCCATACCCCACGCCAATCAGATTGGATACCCCATCCATCTTGGGCAAAGCGGAGTGCGATCGCTTTATTTTTTTCAATTAAAGTAGTCATGCTCATTACTTCCATACGGTAACGTATGGATATAGATTAATGTCGTACCTAAAAAACGTCAATACGCTACCGTATGGAAAAGGAAAATAAATCGTCCAAGTTGACTCGCCAAGATTGGATCAATCAAGGCCTCCAGACACTTGCAGAAAGCGGAGTGGAGGCAGTCCGCGTTGAACCCCTTGCCAAGTGCATGGGGGTAACAAAAGGGAGCTTTTACTGGCACTTCAAAAATCGAGACGTGTTTTTAGAAGCTATCTTGCAGGAATGGGTCAATGGTCAAACCAGTCGCATCATTGAACAGGTTGAAACGATTGGGGGCGATGCAACAACAAAACTGCTTTACCTATTTGAGTTAGCTGTTCAGGATGATGGTCGAGTAGAGAATGCTATTCGGGCTTGGGCAACGGGTGATTCCAAAATTACTACCGTTCTTGTTGAAGTTGATCAACAACGCTTGGAGTATACAAAAGACTTATTTTTAGAAGTTGGATTTGAACCGTTTGAGGCCATGGTACGTGCTCGCATGGTTTACTACGCGCTAGTGGGCGAATTTACAATCGGGGCTCGCAGCGATCACGCTGAACGATTAGCTGAAATACGACTTCAGCATGCCATTCTTACAAAAAAAGCATGAGTATTACTCGTGCGTTAGTTCATCGGCACCCTACCCTCATAAGCTATTAGTAGCGGCAGTTCGACTCACTATTACTTCCATGCCTTCTTTCCCAAAACCCACAAAAGCTGAAATTCAGGCGGCCTACGGTAAAACTGTTCCCGATATCATTGCTCCCAATCTAAATGTGCTCTTTTGTGGAATTAATCCCAGCATTTACAGTGCTGCAGTGGGGTATCATTTTGCCCGTCCAGGTAATCGCCTTTGGAAAACACTCCATGCTGCAGGGTTCACCCCTCGACTGTTTCATCCGTCAGAGGATCGAGAGCTGCTATCCCTGGGACTGGGTATGACGAACATTGGTGAACGCGCTACAGCTAGGGCTGACGAACTCTCCAAAGAAGAGTTATTGGCGGGACGGCAAACCCTTGAGCAAAAGATCAGACACTATCAGCCCAAGGTGTTGGCTATTCTGGGTATCACAGCCTATCGCACGGCGTTTCATCAGCCTAAGGCTGTCATTGGGCGGCAGGCCCATGGGTTACATGGCGCTATCCTGTGGGTGTTGCCTAATCCGAGTGGTCTCAACGCCCATTATCAGGTTAATGACCTGGCACGGGTATATGCTGAAATGAAACAATTTAGCGATGGCTGATTTAGGGGATGACCCCGTCTAGCGCCGTTGTTATGGATTGAGTGAGATGTTTTGGGTGGGCTTTAGTCAAAGCCACGGAGTCACATTGTTGAAAATGACAGAATTGTATGATGGCGTCTACAAATGCAGCAATGACTAAATCTTCATCAAAATTATGTTGTTCCAAATGGAGTAATTTGATTTCTAAATGGCTGTTTTTTCGATGGGCTTTACAATCCATCCGTCCAATAAATTCATCGCGGTAAAGGAGTGGCAGGCAAAAGTAACCATACTGACGTTTGGCTGCGGGGACATAACATTCTAACCGGTAATCATATTGAAACAGTGCTTTGAGCCGTTCTCGCTGAATGACACTATTGTCGAATGGCGAGAGAATCAACATGCGGTTGTTCAATCGGGGAAGAGGGCGTTCGAAGGCACCTGTTTCTAATAAAAATACTTCGCCACTGCTCACTTGTACTTGTTCTAACGTGCGCTCTGCCAACTTTGTGTTTACCAAAGCTTTTACAGCCTTGCGTAGATCAGCATTGCGGCGCTGATAGGTCAGTCCTTTGAGTGAAACCAACCCATGGCAGCGCAACTGTTGATCGACAATATGCGTCGCAAATTCTTCCATGCTGGGCATTTGTGAATTTACGTGAGATGGCAGCACCCGCTCGGTCAGGTCATAGGTTTTCTGGAAACCTTTGCGATCGCTGACCATGAGGTCGCCTTCCATATACAACTGTTCGAGTGCTTTTTTAGCAGGCTTCCAGTCCCACCAACCTGCACGTTTTTTGGTGTTAGTTTCTATATCTCGGGAGCGTAGCGGGCCATCTGAACGTATGCGGGCCAACAGTTCACCCATGAGCTTTGTATCACGGTTTCTATACCAATGGGTTTGGCCGCTTTTAATGGCGTGTTTGTAGGGTAAGGAGAAGCGAAAATCGGCGATGGGGAGAAAAGCTGCCGCATGTGCCCAATACTCAAAAATATCTCCATTGAGCAACAGTTGATTGGTCATGGCGGGCTTAAACTTAGGCACCCTAGAGTGGAAAACATGATGGTGTGCTCGTTCTACCACCGATATGGTGTCGATCTGTACATAACCGAGGTGGTTAATGGCTTTACGTGCCCCTGCCAAACCACGTCCATAGGGCTGAGCCTGCAACAACCCTTGGGCAGCCAGGGCAAGGCGGCGTAAACGCGCCTGCTCTTGTGGATGTTTAATTTCAATCATGGCCATACTTGCCGCATAACGGCAGAGTTGTGCGGCTGTGAAGCACCTTTCAAGCTTAGCCGATATTTTCGCTCAGACAGCATCAACGCCATGTTCGGGGGCAAAACCTCTGGCGGGGGCTGCCATGATTTCAACTGGAACTTCCGACTTCTACCGATCCCTCAACGCTATTCACCCTGAGCGATCCACCGATATTGAATGGGGCCTTGGCCAATGACCAACCGTTGACAAAACATAACCTTGGCTAGGTGGCAGACCCCGCCCCCCACCGAGTGCACTTGTCGTTAACGCTACGGGCGATCGGGATATTGCGACAAGCGACCGCCGAGATTTGTTGGAACTGATGAGATTTGACCAATCGTTATTAAAACTCAACTGGATGCTATGAGCGACAACGTTTGGGGACCTGTTGCAATTTGGGATACCTGCACTGCACTCAGCCCAAAAGGTTCATCAATAGACTAGTTGAGTTGTGTTCAAGAACGGACCTTAGAGCTTGCTTGCTCAATAGGCATTGTATGCTTCATTGGCTGATAGGACATGCGTAGTGGAATTTCTTGATGGTCTTGCGGCACACCCCAAAATTCTCTTAATGTTGGTCCATTTATTATGCGAGAGTCGTGAAATAGAAAGTTCCAAAATTCATGAACTATAACCCGTCGCCCCATGCGGGTAAACCTATTCATGCCATGCCGTGCAGCTCGATCTGGCTGCAGAAATGATCTCCATAACGCCTTAGGGCGGGCCTGCAGAACTATTTCAATAAATTTCACCCACAGAAAGATACGCCAGGGAGGCATGTAGCGAGTTTCTAATACCTGATGTTTGTAGTCCCACTTACGTTGATCGGGTTGGATAATTCGCCTCTCAGAAGCTATTCGATAATATCCAGTCCAGCGATGGGGTGTAACATATAACGACATAAGTTGGTCAGGATCGTACCAGAGTAGCTGTTTGAGCGAACGAATAAAGTCATAGTCAGTAACCTCCTCAAAATCAGTCACCCATGTAGCTAGAGAAAGAATGCCATGCTGTCGAAGGAGACGAATGGCTTCACGATCAGTGCTAGTTTTACTGCCTTTACGAATTGCCTTGAGTGTGACTTCATCGGTATTTTCCATACCCAGGAGAAATCGCTCAACGCCTGCCTGACGGTACAAATGCAGGATATCCGCATCTCGTACAATATCGTCTGCACGGGTTGAACCGATAATACTGATCTGTAGATTTTCAGCAATAATAGCTTCACACAGTTCACGCCAGATGGCTTTGTTTACTGTTGGGTTTTCGTCGGCCAAGTTAAATAGTTCTACGCCATGGGTTCGATGAAGCCAGGCAATTTCCTTTGCAAATTTCTTTGGGTTACGATGTCGCCAACGAGCCCAGAAGCCTCGCTGTCCACAGTAGTTGCATAGGTGTGGGCAGCCTCGGGAAAACTGTATAACGACAGCTTGCTTACCGCCATAGTAGCTATAGTTCTTCAGGTCGACTAATTCCCAGCCGATGCGATAGGCATCAAGATCTTGGATCATAGAAGCAGGGAGTGTTTCAATGATCTGATTATTACGACGGAAGGCAATACCTTCTACGTTAGCAAGATCGTTCGCCTCTTCAATAGCCGCCATCAGCTTAGGAACAGTGGCTTCACCCTCACCTCGAACAATCACGTCAATCTGAGATTCTTGGGTGAGTATGTCGTGGAAGTGATATGTGGGAAAGACTCCACCGTAAACAATCGTGAGGGAGGGCAACTCTTGCCGAAAGCGAAGAGTAAGATCAACAACAATTGGGTGGGCTGAGGTTGAGCCTGAGTGACCAATAAGCAGTACCTGTGGACTGTGAGTAACAACTTGCTGAACAATTTCATCATTAGAAAGTGGGCCAAGTTCAGCGTCAAGCAACGTAACGTCATGACCAGCGTCCAATAATGCTCCACCGACACACAATAGTCCCAGAGGGGGCAGTTGCTCCCGTGGAATACGACTGCCAATGGCGGGGTGCGGTGGATTCACGATGAGAATACGCATAAACTCTCTGCACTGTGGCTACCCCGAAAGCATAGCGATTGGTCGGGCGGCAAAGTGCAGCAGATGCAGCTAACGGCAGAGTTATGCGGCGGTCAGTACCCTAGCCTCGAAATCAGTAACCCTTGCACCGCCGCACCAACCTAGTGTTAGCCTTCTTGATGTGCAAAAGCATTATGACATTATTCAGATTCGCTACTGTGAAGCTACGTTGTCCCTTATAATGAAGGTGCTTACCATAACTTCAACAAACTGTCAAATATGCTGAGGTCACTGAGAATTGAAAATTTTCGTTGTTTTCGAAGATTTGAGCTTCAGCAGCTTGGCAAATTAAACTTGCTCGTTGGCACTAATAATAGCGGTAAAACTTCTATCTTAGAGGCTGTGCAGCTTCTTTATTCTCAATCTAATCTTGAATCATTGCGAGAAGTAATGATCGGTCGTGGTGAATATATTTTTAGTGATGAACGGGGCGGTAATCGTGAGCTAGATGTTCGTCACCTTTTCCATAATCATGAAATTGATGTAGGCAGCAAGTTTTCAATACTCAGCAATACTCATAGCAATGAAGAAGGCGTCACGGTATCTGTAGAAAATTCAGGCCAAATGAGTCTATTTGAAGATCTACGAGAGCTTGTATTAGTTATTGAGTGGTTGGGACAGGAAAATGAGAGCATTAAACTGCCCTTATCCTCTAGAGAAGGTTTGCCGTTAGATTACATAAGACGTGTTCGCAAAGATTTAAAGAAATTAGGATCAAGAACCCAATTTATAACGTCTTCCTCCTTGACCAGTGAGAAAATGGTTGAGTTATTTGATCAGGTTGTTTTGACTCCAGAGGAGGAGCTTGTTACAGAAGTACTCCAGATAATTGAGCCAAGTATTAATCGTATTGCTTCAGTTGGTTCTGAAAAGTATAGATATCCTGGTGATTCACGTAGTGGGTTTGTTGTCAGGCTCACTAATGAAGACCAACGCATACCGATTGGTAGTATGGGGGATGGAATATGGCGAATGCTTGGCCTTACGTTAGCTATTGTTAATGCAAGGAATGGTGTTTTATTAGTCGATGAAATTGATACTGGATTCCACTTTAGTGCAATGTCTGATATGTGGAAATTAATATGGAAAACAGCTAAAAGGCTTAATGTGCAAGTTTTTGCCACAACTCACAATAGTGATTGTTGGACGAGTCTTGCTGCAATGGCAAATTCCGAAAACGTGATTGAAGAGGGAATTACAATTCAGAGGATTGAGAAAGATAAGCCAAAGAGTATTGTATTTACGGAACGACAAGTTGTAATCGCTGCTGAACGTGGAATTGAGGTGCGATAGGGCATGGCTGACATTTACCCCAACGTTCTTCTTGTCGAGGGAAAACAAGATCGTTTCGTAATCCCAGAACTAATCGAAGCCAATGGTGTGAATTGGGGAACTCGGACAAGACCGGTTGTTTTTATTCGTGATTATGACGGTTATCAAAATTTAGTCGATCCAGACGTAATCTCGACAGAGCTACAAGCCTCTGGGCTTTCGGCGCTCGGCATTATGATTGATGCTGATGATAATCCTATAGGACGTTGGCAAAGTATTAGAAATGCAAGCTTAACCAGTATTCCTGATATTCCAGACGTCTTACCTGAAGATGGATTACTCCACACTACTTCTAGTGGAATTAAGTTTGGAATTTGGATAATGCCTGATAACAGGATGCGCGGCATGTTGGAAACCTTCTTAACTTATATGATTCCAACAGACAGTGAAACACTCTGGCAGTTTGCCCAGGTAGTAACCAACGAGGCTAAAGGTAAAGGTGCTGTATTTACAGATCCTCATCTCGATAAAGCTAATATCTACACCTGGTTAGCTTGGCAGGATCCTCCAGGGAGACAGCTACATCAAGCAATTATGGAACGCATTTTGCATCCCAATCATCCTAATGCCCAGAGGTTTGTAACCTGGTTCAAAACTTTGTATGGCTTGATTTAAGGGTTTTTATTGCAGAACATTAAAGCATTTTCAATAAAAGGTAATATCTGTGTGTGTCGCGACTGAAAAATTCAGTATAGTTAACCTTTGAACACAGTAAAAACTGGTGCAAGCGGCTAAAAAAGAATACATATACATATATTATCCGTAAAAGTGTTAAATTTTGGGACCTACCCCTTGAAGCTCGTCTAATGTAAGGATTACACTGTCTCCAATTTGTAGAGGAAGCTATGAAGCTGTTCCGAGTTTTACTCACTACAGCCATTATCCTTCTAGTACTTCAGGCTGAAACACCCCTGAGAGTCGTTGCCTTAAGGGCGACTAAAAATTGTTCCGGCTGTCGGTTAAAAGGAGTACGCATTCAGCATGCGGATTTGACTGGTGCGGATTTGAGTAATGCGGATCTCAGATGGGCACAGCTGGATTCCGTCAATCTTAACCACGCAAATTTACAAGGGGCAAATTTGCGCCATGCCCGTCTCTACAATGTGACCACTAAAGGTACAAATTTTTGTGGGGCTGTCTTGATGGATGCAGTCAAAGGCTATTGCAGTCAGCCATAATGCGAAAGACCAAAGCTTTGAGCCCCAGATCATCTATCATTCTGGATCCTGCGGACGCATCACTCGCGAATACATTAACGCCAGACCAAATGCATAGTAATACTTGAGTTGAATTTCAGCTGTACCGATGGGTTCTGCTTGAGCATTAACAACACAGGTGCCGGCAATTCGATCACGTAAGGATTGGCGATCGTCATCAACGCTGGACCATAACAAATCAAACAACAGATTAAACGGGCCAAATGCCCATAATAATAAACGAAAGGTCATGCGAAACATGGAGGGGCGTCCACCACGCAGATTAATGATCCGGGCACCCATCAGCCGATAACCCACCGTGCGAATGCGTGATGATTTGAGAGTCGTTAAGTAAGCCCACACTATACCAAAATAGAGCAACCCCATTGACCCGTTGCGGTTACCAACGATTGGTATCAAAAAAATGGCAAATAACACATATACGATGATCAGCACTGCCAAATCGATAAGCAAAATGGCAATGCGACGCATCATACCAACATAATCATCCGGGGCGAAATAAACACCCATGCCAAGGGAAGTATCGTGGTTATGGGTTGTCATGGTGTGTCGCCTCCCTTAACTAGTGACCCATCTATATAAATTGTCGCCAGTACGTCTCTAACGCTTGCCTGTCTTCATGATTGTGAAATGTATGATCAAGCAAAATAGAGTTAATCTCTTCTGGTGATAAGCCACCCTTGGACAAAGATTCCTGCAAATTCTGCTTCTCAATTGTCTCTTCTCGTTCTACGTTAAATTGAAGAAAATATCCCGTAACCCTCAGTTGAGCAGGGGTAAACAATTGAAATTTTGAAGCGACATAGTTTTCTACATCTATTTGATAGGTCAAATGAAAGATTACCGAGTCAAATGTATTTGACCAGTAGGCAGGATCTTCATTATCAATGTTGCGGAGATACCAAACCATGTAGGCTGGAAGGTAAGGGGCTTGCCAAAAAATAGAATACCCGCAAAACTTAGAAACAGGCCACCCAAAGAATGACCGCTTGTTTTGAGGATCGCTAATGCTAGATGACACCGTAAAAGAGACCATCCGAGATGCGGCTCAAAAACTTACAGGCGCGCGCAAGCGAGCGTTTATGGCAAAGGTTGCTGACGATTACTTTGAGGGGTCTGCTCGCAGAACCGAGCGACACTTAGGTTGGGGTCGTCAGAGTGTTCAATTAGGTCTCCATGAACGTCGTACTGGCATCACCTGTGTTGACAACTATCGAGCCCGAGGTCGTCACCGCAGTGAAGCAAAACTCCCTACCTTAGAAACTGACATCCGGGATCTCGTCGACAAAGACGCGCAAGCCGATCCGAAATTCCAATCGACATTTTACTATGCTCGAGTGAGCGCACGAGCGGTACGCGACGCTTTAATGACGAAGAAAGGGTACCGTGAAGAAGAGCTACCTAATCGTCAAACGATTGGTAATGTCTTAAATCGGATGGGATATCGCTTAAAAAACACAAAAAGTGAAACCCCAGAAGAAAATTCCTGAAACCGACGCTATTTTTGAGCATGTCGCTGACGCCAATCAGGGAGCCGATGCGGATCCCAACACCTTGCGCATCTCAATTGATAGCAAGGCGAAGGTCAAAATTGGCAATCTCTCTCGTGGTGGGAAAGCGCGCGCCTTAGAGGCGCAGAAAGCCGATGACCATGATGACCATTGGGAGGCTGTTTTGGTCCCTTTCGGGATTCTTGATGTTGGCAGCGACCAACTGGCTATTTACTTTGGTCAGTCTGCTGAAACCAGTGATTTTATTGTCGATTGTTTAGAGGCCTGGTGGGATGACTATCAGGAGTACTATCCGGATATCGACATCTTAGCCATTAACCTGGATGGTGGGTCGGCTGTTCGGAGTAACCGAACCCAATTTATCAAGCGGATGGTGCAGTTTGTCGAAACCACGAACCTATCGGTTCATCTCATTTACTACCCGCCCTACCACAGCAAATACAATCCGATTGAGCGCTGTTGGGCTGCGTTAGAAAATTATTGGAATGGAACGATCCTAACCTCGGTTGAAGCGGCACTACAATGGGCATCGAATATGACTTGGAATGGATTTGAACCTATGGTTCACCTGGTAGAGGGCATCTATGAAAAGAACATCACAGTTCCCAAAGATGAGTTGGAGCCTTACGAACAACAGTGGCAACGGTCAGGAGATTTACCCAAATGGGATATCATGATTGTTCCAAGCTGATGGGTAAGTTATTTGTTGGCACATCCCTAATAGTGAAAACCCTTTGAGTCTAGAAAACTCAGAACCGCATCAGAAAATCGAATATCATCTTCTGGAACGTCTTGCCACTGGTCTTCAGTATCCTGTGCTCTAGCCTCAGCTCGCTCTGCCGGGCTACCGTAATCATCGATCACCATCGCCTCATGGAGCGTGACGCCATCTTCACGGGCAACACCATCAAATGCCTCGTTAATTTCTTTAATTAGGGCAAGCTTCTTGTTTTCATACGCTATTTTCTCATCTGGGTTAGAAAAGGAAATACCCATCAGCCTTCAGCCTCTGCTTGCATCTGTTCAGCTACTGCGATCGCAGCATCAAATACTCGCATCAAATTACCACCCCAGATCTTGCGAATATCATCAGGCGTATACCCCCGAGACAATAATTCTTGAGTTTGGCATCAACAATCTTCCCTCCCAAGGTCACCATTACCGCAAGGATAAAGGGGAGCACTCGCTTGAGAAAATCAGATGTCATGACGGTGGTAGATAGCGCTACCAGTATTTTAGTCTGACTTTATCGATGAGAGCGCACCGCGATAAAGACCTGAAAACTTAAGCTCGTCAATGCCATCAGGATTGTTCCAGGTAGCGGCAATGCAGTAATGGTTGCCATCTGCATCTTGCAAATCGGTCGTGAAGTTTTCCACACCAGGTTCAGAACCTCCCTTAAAGGCCACACGCTGCCAGTTAGCTGGGTTGGCAATGCCAGGATTGACCTGCATAGGAGGCAAATCAGCAACGGTTGCGATCGCAATACACAATTCCCGACCGCTCATAAACCATTCCACATCTAAAGCTAAAGGGCCATTGTTAAAAATAGTGACAGCAGGCAGCGGCAGAGCGGCCATGACTCTCAAAATGTCGTATTGTTCTCGCCCAGGGGCCTGACGATAGCGATCCAGCAATCGCTGGTTTTGCGGGTCTTTTAGAATAAACGCTTCTCGCGTAGATAGAAAAGGACGATTGCGTTTGGTCAGCGCCTCCACTGCATCACGGCCCACCAGTGCTAACAAATGGTCTGTTGCCGTATTGTCACTTTCCGAAATCATCATTGTGGCCAAACTCTGGAGAGTCAGAGGTGTGCCTGTTGGCCAATCCTGTAGACGGCCGCTGGGCAAACTACGATAGGCATCCTGCACCTGCAGAATCTCTTCCCAGCTGTGTTCACCCGCATCAATCTGATGCTGTAACGCCTGTAGAATCAATAGCTTAAACGCTGAACCCACTGCCAGCGGCTGGTCAGCATTAACGCTGGCTATATCAGTTTCATTTTTAAGGATCAGCAAACTTGCATCACCAGGTAGCTCAGCAAATGCCGTCTGCAAACTCTCTAAATCTAATGCAGCAATCTGAGGCGGTTCAAACAACAATCCGGTAATCTGGCCCGATGTATTCAGAGCAATACGGGTGGGCACAGTGCCCTTTTCAAACGTCAGAAGATACTGATCCCCTCTGGCCTCAACACTCTGATACTGCCCCAGGGTAGCGGTAATACCCTGCACAACCCGTTCAATTTGGGTCAGAGAAATCTGCGACAAAAAGCTATTAGCAAACCAGCTAGCCTGAATTTCTGAAGACGTAAATAGCCGGGCCAAAGCAGTTTCAGATGAAATTGTTACTGCCAAGGCAACACCATTTGAGCCGGGCAGCATAGGCAAGGTTGTGGGCAAAAGCCAACATAAGAAACTTAGCAGCAAGACAATGAGCCAATGCATAGGGCCTTGTCGGATAGTGATGTTACCCATAGCATTTGATAATTGCTTGCATATAGAGGACAGAATCAGGATTGCTCGCCTTAGGCGAATAACCGCGGTGAATAACCGCTAAAATGAGACCCAGAGTCTTGGCATAACTGTAGTGCAAATTAGTCTTCAAAAAGTTAGTAGTTTCCTTTTGACTACGTTGCTGACATTTAGTTTAGCGGGCTGTCGCACGGCTACCTCAACCGCTCCATCTCAGTCGACTAACACATCAGACTCAGCGGACACTACTTCTGTAGCCTCTACTCCTCAGGAAATAAACGAGACTCCCATACCTGAACCATCTGCTGAAGAGAAAGCTAAGGCGGCCCAGAATCGTCAGATGGGACTAGAGTATCGCAGTCAGGGGCGCTACAAAGAAGCAATCGCAGCCCTGCAGGAGGCTGTGACGTTAGACCCACAGAATCTTTCGGGCCAGGTGATATTGGGGTGGACCCTGCATTTAGATGGACAGGCGGAAAATGCCATCGATGTTTTGCAACGTGCATTGGACCAAGATGATAACCACGTGCCTGCTTTAAATGCATTGGGCATTGTGTACTTGGTGGATGGTCAATTAGATGCTGCCGTAGAAACCCATACCCAAGCGATCGCACTGAAGCCTGACAACGAAATTGGATACTACAACTTAAGTCTGGCTTATCATCGCCTACAGGAGTATGACCAGGCCATTGACCATGCAGAACAAGCAACAGTTTTAGAACCGGGCAACCCCCATCCTTGGGTAGCTTTAGCCCTAGCCCAATGGGACAGCCAAGCAACTGAAGCAGCCCAACAGACCTATCAGCAGGCGGTTGCTTTAGACTCTCAATATCGTGAGTCGTGGTTTTTAGATCATCTACAACAGGCTGGCTTCAGTCCAGAACAAATCCAGAAAACTGAAGCGATCCGACGGGCATCCTGATTTTTAGTAACAATATTTCATCTAGACTTTTCTCTTTCTAGAGGATCAGTTCCACACGAGCATTAGAAGATTTCAGAGGCTGATTTGCATGGGCGATCGCAACCTTCCCCCTTGACGCCATCTTTTAAGCTAGATACTATTTAGGAGTTCTAATTATTAGGAATCCTAAGTAAATAAAGGAGGTCGTTTATGCGACGTTTTATTGGGTTGCTTGTTTTAGCTGTCAGTTTGATTATCTTTACAGGGGTATCCCAGCCCGTTCGAGCAGTTCAGGCAACTGACAAAAACCCAGCTTTGGAGATTCAATTGGCACAGGTGAAATATCTGGACGATCTGGACCTGTTGGTGTTCGAGCAACAGGTGAATGGCATGGTAGGAGCTACATTGCCTCAAGCCGCTGGTCAGTTAGATGGTGCTCCTGTCTTGGGCTATGTTTTTCCAACGACATTGGCCCCTGAAGATGTGGGTTTCAATGCCACTGACGGTATTGTTGCCCTGGCCGTTACCTCACATCCTGATTTTGATGACACACCTCTATGGGATGAAAACAATGATCGTAATTTCGCGAATGACGGAGTTATCTGGCATAGCCATTGGGTTGTGCTAACACCTGATGACCGTGTGTCTGGCGGTTTGTCCGTACTGGAATTTGCCCAAGAAGATGAGAGTGTTGTATTACCGCCAACTAATCCAGGTATGCCCATGTATATGGATTCTCCTGGGTTCTCGGTCATAACCGATCAGAGCACATTGCGAGTATTGGTGCCTGCACAACGGATAAACCATGTCACGGAGTTTAACTTTGACGGTGTTGCTGCCTACATGGAGGTCAACACATCCGATGCTAACCGCCCTCTGCTTGGAGTTTACGAGGTTTATAGTGTGGTTTCAGGGGATTTGAGTTTGCCCTATGTGGTTCAGGCCCGTTGAGACTGTTGTGGGGTGCATTAACACTGCACCCACAGTGTAGATCTTTTGCGATAAATCAAAGGAGGTAACTCTTGTGGCTAAATTTAAAATGACCATTGACCAAGTTCTACAGGGCGATTTTCAGATCAAGGATTTAAATCTTTTGTTAGTCTTTCAGGTCAATTGCCCTGGCTGTTTTATCCATGCCCTACCCCTGGCAGAACACCTACATCATACCTATGGTAATCGTCTCAATGTTTTAGGACTTTCAACCGCATTCGAGGACTTTGATCTAAACACCGCCGACTACACCCAATGTCTGCTGGAAACAGGTGAAGTTGTTGGGGCCACTAGACTATACTTTCAACACCATGGTCAGCGATCCTACACCGTCCCCATTACCTTCCCCGTAGCCTTTGACCAGGTAGGCGACGCGGCTGAGCTGTTTGATGACAACGATGTCGAGCATGTATGTCATCTCACATCCTCATTCCCCCATATGGATGACGCAACCCAAGCCCGTGCCCGCGCTAGGATAAAGCAAGTTCTACAGAGACTATCCCCTACTGCATATACCTTTCATGTTAATCAGCTTCAAGGGACTCCATCTTGGATTCTATTTGATGGAGACTTCACTATCCTGGCACAATGGTTTGGACATAAAGCCGAAACAGAGGTGAGTAAAATCATTAACCATGTGTTAGAGCCTGTCGCGATCATACCACCGTACACTTAATGGATAATCCATTTGACACCATTAATGAACCCATTGGCCAACGGGTTATCACAGGGCTTTCCAAAATTGGTATAGCCCTGCGTAGTCAGTCCTGGCAAGGAGCGGAAGCTCAAGGGTTAACTCCCACCCAAGGGCAGATTTTGGCATTGCTCCAATCTAGCCCAAAAAGGGGAATTCGCCTTTCTGCCATTGCTAAAGGATTGGCTACCAGTGCAGCGACGGCCAGTGATGCGGTCTCATCCTTGGTAAAAAAGGGGTTGGTGTCTCGGGAAAAGGCAACGGATGATCGTCGAGCCATCGCCATTCGGCTGACGCCTAAAGGTCAAGAACAAGCGGAAAAAGCTGCTAGCTGGCCAGATTTCTTATTAAGTGCAGTCACAGAACTCTCTGAAGAAGAGCAAACGATTTTCTTTAGAGGGTTAACTAAAATGATTCAGAAGCTGCAGTCACAGGGAAAGATTCCTCCGTCACGGATGTGTGTGACTTGTGAATATTTTAGGGCCAATGTATATGAGGATGCTGATCGTCCTCATCACTGTATGTTGGTGGATGCGCCGTTTGGTGATCGCGATTTGCGTTTGGATTGTCCTGAGCATCAGGAGAAAGAGGCGGCTATTGTTTGACCATGGAAATATTTCATGTAACGGCTTGGAATAGCTGACCATCAAGGTGGCGAAGATAATCAAAGCCGTAATCGCCATTTTCAAGGGTCTCGATTAAAACAGGTGGAATATTTTGTTCTACTTCTTGGCAGCAAGAGGCTGCACCAAGGGCAATGGTGGCAACTGTGTCTACATCACCTGTAAATGCAATACAAGTTTTGAGAATTTCGCTGAGGGAATCGTGGGCCATGACAGCCGTTAGGGCCGCATGAACACTCATCATACCTTTGGAGCCAACCTTGCCTTGCCAGGGTGTTATCCATGGTCCAGGTACACGTTTATGAATAAACTGTGGCAATTCTGACTTGGGGCCAAGCTGGTAGATAAAGTAATGGGACATTAGACTGGCCGCAACTGCAGCGTTGATGCCATCTGGTGTGTCGTGGGTCAGGGTGGCCTGTAGTTTGCAACGTTCAATCACAGTTTTAACAGTTGGGAAAATGCCAATGGGAACGGCTCGCATGGCGGCTCCACTTTTATCACTATGGGGCCTAATTTTGGCAAGGAATTCATCCCCATCGTTGATTGCTTGCAAAAAACCATAAAAGCCACGGGCATAGCCTTCACGAGGATCACGCTTAAAGGCTGAGACAAAATAATGGGCTAGATTCTCACGAGTCCAGGGTTCACCCGACACAATGGCTTCGGCAATTGCAATACTCATCTGGGCATCGTCGGTATAGTAACCTGGCTGAATCTGATGTCGTGGATGTTGCACATACCCACTGAGATCATTCTGTTCACGGATCATACTGCTGGGGGAATATTCAAACCCAGCACCATAGGCATCACCAATCGCAAGTTCTACCAACATTGGCTATGTGTAAGCCTCAGTAACGATGAAACTCAACCATAGCAAACGTGTATTGCGACTGCCTAGGTAAGGCGCTTGCGCTTAAATAATCACCCCATTAGCCCATCACTCATCCACCCATCGACAACCCCAACCTGGGTCTTTATTTTTGTGCAGTCCCCGAAGCCTGTGGACAACTCTCTCAGCGCAGTGCGCGCAGTGCATCTAAAATTGATGGTCGCACCCCTACATGCCTCACCACTAAACAATATAGCCAAACATTCCACATAGCCATGGAAAAGGCGGTGGCCATGGCGGCTCCAACAATTCCGAAAACATGAATGCCAACTAAATTCAGAATGACATTAACCAGGGCACTGATTGCCATAACAACGGCGGACTGGCTTTGATAGCCGGTCATTGTTAGGATATAGCCCACTGAACCAGCTCCTACATTGACTAACTGGCCTAGGATCAAAATGGTTAATGCGCCCTTGGCAGCCACAAATTCGGGGCCAAATAACTGTAGTACAGGTCCTGCAAAACTGATGAGCCCAATCGATGTGATGAAGGCTGGATAAAACATCCATCGGGCCACAGTAGAGACTAATTGTTGCAGTCTCTCGTGATCGCCCTGGGCATAGAGGGAGGCAATCAATGGTGCTGCGATCGCATTTACAGAGGCCAAAATAAACGGCACCCATAATGCGGTTTTGAGGGCTGCGCCATAAATGCCCACCTGTTTGGCATCTAAAAACACACCGATCATTAATGTGTCTGTTTGGCTGAGCACCATGAATGAACCACCAAACAACATTAAGGGTACAGCCGCTTTCCACCATCGGGAAATCTCATAGGCGGGTTGGGCATGACGGATTTTGGTATCTACACTTTGTTGAAATAACAACCATTGCAACCCCAGGGTTAATAATGCAGAAAGCAAGGAGAGTGCGATCGCAACTGTGCTGGTCAGCCCATACAACCTTTGCCAAATAGCCGCCATGATCATCAGCAATAGTGGCTGCATAACCAGTGACGGCGCATAGGACAATACAATTCTTTGAAACCCACGGATAATCTCTTTTTGGAGACTCACCAGGGCAACGGTCGGAATTGTCCAAATCCCAATAACAACAGGCATGGTATAAGCACCCAAATCACGGTTAGCATTGAGCCACAACAAAATGCCAGTGCCACACAGCGAGGTGAGAATACCAATCAACAATGTCTGTAGCCAGCTGCCCCAGATAATTCCCTTTAAATGGGACCAATCTTCCTGGGCATTGTAGGCTGAAATAAACCGCAGAACTGCCGTTGGCAAGCCAAATCCAGCAATAAAGGCCCAGAAAATACCAATGGCTGTAGCATAGTCATAAATCCCATAGGCGGCTGTGCCCATCCAGCGCGCCAGCAACACTTGAGAGCTATATAAACCCCCCGCACTGATTATCTGCACTGTCAATGCGGCCCCTGCCCCTCGCACTAGTTTGGCGAATACATTTGGTTCCTGCAAGCTGCCTCCGTGGTTAGTCACTAGGCACCATGATAGTCAGAGAAGTCTCGTCACCTGCGCCCATGGGACTGAAGCTACTGTCATTGAGCACGCCAAACTAACCTCTATAAAACAAACAGACATGCACCTGACTGGGAGCAACAGGAAACGGAAGATCCTGTTGCCAAAAGCGATTAGAATTAAGGCCAAGCTGGCAGGATGATTTTAGCTGTGAGAGGCGGTCAGATAACAATGGCTCTAGACCGATTCATCTCCTAAATCAGCAATCGTAAAATATCTTTGATTGTCAGGTTTTATTAACTTATTGCCATAGAGTAATCTTTATAACCTCTATTTTGTAAAATTGAATACATAAATAACTGCGAAGTGGAGAATAAGTATGCTCCTTCCGGCTAGCGCTCCCACATGCCCATTGGTACCCGAACCAGAAGTAGAACCTGCGCCAAGCTGGTATTCTGTTTGTCAGCTTAATTACACCCGCGATACCTGGGTTAAGCTGCTGCAACCACCTAGCTATTTTGCTTATGACAAGGCTAAGTTACTCTGCCAGGCATCAGACGACACTTGGGCTGCTTGGGTCCCTGACCATGGTGAAGTGCTATTGGATAGAAGTCATTTCTATTGCTGATAAACAAGAGTGAACCTCTAAAACCTATATTCCTGCTGACAATCAGCAACTCAAAAGCTTGAGTAGCAGAAGCTTGGCAACTGCAAGAAATGCTTTTGCGGTAATGACCAGGGTAGACGGAGTCCATCCAACGGCATGTCATTTGGTAACAACCCAAGAAACTAAAGAGAAAGTGTTGGAGGAAACAGTATAACCACACCGATTGTTTCTGTACGTAATCTAGTGGCTGATAAAATACCTGCTGCTAAGGGACAGGGAAGGGGGCATGGGGTTACTAATCTAAAGGCACCTATGCCCCATCAGCGCTATTTCAACCTTTAACGCTCATTTGCTTTAGGATCCGGCCCAAACTTGTTAGACCCTGCGGTCCCATCCGTTACAGCAAAGACCAAATTTACAATTGGACACAGAATCCACCACCCACTGCGATCAACATCGTGCATACGACGAATACCGACAGCAATAGATGGAATCAGAACAGCTAAATTATAAATAAAGCTGAGGATACTTTGATCCGTATTACTGAATGCTCCCAGAAAGCCTTCTATAAAGCCTAAACATAAGGCAGCGAGAAAATTGAATAGAACAAACATCCAGTATTCTTTTCGGCGCGCACGTCCTTCAAATACTGCATAGTTCTTTAAAACCTTGATATACCATTCCATAAATGTTTACTCTCTACGTATCTTTCAGTGTCTTAGACCTTGGTTAGACCTTTAATTTGGTCTAATTTTGCCCTAGAGCGTACCCAGCCACTAACCAGTAACATAATTCTTGATTTATGGCTCAACGATACTAGTTAGGATTTATTTCGCATCTGATTAACGTTTATTCTCAATCTACAAAACCGTAGCTTAGGGATAGGCCACCATAAAACACGCATCTACAGAAACCATAGCCTTCCTCAATGCGCTACTAGAACAAATTCGTTCTTTACCTGGTCTCAAAGAGAAAAAGCTCGGTATTTTCTATCGAAAGTCTAGGGCATTTCTCCACTTCCATTCAGAATCATGCACAGACGTTCCATGGAACGTCTGCCAAGCCCTTATACTGCTTCATTCTGCACACCAAACTTCTCAAAACCACTCTTGAGAACCAATTTTGTATCCATCGAGCCTACCTCAATATCCTCTTTCAAGAGTGCAACCAGACAACGCTGACGTAGCACACGTTGAATCTTCAAATGTTTACCAGGCTTAACTTTAGTTTGGGTATAAATTAAACAAATCTCTTCCGAGAATGTTTCTACGCCTTCAATATGAGTTGGCTCTAGGACATCGTCCTCGTCCTGACACAATTCTATTCCCACACGCTCGATAATTTCAAAGGCCTTTTCCGGATCTACCTCGTAGGTGATAGACACCTCTACCGCTGCATTAATCGGATGTTTAGAGTAATTAATAATCGATCCAATATCGCCATTTCTCAGAATCTGAACCTGGCCATCGGGATGCAGAATGCGTGTCGTCCGTAGCTCAATCGATTGAACAGTGCCCTGGGCTTCGGCAGTTTCAATAAAATCACCCACTAAGTAATAGTCTTCAAACAGAATAAAGAAACCGCTGACCACATCCTTCACCAGGTTTTGCGCCCCTAAACCAACGGTTAAACCCACAATCCCGGCACCTGCTAAGATTGGCCCTGGGTCAATATTGAGAGCTTTTAACAAAAATAAAGCCGTGCCAAAGTAAATAATATATCTAAGTGAACTTACAATGAGTGGGGTGATGGTCACCCGTCGCTGATAAATTGCAGTCGATGTTTCCTCAGTGGACAGCAATAATTCTGAGACAAGTAATTGTGCGATATTGGCAGCTAATCGCCCTAAAAAAACTAAGACAATGACCTTCACAGCCATTGTCCCATAGCCTGCTAAGTTAGCAATTAAGTCAATTTGCCTGACTACTAATATACCTACATAGAGCCAGACAACATATTCCAAACAGCGCTTTAAAAAAGGAACAAGATGTTGTAAACGATCGTAAAACCGCAACAGATTACTAGGGCTAGAATACTTTTTACTCAAAGCATCCAAGCTATCAACAACAACACTTACGGATCTAAAAACGATAACGCCAATGGAAATAATCAAATAGATTCGCCAGGTTGCATAGAGATAAGGAGATATCTCTTCGGGTAGATGCAAAAAACGAGCACACCATATCAAGGCCAAAAGCCACATGCCCACACGTAATACGGTACTTAAGGCCTTAAACAAATGTTCAATACTCTCATCATTCGCCGTGATTTGCTCTATCTGCTTAACGTGGCGACTAATCTGAGCTAACCTGTGCTTGAGGGGACGCTGCAAAATACCGACCAGGACCAGCAAACATATACTTTTGGCAACACCTGCTGCTATGCCCAGCCAAACTTCCTGAGGTGTGTTTTGAATCAAAGACAGGGTATACGTATCTGGCTTTTCACCCTGTAGTAGTATCCATCCGTTGAATCCTGCTACTAATAGAACGAGCAAGCAGCCTGAAATCAGAACGATGCCAAATACGTTTTGTCGTAGCGTTTGCAAGCCTGTATCATCCATCTGTAGTGGAGATGCTTGTAAAACCCAACGAGAACTCCAATTAAAAGAAATATATAAAAAACCACAAAGAATAATAATTAAGGCTAGCTCAATGGAAAATAGCACTAACGCAGCCATAATTTAGCGGCCTCTCAAACAGGCAAGTAAACGTACAGATAGGGCGTTTGCCCCATGTTCTAGACATCTTAGGGCATTGCTATACGCACCATACAAAACTTGCTGATTAAGTGGCAATTAGGGACTGCTATTTAATTGAGAATTCAGAATGGCTGCTAGGGGCGCACAACAGTGCGCCCTTCAGATACAGGCAAATGCGATAGGCCAATGCACCATATCCTGCGTAGGGGCGCATTGCAATGCGCCCCTACGTAACAGATTCTAGAAAAGACTATGGTTACTGAGGAGGCAAAATTACCGCATCAACAACGTGAATAATGCCATTGCTGGCTTCAATGTCAGCTGAAACCACGTTAGAGTCATTTACGGTCACTCCAGAACCCACAGAGATATCTAAAGGAATTCCAGCAACAGAATCAACGCTACCCGATGCCAGATCGGTAGACCGCACACTGCCGGGCACCACATGGTACGTCAAAATGGTTGCCAATAGCTCTCTGTTTTCGGGTTGATAGAGACTCTCAATTGTGCCTTGAGGCAAACGGCCAAACGCATCATCAGTAGGGGCAAACACTGTAAACTCTGTTTCACCATTGAGCACACCTACTAGCTTGGCGTGTTTTAGCAACGCAGTCAAAACATCAAAGGAATCATTGGTGGATGCAATGCTAACAATAGTGTTTCCAGTGTGTCCATCTTTGGACTGAGCAGAGGCTGCTTCTTTAGCCTGCACTGGAGACATCGCAAATGTAGCAGCCAATAGACTGGTGAGTACCATTACCTTCTTCATGAATTAATACCTTCCTAACAGGTGTTCATTAGAGGTACGACACCTAACCAAAATTGGATCACTTTTATTTATAAATCAAAAACTAGGTCTCCATTTCATGAGAAACCAGGTTCAAACGCCAATGAAATCGCTATAAGGGAAATAGGCAAATTTAAGCCCCTTACTTCATTACTGAACTTTTTGAGTGCCATAGCTCTATGTCATCCCGACACACCACCATAAATCAGTTGCATCTTCAGCCTAAAGGATCAATAATTTGTCTAGACGTCTACATGAATTTAACGATCAGTTAAAAATTGGTTAAGTTATGGTAAAGACAGCGCTACAACCATCTAGAGCCGTCTGGATGTCAGTCCTAGCTAAAGCGCCCTTGATGCTTTTAGAAGAGTGCGTTGCGACACTTGACGATGTGCCTGGGTATGGATTTTTGCGATCGCCCGAAATTGGTTTGACCATGGTGCGAGGTCGAGCCGAGGGGACTGGGCAACCCTTTAACCTGGGTGAAATGACGCTGACTCGTTGTGTAGTACAGCTGGATGAGCTGACTGGCTTTGGGTATGTAGCGGGTCGTTCCAAACGCCATGCAGAGCTAGCAGCTGTGTGTGATGGGCTGCTACAGCACCCTGGTTGGCATGATCGGGTGCAGGCCCAGGTGATTATCCCTTTGCAAGCGGCAGCCCAGGAAAAACGAGAGCGGGAAGCGGCTGAAGTTGAATCCACCCGTGTCAACTTTTTCACAATGCTGCGGGGGGAAAGCTAATGATGATTACTCAGCTAACCGGATTTACAGATACAGTTTACGACGCCCAGAAAACCTTCCGAGCGTTGTTAGATGCCTTGGCAAGACCCGGTATTCTGCAAACAACTGTTTCCCTGACCACACCTAATGGTCTTGAGCTAAGTTGCGCCGCTGCCTGCCTCACCCTGTTCGATTTAGAAACTGTAGTGTGGCTACAGTCAGGATTTACCGAAGATGTGCGTCAGTGGCTAGTGTTTCATACGGGCTGTCGCTTTACCGACAATCCCCAGGCTGCTGATTTTGCCTTGATTAAGGAAATCGCCACCGCCCCTAAGCTGGCTGAATTCTCCTGGGGCAATGCTGAATATCCAGAAGCGTCTACTTCGTTATTGATCCAACTGCCTGAGTTAACGGGGGGATTACCCATGAAACTCAAAGGGCCAGGGATTTTGGATGAAATTGCGGTGAGTCTGCCTCTGAATTCTGATTTTTGGCAACAGTGGCAAATGATGACGGCAGATTATCCCTTGGGTTTAGACTGCTGGTGTTTTGTCGACGATCGAGTGCTGGGGCTGCCTCGCACAGCTCAACCCACCATAGAATCTCAAGGGGGCATATGACGCTAACAATTCGTCCTGGCAGCCGCGAAGATTTACCTCAAGTTGTGGATATCTATAATCATTCGGGGCTGGAGCATGACGCTGTTTTGACCTTAGCTGATGCCGAGAAATGGTTTTCACGGGTTCAACAGTATCCAAATTACACGCTGTGGGTTGCCTGTTTCTCTGAGAAAGTTGTTGGCACGTTTGCCTTGCTGATTATGGATAATCTGGTTCACCATGGCAGCCCATCTGGCATTGTCGAAGCCGTGGGGGTGGCTCCTGATTTGCAAGGCCAGGGGATTGGTCGGCGGATGATGGACATTGCGATCGCACAGTGTCGTTCTGCCGGATGCTACAAACTCACCATTTCCACTAACCTTCGCAGAACAGCTGCCCAAGCCTTCTACGAATCCTTAGGATTCACCCAACACGGATACAGTTACCGAGTCGAACTTAGTTAACGAAATCTTCAGGAGAAAATCCATGCCCTATGTTGCGGTCAAAGGTGGAGAACAAGCCATTCGCAATGCCGAAGCCTTACTCAAGGCAAAGCGGCGAGGCAATGAGACTGTGCCGGAGCTTTCCGTGGAGCAGATCAAGCAACAGATGCAGCTGGCGGTAAACCGAGTAATGGCCGAAGGCAGTCTGTATGATCCGGACCTGGCGGCATTGGCCATAAAACAAGCTTGGGGAGATTTGGTCGAAGCGGCTTTTTTGCTGCGGGCATATCGAACAACCTTGCCTCGACTGTATTATAGTGAACCGCTGGATACGAGTGCCATGGCGATTCAGCGGCGCATTTCGGCCATCTTTAAGGAGGCCCCGGGGGGGCAGAAGCTAGGCCCCACATTTGACTACATTCATCGACTGTTGGACTTTAAGCTGGCGGCTGAGGATAATACATTTTCTGCACCCACCAGTGAACAGGTTGATGTCAATGAAACGACGCCTCGGGTGGCTCATACGTTGGAGCAGGAGGGATTGGTGATACCTCCTGGCAATGGAACGGTGGGGCATGGGTATGATCAACAGCAAGACACTGCACCGTTTGACATTACGCGACAATCACTCACCACACCCACCCATCGCGATGCTCGTTTGCAGAACTTAGCCCGTGGTGATGAAGGCTTTTTGTTGTCTATGGCCTATTCCACCCAGCGGGGGTATGGCAAAAATCATCCCTTTGCTGGTGAGATTCGCATGGGTGAGGTGGAAATGATCATATGTCCTGAGGAACTAGGATTTGAAATTGCCATTGCCGATATAACAGTCACCGAAGTGCAAATGGTGAATCAGTTTAAGGGCAGTAAAGAAATTCCGCCACAGTTTACCCAAGGGTACGGCCTGACGTTTGGCTACAACGAACGCAAGACCATGGCCATGGCCCTTGTGGATCGAGCGCTTCAGGCTCAGGATTTAGGAGAATCTCTGGATGGTCCAGCCCAGGATGAAGAGTTTGTTCTCTTTCATTCTGACAATATTGAAGCCCAGGGCTTTGTGCAGCACCTTAAGCTGCCCCATTACATCGATTTTCAGGCAGAACTAAATCTGATTCGTAAGCTACGCCGTGATTATGAACGGACCCAGGAGATAACAAACCCACCATCGACTCAGGCTGAGAGTCATCCGCTTGTTTCCCAGGAGGCAAAAACAGCATGATTAAAGGGCTAAACCCTACCATCTTTCTTTCCAGGGCAGGTACAAGACCAGCCCCTACGGCACATATCCCTTTTCTCTTTGCTAAACCATGAATTCCCCTGCCTCGCCTGTTCTCCCTGTCTCCCCTGCTCCTTCTAACCCTGAACCAGGGTTTAACTTTGCTTATCTGGATGAACAAACTAAACGATCTATCCGCCGGGCTATTCTTAAGGCCGTGGCGATTCCTGGACATCAGATTCCCTTTAGCTCGCGGGAAATGCCAATGTCATATGGCTGGGGCACTGGTGGCATTCAGGTGACGGCCTCGGTGATTGGTAAAGAAGACACCTTGAAGGTGATTGACCAAGGGGCTGACGACACCACTAATGCCGTGAATATCCGACGTTTTTTTAAGAAGGTGTGTGGTGTGGCGACGACCGAACGCACAGAGGAAGCGACTCTGATTCAGACCCGTCACCGGATTCCTGAAACACCTCTCAAAGAAGGGCAGGTGTTTGTGTATCAGGTGCCCATGCCTGAGCCGCTGTACTTTATTGAGCCGTCTCGGACTGAAGCCAACAAAATGCATGCGTTAGAAGAATATGGCCCCATGTACGTCAAACTCTATGAGGACATTACCAAGTTTGGGCGGATTTCTTTAGCCTATGACTATCCGGTCATGGTAAATGGGCGGCATCTGATGAACCCCAGTCCAATTCCTCGGTTTGATAATCCGAAAATGGATATGAACCCGGCGTTGCAACTATTTGGGGCAGGACGAGAGAAACGAATTTACGCCATACCACCCTACACCCAAGTGAAAAGCCTGGATTTTGAAGATCATCCGTTTTCGGTGGAGAACTGGGAGCAGCCCTGTGAGTTTTGTGGGGCCACTGACAGCTATCTGGATGAGGTGGTCATTGATGACCAGGGGGGACGCATGTGGATTTGTTCAGATACGGACTATTGCGAGCAGCGTCAGCGATCGCAATCGGGTAGTGCACAAAAACTAGGGCAATAGGAGAAAGACATGATGCAGCCGCTACTGACGGTTAATAATTTAAGTAAGTATTATGGCGATCTGTGTGCCTGCGATCGCATCTCCTTCAACCTTTACCCAGGTCAGGTTCTGGGCATCATCGGCGAGTCTGGCTCCGGCAAAAGTACCCTGCTGGATAGCATTGCCGGTCGTATCCCCTTTGAAACAGGAGAGATGTCCTATTGTGACCGAGACAACAACTTTATCGACCTGCGTACGCTACCTGAACCCCGTCGTCGTCGGTTGATGAAAACCGAGTGGGGCTTTGTCCGCCAGAATCCCCGTGACGGGTTGCGCATGAACGTGACCGCTGGGGCCAATATTGGCGAACGACTGCTCGATGTTGGCCAGCGGCACTATGGCAATATTCGTACCGAAGCCCTCCAATGGTTAAGTGAAGTTGAAATTCCGGCTGCCCGTCTTGATAACTTTCCCCGTACTTTTTCCGGCGGCATGCAACAGCGTCTGCAGTTGGCCCGCATTCTGGTCACACGCCCCCGCATTGTGCTGATGGATGAACCCACAGGCGGTCTCGATGTCTCTGTCCAGGCCAGACTGTTAGACCTGATGCGATCTCTGGTACGCACCCTTAACCTCAGCGTCATCCTGGTCACCCATGATATCGGCGTCGTGCGGCTGCTGGCCCATCGACTGATGGTGATGCAAAACGGTCAGGTTGTCGAAGCCGGACTCACCGACCAGGTGTTGGATGATCCCCACCATCCTTATACGCAACAGCTTGTGAATGCCACGTTAGTGCCTTAATGAAGACTCACTACAACACAATTGTCCCCCCATGAACACATTACAACTCCCATCTCCAGCAACTGCCCCAACCAATACAACAGCCCTGCTGCAAGCAGACCGGCTCCATAAAAGCTTTGTGCTTCATCACCAGGGCAGTGTCAATCTGCCCGTGCTCGAAGGGGTTTCCCTCACCGTTAATCCCGGTGAATGTGTTGCCCTCCAAGGGGCCTCAGGTTCAGGGAAATCCACCTTTATGCGCTCTCTATACGCCAACTACCGTGTGGATAGCGGCTCTATCTGGGTCAAACACCAGGGGGAGTGGGTTGATCTGCCCCAACTCGAAGCCCATAAATTAATTGAAGTCCGCCAATATACCCTCGGCTATGTCAGCCAGTTTCTGCGGGTGATTCCTCGGGTGCCAGCGGTAGACGTCGCTGCAGAACCCTTGATGGAACTAGGTTTAGATACAGATAAGGCTAAAGATAAGGTACGAGACTTATTTTCTCGGCTAAACTTGCCAGAGCGACTATGGGAACTGTCACCTACCACCTTTTCTGGGGGTGAAAAACAGCGGGTCAATATCGCTCGTGCGTTCTCCATGGACTACCCTATTTTGCTTTTAGATGAACCCACATCAGCGCTAGATGCGGCCAATCGAGACGTCGTGATGCGGTTAATCGAAGAACGTAAAGCCCAGGGCTGTGCCATGGTAGGAATTTTCCATGATGACGAAGTCAGGGAAAGGGTTTGCGATCGCACCCTCCTCTTTGGCTAACCCTCGCTTGCTTGGTCAGTCAAAATAGCCACCAAGATACTCATTAGAGGGTCTACATCAGCGGGTACTCGATATAGCTCTAAATCTTGAGAAATTTTTCTTTGCTGTCGATCAAGCACAGCAAACTGCCAGATACGCCCAATCGAAACTGCACCATAAAGGAGATTTCCCGACGATGAGTCCGTGACTTTATCCAATGCAATGAGTTCAGCCGCCAGCTGTTTAAATCCGCGTTCCAGATTTTCATCTTTGGCCTCGATAATCAGCAAACTATGGCCAGACTGAAGATAATAATCTAAAAGGCCCTTCAACTGATCCGTCGCCTTAAGAGAATAGCTAACCTTAACCTTGACATGGATTAAATGCACTAACTCTAAAACCAGAGGCGCAATCAAAAATTCTCGGCGCGCCGATTCACTATCTAATGTGACGAACGGCAAACTCTCCTCCAAACGCTGCCTAAGTCGATCGATAGTGTCTACTGGTTTTTCTGACTGAGGCAAAACCAGCGACGTCAGCTCTAAGCTATACCCAAAGTGGGTCACGATATCTTCCAGATAATAATTCAGCTTGAAATAGTCAGAAAAATAACAGGACTCTGGAAGTTCAATGATCTGAGCCATTTTTTGTCTCCTAACCCTAAAGATAACGTTAACTTAACCTTGGTTAGATATCAGTTAGAGATGTCTAGACATTTTCTAGTTGTATCTAATTGTCTAATTGGTAGAGAAGCCCGTTTACCCAAATAAATCCAGACCATACGCCCCATGACTGAAACCATCTACACCAATTATCGCTTGCAGCTTCCAGGCCAGGAGCTACTGGGCACCCTTGTCGTCAAGGGCGGTCTAATTGCAGACATTCAGCCAGGTACTGTGGATCAAGGGCAGAATGGCAACGGCGACTATCTACTGCCAGGGCTGATCGAACTCCACACGGATAACCTGGAGCGCTGCATGTCACCTCGCCCCAAGGTGAGCTGGCCTCTGGATGTGGCTGCCGTACACCATGATCGAGATTTAGCGGGGGCCGGTATTACAACCGTGTGTGACGCCATATCTATTGGCGATCTTACCCCCGGCTCTCTGCGCATGACCCAGTTTGGCCCCATGATCAATACGATTCATCAGGGACAAAGCGACGGGCGCTTCTCGGTGGACCATCGACTACACCTACGCTGTGAGCTGGGATATAACCAGGTATACGATCTGGTGGAAACCTATGCCGATCACCCGCTGCTGTCACTGATGTCCCTAATGGACCACACCCCCGGACAGCGACAGTTTGTAAAACTTGATAAGTACAAAGAGTATTACCAGGGCAAACATGGGGTAACGGCTGAGGAAATGGATGGCTTTATTCGCGATCGCATCGAAGCCCAACAGTGCCATGCCGTCGATAACCGTCGCAGACTGGTGGAACTGGCCCAGCAACGCGACATTTGTCTGGCCAGTCACGATGATGCCACCCCGGAGCATGTCCAAGAAGCCATTGAAGACGGGGCTGCCATCGCCGAATTTCCCACCACATTGGATGCGGCGAAAGCAGCTCACACCCATGGTCTACAGGTGCTGATGGGAGCCCCTAATTTAATCTTGGGTGGATCCCATTCAGGCAATGTGTCCGCCATGGATTTAATCGAGCGAGATTTAGCCGATATTATCTCGTCAGACTATGTGCCCCAAAGTTTAGTTCAAGCGATGTTCCTGATTGTGGAGAAGGCTCAGGTGCCGCTGCATCAAGCAATGCGTCTGTTTACCGTAAATCCAGCTAAGGCGATTGGGTTGGATTGCGATCGCGGCAGTCTAGAGGTCGGCAAACGGGCTGACATGATTACCTTGCACCATGATGGTGTGATTCCCCGACTAACATCCGCTGTCCGTCAGGGATATCGCATTGCTTAGAGGCAAGGGGATGGGAGAGTTTCCTCACTGAAACCTGATTTTTTCTCTCTCCTTTTCCTGGTTAAGTCATTGAGACACTTGATTGAAGGTCTTTATACCTATCAACAAGATTGTTAGATTATAACAAAACTATGACGATTCTATCCTGTTAAACAACCGCGTTCACCCATTGTCGGGATGTTCCATGGAATGTCCCGACAATGGGTTATCCCTTTTCTTGCAATGCACATAACAACTCTAGACCCAATTCTCGATCTTTATCGCCAACGTGGCCAAGCCCAATATGGTGGTGAAGCCGTCAGTCAGTTAGAACATGCCCTCCAATGCGCCACCCTCGCCGAAGAGAATGGTGAATCACCAGAGCTGATCGCCGCTTGCTTCCTCCATGACCTGGGACATCTGGTGCATCATCTTGGCAACAACCCAGCAGTGCGGGGCGTTGATGATAGCCATGAATATCGTGCAATTCCCTTATTAGAACCCCTATTTCCAGAAGCTGTTACCACACCCATTCGTTTGCACGTAGCCGCCAAACGCTATCTTTGTGCGATAGATGAGAACTATTGGGAAGCACTCTCGCCTGCCTCTAAGCTAAGTTTGGAGCTTCAGGGAGGTATTTTCTCACAGTCGATGGCACAAGCTTTTATTGACCAGCCGAATGCAGAAAGTGCTGTCAAACTGCGTCGCTGGGATGATTTAGCTAAGATTAAAAACCTAAAAACCCCTGACTTAGATCATTTTCAACCTATTCTAACCACTGCGAGTCGGGGACCCGTCGTATGATCCTCATCGCCCAAATCAGCGACCTCCATATACAGAGGCCGGGAAAACTCGCCTATGGCATCGTAGACACTAATTCCTTAGTTGCCGAGGCCATTGCCCGATTGAGCAGGCTTAATCCTCAACCAGATATGGTGGTGGCATCAGGCGATCTGATTCAAGACGGCACTGTGGAAGAATATGAGCTGCTAAAAGCCATGCTCGCACCATTGCAGTGTCCCGTGTATTTAATGCCAGGCAATCACGATCATCGCGATCATCTACGACAGGTATTTAATACCCACACCTATCTGCCAAGGGCGAGTTCTCACCTTAGTTATGCTGTCGATAACTATCCCATGCGCCTGATCATGCTCGACAGCATTATCCCAGGAAAAGGTGGGGGCTGTGTCGATGCCGAGCGTTTGGCATGGCTAGGGCAACAACTGTCAGCAGCACCTGAAACACCCACCCTCATGTTTATGCACCATCCTCCATTTGCCACTGGCATTCCCTGGATGGATCGCAAACGGTTTCAAGGCCGTGGGGCGCTGGCAGAATTAATTCGCCAACACCCTCAAGTAAAACGCATTAGCTGTGGCCATTTACACCGCACTATCTACTGCCCATGGGCCGGGACGGTGGCCAGCAGCCAGCCTAGCTTAGTCCATCAAAGTGCTATCGATTTTGACCCTGACGGCTCTAGCCAATTTGTGATGGAACCACCCGCCTATCAGCTCCATGTATGGACAAAGGAGACGTTAGTTTCCCATACCATGTATGTTGGCGAGTTTGATGGTCCCTATCGGTTTTCTGACGGGAAAAAGGTGGTTGTGGCAGCTTTATAACGATGGATCAACCCTAGGCAATTCACAATCAGTCAGTCTGTATGTTGTACAATCTATAGCCCACACCATAGGCCTGGTAGCTAGCATCAGAGCAAGATTTATGACTGCCCTCAGTGTTAATCTCAACAAGATTGCCCTTGTCCGGAATTCCCGCACCATGGGTATACCGAGTGTCGTTAAGGCGGGGGAAACCTGCATTCAAGCTGGAGCCTATGGCCTCACGGTGCATCCTCGCCCAGATGAGCGTCATATCCGGCGTCACGATGTTTATGACTTGGCGGAGATGCTCAAGGCACATCCGACGATCGAATTTAATATTGAAGGGAATCCTTTAGAAGCTAGGTTCATGGACATTGTGCGGGATGTAAACCCCCATCAGGTGACGTTAGTTCCTGACGATCCCAATCAGTTTACCTCCGACCATGGCTGGGATATTGCCAAGCACGGTGAGACTCTGATCCCGATTATTAAGGAAATTCAAGGGCTAGGGGCGCGGGTTAGCTTGTTTATGGATCCTGACCCAGAGCAAATTCGGCTGATCCCCACATTAGGTTCGATGCAGGGGCCGACAGAGACTCGCATTGAACTCTACACCGAACCCTATGCTACGGCATCCCGCGAAGGAACTGAGGAGGAGTTAGAAACACTGCATACCAGCTATGCGGTGGCGGCAAAAGTGGCCCAGGAATGTAGCCTAGGGGTGAATGCAGGTCATGATTTAAACCTCGAAAACTTGCCTCAGTTTTTGCAGATTCCCAATATCTTAGAGGTGTCCATTGGCCATGCTCTCACAGCGGATGCGTTAATGATGGGTCTGGAGAATGCGGTCAAGGCTTATTTGGATGTCATTGCAGCGGCAAATCAGTAATACATATAAAGATAGTCATGGATGACCCATCTATTGTTCGTCATTTTACTGACACTCCTTGGGAGCCAGCGGTAGGCTACTGTCGAGCGATTCGAGCGGGCAACCAAATTTTTATGTCGGGGACTGCTCCGGTGGATGATCAGGGGAATACCGTTGCTCCAGGAGATGGTTATGCCCAGGCAAAACGGTGTTTTCAGATAATTCAAAAGACGCTCCGGGCTATGGGTGCGGATTTATCGAATATTGTGCGGACCCGCATGTATGTGACAGATATTAGCCGCTGGCAAGAATATGGTCAGGCTCATCAGGAGTTTATGGGGGCTTATCCCCCTACGACGGCGATGGTGGAGGTTAGTGCGCTGATTGCTCCTGATATGCTGATTGAAATTGAGGTAGAGGCTCTGGTGTTTTGAATTATTCTACGCTAAAAATTCGGGTTGGTTAACGAGTAAAGGGTGAAGGGTAAGGAGTGACTCTTCACCACTTTAGACTCGTTACACTTTAACAGTCTTACCCAAAATCTGATTCTTGACAGACCACTAGGAGTGCATCAGTGCTTTATTGCTTAAACCCAAGCAGCTAAGACTCTCTCTGCAAACCAGATGCTGCCCATGAGAATCATCAGTACTGAAGCAGCGTAGTTTAGGCAGATGGCTCCTCGACGTTGTTGTAAAAATCGCAATCCGTAGAATGCCAGGACAACAATGGCAATCTGACCTATCTCTACGCCTAGGTTAAAGCTGGCTAGGGATAAGATCAGGTTGCTCTGACTTTGGGTGAGGTCTCTCAGAATATTGGCGAAGCCGAGGCCATGGATCAGCCCAAAGCCGAAGGTTAACCAGGGTCGATGGTTCATAGGTTTATGCCACAGATTTTCTATCGCTATGTAAACGATGGATAGAGCGATCGCACTCTCGACAAAGGCTGTGGGCAAAGTGACAATATCGAGAGCGGCTAAGGTAAGGGTAAGAGAATGGGCAATGGTGAAGGCGGTAACGATTTTTAGGAGTTGAGATAGGCGACCTCCTGGTAAAAGTAGAGCAATTAAAAATAAGATGTGGTCGTAGCCAGTGAAGATATGTTCTACACCCAGTTTGAGAAAACTAAGAAACTGGTGTTGCCAGGGGATTGTGTCTGCTAGTTCTATTGTGTTGTTTTCGGGGGTGAATACGATATTGCGGGTACGGTTACCTTGAGTAATGGTGGCTAGAGCCTGTTCATGTTCAGAGGGAAATAAATTATATTGAATGGTGAGTTTTTGGAGGGTTGTTGGCCATTCATAGCTTAATAAAAAGGTGCTATGGTTGATTTTGTCTTCAGGCTGCTGAGCTGTTGTTGAGGCGAGGGTGAATTGTCCTGATTCATCTGTTTGATTTTTTAAAGTAATGCCATTGCCTAATTGTTGTTCTAGCTGGGTACGATGCTGTTCAATTTCTGCTGATGACAGCGTTTGATTGCCGTCGTCATCAGCAAAACTGAGCAATGCTGTAGGCATTGTCAACGTGATTTGGGCGTTGGTGTCGGTGACAATGATGTCGGCTACGGTGAGGTCGTCCCAGTGGGCTTGGGCGGGTGCGATCGCAACATTCCCCAGCCACACACTAGCCAACAAACCCACAATACCGACCCGTAAAAAGCGAACAAACCGTTTCATTTGGACCTCCTAATAATTTAAGGCATAAAAAAGGCATAAAAAACTATGGGGAGGGCTAATGCAGTCCCCTCTTGGGCGGGGTGCCTGAAAAGCGGGGTGGGTTAACCGCAAACACTAATCAGCAACCAGCCCCCAAATCTGCTGATCCCGTTCACCAAAGCTGGGATCAACCATCTGGGCAGCCTCAAAATATTGATTAGCCTTAGACCCATTGCCCAACTGTTGCTCAACCAACCCAGCCCGATAAGAAATCACCGCATTGCGAGTGCCCTGCTCAAGGGTTCTTTGCAACGCTCGTTGAGCATCCTGCCAACGCCCCAACTGCATGAGCACTCGGGCGTAAGTATCTAAGGTGTCTGCATCCTGACGTATTTTTACGTCAGCGTCCATCAGTGCCAAAGCTTCTGGCAGATCAGCCGCATCACCTCGGTCCAATAACAGCTGTGCTAAGGCACGACGATGCCCAAAGGTCTCTAAGTCTTCATGTTGTCTAAACTGTTCTTCAGCTTGTTGCCACAACTGTTGAGCCTTTGCCCGATCACCCTGGAGACTCGCAACTTGAGCCATGCCTTGAAGTGCAACATGGTCCCACACATGGGGATAGTCTTGGGAAGTAAACACCTGAGAGTAGAGCTTTGTCGCAGCTCGGTAATGCCCTTGGCGAGTTTTGAGCTTAGCCATATGGACTAGGGCTAAAGGGTATCGAGGCAAAATGTCTAGGGCTTCTTGGTAGAGTTGTTGAGCAGTTTGATAATCTCCTCGGCTAGCGTAAAAACGCCCCATCAAAGTACGAGTCCAGGCAGAACTCCCTGATTCCTGCGGTTCTTCCGCGTTGAGGGCGGCTTCAAAGTCTTTAATCGCCAATGCATCCTCGCCTTGGGCACTATGCACCAGGCCCCGCAGCGTGAGGGAGCCTAGGGTGGGTATTTGCTGCACCAGATTGTCTGCGATGGTCCTGGCTTTAGTGAGATTGCCCTTGCCTAAGTATGCTGTGATCAAGATAGACTGAGCTGGTTCAGAATAGGCTTGGGTGGCAAGCACCTGGTTCGCTATAAGAATAGCGCGGTCGAAGTCGTGCTGAGCTTCAGCGACTTTGGCTTGAACAATTTGAGCCCCTTCGTTGTTAAACGTCAGCTTTTGTAGAGATTGTTGAGCCGCTTGGTCAGCAAGAAGATACCAGTTGGCATCACCAGTGGCACGGGCCAGTTTTAAGTAAGTGCTAGCGAGGGCCGCTTGACTAAGACCGTCTTCTGGAGTTTGGCGGATGCGATTTTTATAGAAGGCAATCTCCTGTTCGAGTTGGCCAGTGATGTCGGTTTGGTCTGGAGGCGAGAAAGAGTAATCGTAGGGGCTGGTGTTGAGGAGAGGTTTGAGTTGATGGACGGTAGTGACAATCAGGAGGATGCCAATGCCCCACAGCAGCTGTCGACGACGCTGGGTGAAACGAAGATTGAGAGGTAATAACATGGGTTTATGTTGTTGCGTAGGGGCGCATGGCCATGCGCCCTTCTGAATTAGGACATGATTAATCCTCTTTGATGTCCTGCTTGCTATCTTTGCTAGCAAGAGGGACGTTGGGTGCAGGCTAATTAGGCAATGCCAAGTAAGGAAACGTATGCTCTAATGGCTGATGTCCCTGGGCCGGATTTCCAGGAGTGCCTTCATAGGAAACATTGTCGGTCGTGATTGCTCCATTAGATAGAACACTCAGCGTGATATCAATGACATCATCCTCTAACATGCGCCCGCGCACAGGGCTGCCTGCGGCATTTAGATCATTGGCATAGCCACTGGGACCACTGGTATCGATGCGCATAACGTCGGGCAAGAAGGCTCCTAATAACGCATTAGCACGTTCTTCACTATTGCCTAGGGCCAGCAAGGTTTTCTTAGCTTCACCCACAATGGGGCCAGCAATATCGGCGGCGGGTTGTTCACCTGCTAATGCGGCGGCTTCGAAGTCAGGGCCAACACTATTTAGAGCATTTAGGAAATCGTTGGTAATCACTAACCCTTCGTTAATACCAGGGCGGGCCAGGCGTTCAACTTGGACATAGTTGCCACTGGCATCAGGGGTGGAAATCGTCGTCCAGACATCAAAAACATCGGCACTTGTGGAGCCTCTTAAGACCTTTTTCGGGATACGCACAGCGATAGTATTGACATTGTATCCAGCAGCAAAGTCAACCGCTTCATTGGCACTGCGGAAACCGACAGCAGGGCCAATGCCAGCCGCTCCGGCACGGACACGGAAGAACTGCTCTACATCAAAGAAGAAGGGATCTTCTCGTAATCCGGCAAAAACAGTCAGACGCTCGCCACCTAATTTAACATTGTTAATATTGGGTGAGGAATCGAACAAAGATGTTGTGACAGCTTTCCGAACTCTAGTTTTACCGTCTCTGATAGTCGTGACCGTAACCTCCTGTTCTTGGTTTTCATTGGGAGGACCAAACTCGAAGCGCAGCGTTAGATCCGGCTGACCAGCAACCTTGGCATCTTTATTGGCAACAGAGTCAATATGGAATTCATAGCGAGCATTGGTGCTGAAATAATATTGTTGTCGCGCTAGGGAGCGAGGATTGGTATTCATCATCAGGATGAGATCATCTTCAGATGCATTGGGGTTTTGATCTTTCTCTCTAAATGCATAAACGTCAGTAATGTTGAGGTTACGACCTTTAACATCTACTTCTCCATCATCGTGGTCCGACGCGTTAATTAATGTTGCGGCTCCCCCTAAGGTTAGGGTGGTGGCTAGAAACACTCCGCTGAGTTTTAGCCAGGTTTGGCGCTTAGACAGTTGGCCTAGAGTGTTTTGTAAAGACTTCAGCATGGTTCAATTTCTCCTTTTGGGAAATGAATAGAATGGGGTTTTCGTTAAACCACGGCCAAAGCTGGTGTTTTCTCTACTGAAAACTTACAATTCTGGACGTGGGCAAATTGCACGCATTTCAAAGCAGACCCGGTTGCTAGGGAGCATAGGCCATGACAACATATAAAAATCGTCAATATTGTCGGAGCAGAGGTTTTCTGCCCTATTTGTAAGCGATGATTTTGTGCAATCTGAAAAGGTATACGCCAGGCTTGGCGGATTGGATCTCTCGGTTTCAAAAAAAAGTTGAAATAAATGGCAAAACTGCAATCTAAGGATGAAACCGAACTGATTAGCCGCATGGTGCAAGGAGACCAGGCGGCACTCAGTCAGCTTTATGATCGCTACGCCCGAGTCATGTATTCGTTGGCCTTTAAAATACTTGGCTCTGTGGAAGAAGCGGAGGAAGTTGTCCTGGATGTCTTTGCCAAGGCTTGGCGAACGGCTGCCCGATATGATTCCAGTCGCAGCCGTGTGGATTCTTGGTTATTTTTAATGACCCGCAGTCGGTCGTTGGATCGATTACGGCAGCGGCAACGGCAGACTAAGGTCGTCGAAGCGGCTACGAAGACGGTCGAGACGAGTGCTTCTGATAGGCCGGATGAAGCCCTGATGATTGCTGAGCGCCGGACAGTCGTGATGCAGGCCTTGGGTGAGCTGCCAGACGAACAGCGCCTAGTGATTGAGTTGGCCTATTACCAGGGCTATAGTCAGTCGGAAATTGCCAAACAAACTGGTCTAGCCTTAGGCACGGTCAAAACGCGGATTCGGTTGGGATTGCGCAAACTAAAACAGGCTTTGGGAACAGGTTAAAAAATATGAGATCCAAGCCGGGATGGCTAGCGTATACCTATATAGCTATCCTCTAATCCTATAGGTTTCAAATGCCGAGTTAGTAGCCGAGTTAGTATAAGAACATGACATCTCCTGAGCGCTATCAAAATGCCGATGCAGCTGCCCTCTATGCCCTTGATGCGCTAGAGGCAGATGAGCGTAGGCAGTTTGAGCAGGCGCTATTGGATAGCGTAGAGCTGGAGCAGGAGGTGCGTGGGTGTGAAGAGGTGGCGGCTAATTTGGCCTATGGTGCCTCACCTGTACCGATGGCAGCAGATTTAAAAGATCGCTTATTTCAACGGATCGCTCAGCAGTCTATCGGGCCGAGTTCAGATTTAGTGGAGCTGCTAGATTTGCCGATTGCTGAGCTGAAGCACCAGGCGGCTGAGTTAGACTGGGCGTTGATGCCTGGTAACTCGGGGGCAGAAATTGCCATGTGGCGAGTTGATGATTGCGATCGCGAGGTTGCCTTTTTTGTACGCAAAGCCACAGGCGGGTTATTTCCTAACCATGCCCATGCTAGTGGCGAAACGGTGCTGGTGTTGGACGGAGATTTTGTTGTTGACCACCAGGTATATCGGTCAGGGGAATGTGTATCGTCTCCTGGTAATACAAGCCATCAGCCAAAAACGTTGAACGGTTGCCTATTATTCTGTGTGTCTTCCATGGACGATGACATTTTGGAATCTTAAGAATAAAGATTTTTTAAGATGATCAACCCAATTCCGTAGGGGGCGAACGGCTATGCGCCCGTCAGCCTATATGCAAGCTCTCAACCCTGCCCAGTTCGTTTTTCATTATACGTAGTCTTAAGCTTTGAAGCGACAGCAGAGCGCTGTTAGCATTCGTGTCACCACACTAGTTCTTAATTAACCGAGCTAACATGAAGCCATGAACCCTCCTGAGTCCTACTCAAATGCCGATGCAGCCGCCCTCTATGCCCTTGATGCGCTAGAGGCAGACGAGCGTGCCCAGTTTGAGCAGGATTTGTTAGACAGTACAGAGTTAGAGCAGGCAGTTCGTGAGTTTGAAGAGACAGCGGCTACATTGGCCTATGTGGCCAAACCTGTGCCAATGGCAGCGGCTCTAAAGGAGCGCCTATGGCAACGGATCGCTACTCAGTCTGTGGGAGCGAGCTCAGAATTGCTGCAGCTGTTGGATGTGCCCATTAATCAGCTAAAACAAAAGGCAGCTGAGTTAAACTGGTCTCTGTTGCCTGGTAAGTCAGGTGTAGAAGTGGCCCCCTGGCAAACAGAAGAAGCTTCTCGTGAAGCAGCCTTTTTTGCAAGAAAGATTGGCGCTGGTCTGTTTCCGAATCATTATCATGCCAGTGGAGAGACCGTACTGGTACTGGATGGAGACTTTGTAGTAGATGGTCAGGTATACCATCCAGGTGAACAAGTTTCTGCACCTGGTAAGACTAGCCATCAGCCGAAATCGCTAACAGGTTGTCTGTTATTATGCGTGTCGTCGATGGACGATGACATTTTAGATGTTTAAAGGCTCTCCATGTTTCTCAGGGCCTAAATTCTATTTGGGTAGTGCTGAGCAACGCTACACACTCTAAATTGATTTCTATGGCAAGAAAAAACGTTTCCTCTGGTTCTCCAATGGAAAAACCGATAGGGTTTTCAAGGGCAGTACGGATTGCTAACCTCATCTCAATCGCAGGAACGGCACCCATTGGGGATGACGGTTCCACAGCTTGTCTTGGGGATGTATATGGTCAAACGTATTGCTGTTTAAGTATTATCCATAAAGCGATTCAAGATGCTGGTGGCAAGTTAAGTGATGTTATTCGGACAAGGGTGATGCTCACAGATATTTCCAGATGGGAGGAAGCCGCTAAGGCCCATGGAGAATTCTTTTCTGAGATTTGTCCTGCTTGTACTTTTGTAGAAGTATCACGGTTTATTAAAGAAGATTGGTTGGTGGAAATCGAAGTAGATTGCGTCGTTACGTGAAAGAGAGATGACTCAATGGATGTTCACCGCCCGCCAACGCTTTATCCCATCCCAAACTCAAGACTGGCATAGCTACATTAAGTTTTCTGGCTTCACCCACATCACTGAAGTTGTCACCCTTGACTATATTCTCTGCCCTGATCTGATCGATGATCTTATGGATGAAGACTGGTCTTACAATGTCCAAGCAGATTGTCGCATTACCTGGTTCACCAATCTCGCTTACCTCCGCCAACGCATTCACTGGCGTATAGGGCAAGATCAGCTACTGGCTATCCTTGAGCAGCCAACCCACATCCACGCAATACCCTCCAAATTTGAATTCTGTGGTTTTGACATTGTCGATGATGCGGAGGGTAATAGCGTTTTGACCAACTGCGGGCAATTTTCAGATCAAGACGCTGGTTTTATCCCCTCAGATGTTAATCAATTTGGACTGCTGTCAAACCTGGACCATGCAAATGCTGTCGCTGCTCAGCTTCGTTTGTCATTTTCAGATGATCCCCATTGTCGCAACTGTCGCGTTTGGCAAATTGCTCGTGATCTAGAGCCTGATGACTGATGGCCTATTCTATGGAACATCAGCCAACATCCGAAGGGTGTGCCCCTACCATGGCGAAGCCGAACATCAATGGCCAAAAAACAACCCCCATGCTATCTGAATCGAATCGCACGAGGGTTCAGTTTGTCTATAACGATAGCGGTTTTTTCCCTGAACCGTTATGTCTACTCCACCTTACGGACAAGCGCTACGCTTTTAACACTAGACGTGAAATACTAGCAATTTGTCATAAGTTTCACCGTACAAAGTGCTTAGTCTGTATTAGCAACTTACTCAGCACAGGGCAAAAATGAATCAAGAGTTGAAATTACTCCCATGGTCCGCGCCAGCACTGGCAATTCCTTGTCTGAACAGTTCGATGAAGTGTCTAGAGATGCTGACGCAGCAGGCGATAGCGCAGTCATCAGAGGCCGAGTAAAACATGGGTTATGTATTTGGCAAAGATTTGACAGACTGCCAGAAAAAATAGTACAAATGATCTAAAATGATTTAATACATGGTTTTTCAAATTCTGATGGCCATAGCAATGTTTTGATGGTTTAGAGTTGGGATACCCTAGACCACAGCAAATCAATCTGTTTGAGGCAGTATGGCGATAATTGCGCTTAAGGCTTGGTATCTCCAGGATTATGAGCCAATTCGGGATTTAGAAAGGCGACCCCACGATCTGCGGCTGGCAAAGAATAGTCTGCTGAAGTCAGCACTGCGGGCTGATTTTTTGGATGATATTGCCGATGTGCGCGACGCAGAGTGGTTCCAGCGTTACCTGGAAGGGGATGCGGTGGAGTTTTACATTGAAGGCAGCGGGACCTATGCGATCGCAAATATCGACCTGATCAGCCACGAAATCTACTTTGCCAAGGCCGACTCCCTCGCCAACCTTGATCCCACTATTTTCCTCTGCTACCAGGAGGAATATCCAGAATCCAGCGATTTGCTACAGGCAGCCCTTGAACCCTACGTCGAAAAGTTTAACCGTCGCTCTCGGCTACCCATCAAGCTAGTCGAATCCCACCGGCTCAGCAATGGCCCTGTACGACTAAACAGCAACCTGATGCGCCACATTCGGCGGAGCCTGCTGTTTATTGCCGATGCCACACCAATTTTTGAAGTCGATAGCGATTTGCCCTTACTAGTGCCCAATCCAGCAGTTTGCGTAGAGCTGGGGTATGCCCTATGCAATAAGCGACCTGAGCAGTTGATTGTGGCTCAAATGGAGCGGGGAGACTTACCGGGTCAGTTTCCATTTGATATTGCCGCTCAGCATAAGCTGGAATTTACCAGCAAATCCGCATTACAAAAGGCACTACCTAAAATGCTAGATGCCAAACTACAGCGATTTAACTTGGGGCTTGTTAAAAATTAAGCTCATGGGTTGACCATGGCTATTTTGCCTAACAGGAAATGGGATAACCTCTCCTTTTAGAATTTTGTCGCAGCGCGCAAAATTCTAAACCACTTTGCCAACTGCCCAAATAGGCTGCTAGGGATATCATTGATATTTTTCCGAGGGTTCTAGGGCGGCGGTCCGCCCTAGCCATGGGGGTGTGGGGAACTCGGCGGGACCCCACGCAGCGGGTTTTGCGAGTTACCAACCTCCCAAGATACATCGGTTGAGCATAGGGTAATCGCGATAGGGATTGCTCAGGGCTTTCCTCCCTGAAACCCTCCTGTTCGTGGGGGCCTCGACTCCCCCACACCCCCCGAAAGTAGGATGTCGCTCATTGCAAAGATTCAGGTTTGGTGGGAGTTACGGTGAGGTCAGGATAAACGTTACTGCATTCAAATCATGAACTTGTTTCTTAACAGCTCCTTGGTGGGTTAAATGTAGAGTCCTATCGTTGCTTGAGCAGACAGTCCTCATGGGGAAAAACGCTGCACAATCAAACAAAATATACTGGGAATCAGCGAAAACCCAAACACAATAGCACTCAGTACCAAAGCTACTGTGACCATAGACCATTTTTCAGACCAGCTGTCAATAATGGCCCTCTGTGGTTCAGTGGGCGTATACAGCACTCCGACAGACTCTCCTTTCTTGTAAGTGGGGGAACCTGTCCACCCCAGTGGAGAAACATCATACAAATCCCCATTAGGTCCCTCAAATTCAACTACAGGCTGGTAGAGCGTATCACCATACTCATCTGTCTTCTCATTGACCTGTGAGACAGTACCCGTAGTAGGTGACAGGCTATCCAGCCAACTGACACGATTATTTTGCCAAACAATAGAACCCAGTAAGGCTGCCACAGGTATAACCACCAATGACAAAAAACCAATAGCTGCCCTTTGGAGTTGTTTTTCAGGTTTACTTCCTAGAAAATCAATAGCAAGAGGGTATTTCCACGTCTTTCCCTTACTAGCTTGAATAGCTGCAATAATCGGAAATACAAAGCGCAGTCCCCATAACACCGGCAGTAAAATTGTCCCAACTAACGTAACCAATAAAACAACGCTATAAACTGTCGATGAAATCAGCCAATTAATGGCATTACGCGCATGGGGCTCAATTTGAGGGGACTGTTTTTTAATGGCTTGCCAAATAATAATTGGCACCAAGATATCGATAAAGGGTATAGGAACAACCCAACTCAACAGAAGGGAAAGGTGGAGAAAAATTTCTACTGAGGGAGTTGTTTTTTCCTGACTCATAACGATGGTAAGCCCATGGTATTCATTTATACTTCGACGTCTACAGCATGAAATACATCAATTTTGGATAAAACTTAATATCCATCCAAAAATGAGGCGGCGGGCAATATCTATAAAGCCATCACGGGCAGCATCGGTTAAGGTCGTATTTGGTTTGACCATTACTCCTCAGATACAAGCGTCTGAGTTGACAGCATTGAGTCGACAACCTTCTCGCGTTGAAGATCATCTAATAGAGAACGGGTCATGCATGTCGAAAAAAGCTTCGTCACATTGTAGAAAGGTTGTTGACGAATAAATTCGAGCCAACCTTTCACCACCTCATAATTTTGAAAATCATCGATTAATAGATCCTGTAAACACTGAAGTGCATTAATAAATCCCTGGGGTGTTTCAATCTTTTGTTCAAAATCATGATAAAGCTTATAAACACATTCATGGGTTTCCAAAAGTTTCCCATCTGTTCAATGTGAGCGTTTCAGTCCCGGTTGTCGGGATTGGTGTTTGGCGAGCTTGAGCCCCCCCGGAGGGCGTTGGGTAAGGGGGGTTGTTTCAGTCCCGGTTGTCGGGATTGGTGTTTGGCGAGGAACTTCCCCTCCCGGTGTATTGGCCTAAAGAAATGTTTCAGTCCCGGTTGTCGGGATTGGTGTTTGGCGAGTGTACCCAAATAGGCAACGTGTAAAGCCAAGCTGCGTTTCAGTCCCGGTTGTCGGGATTAGTGTTTGGCGAGTTCAGCAGCGCAAATCATGAATATGCAGTGAGAGAAACGTTTCAGTCCCGGTTGTCGGGATTAGTGTTTGGCGAGAACATATCGATTTATTAAAGCTTTTTATGGCTTTTGGTTTCAGTCCCGGTTGTCGGGATTAGTGTTTGGCGAGTTGATGTATTCTTCCAGAGGCGACTATTAATGAAAAGTTTCAGTCCCGGTTGTCGGGATTAGTGTTTGGCGAGTCTTATGCAGACGCAAACGGCAATTGTTATTGATGTTTCAGTCCCGGTTGTCGGGATTAGTGTTTGGCGAGCAAGCCGTCACCCAAGGTATGAATTCTATCTCCATCGGCTGGTTTCAGTCCCGGTTGTCGGGATTAGTGTTTGGCGAGTTTGGATCTACCTCATGCCCTCAGAAGCAGCTACCGTTTCAGTCCCGGTTGTCGGGATTAGTGTTTGGCGAGCTCATATCTGCGAGTGGCCCAACGTGGTAAAGCTGTTTCAGTCCCGGTTGTCGGGATTAGTGTTTGGCGAGTACTAACGCCGCAACATCTCGGTTGCCAGCGGCATTGTTTCAGTCCCGGTTGTCGGGATTAGTGTTTGGCGAGTGTCGCCGTGGGCTACGGCTGTAACGCTATTGACTAGTTTCAGTCCCGGTTGTCGGGATTAGTGTTTGGCGAGGCTCGACACATTCTTTGGAGAAATCGACACATGAAAGTTTCAGTCCCGGTTGTCGGGATTAGTGTTTGGCGAGCTGGGGGCTTCACTGAAATCACAGGCTCTAGCAAGTTTCAGTCCCGGTTGTCGGGATTGGTGTTTGGCGAGCAGGCTGGTGCTGTGAGGGATGTGGGCGACCGTGCCGAAGTTTCAGTCCCGGTTGTCGGGATTGGTGTTTGGCGAGCGCCAACTACGTCTGGAAGGAGAAAAACTAATGTCTATGTTTCAGTCCCGGTTGTCGGGATTGGTGTTTGGCGAGCTGGAGTGCCTTGGCTGTGTGGGATACTCCAGCCAAGGTTTCAGTCCCGGTTGTCGGGATTGGTGTTTGGCGAGTCTTCAATAATTCTTCGGCAAAGCTCTTCGGTTAGGTTTCAGTCCCGGTTGTCGGGATTGGTGTTTGGCGAGTCCCTCCGGTGCTGGGACATTTATGGGGATCATCAAGCGTTTCAGTCCCGGTTGTCGGGATTGGTGTTTGGCGAGAAAATCTTCTCCCCAGAATTCTGACCCATCTTCAGCGTTTCAGTCCCGGTTGTCGGGATTGGTGTTTGGCGAGTCAGAAGTTGGAAGAGAGGGGAATCTTCTCTCTCTCGTTTCAGTCCCGGTTGTCGGGATTGGTGTTTGGCGAGTTTAGCCTCAACCCTTGCAAGCCCGATTCCGCTTTGTTTCAGTCCCGGTTGTCGGGATTGGTGTTTGGCGAGTCAGTAGGCCCAAACGATTATCAGATAAGGCTTCTACCGGTAATTTTGGCAAAGGTCAAAACCAAGCAATAGATTTATCTGATTGCGATCGCAACCCATACATCTAAGAAACCTAAAACTATTCAATTATCAAGGTTCTAGCCATTTGGCAAACCCCAAGGGATTTTGCCCTCACTTCAGTTTGCCAAAAAATCATTAAATCAGGTATGGCCATTTAGAAAAACTTAGTATCCTTGAGCTTATCAACCAACCTCCTTTAAGGTTTCAGATATTTGTCAGGATCATAGTTAGCAAGCTTCACCGCATCATTTCTAGTTAGCGAGCCTGACCACATCTTTTTTAGAAAGTTGGTAGCCTATAGGCGTACCTCTTTGTATTAGCCTGCCGTCATGTTTTTCCCATTTTGTAAACCCCATGCATCTGAAAACTGCACCAATAGTGATTACGCCAATTTCTATGCCAATTGCCAAAAGATGAAACTTCATTGGCTAAAGACCAGCCGTAACCGGCTACAGGTGCAGCTAGCGGCTATCAATGCAGCCATTGGCGAGCTTGAAAGCCAAATCCCAGCGGATAGCGAACCCTCCACCGAGTCAGCGGCTTAGGTCTCAATTCCCCGTAGGTTGGGTTATCCAAACTCCTGAACCCTTGCACCCATCAAAACCTTTCATTAACCCAACCTACGTCTCACATACAGCACATCATCCCAAAATCTCCATATCTCCTCAATTACGCTGTAGGTGGATGTTGCTCCAGCACATGCTTCAAATAATGCCCGGTGTAGGAATTTTCCGCCTGAGCGACTTCTTCGGGTGTACCCTCAGCGATAATTTGACCACCGCGATCGCCCCCTTCAGGACCTAGATCAATCACCCAGTCGCAGCAGCGGATTACATCCAGGTTGTGCTCAATCATCACCACAGAATTACCTTTGTCCACCAGACGCTGCACCACATCCAGCAGCTTGTGAACATCGTAGAAAGATAAGCCCGTAGTCGGCTCATCAATCAGATACATGGTTTTACCTGTAGAGCGACGGGCCAATTCAGAGGCCAGCTTCATGCGCTGAGCCTCACCACCAGAAAGGGTGGGAGCCGTCTGCCCCAAGCGAATATAGCCCAGACCCACATCTACCATGGTCTGTAACTTATTGGCCGCCTTGTGGATATTCTCAAAGAATTTCAGAGCCTCTTCAGCCGTCATATTCAGCACATCGGAAATCGTTTTGCCCTTGTATTTCACCTGCAAAGTTTCACGGTTGTAGCGTGCACCTTTGCACACCTCACACTGAACGTATACATCGGGCAGAAAGTTCATGGCAATCACATTCACGCCCTGACCACCGCAGGCTTCACAGCGCCCACCCTTAACGTTAAAAGAGAATTGTCCGCGCTTATAGCCCCTCGCTTTAGCCTCAATAGTCTCAGCAAACAAATCACGAATAACATCGAACACCCCTGTGTAGGTAGCCGGGTTCGAGCGCGGTGTACGACCAATGGGTGATTGATCAATGACGATGGCCTTATCTAAGGCTTTAAGCCCCTTAATCGGCTCCATCTGATTAGGTTCAGGCACTTTGCTACCAAAATGATGTTGCAGAGCCGGGTAAAGCAACTCATTAATCAAGGTGGATTTACCAGAACCAGAAACACCTGTGATGCAGACAAACTTACCTAGGGGAATATCAACATCGATATTCTCCAGATTGTTGCGATGGGCATTGCGAATTTGTAGCTTGCGGTTATTACCTGGTCTGCGTTCAGCGGGTGTACCAATACTCTCTCGCCCTGACAGATAAGCGCCCGTCAGAGACTCTTTATTTTTTAATAGCGCCTTCAAATCACCATTGACAACGATATCACCACCATGAACACCCGCCTTAGGCCCAATATCTACAATGTGGTCGGCAGCACGAATGGTATCTTCGTCGTGTTCAACCACAATTAAGGTATTACCCAAATTACGAAGACGATCAAGGGTTTTTAATAACCGTGCGTTATCACGTTGGTGTAAACCGATACTGGGTTCGTCAAGAACGTATAGTACCCCCGTCAAACCCGCACCGATTTGAGTTGCGAGGCGAATACGCTGGGCTTCACCACCTGACAATGTCATGGCAGTGCGGTCCAGGGTGAGATAGTCCAACCCCACATCCAACAAAAATGTAAGGCGAGCTTTAATTTCTTTAAGGACCAACTCACCAATAGCAAGCTGCTTCTTGCTGAGAAGGGAGTCTTCTCCGTGCTCACCCATAACATCTTCGATGTTGTACAGGCAATCACGAATGGAAACACTGGTAAAGTCAAGAATGTTGTATGGCCCCATTCTGACGGCAAGAGATTCTGGCCGCAACCTGGCTCCATTACAGGTTTCACACACTTGATCGATCAAATACTTTTCGAGCTTTTGTTTGTAGAGATCGGACGTGCTCTCACGGTACTGTCGGTCAAGGATGGGAAGCACTCCATCATATTTGCGTTCGTAGCCCTTTTTGTCGCGGTAACGGGAGTCGGTTTCGATATAAATTTTGTCAGGGGAACCGTGGAGAATAATGTCGCGCTGTTCGTCGGTAAGGCTAGACCAGGTGGATTGAATCTCAAACCCGTAGGCTTGACCAACGCTGTAAAGAAGAGAGAAATAATAGGTGTTATCTTTATCGGACCAGGGTGCGATCGCAGCATACACTGGCAAATTCGGATCAGGCACCACCAGGTCTGCCGCAAACCGCTGATGACTGCCTAACCCATGGCAATCGGGGCAAGCACCATAGGGTGAATTAAACGAAAACAGACGAGGCGACAGTTCATCCATCACCGCCCCATGTTCTGGACAAGCAAAGTTCTCAGAAAAGACTAGCTCTGACGGCAGGTCAGCACCGTATTCTCCCTCTTCCTCTGCCGCTACAGGCATGTCAGCCTTCTTGCCCTTACCCCCACTTTTAGCCTTGAGCGGCACCACATTGTCCTTGTTACGATCAGCGAGAATATCAATAACCGCAATGCCCTCAGCCCGTTTTAGACAGGTAGCCAAGGAATCCGCCAGACGCTCCTGGATATCGTCTTTCTTCACCAGGCGGTCCACCACCACTTCAATATCGTGGATCTTATTCTTTGATAGCTCAATATTGTCGCTGAGATCACGGATTTCGCCATCCACCCGCACCCGCACAAAGCCTTCCGCCGCTAATCCCGACAGCAGTTTGGCATGGGTCCCTTTCTTGCCGCGCACCACCGGGGCCAAAATTTGAAAGCGCGTGCGGTCTGGCAAGGCCATCACCTGATCCAGCATTTGGTCAATGGTCTGGGGGGCAATGGAGCGATCGCAATGGGGACAATGGGGTTGACCTGCCCGACCATAAAGCAATCGCAGATAGTCGTAAATTTCAGTTACCGTCCCTACGGTGGAGCGAGGGTTATGGGAGGTGGACTTTTGATCAATGGAAATCGCCGGACTCAGCCCTTCAATGGAATCCACATCGGGCTTGTCCACCTGCCCTAGAAACTGCCGGGCATAGGCACTGAGGGATTCAACGTAGCGGCGCTGGCCCTCGGCAAAAATCGTATCGAAGGCAAGGGATGACTTACCAGAACCAGACACCCCCGTAAAGACGATCATCTGGTTGCGGGGCAGGTCCAGATCGATATTCTTTAGGTTGTGCTGACGGGCACCGCGAATGCGGATCAGGTCATCCGATAGGTCAGTTAGTTTAGTTTTTGCTGCTCTGCCATTAGTCGTCACCTTGCCATTAGCGGCTTTGCCGTTGCCGCTCGACTTGCGTGTCTTGGCCGTTTTCGAGGTCTTTGACTGGGGCATGGGGCGGATAGGGTTACAGCTCAGGCAGGTAAATCATAACTAGACTGATAAATCAGTACTAGTACTAGCAAAACATTTCTTTATGGTAAGTCATAGAGTTTAACCATGTGGTGTTAAGTGTGGCAAAAGGGATCGAGGCGTTGCATGCAATGTCTGTCTGTCTGTGAGGATGGCAAAGTAGGGGCGTTGCCTTGTGCACGCCCTGGGCAAAAGAGGCGTTGCCTTGTGCACGCCCTGGGCAAAAGAGGCGTTGCCTTGTGCACGCCCTGGGCAAAAGAGGCGTTGCCTTGTGCACGCCCTGGGCAAAGGATTTTGCAAACTGACTAGTCAACGCTGACGCTATCGCACTAATCAAAAAGGGAGGCAACCCCGCAGCTAAAGTCAGGCAATAAAGGACTGGTTAATGTGTCTTTAGCATAGAGAGTAAGGACTTTAACCAAAATGCCGTCTTCGCGACGAAAAACCTCAGCCATTTGCTGTTCGCGATCAAAGATCCAATATTCTTGGACACCTTCCACAGAATAAAGTTTAAGTTTAGATTTTCTATCACGATCTTTATCCTTCTGCGACTGAGATAGGACCTCAATCACCAGTTCAGGTGCCCCTGTCAGATGACCTGCATCGTCCATCAATGTTTCAATTCGCTCATTGCTGACCCAAATGAGATCAGGAATGACTGCATTTGTAGGGGAAAAAATCACTCCTGGAGTAAAGATAGGTTTTCCCAATGGCAATTTCTTAGACCAGGCCAAAAGTTCTGCATAAATGGCACCGGCAACATCCTGATGTTTCCAATGGGGTGCTCTAGTCACATGCAGGTCTCCATCAATGATTTCAAAGCGATCGCTACTGTCAGGCAGGCTCTCTAAGTCATCTACCGTCCAGCGAACTTTCTTGGCTGCTGTCATCGACCTGTCTCCGCAGAATGAAGTATTTCAATGATAAACGCTAGGCCAGCAGGGGCATTGCATGTAACGCCCCCACAATCATCCCACCTCTTGTTGCCACTTAACCTCAGGCGGGGTTGTCTCCACCAGTACTTTTCCACGAGAAATCACATGACTGACGACGGGTCGACAGCGGATGGCTTCATATTTGCTGGTGCAGTCCAACACAATCAGGTTAGCGGGTTTGCCAACATCTATACCGTAGGAGTCTTGCAGGTTTAGGGTGTTGGCTCCGCAGATGGTTGCCATGTCGTAGCAGGCATCCAGTTCTTTAAGACCCGTCATTTGGCAAACGTGAACAGCCATGGAGACAACATCGAGCATATGGCCCATGCCGAGACCGTACCAGGGATCCTGGATGCAGTCATTGCCGAGACTGACGTTCAAACCAGCTTGCCACAGTTCTTTAACACGGGTGAGGCCACGGCGTTTGGGGTAGGTATCGGTGCGGCCCTGAAGGGTGATATTGATCAGGGGATTGGCGATGAAGTTAATCTTGGACCGTTTTAGGAAGCCCATGAGTTTGAAGGCATAGGCATCGTTGTAGGAGCCAAATGCGGTGGTGTGACTGGCGGTGACTTTTTCGTTTAAACCAGTGCGCAAGGCGCAGGCGGAGACGACTTCGAGAAAGCGAGATTGGTCGTCGTCGATTTCGTCGCAGTGGATGTCGATCAGACGATCATATTTTTGGGCGAGTTCGAAGATGCGGTGGACGGAGCGGACACCATCTTCGCGGGTGAGTTCGTAATGGGGAATGCCACCGACGGCATCGGCTCCTTGTTTGATCGCTTCTTCCATCAGGTCGTCGTTTTTGGGGCCGCCATAAATGCCATCTTGGGGAAAGGCGACAACTTGGACGGTCATCCAGTCTTTGACGGTGTCACGCACTTCGAGCAAGCCTTGCAACGCAGTTAGACTGGCTTCACTGACATCAGCATGGGTACGGACAAAAAGGGTACCCTGGCTGGCCATTAGTTTGAGAGCGGCGGTGGCACGGTGTTTGATGTCATCCAGGGTGAGGGATTGTTTGCGTTCTCTCCAAATCTCGATGCCTTCAAACAAGGTGCCACTTTGGTTATGGCGGGGTTGCCCGGCAGTCAGGGCCGAGTCTAGATGGATGTGGGACTCGACAAACGGTGGACTGACGAGGTTGCCTGCGACGTCGATTTCAGTGGGGGCGGTGAGCGGTAGGTTGGGTTCAATGGCAATGATGGTTGAGTTTGCGATCGCAATGTCAGCCGGACCATTAACCAAAGCGCAATTTCTAAGAATCAGTGTAGGTGTCATGGATCGAACAGAAAAAAAGCTACAGGGGGATATTGCAGACATAACCTGAGAATGTCCCTTTTTTCCGTACTTAAACGAACAGTAAACAGTGAAGATTAGACAGCCTATCTTCTGCCAACTGCAAGTAACCATCCCGCCCATGGGCATGGGCCAGATCTAACAAAAAGCATTTCTCTTGGAGAAAAGCAGCCTTTCAATCCTGTACTACGGGTACGTCATATAAATTAACGAAAACCTGTTATTGTGCGAGTGATCAATCAAAAAAACAGATATTTATCTATGCTCCGACATTCACAAAGTTGTTGATGTGTAAAACAAAAATAAATATTAGGTCGAGATTTGAGTTCTGGAAACTTAAATCCGAACATTGCCGTCTTCGCGTATAAATCCTGGTGAATTCTTAGGAAATAGAACCAATGGCAACAATCCATCCCCAGAGGTGCAATGGATCCTAATTTTTGGAGAGGAATTAGTGGATAAACTCGTATCACTCTGGGGCAAGGGGGCGACCTGGGAACAAGATAACGCCTACCATCCCCACGAGGCCCACTCCCTGAGCTTAGATTGTTCTAAAGCACGACTGAAGCTAGGTTGGGTGCTTCAGATTTCCCTAGATCAAGGCTTGGAACAAATCATCACCTGGAGCCAAGCCTATGGCTCTGGAACCGATATGCGGCCAGTCACTGAAGCGGCCATTGCTCAGTGGATGTAAGCCCTCAAACCTTTCCCCTGTAGACCCCTTTAAAATTAAAACATGAGTCAGCAAACGGCTACGAAAGAAACGATCAAAGCGTCTTCTCAAAATACGCCCCAGTGTCTCTTTTGCGGAACGTCTTTAAACCACACCTTGGTAGATTTGGGCATGTCGCCCCTATGTGAAAGCATCCTAAGTGCGGATCAAGTCAACCAGATGGAGCCGTTCTATCCTCTCCATGTACGGGTATGTAGCAACTGTTTCCTGGTACAGCTAGAAGCATACGTCAGCCCAGAACATATTTTCACTGAGTATGCCTATTTCTCGTCCTACAGTGATACTTGGCTGGCTCAGTGCAAAGCATATACAGATCAGGTGGTTGAACGGTTTCACCTCAATGAAGAAAGTCACGTTGTGGAACTAGCCAGTAACGACGGATATCTCCTACAGTATTTCGTAGAAAAGAAGATTCCGGTGCTAGGCATTGAACCGGCAACGAACATCGCCAAGGTTGCCATTGATAAAGGCATTCCCACCCTGAATGAATTCTTTGGAGAAGACTGTGCTAAGAAACTAGTGCAACAGGGGAAGTCCGCCGATCTGATTGCTGCCAATAATGTCATTGCCCATGTGCCCAATCTCAACGATTTTATTGCAGGCATCAAAATTTTAATGAAGCCCCAAGGCGTTTTCACTGGGGAGATTCAACATTTGATGCGCCTCATGGAGTTGAATCAATTTGATACCATTTATCACGAGCATTTTTTCTATCATACCCTGAGCACCCTAGAGACCATCTTTGCAGCCCATGGCATGACCCTCTTTGATGTAGAAGAACTACCCACCCATGGTGGCTCGTTACGTGTCTATGCGCAACACACAGACGATATCTCTAAGCCCGTGGGCGAGCGCGTCATTGACTTGAGACAACGTGAAGCCGCCGCCGGGTTTACAAGTCTAGAACGCTACACTCATTTTGATGAACAAGTGCGCGAAACCAAACGTAAGCTTCTAGACTTTTTGATTAAAACAAAACGAGACGGGAAAACAATTGTTGGCTATGGGGCACCGGGCAAAGGGAATACTCTCCTAAATTATTGTGGCATTCGCACAGACTTTCTTGACTATACGGTGGATAGAAACCCTTATAAGCATGGAAAATTCCTGCCGGGCACCCATATTCCTGTTCATCACCCCGATAAAATCAAAGAAACAAAACCCGATTATGTGTTGATTTTGCCTTGGAATGTAAAAGACGAAATTATGCAGCAAATGAGTGTGATCCGCGAATGGGGTGGAAAATTTGTTGTACCCATCCCTGAAGTAAACGTCTATTCCTAGGGAATAGTAAACGTCTATTCCTAGCTAGGGATACCTGTGACGCCTGCCGGTCTACAGGATGCATACACCATAAAACCATAGGGGCTAAACGATGTGTGTAGCTGCCTTACCCCAGTTTTGTAAGGCAGGGTTTACATACCAAACGCGAACCAAGCGCTGAGACAGATAAATCTGTCAGTGCCTCTTATGGTTTAACCTTAGACATTTTTTGAATACAGTTTGCGATCGCTACTCCTTAAAGCATTCCAGGAGCATGAACATGAATATGGAGCTTGATGCAAAATCAATCGATGATATACATCGCCTAGGGTTAGACATGTATAGCCTGATCAGCGATCTATATCCAATTTGCCGTAGCATCACAGGCAATGGCGTACGCAAGTCACTCAACATTATCCAGCAACATATTCCCCTAGAAATTCATGAAGTGCCGACAGGTACCCCCGTTTTTGATTGGACGGTTCCTAAAGAATGGAATATCAAGGATGCTTACATCAAAGATAAAACGGGCAAGAAAATCGTTGATTTTCAATCATCAAACTTACACGTACTAAACTACAGCATTCCAATTCATCAAACGATGTCTCTTTCCCAGTTAAAAGAGCATCTTTTCTCAATGCCCGATCGACCCGATTGGATTCCTTATCGCACCTCTTACTATCAAGAGACATGGGGGTTTTGCCTATCGGATCGGGTACTGCAATCTCTACCAGAGAGTGACTATGAAGTCTATATTGATTCTTCTTTAGAATCAGGTTCTCTTACCTATGGCGAGCTATTATTACCAGGACAAACATCTGACGAAGTCTTATTGTGCTGCCATAGTTGCCACCCATCCCTATGCAACGATAATCTATCGGGCATCGCACTCGTCACGTTTCTAGCGAAACATCTTAGCCAACAACAATCCTTACGCTATTCCTACCGTTTCCTGTTTATTCCAGGTACCATCGGCTCGATTACTTGGTTGAGCCGCAATGAGGATCGAGTTTCATTCATTAAGCATGGTTTAACTGTTTCTAATGTTGGCGACTCAGGTCCTTTAGCCTATAAGAAAAGCCGTCATGGCAATGCAGACATTGATAGGGCCGTCATCCATATCCTAAAAAATTTGTCCCAAGACCATAAAGTTTCTGATTTTTCACCCTATGGATATGATGAACGACAATTTTGCTCACCTGGCTTCAACTTGCCTATTGGTAGCCTCACGAGAAGTCAATTTGGCACCTACCCTGAATATCACACCTCGGCTGACAATTTAGACTTTGTGAAAACGTCTGCTTTAGTCAATTCCTTTGAAACCTATGTGAGTGTGATTGATGTTTTAGAAAACAACCACACCTACTTGAACACAAATCCCAAATGTGAGCCCCAGTTAGGTAAGCGGGGGCTTTACAGCACCATGGGAGGTAAACAAACAACCCCTGACGATCGCATGGCCATGTTGTGGACGTTAAATCTCTCCGATGGAGAACACACATTGCTCGATATCGCTGAGCGATCTAATTTGAGTTTTTCGACTATCAAGAATGCTGCATTCACCCTGGCCAACCATAGCTTGCTAACCATGGCTTGTTAAGCATTTATTCCAGTTCAGCATGTAAAAAATACAAGGAGAATCAAGATGAAAGTTGTTCTATTTTGTGGTGGCTTAGGTACCCGACTCAGAGAATATTCTGAAACTATCCCCAAGCCAATGGTTGAAATTGGCTACCGACCAATTATTTGGCACCTGATGCGATATTACGCTCACTTTGGCCACAAAGAATTTATTTTATGCCTTGGCTATAAAGGGGACTATATTAAGAATTACTTTCTTAACTACAATGAATGTTTATCCAACAACTTTACTTTATCTAAGGGTGGCAAGGATATTCAACTCCATACCACTGACATAGAAGACTGGAAAATCACCTTTGTTGATACTGGGCTTAATTTAAATATCGGCGAGCGTTTAGCCGCGGTCAAGCCTTATTTAGAAGGAGAGGACACCTTCCTAGCCAATTATTCAGATGGTCTCAGCGATCTTGATCTAAATTTATACCTTGAGTATTTTCAACAACAAAATAAGATTGCCAGCTTTTTAGCAGTGCAACCTTCACAATCATTCCACGTTGTTTCTTTAACCAATGAAGATGGCATCGTAGAAAATATTCGATCGGTGGGTCATTCAGATTTATGGATCAATGGAGGATTCTTTGTACTTAGAAAAGAAATCTTTGACTATATTTCCCCCGGTGAAGAGTTAGTGCTTGAACCATTCCAGCGATTGATTCGAAAACAACAACTGATTGCCTACAGAAATCCTGGTTTTTGGGCCTGTATGGACACTTTAAAAGAAAAGATACTATTTGACGATATGTATGCCAAAGGAAACACTCCATGGGCTGTATGGGAGTCTCACCCAGAAATATTCAGCAATAGCCCAAAGCCTGACCTAAAAATCGCTTAAGTCTTCAAAAATCGTACCATCTTATGATGAAACTCATCGGTAATCATCAGGATCACCATACATTCCGTCGCATCCTTTGCCTGGGTGCCCACAGTGATGACATTGAAATCGGCTGTGGTGGCACCCTCTTGAAATTGATTGACCATTGTCCAGAGATTGAAGTTGATTGGGTGGTTTTCTCGGCAACTGGACATCGAAAAGAGGAGGCCCTAGCCAGTGCAAATAGCGTCCTAAAACCGGTCAACAAGAAAAATATTGTCATTAAAGAATTCAGAGAACGATTTTTTCCATACATTGGCATAGAAATCAAAGAGTTTTTTGATCAGTTAAGCAAGAATTGTTCTCCTGATCTAGTTCTGACCCACTATCGTAATGACTTGCATCAAGATCATCGGTTAATCTCTGAACTGACTTGGAATGCCTTTCGCAACCATATGATTTTAGAATATGAGATTCCTAAATATGATGGAGATTTAGGGAATCCTAATTGCTTTGTACATCTTGATGCATTCACTTATCGGCGAAAAATAGATTACCTGATGCAGCATTTTCAAACTCAGTTCAACAAGCAATGGTTTGACGAAGAAACGTTTTCATCAATCCTGAGACTGCGGGGAATTGAGTCAAATGCACCCGATAAATATGCAGAAGCCTTTTATTGTCGCAAGGCTATCTTGATGTAAGCGTCTCGATCGGGTCTCTATGTGCCAACGTCACAGATCCCAAATACTGTCTACCGTATACGGTCCCCCTGGGACTTGCCAAAATGCACCATCCACATAGCGACGATTCAAATCCAGACCCTTAATGGTTTGCATATCTTCTGGAGTCAGCACAACATCAGCCGATGCCAAATTTTGGCGGATACGTTCTGGATTGAAGGACTTGGGAATGACAGCAGTGCCCCGCTGCATAGCCCAGCTCAGGAGAACCTGGGCAGAGGTGACGCCATGGCGCTTAGCAATGGCAGCAATGGTGGGCTCTTTCAGTAAAACTGGCTCATCTTTTGACTTGAGGTTATCAGGGCGCGTCGAGGAACCGAGGGGGGCGTAAGCGGTCAGGTGAATATTGTTGGCCTGACAAAACTCTAACATTGATGGTTGCTGTAAATAGGGATGCAACTCAATCTGGTTTATTTCTGGCTGACGTCGGGCATTATCCAACAGATTTTGTAACTTTGCACTACTAAAGTTTGATACTCCAATATGCTGGCACAGCCCTTTATCCACAAGAGATTCCATTGCTCGCCAGGTGGTCAAAATAGGGAGTGTGTCCAGGGAGATCAGGTGCTCTGCCGTTAGGGGGTCTGAGCTTCCTTTTTTCATGGCCACAGGCCAATGGATAAGATACAGATCTAGATAGTCTAACTGCAAATTGGAGAGAGTCGCTGCCAAGGCGGGTTGTACATCTTCTGGGGCATGGGAATCATTCCACAGTTTGGAGGTGATCCACATTTCTCCTCGGGTGACAACACCTGCTTTAAAGGAATCCGCAAGGGCGCGACCAACAGGGGCTTCGTTGCCATAGATGTGGGCGCAGTCAATGTGGCGATAGCCCGCTGCGATCGCATCCTTAACGGCGCTATACACATCGCCAGGGGCCAATGACCATGGGCCTAACCCCAACAGACGATAACCTGTTGCGATCGCACGCTTAACGGTATGCTGCACACTCCTTGGGGTAGATGTCCAGGTGCCTAAGCCCACCATGGGCATTTGATCACCGTTGCTAAACTTGATTGTACTTACCATTCTCCATCGACCTCTAAACGGGCATAGGCGACACTATCACCGCACTCATCCAAACCTCAACAAGAAAATTTTCCTAACGTTAGCTATAAGTAATTGAGTTGCTGACAGCAGCATTAACACGCTATGGACATATCAATAGAATCAACACTGCGCGCCAGCTGTTGCAACTGTTTCTCCCTCTCAATCACAGCCTGGCTCGGCTGCAAATCAAATGCCGCTAAAACCTCTCGCCAGCGATAGACCCAATCATGCTTGAGTAAAGCATTCACAACATTACGACGCCTAATCCTTTCAAGCCTATCAGGTTGGGCATTGAGCGCTTCAATCACCGCCAGAATATCTTGTTCATAAAGATCTACATTAACGATGGCATCTTCCCAATCAAAATAACGGGGAAATACATCGCCCTTGGGAGGTATGCCCAACAACACGGTGCCCGCAGCGACCGCTTCAAAATAACGACTTCCCATCTCTTGATACCCTCCTGTTTCTTCCAGGGCATCAAACCTGGCATTAACAGCAATATTATATTGACTTCTCTGTAAGAGATTTACTAACTTAGCGCGATGCTCCTGAGGATTGCCAACTTCTAAGTCACGATTGTTGACAGTATCGTAATAATAGAAAAAGCTATCGTCTTGCTGAGAACGTTGAAACAATGATTGATGGGTTTCTGGATGACGACGCCCCACACAGCAAACATCTATCATCCTCTGGGGTGGATTGGGATAGGGACAAAACTTAAGGGCATCAATGGCTGGTGCCAGATAATTGCTAGGCAACCCTGTAACGTTTGAGTAAATCTCAACACAGTGGGCGGTCCCTGCAAAAATATGGTCAAAATTCTTGAATGGTTCTTGGGCTAAACGCCAGTCATCAAAATTTGGCTTCCATGTTTCCATGATATAGCAAGCCTTATGGCGACATTTATCACGCCAGTTTTTAATGGTTTCCAGTAAATGGAGTTGCCAGGGATTATCGCAAACGACAAATAGCAAGTCGTATTCGTTTTCTAGCAATACCTTAGTTGGAAATGGTGCAAGAGAACTGGCAATCTTGTCAGAATGAGTTGCGTATTTAGAGAAGCGGTATATTTTTCTAGCCAGGTCGAATTCCTGGGTAGGAGCGTAGAGTTCTGCTCCTTCTAAATCGCAGATAAAGTCTTCGAATTCATACAGCACACAGTTAGCGACTTGAAAGCGAAAGCCTCGTACGGAGGCGACTAAAATGCGGGGCTGGTTCTCTCTTTGTTTAACTGAGCTATTGATCAACATAGCCTTTAAATATACTCAACATTAAATATGACGATGATTTAGCAGGATATCAATTTAGAGTGGAATGTTTTCCCAAGGCTAGAAGGCAGACGGTAGACATCAGCATAGAGGGCTTCACTAACGTCTCCTGCTACTTCTTAATTCTCCATCTACCTAAGCTTTTCCGGCTTTAGTTGATACCCTTCAAAAGATTGCACGCAGTGCATGGTTAAACCACCGATAACTCCTGGGTAATAAACGTTGCTGCTTGCATAAAGGTTCCTTATTTTAAGGGTAATTAATCTTTCAATGCATTGATTCATAAGAACTGTATAAGTCAACAATCGGATCTCAGGAGCTTCTTGGTAAACTTCTTCTAAGGTTCTTCCAGTCTTAATTTTCAATACTAAATTTTTATAGGTTTTGAAAGTGGTAGTGTGCTGGTGGTATTTTTTCAGAGCAGTTCGTAGTACATAGGTGGAGACGATGTTGAGAAAACAAGATCGCGCCAGATCTATATAAGTTAAATTCAATGCTACAAAGACGCACTAGGAGGCAGGAAACTGTTAGAACTAGGTAGACTCCTGCGATCGCTGCCGACTGATGACTCAAGATGAACTGCTAAAGCTGATTGACCAAGCTGCCGAGGAAGGCTGGACGGAGCTAGATTTGGCTGGGGCTGATTTGACGGAATTGCCACCGGAAATTGGAAAGCTGACTCAGCTTGAGACACTGATATTGGCGAAGGAGGTTAAAGATGATTCCTTTGGGAAATATTTTGGCAATTCCCTTACCAAACTGCCAGCCGAAATTGGACTACTCAAAAATTTAAAATCACTAATCATTTTTGGCAATTGGAGATATGCACACAGAAGCTTTTTCCCCAGTGATAAACCAGGCAATCAACTTACACAGTTACCACTCGAAATTTCCCAATTAAAAGTACTCCAGAACCTTGACCTCCGCTCGAACCAACTCACGCAGCTACCCCCTGAAATTGGACAGCTAACCAGTCTCCAGAACCTTGACCTCCGCTCGAACCAACTCACGCAGCTACCCCCTGAAATTGGACAGCTAACCAATCTCCAGAACCTTGACCTCCGCTCGAACCAACTCACGCAGCTACCCCCTGAAATTGGACAGCTAACCAGTCTCACTCAGCTCGACCTCAGCTCAAACCAACTCACGCAGCTACCCCCTGAAATTGGACAGCTAACCAATCTCCAGAACCTTGACCTCCGCTCGAACCAACTCACGCAGTTACCTCCTGAAATTATCCAGCTAACCAGTCTCACTCAGCTTTACCTCCGCTCGAACCAACTCACGCAGTTACCTCCTGAAATTATCCAGCTAACCAGTCTCACTCAGCTTTACCTCAGCTCTAACCAACTCACTCAGCTACCCCCTGAAATTGAACAGCTAACCAGTCTCACTCAGCTTTACCTCAGCTCTAACCAACTCACTCAGCTACCACCTCAGATTGTCCAGCTTACCAGTCTCACTCAGCTCGACCTCAGCGCAAATCAATTCACGCAGCTATCCCCTGAAATTGGACAGCTTACCAATCTCACTCAGCTCTACCTCAGCGAGAATCAGCTCACTCAGCTACCCCCTAAAATTGTCCAGCTCACCAGTCTCACTCAGCTCGACCTCCGCGAGAATCAACTCACACAGCTACCCCCTGAAATTGTCCAGCTAACTAGTCTCACCCAGCTCTACCTCAGCGCGAACCAACTCACGCAGCTACCACCGGAAATTGGACAGCTTACCAGTCTCACTCAGCTCGACCTCAGCGCGAACCAACTCACGCAGCTACCACCGGAAATTGGACAGCTTACCAGTCTCACTCAGCTCGACCTCAGCGAGAATCAACTCACGCAGCTACCCCCTGAAATTGAACAGCTAACCAGTCTCACTCAGCTCTACCTCAGCGCGAACCAACTCACTCAACTACCCCCTGAAATTGTCCAGCTAACCAGTCTCACTCGGCTCTACCTCCGCTCTAACCAACTCACTCAGCTACCCCCTCAGATTGTCCAGCTTACCAGTCTCACTCAGCTCGACCTCCGCTCTAACCAACTCACTCAGCTACCCCCTCAGATTGTCCAGCTTAAGTCTCTTCAATATCTGAATTTGCAAGGAAATCCGATTCCAATACCACCGGAAATCTTAAAGAGTTCTGGCAACATACAAGCAATTCTTGACTACTATTTCCAGGTCCTTGATCCCAACGAAACCGAACCTCTTTACGAATCTAAATTCATCATCGTCGGTGAAGGTGGGGCCGGTAAAACCACCTTAGCTAAAAAACTCATTCATCCTGACTATGAGATTGACTCTAAAGAAGAATCTACCGAAGGCATTGACGTTATTCGTTGGGAATTTGAGCAAACAAACAAAACGCCTTTTCGCACCAATATTTGGGATTTTGGTGGTCAAGAGATCTACCATGCTACCCACCAGTTCTTTCTCACTAAGCGTTCTCTCTACGCCCTGGTAGTTGATGCCCGCCAGGAAAATACTGACTTCTACTACTGGCTCAATATCGTCTCCCTTCTCAGCGACAACAGCCCCGTCTTTATTATCAAAAATGAAAAACAAGACCGCCAGTGCGACGTCAACGAACGTACTCTGAGAGGCGAGTTCACCAATCTAGAAAAAGTCTTCGCCACAAATCTAGCCGACAATCGTGGTTTAGACGCCATTAAAGATGCTATCCAAAAGCGGATTACCCAGCTAGACCATGTGGGCACTCCGTTACCAAAAGTTTGGGTGCGTGTTCGCTCTGCTCTTGAAAACTACGCCACCAACTGCAACTACATCACCCTCGAAAAATACCGAGACCTGTGCCGCACCAGCCAGCTCACCGAGCGTAACCGTCAAAACAGTCTCAGCAACTACCTCCACGATCTAGGCGTCATCCTCCACTTCCACGAAGATCCCATCCTTAAACACTACGTCATCCTTAAACCCGAGTGGGGCACCGCCGCTGTTTATGACGCCCTAGACACCCAGGAGATTCACGAGAACTTTGGTCGCTTTACCCGTGAGCAGCTCAACACCATCTGGAGCGATAGCCAATATGCCGAAATGAGGGATGAACTGCTCCAACTCATGATGCGCTTCAAACTCTGCTATGAAATCCCTGGCTGCGCTAACCATTTCATCGCACCCCAACTCCTCTCACCAGAACAACCTGACTATCCGTGGGACGAAACCTCAAATCTCATCCTCCGCTACCGCTACGACTTCATGCCCAAGGGTATCCTCACCCGTCTCATCGTCGAACTCCACGAATATATCGAAAACCAAACCCTGGTTTGGAAGACTGGTGTCGTTTTCACTAACGGTACCGCCCATGCCGAAGTTACCGAACATTATCCCAAAAGCGAAATCCGCATTCGTGTTTCCGGCACTAATCAAAAACGCTGGCTCTCCGCTATCACCCACGAACTAGAAAAAATCCATCGTTCCTACGAACAGTTAAAGTACAAAACGTTAATCCCTTGTAACTGCGACATCTGCAAAGACAGTCAAACACCCCACGACTACCCTTACCAGCGTCTGCAAAAGTTTCTCAGCGATGGTCAATACCAGATCCAATGCCAGGAAAGCTACAAAATGGTGGATGTACGGAAGTTGCTGGATGACATCCTGTATCGAAATATAGAGGACCTAATAGCTAGCAAGGAGGATGGCGTCTTCTCCCAGCGATACACATCTGCCTCGAATAATCTCCAGGGACTGCCATTACAGCCCAATGACCTAATTCGCCAAAGTACCCCAACACAGATGTATCAGCCAGAAAAAGAAGTATTTATTTCTTATGCCTGGGGAGATACAAAAGAAGACCCACCCTACAAACGAGAAGAGATTGTAAACAAAATTGATTCGGTTTTTGAAGCTACTGATATTAAACTTATCCGCGACAAGCGCGATCTCGGTTTCAAAGGTCGCATCAAAGAGTTCATGCAACAAATCGGTAAAGGTAAAGCCGTAATTGTCATTATCAGCAACAAATACCTCAAATCCGAAAACTGCATGTTTGAGTTATTAGAAATCGCTGATAGTGGTAATTTCGACAATCGCATTTTCCCCATTGTCCTAGGTGATGCTCAAATCTATGATCCCGTCGAATGTATTGACTATGTCATTCACTGGGAGGAAAAAATTGAAAAACTAGACAGCGCCATGAAAAGAGTAGGAGCTGCCAACATACCAAGATTCCGCGAATCCATCGACCTCTACACCCGTATTCGCGCCGCCATTGCCGAACTCACCGAAACCCTCAAAGATATGAATACCCTGACACCTGAGATTCATACCGAATCAGGATTTACAGAACTGATCAGCGCCATCGAAAAACGCCTCGAAAGCTAGGTTCGACTCCGCTCACCTAGCCAAATCAACGTCAAATCATAGCCATCATCATCCTAATTCTTCATCGTCTAGGCTTTGCCGAAGTCGGAGCCTGGAGTAAACCCCAGATCGCCTCCAAAAGCGGCAAACCCAGGCACATCCTCAAAAAATGGATTCGGTATTGATGACGATCAGTTGTGCGGCTTCATCCTATGCTAAGTGAAAAATCTAGCACAGCAGTGTCTGTAGAGGAATGTGCAAGTAAATAATCTATCGTTTTGAGAGGCTTGGTAAAGCTACCGTGTATACACATCTCGGAAAGAAGCCCAAAATCCTGCATTACCCCCCTTAATCCCCCCTTGGTAAGGGGGGAAACTCCAGTCCTCCCCCTTGGTAAGGGGGAGTTAGAGGGGGTGAGGGCAACCGCGAAGGCTAGTATCCAGAACTTGTGTATACACATAGACTTACCAGGGGGAACCGCCAGGGAGGGGTTTGGATAACTGGCGCAACAGTCAGCCCCCTCCGCCTACGGCACCTCCCTTTGATAAAGGGAGGACTCTTGTAGACATTATTTGTGGATAATTCTCTTTGGGAAAAATAAAAAACAATGTAGCAAAGATAGCCTCTGAAGAAAGATAAATCAAATTTAGAGCATAGCCTCTACCGATAGGCCCATGCTGTCCCATTCCATAAACGGCTATATCAGCTACATCGCCCATTATGAAACAGCCCGAACTGACTAAAGAACATCTATTTGACTATGACACTAACAGATTCCACTTCGCCCAACTTATTTATGACATTTTGCTGGGCGATTATGAGGGTCCCGCTCTGCCATTAGAGCAGCTGCATACCATGGGCAAGCCTTCCCATGTCTTGACATTCTCCAATGATCAGAATCTTTATTTTCATCACAAGTATTACAATAGCCCCAAGCTTCCCAGGGTGTTAAAGGTCTACCGAGACTTTATCAAGACGGTCATTGCACCACAGTTTGTAGATAGTCACCTGGTCGTCCAGGCAAAACCTACATTTCGCATCCACCTGCCGAACAATACCGCCATTCCCGCTGATATCGGTGGTGATTCCACCCGACCTGGATTACACTGCGATGCAGACTATAACCACCCCGACGTCGAAATAAACTTTTGGGTACCATTTACCCAGTGCTACCCCAGCAACACCTTGCATTTAGAGTCCCAGCCTGGCAAGAGAGATTTCCGGCCCATCGTTCTTAGCAATGGGCAAGTTTTACGGTTCTGGGGTGCCCGCTGCTTGCACCACAATCAAATGAACGAGCAGGGTCCCACCCGTGTATCCTTTGACTTTCGCGTCATGAACAAAAGTGATTGGGATACCCTAGATCCAACATGGCTAAAACAGATGGCCACCGTCCAACACAAGCTGAAACTCACGCTTGGCGATTACTATATGCTATATAACAAAAGCACTCAACAGTTTTCTCACTGTGAAACTGTTGATGGACACAACATAATGGCAGCACATCCCACTGTAGGCGACTATTTTAGTGCTCTAGCCAACACTCCAGAATTAGCGCAAATCAAACAATAGCCTAAAAAATCAGATTGCTCGGGTGAAGGGATATCCCTTATTGCTGCAAAAATCTTGATCTGCCTGACATGCCTGACTCAAATAGGTCTTGAATAGCATGAGCAAAAGAGTGCCAGCCGTCAGCAACCGGTCGCAAAGATATACTCAACGACTGCTGTAAAGAGACATTATCTAAGTCGTTTATATCAGCATTAGCAACGGTGCTAACAACAGCCTGGGCATCATGGGCTAGTGCAACCGGGCCAGCTTCTGACAGCTGACTTTTAAGGCTAGCAACTTCAGAATGGGAATTTCCATAACATACCGCTGTCCTCTCTATAACAACAGGCTCAATATAAATCGGAATTTTCAAAACAACAGGAATAACTATTTCGCATCCGTGGGGATAGCGATCAAAATCTAAGGGGGTACCCATAATCTTTACCCGTATAACGATAGAGAATCACTCCCCCTGCTAAGGAGCAAGGGGAAAAGAGGACTTTAGTGATAACCTTTGTTAATACACTCAGGCTTTTTCTCGATCACAACAGGGACAACATAAACAGGTACCTTTAATTTAATCGGTGCACACACCTCACAGGCACGTTTATAGTATTTGTCATACGCCGCAGTATCGAGTTGCATAGTTTCAGTTGCTGTAGTCATATTTATCACCTACCTTCAAAAAAGAACTGTAATCTGCTAGGAACCGGGAAGAAGATCACGGCATTAAGTGGGCCTTAGACTGTACCCAATGTCTTCTTAATACTTCTTCTCTAAACACTTAGGTTCCTTTTCAATCACAATGGGTTCAATATAAATAGGCGTCTTCAGAACAATGGGAATACAGACTTCGCAAGCATGGTTGTAATACTTGTCATAATATGCGTAGTCTTTTGCGACGCCATTAGTTGTGGTACCAGTTGCAACAGTCATAACAAAACCTCAGATAAATTGATATCTAGATCCTAGGCATCGTCAAATCGGGTCACATTACCCGAGCGGGTACCATGGCCATTTTTTCCATTCTCACCGTGTTTTGTGACATTTCTTCAAATGCCATGCAATGCTGAGCCCACAACAACTAGCACCTAGCGCACTTAAGCTAAGTGAAATCTCTTTCGGTAGCGATTTATACTTTTATATTCCTGGTGAAACCACAGTTATATTGGCAGGTGATACCCCGCTAAAACTCCACATTATCGGGCGTCCGAGGGAATGGAATCACATCGCGAATGTTCGTCATACCCGTCATAAACTGCACCAGCCGCTCAAATCCTAGACCAAACCCCGCATGGGGTACCGTACCATAGCGACGCAAATCCAAATACCACCAGTAATCATCTTTTGGCAAACCCGCCTCCGTAATACGCTGCTCCAGCACATCTAAGCGTTCTTCCCGCTGCGAACCCCCAATAATCTCACCGATGCGAGGAGCCAACACATCCATCGCTGCGACAGTTTTACCCCCATCATTTAGACGCATATAAAACGCCTTAATCTCAGTGGGATAGTCCGTAACAATTACCGGCTTCTTAAAATACTCTTCCGCTAGATAGCGCTCATGCTCAGATTGCATGTCTAAGCCCCAAGAAACTGGATACTCAAATTTCTTGTCACATTTTTCAAGCAAGTTGATGGCGTCCGTATAGGTAATCCGCTCAAACTCATTGTTGATGATGTTATCGGCAGTTTCTAAAACTGTTTTGTCAATCCGCTTGTTGAAGAATTCCATGTCATCGGGGCATGCGTCTAACACATACTTAAAGACAAACTTGAGAAACTCTTCCGCCAGATCCATGTTGCCTTCCAAATCGCAGAAGGCCATCTCTGGCTCCATCATCCAAAACTCTGCCAGATGACGAGAGGTATTTGAATTTTCTGCTCGGAATGTAGGCCCAAAGGTATATACATTCGTAAACGCCATGGCCATAATCTCAGCTTCTAACTGGCCGCTCACAGTCAAATATGTGGGCTTACCAAAAAAGTCCTGGCCATAATCCACTTTGCCATCATCACCCTTGGGCAATTTATCCAGGTTCATGCTGGTAACGGTGAACATTTCCCCCGCCCCTTCGCAGTCACTGGCCGTGAGAATCGGTGTGTGAATCCAGAGAAAGCCTCGGCTTTGGAAAAATTCGTGGATGGCGCTGGCACAGGCATTACGAACACGGAAAACTGCACCGAGGGTGTTGGTACGCGATCGCAAGTGTCCCAATCCCCGCAAAAACTCAAACGAATGCCGCTTTTTCTGTAGCGGATAGGTTTCAGCATCCGACTCACCCACCACATCAAGGCCGCTAGCCTGCAGTTCCACCCGCTGACCTTTACCCGGCGACTCAGCCAGGGTGCCACTAATCACCACCGAAGCCCCCGTCGTGATCCGCTTCATCGCATCGTCATAGCCATCCAGGCTAACATCCACAATCACCTGAAGCCCCGTCATAGACGAGCCATCATTAATATCCAAAAAACTAAACTTCTTAGAATCACGCTTAGTACGAACCCAACCTTGGATAGTCACAACATCACCAGGGTTGCCAGATTTCAGGATGTGCTTAATACGCTGGGTGGCCATTACCTATATCTATGCCGAAAAATGACTCTATCTAAGGTAACGCAGGCAGCCCCCTTTACCGCCATCATCATCCGTTTTGAATATAGAAACGTCTCACCCCCCAAACCATCCCCGAAAAAACCATCCCAAAACTATTCCCAACCCCACAAATCGCAGCACCTGCCAAAACGGCTCCTTCAGGTTATTCCAGGACATCAGCTGATTCTCCAGCGTTTCCTCTAGCGTCTCAATTTGCTTTTTCAAACGCTTTAACTCAGCCTGAGGCAAATGCCCCTGGGTAATTTTTGCCTGAGCATCAGCCCGCTGCGCAAACGCCTCACGTACCTCGGTATACCGCTGGCGCAACGCATTAAAATCCTTAGTCGTTTCATCCAAAGCCGTAGCAAAGTCGGTGAGGTCTTGCTCAGTCAGGGGCAGGGACGATTTCATAACGCGACTCGGCTGGGTAGATATAGACTTAAAGTACAGGAGAGGTTCCTCACAAGAAACCCTCGGCAGATCTCAATAGTAGGTATGGATGCAGATCGATATGAAAGCTATCGATCTGCATCCATCAGGTGGAACGTTATCCACCGTCTCGAAAATAAACCATGGACAAGACAACAATGACGTCATCTGTCAACAACACGCTAGATTTAGAAACAGCTGAGCCAAAAGCGCTCGCTCAAGCATTGGCAAAGCAGCTATCCATTAGCCCAATGGATTGGCACCGACTAAACTCCAACCGCCAGATACGAGCAAAGGAGCAGATCGCAGCAGCTCTCGTATATTTGCTCAACGATAATCCAGAGGAAGCATTGCCACGATTAGAACAGGCCGTTGGCTGGCTTAATCGCAGCATTAAAGCACCACCATGTCCGACCCATGGTGAGCGTAAATAAGCTCCACTGCATCACCTACATTTGCCTGAAATGCCTGATGGGCATTACCGCCATTTACCGCAATTTCGACATAACCATGGCTACCAACCAGGGCAAGCGCTTCACCTAACTCCATGCGACCATAGGTGGGGCGATAAGGACAAATATATGTACCCAGCTGCACATACCAAAGCTGGCTAGTCAGCCCATCCCCTGGAATGGTAGTCACCAAATTGCCAAAATGATCGATATACTGAAGGCTGCCGCGATACCCCTGGTCCGTTACTACTGCATGATTGATATTCAGACTCACCAGACTAGATACTGGTAGCGACGTACCTAGCTCGCCTATAGGAATCCCATTCGCTAAATGCGCAGCCATAGGCGCAAATATGTCGCGACCGTGGAAAGTATTGCTAGGCTCAGGAGTGTACCAATAATCAGGATTCGTTAGCGCTGTCACTGCCTTAATCGAAAAGCCTGTCAGAATGCCATTATCTGGCGCAATAATGGTTTGCAGTCCAGCAGGTACACTAACTTCAGCCGCAATTGCAGCTCGTTGCGTCCCCACCCCCGGATCAACAACCACAACATGGATAGTGCCTACAGGGAAATACAAGTAGCTCGTTATTAAATTAAATCGAGCCGCTAAGATAGCCTGAGGTTGAAGCCCATGGGTGAGATCTATTATCTGGCTTTGGGGGCTGATACTAGCAATTACCCCCTTCATTACACCAACATAGCTATCCCTGTGGCCAAAGTCCGTTAGCAATGTGATCACCCCCATAGGGCTGCCACTCCCAAAGTGATACGTTTTCCCCAATGAGTAACCCCTTAGCACACTGTGTAGACGCCTTAGCGCTCAATGCAATTGAGCGTCACATCTTTATATGTGCAGATCAAACTAAACCCAAATGCTGTGACAAGGCTAATAGTATCGATGCCTGGAACTATCTCAAACAAAGGTTGCAAGAACTGAAGCTAGATAGACCGACTAAAGAACGACCCAGCTGCATTTTTCGCACCAAGGCCAACTGCCTACGCGTCTGCCAGAAAGGACCTATTCTAGTGGTTTATCCTGACGGTGTTTGGTACCACAGCGCCACACCAGAGGTCATAGAACGCATTATTCAAGAGCACCTTATTGGGAATCAGGTTGTTGAAGACTACGCCTTCCTGAAAAACCCCTTACCCGATGTAAATAAGTACCGAACAATCCGTGATCCTATTGACTAATTGGGAACAATTGATTTGAGCATATGGGTTAAGCAGTTGATATAAGCGCAATTGCTGTATTCCAATCCATGGGTAACAAAAATTTAATTATGTACAACCTTGCTATAAATTTAACTGGGCTTAATAAAACAACCCTGATTGACTATAGTCCGTACAGTATCATCAACAGAGGCGTATACAAACTAATACGAGGACTTTAGAAATCCTTCAACCCCTGATGTACTAGATATGATCTAGTAACTATCTAATACGTTTTGGATTTATCTTTTATCATCCTATTCCCATAGACTTCGAGTAACACGAGTACACGGCATGAAAGAAAATACCACTGGCGATCAAAAGAAGCTTTTACTGATAGATGACGATCCAAATCTCATCTTGCTTGTAAGAGATTACTTAGAGTTTCGAGGTTATCAAGTTGTCACAGCGGGCAATGGTCGCGAAGCTCTTGATGTATTGGGTGGATTAGTGCCCGACATGATTATCTGCGATGTCATGATGCCTGAAATGGATGGCTACGCCTTTGTCGAACAGGTTCGCCAAGATCCGGGTAAGAGTTGGATTCCCATTCTATTCTTATCTGCCAAAGGGCAAAGTCAGGACAGGGTCAAAGGCTTAACCACTGGCGCTGATGTTTACATGGTAAAACCATTTGAGCCAGAAGAGCTAGTAGCCCAGGTAGAATCTTCCCTCAAGCAAGCGTCCCGTTTGATTCATCATCAAACCAAAGCTGGCGGCAGCGCTCCGACCATTCAAGTCCCCTTTGATGTAGAGCTTACTCCCACAGAGTTAAAAGTAGTGCAGTTTGTGGCGCGAGGCATGGCAAACCGCGAAATTGCTGAAGAACTTAAAGTCAGCCAGCGCACCATTGAGAGCCATGTCAGCAATATGCTTGGCAAAACTGGCCTACACAACCGTACCGAACTAGCCCGCTGGGCTATGGAAAATAACAAGGCTTAATTCCCTTAAAGCTACAAAATAGGGCAGGTTATTTGCCGTGGATCTGCCCCTTATTTTTGACTAACCAAATTAAGTTCGATAGTTCTTGACTTAAGGGCATCAAATCCCGTTATAATACGGAAGCTTCGCTGGTGTAGCTCAGTTGGTAGAGCAGCTGATTTGTAATCAGCCGGTCGTCCGTTCGAGTCGGATCACCAGCTTTTTTATGAGAATCTTGTATGCAGAGGATTTCAACATCTCAAATTAGCCATCAAATCTAGAGTTTTGATGGCTAATTTTCACTTGATTTTCGATATAAATTAGGAGCTAGAAGCTTCTGTCATCGAAGGTTTCAGCGAAATTAGTACAGTAATTAGCACAGAAATCAGTAGTGACCGCTAAAACAACCTGACAGCATACATTACAGCCTTATTGTCCCCGGTGACAGCTTCGCTTCAATTACCTATACCACTCAAACTCCGAAATGGTGGCTTCCATCAGAAAATGTAGAAGGGCAGTTGTCACTGCCTAAAAAATTGCACAATTCATAGCCTGAAAGCCCTAAGTTAATATTCTATTTTTGAGGATACCTCAAGCAACTATTGGTCGTTTAGCAATGGGTTTGGAGGACATCATTTCGCATGCGAGTAATTTACTTAAGGGCACCTCTATTTATTTGATTTTTGAAGAATCGAGTCTCAAATGAGACTGTCATTGAGCTTTTTTTCTGGAGTCTCAATGAACCAAAACTGGCAAAATTCATTTATTCCATCCGTTTTTAGCTCTGATAATTCTGGTGTTTAGGCGGCTGCTTCGGCGATGTTTTCCTTTTGCCAAAAGACATAGCGTTTAAGATTGTAGGTCAATTTTTTTAGCCCGAGCATGGCTTTGGATCTGGCAAACCCAATCATGCGAATGACTTTGCCTTCCATCTCATTGACCATCGCGCCAAACAGCTATTGCAAGATCAACAGCTTTACAACACGATGACATCTATCGGGGAACGACCTGCTTTACTCTTTTGGGGCTTCGCATACGCGCTTGCTAAGATCGGTCGAAACTCATCCCATGGAATCATTGCATCCAAGCAGACCAACAGATCTTTCTTGGACTCCAGTTTTTGATGGCGCGTCTCAACATCCCAAAATCCCTGTTGTCCCATGAAATAACTGCCTGCCCTTAATATTAATGAAATTGAAAATAATGAAGGTAGGTCTCGAGATGAGGAAATTTTAATAGATAGCAATCTATTGACGACCAATCCATTGACGACCACTTCATTTCCACAGGTCTCTTGTGGAGACGATAGACCATCAGATCCGAGCCTGTATCCGATTAAGATGTATCCAATATACATCGATGACACTGATGAAAATTTGCAACGAGTTAGAGGAGAATTTTGAAACGATGCTTTTGTAAACAAGCAAGTAAGCAAGATACAAGTAGCAAGCTTCCATAAAAGAGATTTGGGACATTATTTCCATATCTTAATGGAGCAGAAGTTTGGGAATGCATACACAGGGGAAGCTAGTGTTTACTCTTCTCCAAATGATACAGATCCTGAAATCTTGACTAATTGACTCCTACAAAAACAACACAACAAACTTTAGAAGGACCTGAGCCAAAGCTGTGATGCCCCCCACCATCCTTGCAGTCGCTAGTTGAGCAATGGCATTGCGTTCAATCAGCGATTGCAACAAGACCAACAAGCCTACCATGATGCTCTCGGGCAGATTAGCCAAATTATCCATCCCCTCACCTTAGCTAACCTGTTGTGCTCAATAAAGCAGCTAATTTTAACCATGAATTTTGTTTCGCTAAATGTGTCAATTTCCTTTATGGTTATTGGCGAGTGATTAGTACTAACCACTCGTAACTCGCTCCAAACATCATGATTGGTCTATGGCTCGACGTTCTCTGCGTAAGTATTTAAGTTGTTTAACGGCATTCATTATAGGTAGCTCTTGCTCAACCCAAGTTCAGGTTATAGCCCCTGCTTTATCGAATCCGCTACCGCCACCGCCACCATTGCTCTTACCTAACGGGAGACCGAATTTAATACCGTTGCCAACAGCCCAGGAAATCTGGAAATGTGAGGTTGTGGTTATCGGTGGTTCCCTTGGGGGGGTAGCAGCTGCATACCATGCTATGCAGGCTGGGACCACTACCTGTCTTATTGAACTTACCCCCTGGCTAGGAGGGCAGATTAGCTCGCAAGGGGTATCAGCAATTGATGCATCCAGAGCAATGTGGGCTTATCAGAGCTTTGCGCCTAGTTGGCGAACCTTTAAGCAAAAAATTGCTCAGCAAACAGTGACCTTGCCAGAATGGACGGGGCGAGCCACTGTAACTGTCAATGATGTGAATTCATGCTGGGTAAGCAGGCTGTGCTTTGTACCAAAAGCGGGTGCTACTGCTGCCCAGCAACATTTAGAAAATGTGTTACCAAAAGCACCTAAAAGCCGTTGGCAAACTCAAACGGCTTTTAAGGGAGCAACATTTGATGATAGTGGTCAGGAAATAGTTGCCATTCATGCTATACAGCGTATTCCCAAAGAATCAAATTACATGCCCATGGGGCGACTATCTCAAGAGTTGGCCAGCTGGTATGCTTGGTCTGCAGATGACACATTTGAGAAAGTACCGTTGCGATTAGAGCCTCCTAAGGGAAAGCGCATGATTGTCATTGATGCTACTGATACAGGAGAATTTGTGGGCTGGGCAAATCTGCCTCATCGATTGGGATCAGAAGCTAAAACGACCACTGGAGAGGTGAACGGGGCCCAAAAAGATAACCCACAGTGTACTCAGGCATTTACGTACCCTTTTGTAGTGGCTATTCATGATGATGGAGGTAAAAGCCTGGCGGCTTTAGAACAAACATTACAACAATATCCGCCATTCTATGCGTCTCATGAGCATGAAAAAATATTTGAAATGGAGGGATTTCCCTTTTTTGAAGGTCGTAGCTTTTTTAACTATCGTCGGATTGTGAGTAATACTCGAAACAGTCCATTTTACTCTGTGCCTGTTCGGGGTGATATGACGATGGTAAATTGGAATCGCGGAAATGATTGGTCCTGGATGGACCCACCTCTAATTTACACGGCAGAGCAAGTGAAAAGAAGTGGTCAACAACAAAATTGGTTGGGAGGGATCTCGACCATAGCTTTGCGCCATGGTGAAGATCACGCTTTATTATTCGCTCGCTGGTTACTTAAAACCCAGTCAAAACCCCATCTCCCATTAAGTTATTTAATGGGAGATGAGGCTTATATGGGGACTCAATCAGGGTTGAGTTTGGTTCCGTATATCCGTGAAGGTCGACGTATTTTAGGCCGTGCTGCTTACGGTGACAAAGCATTTTTAATGCGTGAAGCTGACGTAAGAAATGACCAAGTTGGTGGTCGTGATTTTACACCGACTACGGTAGCAGTGACTCACTATGATGTCGATATCCATGGTTGCCGCTATCGAAATGGTGCTCCTACTGGGGAAGCGGTCACTGCTCCTGCTGCAGGATTTGTTGTACGTCCGGTACAGATTCCCCTGGAGAGTATGATCCCCCAGGAAATTAATAATTTGCTGATAGGTGGTAAGAGTCTTGCTGTGAGCCATATTGTGAATGCGGTTACCCGAGTTCACACGAGTGAGTGGGGTGTGGGTGCTGCAGCCGGAACCACCTCGGCTTGGCTGGCCAAACGTCCTGACCTAACGCCAGCTGATATTGTTAAGCAAGGGCATATGACCAAACTGCAGGAACAAATGTTAAGTCAGAATCTGCGATTAACATGGTAATGGTAGAGAATTCTCTCATACTCGTCCTCTACCGTGGTCCATCTTGCCTGTGAAGATCCTCCGTTTACGTCCGATATAAAGGTGGGGGATTTATCCTTAACGCCTGGCAGTCGCATGACTTTTTGGCTCTGTCAGATAAGCTTCTATTTGACAAATCAGCTCATTTACCAATGTCTTGTAATTACGCCAATCCTCAACTTCAATCAGGACATCATCATCGGTTGAACCGCTACGGTACCAGTCATAAAAAACTAGAAGCATACCAATAAAAGAAATCTATGGATCTAATCAAAACCCTTATTGAGCTAACACCTCAATAAAAGATATCTGTAAATAGAGATACAGATACTTTATGGCTATCATCGATTAAATAGAGCAAATTGATAGGAGTCCCCGCCATGAAGTCTCATTATCTTTGGTTCAGAAGACTTTCTCTCTCTTGTGCCCTGACGTTTTCTTCAGTTTTGATTGCCTCTTGCTCTGGCCCCAGCGAAAATACCGAAAGTTCAGCCAATACAGCCAATACTGGCAATGGAGAAGTGATCCGTATTTCTATTGGTACCCAAGACCAGGTAATTAATACGGCTGTTGGCGGTGCTACCGTACGAGAATTAGGGCTATTAGAAAAACATCTGCCAACAACAGGCAAATACGAAAATGTAGAATACGATATTCAATGGTCTAGCTACACCTCAGGACCACCTATTACCAACAAAATGCTTGCTGACCAGATTGATATTGGTTTAATGGGAGATTTTCCAGCCGTTATTAATCTGATTAAATTCCAAGAGGAGGTTGAGGGAGTTACCTCCACATTTATTGGCACCCTAGCCTATAGCCCTAACGGAGCAGGCAATGCGGTTGTTGTTCCCAAGGATAGTGATGTCACCTCTTTAGCGGATCTAAAAGGAGGCTCTGTATCCGTTCCTTTTGGCTCCGCAGCTCACGGCATGGTGCTCAAAGCCTTGAGCGACGCTGGCATTGACCCAGAGTCAGATGTCAAACTGATTAGCCAAGCACCGGAGGTGGGTGGTACCAGCCTACGTACGGGTCAAATTGATGCCCACGCTGACTTTGTGCCCTTTGGAGAATTATTCCCCTTCCGAGGATTTGCCAAGAAGATTTTTGATGGAGCCCAAACAGGCGTTCCCACCCTACACGGCATTGTTGTTCGTTCGGATTTTGCCGAAGAGCACCCCAAAATCGTTCAGGCCTATCTTCAGGCAATGCTGGAAGCTAACCAAACGTTTCAAGAGAAGCCCGAAGAGATCTCTGCCCAAATTGAAGAATGGTCAGGTATTGAGAAAGAAGTCATTTATATGTTTCTGGGGCCGTCTGGGCTACAGCCTATAAACCCAAGTATTGGTGAAGTGCAGTTAGAAGCGCTCAAAAACAGTATTGCCACGTTGATTAGTCTGGGTAAAATTGAATCCCCGGTCAACCCAGACGATGTTACCCAGTGGGTCGATGAAAGCTTCTTAAAAACAGCCATGGACAACATGGGCTTGAACTATGACGAAGTGATTGAAGTGGGCGAAAGCTATGTCATCACCGGAAATGACGCCCTCACCAACGAGCCAATTGAAGAGCCCAAAATGGCAGCCCAGCTGTGGATCCAAGAAGAGCCCACAGTGACTAATTTTGCCACCATTCCTAACATGATCAAAAAGCTCAACGAGCTACAGGCTGATGGCAAAGCTTCTGATGTGATCTTTGTCCACGATCGCAACAAAGGCTGGAAGCTGTTTGCGGAGAACTCTCACTATGTCAAAAATGGAGATGAAGTATCGGCCTTTTTGCTAGAAGCCGATGCCCAGGCGTTTGCCTCTGAGTCCGGTGGCCAGGTAACCACCTTTAAGAGCCTGCTACAGACCTATGCCAACGGACCTCAGCCAGCTCGCATTAGCCGTTTAACTGTGGAGGATTTGAAGCAGACACTGTTGGAGGCTGTACCAGCGTTGGCGGGTTAAGAATACATGCTCTCAACCATTCCTTTAATAATTCTCTCCTATGGCCAGCACCCTGCCTCAATCTCACGTTCGGGCTCGTAGCTCTAGCCCGATGTCAAGCTTATATCAAACCCTACAGGTCATCTTGTCAGGCCGTTCTGTCAGGCGGTTTATCGCCCTGGCCCTCTTTTTTGGGATCTGGCAAATCCTATGTATGATTGGCTTTAAGTTCTTTATTAACTTTCAGCTGATCCCCTCTCCATGGGAGGTGGCAAAAGCCACTGTCGATTTCTTTACCAGTGACCCCTGGGTGCATATCCGCTCTAGCGTGGTACGGGTATTGGTAGGGTTTGCTGTAGCATCTGTTTTGGCGGTCGTCTTGGGGATTATTATTGGCTGGTTTCAAATTGCTGAAGACCTTTTAATGCCAGCATTAGAACTGCTTAGACCCATACCGGCTGTGGCCTGGATTCCACTCGCCATCTTAATGTTTCCCAACGCTGAGACGGGAATGATTTATATCACCTTTATTGGCGCATTCTTCCCGGTTTTGATCAGCACAATTCGTGCAGTTGAGAATATTCTGCACGACATTATCCTGATTCGGGTAGGTCAATGTCTGGGGGCCAATCAATGGCATGTTTTCAAAGATATTGTCATTCCAGGAGCCTTGCCTGGCATAGCCAGTGGATTGACCATTGGCATGGGCAATGCCTGGTTTTGCTTAGTGACTGCTGAGATTTTGGCTGGCCGGTACGGTGTGGGCTACATTACCTGGGAGTCCTATGTTACATCCAACTATCCTCCCATTGTCATGGGCATGTTGCTGATTGGATTGATGGGGGCCCTGAGTTCGTGGGCGGTTGGGCGCAGCACAGCGGCCTTGATGCCCTGGCGTGTGATCAAAAAACAGGATGCTTAAATCAGTAGGAGTGCCCACCATGATAAAAGAGGCTGTGACAGCATCAGCGGCAACAACATCTAAAGCCAAAGGCTCGGTCAACGTGGAAGGAATTTCGATGATCTTTAATCGAAAGGGCCACTCCACCCAGGTTTTAGATTCGGTCAATTTACACATAAAGCCGGGGGAACTAGTTTGTCTTTTAGGCCCCTCAGGATGTGGTAAATCCACGCTGCTGAATATTATTGCCGGTTTTATCAAACCCACGGCTGGCTATGTCATGGTCGATCAAAAACAAGTTAGAAAACCAGGGGCCGATCGAGGGTTTGTCTTTCAGCAGTATTCGTTACTCCCCTGGAAAACAACCTATCAAAATGTTGAGTTTGGTCTAAAGATTAAGGGTATCCCCAAAGCAGAACGAGAGGATATGGTGGGAGAATATCTAAATCTAGTGGGGCTGGGCAAATATCGCAATGCCTACCCCAGACAGCTTTCGGGCGGAATGCAGCAGCGAGCCAGCATTGTTAGGGCCTTGGTTAATTCACCCTCAGTATTGTTGATGGATGAGCCCTTTGCAGCCTTAGATGCTCAAACTCGTCACATGATGCAGGAGTTATTGCTCAATATCTGGGAGACATTAAAAACTACGGTCATTTTTGTTACCCACGATATTGAAGAAGCGGTCTTTTTGGGCGATCGCATTTTTGTGATGGGCGTACAGCCAGGTCGTATCAAAGCAGAGTTGGATATTCCCCTAGTGAGGCCCCGCCATGTTGATGACATACTAACGCCAGAGTTTAGTCAGCTTAATCGTCAGGTCTTTGAATTAATTCGAGAAGAAACGCTGAAGAGTATGGAGACTCACTAGGAAATAAAATCAACTAGATTCATAGTAATTGAATGTACAGACGTTCCATGGAACGTCTCTCCAACATCTGGGTATTTTTATCCCCTACAACCACACATGCTTAACCTTACCAGCCTAACTACGTTGGTTGGCCTTGCTTTGGCAACTGGAATAGCCTTCCTGGCAACAGGACTAAAACAGCTGCCAGGCTTAGGATTATTGAGTCCCTTAATTTTAGCGGTCCTATTGGGTATTCTGGTCAAAAATACCGCTGGAGTTCCCAAAGTCTGCCAGCCAGGCATCACCTTTTCGCTCAAACGCATTTTACGGCTAGCGATTATTTTACTGGGACTACAGCTGAGTGTGTTCCAGCTGATCCAGGTTGGTCCCGTCGGGTTAATGATTGTCGCTGCCACCGTTGGTTCTACTTTTGTATTTACCTGTTGGTTAGGGCGTCATCTGGGCGTTAGCCGTAAGCTAGCCCATCTAATTGCAGCAGGCACTTCAATCTGCGGCGCATCGGCTGTAGTTGCTACAAATACTCTCCTAGAGGGACAAGACGAAGATGTAGCCTATGCAATTACGATCGTGACAGTGTTTGGCACAATTTCGATGTTGCTTTACCCTATACTCTCAACGATGCTCCAGCTCACGCCAGTCGCTTTTGGTGTATGGTCTGGAACGTCTATTCATGAGGTGGCTCAGGTAGTAGCAGCAGCCTTTCAACAGGGAGATGTTAGTGGTGAGTTAGCCACTGTGGCCAAGTTAGCACGGATGTTATTTCTAGTCCCGATTATGCTGACGCTGAGATCTATCTCAATGGGATCAGATCTTACCCATCGTCTGCGTGTTTCCTCTTTTAAATCCAGGCAGTTACCCGTTCCATGGTTTATTGTAGGCTTTGTAGTACTCATTGGCATCAATAGTCTAGATCTGTTCCCTCCAGCCTTAAAAGATAGTTTAATTCAAGGCAATAAATTTCTGTTAACTCTTTCACTAGCTGCCATGGGGTTAGAGACAGATCTCCTGAAGATGAAACAAACTGGTCTCAAACCACTTTATCTAGGGGGAGCCGCATGGTTCTTTATTTCACTGCTGAGTCTGGGGTTAATCAAGGCCTTTTATTGAGTAGATAGCCCAAAGTAAACGTTTCTATATACCGCTGGTTTCGACTTCACTCAACCAGCTAAATTAGAGACTCCGCTAATCAGCTAATTTAGAGAAGATGAGGGCTGAGCGGATTCAAAGCCCGGATTGATGGATAGTTTTTTCCATCCACTTAATTTCCTAGAAGGAGTTTATAGCCGTCTCTAAGAATTCAGGCTGTATCCAACTATTGACATCAATCTCACCCAGTTGCTCATTACCTGGAACGACTTTGAGTTGTTGGATATGATCTGTAATCCAGTCCGTGCGAATTTGCGTTTCTGGGAAAAACAGTCCCGTGCGATTTGACTGTTGGTAATCAAGGGTTTTAGAAACAATTTCAGGATCTAGCCTGACCCAATTACTGACCAGGGAAAGAGCACTCGGTGTATTGATATACCAATGCTGAGCGGCAATCAAGGCCTTTAAATAAGCAACCACTAGTTCTGGATGCTGTTCAGCAAAGGACTCTCTAACAACAATCCCATGGAATGTCGGTAATTCTGTCAAATCAGGGGCATCAACTAGACGTCTGAACCGACCATGATGGCTGGCAATTTCATGGAGAGGAGCAAAATAGGCATAGCCATCAGCCCGATCATTACGGGGGGTGAGGCGATCAATACTCAGGTTATCAATTGAGTTTAAGGTGACTTTATGGAGTAGATTGGCCTGGAACAGCGTACGCATCACCATTCCGTGGGCAGATGATGCAAAGGGAACGGCAAGTACTCGATTTCGTAAATCATCTAAGCTACTTAGGGAAGAACGACCAGGAACAATAATGGTATTCCCTGTCCCATCAGGGTTGCTGGCAACAAAGCTAACTAATCGAGTTTTGGTAGCAGAAGACGAGTTACTCTCTGAGGTTAGCCTGTCGGCCAGACCACTGAGTAACAAAGGGTAATCTCCTAAAATACCGATGTCTAGCTGTTGGGTTTGCAGACCTTTGGCAATGGGAGCTCCCGAAGTAAAGTCATGCCATTTAATTTGATAGTTTGTCTTGCTGTACTGACCGCTTCTGGGCAAAAAATGTTCGAGTAGTCCCAATCGTTGAATAATCACCCCCGCAGTTACCGTTTGTATGGTTTTGTTTTGGGTACCGATCGCCAGCGTCAAGGTTTCTGAAGAGGCTCCGTGGGCCTGGCGTAGCCATAGGCTAGGGGATTGTAAGTGGGCCGTCGTAGCCGATTTGGAGAATGATTTCTGTGCTCTAATCCGCTGAGCCCATTCAGACTCTTTGGAGACCAGCTGAATAAATTGTTGTAGGGGTTCAGTGGGTTGGATTTCGGCGCGATGTTTTTGGGCGTGGCGTGGGGTAACCCTGGAGAGTCGTTTAGGCGTTAGCATAAACAGCTGATAATCCAGAGCAAACTCCTGCAAGGGAATGGTAACCAAGAGCTTGGCTTGACGTTCTGTTTGAAGCTGTAAGCTGGAGCCAAAGCCTAGATAGTGCCCTTGGGTCAAAAATGTGCTTAATAAGCTAGCCGATTGGACAAACTCTCGGTGGGCAAAGTCCGAGAGGTGCATACCCAACTCTGCAAGCCTTGCTTCTAAAGCCACTCGCCCTGGTGTACCCGCACCTGGAAATACCCACGCTTCTGAGGTTAGATCGCGCAGGCTCAGCCATTGGCACGGGGCTAGCCGATGGTCAGCAGCTACCATCAAGAAATATTGAAAACTATCAATGGGCAATGAGTCTATTTCATCAAATTCACTGAGATTTGTCTCGGCAAAACCAATTTCAATCTCTCCCAATGTGATGGCTTGATGTAGCTGTTGCGATGTGTCAAAGGGCAAACATTTCAGCTCAATATCAGGATATTTCTGACGATACTTAAACAGGATTTTAGATAACCATCCGCTAGCAATACTGACAGTACAGCCAACTTTTAAACGGCTATATTTTCCCTGTTTAATTTCATTAATTTCATTGATTAAACGACTCTCTAACGCCAGTAGACTAGGGCCTGCTTCGAGTAAATAGCTGCCCACCGTGGTTAGCTTTATTTTGCGACCAAGCCGATGAAATAGATCGACACCCAGGTTGGCCTCCAGAGACTTAATTTTAGCGCTCACAGCAGGCTGGGTCAGGCTTAGAGCATCTGCTGCTTCGGTAAAGCTTAGGTAGCGTGCGACCTCTAAAAAGACTCTTAAATGATAAATTTCCACAACAAAATCGCTAGCGAACTAGGCGACGATTTAAAGGCCTACTGTAAGGCTCGATCAGGTAATCAAATCAATCAAATTTGGCACAAGTAACCTCTCTAATTAGTCTCTTAATTACCTAAGTTAATGGCCGTACAGCTCAACATATTATTTCTGATTTTTATGAGTATATAAAAAAGTTGAATCGAAAAACAGTGCTTTTTGATACAAAGGATCTTGAGGCGATCACTGAGTCTCTTTAGAATAAGGATAACGGACATGGAAAAGTATGCATATTTCTAAACAACGCCATCTTAACGAAGCCATGTTCGACACTTGAGATTTTTAGATTAGACCGCGAGTTTTCTATAGAAACCACACCGCTGAAGCCATGGCTTAAGAAAGTACTAGCTAATGCTTGCTTTTGATGAGCCTCCAACCGGTTGAGGTTTGATCACCTTATTGGAAATGAGGACTTTTGTGTGAATACTCAGCATCTGCAAACAGACTTTTTAGTGATTGGTGGAGGTACCGCCGGTACGATGGCGGGTATCAAGGCCAAGCAGGCTAACCCCGATGCCGATGTTTTAATCCTTGAGAAAGCTAATATTCGTCGTAGCGGTGCGATCGCAATGGGCATGGATGGCGTCAACACCGCCGTGATCCCCGGCAACTCCACCCCAGAACAATATGTGAGAGAAATAACCATCGCCAACGACGGCGTTTTAGAGCAAAAAAATGTTTACCAAACCGGGCGCTGGGGATTTGAAGTCATCCAAGAGCTGGAAAGCTGGGGTGTTAAATTTCAAAAAGACACTGAAGGTAACTACGACCTCAAACAGGTACACCGCGTGGGCAAGTACGTACTGCCCATGCCCGAAGGAAAAGATTTAAAAAAGATTCTTTCTCGCCAGGTTAAACGCCATAAGGTGCGGGTCACCAACCGGGTAATGGCCACGCGAGTCATGGTAAAAGAAGGGCGGGTGATTGGAGCCGTCGGCTTCGATGTGCGCCAGGGAGACTTTGTTGTTATCCAGGCAAAGGCCGTGGTGCTGTGTACCGGGGCCTGCGGTCGCCTGGGGCTACCGGCCTCCGGGTATCTCTATGGTACCTACGAGAACCCCACCAATGCGGGGGACGGCTATTCCATGGCCTACCACGCCGGAGCAGAGCTGACCAACATTGAATGTTTTCAGATCAATCCTCTGATCAAAGACTACAACGGTCCCGCCTGTGCCTATGTGGCCAGTCCCTTTGGGGCCTACACCGCCAACGCCGAGGGAAATCGCTTCATCAGCTGCGACTATTGGAGTGGCCAGATGATGTTGGAAACCTGGAAAGAGTTGAACTCTGGTAAGGGGCCGGTACACCTGAAGATGTATCACCTGGATGACGACACCATTTCCGAAATTGAGCGGGTGCTCTGGTCCAATGAACGCCCCAGCCGTGAGCGTTTCCATGAAGGACGAGGGGAAGACTACCGCACCAACGGGGTGGAGATGAACATTTCAGAGATCGGTCTTTGCAGTGGCCACAGCGCCTCCGGCGTTTGGGTCAGTGACAAGGCTGAAACCACCGTGCCCGGTCTCTACGCCGCTGGTGATATGGCCAGCGTGCCCCACAACTACATGATTGGAGCCTTTGTTTCTGGACGTCTGTCCGGCATCAATGCCATGGAGTATGTACAAGGCCTAGAGCATGTGGACCCCGACCCAGAGTTTCTCGCAACAGAAAAAGCTCGCATCTATGCCCCCTTGGATCGCCCCGATGGCGTGCCTCACACCCAGGTGGAGTATAAGCTGCGTCGCTATGTGAATGATTATCTACAGCCGCCCAAATCTCCTACCAAGATGGATATTGGTCTCTCGGCCTTTGAGCGGTATCACGAAACCCTGGATTTGATGGGAGCCCGAGACCCCCATGAGCTGATGCGCTGTATGGAGGTTCACTTTATCCGAGACTGTGCCGAAATGGCGGCCCGGGCATCTCTTTATCGTAAGGAGAGTCGTTGGGGACTGTATCACTATCGTCTGGATTACCCTGAGAAAAATGATGAGGAATGGTTCTGTCATGTGAACTTAAAGAAAACAGAATCGGGCAAGATGGAAATGTTTAAGCGCCCGGTGGCTCCTTACATTGTGGAGGTGGATCTTCAGCAGGAAGTGTATGACGTGGCGGTACGGTAGGGATCCTTTGTAGAGGCGTTCCATGGAACGCCTCTACAAAGGACGAAAAATTTCTGTTCTTTAATTGAGAAACCCATCTATGGCTCTAACCACCCAGCGTGTTGATGTCCCAGTAATTGTGGACGAATCTAAATGTCTCGAAAAATGTACGGCCTGCATCGAAGTCTGCCCCCTGGATGTGTTGGTAAAAAACCCTGAGACTGGCAAAGCCTATATGAAATACGACGAGTGTTGGTTTTGCCTTCCCTGTGAGAAAGAATGTCCCACCAATGCCATTACTGTTCAGATTCCGTTTCTACTGCGTTAGGGAGAAAAACTCACCATGGCCCATACCGACCTTGATCCAGAAGTGGTGCAGTGGGTAGAAATGTTGCGATCGCAAGACCTCAACGACCGCTTGGTGGCTGCCAAATCACTACAGCACCTGGGGGATGAAGATGCCATTGACGCCTTGATCCAGAGCTTGAATGATGAGAGTCCGAGGGTTCAGGAGATTGCCGTAACCGCTCTTTGGGAAATGGCAAACCCAGTGGTTATCCCGCCGCTGTTGGACTGTTTAAGGTCTGACCATGAACCCGAGGTGCGCGAAGAGGCCCTATCTGCCCTGAAAGAACTGGTCGCTCCTGACGATTTACTCAAGCTGTTGGATGCGATTCAAGTCGATGACGAAAATGTGCAGCTGAATGTGCTGATCCTGCTGCGCAAAATTCACGATGCCCAGGCGTTGCCCTATATTCTGCCGTTCTTTGAGTCTGAGAATCCGGTACTGCGGGAGGCCTCTGTTGTTACCCTGCGGTATCTAAATCAGGTGGTGCGCTGTGAGCCTGCCCTCGCCCTGGCTAAGGATACTAATGATGAGGTCAGACGTTCGGCTATTTTGACCCTGGGGTATTTGAGTGATGAGGCGGTGGTGCCGATGTTGTGTAGTGCGATCGCACATGACCCAGATTGGCAGGTACGACGCAATGCGGCCCAGTCCCTCGACCTCCATGCCACCACTGCGGCCACACCAGCCCTGACCCAGGCATTGGCCGATGACCACTGGCAGGTGCGCAAATTTACCGCCCGTGCCTTACAGAAAGTTGCCACCAATGAGACCATTCCCATACTGATCAAAGCCCTTTCTGACGAGTATTCCGATGTGCGACGCGATGCCGCCATTGCCCTGGGTAATTTGGGTAATCCTGAAGTCTTACCAGCCCTAAAACAAACTCTCGATGACCCAGATCGGGATGTACAGATTTTCTCTCAGCGGGCCATCCAAAAGATTCAGGATCAGCTAGCGGAAGCGTCCAATGCCTAACCATGATTCTCCCTTTGTTCGTGCCCCTCACCAGTCCCCCGATGCCATCCCCGATAGCCCGGTGATAGCCATCCGTAAACAGGCGGCTATTCGATGTCTCAAGCAGGTGGTTGAACCGATTCTCAACAAAAACATTGTTGACCTGGGCATGGTGCGAAACCTGCGAGTGGTGGATAACTATGTGTATCTGAAGCTTTATATCGGTGTCCATCAGCATGACCTTAAGGAGCAAGCTCAGTTAGCCCTGGGAGATTTAGAGTGGTGTCAGAAAGCCTACATTCAGATTTGCACAATTCCTGGTGTGCACACGACGCTGGCCGTATCCAGCGGCAAGGGAGGTGTTGGCAAGTCCACCACAGCTGTGAATCTAGCCGCTGCCCTGACAAAAACCGGGGCCAAGGTGGGTCTGCTCGATGCTGACATCTACGGTCCCAATGTGCCCCAGATGTTGGGACTTGCTCAAACTACGGTTGAGGTGATTGACACACCGGAGGGGCAGCGCTTCAAACCATTGGAGGCCCATGGTATTAAGGTCATGTCGGTGGGACTGCTGGCAGAGCCTGACCATCCTTTAGCCTGGCGTGGTCCCGTTCTCCATAAGATTATTACCCAGTTTATCCAAGACGTGGATTGGGGAGAGTTAGACTATCTTTTAATTGATCTGCCCCCCGGTACCGGCGATGCCCAGATTACCATTATTCAAGAAAGCCCCATCTGCGGCGTGGTGATGGTAACAACGCCGCAACAGGTGGCAGTCTCAGACGTGCGACGCAGTATCCACATGTTTCGTCAGGTGGGCGTGCCCGTCCTCGGTCTGGTAGAAAACATGAGCTACTTGATCTGCGACTGCTGTGGGGAGCGCACATCAATTTTTGGTAGCGGTGGGGGAGAGCAAATGGCCCAGGAACTATCCGTGCCGCTGTTGGGCCAGGTACCTATCGATCCTCAGATCTGTCAGGGAGGTGATAGGGGTCAACCTTTACCTTTAGCCGATGGAGAGGCTCCTTTGTCACAGGTATTTGCTGCGATCGCTACTGGTTTGAATCATACATTTTCTCCGACTGTAGATCGGACAGAAAATCATATAATCAATCAGACAACAACAGCTCTATAAGCATCTGTTTGTTGTTTCACGATCCTCAGGCACTGAGCGCGTTGGCTTTTAGACCAGGAATGGCTTTACCTTAAATCCATGTCCTATCATGTACCTGCCCTGAAAACGTCAATTCTGACTAGCTGCACGCTAATGGCGTTTGCCGCCAATTCTTTACTTACCCGCATGGCCCTGGGTCCAGGCTCCATTGATGCAGCCAGTTTTATGACGCTGCGATTAGTTTCTGGTGCAGCCATGTTGTTAGCCATTATGACGTTCTCTCAAAGAACGTCTGTTGTAAAGCTCCAGGACAAATGGACAGCCGCATTGATGCTGTTTCTCTACGCAGTTACCTTTTCGTTTTCATACTTGCAACTAGCCGCAGGCACCGGAGCCTTAATTCTTTTTGGCTCAGTGCAGGTAACGATGATTGTAGCTGCCTTAAAACAGGGAGAAAAGCCACATCCGTTGGAATGGGCAGGATTACTACTGGCGCTAATGGGATTGTTATATCTGGTATCACCCGGTTTGGCAGCGCCGCCAGTGGTGGGTTCTCTCCTAATGGTGATGGCAGGTGTCGCTTGGGGATTTTACTCGCTGCTCGGTCGTGGAAGCCAGGACCCAGTAGCCTATACAACGACTAATTTTGTACGGGCTGTTCCCTTTACCGTTGGGGTGAGTCTGATCAGCCTATCGGAGATGCACCTGACTCTGACGGGTGTGGTTTTAGCATTGTTATCAGGGGCGCTGGCCTCTGGTGTGGGCTATGCAATGTGGTATGCGGCGCTAAAGGGCCTAACGGCAACGCGGGCGGCAACAGTGCAGTTAGCCGTGCCTGTGATCGCTGCATTAGGGGGAATTTTATTTTTGCAAGAGACATTGAGCGCACGATTGGTCTTGGCGTCTTTGCTGATTTTAGGTGGCATTGGCCTAGCTGTAATGGGACGTAGCGAGCAGTAAACGTATATTCGCTAAAAAGTCTTGTTGCAGCTGATCAATGATTGATGCTTGCCCAGCAAAGAGTCCAATAATGATGTTGGTATCGAGTAAGTAGCTACCACTCATCCAAATCTACCTGTTCGCAACCTTCCTCAATAGCATCCTGCATTAGAGTTAGATCATCCGATTGGATAGAACCAGCAAACTTAAGCAACTTTTGGCCAGGGGTGCTTTGAAGTCTGACTTGGCCCAATATACGGGCAAATTGCAGAACTTGCTGCTGCAAGGACTGCGGCATATTGCTTAGCTGCTCAATGACTTGATCAATGATGGATAAACTCATTTTTACCTCCTCATTAATTCAATTTTACAGACTCTAAAGGGCTATAGCGAAAGCGGTGCGTTCTAATGCCAGAATCAGTGCACAAGTTATCTGTAGCAAGCAACGCACCCTTCTTTGCTCTGCTAACCCAACTTCTTTTGCTTGTTCTGTCTTTTGATCTCTCTCAGCACTTTCTTATCTTCACGAATTGAAGCATTCACAGCTTCTCCAAACCTGAAAGTAATTGATAGTTCACACTCAGGTTCAGAAGCATCTTGAATTAAAATTGAATCTATAATTTCTTGACCTTTGTTCACTGCATTTCTCAGAGAATCGCCAATTTCCTGCTGCCCTTCCCCTTTCCATGCTTCCTCAGCTGTTGTTTTCCCCGCCAAGAGACAAGTTAAGAGATAGGTAGAGAGGGTGACACTAAAAGCACAGGCAGTATCAGACTTTATAGAATTCTTAAGGCATTTCTTCCTATTCCTATAAGAATCAGCCAATGTGCCAAATTCCAGCCTAATACGTGCTCCTTTTCTCGATTTAGAATCTCCTTGTATGAACACAACATTAACTATTGGTTGCCTAATGTTGGCTGCTGCCTTCAGGCAGCTACCAATTGTTTCTTCCAAAGATCGTGTAGAAGATTTGTCACTGTTAATACTTAAGCGATAGTTACACCAAACCTCATCAGCAGTAATATCTCCAACTAAGAAACGAGCAAAGAGTTGGCATGGAATTTCAATATAGAAAGCAGAATCTTCTCCAAAGCAGGCAGAAAATCCTTCGGACTCTATTAGATACCTATTTAACGAAGGAGTAGGATTGATTTGATTCTTTGGCAATTGCTCCCACTGTTCCCGTCCATGCCCGTATTTAATCTGATTAAAGTTTATTTTTTCTAAAAATTGTTCCTGCTCTGCTGTTATTGAAACAGTAGGATGAGGGTTCTTTATAATTAGGTGCTTTGCTTTCTTTTGCCATCCATATCCCAATCTAGAATATTCATTGCTGACAGTGACAATCACTACTGCTGAAATAAATCCAGAACCGCTAACACGTTGCCGATGCATAGCCCAAGACCAAGAGCGATTATCCGTCAAATTGAGGATCGTAGTCCAATCCCATTTATCTGTGTCTGCTAGGGCCGAATAAACAGCTTTTTGTAGTTGCCTAGAGGAAAGTGCATCATGACCTGTTATTTGATGAAGACTTTCGGAAGCACCAATAACTAGAACAAGCGGTTCCTTACTGCCATATTTTCCCTCCCAAGTTCGTTTAGCCTGTCGTCCTGCCTTACGCTCGATAGTTTTATAAATTGGGTTATCTGTAGCTCTCTCTGGAATATTTTGTGCTGGGAATGAAGAAGAGCTACTAATTCTAGCCTCAACAATTACATTTGCTTCCTCAACGTGCCATGTGGATGGCAGTTTTTGCGATAAGAGTTCGGTTACAAAAGCTGTCCAGCTATTTGTCTTAAGCTGTTTTTTCCAACGATTTTGCGGTGGTACTTGGACATCCTTTCTATCATCAGCAGGAATGAGGCGAATTCCTAATGAGTTTGTATAAAGAATTCCTTTTCTAGATAACTCTTGCTTAATCCACCTGTGAAAATGTTTTACTTCTTCTTCTTCTTGTTGATTCCGAGGTTGAATATGGGCGATCTCAATATAAAAGGGTTGACAATCATGAGGCTGTAAAAAAATATCTGGTGCTGCATCAGTCGGTTCGTGTTGAATTAGAGCAGCTATGCTTTGCTCTTTGCTTATTTCTTTATTATATCTTGAGACAATAGAACTAGCAGTTGCGTGCAAGACAATTAATTCCCAAAGCATCGGCTTTGTGTTTTCATGATCATTCCTTAATTTTTTTCTAAGGCTATCTAGGTTGGTACCGAGCCACAGCTCACATTCGCTTAGTAAAGTCCTTGCTTGTTCGTCATTAATCATTTCAAATGATCAGGTAGTGAGATAATGTCAAAATTATGAGCTTGCGGATAAGCTCCATAATGCCGGATATTATCCGTCACGTTTGCAGGATACTACCCCAATTCACAGAACTTATATTCAATGTTTGACGCATAAGCATGGAAATCAGAATACTTATGCATCACATCTGACCAATAGGTCCCAACATAGGGGAGTTACACGTGTCCTGCCACAACACCTAAATCCATTGCAAACCCTTGTTAAGCAAACTATTCTGCAAACATCTCAGCTAAAATAGCAAGCAGCATTTTTTGCTCATCTTCACTAATTCGACCAAGCTTTTCAACCAATCGATTCTTATCGACTGTGCGGATTTGATCCAAAACAATTTGCCCACTCTTACCCTGAAATTGACAAACCGCACGGGTGGGATATTGCTTACCTCTTGTAGTCATTGGAGCAATGATAACCGTAGCAATATAACGATTCATCTCATCTGGTGAGATAACCACACAGGGTCGCATTTTCTGAATTTCACTACCAACAGTGGAATCTAGATTAACCAGAAAAACATCAAAACGATTCACTACCATTCCCATTCAGATTGATCCCAGTCAGTAGCGTTGACTTCATCTAGAAGGACATCATCTTGATTCGCAGCCATTGCAGCAAAGGCTTCATCCCATCCAGCACGCCAACACTGCGCTGTGCGAATAGTCAGACAATCACCCTGTACTTCAATTTCTACTTCTTCATGAATACCGCTTTGCTCTAAGAGGAGCTTAGGAATGCGAACACCTTGTGAGTTACCAATTTTAACGATTCGAGTTTTGATAACTGTGCCCATATCTAGATAACTGCAAACACGAACTGTAATTACATAGTAATCACATCAAAAGGAGCTGTCAAATATCCTGTAGATTGACAGCTGTCAGCACTTGCCCAGACGTTGTTACCCATCCAAAAATCGTCTGTGTCATTGCCACTGACACTCGATGAAACTCCGGATTTAACGAGGCACAACAATCTTCTAGCAGCAAACATTCATAGCCTAAATCATTGGCCGTTCTCAGTGTCGTATGCACACAGCACTCTGTTGTTACTCCCGTGAGTAACAGCTTTCGAATATCTCGCTGTCGTAAAATTAAATCCAAATCCGTTGCTACGAAGGCCCCTTTCCCTGGCTTGTCTAAAACAATTTCCCCTGATATTGGCTGTAGCGCATCCACAAAATCGTGACTTTTGGAACCTCTGGTTAGCAACCGCCCCATGGCTCCTTCACTACCAATTTCTGCGTTTTGTTTTTTAGAACGCGCCAGCTTATGGGGTGGACAATCACTTAAATCCGGACGATGCCCCTCACGAGTATGAATAATCGTCACGGATGTTTGCCGCAATGATTGTAGTAATGTTTGCAAAGGCTTAATCGGCTTCTGAGTCTGACTCACATCAAACCCTTTACAATCGGCCCACCCACCCGGCGTACAAAAGTCGTTTTGCATATCGATGACCAACAGTGCTGTCTGCGCCAGGTCGAGCTTTAGAGGATAGGGTTGAGCCGGAACCGTTATTTGATGGGTATTCATAATCAAAAGAAAAAACCCTAGCAAAGCTAGGGCGTGTGTGAGATGGACTGTCTGTTGGAAATCTGGTCTTATGTCTTCCTTGGTTAGCCCTGGCTAATTTTGATTTACCTTGAAAAAGTCCAACAGAAACAATGCATAGATTTTTGTTGCTGCTACAACTTTGTCCATATCGATAAACTCATTTACCGGCGGCCAGCCGTCTTCACCCGGACCAAAGGTAATGGACGGAATTCCACTGTGGGCAAAGCGGAGCGTATCGCAGTAGGCATTCTTGCGATAGAGTACGGGATCTTTACCTAAGATCTGCTGGTATGCCCTCGATAATGCCTGCACGTGCTCTGCATCTTCTGATACCTCTATGGAGGCAGGCACAAACGTCTCTCCTTCTACCTGGGTAATCGTCGCCTGAAAGGTGGGGTCCTTAGCCTGTAGTTCAGCAATCACCGTTTCCATATCTTGCACAATGGACTCGTAGGTCATGCCGGGCACCAGGCCAATGACCCACACCCTGGCCTTACAAGAGGGTGGGGTAAACTGCCCTTCCCCAATTTGTCCGGCTTCTATTTTGACTGGGCAAATGCTGGGCTGGGTGGGGCCATAAATTTGTGGTGCGTCATGGGTAAAAGTGGTGTTGCGCAATGTCTCGATCAGCTGAGCCATGTGCAATACGGGATTGACGCCTTCATCGGGTCGCCAAATGTGCGATCGCACCCCCGTGGTCTCAATATCCACCAAACATAGGCCTGAGTGAGCCAGGGCAATGCCAATGCCCCAGTCGTCTCCCTCGGTCCAGGAGGTGGGCTCCGCCGTAATCTCATAATCGGCAGTGAGGCCGTAGTCATTTAACAAATGTAGCGCGCCTGCCTTGCCATGGCGCTCTTCATCTACAGTGTAGGCACAAATCAGCTCGCCGTTGATTTTTACCCCGGCCTGACGCAGCATCTCAATGGCAATCAGCTGGCAGGTCATATTGCCACGGGTATCGGATGTGCCTCGACCGTAGAGATACTTGCCGCGCAGGGTAGCGTTGTAGGGGTTATGTCCCGACATATGCCACTCTTTTGGATCACAGGAGGGGTAAGTATCCAGATGATCGTTAAAAATGAGAGAAGGTCCGGGTAGTCCATCATTCCAGCGACCGACTACATTGGGTCTACCTTCAATGGCCGATACCCATTCCACATCTAACCCTAAGGACTGTAGGTGCTGTCCCACCTGTCGTGAGATATCTTCCTCATGGGCCATGGGAGCTTCCGGGTCAATGGAATTACCACAGCCCGGTTGTCCGGTGGGTACCAGGTCTTTGATCAGCTGCACACATTTCTCTTGGGTGATACCTGCGAGAATCTGTTCTTGTAGATCGGTCAGTTCTGATGGGGTAGAGAGGGTTTCTAACATTGAATGCACTCCGAAAATAAATGATCTAAACCTATATATTCTTTTCTCGCGAGCTATAGAGCTTCTCTGTTGAGAAGGAGGCTGTGTATATATCTCTCAGAAGAGAGTTCGAAATCCTGCCTTATCCCCCCTTAATCCCCCCTTGGTAAGCAGGGCTGTTTCATTGTCTGGACAGAAAATCTGAAGGCATTGAAAGCTTATTTGAGAAAAGGCATGCTCTACTTGA